>NZ_JAACFS010000169.1 GCF_029051645.1 Bradyrhizobium sp. CSA112
CTGCACGCCCGTGCGTCCGCGAAGCTCACGAAGCTGGCCGGCAGCTTCCCCTGCGAAGTGTGGCTGGGCCGGGGCGAGCGCCGCGTGAATGCCAAGAGCATCATGGGCGTGATGATGCTGGCCGCCGGCATCGGCTCCGAGGTCACGATCGAGACCGACGGCCCGCAGGAGCAGGAGGCGATGGACGCGCTGCGCGCGCTCATCGACGGCAAGTTCGGCGAAGGGGAGTGACGCTCCGCATGGCCCCCCGATCCACCGCCGCACCCGGAGACACCCGATGACGTTCGCGGTCCATGGTCTGGCCGTCGCCCGGGGGATCGCCATCGGGCGCGCGGTGCTCGTCGGCTCCAGCCGCGTGGACGTGGCCCATTACTTCATCGAGCCCGACCAGGTG
>NZ_JAACFS010000170.1 GCF_029051645.1 Bradyrhizobium sp. CSA112
GTTCACGAGAATGTCGATGCGGCCGTACGCAGCGACAACCTTGTCCACCGCGGCCGTGATCTGATCGGCTTCACCGACGTCGCAGACGACGCCGAGCGCGGTGCCGCCGGCTTCGACGATATCCGCGACAACGCGTTCGACGCCTTCGGAGGTCCGCGAAAGAACTGCGACCTTCGCGCCTTCGGCCGCAAACAGTTTTGCGGTGGCGCGGCCAATGCCGCGGCTTGCGCCAGTGATAACGGCAACTTTTCCATTGAGTCGACCCATGTGTATCTCCATTTGATAAGGCTGGGGAATCTTCGAGGCGTCAGAGGACGGCAGCCTGGACGTAAGGCGAAGGGGCGTCGCGGGCGTCGTTCTGCGTCATGAACGAGGCGATCAGCAGCGCCAGGC
>NZ_JAACFS010000171.1 GCF_029051645.1 Bradyrhizobium sp. CSA112
CTGCAGCGAGCAGGAATGGCAGGCCCGTGGCTGGGATTGGGTCGACCCCTTGAAAGACTCGAAAGCGGCGACCGAGAGCATCGCCAACCGCACCAAGTCGCGCGGTTATTACATCCGCCTCAATGGCGACGACCCCGACGAGGTCTTCGAGGAGATCGAGGCCGAGGAGCAACTGCTCCGCGAGAAGGGGCTGCTCGCTGATCCGAAGAAAACCGAAAAGGAGCAGCCCTACGATGGCCGAGAAGAAGCCGCCGACGACGAATAGCGCGGAGCCGATGCCCGTCCTGCGTCAGATCGAGGGCCAGCAGCTGCAGCGCGTGCTGGCTGTCGACCGCGACACCTTAGATCTCGAGCAGCGCACCGTCGAGGTGGCCGTCTCGAGTGAATAC
>NZ_JAACFS010000172.1 GCF_029051645.1 Bradyrhizobium sp. CSA112
GGTGAAGAAGGCCTTCGGGTTGTAAAGCCCTTTTGTTGGGAAAGAAATCCAGCTGGCTAATACCCGGTTGGGATGACGGTACCCAAAGAATAAGCACCGGCTAACTTCGTGCCAGCAGCCGCGGTAATACGAAGGGTGCAAGCGTTACTCGGAATTACTGGGCGTAAAGCGTGCGTAGGTGGTCGTTTAAGTCCGTTGTGAAAGCCCTGGGCTCAACCTGGGAACTGCAGTGGATACTGGGCGACTAGAGTGTGGTAGAGGGTAGCGGAATTCCTGGTGTAGCAGTGAAATGCGTAGAGATCAGGAGGAACATCCATGGCGAAGGCAGCTACCTGGACCAACACTGACACTGAGGCACGAAAGCGTGGGGAGCAAACAGGATTAGAT
>NZ_JAACFS010000173.1 GCF_029051645.1 Bradyrhizobium sp. CSA112
AACCAGAGCATCGCGATACGTTCAGGCTGATCGCCCTGCTGGTTTGCCGGAATAGTGCCCGTCAGCGCATGACCGGGTTCGGCATGAGTCACACCGTATTGCGCCAGTAATGGCAGCGAAGTGCAGCTGGTCGCTGAAGGCGCGTTCAGTTGCTCAAGTGCAATACCAGATTTCGCCAGTTGATCCCGTGCCTGTATCAGCGTGTGAAGATTCGGTGTCGGCAAAACTTTTCCGACAGCCTCATCCCAAAGCAGGCAAGGGAAATGGGTAAGTCCGGCTAAATGCAGCCCTGGCAGATTCTGGATTTCGGCGACAATCTCCGGCAACACCTTGAGGGCAAAACCGCTCTCCTGGCCCGGATAAAGAAAATCATCGTCGCTATAAAC
>NZ_JAACFS010000174.1 GCF_029051645.1 Bradyrhizobium sp. CSA112
ACCGTGATGCGCGCGCCCAGCAGCGCCACGCCGCAGCGCAGCCCCGTGCGTGCACAGGCCGCCACACCCGCCGACACGCGCGGCACGTTCGCCAGGAAGTTGCACGCCAGCCCGATCAGCAATGCATAAAGCAGTTGCGGGCCGCCGTGGTGTTCGGCGATGAACGTGGCGGCGAGCGCGATCACGGCGCACACGAGGATGCCGGGCCACAGCGCGGCGGCATGGGAGGCGGCCGGGCCGAAGGCGAGGCGCTGGCGCAGCGCGGTAGGGCTATATGACTTCATCGAAGAAAAGCATATGTTTTTCGCATAAGGCAAAAAACGGATAATTCCGCTCGATATGACCCAAAAATCAGGTCAACAAAGCGAGCGAGTGCGGTTC
>NZ_JAACFS010000175.1 GCF_029051645.1 Bradyrhizobium sp. CSA112
GAGGCTTCCGCCAGTTCCTCCTGCGCAGCATCGACAAGGTCAAAGCCGAATGGGCCATGATCTGCATCGCCCACAACCTCGCAAAACTCGCCGCCGCACGCTGAGGAGAACCTGTCTCCCCAAAAAAAGCTTCAGAACCCGCTTCGCTTAACCTAAGTCCATTATAGGGACAGGCTCCTAGTCTTACTGAGTCAGAGTGTCGCGGTCTTTGTCGACAGGAATCATATATTTGAGAAGACTCACTTTTCAGCATGGGGAGGCTGAGATGGGTCTCACAAGATCGGGAGACGTAGCGTCGCGGTTTT
>NZ_JAACFS010000176.1 GCF_029051645.1 Bradyrhizobium sp. CSA112
CTTGCGGTCGAGCTTGCCGTTCACCGTCAGCGGCAGCCCCGATAGCCGCACGAACGCCGACGGCACCATGTAGTCCGGCAGCCGCGCACTTAAGTGCGCCCGCAAGGCGCCGGCCAGCCCGCCTCCACCGTCCTCGTCCGAGCCAGCCTCGTCCGAGCCCACCACATAGGCGACAAGGTGCTTGTCGCCGGACCGGTCCTGGCGCGCCACCACAACCGCATCGCGCACCCAGGCGTGCTCGCAAAGCCGCGCGGCGATCTCGCCCGGCTCGATGCGGAAGCCGCGGATCTTCACCTGGTCGTCA
>NZ_JAACFS010000177.1 GCF_029051645.1 Bradyrhizobium sp. CSA112
ATTCGATTGCGACCGTTCGGAGAAGACTGAACGCTGCTCTCGTGTCTACACTATCTCGATGTCCTTGTTGCATCAGGGCAATCTCAAGTCAAAGCAGCTATCGAAATTTATGACGCAGTAAGACTAGGAGCCTGTCCGAGTAATCGGATTTTTCTCGACGAAGAACAAGCGTCGTGATTCAAACGGTGGATGAGCAAGACATTTCGTCCTTGGGACGTTGATCAGGTTTGGCTGCTGCCGCCATCGATCCAGGATTTGGTGCCTTCCGGGCACACGGCCCACTTTGTGCGCGACACGGTT
>NZ_JAACFS010000178.1 GCF_029051645.1 Bradyrhizobium sp. CSA112
GCTTTACATCGGCGGGGCGGGGGTTGCGCGTGGCTATCTGAACCGTGCCGATCTGACGGCGGAGCGGTTCATCGCCAGTCCCTTTGTGGACGGCGATCGGCTGTACAGGACCGGCGACCTGGCGCGCTATCTGCCGGACGGCAATCTGGAGTTTCTGGGCCGCAATGACGACCAGGTGAAGATCCGCGGCTTCCGCATCGAGCCGGGCGAGATCGCCGCGCGGCTTTGCGAGCACGCCTGGGTGCGCGATGCGGTTGTGGTGGCGCGCCAGGACCGGTCCGGCGACAAGCAC
>NZ_JAACFS010000017.1 GCF_029051645.1 Bradyrhizobium sp. CSA112
TTGCCTCCCGGACTCTGGATGGGCTCGGCTGGCCGCAGATCGACATCGAGGAGACGGACAAGGAGGTGCGCATCACCGCCGAGCTGCCCGGTCTCGATGAGAAGGACGTCAGCCTGGAAATCGCAAACGGCGTTCTTTCGATCTCCGGCGAGAAGAAATCGGAGTCGGAAGACAAGGCCCGTCGCTTCAGTGAACGGTACTATGGTCGCTTCGAACGGCGCATACCGCTAGAGGACGTCGAGGAGGACAAGGTCTCCGCCGCGTTCAAGAACGGCGTGCTGACCGTAACGGTGCCGAAATCCGCCGAAGCGAAGAATGTCCGCCGCATCGCGATTAATCGCAATGGCTGACACATCCGTCCGGGCGCTCGATCGGTGAGCGCCCGGACGACGGCGTTATTTGCGTTCAGGGAGATGCCGCGTGGTCAAGGAACGGAGGAGCGAAAAGGAACTGCGCCAGATGATGCTCGCGGCCGCTCGCCAACACGTCGAGTGCAGCGAGCTGGAAGATCTTTTCATATTTGGACCGACGCCTCGGCCTGGCGCCAATTGGGGCTTTGGTATCGCAGGCAAGGAACACAAGGTCTCTGTGGCCTGCTACACGCGGCTCGACCAGATCGCCAGTCACCTTCAGGAAAAATATGAGTTGCATCCGGTCAAGGCTGCCCGACGCGATATCGAAGCCAGGGTTTGGTCGCTGGTCCATGACCACCCAACACTCAAGGCGTGGCTCTCACGTTCCGGCGGCGCCTACGACATCGCCACGTTCAAGAAACTGGAAGGTCAGCCGAATTGGACAATGGAGTGGAACACTGACGATCAGCTGGCCAAAGCTGCGTTCGATCGGATCGTCCGGTCTGTTCAAACGCAAATTGAGTTGGAGTAAGCGGGTCTCTGACCAGGAGAGGAGCTAAGAGAGCAAAGGGCTAGTCGAGACCATCGCCCAATGGGCGGCGAGCAAGGGGTGAGCGGAATAGATCACGTGATCGACTGTGTCGCCGAGCACTCGACCTTCTCGGACGCACTCGCCATCGTGCGCAAAGGCCGGGCGGGGTTTGGCCCGGGCGGCACCGTCGTCGTCGGCGTGGCGCATCGGCCAGCGGAGCTTGATTTACGCTTCATCCAGCTGCACGGAATCGCGATCAAGGCGATCGCGACGTTTCTAAACCAAGCTTCGGTTGCAAGCTTGAGTTCTGCCGGCGCGTTCCGAAATGATGAGATCGCGCAAATGTCCGTTTGCTCGCCCGAATATCCACGCGAGCGATCCGCCCCGCAGTGGTTTACGCTGCCCAATCTATAACTGCGTCTATAAAGGTTTGAGCCTGACGGATCGCATCGAGTCTGGTGGCGCAAACGCCGACCGTAACCGTTTTGCCCTTTCCTACGGTCCATTTCCAACCGCGCGGAAAGTTCATTTCGACGACCGAGAAACTGATGCCGCGATGTTCCACGGAGGGCCTCCGTTGACCATTTCGTTGCGCGCCGATGGAAGCTACTGCTTTCGCTAGACGGGGTCCAGCTCAGCTTCGAGATGGGCAGGCGTGTCGCAAACGTGCCATCAATAAGCGACGTCACCTGCAAAGGCGTGCGCTCAGCCGTTTCCAAGTGAGCGAATAGGTGGCCCGGCCTAGGAACCTGCGGTTCCCCTGTTTCTAGAAACATCGCGACCGAGATCGCAATTTGTGATGCGCGATTTGCGACGCGCACGCGGGCGCAGTAGGCGAAGCTATTGCGCCCGTTGGACCAGGCACGAACACGAACTCAACGCGCGTCGGAAAGACCCGCCAGCATCATCGCCGCCTTAAGCTCGCGCACGCCCGCATCCGCGCTGTGCTCAGGCGCCAACGAGACTACCTGCAACATTGCGATCTGCGTCGTCACTGCTGCGACAACCTGAAACCGAACGATCAAGACTGAAACTTAATGCCACCACTAGCGCGCAGTGGACTTATTCTTCGGTCTCCAAGGCGGGTCTCCAAAAAATGGGAGTTTTCCTAGATTCGGCTGGAGACTTTCGGGAATTTTTGCCCAAAAAGTGCGAACGCCGGTCTCCGGAGACTTTCCAGGATAAGAAAAGCCCGCATTTGGTGGACCTTTCTCGTCAAGAAAAGGAAATTCTCTAAAAAACAGGAATGGGTGGCTGGGGCGGGAGGGATCGAACCTTCGAATGGCGAATCACAATCAGTTTGATTATTCCACGATTTCAATGCGCATTTGGAAAAAAGACTGAAAAAGCTCTCTAGTAGTTCCAATAACTTGGCAGTCGTTTCCAAATAGAGAAGCGACGCTGGCAGGGAGGATCAGTCCCCGCGTGCGCCGACCGCGAAGAGGCACTCCATGCAAACACGCAAAGTCCGATAGAGCCGCTGATTGAGAGGGACCTTGGTCAGCCCGGCAGGATCAACGCGCGTCCCCGCCGGCCCTTCTTCACATGATCGAAGGCCTGGGCTGCTCCGGCCGGAGATTCCCGCACTGCGATGGGCAGTCCGACGCGCTGCTGCTCGACGAGTTTGCGCAACTCTTGCAGCGCGGGTATCTCGGGCTTGAAGACAGTCCATACATAGCGTCCATTCTTCGGCATGGCGGCGCGATGCCGGCGCTTGTCGGAAAGCGTCTTTAGAACACCGCGTACCCAGCCGAGCTCGTCAAAATTCGCGAGCAGCGGATGCACAGTGGTGGCATGGCCTAGCGCGCCCTCGCGCAGAGCGCCGATGAGCGCCAGATCATCGTCCCAAGCGGCGAAGTTGAGCGTGGCGTCGAACGTCCTGGAAAGCGTCGCGAACGGCTTGCTGCTGTCCACCACCTCGATCGCGCCGACCTCCCGGCAGGCTACGAAGTCCGACGGCCGCGCGATCGCCGTCACGCTGGCCCCCCATGCGGACATCATCTGGAGGGCCAAGGTTCCGAGGCCGCCGGCCGCGCCATGGATGAGTACTCGTTTTCCGGCGGCATTCTGCCGGGTCAGTCCAGCGTCCCGCACCGCAAGCCACATGGTCACGAAGCTGTACGGAAGTGCCGCAAGCGCCTGAAGGTCCCGCCCCGCGCCTGCCAGCAGTACATGCGCGGCCTTGACCAGTACGCGGCTCGCGTGGGTTCCCTCGGCCGATGGCGGCTTCACGCCGTAGACCCGATCGCCGATCATGAACGCGTCGACATTGTCACCAAGCGCCGTCACCGTGCCGGCGAAATCATTGCCCAGCACCATGGGAAACCGCCCTGCCCCGACAAGCGACAGCAATCGCCGGCCATAGCCTTGCGCGCGCCGCACATCGATCGGATTGACCGATGCCGCAGCAACGGCGACCTCGATCTCGCCAGCCGCCGGCTTACGCCGGAGAACCGGTTGGACTTCGAAGCCATCACTCTGCCCGAGACACACCAGTGAGCCGCCTGTCGCATTCGTCATCATCTTGCCGCCTTAGCGAAGTTTCTGGACAGTCCAACCGCACGATCAATTCGTCAAACACGCCGGCCGCAGCGCTAACCCTGCACTGCGAACTTGAAGGCATAGTGCTCCAGCGCTACGCAGGGTTTCGCCGGCGCGGAGTGGTGATTGCGTCCTAGTTGTTTCGTTGCGCGGTCCAATATCCCGAGCAGCGCCCACCTCCTGCTTGGCCACTCCAAGTCCCGCGGCCGACGTCTCGCGTTAGCTTTCCCGAACCCGATGCGTATTTGTCGTGGACCGTCACCGACGCGCGAACTGCGCCCGATCTTCCGACATACCCACTAAACTTCACTAGATTGGGATGCGTCACAACGCCGTCGTTTATGTTCACTGAGAAATTGTAGGTCGGATCGCAGCTCCCGCGTTGCGTTACGAAAACGAGATTCCATGGACCGTCGTAAGAGGTTCGAGCTTCGGCAGCCGTCGCCAGCGTAAGGCAGGCACAGCCAATGACATTAGCGATCAGTCGCTTGTTCATGATCTTCTCTCCAGAGGAATTGTTGATGTTCAGTAGGCAGCCGTCGTAGGTGTTGGGTATTGTTGTCTTCTTGGTCTATCGCTGCGTTTTAGGCGCCGGTGTGCATTTCGGCGGGCCCTACGCGGCCGTCCAGCCGCCGTCGATAGAGAGGTTGGCGCCGGTGATCTGCGCGGCGCCTTCGCCACACAGGAAGAGCGCGAGCGAAGCTACCTGCTCGACCGTGACGAATTCCTTTGTCGGCTGGGCTGCGAGCAGGACGTCGTTGATCACCTGATCCCTGCTCATGTCGCGCGCCTTCATCGTGTTCGGGATCTGCTTCTCCACCAGCGGCGTCCAGACGTAGCCGGGGCTGATGCAATTGCAGGTGATCTTCGACCGGGCGAGCTCCAGCGCCACCGTCTTGGTGAGTCCCACGATGCCATGCTTGGCCGCGACATAGGCCGACTTGAAGGGAGACGCGACCTGCGAATGCGCCGACGCCGTGGTGAGGATACGGCCCCAGCCTCGTTGCTTCATGCCGGGAGTAACGGCACGGATCGCATGGAATGCGGAGGAGAGGTTGATTGCGATGACTGCGTCCCACTTTTCGACCGGAAAATCCTCGATCGGCGAAACATGCTGAATGCCGGCATTGTTGACGAGCACGTCCACGCTGCCAAACGTCCTCTCGGCAAACGAGATCATGTTGGCGATTTCCATTGGCTCGCCCATATTCGCGGGCGAATAGATGGCCTTCACCCCGAAATCGCTCTCGATTGCAATCCGCGTTTTTTCGACATCGGCCGGTGCCCCAATCCCGTTGAGCACTATGTTGGCGCCAGCACCCGCGAATGCCCGCGCATACGCGAGACCGATGCCGCTCGTCGAACCAGTTACAACTGCGACTTTACCTTTCAGAATATCCATTTCGCCTTTCCTTATTGATCTGTGACGGTCTTGCAGCTGGACTGCGAGCTGCTTCCGGGCTCGCGCAGCCGATCGCGGTCGTCCATCATGTGACCAGACTTCTCTCGTAGCTCCGGACCGGGCGTCGAACCGGCTGTTGCAGATAGTCGTGAACGACCTTGCCCAGCCCCAGGGTAAGGTCTGCGCGGATGTGAATCGCGGATACGATCTCGAGAACCGGCAAATCGGCCACGGGAGCCAGGGCGTGAGGCGTCAAGGCGAGAGCCGCGGGTCCGGTCCACGCCCCTTTCAAGACAAGTTGCTCGAGGTGATATTCGACAAGCTCGCAGATCCGCGGACTGCCGTCGACGTGCGGAATGATTTTGAGAAGAAAGTTCGGCTCCTCGAGAGCGGCCTTGACCTGCGCCAGGTCGGCTTCGCGGTGCTTGTATCCCATCGTGCCGGTTGCTACCCGCAACGGACCGTAATCGAGAGTCCCGATGAGCGTATCGATCTCGGGTCCGCAGCGTCGGCTGACCGAGCTTTTTCGGAAAGCCCCAGAGCTCCCGGCCGCCGGCGATGGGCCCCTCATCGTTCAGGAACATGCAGTGGGTGTAGCCGCCCCTGCGACCGCGGAACGACACCGGGATGACCTGGCCACTCTCGGTGTAGTCGCCAAAACCGCTGGAATCCGGCATGCGGATGAATTCGTACTTGACCAGCGCCTCGTGTTCGTCAAATTCGAGCGGAGCCGGAACGACCGATCGCAGCTTCGCCGGATCGGTGCGATAGCTGATGATCAGGTATTCGCGGTTGACGAACCGATACGGCCCCGGCGGATAGGCCGGATTGGTCAGCGGCATCGCGAACGCCCGCCTCACGACCTCATTCTCGCGCATTTGAATTCTCCTGTAAGTGGGAATGACCGGCTGGCCTACTCGCGACCATCCTGCTCAAGATCGAAGGTGGAGACGCCGTCCGCACTGGTCGGGCGCGCCAGCACCTCGGGATGACGAAGGGTGCGCAACGCATCGTGATAACCGGCGCGCCAATGATCCTGCATCGAGAGGCGGGAAAACTCGTAGTCCTTGGAGTGGCCTTCGTAGTCTCGCGCGCGATAGATCAGGTGGACGAGGCTGTGCACGTTGTGAGAGGCAGCCGTCCTGAGCAGCCTGACATCCTCCTGCTCGCGCAGATCTTCAGGCAGCCTGCTCAAGAGAGCTGCCAGCTCTCGCTGCAACCGGTGCAGGCTCTTGAACTGATCCGTGCTCGCTCGGGTGCGACTCGAATATTGAATTTCCTTTTGACGCGTAACGACGTCGGCCATATTGCGCGGAATTTGGCCGCGTGCGCTCCAGAGATCGACCTGAAACACAAGCGTGTCCTGACGGGCGCCACACTCGATCACATATTGCAACGGTGTGTTGGATACGAGTCCGCCGTCCCAATAATGTTCGCCATCGATCTCGACCGCCGGAAAGCCCGGCGGCAGCGCCCCACTCGCCAGGATATGCTCGGGCCGAATCGTATGGGTGGCAGTGTCGAAATAGACCAGATTGCCGGTCCTCACATTGACGGCACCTGCGCTGAACCTCGTCATACCGGCGTTGATACGATCGAAATCGACGAGCCGCTCCAGTGTCGTCCTTAATGCACTCGTGTCGTAGATGCTCGTGGCGGCAAGCGTTCCACCCGCTTGTAGCCATGGCGTCAGTGGCCGCGCGGAAAAAAATCCATTTGCGCCAAACACCGCCGCAAAGCTCGCATTCACCTGATTGAGAAAATTGCGGGTGTGATCGCTATTCATCAAATCGGTGAACGGCGCGTCCAACGTCACCTGCGTCCAAAACTCGCGAAGACGGTCAACGCGGGAATTGGGAGGATTGCCCGCGATAATTGCAGCGTTGATCGCCCCAATCGAAATGCCGGCAATCCAATCCGGATGGATGCTGGCTTCGGCCAGGGCCTCGTAGACGCCCCCCTGGTAAGCCCCTAGAGCGCCGCCGCCCTGTAAGAGCAACGCTATGCAATCGAACGGCGGAGGCCGGTCGATGATCGTGAGGTGTGGTCGAGGCTGAAAGTTCATGGGTGTCGTGCTCTTTTGCGATTGCCCAAGCGCGTTTTGTCTGGAACGGGTCCGTGTTGGGCTTCATGATCCGATTTAATAAACTATACCGTATAGTTTGATAATTGACCTGTCAAGCGTGCACGTTCACAAGCTCGTGCTGAAGCTGAATGACCGCCCACTCTCGGTGTTGGATGTTGGTCTTCCTCCCACTCGGAATTGAATGCGGAGGCTCAAAGCTGTTGCGTGCTGTTCTCGACCAGCTCGACACGCTGACGCAGCGCCGAAGTCCGCTTCAACGTCACGCAACTGCGGTGAACGAACCGGTCTCCATCACCAGCACCAGCGAAGCCAAGGCGCTTACGATATCCACCGCAGTGTTCGCAGGATGAGATCCGTCCGCTAGTTGCAAACCAGAATGCGTCGGTGGCGCTTGTAGACGTAGTAGCAGTCGCTATCGGAATAAGCGCCATCGTTCGAACTGCCATAGGCATATCCGGCATAGGCTCCAGTGGCATAGGCTGCACCATAACTGTATCGCCGCCCGCCATAACCATGGCTGAAGCGTCCTGAACGGCCGTCGCTGACCGGTGCAGAACGAGCCTCGATCGAGCGTGCAACCGCGGGTCCGTCACGACCGCCAGCGCGGACGCCGCCAAGTGCCCTCAGATCGCCGCGCGGACCAGCACCGGCGCCCAGCCGAGGAGCCGGACCGCCGAAGCCGGCATGCGCCGCACCGCCAGGCCCCATGGGAGGAGGACCAGCGAATGCGGGAGGACCGCCGGCCGCGATCGGCCGAGGACCGCCCGGCCCCAATGGAGGCGGACCGGGGAATTGCGCAAACACCGCAGTCGGCGCCAAGGAAATCGCTGCGAGCGTCATGCTGACAGACAGCGTCAAGTGTATCTTCCAGGACATTATGGTCTCCGTTTTAGATTTGGGTCTCGAGGACCGGCACCGGCGCGGCCGGCGCGAGAGTCGGATTCGACGAATGGCTGTCGTGCGCCGGGTCAACGGCCTCTTGGGTTGGCCGGCCATCGTCTTGAACAGGGTGGATCCGGAACCACGCCACATAGAGCGCCGGCAGGAACAAGAGCGTCAGTAGCGTGCCGACGATGATGCCGCCCATCATCGCATAGGCCATCGGGCCCCAGAAAATCTCGCGCGCGATCGGAATCAGCGCGAGACTGGCGGCGGCCGCGGTTAGGATAATCGGCCGCATGCGATTCTCGGTCGCTTCCACCACGGCGTCCCAGGCTCGGCGTCCCTCCTTCCTCAGATCCTCGATCTGCACAATCAGGATCACGGAGTTTCGGACCAGAATGCCGATGAGTGCCAACACGCCGAGGATGGCAACGAATCCGAGAGGCGAGCCGCTCGGCAGCATGGCCATGACGACACCGATCACGGCAAGCGGCGCGACCGCAAACACCAGGAACAGGCGATGGAAGCTTTGCAGCTGAATCATCAGGATTGTGGCCATGACGAAAAGCATCAGCGGAACGATGGCCACGATCGGCGCCTGACTCTTGGCGCTCTCCTCGACAGAGCCGCCGATCACCACCGAGTAATCCGCCGGCAGTTGTTTGGCGAACTCCGCCACCCTCGGCGCCAACTGATCCATGATCGTCTTCGGCTGAACGTTGGTGACGATGCCAGCCTTCAGCGTGATCGTGGGAATCCGCGCGCGGCGCCAGATCGTCGGCTGCTCGATCTCGTAGCGCAGATTGGCCACGGCCCCGAGCGGCACCGCCTGCCCGCCGAGCCCGCTTAACTGCAGATCTCGGAGCGTATCGATCGAGCCGCGCTCGACGGCGGTCGCACGTCCAGTGACATTCACGAGATAGATGCTGTCGCGCACCTGTGTGACCGGGGTGCCCTCGAGCACCGAGTTCACCGCCGTGGCGATGTCTTCCGACGTCACGCCGAGCTGGCGCGCCTTGTCCTGGAGAACGTCGACCTTGACGACGCGCGCAGGCTCCATCCAGTCGAACACGACGTTGCCGAGATCGGGGTTGCTCCGGACGATGCCGGCGAGTTGCTGCGAGAGATCCCTGACCTTCGCGATGTCTGGCCCGCTCACGCGGTACTGCACGGGACGTCCCACGGGCGGACCGACCTCGAGCAACTTGACGTAGGTGTCGGTGCCTGGAAACGTCTTCCGCACATATTCCTCGAATTGCGCCTTGACGAGGTCGCGCGCCTTTATGCCGCCCTTGGTCACAACTACTTGCTGGCCAAACCATGAATTGGCCGTCTGCACGTCGAACGACAGCACGAACCGCGGCGCGCCCGTGCCGACATAAGTCGACCAATGCTCCACGGAGCCATTGCCCTGCAACTGTTCACGTTCGAAGCGCGCCATTTGCGCATTGGTGTCTGCAATCGAAGCATTTTGCGGCAAATTCCAATCGATCACCAGTTCGTCACGGTCCGACGAGGGAAAGAACTGCTGCTGCACGAATGTCATGCCGAACAACGCGACGAAGAAGGCTGCAACCGTCACGCCGACAGTGATCCAGCGGTGATGCATGCAGACGAGTAGCAGGCGGGCGAACATCTGCGCCAGCCGGCCCTTCTCCCCGTGGTGCCCCTTCATCTTTGCGGGCAGAATGGTGACGCCGAGCAGCGGGGTGAACAGCACCGCGACGATCCACGACACGATCAGGGAGACCGCAATCACGACGAACAGGGTGAAGGTAAATTCACCGGCATTGCTGCTGTTCAGCCCAATCGGGATAAAGCCCGCGACGGTGACCAGCGTGCCTGTCAGCATGGGAAAGGCGGTCGACGTATAGACGTGGGTGGCGGCCTTTTCCAGGGGATCGCCGGCCTCCAGTCGGGCCACCATCATTTCGACGGCAATCATCGCGTCATCGACCAGAAGGCCCAGCGCGATGATTAATGCACCCAGTGAAATTCTCTGCAATGAAATGTCGGCATAGGCCATCACCACGAAGGTAATGGCGAGAACCAGCGGGATCGCAATTGCGACGACAAGACCGGCGCGCATGCCTAAGCTGAGAAAGCTGATGGCGAGAACGATGACCACGGCCTCAAACAGCGCATGGGTGAAGCCCGACACGGCATGCTCGACGACGACGGGCTGATTGGCGACCAGATGAACGCCGACGCCGATCGGCAGGTCGGCAATGACCTTTGACATTTCCTCCTTCAGCGCCTCGCCGAAGTGAAGCAGGTTTGCGCCGGACTTCATGCCGATGGCAAGCCCGATTGCAGGCTGGCCGTTGTACCTGAACAAGGTCTTGGCGGGATCAGCATAACCGCGCGTGACGGTCGCGACGTCGGTCAGCGGAAAGAAGCGGTCGTTGATACGGAGATTGACCGCGTTCAGGCTTGCTTCCGACGTGAACCGGCCGTTCACCCGCACGCTGAGCCGCTCGGGCCCCTCCTGGAACACCCCGGACGGCGCGACCGCGTTTTGTCCCCGCAGGGAGGCCATGATCGAGTGGACGTCAAGGCCAAGGGCCGCGATCTTCCGCGTGGAGAATTCGAGGTAAATCACCTCGTCCTGCGTTCCCAGAATGTCGACCTTACCCACATCCGGCACGGTCAAGACCTTGGCGCGGATACCCTCGACCTCGTCGCGCAGCTGACGCTGGGTCAAGCCGTCGCTGGTGAAGGCATAGATGTTACCGAACACGTCGCCGAAGCGATCGTTGAAGCCCGGTCCGATCACTCCTTGCGGAAAATCACCTTTGATATCCGCGATCATGTTGCGGACGCGGACCCAGGTCGGCTTGACGTCAGGCGCCTTTGTCGTGTCTCGCAGATAGACGAATACGGTGGTCTGGCCCGCGACCGTCACGCTCTTGGTGTAATCGAGGGATTCCAGCTCCTCGAGCTTCTTTTCGATCCTGTCAGTGACCTGACGCGCCACCTCTTCGGGCGATGCGCCCGGCCACTGCGCCTGGATCACCATAGTCTTGATGGTGAAGTCGGGATCTTCCTGACGACCAAGCTGAAGGTACGCAAAGAAGCCTGCCACCATGAAGGCGATCATGAAATACCAGACGAGCGAACGATGTTCGAGCGCCCAGTCGGAAAGGTTGAACGACTTCATGGCTATTGATCCTTCTTGATACGGACGTGCTGCCCCGGCGTGAGGCTGTGGATTCCGGCGGTCACGATGCGCGCACCGGGGGCAAGCCCGCCGGCGACGCGGGCATCTGCGGGGTCCCCGGCGAGATCGACCTTGTGCAGCGACACGGTGCTCTCGCGCTGATCGACGACCCAGACGAAATTAGCGCCATCCTTGGCGAGCACCGCTGAGGCGGGGACGCGCAACGTCGGACTCTGCTCTTTGCCGAGCTTCGCCGTAACGGTCGTGCCTAAGCGGAAGCTTTCAGGGGGATTGTTCAGGGTGATGCGGACTCGCCGTAGGCGCGTCGCGGGGTCTGCCTGCGGGGCGATCTCGCGAACCTTGCCTTCTACCTGAACGTCAGGGAGCAGCTGCAAGCCAACTGTGAATGGCAAGTCAATTTCAAGCGGCACCGGGAAATCCTCCCCGATATCGACCACCGCCTCCCTGATGTCGGGATTCGCAACTGTCACGACGTTCTGGCCAGGAGAGACCACCTGCCCGACTTCTGCGCCCACCGCAGTGACGACGCCGGCGAAATCGACCTTGAGCTGTGCATAGCCCCGTTGCTCGATGGCCTTGAACAGGTTCGCCTGTGCGTGCGCCACCGACGCGGCGGCACCGGCCCGCGCCTGCTCGGCATTGTCCAGTGTCTGCTTTGTGGTGGCGTCGGTTGTGATGAGGGTTCGCTGCCGCTGCTCTGTCGCCGTTGCAGTCGCCAGCAGCGCCTCGGCCTTCGTAAGCTCAGCCTTGGCCGAGCGTACCGCAAGCTCCAGAGCCGTGGAATCGATCACACCGACAGTTTGCCCTTCGCTGACGAGGTCGCCAACGGAGACGGGACGCCCTGTCAGACGCCCCAAGACGCGGAACGCGAGGTTAGTCTTGTACCGCGGCTCAACAACGCCCACGGCAACGATGCCGTCCGTGCGGCTCTGCTCAACGACCATCGACAGCACTGGTCGCACTGGCTCGGGCGCTTTCGCCTCCTGCTGACATCCAGCCAGCACCAGCGCGGATACAAACGTGCCGGTTGCAATCATGGCGCGCCTCTTCATGACGGGTCTCCCTCATATGTCACGGCCTGGCCAACGCTCAGCAGCTTGCCGCCATCGATCACGACGCGCTCGCCCGGCTTGAGGCCCGCCTTGATCAGCACTTCACGGGCTTCATAACCGCCGATCGTCACCGGCTTGAGCGCAGCCGTTTTAGTCGCCGGATCGACGGTCCAAACCGCGGGCTTCGATCCCGCCGCCGCCAATGCACTCCAGGGCAATGCGATCTGCTGCTTGGCTTTTGCTTTGACGGTTCCTGCAACGGCGCTTCCAAGCGTCATCGCTGCCGGCGGATCCTGGATGGCAACCTTGACGCGGATGGTCGCGCTCTTCGCATCAATCGCGGGCGAGACTTCCTTGACATGCCCGTTCGCCGTCACGCCTGCGTCGGAAACAAGCGCCAGCGATACGCGGCTGTCGTCGAGATCGCCAAAGAAGAGGGATTCGTAGATGTCGAACACGGCATCCCGTTCACCGTCCTGCGCCAACGAGAAAACGGGCTGCGCGGCCTGTACGACCTGGCCGACTTCCAAATTGCGCGCGGTGACCACGCCTGCCGCTTCGGCCCGCAGCGCGGTATAGCCAAGGGCGTCTTTCGACGTTCCAAGCTCCGCTTTTGCTGCTTCAAGCGCACCTTCTGCGGTTCGCAATCCTTCCTGCGCCTGATCGTAGACCGTCCGCGTGGTGAAACCGCTTGCGATCAGCGCCTTTTGCCGTTCGAAGGTCGCCCTGGCCACACGCAACTGGGATTCTGCGGCTATGACCGCTGTGTTCGCAGCATCGACATCGGCCCGCTGCTCGGCCGGATCGAGCAGAGCGAGGACCTCGCCAGCCTCGACGTGAGCGCCGACATCGGCATAGCGCGCGAGCACACGTCCGCTGACGCGGAACGAGATATCCGTGCGAAACCGGGCCTGGATTTCGCCAGTCAGGGTGACGGAGGCTTGTCGATCGCGCGGCTGCACGATCTCTGTGCGGACGATCGCGGCACGCGTGACGGGAGCAGCGGCATGATCGTTGCAGCCACTCAGCCCGATTGCGACAAGCGCGGCCGCTAGGACGCCGGACCCCGTCAGCTTGCCTTTGCGGGCAGTTCCAACGATTTCAGTTTGGATCTCAGAGTGATGTTTCATGACACGTGACCAGGTGACAACAACTCCCGCAGCGCATCCGGCGCTGGACGGGCAGAGATCGGTTGGGCTCCGCGAGCGGGATTCGGATCCAGTCGAGTTGCAACGGGGCGGCTGCCCCGATCCGGGCATTTCGCGCCTGGGTAAAGCGCCGAGGCATCGGGTGGGCTGACTTTTGACCGGCTAGGCGACCGGATGATGCGACGCTTCGCCATCGCCCAGTTCGCCTGCCGCTCACGCTCTGTCAGCGGAAACGATAGGACGACGGATGTGAAATCCGTGCCGAAGCCGTGCTCGACCCGGCCGCCGAGGCCCTTGGCAAGATCATTGCTGATCCGGACTCCGCGCCCCGCGGCGCCCCGTACCGACCGCGATCCATTGTCCAGGACGACGCAATTCACCACCGCGCCGATTTGTGTCAGCTTGACCTTGATTTCTCCGGTCCGCGCCTCGAAGCACGCATGCTTCGCGGCCTCGGTTACGAGCCCGTGGACGATCAATCCCAGCCGCCGGCATCGCTCTGGTTGGAGCGGAAGAGATTCGGTGTCGAGTGCCAGCCGGATATTCATTCGATCCAGCAATGAACGGCGCATGGCGCAGCCCATCATGCGGATGTATGTCGCGGCGTCGATCAGAGCCTTGCCCCTGGGCATTTCGAGCGCCTGCTGCACATCGGCATAACCATGCAACAGTTCGACCATGTCGCTTAAGGCGCGCTTGGCCTCAGGCCCCTCAGCTCGGACGGCCGCGGCCGAGACCAGGTTGATCGCCGAGGCGAGCCCGTTATTGATCCGGTGATTCAATTCGCGCAGCAGAATGCCCTGCTCCACTTTTGGCGAGTCCGGCCTGCACACAGTCACGACGATCTCCTCAGGTTGCGCCGGATGAGCGGGGGCCGAACGCGCATGTGACGGCGGGCCGGTCGTCCGGATGAGCTGTCGCAGGCCCGGCAATCAAAAGCCGGCCCTCGACGGGTTAAAGTAAACTATACCGTATATTTTCTTTTTATTGCATTTCCGTCCCGGGCATGTCAAGTGGGATCTAGGCGGGCACAAGCTCGTGATTAGGAGACGGTGATGGCGAAGAACAAAAGCCCGAAACGCGGCAGGCCACCCAAGGACCTTGCCGGAGACGTCCAGGCGCGGATTCTCGATGCAGCCCAGCAGCTCTTTCTCGAGAAAGGCTTTCGGAGTGCCAGCATCGACGATATCTCCGAGTTGGCCCCTGCGAGCAAACCGACCATCTATGCCCATTTCCCCGGCAAGGAGGCTCTGTTCGTGGCTGTGGTGGCCCGGACCATCAACGGATTGACAGATTTCGACGGGTTCACGCCGGCAGGCCGCACCATCCAGGAAAAGCTCACCAATCTCGGCATCGAGATCGTGGAGAGATTCGTCGAGGACACGTTGGACCTCACGCGCGCGACGATCGCCGAGGCGCGGCGATTTCCCGAGTTGAGCCGAAATGTTCACGACGCGGCGCGCGACCGCGCGGCTGGGGCAGTTTCGCAGCTCTTGAACGAGGCAACGCAGAGGATCGCGCGCTCATCAAAAGGTCCTTTCAGCGCAAAGCGGAGCGTTGCGACCGCGCAGATGTTCATGGACCTCATTCTGCTTCCGATGCTTATGAGATCGCTGATGGGTGAGGAACTGAAGGATCTCAGAAAAGAGCTGCCGACGTTCCTGCACGAACGGGTCAATTTCTTTCTGGCGGCTTGCGAGGCAGACTGGAGGCCGTGAATCAGCCACAGACCCCGCTCGCCATCTGCGTCACGGCTTTCGCACGCAAGTCGGCGGCCAGGTCGATCGACGGACCCCAAGGCACATGACGCAGGGCGCCTGCGCAGAAATCCATCATCTCGTCAAACGCGGGCCGAATGGTAGCCGCGCTGATCCGCGACGGATTGAGATACCCGTCCATTGCTTCAAGCAGGCAACAAGTCATCGCCATCGGACTTGCCGGTCGTAGTTCGCCGCTTGCCTGTCCGGCAGCAATGATCGTGCGCACAAGCTCCTGGATGCGGTCTGCGTAAACCAGGGCGACTGTCCAGTTCTCGCGTACTGCCGCAGCGACCAGTTCATGTTGTTTGCTGTCGTTTTCCAGCCGATGCTCGTGCAGCTGCGAAATTGCCCTCAATACAGCACCTAAACGCTCCAGGGCGGAGCCACCGCGAGCCGCAAGTGTTGCAGCCGCAGAGACGTGCTCGAACATATCCGCCACGATCGCCTCCTCGATCGCCTGCTTCGAAGGGAAAAAGCGGTAGACGTTAGCGGGCGACATCGACGCTCCGCGAGCGATATCGGCGACGGTGGTCTTCTTGAACCCGATCTCGCGGTGCAATCGGATCGCTGCTTGTACGATCCGCCGACGAATGCACGAAGATCTGGCTAGGCGTATCTGCTCCGGCATCGCTTGCGACCTCAGCGAGATGGGATCGAATGCAATTCGCGTCGGCAGGCTTCGCCGAAGCCACGCAAGGGATCCATTTCCTCCATGAACTCCGGTAGATCGACAAATTCGCGGTTTGGTGACAGGTAGGTTTCGATGATCAGACGACCTGCCCGCTCCGCGGCTTGAACCACGCCATCGCTGGACTGAATCCTCATCCGCCCGATGAGCGCATACAGACTGACCAGTTGCGGAATCTCGGATTTGTCGCTGACGAGCGCATCGGCGTAGAGTCGGGAGGCTTCCTCGATGAAGCTTCGATAGAGCCGCTCGCGCTTGGAAATCGACCGGGCAGTGTGGCGCTCGCGAAGCCTGCGGCGCCGAGTCACCCATCCAGTTACGATCGTGGAGATCGCTCCGAAGGCTGAGCCCCCGAACGCGGCAAAAGCAGGAACATAAATCGTGTTCATGCGATCATTCCTCGTCCCTTGCGCCCCGGTACCGGCGCGATCCTATGGTCCTGACCGAAGCAGCTTCCGCAGCGTGATCGAAGACGGCTCTGCAAGCATCGCTGAGGTCTGATTTTCTTTGCCTGAGACAGGCCTCCACATTCGTGGCGTCAGGGATGTAGCTAAGGCAGAGCCGGAAGGCGTCAGGCGCGCATGCGGCCCTCTGTTCGGGAGTGCCGCGGTTCTCCTGCGCAAAGGCAGTCCCATTGCCGAACAACGCCGCCAGCATGACGACTAATGTGTACTTGAACATACAGAATCCCTTCTTCTGCTGACGCGTCGCTCTTTCGACTGGGAAACGCAGCGTCATGCTCCGATTCCCCGCCCCTCAAACCGTCTGAACACGCGCTTGTGAGTCTTCGCTCTTGACACATCCCGTGGTTCGGGATGTATATGAACTATACGGTTTAGTGTATTTCGGAGACCGAGAATGTCAACACTTTTGTGGTCGCTCGCGAAGGAAAATCCGTGGCCGGGGCTTGCGCTCGCATCCCTGAACCTGGTCGTGGCTCTGTCTCTCGTGGGCCTGAGCTTGCTGCTGGGCGTTGCGATATCCTTGGTTGCCTGGCTGCACGCGTTCGTCGATCGAGAGGCGGTGCCGATCAAGCGGCAGGCACAGCAGCGTAGGGCCACCCCATGACGTCAGCCCTCCTCGCTCGCGATTGCATCATCGGTTCAGTCAACGTCTGGCTCGCGCCACGCCAAGCTCACGCATCTGCATCGGCGGCCGTCGGCCATCTGAAATCGAAACGGAAGCAACACATGCCATCCGCGTCAGGCCGAACAGGCGACGAGCGGTCCTGGATCGCGTTTAAGGGGCTTCAGCGCGGGGGCCGGGCCCTGTGAGCAGAACATCCGTTTTGTCAATACGTGAGCGCGGCTTGGTCGATGCTCAAACTCCCCTGCGGGGTTACTTTCTGTGGGTCGGCGGAGCGTTGCTCGTGCTGCTGTTTGCAGCCGATTCGCTGCTACCCGCGCCCCTGCCAGGCAAGCTCATCGAATCGCATTCTACGCTTCCGCCGATCCGGATCACGTCCGAGCTGAAGGGACCGGAAAAAGTTGTCATCGATACCAGCCAGTTCGGCTTCCTGCCTACGCTCCCGGACAAGGAGATTGCCGCGGCCCCCTCGCCGCCGCTCAGCTCTGATGTGGCCAATGCTGTACGACAGTCTCCCGTATCATCGTCCGGGCAAGCCGATGGGAGTGACGGCAGCCCTGCAATCTCGACCCATGTCCGTGAAACGCTGGCGCAGTTAGGTCCGGAAGTTTCCGATCAAGCCAGTTCCAGCAGGAGTCAGTTCGGCCTCGCGTCAAAATCACAGCGCAATCTCGCTCAGACCCGGTCCGAGAAGCGGCGGCGATCTGCTCGGCATCCGAGTTTCGATACCACTCGCGAATGGTGCGATTCACTGAGCGACGGCCAAGGTTCGTGTCGATACGCCATCATGCACCCTCGCCCACGCCAATAAGGCCACCGGTCAGGTTTGACCCAGAGACTGGAATTTACCTCATGTCGAAGAAGCGATTGTTAGCGATTATCGTTTTGTCCGCCACGCTTGCTGCTACGGGCGCAATAGCCGATGTCACCCATTCACCTTTTGGACGCCGCAAATCGAGGCGTAGCCGCGCAGCGCGATGCCGAGGAGGCAGCGATTCATCGCCTGCTCGAGCAATTTCGAGCGATAAAAATACCACTCAGTGAGGCTGTAGCGATCGCCGAGCATTTACATGACGGTTCACGGACCGCGGACGTTAGCTTTGAGATAACCGGTCGGTCCGTTTATCGAGTGCGGACGGCAAGAAATGAGCAAATTTGGGAGAACGTCATAGATGCGAACACCGGAAGCGTTGCTGAAAAAGAAATTTCGTCATCGCTGAGGGAGCTCGACAGAGAGGATCTGAGCAACATCGTTGCCATGAAGTCAGTTAAGCAGGAGCTGTCGGATGCCGTGCGCATCGCCGAGAAAGCTGGAGAGGGAAGCGCTCTGGCCGGAGGTCTGATGAAGCAGGACGGCAAACTCAACTTCGTTGTCGTCATTGCCAGTGGTGATCGCTTGAAGGAGGTCATGCTCGAACCGCCCAGAGTCGGTAGGCAAGGGGCAAATCGCCACTAACCGCGCAGCCAAGTCACGTCGCAAAATCGCACCAGAATTTGACGCAGGTCAACGTGAGCAAGGCCAAGCTCGGAAATGATGAATAATTCGACCAATGGACGGAGACGGTCATGACAGAGCAGAGCAGCATGCATTTATATCTGAATTGGACCAAGGAGCGGATCGACGAGATGGACGCTGCGTTAGCTTCGCTCGAGGTCAAAGCCAGTCAAGCCAAGGCCGACTCCAGGGAGAAGGCGGATGAGATTATCCGCAGATCTGAAGAAGCGCCGCGACGAGTTTCAGGCGCTGCTTAAGACACAAGCCGAATCGGGCGAAGCTGCCTGGGCACGCGCCAAGACGGAGCTGGACAAGCAGTGGAACGGCTTCGAAGCCCAGGTGCAGACCTATTTCGAAAGCGCCGGCAAGCAAATCGAGCAGCAGCAGGCCACGTTCAAGGACATCGCTGCCGCGCAAGCAAAAGCCTGGAGCGAGGCGGCGGATAAATTCAAGTTAGCAGCGGGCAAAGTGGCTGCGGCCCGACGCGCCGATCTCGAGGCCGCGCTTCAGCAAATGAAGTCCGATGCTTCCGAAGCCGAAGCACGCCTGCAAAAGCTCAACCAAGCGGGAAGCGAGTCCTGGTCCGTGCTCAGCACTGCACTCGCAGGGTCGCGCAAGGCTTTCGATCAGGCCAACCAGACGGTGTGGGACGCACTGAGAGGCTCTGGCTCGAAGAGCTGAAGGCAACAATCATAGCGAACGGCCTACCATCCTTGCCACCCCCGCCCTGCAGTGCAACTCGCGGGCTCGTCGGAGATGCCGTGTCCTCTGGCCGACGCATCGGGTCAGAAGCTTGAGATCCTTACGATCTCGTAGCATGTCCCGCATCGGACGCAGCCCATTTTTGGAAAGGCCGCTTTGCATCAGCAGCGGTCGTTCCATAACCGTTCATTCCGCGAACGGATGCCGAAGCGAGGTTCTTCGGCAAAGCCGTCACCGATGCTCCAACTTTTGACTCAAGCGACGAGGCTCTCGTGACGCCTGATTCAAAGGGGAGAGTTACACGTCACTACGACCTCAAACCTGGTATGGCACTCCCTTTCTAGGAGGCTTGCCCAAACCCAGAAATAATCTTGTAAGCTCAATACGTTGCGGCTCGCCTTGGCGCTCCCAAGGGAAGTCAGTAGATCAAACAATTTCAACGTGTTACCGAAAAGTTTGGGGAAAGCGTGCCTCACTGGGAGTTCACGCTCTTAGCGTGATCCCCCAAACCATCTTGCCGAAGACCGGACGGTCCACTTACCGACCACGCGGGAGAGCGATTGGAGATCACTCGTCAGCATTTGCCGCGTGCCAATCCTGAATGTCGAGGTTGGGCCCGAGTGACTGCCCCCTTTCCCGCATGGTTGCAGGGCGCAACCACGGACGCCGATAATTGAGTTCGAATTGCGATTTGAGGCGAAGTGGCCGCCGCGAAACCGTACAGCATGCGGGCTCAGGCCGTGCCCACGACTATTTTATGACCTGGTTGGACTGGTTCGCTAGCGGGAGCGTGTGGCTTTTGCACAGCAGGCTGATTGGCATGGCCGTAAGCATGTTTTTCAACGCGCTTCGACCACGATCGATAGTAAGCGACTGCTGTCATGATCGAAATGCCGCCTGTTCCCACCACCAATTGGGCGATAATGCCGCTGGAAGTCATTTGCAGCACAAAGAACCCGATAAACGAAAGGTAGATGCCGACGGCAAACACTTCGAGGGATTGCTGGCCGCATTTAACCAGCGGCTTCCAGATGGCGGCCTGCAGTCCCGCCGCATCGATCGGTATGAACCGCGCGCCCAGGATGATCAGGACCGCCAAATGCAGGAAGCGATAGGGCGCCAGATTGGTCTTGTCGTTGGGGTTGAAGGTTTCGAACAGAACGCGCGGAAACAACTTCTGAAGCTCCGGTATCAGCCCGGACAGCGTCATGACGGCCGCAAAGAGCAAATAAGCCAGCCCGAAGACCAGGACGGTCCTCGAACGCACCAGGAAATGCAGCGTATTGGCTCCGCCCAGCGCCAGCCACGCGCCCAGCACGAAAAGCAGCTGCCACGCGAACGGGTTAAAATACCAAACTCCCGACGGATACGAGGGGAGATTCCAGTCGAATTGACGGGCGGCTAGATAGAGCGCCACCGATCCCAGCATGCCCCAGTTCGGGTGCCTGAGCATCAGCCAGAGCACGGGCGGAAAGGCGCCCATCAGGACGACGTAAAGCGGCAGCACATCCAGGTTCAGCGGCTTGTACCGGAGCAACAGCCCCTGCGTGATGGTTTCCACTGGGGCGTTCAATAGGGGCGCAACATTGAAGCGATCGATCAAATCGGGAGCGTTGAATCTGGTTGAGAGGAAATGGACCGAGGCCAGATAGATCACGAACAGCAAGATGTGGACGGCATAGATTTGCCAGACGCGCCGCAGCAGCCTGGTTGTTCCGAAGACAAAGCCACCCTCGAGCATTCTTCGCCCAAAGACGAGAGCCGAGGTGTAGCCGGAAATGAACACAAAAAGATCGGCACCGTCGCTGAAGCCGTAGTTTCGGAACGAAAACCAGGCCAACACGCTGATGGAGACATGACCAAGGAACATCAGCCAGTTGGCGAGGCCCCGAAACAGGTCTAGCCGCAAATCCCGCTTCGACGGTGGAAGTGCAAGCTCAACCTTCATTTACTTCCAGCTCACATCTGATAAGCGTCGAGACTTCCGCAAGCCCTTCCGCAATCATAGGCGCAAGCCGCAAGCCTTACTTGAGCTATATCAAGGTGCCGCCCGGGGTCCCCGTATCTTCGAAGTGGATTTCCACGCCGCCTAGCTATCGCCCCCCATTCTTTGCCTCTCATGTACAGCGTTGATCATAATAGCTGGCAGCGTGGCGGTAGCTACAACTCCTATCTCACAATCGGCCGCCAGCGTATCTACGCGCCGCGTTCGATGGATTTCACTTCTGGCGCGATAACGACGAATCCGCCGGCGAGGCTGAGCTGATGCAGCTTGCCGGAATTGGCGGCGGGCAACAGTTCGATCAGCGGGAGGCCTTGCGCGTCACCCGCAGCAACAGCGGGCAGATAGGTGGTGCGTCCTGGGCTTCCCTTCCAATCGAAATTGGCGACCGCGGCGCGCTCAGGATCGCCCGCAGGTCTGATCCCAGCGCGACTTGCCAGGATCTCATCGACAATGACCTTGAACGTCGTGAACAGCGCGCCGGGATTGCCGGGAAGGCCTATGTAGGTTGCGTCAGCCATCTCGCCGAGGACGACCGGCTTGCCGGGCTTGATGGCAACCTTGCGAACCCATAGCTTGCCGCCGCAGCACTGAAACGAATCTACAACGTGATCTTCGTCGCCGACTGATATGCCACCAGCGCTGACGATCACGTCGGCGCGCGCCGCAGCCGTCTGAAAAACGGTCCGCAATCTGGATGGCTTGTCGATGCAGCTCCCGAGATCGACGATCTCGATCCACGGCTTTGCGAGCAGGCTGCGCAGGATGAAGCGGTTGGCGTCGTAGAGCTCGCCGTGCTGGATGTTTTCGCCCGGCTGGCGAAGCTCGGAGCCGGTCGTGAACATCGCCACGCGAAGCCTGCGGAACACGCGAAACGCCGGGATAGCCGCAGGCCGCGGCGACGCCCGCCTGCAGCGGGCCCATCGCCGTGCCGGCTTCGATCAGGCAGTCGCCCGACCTGACGTCCTCGCCCCGCCTTCTGATATTGTCCCCCGGTCGCGGCGCGCTGGAGAGAATGATGCGGTCGTTTTCGCGACGTACATCTTCCTGAGCGACGACGGCATCGGCGCCAGCGGGAATCGGCGCGCCCGTAAGGATGCGAAAGGCGCTGCCGTTCCGCAGCACCGGATTCCCGATCGTGCGATGAGCTGCGATGCTGCCGGTTACTTTCAACCGGCTTGGAAATTCAGCAGATAGGCTTTTCGTATCGATGGCGTATCCGTCCATCGCGCTGTAATCGAAACGCGGGAGGGGCGCATCCGCCTTGATGGACTGGGCCAGGATCCGGCCGGTCACGTTGCACAGATCGATCAGCTCCGTCTCGGCGATGGGCTGTGCCTCCGCCAAGCCGATGGCGAGAGCTTGCTCCACCGAAACGACATCTCCTTTGGCGGAGGCCAGGCACGCGTCGGTCTGTGTTTGTAGCAACCCGGGCATTTTTCCTCCGCAATGTCTCTTCGGTGGTTCGGCGTTCCCCGTCTAGCAGGACGCCGGCTCCGGACTTTGCGCTACCGCAACAGGAAAGGATCTGTTCAGCCAGTCCGCCACCTCGGACGGATCGCTCGAAAACTCGACCGACATGCCGCCGGCAAAATTGCGCCACGCCTTCAGGTTTCGGATCGGGACCCCGATCACGACCAGGATGCCGCGATCGACAGCGATTGCGACCAGGTCGAGCAGGCCGCGGCCTTCGGCCTCCACCTTGCCGAACTTGTTCAGGATCAGGATTTCCGGATCGGAATCGAGCGAGCGCGCCACCTGCCCGTTCACCTCGGCAAGCGCCGCCACGTCGAGGCGGCATCCGCGGGCGCCCGACCCGCGGTCTTCGAACAGATCCGTTCGTACCCCCGTCGTGAGCTCTTCCAGCACCACGTCGCAATGACCGGCCGTATCGGAGCAGACCGGGTGCTGCAGAACGCCGGCCATCCGGAGCCCGCGCCTGCGGCAATTCTCCACGATCCGTTCGAATGTTGATTGCGGATAGGCCTCGTTGGCGTACACGATCGCTACCAGAGCCTGCTGAGGCCGCACGCTTGCGCTATGCGGCCGGACGGAACGCTGCGCATACATCTGGATTTACCTCTATTCGTCGCGCCCCGATCAAGTCGAGGCAGTAGGGAATCGCGGGAAAGACTGCGTTCAAGCAGATATCGATGGCCGAGGGACGTCCCGGCAGGTTGACGATCAGGCACCTTCCGCGGGTTCCGGCGGTCTGCCGAGAGAGAATGGCGGTCGGCACCTGTTCGAGGCTGATCCGGCGCATCAGTTCGCCAAAACCTTCCAGTTCGCGCGTGATCACCATCCGCGTCGCTTCCGGTGTCAGGTCCCGCGGCGCCGGCCCGGTGCCGCCAGTGGTCAGGATCAGGTCGCACCCCTCGCGATCCGCCATCTCGGTCAGCGCCTGCGCCACGCTGTCGGTGCCGTCGGGAACGATCCGGGCAACGGCGACCCAATTCGAGCGCACCACCTGGCCAAGGAAATCGTTGATGGCCTTGCCGCTGATGTCCTCATATTCTCCGCGGCTGGCGCGATCGGATATTGTCAGCACGCCAATTCGTGCCAGCAAATTGTCCGGCATCTCAGCCCTCCTCCAGAAACTGCGGCTCCAGCATCGAGAGCCCTGCAAAGGCTTCCTCGGCGTGGCGACGGACCATGGTGATGGGCTCGGCGAGCCCCGCATAATTGTCTTCCCGGTCGAGCGTCTCGGCTTCATCCAGCGACGACAGCTTCAATCCGAGATCACGCAACAGCCCGTCGCCCAGGCCATAGATCCAGCCGTGAACGGTGATGGATTGCTGGCGCTGCCAGGCGCCGCGCAAAATCGGTGTGGCAGCGATCCGCCGTAGCTGCAGCTCGACATTCAGCTCGCAGGCGCGGTCCATTCTGGCGGCTTCGCTTGGAAGGTGCGCCAGATCGGGCGCGCATCGCCGACACATTTCTCGCACCGGCGCCAGCCAGTGATCGACCAGACCACCGCCGCCCGGCGGCTCGAACGCCCTGCGGATGCCGCCGCAGCCATAATGGCCACACACGATGACGTGCTTCACCTGCAGTGTATCGATCGCAAATTCCAGCACGGACAGCAGGTTCATGTCGCCGGTATGAACGATGTTACCGACATTGCGGTGCACGAACACCTCGCCGGGATCGAGGCCGACGATGTCGTTGGCGGGAACGCGGCTGTCCGAGCAGCCGAGCCAGAGGTAGCGCGGCGCCTGCTGCTCGGCGAGCCGCCGAAAGTAATCGGAATCGCTGCGGGTCTTGCCCGTCGCCCAGGCCACGTTGCGGTCGAACAGCTCGTCGATCATGGCAACGTCACGATCCAGAGCCGATCGCATCGGCGTTCAGGGGATGCGAACTCATGAGCAGCCTCCCCCGCCGCCACAGGTGCAGCCGGCATGGGCGGGCGGCTCAGGCGTCTCGTCCTTCTTCAGCGACCAGTTGACCATGTAGACGAGGCAGCCGGTGCCGGGATCGTCGGTTCGCTCGACCACGTTCATCAGACCAAGCCAGTCCTCACTGCCGGCAAGATTGGCAAAGCGCCTGACGGCGCCGGAGGCGTATTCGCCGACGGTTTCCTCATAACGGGTAGCCGCATCGCCGACGCGCGCGAACAGCACGATGTCGTTGCAAGCGAGCAGCGCCTCGCTGGCGGCCGCGTCCTCGCTGAAGCTGCGGATGATGTCGCCGAGTTGCATCGGTTGCTCCTACTGCAACAACGGCGACGCCGCCGCGGCAAGGATGACACCCGATATCTCAGCTCGGCCGGCCAGCACCGAGACGTACTGCGCCAACGCGCGATGCTGGACGCTGGTCGTGAGATAGTCCGCGATGCGGTCATGGGCGAGTTCGAACGGCAGGACCTGCCCTGGTGCATGCTGGTCCAAGCGAATGACGTGAAAGCCGTAGCGGGTTTCAGCGATAGCGAATTCGCCGGGCCGCATCCGCTCCAGCGCCGCCTCGAACGCGGCAACCGTCTGGCCGCGCGTCAACTGACCAAGCCGGCCGCCCTCCTGCGCCGAGGTCTTGCAGGGCCGAATGGCTGCGGGCGAACTCGGCGAACAGTACTGGATCGGACCTGACAGCGGCCAGGATATTTTCCGCCATCAGCCGAGCCTCGGTGCGTGCCGCGACGTCGTCGGGACGCGAGGCGATCAGGATATGCGCCGCCTCATACAGGTCTCCCGACCGGAAACGCTGGCGGTTCTGCTCGTAGAACCGTAGACATGCCGCCTCATCCGGCTCGGGCGTCGTCACCTCGCGCTCGATCAAGGTGCGCATCGCCGCTTCCTCGTCAGTCTCGGAGCGCCCCTCGGCATCGCAAAGCGGCTCCGCCTCAATCCTCTGCCGCGCCGATTCCTGCAGCAGCAGTTCGCGCACGACGAGCGCGCGGGCCGCCGCCTGCCACGCCAGGATCGGCTTTTCGGCCGGATGGTTCTGAACCTCCCGGGCAATCACCTCGCGCGGAATGACCTTGCCGTTGACGCTGATGGTCTTGGGCTTCGGCAGCGTATTCGTCAGTGAGCAATCCATGACCTACTCCGCCGGTTGAATGGGCCGCTGTAGCGAGCCGTCGCGGCTGCGGACGACCTGATAGCCCCGTCGGCCGAGATACCAGACCGGCGCGCTCCAGATGTGGACCAGCCGCGTGAACGGGAAGACCAGGAACAGCGTCATGCCCAGCACGAGGTGCGCCTTGAAGATCGGATGCACGTCGAGAATGTTGGCGGCGACGCCCGGCTGCAGTGTCAGGATGCCCTGCGCCCAGTCCATGAACTTCACCATTTCATGGCCATCGAGATGGCCCATCGAAACTGGAATGCTCGCAAGCCCGAGCAGCAACTGCGCAAACAGCAGCAGCAGGATCGCGGTATCGCCGAACGAGGAGTTGGCGCGGATGCGCGGGTCGAACAGGCGGCGATGCGTCAACAGCGCAATGCCGACCAGGCACATGAGGCCAGCAACGCCGCCCGCCACGATCGCCAGCATCTGCTTGAAGCTGTGCGACACGCCGAGCCAGTCGAACACCCATATCGGGGTTAACAGGCCAACGAGATGGCCGAGGAAGATGAAGAGAATGCCGACGTGGAACAGGTTGGAGCCCCATGTCAGTTGCCGCCGCCGCAGCAACTGGCTGGATCCGGTCCGCCATGTATATTGCTCGCGGTCAAACCGGAACAGGCTGCCGAACAGGAATACGGTCAGGCACAGATAGGGATACCAGCCGAAGACGATTGAATTGAGCATTTGCATGGCTCTCTCCTCACTGCGGACGTGGTGCGCGATCGACCGCGCGTCTGGCATGGCGAAGTTTTGCGATCAGGCTCTCATGGCCGCAGGCGCCCTGCCCCTGGCTCCCCGGACCGAACCGCACCTCCTCTTCCTCCCAGGCGGCATCAAGCGCCTCGAGATCCATCGGATCGGGATCGATGCCTTTCAACAGCTCGTCGACAATCTCGCGCGACGGGGCTGCCGCCGCGACCGCGACCAGCGCATCGAACACCGCCTTGTACTTCGATTGCCGACGTTCTAGCCGCTCGGCGAGAGCCGCAAAAATATGGGCGGTCTGGCCCAGCAGCTCGCGAGATTCAGCGAGCGGCCGGGTCGACAGGAATTCGAGGAACAGCGGCACGTAATCGGGCAGCTCGTTCGCCGCGATGAACAGGTCGGCCTTCTCGTACATCGCCTTGAGGTCGACCATAGCCTGGCCGCGGTCGCGGCTTTCGCCATGGACGTGCTCGAACAGATGCAGCGCCAGCGTCTTGCTGCGATCGAACAGCAGACCGTAGCGCTCCTGGAGATCGTAGAGCTCGCCAACCGCGATTTCTTCGATCAGCAAGTCGAGCGCGCCGCGACAGGCCGAGGGCACGACTTTCTCGGCATCGAGAATGGCCAGGAAATCCGGCGCTGCGTCGATCAGCCCCTGGGCCGGATAGCTCAGCAGGGCCGACAGGACCTTGAACGTCTTCATCACGCCATCTCCATCGGATTTTTGGCCTTGCGCGGCGCGCCGAACAAATTGGTTTCGCTTTCGCCGCCCGCGCAGCCGCTGCCGAAGGTGAATCCGCAGGAACCGCGCATGTCGTAGGCGTCCGCGCCGAGTTCGCGGTGCGCGGTCGGAATCACGAACCGGTCCTCGTAATTGGCGATCGCCATGATCTGGTACATCTCGTCGATCTGTGCGGGCGTGAGCCCGACTCGCCGGGCGATCACCTCGTCGACGACACCGTCGATGGTCTTGGTCCGCATATAGGCGCGCATCGCCAGCATGCGTTCCAGCGCCAAGGTCACCGGCTTCTCGTCGCCGGCGGTGAGCAGGTTGGCGAGATACTTCATCGGAATGCGCAGCGACTTCACATCCGGCATTTCGCCGTCGAGGCCGATCTTGCCGGCGGAGGCGGCCGAGGTGATCGGCGACAGCGGCGGCACGTACCAGACCATCGGCAGCGTGCGGTATTCCGGATGCAGCGGGAACGCCACCTTCCATTCCATCGCCATCTTCCAGATCGGCGAGGCCTTGGCGGATTCGAGCCATGCATGCGGAATGCCCTGCCGCTCCGCTTCCGCGATGATCTTGGGATCGTTCGGATCGAGGAACACGTCGAGCTGAGCCTGGTACAGATCGCGCTCGTCAGGCTTGCTTGCGGCTTCCGCGATGCGGTCGGCGTCATAGAGTACCACGCCGAGATAGCGGATGCGGCCGACGCAGGTCTCCGAGCACACCGTCGGCTGGCCAGCCTCGATGCGCGGGTAGCAGAAGATGCACTTCTCGGATTTGCCGGAGGACCAGTTGTAATAGATCTTCTTGTAGGGGCACCCGGAGACGCACATGCGCCAGCCGCGGCACTTATCCTGGTCGATCAGGACGATGCCGTCCTCCTCGCGCTTGTAGATCGCGCCCGAGGGGCATGCCGCGACGCAGGCCGGATTGAGGCAGTGCTCGCACAGCCTCGGCAGGTACATCATGAAGGTGTTTTCGAACTGGCCGTAGATGTCCTTCTGCACGCCCTCGAAATTGTAGTCCTGCGAACGTTTGGCGAATTCGCCGCCGAGGATTTCTTCCCAGTTCGGACCCCATTCGATCTTCTCGATCCGATCGCCCGACACCAGCGAGCGCGGCCGTGCGGTCGGCATCGCCGGCATTTCCTTGGCCTGCTGCAGATGCGCGTAGTCGAAGGTGAACGGCTCGTAGTAGTCGTCGATCTCGGGCAGATCGGGGTTGGCGAAGATGTTCGCCAGCACGCGCCATTTGCCGCCGATGCGCGGCTCGATCTTGCCGTTGCGCTTGCGCTTCCAGCCGCCCTTCCAGCGCGCCTGGTTTTCCCAATCCTTGGGATAACCGATGCCCGGCTTGGTCTCGACGTTGTTGAACCACGCGTATTCCATGCCTTCGCGGCTGGTCCACACGTTCTTGCAGGTAACGCTGCAGGTGTGACACCCGATACACTTATCGAGGTTCAACACCATGGCGATTTGAGCGCGGATTTTCATTCTGCGGCCTCCAAACGGGGGGTACCAGGCTGATCTAAAGTCGGCGTGTCGAGCCAGTCGATTTTCGACATCTTCCGGACAATGACGAACTCGTCACGGTTGGCGCCAACCGTGCCGTAATAGTTGAAGCCGTAGGACTGCTGGGCGTAGCCGCCGATCATGTGCGTCGGCTTGGTCACGACCCGGGTCACCGAGTTGTGGATGCCGCCGCGCTGCCCGGTCTGCTCCGAACCAGGCACGTTCACGATCTTCTCCTGGGCATGGTACATCATGCACATGCCCTGCTTGACCCGCTGCGAGACCACCGCGCGCGCAACAAGTGCGCCGTTGGTGTTGAAGGCCTCGATCCAGTCGTTGTCGACAATGCCTGCGGCCTTGGCGTCGATCTCGCTGATCCAGACAATCGGCCCGCCACGCGACAGCGTCAGCATCAGCAAATTGTCGGTGTAGGTGGAGTGGATGCCCCACTTCTGGTGCGGTGTGATGAAGTTCAGCACCACCGACGCGTTGCCGTTTGGCTTGCGGTCGATCACCGGTTTGACCGTCTTGGTGTCGATCGGCGGCCGGTAGACGCAGAACCCTTCGCCAAAGGCGCGCATCCACAGATGATCCTGGTAGAGTTGCTGGCGGCCGGTCAGCGTCCGCCACGGGATCAGTTCGTGGACGTTGGTATAGCCGGCGTTGTAGCAGACCTTTTCCGATTCCAGGCCGGACCAGATTGGCGAGGAGATGATCTTGCGCGGCTGCGCGACGACGTCGCGGAATCGGATCTTCTCGTCTTCCTTGGGAAGGGCCAGATGCTGGTGATCTCTCCCCGTAAAGGTCTCGAGCGAAGCCCAGGCCTTGACTGCGACCTCGCCATTGGTCTCCGGCGCGAGGCTCAGGATGACTTCGCAGGCGTCGATCGCGCTATCGATGCGGGCAAGCCCCTTGCTCGCGCCTTCCTCGGTCACGATGCCGTTGAGCTTCTTGAGCAGGTCGACCTCATGGCCGGTGTTCCAGCTCATACCCTTGCCGCCATTACCGAGCTTATTCATCAACGGCCCAAGCGAGGTGAAGCGCTTGTAGAGGTTCGGATAGTCGCGCTCGACCACCGTCACCGCCGGCATGGTCTTGCCGGGGATCGGATCGATCTGGCCTTTCTTCCAGTCCTTGACGTCGAACGGCTGCGCGATCTCGCCGGCCGTATCGTGCATGATCGGTGTCAGCACGACGTCCTTTTCCACGCCGAGCACTTCGGGCGCCACCCGAGAGAACGCTTCCGCAATGCCCTTGTAGATGTCCCAGTCGCTGCGCGATTCCCAGACCGGATCGATCGCCGCCGACAGCGGGTGGATGAAGGGATGCATGTCGGACGTGTTGAGATCGTTCTTCTCGTACCAGGTCGCCGTCGGCAGCACGATGTCCGAATACATGCAGGTGGTGGACATCCGGAAATCGAGCGTGACCAGCAGGTCCAGCTTCCCTTCCGGCGCTTCCTCGTGCCACTTTACGTCAACCGGTTTCTTCAGGCCGTGCTCGCCGAGGTCCTTGCCCAACACACCGTGCTTGGTGCCGAGCAGATGCTTGAGGAAATATTCGTGGCCCTTGCCCGACGCGCCCAGCAGATTCGAGCGCCAAACGAAGAGGTTACGCGGCCAGTTTTTGGGATTATCAGGGTCTTCGCACGACAATTGCAGATCGCCCGATTTCAGCGACTTGGCGACGTAATCCTTTGCCTCCATCCCCGCCGCCGCGGCATGCTTGGAAACTTCCAGCGGATTGGTCTGCAGTTGCGGCGCTGACGGCAACCAGCCCATCCGTTCGGCGCGCACGTTGTAGTCGATTAGCGCGCCGTCCCAGGGGCCGGCGGGCGCCGTCGGCGACAGGATTTCTTTGACATCGAGCGTCTCGTAGCGCCACTGGTCGGTGTGGGCATAGAAAGCCGACGTCGAGTTCATCTGCCGGGGCGGACGGCCCCAGTCGAGACCGAACGCCAGCGGCGTCCAGCCCGATTGCGGCCTCAGCTTCTCCTGGCCCACATAGTGCGACCAGCCGCCGCCGGACTGCCCGATGCAACCGCACATCACCAGCATGTTGATGATGCCGCGGTAGTTCATGTCCATGTGGTACCAGTGGTTCAAGCCGGCGCCGAGGATCACCATCGAGCGGCCGCCGGTCTTCTCGGCGTTGAGCGCGAATTCGCGGGCCACCGTGATGATCTGGTCGCGCGGCACGCCGCTGATCTTTTCCGCCCAAGCCGGCGTATAAGGCTCCAGGTCGTCGTAGGTCTTGCCGATGTTCTCGCCGCCGAAACCGCGATCGACGCCGTAATTGGCGAGGAACAGATCGAACACCGACGCCACGACGGTTTCGCCGTCGGCCAGTTGCAGCGTCTTGGTCGGCACGTTGCGCTTCAGCACATCAGGATGGTCGGTGCCTGCAAAATGATCGTGCTCTCGGTTGCCGAAATAGGGGAAGCCGACCGGCGAGGTGTCGTCCTTGATCTCGCTCAGCGACAGCCGGAGCCTTGTTTCCTGATTGCCGGACGCCTTCTCTTCCAGGCTCCATTTGCCCTTCTCGCCCCAACGGAAGCCGACCGAGCCCTTGGGCACAACGATCTCACGGGAGGCCTCGTCATAGGCGACCGTCTTCCATTCCGGATTGTTGGCCTCGTCCATCCCCTTTACGAAGTCGGACGCGCGCAGGAAACGCTCCGGCACGAAGTGATCGCCCCGCTTCACCAGCCGCACCAGCATCGGCATGTCCGTGTACTGGCGCACATAGTCGTTGAAGTACTTGGCCTGACGCTCGACGTGGAATTCCTTCAGGATGACGTGGCCCATCGCCATCGCAAGCGCCGCATCGGTTCCCTGCTTCGGCGACACCCAAAGATCAGCGAATTTCGAAGCTTCGGAATAATCAGGGCAGATCACCACGCTCTTGGCGCCCTTGTACCGGACCTCCGTATAGAAATGCGCATCTGGCGTGCGGGTCTGCGGGACGTTCGATCCCCACAGGATCAGGAATCCGGAATTATACCAGTCGGCGCTTTCGGGAACGTCGGTCTGCTCGCCCCAGGTCTGCGGCGAGGCCGGCGGCAGGTCGCAATACCAGTCGTAGAACGACATGCAGACGCCGCCGAGCAGCGACAGATAACGTGCGCCGGCCGCGTAGCTCACCATCGACATCGCGGGGATCGGCGAGAATCCGAAGACGCGATCCGGGCCGTAGGTCTTGGCGGTGTAGGCGTTGGCCGCAGCCACGAGTTCGTTGACCTCGGCCCAGCTTGCGCGGACGAATCCGCCGAGCCCGCGCTTCTGCACATAGGCAGCGCGCTTCTTCGGGTCCTCAACGATCGACTTCCAGGCCGCCACCGGCGTCATCAGCACGCGTGCTTCGCGCCACAATTTCAGCAACCGCGAGCGCACCAGCGGATATTTCACCCGGTTGCCCGAATAGAGGTACCAGCTATAGCTCGCGCCGCGCGCACAGCCGCGCGGCTCGTGATTGGGCAGGTCCGGCCGCGTGCGCGGATAGTCGGTCTGCTGCGTCTCCCAGGTGACAATGCCGCCCTTGACGTAGACCTTCCATGAACACGAGCCCGTGCAGTTCACACCATGGGTGGAACGGACGATCTTGTCGTGCTGCCAGCGTTTCCGGTAACCGTCCTCCCAGGAACGGTCCTCAGTGGTCATCACGCCGTGCCCGTCAGCGAATTCGGCCTTGGGGCGCGTGAAGAACGACAACCTGTCGAGAAAATGACTCATCGTTCGCTTCCTTATTCGGCAGCTTGTGTGACGGGTAAGATGCGGGGAGTGCGCTCGACGTCATGGAGCAGTCCGCCCTTGCGGGAGTAGACGGCCCAGGTGACCACCACGCAGATCACGTAGAAGATGAAGAATCCCCACAGCGCGCCTTGGACGCCTCCAGTGAGCTCGATCGAGGTCCCGTAGGACTTCGGAATGAAGAAGGCGCCGAAGGCCGCGATCGCCGAGGTGAAGCCGGTGATGGCAGCCGATTCCTTTTCGGCCTGGCGTTGGCGGGTCAAGGCGTCGGCGGTCGGCATCAGTCGGTCGATTTCCTTGCGCATGATGTTGGGAATCATCTGGAAGGTCGATGCGTTGCCGACACCGGTTGCGAAGAACAGGACGAGGAACATCGCAAAGAAGCCCCAGAACGCTCCCGGCTGGTGCTTGATGCCGATGAAGTAGAGAATGCCGAGCACGCCGAGCATCATCAGGATGAAGACCCAGAAGGTGACGCGCGCCCCGCCCCATTTGTCGGAGATCCACCCCGTGGCCGAGCGCGACAGCGCGCCGACCAGCGGCCCGAGGAATACGAACGGCAGCGCGTCAACCATCGGGAACTGGGTCTTGGCGAGCAGCGGGAAGCCGGCGGAGTAACCGATGAAGGAGCCGAACGTCCCGGTATAGAGCCAGCACATGATCCAGTTATGCTTGCGCTGGAAGATCACCGCCTGATCGGCGAACGAGGCCTTGGCGGAGGCGATGTCGTTCATGCCGAACCACGCGGCGAACGCGCTGGCTATGATGAACGGCACCCAGATGAAGCCGGCGTTCTGCAGCCACAACGATGACGCCTGCGTTCCGCTGGTGACTGTTGCCGGGTCGCCGCCGAACCAGCCGAACACCCCGACCGTGATGATGATCGGCACCACGAACTGCACGGTAGAGACGCCGAGATTGCCAAGGCCGGCGTTCAGCGCAAGCGCATTGCCCTTCTCCGCCCGCGGGAAGAAGAAGGAGATGTTGGCCATCGACGAGGCGAAGTTGCCGCCGCCGAAGCCGCACAGCAGCGCCAGCGCTAGGAACACCGGATACGGCGTCGACGGGTTCTGCACGGCATAGCCAATGCCGACGGCCGGGATCAGCAACGACCAGGTCGCCAGCGTGGTCCAGAGCCGACCGCCGAAGATCGGCACCATGAAGGAGTAGAAGATCCGGAGCACCGCGCCGGAGATGCCCGGCAGCGCCGCGAGCCAGAACAGTTCGGCGGTGGTGAACGTGAAGCCGACGGACGGCAACTTCGCGACCACGACCGACCAGACCTGCCAAACCGCAAACGACAGCAGCAGCGCCGGGATGGAAATCCAGAGATTGCGCCGCGCGATGGCACGCCCGGTGGTGTCCCAGAAGGTCCTGTCCTCCGGACGCCAGTCGATCAGGACAGCGCCGGACAAGGCGCCGACATGCTCGGGCTTGTGGATCTCCTGCATTTCGGGAAGCTCGGGAAGCTTCTTCAGCGCCTCGCCGACGACGCCGCGTTCCATATACCGGATCGCAATGTGCATCCAGATCAGCGAGCCTGCGACCAACAAGAACAGAAGCATGAAGCAGCTGGTCCACAGGCCGGTCAGGTCGACGAGCGCACCGAACGTAATCGGGAGCACGAAGCCGCCGAGACCGCCGATCATTCCGACCAGTCCGCCGACGGCGCCGACATTGTTGGGATAATAGACCGGGATGTGCTTGTAGACGGCCGCCTTGCCCAGCGCCATGAAGAAGCCGAGCACGAACACGGTCACCGTGAACGGCACCAGCCCCATTTCAAGGTGGAAGCTCACCGTGCCGTTGACCGTCTTCACAAGATAATCGGTCGGCGGATAGGACAGAACGAATGTGGCGGCGACGCCGACCAGGAAGGTCCAGTACATCACTCGCCGTGCGCCGTAGCGATCGGAGAGGTGGCCGCCATAGGCCCGGAACACGCTGGCGGGCAGCGAGAACATCGCAGCGACCATGCCGGCGGTCTTGATATCGACGCCGTAGACCTTGATGAGGTATTGCGGCAGCCACAGCGCCAGCGCGACGAAGGCGCCGAACACGAAGAAATAGTACAACGCAAAACGCCAGACCTGGATGTTCTTCAGCGGCTCGAGCTCGAGCCAGGCGCTGCTCGGCTTCTCGTTCTTCGCCCGCCGCGCACGAACGACCGGATCTTCTTCCGAGAAGAGCCAGAACGCGATTCCCATCAAGCCGATCACCAACGCCCAGACCTGGGCAACGGTCTGCCAGCCATAGGCAACCAGCACGAAGGGCGCGATGAACTTGGTGACGGCGGCGCCGACATTACCGGCGCCGAAGATGCCAAGGGCGGTGCCCTGCTTGCCCGCGGGATAAAATCGCGAGACGTAGGCGACACCAACCGCGAATGAACCGCCGGCGATGCCGACGAAGAACGCAGCCACCAGGAATTCGGAGTACGTAGTCGCCCAAGTCAGCAGATAGGTTGCGACGGCCGCTGCTAGCATGACGACGGTGTAGACCCGCCGTCCGCCATACTGATCGGTCCAGATGCCGAGCAGCAATCGGATCAGCGATCCGCTGAGGATGGGCGTGCCGACGAGAAGACCGAACTGGGTATCGTTCAACCCCAGCTCCTGCTTGATGCGGATGCCGATGATCGAGAAGATCGTCCAGACCGCAAAGCAAATCGTGAAGGCGATGGTTGAAAGCCAGAGCGCTCGGCCCTGATGCGCAGTGGTTGTTGCGTCCATGATAGTCCCCTCGCCAGCTCGTGTGCTGAGGGTATGGATCGCCCAGAATGCCGATTGGAAGTTTGCGCTACGTCAAATTGAAGTGCGATCAGGCAATCTTTATCGCCGTACCGCGTGAATCTCCGCCAACAGCCGGTTGATCCATGTCAATGCGAGCGTCGCGTAACGGATGAATTATGGACCCACATGATGCACGACAAGGATGTCTCGCATCATCATTCGGCAGTCTCGCCGTTTTCTCCTAAGACTGCCCCGTCATCGCCCGGTCATAACTGACTGAGCGTCGCGGGGCATTTTCATGTCAATTGCAGGGGAACGGGTCGGCCTTTGAGAGAACTCTCCGCACACTGAATTTCAGGCTTCGCCCCGAATCATCGGATCATCACTTGCGCCGAATCTTTCTTGCCGCCGCCACGGCCGCGACCCTGGCTGGGTCCAGTAGGCGGACGCCGCCGGAGACAATGATGAGCATTTTCTGGCGCTCGAACCGGGTCAACGTCCGGCTCACCGTTTCGATCGTCAGCCCCAGATAATCTGCGATGTCCTGCCGGCTCATCGGCAGTGCGAGAATTTGCGGCCCGTTGCGGATATGCGCCAGACGTTGTCGCCAACCGACGAGGAAGGACGCGACCTTCTCTTCCGCCGTGCGCCGGCCCAACAGCAGCATCTGCTCCTGAGCCAGCATAAGTTCACGTGCGGCAAATTCGTTGATTCGAATGAGAAATTGCGGCCGCTGCTCGATAAACTGTGCGAACGCTTCCCGGGAAAGGTGACACAGTGACACCGACCCGATCGCGTCTGCCGAGAAGCTGTAGCGATCGGACGGCACCGTGCCGAGAAAATCTCCCGGCAACGCAAAGCCGATCACCTGCCGCCTTCCGTCCGGCAGCAGTTTGTACATACGTGCAACACCGGCCGTCAGACCGTGGACGGAACCGGCAACCTGACCTGCCATGAAAAGCGCCTCATTGGGCGCCAGCTTAACGTGGTGGACAATCCGCTCGAACTGCACGATGTCGACCTGATCAAGCGCGCCGCAGATCGAGAGCGATCGGACGGTACAGGCCGCGCAGCGGCCGAAAGTCGCCGGACTTGAACTCGGTCCGTATCATTGCCCTGCCCGATCGAGCATCGGATTGGTCGCCGAATATCCCGGCAGCCGCACCTCCCATGCTTAGCCCGCTTCTCAAGAGCTCGAAGATACAATTTCATTTCACCACTCGCCGTTGATTCAGATCAACTTGGCTGAGGTTTGGGATTTACAATGTACGATTCCAGCTTGGATAGCGCATTCCACAGGGTCGGAGTTGATGGGACGAGTTCTGATGCCACTAGCGTTGAAGCTCGCACCTTGACGCCAGCGGCAGCGGCTTCACCTCAAGAACTGCGCGGAGCAATTTTTGCAGTAGACAATTGCGCGAAGTGTCATTCGAGCGACAAGGTTTCACCGAGGCCTCTCAAGATCGCACCGCCGTTCCGGACGCTGCACAAGCGTTACCCGATCGAGCCCTTCGCAGAGGCGCTGGCCGAAGGCATTTTAACTGGACATCCCACCATGTCCGCCTTCCAGCCCGATCCTGAAGATTGCCGACCTGCTGACGCTCGACCCGGTCGAATGACCTTGAGCAGAAGTGCTCAAACTCGTTCCTATGCTGCCCGGGTACTCTGTAGCGTCTGATGTCGATCTCGGAAAAACACCAATAGTGAAGAGATGAAGCCGCTGACGAGCAGAAGCCAGTCTTGCGGCACATTCAGGAGAACGGCGGCGCTGCCACCAATCAGTGACCAGACGAAAGGAACGACAAAGAGCCAGCTCGGCACAGGATGCACCGTCAGCAGTAGCATCCCAAACGTGAAAATTGTTACTGGGCAAGGCGTGACGCCGAACATTGGCATCTCGGGATAACGATGCCCAGTGGCTAGGCCAATCAATGGATAGGCGATCGCTGCATAAGCCACCAAGGAAATTCCTACTCCAGTCGCTAGGATGGGTCGTAGGCCAAAACGAATTTGATCGCGGTACACGCCGGCATAAACAAGATAACAGCCCTGGATTATGAACAGCGCACCAAAAATGTAGGCCGCGTTATTGATCGCGGAGAATGAAAGCGCGTGGTAGGCAACACCGGTCCATAGCCACATCGCGGCCAAAATCCCTGTGATGACGCGATCATCGGCTCGTGTTCTCCGAAAAAATGATGCGATTGAGAGGGCGCCAAGCACATACGCTGCGATCTGGATCGGCCAAATAGCGTGGTTGTAGTTCACAAACACCCCAAGGAATTGCTCTGGTGTAAAGGGCAACATGGGGATGCTCCTGCGCTTCGAATCGCTACAAGAAACCACGTGCGAAATGAGGGCACTTTGACTTGGCGCAAACTATGAAAACGCGCCTAGTACGCCTGTACCGTCCAGGCGATTATGTTTCTGGCTATCCGGCCGAACGCCTCGCTGAACGCGGCGACGGCTTCGGGCGGCATGACGGAGGCAAATTTCTCGCTCTCCTCGAACAGCCGCGAGGCGACGACCTTACCGTTCTTGTCGACGATCCTGGCCGACAATCCGATTTCGGCTACCGGCCCGGATTCGACGGCGATGCGGAACCGTCTGACATCGATCAGCAGCTGGAATTCGGTCTGTCCGATATCGGCCATGCGCAGCGGTGCATGCGCGATGTCGTAATTCTCAAAGCTTTCGATAAGTCGCGCCTGTATCAATTTCGGCAGCGCATCGGCCCACATCGCCTCCGCGAATACGGGATAATCCTGCGCTGGCGAGAACAGGAAGCGTTGCGTCTCCAGCATCGCGACCGCCGTCGGCTCCGGGATTGCCCATTGCACATTGATGACCTTGCCCACCGGCCCCGGATTTTGCAGCGCGCGCAAATCGTAGGTGATTTTCGGCGGCGGGCTGGTCACACCGGTCATGCGTTCGAGGCCAGCGACAATGCCGTCGAGCTTGCCGGTGTTGCGCGCCAGGCCTTCTGAAAACACCTTGAAATTGGCGATGGTGTCCTTCAACGCGCCAGAATTTTCCGTCAGCACCGAATCCACCTTGCGCAACGCATCGCGGGCGGCCTGCGTCATCCCCTGCCCCGCGCCGGGCTCGGCGACGAGCGTCGGTACCTTGTCGGCCTTCGCCATCAGCAAGCCGCCCTCCAGCGCGATCACGGGAACGCCAGTCAAGCCCTGAAACTCCAGGCCGACCTTGGTGTCTGCACGCACCGGTGTCGTCGAGGCAACCGAGATAGTCGCATTGACGCCGCGCGGGTTGTCGGATACGAGGCCAAGCTCGGTCACTTCGCCGACCCGGATGCCGTTGAACAGCACCGCGGCGCCGACCAACAGCCCAGGCACCGAGCCTTCGAACTGCAAATGGTAAGACGTACGCGGGCCGAGCCCTCCGGCATTCTGCAGCCAGTAGACGAAGCCGAACACGGCGGCAATAGCAGCCAGCACGAAGGCGCCGACAACGACGAAGGGTGCGCGGGTTTCCATGTCTCAACTCGCTTTGGGTTGCAGCATCTGGGAGCGCTTGCCGTGGAAATAGGCTCGCACCCAGGGATGCTCGGATTGAAGCAGTTCGCGCATCGGCCCGATGGCGACGATCTTGCCGTCGGCCAGCGCCGCAACGCGGTCGCAGACGGTATTGAGGCTGGCGAGATCGTGGGTCACCATGAACACCGTCAGCCCCAGCGTTTTCTGCAATGTCTTGATCAGGGCGTCGAAATCGCCGGCGGCAATCGGATCCAGCCCCGAGGTCGGCTCGTCGAGAAACACGATTGCGGGATCGAGCGCGAGTGCGCGCGCCAGCGCCACGCGCTTGGTCATGCCGCCGGACAATTCGGAAGGAAACTTGTCGCCGTCTTCCGCCTTGAGCCCGACCATTTCGAGCTTGGCGGTTGCGATCTCGTCCATCAGGGCTTCCGAGAGCGCGAGATTCTCGCGCAGCGGAAACTGGATGTTCTGCCGCACCGTGAGCGATGAGAACAGTGCGCCCTGCTGGAACAGGATGCCCCATCGCCCGGCCGCGCTCCGCGTGGCGCGGTCATGGTTGATCGATGAACCCATCACCTCGATTTCGCCGCCCTGTCGCGGGATCAGGCCGATGATGGTCCGCATCAGCACCGACTTGCCGCCGCCGGAAGCGCCGACCAGACCGAGGATCTCGCCCCGGCGTACATCCAGCGCAAGATGATCAATCACGATATGGCGGCGGAAGCCGACCACGAGATCGCGCACCCGAATGGCAAACTGTTCCGCGCCCTCCTGCATCGCTACATTCCGATCGATGCAAAGAACACCGCAAACAGCCCATCGAGCACGATCACCAGAAAGATCGATTTGACCACCGAAGTGGTGGTCTGCTTGCCGAGCGACTCCGCGCTTCCCTTCACCCGCAGCCCTTCGCTGCACGCGACGATACCGATCACCAGCGCCATGAACGGCGCCTTGATGATGCCTACCTGGAAATGGGTGACGGAGACCGCCTCATGCAGCCGCGCGATGAAGATCGCCGGCCCCATGCCGCCGTAGAACCAGGCGACGAGGCCGCCGCCGTAAAGCGCCGCCATCGAGCCGATGAAGCTCAGGATGGGCAGCGCGCAAACCAGCGCGAGAATCCGCGACAACATCAACACTTCGATGGGGTCCAGTCCCATGGTCGAAAGCGCGTCAATTTCCTCGCGCATCTTCATCGAGCCGAGTTCGGCGGTGTAGGCGCTCCCGGAACGGCCGGCGACCATAATGGCAACGATCAGCACGCCGAGCTCGCGCAACACGAGAATGCCGACCATGTCGACGACGTAGGAATCCGCGCCGAACTTTCGGAAATGGAAGATACCCTGCTGCGCGATGATGGCGCCGATCAGGAAGGTGATCAGCACGATAATCGGAATCGCCTGCCAGCCGACGCGGTAGAGCTGGTAGGTCAGCGACGTCAGCCGCAGCGATCGTGGCCGGCGCATCACGCCCAGAATGGCGATGCACAGCGAGCCCAGCATCTGGAGGAATGCGGTTACGTCTTCGCTCGCGCCGATGGTGCCGCGGCCGATGTCACCGATCTTCGCCACAATGGGATTGCGCGCCGGGGGCGGCGTCGGCGGCCGTCGGTTGACTTGGCGAACCTCCTCGATCAGGCCGGAATAGTTGTCCGCGACGCCGATGATTTCAGCACGGCGACCCGCAGAAGTCACCCGCCGCGACATTCTTTCGAGCAGCCAGGCGCCGAGCGTGTCGAGTTCGCGTAGCCCGGCCATATCGACCTTGACGATGCCGGCCTGGTCGAGCTGCGGCGCAACGTCGTCGGAAAGCCGTTCAAGGGTGGCGGCATTCGCCGCCGTCCAGGACCCGCCCGGACGCAGTTCAAGCGTATCGCCCGACGGCATAGCCGTTAACAAGGGTGCGGTCGCCAAGATGATATTCCCACAATTACATAGTGCTCCCTTCTAGGCCCTGCGCGCGGCGGCCATGTTGACCTGCCTCAAGTCAGCAATGCCTCTCGAAAGTTGAGCCAAATCAAATGGTGGTGCCGGCGCCTCACCTAGAGTTTCTTAGATGCAGGCAACGAGAACGGGCGATGGTCAAATTAAGCGAACTGAGTGACGAGCTGCACGCGCTCAAGAGTGAGCTGTCGCACCTTATGAGCGCGCCCGCCGACGGCATGTTTGATGCCGCGAAGAGCCGCAGCGATGCGCTCGTCGAGCAAATCAAGGACACCCTGCACGAACTCGGCGACACCTTGAGCGCGGAAGAGGAGCATGTCGAGAAACTGATCGCGGAGCGGCCGATTGCGGCGCTGGCATCCGCCTTCGCGCTCGGCGTCGCCATTGGTTTCATGCTGAGGAGGCACTAACGTGAACAGCGAGAATGTCGTCAAGCAGCTGCGCGCTCTGTGGCGGACCGACCGCATCATCGCCGAGATCCGGCTGCGGCACATGCTGGTCGGGCTCGGGCTACGGGCGTTTGCCGCGCTGATCGCGGGGTTCGGGTTGTTGATGCTGGAACTGTCGGCCTATTTCGCGCTGGTGCAGATCTGGAGCGCGATTTCGGCCGCGGCGATCCTCGGCATTGTCAATTTTGTGATCGCGGCCGTGCTGTTTGTCGTTGCCGGCAGGCCGCCTTCGGGTCGCGAAATTGAGCTCGCGACAGAGATTCACGGCTCGGCGGTCGAAGCGCTGCAGACCGAGGCCCGCGCGCTGCAATCGCAATTCACCGGCATAGTGCATCACCCCCTGAACAGCGTACTGCCATTGGTACTGGTGCCGCTGATCACGATCATCGTCAAGAGCTTGAGGAAATCCAGAGCCGGCGCCGCCCCAACGGCAGGCGCTGCGGCTGAACAGAGCTAATCAACCAAGGAGCCATAGGAAATGTCCACGACCCAGCCGAAGCCAATCCTGAACGCCTCCCTGCCGGCGCAGTTCCGGCAATTCCGGCTCGCGCTTGCCCGCGAGCCCGGCTATCCCGAGGGCGATGCCGAGGTGGCCTACATCATCGTGGCGCCGCTCGATTCCGAAGACCGCATCGATGCAAGGCTATGGCGGGAGCATCGCGACGCCTGCAGGGTCGTGCGCCAGCGCCCTGGTGAGCAGGACCAGCATGGTCAACTCGTTCATCGGTCGGGCGGTCGTTGGGCTTTTCACTATGACGACGAAACCGGCCTGTCCGACGAAGTCGGTTACCACTTCGCGGACGAACGCTTCATCGTTGGTGAGTATGTTTCGATCAACGACAGCGGCAAGATGCACACCTATCGCGTGACGTCGGTGTCTTACATTTGAGAGAGCCAGCGCCATGCCATCCTTAGTCGGTCCAAATGGAATGGCAACGAGCGATGCAAGGCAGCATCCGATGGTAAAGGAAAGTGAGCGAGCGTCTAAAGCCACGGAAAACCTGATCGAAATTCGTGTGAACGACATCGCGCAGCTGTTTCACACCCTTGATCCGTTTCCATTTCGGGATAGAGACCTCGCTGATGAGGCCGAGGATTACATCGTAAGTTGGGCACGAGAGATGCCCAGCAACCGCCCCTTCAAGATTGTGGTGCACATTCCGGATAACGAGTCGCAAAAAGGAGCATCGCGCGATCTTGTTGAGGCATTCAATCGCTATTTTGCCGGTCGGGCCGTCGTCGTCCAGCATGATCTAAACGAACTTTTCCGCATAGGCCGGCGTTCGCTGGTAATTGGCGCCTCAATTCTTGCCGCCTGTTTTTTGCTCGCGCATTTGGCTGGGAGCTATCTGACTGAAACCGCTTTCAAGAGATTGGCTGAAGAGAGCTTCTTGATCCTCGGCTGGGTTGCTAATTGGCGACCCCTTGAGATCTTTCTCTACGATTGGTGGCCGCTCGCGCATCGGCGCGATCTGTATAATCGTCTCTCGGTAGCAACCGTCGAGGTCAAGCCATATCCGATCAAAGCCGAGACGTCCTCCATCGCGCGCACATCGATTGAACCCGATTGTGAGGTGTAGTGTCTCACTTCCCGAAATCCCAGGGACCGTTCCGTGGCCTCAATGAAGTCGATGCCCAGGCGCGGCTGCAGGCCGAGGGGCATAACGAGCTTCCCCAACCCGATCGGCGCACGCCGTTTCGGATAGCGATTGAGGTACTGCGCGAACCGATGCTGGCGCTGCTCCTGGTCGGCGGCACCGTTTACCTGTTGCTCGGCGATCTGAAGGAGGCGATCATCCTGGTCGCCTTCGCCACGATGTCGATCGTGATCACCGTGGTGCAGGAGACGCGCACCGAGCGCGTCCTGGAGGCGCTGCGCGACCTCACGAGCCCCCGCGCGCTTGTCATTCGCGACGGTCAGCGTCAACGGATCGCCGGCCGCGACGTCGTACGGGGCGATCTCATCGTCCTTTCCGAGGGGGACCGGGTTCCTGCCGACGCCGTTCTCCTGCAGTGCCAGGATCTGCAGGCCGACGAATCGACCTTGACCGGCGAATCCGTACCCGTGCGCAAGGTCGCATGGGACAATCGTCCTGGGTCCGGACCCCAGCGGCCGGGAGGCGACGACCTACCGCAGGTATTCTCGGGCTCCCTGGTGGTGCGAGGCTCGGGACTGGCGGAAGTGACCGCCATTGGCCCGCGAAGCGAGATCGGCAAGATCGGCCAATCGCTGGCCGGGCTCGAAACCGAACCACCGCGCCTGCAGGCGCAGACCCGGCGCGTCGTCCGGCTGTTTGCCGTTTTTGGCGGCGCAGTGAGCCTGCTGGCCGTCCTGCTTTACGGAATCATGCGCGGCGGTTGGCTGGACGCCGTGCTGGCTGGAATTGCGCTCGGCATGTCGATGCTGCCGGAAGAGTTTCCGGTCGTCCTCACCGTCTTTATGGCGATGGGCGCGTGGCGAATTTCGCTGGCGCGCGTGCTGACGCGGCGCGCGGCGGCGATCGAAACGCTTGGTTCCGCCACCGTGCTGTGCACCGACAAGACCGGCACCCTCACCGAGAATCGGATGACGATCGTCGAGCTGCACGCGATCGATGGCAATATTCTTCGTCCGCACCATCGATTGGAAATGCCGGCATCGTTCCGGGCAATGAGCGAATTCGGCTTGCTCGCGAGCGCGCCTGAGCCGTTCGATCCGATGGAGCGGGCATTCCATACCCTGGCGCGCGAGCGACTGACCGAGGCCTCGTATTGCCACCCGAACTGGAAGCTGGTGCACGCCTACGGCCTTCGGCCCGATCTGCTGGCCGTAACCCAGATCTGGCAACTGGACGGTCACCGGCAGGAATACGTCGTTGCCAGCAAGGGCGCGCCCGAGGCAATCGCCGGCCTTTGCCGGATGAGCAGCGCCGATCGCGCGGCGCTGACACAATCCGTCGACGCGATGGCCTCCGCAGGTTTGCGCGTGTTGGGCGTCGCGCGTGCCACGCATGCCGGGCCGCATTGGCCGGCTTCGCCGCGTGAACTGACGTTCGAATTTCTTGGGCTTGTCGGCCTTGCCGATCCGCTCCGCGCCAGCGTCGTCGAGGCTGTCCGCGAATGCCGATCGGCCGGCATAAAGGCTGTCATGATCACCGGCGACTATCCGGCGACGGCGAAGGCGATCGCGCAACAAGCCGGCCTCGAGCGCGGTGAGCTCATCACCGGCGAACAACTCGAGAAGTTGAGCGAGGCAGAATTGGCTGGCTGGGTGGAGACGGCGAGCGTTTTCGCGCGGATCATGCCGGAGCAGAAGCTTCGTATCGTCAACGCTTACAAGAACAATGGCGAGATTGTCGCTATGACCGGCGATGGCGTCAACGATGCGCCTTCGCTCAAGGCGGCCCATATCGGCATCGCGATGGGCGGTCGCGGAACGGATGTCGCGCGCGAAGCCTCGGCCATCGTGCTGCTCGACGACGATTTTGGCTCGATCGTCATGGCGATCCGTCTGGGCCGCCGCATCTATGACAATTTGCGCAAGGCCATGAGTTTCATCTTTGCCGTTCACGTACCCATTGCGGGGCTGGCGTTGCTGCCACTGTTGTTCGGCCTCCCCCTGCTGTTCGGACCGATCCATATTGCCTTCCTCGAAATGGTCATCGATCCCGTCTGCTCGCTGGTATTCGAGGCCGAAACCGAGGAAGATGACGTCATGCGCCGCCCGCCGCGCGCTCCCGACGAACCGCTGTTCACGTGGGCGCTGATCGCCTGGAGCCTGCTGCAGGGGACGCTGGCTTTTGCGGTGGTCGCCGCCATTTACGTCCTGGCGCTCCAGTCGGGCATGCCAGTGCCGGAAGTGCGTGCGCTGGCGTTCTTCTCGCTTGTCGTCGTGATCGTCAGCCTGATCCTGGTCAACCGTTCTTTCAGTGCGTCACTGCTGACAGCGCTGCGCCGGCCAAACCGAACCCTGGCCGCGGTGCTCGCCGCCGTTGCCGCTATCCTCGCCCTTACCTTGCTGTGGCCGTTTGCAAGCAAGCTTTTTGCCTTCGGACCTCTGCACGCAGATGACCTTGCCCTGACGCTTGGCTCGGGAATCATCGCGCTGATCGCCCTCGAACTCCTGAAGCCGGTGCTGCGCCCGCGGCTGCAATCCTAGAGCTGGCAAATCCTGCCTCTTGCGATGGATCAAACGCGCATCCCAACGAGACGCTAGATTACGTCTCGCAAGAAAAGGAGAGCCTGATGGCATTCAAGGATATTCTGCTGACACTGACGAGTTATCCCGAGCCAACCCCGGTCGCGGTCACCGAGGAGGCGGTCGCGATCGCCGCAAGCCTCGGCGCTCACCTTGCCGCCGTCGCCTGCGAGGTGCACGTGCAGGTGCCCGGGCATTTCCTTTCCGGCTCGATTGCCAATGTCCCCGGCATCATCGCGGGCGAGGCCGAAAAGAGCCGCAAGAGCGCCAAGGACATGCTGGCCGCCTTTACCGCCGCCGCAGACAAGGCCGGCATTCTGCACGAAACCTATCTCGAAAGAAGCCCGACCTTCGCTGTGCCGGACTTGCTGGTGGATTATGCGCGGCTTCGCGACCTCACTATCGTCCCCGTGCCGGAGAGCTACGACCAGTGGTACGCAGAGGCGGTCATATTCGGATCCGGCCGGCCGACGCTCGTTCTGCCCGAGAGCCCTCGTCCTCGCCCGTTTGAACTCGGAACCGTGGCAGTCGCCTGGGATTTCAGCCGCGCGGCCGCGCGGTCTGTTTCCGATGCGATGCCCCTGCTCGAAAAAGCCAGGAAGGTGCGCATCGTTACCGTCATCAACGAAAAGAAACTTGATACCAAGCATTCCGCCGAGGAACTGGCAAAGAACCTTGTCCGCCACGGCATCGACGTGGTTCTGGACAAGGTCGACGCCGACGGTCGGGGGATCGGCGACATTCTCGAAGCCTACACGGCTTCGCATAAGATCGACGTTCTCGTGATGGGGGCCTATGGGCACTCGCGATGGCGCGAGTTCATCCTGGGCGGCGCCACCAAGAGCCTGCTGTCCAGGCCGCCACTCCCAATCCTGCTATCGCACTGATGATCAATAGCGGTACCGGCACCTTGGGCACGGGCGTGATCACCACCGCCGCTGCTCGTCGCATCAATCGCAACGGAGACAATCGATGCGCACCTATCTAAAGCTTTTACTCTTGTTCGCCATCACGGCCGGTGCCGCTTGGCTGGCAAGTCGAACTCTTGTTCCCGACGCCGTTCCGGTCGCCGACAGCGAACAGCCGCAATGGTACCTCCAGCTCGCGTTTTTCCTGAGATCGATCGAATGGATCGGCCTCGGAGGCATGGCCCTGGTGGTTGTAGCCGGTGCCGCAATGTGGAAAGAAGCCCGCGAAGAATGCCCGAAGATCGAAAGACCGACACCTCCCGTTCTCCGCTGAAAGTCCGTCGGATCTGCCTGGATACCGGGCGGGAAAACGTGGTCGTGATCTCACGCCACTCCAGCGCTTGCGGCCCGATGTCTTCCGCGGCTTCAGCCGGTGCGCTAGAAAACAGTTAGAGAGCCAGCCTGACGTTGCAGATGTCGTGTTCCACCGGGTCCGACTTCACCTCGAAGCCGAGGCTGCGGCACATTGCGAGCATGACGGTGTTTTCGGCCAAGATGTCGCCGGAGATCGCCTTCAGCCCTTCAGACTTCGCATATTCGATGATCATCTGCATCAGGGTCCAGCCGAGTCCTCTGCCCTTGAGGTCCGACTGCAACAGGATCGCATATTCGCCGCTCTCATAGATCGAGTCCGAATGAATCCGGACCACGCCGACCAGCTTGTTGGTCCCCTCGTCGAACGCGACAAAGGCCATTGCCCGGGCATAATCGAGCTGGGTCAGGCGGGCGATGAATTCATGGGAAAACTCCTTCATCGGGGCGAAAAACCGCAGCCGCAAGTCCTGCATCGTGACGTGCTTCAACATCTCGTGGATCAGCGGCTCGTCCTCGGGCCGGATCGGACGAACGAATACGCGCCAGCCGTCCTTGACCTCGATGTGACGCTGCCATTGCGAGGGATAGGGCCGCACGGCGAAATTCGCCGGGCCCGATCCGCGAAACTTCCGCTCCACGCGCCCGATGACGACGCGCGCGTCGACGGCGAGCACGCCAGCTTCATCGGCCAGCAACGGGTTGATGTCGAGCCCGCGGATTTCGGGAATGTCGGCGGCCATCTGCGCCAGCTTGACCAGAACCATCGCGACGGCGTCCGGCTTCACCGCCGGCACGTCGCGATAGGCGCAGAGCAGCCGCGAGACGCGGGTGCGCTCGATCAGGCTGCGCGCCAGTTGCAGGTCGAGCGGCGGCAGCGCCAGCGCCTTGTCGTTGATGATCTCGACCGCCGTGCCGCCGCGGCCGAACACGACCACGGTGCCGAAGGTCGGATCGTCGGCGAGGCCGAGAATCAGTTCGCGCGCCTTCGCCCGCACCACCATCGCCTGCACCATCACGCCCGAAATCCGCGCCTCCGGCCGCAACGATCTTGCGCGCGCGAGAATCTCGGCGGTCGCCTTGCGCACCGCTTCGGCGCTGGTGAGGTTGAGCACGACGCCGCCGACATCGGATTTATGCACGATGTCGCGCGACGTGATCTTGAGCACGACGGTCGAGCCCTGTGCAAAGATTGCGGTCGCATGCGCGACCGCCTCTTCGGCATTGGCGGCGGCAAACGTCGGCACGACGGCGATCTCGTAGGCGTCGAGCAGCCGCTTGACCTCGATCGGATCGAGCCAGGAGCGGCCGTCAGCCAGCGCCGCGGCAACGATCTGCCGCGCCGCATTGATATCGGGCGCAAATTCGCTCGGCATGGCGGGCGGAACCTGCGCCAGCGCCTCCACCACCTCGCGATGGCGCACCAGATGCATGAAGCCGAGGACGGCGTCGCCACCGGTTTGATAGTTCGGAATGCCTGCGCCGCTCAGCAAATCGCTGATCGACTGGTCCGCCCCGACCCAGACCGCCAGCACGGGCTTCGGCGACATGCGGCGTTCGGCGCGATATTTCCCGACCACGCCGATCACGGCCGCTGCAATATCATCGGCACGGGCGATCGCCGTCTGGACATTCATCACCAGCACGGCGTCGTTGCTCGCGTCGGCCAGCAACACTTCGAGCGCCGCGGCATAGCGCGCGGGATCGGAGTCGCCAACGATATCGACCGGGTTCGATTTCGACCATGTCGGGGGCAATACCGCATCGAGCTTGTCGCGGGTCGCAGGCGAGATGTCGGCGGGAATACCGCCGAGTTCGACCAGCCGGTCAGTCGCCAATACGCCGATGCCGCCGCCATTGGTCAGGATCGCGAGCCGCTTTCCGGGTGGCGATTTGAGCCGCCCGAGCGTTTCGGCACAGTCGAACAATTCCCGAAGATCCGATACGCGCAGGACGCCGGCGCACTGAAACGCGGCGTCGTAGACGGCGTCTGCCCCGGCCAGCGCGCCGGTATGGGTTGCAGCCGCCCGCGCGCCCTGCGCCATCCGGCCTGACTTGACGACCACGACGGGCTTTATTCTCGCGGCGGCTCGCGCCGCCGACATGAACTTGCGGGCATCCTTGATCGCCTCGATGTAAAGCAGGATGGCATGCGTTTTTTCGTCCAGCGCGAAGTAATCGAGCAGGTCGGCGATATCGACATCGAGCTGATCGCCGATCGACACGATTCCGGAGAATCCAACGGCCCGCTGTGCCGCCCAGTCCACCATGCCCGCGGCAATGGCGCCGGACTGCGAGATCAGCGCCAGATTTCCCGCGGCCGGCATATGCGCGGAAAAGCTCGCATTGAGACTGACGCAAGGCATCATGATGCCCAGGCAATTCGGTCCGATCAGCCGCATGCCGTGTTTTTGCGCGGCGCGCTCCGCTGCATCCGCCAGCGAACCCGGACCGTGACCGAGTCCGGCACTGACAATGACGGCGCCTGCCGTACCGCGGCGGCCCGCCTCATCGATCAGGCCTGCGATGGCACGAGCCGGCGCGGTCAGGACAACGAGCTCCGGCGCAAAAGCCAGTTTTGCGATGCTGCCGACGGTCGCGACACCATCGATCTCGTGATAGCGCGGATTGACGAGGCCGAATTCGCCCTTGAATTGGGCTTTGCGAATATTGTTGAGAATGGCGCGGCCGACCGAGCCATGGCGCGGACTGGCCCCGACCAGCGCGACGGAATGCGGCGAAAGCAGATTCTTCAGGCGATAGGTGGACATCGGTGTTCAATACCCGGTGGGTCGCGGGCCCTGTGAAGGTATCCCACACAATGTGTTTCTAGCGCGGCAAGATAGCCCGGCACCGGTCTCGGCCTGATGACAAATCCGCTCTCGTCTTCCGTATCCGTCGTAGCCAACTCATTGTTGAGACAGATCAAAGCCGGCACCGACTTCGCATGAGAACTTACTTCGGTTTCACCGAGGCACATCCGAGGGAGCAGTGCCATGCAGGTAAATATCGGGACCATTGATCAGTACGTGCGGATCGTGTTGGGATTGGCGCTGGTCGCCTATGCGTTACAGGACGGTCTTGCCATCGAGGGATAGCGCTGGGCCGGGCTGCTCGGGCTGGTGCCGCTTGCGACGGCGTTTTTCAGGAGTTGCCCGCTTTATGCCGCTCTGGGCGTTTCAAGCTGTCCGGTCCGCCAATAGATCGACGGCTTCCCAGATGCGCGATCAGTGACGCACGTAGTCGCCCGGCGCATCGGGCAGATTGTTCTCGTCCGCAACTTTGGTGCCCATGTGCGGCGGCTCGGATGGCTCACCGGATCGTGCCGCCAACCATTTTGTCCATTCCGGCCACCACGATCCTTCGACCACCGGCACCGTCTTCAGCCATTCGTCGGGACCAGTATAGGTCGCATCCGCCGCCTCGGTCTTGACCCGATAGGTGTGGCCCTGCTCGCTAGGAGGCGCCACGATACCCGCGTTATGGCCGCCGCTGGTGAGAAGGAAGGTCACGTCGGCATCGACCTGGTAGTGAATCTTGTAGACGGATTTCCACGGCGCGACGTGATCGCGAAGCGTCCCGACCACGAACGTCGGGGTGTGAATATCCGACAGCGAGATCGGCTTTCCCTCGACAACGTATCGGCCCCCGGCGAGGTCGTTGTTGAGAAACAGCTTGCGCAAATATTCCGAGTGCATCCGGTATGGCAGGCGGGTGGCGTCGGCATTCCACGCCATCAGATCGCTCGGCACCGCCCGCTCTCCCATTAGATAGTCGCGGGTGAGCCGCGACCAGATCAGATCGTTGGAACGCAGCAGCTGGAATGCACCTGCCATCTGCGTGGTGTCGAGCACGCCGCGCTCCCACATCATGTCTTCGAGGAACGCGACCTGGCTCTCGTTGATGAATAGCGTCAGCTCGCCGGCCTCGGTGAAATCCGTTTGCGCGGCAAGCAAGCTTATCGACTTCAAGCGGTCGTCGCCATCCCGCGCCATGGTCGCAGCTGATATCGACAACAGCGTTCCACCCAGGCAATAGCCCAGCGCATGAACCTGGCGATCGGGCACGATATCGCCGATCGTGTCGAGCGCAGCCTTGACGCCGAGCTTTCGATAGTCATCGAAGGCGATTTCACGGTCGGTCGCGTCCGGATTGCGCCACGAAACCATGAAGACGGTGAAGCCTTCGCCAGTGAGATACTTCACCAGCGAGTTCTGCGGCGACAGATCGAGAATGTAGTACTTCATGATCCAGGCCGGCACGATCAGGATAGGTTCCGGATGCACCTGTTTGGTGGTCGGATAATACTGGATCAGCTCGATCAATTCGTTGCGGAACACCACCTTGCCGGGCGACGTCGCGACGGTTTCGCCGACAACGAAATCGCCGGTTTTGACAGGTCCAAGACCCGCGGACGCCAGGCTCATCCAGTCGGTGCAGAAATTTCGCCAGCCTCGCACGAAATTCTTGCCGCCGCTCTCGAACGATTTCCGCAGCACTTCCGGATTGGTCGCGGCAAAATTGGAGGGCGACAACACGTCCAGCATCTGCCGGACCGAAAACTCGACGATGGCCTCGTTCTGCTTCGCCACGCCGCGCACGCCCGTGGTAGCATTGTGCCACCATTGTTGGCCCAAGAGAAACGCCTGCGCCATCAGATTGAATGGTGGATGTTCCCAATCCGGCCGATCGAAGCGCCGGTCCTGCGCTTGCGGCCTGATCAGCGACCACCCTCCCTGCCCGGGCGAATAGAAGTGCTGTACGGCTTCAAGAAACCGCTTCCCTTCGACCAGCGCGTCCTGCGAAATCTCGATCTGTCGCTGCGGCGACGAGGCGAAATGCGAAAGCCAGTCTGTATAGGCCAACAGCAGCGCCGCCGGCGAGATGCCGCCGCTCAGGCGCGCCAGCATTGCATGAAGGGCGCGATCGGCCTGATATGTCTCGCCGTCCACGACTTGCGTTACGGGCGCAACTGGCAGTTCGGCCGGCACGGCGGATTGCCGGTCGTCGCCCAGGTCCGCGGCACGGGCACGGAGTGGCAGAACGGTCACCTCCGCCGTTGGCAGTGTTGATTTCGGCTGCATGGCATTTGGCCGATCAGTTCAGCGAACGCCGCTAATCAGGTTCGACGTGGTCGCTATCATCCGCTCGCCATGCTTGAACAGCCGTTCGGAGTCGCGGCGAAGGAAGTCGAGCTGATGCTGCCCGCATTCCTGACACATCGTCTTGATGTCCTTGACGGAATTCGCGCCCGCCGACTTCGCCGCGAACTCCGAAAAAAGATGCATTTCGGTACGCGCTCGCTCCAGCATCTCGTCGGTGAAGAAAACGAACTCCTCAAACATCATCCTTTGCGCGCCGAACATGAACTCCAGTGCACTCTGGTTCAATTTGGAGGCTTGCGCCTCCCCGTTGACGGATGATTGGGAGGAATCGGATACGGCCCGTTCAGATAGCTCTGCCATGACAATCTCCCTTCGATTTCTGGGGTCTGGGAAACGATACCGACAGTCATCGGGCGGACATTGAGATGCATCAAACTGGCGGGATAGCGGCCGGTCAGCCCACGCCCGATTTCAACGCACGGGCTCGCCGAGATGGAAGTGACGGCGCCCGAGCGCGACGATTTCGCGGTCAGTCGGGTGATCGCAGGACTTGGCGCGAAGGTCGCGATCCCCGGGCGCACGACAGCTCTCCTTCAGATGCTTCAGCAGCAGCGTCTTCTCGTTTCCGGGACCCACGACAAGGACCGCCTCGCAATGTTCCAGCGCCTCATCGATCCGCGGAAAAAAGGCCGGATCGTCCTCGACCTTGCCGGAGCCGATCGTGTTAGCCCTGTGATGCAGATGCGGCCTTGCCAGGTCGGCATGAATGGCCCGCTCGTCGACGGTCTCCAGGCCCAGGTAGAAAACCTTGGCGACGCGGTGATCGACCCAGACGACGGCGTGGTTGTGTACGGTCATGCTTTTTCCCTTGTGAACGAACGGATCGAAATCAGATCAGTGTGACATCAGCACCGGCACGGTCATCGATTCGAACATGCCTCGTGTGACGCCGCCGAGAATTCGCTCGTGCAATCGCGAATGGCCATATCCGCCCATCACCAGCAGACCCATATTGCTCTCGGCTGCAATCGATAGAATGGCTGCTTGAACATCGCCGCGCTCCACGGCCAGCCGTTGGACCCTCGCTGCGACGCCACGCCGGGCCAAATGGCCTACGAGTTGGTCCGAGGATGCCTCGCCTGCTTCCTCGTTAACCGCAATCACGGTCACTGCTTTCGCGCCCATTAGAAACGGCATCGCATCGCGCAACGCACGGGCGGCGAGACGGCTGCCGTCCCAGGCGATCCCGACATGGTGCGTGTCGAGCGGCCCCTTGTGGGTGTAGGGAACCATCAGCATCGGACCGCCGGAATTGAACAGGACGGCCTCCGGAATGTCATTGTCGTACCTGGATTTCGACGAGTCGGGCTGGAGCACGATGGTCATGTCGTAAAGCCGCGCAAGCGCTCCGATGGCTTCTCCGGCTTCGGCCGGGATCGCCGCGAAACTCCTGATGCCATAGGCAATTTCGGCGAGTTTGGCCTCGACCTTGAAAACCGAAATCGCCGCGTCGGCCCTTTCCTGGGCCCGCTCCTGTTCGGCCCCCACTGCGGAGGCAATGGCGGCTCCACCGCTCCCCACCAACATTCCGACGCCGCCCATCGATTCATAGCCGATGGCCACCGCATCGAGATGCGACCGGCGCGCCATCGCCAATGCGATGGCGACCTCAATCACCGGCCTGACCGGACGCTCCGAGGGAATATGAGCCAGAATGTTCCTGAACATCGCCGTTCTCCCAAACATTCGCGAGGACGCTCGGCCCCTTGGTTTCTGCGTGGAGCGTAACTCACGGGTGCCCGGTCGACGTTGATGCACATCAAACTGGGGAAATGTCGCCATTTCGCATCGACTGGGATCGGCGCGAAGAGCGCCACGGCTGTGCGCATCCGCGTGGCCGCGACGCGGATCTGATGCACCGCCTTGGGCATCATCGGCGTTCGCCGTGCTGGGACGCGCCTTGATGACCTTAATTCGCCGAGCTGCCGCTCTTCTGGAATGCGGTTACGCAATCGGGGCCACTTGCCGCAGAGGTCTCGCGCCAGCAGGACGTCTTGGTTGGGCGCCTCGCCATCTTCAGGCCTCGCCCGGCCCCGAATCAAGCAACAACCCACGAACGCTGCTCAGCGACTGACCAGGCGTACCCGAGGCATCGACCATGTGCCAATCCACCGCGCCGATCGCGAAGGTCTCCTGCATCAAGACAATATCCCGCGTCGCATCGGATGCATCGCTCTTGCGCTGCTCGATCCGCGCCAGCCGGGTCGCCAGATCCGCAGTCAGGAACAGGCCGACGAAGCGGACGCCGAGCTTGCACGCCAGGCTCGCGGGCTCTGCCCGCTCCGCTTCCTGCCGGGAACGACCGAATAGACAATATCAGGCAATTCTCCTTCGACGACGTGCAGATCGGTCCGGCATACGCCGCAGGCGCCGACCTTCACGCGCACATCTCCACGCCCGGGCGCCGGATCCTGCCGCGCCTCAGCCGAAGCGGCGCTCCAGGTGCCGTCAGGACCATTGCGTGCATCTCTCGCCCTCTCATCTCTCACGCAAGCGTGTGCAAGATACACGTTCTTCAAGTTTGACCCTCGTCAAAGAAGCAGGGCTCGCCTCTCTTAATATGCGCATGCCGGTACGCTTTTATCAGGAGGTGCACATGAATGCGAAATCCGTGATCCCAGTTGGAACCCAGCGTGCTGTGACCCGCCGCGAAACCAATCCGTTCTCACTTCTGCAGCAAGAGATCGATCGGCTCTTTGAAGGCGTCACACGCAATCTTCCTGGCCTCGCCGCGACGACTATGCCCAGCATGGATATCAGCGAGACCGACAAGGTGATCGAGATTACCGCCGAGCTCCCGGGACTGGAGAAGAAGGATGTCGAGCTCAACGTTGCCGACAATCTCCTCACCATTCGCGGTGAAAAGAAGAACGAACGCGAGGAGAAGAACAAGGATTATCACCTAGTCGAACGCAGCTATGGCTCGTTCTCGCGTTTGGTCGAACTGCCCTCTGGCGTCAAGGTCGAGGATATTTCGGCCGAGATCGCTAACGGCGTTCTGAAGGTGACGGTGCAGAAGCCTGCCCCCAAGCAGAGCAAAAAAATTGAGTTCAAGACCGCCGCCTGACCAAAGTTGGCAGAATGCCGCGCAAATCGGCGGCATTCCGCCGGCTGTAAGACGGCATCGAACTGGCGATCACCATGCGCGCCCATCAAATCATGACCCGTCGCGCTACAGTAACGTACAGATAGAAATGGCTTCAAAATGGCTTGGCTTTTTCGTTTCCTCTCGGCAGTTGCCGCGGCGATCACCTCGCTGTTCGTCGCGCGCGACGCTTTGAATTTTGGCATCATGCAAACCTTGCTGATGATTACGTTGATTATCGGGGCCGCTGCCATCGCCGTCGCATGGAAAGCGCGACGCGAACTCTAGATGGACCACGCCAACCGCGTCCTACTCTGCTCCCCGCATAGACCATCAATGCGGACCTTTTTGACTGGCGGGACGGATCGATTGGCCTTCGATCCGGTTGATACGGAGGCCGTCCCGGAGGGATCGAGATGGGAATGACAAGAGCGAACGATGAGCTGCCGAATATCGATGACCTGAACTTGCTGGACCGCTACTGGCGCGCCGCCAACTATCTGTCGGTCGGTCAGATTTATCTGCTTGATAATCCGCTGCTGAAGGAACCGCTGCGGCCAGAGCACATCAAACCGCGCCTGCTGGGACATTGGGGGACGACACCTGGGCTAAACTTCATCTACGCTCACCTCAATCGTGCGATCCGTGCCCTGGATCTCAATGTCATTTACGTTTGCGGGCCCGGCCATGGCGGCCCTGGCGTCGTCGCCAATGCCTATCTGGAAGGCTCCTACGGCGAGATCTATCCCGATGTCAGTCGGGATACCGATGGTCTGCGACGTCTGTTCCGGCAGTTCTCCTTCCCGGGCGGCATCCCCAGTCACGTCGCCCCGGAGACGCCGGGGTCGATCCACGAGGGTGGCGAACTCGGTTACGCGCTGGTGCACGCCTATGGCGCAGCTTTCGACAACCCCGACCTTATCGTTGCCTGCGTGGTGGGTGACGGCGAAGCCGAAACCGGGCCGCTCGCGGCCTCATGGCATTCCAACAAGTTTCTGAGCCCCGTCCATGACGGCGCGGTTCTGCCGATCCTTCATCTTAACGGCTATAAGATCGCCAACCCGACCGTGCTCGGCCGGATGGACGACGACGAGATCCGTCAGCTCTTTGCCGGCTATGGTCACGAACCCCTGTTCGTGGAAGGTGACGCGCCCGGGCTGATGCATCGGCAGATGGCCGAGGTACTGAATCGGGCCATCGAGAGCATTCGTTCGGTCCAGCGAAACGCGCGCAACGGACGTACGACGAGCGACCGCCCAAAATGGCCGATGATCGTGCTCCGCAGTGCTAAGGGTTGGACCGGCCCCAAGGAAGTCGATGGGTTAAAGGTCGAAGGGTTCTGGCGCGCCCATCAGGTTCCGATCGCCAATCCACGCGAAAATCCCCAGCATCTTGAACTCCTCGAGCGATGGATGCGCAGCTACCAGCCCGAGACCTTGTTCGACGACACTGGCCGCCTCCTCCCTGAATTACAGGCGCTTGCGCCAACCGGAGAGCGACGAATGGGCGCCAATCCCCATACTAACGGCGGATTGTTGAAACGCGACCTGAAGCTGCCGAACTTTCAGGACTATGCGGTTGATGTGCCCCGGTCCGGTGGCGTCAATGCCGAGGCGACGCGCTTGATGGGGCGCTTCCTTCGCGACGTAGTGCGCCTGAACGCTGAGGCGCGGAACTTCAGGATCATGGGGCCGGATGAAACCGCATCAAATCGTCTCGATGCGGTGTTCGAGGCAACCGAGCGGGTATGGATGGAGGGGACTGAGCCTTATGATGTTCATCTCGCCCAAGACGGCCGGGTGATGGAGGTGCTGAGCGAGCACCTCTGCCAGGGTTGGCTTGAGGGATATCTGCTCACCGGCCGGCACGGCCTTTTCTCCTGCTACGAGGCTTTCATCCACATCGTGGACTCTATGTTCAACCAGCACGCCAAATGGTTGAAAGTTTCGCGCAGCCTGCCATGGCGACGCCCGATCGCCTCGCTCAACTATCTCCTGACGTCGCACGTCTGGCAGCAGGATCACAACGGCTTCAGTCATCAGGATCCGGGTTTTGTCGACCTCGTCACCAACAAGAAGGCCGACATTGTACGCGTTTACTTTCCACCTGACGCCAATACCCTGCTCTGGATCACCGACCATTGCCTGCGGACCTATGACAGGATCAACGTGATTGTCGCCGGCAAACAGGCCTCGCCGCAGTGGCTGACTATGCAGCAGGCAGCGACGCATTGCGACGCGGGCATCGGAATCTGGAGATGGGCCGGTAGCGAAACCGAAGGCTCCGAGCCGGATGTCGTGATGGCCTGTGCCGGCGACGTTCCGACGCTCGAAACGCTGGCTGCGGTAGACTTGCTTCGAAAATCCCTGCCCGAGCTGAAAATCCGCGTTGTCAACGTGGTCGATCTCATGACGCTGCAGCCGAACGAGCAGCATCCGCACGGCCTTAGCGAGCGCGATTTCGATGGCATCTTCACCCGCGACAGGCCGGTGATTTTTGCCTATCACGGCTATCCCTACCTTATCCACCGCCTGACCTATAATCGGACCAACCACGCCGGAATGCACGTCCGCGGCTTTAAGGAAGAAGGCACCACGACAACACCGTTCGACATGGTGGTGCTGAACGAGCTTGACCGGTTTCATCTGGCGATCGAGGTCATCGAACGCGTTCCCGGCCTCGGCATCGCTGCTGCCCATATCAAGCAGCAGTTTCGCGATGCATTGATCGAACATTCGCACTACGTCCGCGAACACGGCGAAGACATGCCGCAAGTTCGTAACTGGGTCTGGCCAAGCAGCGCGGCTGGGCAAGCTTCGGCCCCAGGCGGGGACTGACGATTGCCTCGCCTGCCATGTCAGGAATATCGATGATGTGCGACGCAGTCTTGGTCCTGAATGCCGGCTCCTCCAGCATCAAATTTGGATTGTTCGATATTTCGAGGACTGAGCCGCGCTTGCTCTGCAAAAGTCTGCTCGACGAACACGGGACCAAGCCAGGCTTCACCGTGACCGACGCCGCCGGTAATCACTTGTTCGAGAGGCGAGGCGCACCAGCCGACAATAACGGCGATACCCTGCTCGCCGATATCCTGAATTGGAGCAATGACTATCTCGCCGGCGGCACGTTAGCCGCCGTCGGGCATCGCGTCGTTCACGGCGGACGCGATTTCGACGGTCCAGCCGAAGTCACCGACAACACCATCGACGCGATGGCCGCCCTGACGCCGCTTGCGCCTTTGCACCAGCCGCGCTGCTTGTCGCCGATGCGGGCCATCAGGTCGCTGCAGCCCGGCCTCACACAAATTGCCTGCTTCGACACCGCTTTCCATCATGCCCTCGTGCCACCCGTCAGCCGCTTTGCTATCCCGAGGCGATTCGAAGAGATGGGCATCCGCCGCTACGGCTTTCACGGACTTTCCTTTGAATTCATCGCCAACTGCTTGGCCAAGACCTCGTCGAACCTGGCCGGCATGCGCACCGTAGCGGCGCATCTCGGCAACGGAGCCAGCCTTTGCGCTATGCGCAACGGCCGAAGCCTCGATACCACCATGGGCCTCACTCCGCTTGACGGATTGATGATGGGCACGCGCGGTGGCACCATCGATCCTGGCGTGCTGCTGTACCTTCAGCAGCGCGGCATGTCACTCAATGAACTTGAGCGGGTGCTTTATCAGGAATCCGGATTGCTTGGCGTCTCCGGCCTTTCCGCCGACATGCGTGTCTTGCTCGCCAGCGATGATCCGCGAGCTGCCGAGGCTATCGAGCTATTCACGTTTCGCGTCGCTAGGGACGTCGCCGCGATGGCCAGCACATTGGGCGGTCTGGAATGCCTGGTTTTCACTGGCGGTGTCGGCGAGCACAGCGCCGAGATAAGGCAGCAAATATGCGAACGGTTGCAATGGCTGGGAGTGCAGGTCAACCGTTCGGCGAATGATCAGGCGAGCGAATGCATCAGCGCTGCGAACAGCAGGGTGGATGTCCGCGTCATTCCTACGAGCGAGGAAACCATGATTGCCCGCCATTGCTCGGAGATGTTGCGCCCGCCGCATCAGAATACTCACAGGTCGCCCATCTAGGCATTTGATTGATGTAGGACAAGCTTGTTCGCCGCGGCTTTCGTTAATCTCAGTCTGCGTAAGGGAAGTTGGCGGCTGTAGGTTCGGAGCCGACGTCCCTGGACGCTCGATTTGCGGATGCCCTCCGACTCTGCGAGTCTGGGGGTGTACGCGTGCCTCATTTCCTATCCCTGAGAGTGACCAATGCAGTCCTATTATTTTGACATGAAGGACGGAGCACCGATCAGGATCGGTCGGGGCTCTTGGACTCGAGCACAGCAAGACACCTGCGCGTCGGCTTAGCCACCATCAACCGGCCAAAGACGAACATCTCTGTATCGTTGTCCTGAACAGAACCGCACCCAGGTGCAGCGCTTGTCTCCAACTCGCTTCTAAGCAATTTGACCTTACATAATTTTTGATCCCCGCGACCATTTCGTAAAAGTTCTTCCGCGCGGTCACGCAACATCTCGCTCACTATAATTACCTCGTCCCCGTCACTGCATTAGCTGGCCTTTGACCAACCCTCATCTTCCGGCGAGCGGAATGAAATCCCGGACACGGTGTCGAGAAAGTAGAGATGGTCGTGAACCAGCTTGACGCCGGCAACGTTCTCAGCCGCCACGATCGTCGCTTGACGAAAGCGCTCGTCAGTGATCATGCCGCTTAGGTTAACAATTCCGTCCCGCACGGCGACCCCAAGCTGGGCCGGTTGCCATTCGTTTTTCTCGATTGACGAGATCACGCGCTTGCGAATGTGATCGTCATCGGCAGTTGGATCCGGGACATCCCGAGCAAGACTTGCGACGGCTCGTAGCAGGTCCGAACGCGTCACAATCCCGACTAGCTTGTCCGCGCGAACAACGAGCAAACGCTTTACATTCTGACGTCCCATCAATCCTACGAGTTCATCAAGTGGCATGTCTTCCGTCGCGGTGAAGAGAGCGTCCCGTGTCATGATCTCGCCCACCTTGCGGCCGCTCTCGCGCACGAACTCCACGGCAGATTTTCCCGGCCCCATCAGGAAGTCCAGCCACCGAATGCACGGCCCTTGCGTGCCGATTTCACTGCGGCGCATGAAATCGCTTTCAGAGATAATTCCGAGAAGCCCGCCCGTGTCGTCGACCACCGGAAGGCCGCTGACATGATGTTGCAGCATCAGCCTTGCAGCTTCGATGATAGGTGTATCGACCTTTACCGATATCACCTTGCGGGTCATGACCTGATGCGCGCGCATTTCGATGCCTCCTGTTCCAATCGGAATGCTATTCGAGATGCGCATCTCACGATTGATACACGTCAAGGAGACCACCAGGCCGCCGCTTAAAGTTGAGCGAGATCAACATCCTTTGGAGCGATAGCGGTAAGATCAGAAAATACTGATACTGAAGGAGATCTCTCATGCGAGCTCACCAGATTATGACGAAGGACGTGATTACCGTCACTCCGTACACGACGATCGTGGATGCAGCAAACATCATGCTGCGTTGCCATATCAGCGGCCTCCCAGTGTTGGATTCCGATGGGACGCTGCTGGGTATCGTGTCTCAGAGCGATTTCCTTCATCGCAAAGAGATTGACACCGAGCGCAAGCGGCCGAACTGGCTTGAAATATTCGTCGGTCCCGGTCGGGTCGCTGGTGACTTCGTCCATGAACATGGACGCAAGGTAGAGGACGTGATGACGCGCGATCCGATTATGGTGGAAGACAATGCGCCTCTTGACGAACTCGTGCGTCTTATGGAGAAACACGACATCAAGCGGCTACCCGTGATGCGCGCCAAATCGCTCGTCGGCATTGTCACGCGATCGAATATCCTTCAAGCCGTCGCCAGTATGGCACGCGAGATTCCAGATCCTACCACCGATGATGACCATATCCGCAACCGCATCACTCGGGAGGTCTACGCGACCAATTGGCGGCCGATTGGATTCCAGGTCACGGTCCGGCATGGGGTCGCGCATTTGCATGGGCTCGTTATCGATGAGCACTCGCGACGAGCGGCGATTGTTGCAGCGGAGAATACCGCCGGGGTCAAGGAGGTCCATGACCATCTCTGTTTCGTCGATAGTTATTCGGGCTTTTACATGGAATCGCCAGAGGACATGAAGGCAGCAAGTTAAGCGATAAGGTTATCGACCAAGCACGAGCATGCCGGTGGTTGGACTGCTTACCCACCATAGTTGGCTTTCGGAAATCGGACTTGCGCCAGGTGAATGCATGACCTTTTCTCGGCTTCGGCTGCGTGTTCGGTCCAGCGCAGCTAAGTCAGTCGAAACGGAACCGTTAGTCTCGGCGCGATTGAGAACATGGCGCGGGGTGGCGCTGGATGCGCCTCACTTTCGTAGCGATCCGATATAGGCGGCGATATCGCCTGCTTCGTTTCGGCTGAGCGGATAGTTCGGCATCTTGGGATGCGGCTCTAGCAGAAAGAACGCCAGTTTCTCTGCGCTGAAATCCGATCTCTGAGCTAATGCGGCGAACGGGGGGACATCTGCGCTTGCCTGCTTCTGATCACTGCTGACGACGTGACAGGAAGCGCACCAACGTTTTGCGAGTTCCGCACCATGATCCGCATCGGCCCCCATCGCCGGCGATAGGGTCAAACCGATCATAACAGCTATAAGAAGCATGCCCTGGTCCGGATTGATTCGCCTGGGGCAAATTCGTTGGATGTACAGAAGAAACGATTGGTATCGCAATCCTCTCATTCGATCACCTCTTGGGTCCGTACGGCGTCGTTCGTCAGGTCACGTCGACGAACCTTTTGATATCGCTCAATGCGGCGTTTAGCGAGGGCAATAATGTCACTAACGTCACCGCCGAACTGCCCAGAGAGGGTGCCGACCGCTCGACGCGGGCAGCTCAGGAGTTGGCAGGAGCCCCGGCGATTTTCGTTTGGGGCTCCAACTAGGCTTGGCCCGTTCGGCCGCGGCGCCCGGCCACGATGGTCAATTCGACGCCCTTTTTGAGCCAGTGAAGTTCAGTTACCGCGATCGAGGGAGGAGACAATACAAAATGAGGATTGTTCTATTGGGACCGCCCGGGTCCGGGAAGGGAACTCAGGCGACACGATTGGCTCAACGGTTAGGAATTCCGGAATTGTCCACCGGCGATATGCTGCGCGCCGCCGTGTCGGCAGAAACTCCGATTGGGAGAAAAGCCAAGGCGATGATGGAACGTGGTGAGCTTGTACCGGACGAGCTTGTAGTGGCCGTAGTAGCTGAGCGCATTCTTCGGCCTGATGCGAAGAACGGATTCATACTCGACGGATTTCCTCGCACCATTGCTCAGGCCGCGGCGCTTGATGACATCCTGCTGACGAACGGGCTCAATCTCGACTGCGTGGTTGAGTTGAAGGTGGATGAAGAAGTCTTGTTAGGTCGCATTCTCAATCGAGCAAAAGAAGCCACGACTAACGGACAGACTGCAAGAGTGGACGACACGGAAGGCGCATTGAGAATCCGCCTGGATGAATACCGCAGGCAAACTGCACCGCTCGCCGACTATTATCGAGCGAAGGGAATTCTCAAGAGCATCGACGGCTTACAACCAGTAAATAAGGTAGCGACCTCGCTCTTCGAAGCGCTCGTCGCATGAACGCGACAGATTCACGTTGAAACGGGAGGCTCTGATGTCAGTAGACGCCAGCGCCGACAATCTACAGTTGGCCGTGCGACATGCGCTGTTGACGACGCGGGCTACAGCGGTTTGCCCTTTCCATCCGAACGTGACTATACGCATCGGTGACGATGCCGCCGAGACCCATGCCTTTTATCGTGCCAGAAATCTCGTCAAGAGCGACGGCACTGGGTGGGATCATGCAGTTCTGATGGAAGAGATTGCGCGACAACTTGCCGATGCAGCTGACCGCGTGTGCCCCGAATGTGTGAGGCCGTGCGATCCGCCGATAGACCGCAAACGGCACGTCGTGAGGTGGTGATGCGCCCAATGTCTCCTTGTAGCGGGCATCAAGAAATGCCGGATCGGCTCTCCTGTATCCGAGCCATGTGAAGATCGATTGATCCACATCAAGCTGTCGTGCCCGTTCCTTCTCTATGGTCTTCCAAAATCCGCGAATTTTCGGGAGGACCAAGATGGATGGAAACAGCCACGAAAAGATCAAACAGGATCCCAACTACCAGGAGCTGGTGCGCCGACGGTCGTCCCTCGGTTGGACGCTGTCGCTGATCATGTTGGTCATCTACTTCGGCTTCATCCTGCTGGTCGCCTATGCGCCAAAATTCCTTGGCATCCGGCTGGGCGCGGGCGTGACAACCATCGGTATTCCGATCGGCCTGTTCGTCATTGTGTCGGCGTTCGTGCTCACGGGCATCTATGTCAGCAAGGCCAATTCCGCATACGACACCCTGATCCGTCGAATCATCGAGAGATAGCGGCCATGAAAAAGCTCTCCTTTGTACTCGCGATAGCAATGTTTGCCAGCCTGCCCACGCTCGCGCTTGCGGCCGGGGCCATCGACGGCGGCACCAAGCAGTCGTTAAATTCAGTCGCCATCGGCATGTTCGTCGCCTTCGTCGCCCTAACCCTCGGCATCACTTATTGGGCAGCAAAACAGACAGCTTCGGCCGCGGATTTCTACTCTGCCGGCGGCGGCATCACCGGTTTCCAGAACGGCCTCGCGATCGCGGGAGATTACATGTCGGCGGCCTCGTTCCTCGGCATCTCGGGCCTGGTTTATACCTCCGGATACGATGGCCTCATCTACTCGGTAGGATGGCTGGTCGGCTGGCCCATCGTCACGTTTCTGATCGCCGAGCAGCTACGTAATCTTGGCAAGTTCACATTTGCTGACGTTACCTCGTTCCGGCTCGGGCAGACCGAGATCCGTATTCTCGCAGCCTGCGGCTCGCTGGTCACCGTCGCCTTCTACCTGATCGCGCAGATGGTCGGCGCCGGCAAGTTGATCCAGCTGCTGTTCGGTCTTGACTATTGGATGGCCGTCGTCCTGGTCGGCGGCCTGATGATGATCTACGTGACATTCGGCGGCATGAAAGCAACGACCTGGGTACAGATCATCAAGGCCGTGCTGCTGTTGTTGGGTGCAACATTCATGGCCGGCGCGGTCCTGTACAAATTCGGCTTCAGCCCCGAAGCGCTGTTTGCCAAGGCAACGGAGGTGCATCCCAAGAAGACGGCGATCATGGAGCCGGGTAGCCTGATCTCCAATCCGCTGTCGGCGATCTCCCTAGGCTTGGCCCTAATGTTCGGTACGGCGGGGCTCCCACACATCTTGATGCGCTTCTTCACGGTGAAGGACGCCAAAGCTGCGCGCAAGTCCGTGTTTTATGCGACCGGCTTCATCGGCTACTTCTATATCCTGACCTTCATCATCGGCTTCGGCGCCATCGTGCTGGTCTCGACTGATACGGCCTTTCTTGATGCGAGCATTCTGGAAAAGACCAAGAGCGGGATCGCAGCTATCAAGGGCGGCTCAAATATGGCGGCGATACATCTTGCCGACGCCGTTGGCGGCAACGTGTTCCTCGGCTTCATCTCAGCCGTGGCGTTCGCCACCATCCTCGCGGTGGTATCGGGCCTGGCGCTCGCTGGTGCCTCGTCGATCAGCCATGACATCTACGCTATGGTGATCAAGGGCGGGACGGCCGATGAGCAGGACGAAATCCGTGTCTCGAAGATTGCGACACTGTTCCTGGGCGTGCTGGCGATCATCCTGGGCATCATCTTCGAGAACCAGAATGTCGCCTTCATGGTCGGACTTGCCTTCGCAATCGCAGCGTCATGCAATTTCCCCGTGCTGGTCATGTCGATCTTCTGGAAAGGTCTGACCACGCGGGGGGCAATGATCGGCGGTTTCCTCGGTTTGATCAGCGCCGTCGTTGGCGTCATCCTGTCACCGGCCGTGTGGGAAGCAACGCTCGGCAACCCCAAGGGGTCGGCGCCCGTCCCGCTCGATAATCCGGCGCTGTTCTCGATCACCCTCGCATTTGCCGGCATTTGGCTGTTTTCGGTCTTGGACCGCAGCGCCCGGGCGAGGGCCGACCGCAGCGGATTCGACGCGCAATATGTGCGCTGCCAGACCGGCATTGGCGCGGCCGGGGCTGTCACGCACTGAAGCCGCGCTTCGGGTACGTCAGCCCGGCTGCTTGAGCTGAGATATTGCAAACGGGCTTGTCCCGACAACGCAGGGAGCGGAAGATGTCGGAAATGCTCTACAAGGTTCCTGAAGACTGGCCGGCGCGGGCCCATGTCGATGATGCCAAGTATCGTGACATGTACGCCCAGTCAGTGCGCGAGCCGGAAGGCTTCTGGGGCGACCACGGCAAGCGCATCGATTGGATCAAGCCCTATACGCGGGTGAAGCGCACGTCATTTGCGCCTGGCAATGTCTCGATCGAATGGTTCGCCGACGGCACCACCAATGCCTCACTCAACTGCATCGACCGCCATCTGGCCAAGCGCGCCGACCAGGTCGCCATCATTTGGGAAGGTGACGATCCCAAGGAGTCCAGAAGCATCACCTATCGGCAGCTGCACGATGACGTATGTCGCTTTGCCAATGTGCTGAAAGCACACGGCGTCAAGAAAGGCGACACGGTCACGATCTATCTGCCCATGATTCCCGAGGCCGCCTACGCGATGCTCGCCTGCGCCCGGATCGGCGCGGTGCACTCAATTGTCTTTGGCGGCTTCTCACCGGAAGCGCTAGCCGGCCGCATCGAGGGCGGCAACTCCAAGATACTGATCACGGCGGACGAGGGCCTGCGCGCCGGCAAGAAGGTGCCGCTTAAGGTCAATGCCGACGAGGCCGCCAACAAAATTCCAGGCGCCGTCGCGGCGATCATCGTGGTCAAGCGCACCGGCGGGCAAGTGCAGATGATTTCCGGGCGCGATTTCTGGTATCATGAGGAAGCGGCCAAGGTCACCGCCGAATGCAAGGCTCAGGAGATGAAGGCCGAAGACCCATTGTTCATCCTCTACACATCGGGCTCAACCGGCAAGCCCAAGGGCGTGTTGCATTCCACGGGCGGCTATCTGGTCTTTGCCTCGATGACGCATCAATACGTCTTCGACTATCACGATGGCGATATCTACTGGTGCACGGCCGATGTCGGCTGGGTGACGGGGCACAGCTACATCGTCTATGGGCCGCTCGCCAACGGCGCGACGACCCTGATGTTCGAAGGTGTTCCGACCTATCCCTCGATCTCGCGCTTCTGGGATGTCGTCGATAAGCACAAGGTCAATATTTTCTATACCGCGCCGACTGCCATCCGCTCGCTCATGGCAGCGGGCGAGGAGCCGGTGAAGGGAACCAGCCGCAAGACGCTGAAACTGCTCGGTTCGGTCGGCGAGCCGATCAATCCCGAGGCCTGGGAATGGTATCACCGCGTCGTCGGCGAGGGACGCTGCCCGATTGTTGACACCTGGTGGCAGACCGAGACCGGCGGTATTCTGATTACGCCGCTGCCTGGCGCAACGGACTTGAAGCCCGGCTCGGCTGGACGCCCCTTCTTCGGCTTGCGGCCCGAGATCGTCGATTCCGCCGGTCATGTGCTCGAAGGCGCCTGCGAAGGCAATCTGGTGATTGCCGATTCCTGGCCCGGCCAGATGCGTACGGTCTATGGCGACCACAAACGTTTTGAGGAAACCTACTTTTCGACTTATCCCAACAAGTACTTCACCGGCGACGGCTGCAGGCGCGACGGCGACGGCTATTACTGGATTACTGGTCGGGTCGACGACGTCATCAACGTGTCGGGCCATCGTATGGGCACGGCGGAGGTCGAGAGCGCACTCGTTGCACACGAGAGCGTCTCGGAGGCGGCCGTCGTTGGCTACGCGCACGACCTTAAGGGCCAGGGTATCTATGCCTACGTGACCCTGATGGCGGGGAAAACACCGTCCGATGCGCTGCGCAAGGAGTTGGTGGCCCACGTCCGCAAGGAGATCGGCCCGATCGCGTCGCCGGACGTCATTCAGTTCGCGCCCGGCCTGCCGAAGACGCGATCGGGCAAGATCATGCGACGCATCCTGCGCAAGGTCGCCGAAAGCGAGTTCGGCAGCCTCGGTGACACTTCCACCCTTGCGGATCCCAGCGTGGTCCACGATCTGATTGAGAGCCGCAAGGCCAACCCGTAGGCGGGCAGCGGCTGCGTGGGCACGCCACGGTTGGCGAGCGCCGCGTTAGCGGCGGCGATACCGCACCCAATTCCCGGCTCGCCGGGATCTGGTCGGGGAATGTCAATGCCCAACGTCTTCGATGCCACCAACCCGCCTTTCGACCGCTTGACATCGCAGGAGGTCGAGACCCTGCGTGCGGCACTGGACATCGCTTACTTTCGCCCGGGCGAAACCATCATCGCGCAGAATGCGCCCGCCAGCGAACTGTTCGTGGTCATCAAGGGCACCGTCGAAGAGCGCGACGGCGCCGATCTGCAGGCGCTGCTCGGCCCCAAGGACAGTTTCGACAGCCGCGCCCTCGTTCACGGCAAAAGCGGCCACGCATTCGTGGCGCGTGAGGAGACGCTCTGCTACACCTGTCCCAAACACGTGACCCTCGGGTTGATCCAGAGCAATCCGCGGTTTGCCTCGTTCTTCTACCGCGAGATTTCGCACAAGCTGGATGAGCTCGCCCGCGACGAAGAGGAGCGGCGCTACGGCTCGCTGATGCGCGCGCGGGTCTCCGAGCTGTTTCTGCATCCTCCCGTATTCATCAACGCCAGCGATACCATCGAAGCCGCCGGCCACCTGATGCGCGAGATCGGCAGCAATGCCCTGTTCGTTCGTGACGGCGAACGGATCGGCATAATCACCGGCATGAACCTGTCCAAGGCGGTGGTGCTGCGACGCCAGCGGATCGAAACGCCCGTGCGTGAGTTTGCACATTTTGAGGTCGTTACGCTAAGGCCGGATGATTTCGTGTCCTCGGCCCTCGTGCTGATGACCAAACACAATAAACGCCGCCTCGCGGTACACGACGGCGAGCGCTATGTCGGCATTCTGGAAGATATCGACCTGCTGGGGTTTCTCGCCGGCAGTGCGCAGATCGTCGCCGGCCGCATTGATCGCGCCTCAAGCGAAGATGAGTTGGCAGTTGCCGCTCGCGAGATCTCCGCGCAGGTGCGCACGCTGCGCCGCCAAGGGGTCCGGGTTGAGGTAATTGGTGAGGTCGTCTCCGATCTCAATCGGCGCCTGCTGTCCAGGCTATTCGAAATGGTCGCGCCCAGCGAGATCCGCACAAGCGGCTGTCTCGTCGTCATGGGGAGCGAAGGCCGCGGCGAGCAGACGGTGCGCACCGATCAGGACAACGGCCTGATCCTGGCTGGCCCGGTCGACAAGGCGACGTTGGACACCTTCCGGACCGATTTTTCAACCGCGTTGGCCGACTTCGGTTTCCCGCCCTGCCCTGGCAACGTGATGGTGCGCAACTCAGCCTGGTCAAAGCCGTTCTCCGATTATCTCGCGGATTTCCGTCGCTGGGTGGCCCTGCCCGACGAAAGCGCCCACATGAATGTGGCCATCTTCTACGACGCGTGCGCCGTCGCTGGTGACGAACGGCTGCTGACCAAGGCCAAGACAACGTTGATCGACCTGATACATGGCGAGCAGGCTTATCTTGCTCATTTCGCGCGCGCTGTGGACGCTTTTCCTACACCGATCGGTCTGTTTAACAAGCTAATTACGTCCGAGGGTAAGGGCGACGCGCTGGACCTCAAGAAGGGTGGTATTTTTCCGATCGTTCATGGCATCCGCAGTCTCGCGATCGAGCATGGCTTGCTGGAGACTGCCACCGACAAGCGCATCGCGCGACTACGCGACATCGGTGTGCTGCAAGCCAGCTTCGCCCGCGAACTGAGCCAGACATTCCAGTTCCTGTTGATGCTCAGACTGGACGGGCAGCTGGCGGCATCGGCCGGCACCTCCGGAACGCTCGTGCGGCCATCATCGCTTTCCAGTATGGAACGCGACCTGCTGCGCGACGCCTTTCAGGTAGTGAAACAGTTTCGTGAGCTCGTTCGACACCACTTCAACCTCGGCATGTTCTGACGTGATCCCCCGCGCGCTCAAACGCCTTTTCCATCAAGCCTCGATCAGCGATCAGTCGTACCGGTTCATGTTTAAGCCGGGACCGGCTGATGAGGCTGTCGCGATCGATTGCGAGACGACAGGGCTGAATGTACGCACCGACGACGTCATCACAATTGCAGCGATCAAAATTCGGGGCAACCGGATACTGACCAGCGAGCGTTTCCAGGCGGTCCTGCGCCCCGACGCCCTCATGCAGGCCGAAGCGATCAAGGTGCATCGCCAGCGCCAGATCGACGTCGCGCAGGGTTCGCTGATCTGGACGACGCTCCCGGCGTTTCTGCATTTCATCGGTGGACGTCCGTTGGTCGGGTATTATGTCGATTTCGATATCGCCATGCTAGACAAGTACATCCTTACCCTCATTGGAATCGAGTTACCCAACCCACGCATCGAGATCTCCAAACTTTACTACGAACGCAAGTATGGCGATGCGCCACCAAACACGACCATCGATCTGTCGTTTGCCGCGATCCTCAAAGATCTCGGCATCCCGGCTCTCGCCCAACACGACGCCTTCAACGACGCACTGATGTCGGCAATGATGTATGTTGAATTGCGTGACATGAAAGACCGAGGCGTGCGCATCGCGCGCCCCCGCACCAGGGGCGCCATCTTCAATCCGATGGGCGGGTAGACGATCCCGCGAGGTCCGCCATCCGCTTTCGTTCTTGAGGTTGAGATAGCGCAAAGTTCTGTCCGGCTACATGCGGCTATTCTACCGCCCACCGACGCAAAGGGCGAGAATATGCGAGCGGAACTTGCGACATGCTACGGTCAGGAGCGCCTGCCGCGTTACACCAGCTATCCCACCGCCCCGCATTTTTCGTCGGCTGTCAACGAGAATGCTTATCGCAATTGGCTTGAAGCCCTCGGCCCCCGCCGGTCGATGTCGCTGTATCTGCACGTCCCATTCTGTCGCTCCATGTGCTGGTACTGCGGTTGCCACACATCCGTCACCCGACGGAACGAGCCGATTGCGGTGTACGCTGCGGCCCTTCGCAGCGAAGCTCAGTTGGTAGCAGATGGCCTTCGGCATCGCGCGCGGGTCACGCACATTCACTTCGGCGGCGGAACTCCTACAATCATGTCGCCCGAACTCTTCGTGGATCTGATCGGCGCGCTGCGGCATTCCTACTTCGTCGTCCCGGAGGCCGAAATCGCCGTCGAGATCGATCCCCGGACCCTGAGCGAGCCGATGACGCAGGCTTTGGGCTACTGCGGCGTCACTCGCGCCAGCCTCGGCGTTCAGAGCTTCGATCCGAAGGTGCAGCGCGCCATCAACCGTGTTCAGAGCTTCGAACAGACGGCGACCGCTGTACGCCGGCTCCGGCAGGTCGGAGTACGCGGAATCAATTTCGATCTAATCTATGGACTTCCACATCAGACGGTGGATTCGTGCCTGTCGACAGTGGCACGCTGCGTTGAATTGCGCCCCGATCGATTCTCCGTCTTCGGATATGCTCATGTACCTTCGTTCAAGAAGCATCAGCGCAAGATCGACGAGGCCGTCCTTCCCGACAGCCTGGAGCGTCATTTGCAGTCCGAGGCAATCGCCGACGCGCTCGAATCTGCCGGGTATGTCCGCATCGGATTGGATCACTTCGCCTTGCCGACCGACGGCATGGTCCTCGCGCAGCGAGAGGGGCGGCTCAGAAGGAATTTTCAGGGCTACACCGACGATGGCAGCGACGTCCTCATCGGCCTCGGCGCCAGCGCGATAGGAAGTCTGCCGCAAGGCTTCGTTCAGAACGCCGTCCCGACACGCGACTATCTGCAGCGCATTGCGGAAGGTCGTTTGGCCACAGTGAAGGGCTATTCTTTTACCGAGGACGACAGATTTCGCGCCGACATCATCGAGCGGATCATGTGCGATTTCGCCGTTGATCTTCGTCGCGTATCGCACAGCCACGGCCGAAATCCGGAAGCTGCCGTGGTTGACCAAGATCGGTTCGGGCGACTGCTGGATGACGGTGTGGTCAGCATGGAGAGCGACGTCCTGAAGGTAAACGAGGAGACAAGGTTTCTGGTGCGCAGCGTGGCGTCGACCTTCGACGCGCACCTGGCGCGCACCCCCGGCGCACACAGTCGAGCCGTTTGAGGTTCGAGCTTTTGCGTACAATGCCCCTTCAAAAAGCTCCAACCGATGAGATCTGGCGACAATTATCCGAGGGCTGCCGTTCGTTGCGTCGGCGACACCTCGAAGACGAACCGGCTGACGTTCGCACACTCCGCGCAGCGGTAAACATGCCGCTCGTATCCGTCTTCACGGTCAGGACTGTGTGGCTCGATGCGCGTTAGGCGCATGGTGCGGCCAGCGCAGTTCGGGCATTTCCGATGATCAAAATCCGAAGGCATAGCGATGCTTCCTCCCTCCATCAGGCGTCGCAGGGCACCTGTCTAAACTGGCCTCGAGTGGACTTGTGGCCGGGCTCTGACGAATTCGTCACGATGCTGAGCGTAGCCACCACTGTTAAGGCCCGCCGATTATAGCCGCCGATCGAAGCGTGGATGGACATAAGGGAACCACAACATATCTGCCGAGTTCTCGTGCGTGAAGTCGCTGGACCTCAGCAAGCTCTCCCTTCCTGTCTCCTCGCCGCGACGCTTTCTTTTTGGTTGAGGGTCACGATAGAAGGAAGACGCGCCGCCTTCCTTGTCGAGGCGCAAACTTCGAAGCATTTTTCGTGAACGGTGCCGGACCAAGCCCCGACAACTTCGCCCTAGCCTAAACTGCCGGCCGCGGGTCGACCCGCCGACACCCATCGGTCGGTGTCAAGAGTCCGATCGCCCTTTTTGATCCAAGTCAATGAGATTCGGTGTTGAGTGGGATAGATTTTACGGCTCTGGAAATCTGCTTTGTCTTGTCATGGTGAGTGGATGGCTGTGGGAGGCAACGGTTGCGGGCCTCTGCGGAAGGCTTACCTTGCTGATGCTGAGCAAGGCCAAGCGGCGGCTGCCCTGGATGAAACCGAGACCAGAGGATCGATATCAGTCGTGCGGAATTAATCGGATGGGGGACGTGTTTTCGGAGGAGGTTCGATATGTACACGCGCGTTCTAGGACTCACGACATCTGCTCTCATTCTGGCGTATGGTGCCGTCGGTGCGATTGCACAGGACCGAATGACGTCTCAGCCAGGTCAGCAAAAAGAACAATCCCATCCCATGGGCCACGAAGGGGCCGGCACGATTGGGCAAGGAGGTACGATGGGAGGAGGCATGATGGGCCGCGGCATGATGGGTGGGGGCGCTATGGGGCCTCCGATTATGTTGCGTATGATGTTCGCTCTGATGGACGGCGATGGCGACGGGACCATCTCATTGACGGAGTTTCAGGTGGCTCACGAGCGAATTTTCAAGGCGATGGACAGCAACAAGGATGGACGGCTCACGCAGGAGGAGATGCAAGCGTTTATGCACGGGACTAGGAGATCGGTTCCGCAGCAGTAGGAAGCTCGGTCGATCCCTTCCACGCCGCCGAACTCTGCCGCTGAAGCGGAACGCCGCATGACGTTTCGGTCGAGGTCTTTCTGACAAGAACCTTCCACAAAGTGCGAAGACTGGCACTGATGGCAAGTGCCACTCAAGTAACGTTGAGATTCCTCAAAGGCGCCCATTCGATCGGTGCTAGGATTGCAATTGTTGCTGACGTGGAGGCGATCGATGGATGAGTTATTCCGGCGGAAAATTCTTGCGCTCCTGGATCAACACCGCACCATGAGAATTGCGACGCTCCGGCCGGACGGGTGGCCGCAGGTCACCACTGTGGGATATGCAAACGACGGCTTTGCGATCTATTTCCTATGCGGCCCAGATAGCCAGAAAGCGTCGAATCTGGCGCGCGACGACCGCGTGTCACTGGCCATCGATGACGATCCCACGCAGGTGATGGACATCACTGGACTATCCATGGCGGCGCGGGCAAACGTCGTGGCCGACCCTGCCGAAGCCGAAAAGGCCATAGGGCTCCTGATGTCGCGGTACCCGGACCAAAAGGGGGTCGACCTACCGATACCGAAACCTTCCGAAGTCCGCATCTTCCGCCTGACACCGACAGTCATCTCTGTGCTCGACTACTCCAAGGGATTTGGGCACACCGACCTCGTCGCCTGCTGAAGACACTTCCGGGGCACCGATCGAGCCGAGCTCGTCATTGACTGCGGCTACCGCACAGGAACTTTGGACCAATTGATGGTAGCCAGGTCAGCAGTCAGCGCGGGCTCTGCGAGCGCGGCCAAACCGATGAGCAGCGCGCGCGTCCGAACCATCTCAAGGAGTGGCTCGTCGCCCGCCACCAGCCTACTGCGCCGCAAAGAGGCCCGGGTTTGATCTAGCACAAATGCTGAGATCGGTTTTCAGGTTAGTTTATTGGCTTCTCAATAGTTCATCGGAGGCTGTGATGATCATTGAGCGTTTATCCCGAGAGCATCGCAATATTGAGATGCTGCTCGCTGTCCTTGAGCACGAACTAGAGATTTTCGATCGCGGTGACCGTCCCGACTACGAGGTTGTTCGCGGGATTATCAGCTATTTCGAACTTTATCCGGAGGTGTACCATCATCCCCAGGAAGACTTGGTCTTTGCCAAGCTAAGAATTCGTGATCCCGCTGCGGCTGCAAAGGTCGGCAACCTCGCGCTTGAGCACCAAAAAGGGGCTGAGCGTTTGCGCCGCGTCGTTCAGGCGGTCGACAGTGTACTCGCGGATCGTGAAATCCTTCGGCAAAATGTGGGTCACATCGTTCGCGATTTCATAGAGTACGAGCGGCGTCACATCATGATGGAAGATCGTGATTTCTTTCCTGCCGCCCTTAAGGCTTTAGAGCCTCAGGATTGGACGGAGATCGCCTCGGCGCTGACCAGCCATGAGGATCCACTGTTTAGCGAGGCGGCCGAAGAGACGTTCGACGCGCTGCGAGCGCGCATCTTGCAGTTGGAGCAAGAGGCTGAAGCCGAACGACACTAGTCGAGCTTTCATCCACACTGTGCGATGCACGGCTCTTTCTGAATCTACTTCGCGATCTTGAGCCCTTCGGATCGCCTCGTTTCCACTCGAGTTGGCAATCAGGGCTGTCGGAATCGCCATTGGTGTCCAAAGCAAGTGCTGGAGCGAGGGCGTGCGAGCGCCGGCCGTCTCTCGCGGAGCGCCCTCCATGAGGTCGACGACCGCCGGCGGCACCAAGACGATCTATGTCGGATTGAAGGACAAGCAGAAGACCAACGATCTGATCGCATTCCTCAAACAGTTCGACACTGACGGAAAGAAGAAGTAGCTGCTCCCACGCCTCACAAACTGGCTTGCAGTCGCGGGAGCGGCGGCGCCATCTTAACACAAATCCGCAAGTGCCGCATCGCAAATTCGATAAGTGAAGCGATTTCGTGGAGGAGGACACGGGCGGAAGCCTTCGCTTCCATCCCGCGCCGCCACCTGCATAGGGCTCAGAAGAAGCCGAGCTTCTTCGCACTATAGCTGACCAGAAGATTCTTGGTCTGCTGATAGTGGTCGAGCATCATCTTGTGAGTCTCGCGACCGATGCCCGACTGTTTGTAGCCGCCGAACGCTGCATGGGCTGGATAGGCATGGTAGCAATTGGTCCAGACCCGCCCGGCCTGGATCGCGCGCCCAAACCGGTAGCAGCGATTGGCGTCGCGGCTCCAGACGCCTGCGCCTAGACCGTACAGCGTGTCGTTGGCAATCGCCAGCGCCTCATCATCGGTCTTGAAGGTCGTCACCGACACCACGGGACCGAAGATCTCCTCCTGGAAGATCCGCATCTTATTGTTGCCGTGGAATACGGTCGGCTGGATGTAGAAGCCGCCGGCGAGATCGCCGCCGAGGTCGGCGCGAGCTCCGCCTGTCAGCAGTTGGGCGCCCTCCTGCTTTCCGATGTCGATATAGGAAAGAATTTTTTCCATCTGCTCGTTCGAAGCTTGGGCACCGATCATGGTGGCGGGATTGCGCGGGTCGCCCTGCTTGATCGCGGCGACGCGGTTCAGTGCGCGTGCCATGAAGCGCTCATAGATCGATTCATGGACGAGCGCCCGGCTCGGACACGTGCAGACCTCACCCTGGTTCAGCGCGAACATGACAAAGCCTTCAATCGCTTTGTCGAAGAAATCGTCATCCTCGGCGGTGACATCCTGGAAGAAGATGTTCGGCGATTTGCCGCCCAGTTCGAGCGTGACCGGAATAAGGTTCTGGCTGGCATATTGCATGATCAGCCGCCCTGTCGAGGTCTCGCCGGTGAAGGCGATCTTGGAGATCCGCGGGCTCGATGCCAGCGGCTTGCCGGCCTCGAGGCCAAAGCCGTTGACGATATTGAGGACTCCCGGCGGCAAGAGATCGCCGACCAGTTCGATCCAGACCATAATGGAGGCCGGCGTCTGTTCGGCCGGCTTCAGCACGACGCAATTGCCCGCCGCCAGCGCCGGCGCCATCTTCCAGCACGCCATCAGCAGCGGGAAGTTCCAGGGAATGATCTGGCCGACCACGCCGAGCGGCTCGTGGAAGTGATAAGCTACGGTGTCCTGATCGATTTCCGCGAGGCTGCCTTCCTGGCCGCGCACCACGCCGGCGAAATAGCGGAAGTGGTCGATTGCCAGCGGCAGGTCGGCGGCTCGGGTTTCGCGGATCGGCTTGCCGTTGTCCCAGGTTTCGGCGATCGCCAACTTTTCGAGATTGGCTTCCATCCGGTCCGCGATGCGGTTGAGGATAATGGCGCGTTCGACGACGCTGGTGCGACCCCAGGCGTCCTTGGCCGCGTGTGCCGCGTCGAGCGCGGCTTCAATGTCCTGTGCGTCGGAGCGCGCGATCTTGCAAACCACTTGACCGGTCACCGGCGAGGCATTGTCGAAATACTTGCCCGACCGGGGCGCGACCCACTTGCCGCCGATGAAATTGTCATAGCGCTCGGCGAAGGGATTTTTCGACGTCGTGAGAAATTCAGGCTTGTTCATGATTCACTCCCGCTGTTTGTGTTGCATCATTTCGCCGCTGTGCCGTTCGGGAAACCTGCAACCGAGTTGATCGATGCCTGCTTGCTACGGGGAGCGACGTCCTTCGACCATGTCGGGAAATCCGGCGGATGTCAGGTGGGGGGCTTGAGTTCGCCGCAGCGATCTGTCGCAAATCTGCGACAGTCATCGGTGGTGGCAATCAATTTCAGTCGAGTTGATTTCGAAACGCTTCAGCTTGCGATGAAGGGTGGCGCGACTGACGCCTAGCGTCTTAGCGGCGGCCGATACGTTTCCGTGGCTGCGCACCAGGGCGCGCTGCAGAACGCCGCGTTGAACATCGCCAAACTTGTCGCGAGTGGCGTCGCCCAGAAGATCGCCGGTAGGCGTCGGCTCTATCATACGATCTACCGCGATGCCCAGAGCCGCCCGCGCAGACCGCGTGGCGCCGATGACGAGATCGTCGGCGTCTACGGCCAGCAACCCGCCGCCATGGCCTTCGCTCGAGGGCGTCAGCACGATTCGGGCCTTACCAAATGCAGCGCGGAACAGATCGGCTTCGATACGCCGGGCGGCCTCCGTTGCGGCAAGCGCGATCAGGCTCGCGAAGGTATCGGTAAGGTCGGACCGGCAGGAGGAGACATCGAGCACGCCGGCGAGCCTAGCATGATGATCGTAGACCGGGACAGCGGTGCAGCTCAAAAGCGTGTTGCGGGTGAAGAAATGCTGATCGCGAGCGATGGTCAGCCCGCGCTGTTCGACCAGGCAGGTGCCAATGCCGTTGGTGCCCTCGTGCTCCTCGCTCCATCGCGAGCCGGTCCACAGCCCCCATGACTCAAATGTGGCATCGTCGGCTGGAGCACCGCGACGATCGACAGGTACGCCGTCGCGACCGGCCAACAGCACGCAGCAGCCGACGGCGCCTACGGCTTGATAAAGCCGGTCCATCGCAGACTGGGCAGCGCGAATTAACGGCCCAACTCTTTCGATCATCTGCTGCAGCTCGGGTTCCGTTAGCCGTAGGGGCGGCCGGGTGCCCGAAGGATCGAGCTGATGCAATCGGGAAGAGCGTCGCCAAGATGCAACCAACGCGGATTTTGCCGCCTGGCCGGCCCCGATCGCGGCCTGAACGCGGTCCGCGTGATGAGCGAGGCGATGTTCTTTCATCCCTCCCATGTCGTCCTCCGCCACGAAGGTTATCGGTATCCGGTATAGCGAATTTGATCTGGGTCAACCTGGGCGTCGGGACCTGATCCGAACCTTCAAAAGCAACGCGCGTCAGGCGCATGGTGCGGCCGACGCAGTTCGGGCATTTCCGATGATCGAAATCCTCGCGTCGGTCAGCTTCGGGCGATAGTGATGGGCGGTGGCAGAGCCGTCAGGCATTGCGATAAACCAGTCTGGATTCGGGACTATAGCGGACGACCCGACGCGGGGCACGCATCCGAAGATGCTGTTTCGACGCGTTCTCCGCTTAATAATGAAGCCATCAACTCACGCTCAGGGGCCGGGCTCCCTGAAGCAGGCTCGTCATCGGCAATCGCCCGCCAGCCTGCCCCTTCGAGGTCTTCGTATTGGCCGTTCTTGAGCGACCAGAGGAATCCCATCAGGCCGATGAGACCGAGCGCCAGCGCCAGAGGCACGAGAAATACCAGGACTTCCATCAATCGAACTCCGTCGCGCCGCGATGCGCGCGCAGCGCGTTCAAAATCACCAGCAGCGACGAACCCGACATCGCCGCGGCCGCAACCAATGGCGTTGCCAGACCTGCAATCGCGAGCGGCACGGCAAAGAGATTGTAGCCTGCGGCCAGCCACAGATTTTGCCGCATCAGGCGCAACGCCTTACGGGAGAAGCCGATCGCAGCGACGACGGGCGCGAGACGGTCGCCGAGGAACACCAGATCGGCGGTAGCCTGACTCAGGTGGGTGGCGCTGACCGGCGACATCGAGACGTGCGCCGCCGCCAGCGCCGGCGCATCGTTCATGCCATCGCCTACCATCAATACCTTGAAGCCCTGCTGCTTCAACTCATCGATGCGGGCAATCTTGCCGGCCGGCGTCACGCCGGCGCGCCATTCATGAATTCCAAGCGATTGCGCTGCGTGGCGTACGGCGGGCTCGCGATCGCCTGACAATATCTCGACCGCGATGCCGGCCTTGACGAGAGCAGCAATGGCGCCGGCTGCATCGGGACGCAGACGCTGACGCACCGCGAAGACGTGCCGCGTCTCGCCGTGACGGAAGGCGACGACAGAAGCTTCGGGATCCCGCCAAAGGATCTCGTTGGCGATCTGGTCCGCGCCGCAGAACGATGGCCTGCCCAGCCGGACTTCGAGCCCGTTGACGAAGCCACGCACGCCCTGGCCTGCGGTTTCCTCGATCCCGGACAACGGCGTCCTTGCCCCGGCCGCCCGCGCCACCGCGGCAGCGACGGGATGATGGCTGGCCAGCGCAAGCCGCCCGGCGAGTTCAAACACCTCTTGCGGAACATCAGCGGCATTCGAGACATCGAGCTCCGGCAAAGTCAGCGTACCGGTCTTGTCGAACACGACGCGGTCGACGACGGCCAGCCGCTCGATAGCGTCGCCGGAATTGAGCAGCACGCCGGTCTGGAACATGGCGCCCGATACCACGGTCTGCACCGCCGGGATCGCCAGTCCGAGCGCACAGGGGCAGGTGATGATGAGAACCGATATCGCGGTGACGATGGCGTCGTGCCAGGTCGCGCCGTAAGCCGCCCAGCCCAGCATGGTCAAGAGCGCCGCCGTATGCACGACGGGGGCATAGAGCCGCGACGCCCGGTCGGCGAGTTGCACGTATCGGGATCGCGCCTGCACGGCGTTGTCGAGCAGCCCGCTGATCTCCGCCAGCAGTGTGCCTTCGGACGCCGCTGCTACCCGCACCCGCAATGCGCCGGAAAGATTGAGCGTTCCCGCATAGACGGCGGTGCCCGGCTCCGCCTTCACCGGCAAGGTTTCTCCGGTGATCAGGCTCTGGTCGATTTTGGACTGTCCCTCGATCACGGAGCCGTCGACGGCGGATCGCTCGCCCGGGCGCAGCAGGACGATGTCGCCGGCCTGCACCGCAGCAATCGGAACGACGCTGATTTCGTCGGCGCCGACGAACTTCGTCGCGGTTTCCGCCTTCAGTGCGGCCAGGTTTCCAGCGACCGCGCGCGTCTTGCGGCGCATGTTCTGATCGAGGTAACGCCCGGCCAACAGGAAGGCGAGCAGCATCAGCGCCGCGTCGAAATAGGCATGTTCGGCGTGGTGTATCGTTTCCGCTACCGACATCGCGAGCGCCAGCACGATACCGATGCTGATTGGCACATCCATATTGGTGCTGCGTGCCCGCAACGCGCGCAAGGCGGACCTGAAGAACGGCTGCCCTGAATAGGCCACCGCGGGCAGAGCGATCAGCGCCGACAGCCAGTGGAAGAAATCGCGCTGTTCCGGAATCATATCGCTCACGTTGCCGGACCAAACGGGGATCGACAGCATCATCACGTTCATTGCACCAAAGGCGGCGACACCGAGGCAGCGCAGTAGGAAACTCGCCTGCTCGGTCTCCACCGCTTCGGCGCGAACCGGCTCGAACGGATAAGCCTTGTACCCAAGCTCGGCCAGTCGGTCGATGAAACGGGAGGGGTCGAGCGCGCCCTCCTTCCATTCCAACGCCACGCGGCGGTCGGTCAGGTTGACGCGCGCCAGCGTCACGTCCGGAAGCGCGGAGAGGCCGCGCTCGATCTTCGACATGCAGCCGGCGCAACTAACGCCCTCCACCGCCAGGTCGATATGCGACAGGCCCGATCCGAGATGGCGGACATAGTGTGAAAAGTCTCGCGTTGCTTGCATGACGTAGTTTTCCTAGTTCAACAGCACGCGATTCCTGGACAGGAACAGTCGCTGCCCAGCCGCAGCACCTTCGAGCACCAGATCCCATTGACCGGGAGCGATAGCCGCGGCGCTTCCGCGATAGATTCCTATCCCCACTTCGGCGAGCGCCACCGGAAGATCAGCCCGCCGATCGGTCGGCCGCTCGAACCGGCCGTGAAACTTCAGGCCGGACATCGGCCGGCCATCCTTGTCACGCGCCTCGACCTGCAGCGTCGCGCCACCCTGCCCGCTGCGTTCGACATGCGCATCGACCTTCCAGTTGCGCGCGCTCTGGTCGCGGGCGGTCGCGATTTCCTTCTCATAGGCGAGGCTGGCGCTGTAGGCACTGTCGACCTCGGTGCCCGGCAAGGTCTGGATCGCCATGCGCATCATGACCATGTTGACCGCAATCACGACGCCAAAGAACGCCACCAACATCAGAAACACCTTGCGTCCGGTCAGAGGCTTTGGCGGTTGCGCTCTGCTCATGTGAATGCTCCAGATTTCATGGCGACACGAAATGATCGGTGGCCGCGGTGACCTCGCCCAGCCCGATATCGGTGACGCGGAAATGCACGGGAATGGATTTCGCGGGATTGTTTTCCGCTGGCGCCGTCACCAGAAGCCGCAATTCGGTGGTCGTGTCTCGCGCCAGGATAATCATCGGCCTGTCCTTCGTTACGGAATCGGCGCCGACGACATGCAGCGTCGCGTTAACCGGGCCATCGATGTCGATCGCGATGACGCGATCGAAGCCGCGCTTGTTCAGGAGGCGGACGGTGTAGGCGTTGCGGACCGATCCGTCGGCGAGCTTCACCGCGACCGGATTGCGGTCGTGCAGCACGTTGATATCGAGTAGCGATCGGGTCAGCAGGGCATAGAGCATGATCGCACCGACGGCCAGGATCATCGCGGCGTAGGTGATGGTGCGCGGCCGCACGATGCGATAGATCGGCGGCTTGCCGGCCTCGCGCCGGTGAATGTTGATGTCATTGTCGTAGCCGATCAAGCGGGTTTCCCGGCCGATCTTGGTCATGACGTTGTCGCAAGCATCGATGCAGAGGCCGCACTGGATGCAGTCGAGTTGCGATCCATCACGGATATCGATACCGGTCGGACACACGGCGACGCATTGATAGCAATCGATGCAATCGCCGACCGGTTCGCCGAGGGCGCGCAGCTCGCTGGCCTTCTTCAGCGACGTACGTGCCTCGCCGCGATCATACTTGTAGGCGACGTTAAGCGCCCATTCGTCGGTGAGTGCGGCCTGAATGCGTGGCCACGGACACATGTAGACGCAGACCTGCTCGCGCATCCAGCCTGCGAAGACGTAGGTCGTGGCCGTCAGGATGCCGATCCAGATATAGGCGATCATCGGCGCCTGGAAGGTGATGAGCTGCCACACCAGCGTCGGCGCGTCGTTGAAATAGAGCACCCAGGCGCCGCCCGTCCACCAGGCGATCATCAGCCAGATCGAATGCTTCAGCATGAGTTCGGCGAAGCGCTCGAGCTTCATCGTGCCCTTGGCGGCATCCTTGCGCATGCGCTCGCGACGGTCACCCTCGACCCACCGCTCGACGGCATAGAACAGATCGGTCCAGACCGTCTGCGGGCAGAGATAGCCGCACCAGATGCGGCCACCGACCGCATTCATCAGGAACAGCGTGAGTGCCGCGACAATCAGCAGGCCGGTGAAGTAATAGACTTCCTGCGGCCACAGCTCGATGAAGAAGAAATAGAAGCGGCTGTTCGGCAGATCGACCAGCACCGCTTGGTCCGGTGCGCCCAATCCGCGGTTCCAGCGCACGAACGGCAGCAGATAATAGACGCCGAGGCAGAATGCCATCAGGCCCCATTTGGTGCGACGGAAGGTCCCGGAAACGCTCTGCGGGTAGACCTTCTTCTGGGACACATAAAGCGGCCCATCGTCGTCAAACTGCAGTTCGGTCGGATTCACGGGCTTGTTCATCGCTGGGGTTGATCTCGCTTCAGGAGTTCACTGTAGACCCCGCTCCGAGAACGCGTTTGATGCAGCTCAAACAGGACCGCGACTTGCCCGCCCGGCAGCTATTTGCCTCCGCCGAGCGAGTGAACGTAAACCGTCAGAGCCTTGATCGTGGAAGGATCGAGGCGACCAACCCAGGCGGGCATGACGCCAGCGCGGCCGTTGCTGATCGTCTCGACCAGCGTCACCTCATCTGAGCCGTAGAGCCAGATCTTGTCGGTGAGATCAGGCGCGCCGAGCTCCTGATTCCCCTTACCATTGTCGCCATGGCACGAGGTGCAGTTGTCCGCGAAGATCTTCGCGCCGGCAGATGCGTCGTACCCGGGGCTCGTCGGCAGGCCCGACAGGGAGCGGACGTAATTGGCGACGGTCACAATCTGATCTTTCTTGAGGACTCCTTCCTTGCCGAAGGCCAGCATGGCGCTCTCGTGGGCCTTCGGATGACCCGAGCGGGCGCCAAACTGGATCGTCTGCATGATCTGATCGAGGCTGCCGCCCCACAGCCATTCGTCGTCGTTGAGATTGGGATAACCTTTGGCGCCGGCGCCGCCGGTGCCGTGGCATGGTGCGCAGTTGTCGCCAAACACCGTCTTGCCGCTGGCGCGGGCCAGCGCGAGCAAGGCTGGATCCTTTGCGATCTCTGCCAGCGGCGCCGCACCGAGCGCTACCATCTTGTCGCCGCGAACCTTTTGCAAGTTGGCGAGTTCGGTGGCGACCTCCGCACGGGTCGAGTAATTCCAAATCCCGGTCGTATGGCTCCACAGCAATGGCCACGCCGGATACACAATCCAGTAGCCGATCGCCCAGAGAATGGTCGCGTAGAAGGTGATCACCCACCAGCGCGGCAGCGGCGTGTTGAGCTCCTTGATGCTATCCCACTCGTGACCCGTGGTCGACCTACCGGAAACGCGATCGATATCGCTGTGTTCAGTCATGATCGCGTCACTCCTCGCGCAAAGGCATTTTTGCCGCTTCATCGAAGGCAGCTTTGTTGCGCGGCCAAAGGGCGTAGGTCACGATGGCGATAAAGATTCCGACGAAGACCGGCGTCCAGAACGACGTGACGAAGTCCGATGCGATATTGTGGACAGTGAGAATTGCTTTCATCGTTCTGCCTTCTCAGCGAAGATTTGCTTTTTCGTTGTAAAGTTTGAAGTCGACCAGCGTCCCGAGCATCTGCAGATACGCGACAAGCGCATCCATTTCCGTCGGTGCCCCCGGCTTGCCGTCAAAGTTGCGCGCAGAAGCCTTCGGATAACGTTTGGTGAACGCATCCACGCCGGCATTCTCGGGATCGGCCTGTGCCTTGAGATCGGCGACGGCGTTGGCAACCTGTTCGTCCGTATAGGGTACACCGACGCTGCGGTTGGTCCGCAGATGGGCCGCGAGGCCTGCCTCATCGACTTCGGTCCGCGACAGGAAGGCATAACCGGGCATGACCGATTGCGGCACGATCGCGCGTGGATTGGCCAGATGCGTCACATGCCATTCATCGGAGTATTTGCCGCCGACGCGGGCGAGATCGGGACCGGTACGTTTGGATCCCCACTGGAATGGATGGTCGTACATGCTCTCGGCCGCGAGCGAGTAATGGCCGTACCGCTCGACTTCGTCCCGCAGCGGCCGGACCATCTGCGAGTGGCAGAGATAGCAGCCCTCGCGAACGTAGACGTTGCGGCCGGCGAGCTCGAGCGGCGTGTACGGCCTGACGCCGTCGACCTTCTCGATCGTGCTCTTGAGATAGAACAGCGGGGTGATCTCGACGAGACCGCCGATGGCGATCACGACGAGAATTCCCGCGACCAGGACGATCGAGTTCTTTTCGACAATTTGGTGCCGTGTCCAGAAAGACATTTAAGCGTTCCTCATTCCGCCGGCTGAAGAGCGACGGGCGACTGCACTTCCGCCTCGCCCAAGCGCACCGTCATCCAGAGATTGTAGGCCATGATCAGCGACCCAATCAGGAACAGCGCTCCGCCCGCGGCGCGGATGATGTAGAAGGGATGCATGGCCTCCACGGTTTCGATGAAGGAATATTCGAGGAAGCCGAGCGAGGTGTAGGCGCGCCACATCAGGCCCTGCAGGATTCCCGACACCCACATCGCCGAGATGTAGAGCACGATCCCGATGGTCGCGATCCAGAAGTGCCAGTTGACCAGCTTCAGGCTGTAAAGACCCTTGCGATCCCACAACCAGGGGACCAGGCAGTACAGCGCGCCGAACGAAACGAAACCGACCCAGCCCAAAGCACCTGCATGAACGTGGCCGATCGTCCAGTCGGTGTAGTGGCTGAGTGAGTTCACCACCTTGATCGACATCAGCGGGCCTTCGAACGTGGCCATGCCGTAGAAGGCGACCGACACAACGAGCATCCGGAGCACCGGATCGGTGCGTAGCTTGTCCCAAGCACCGGACAGCGTCATCAATCCGTTGATCATGCCGCCCCAGGAAGGCATCCACAGCATGATGGAAAACGTCATGCCGAGTGTCTGCGCCCAATCCGGCAGCGCGGTGTAGTGGAGATGATGCGGACCGGCCCAGATGTAGAGAAAGATAATCGCCCAGAAATGGATGATCGACAGCCGGTACGAATAGACGGGTCGCTCCGCACGCTTGGGAATGAAGTAGTACATGATGGCGAGGAAGCCGGCGGTCAGGAAGAAGCCGACCGCGTTATGCCCGTACCACCACTGGAACATGGCGTCCTGGACGCCGCCCCATGCGATGTAGGACTTCGAGCCGAACACCGACACGGGTAGTGCCGGATTGTTGCCGAGATGAAGCACGGCGATAGTGACGATGAAGGCCAGATAGAACCAGTTGGCGACGAAGATATGCGGCTCTTTGCGCTTGATAATGGTCACCAGGAAAACCAGCAGATAGACCACCCAGACGATGGTCAACCACAGATCCGCGTACCACTCCGGCTCGGCATATTCCTTGGATTGAGTCACGCCGAGCAGATAGCCGGTGCCCGCGATCAGGATAAAGACATTGTAACCGATGACAACGAACCAGGGCGCGAGATCGCCGGCCAGGCGAGTGCGGCATGTCTTCTGTACGACGTAGAACGAGGTCGCGATCAGCACGTTGCCGCCGAAGGCAAAGATCACCGCTGACGTATGCAGCGGTCGCAGCCGGCCAAAGCTGGTCCATTGCAGGTCGAAATTCAGCGCGGGCCAGGCAAGCTGCGCGGCGATCAACAGTCCGACCGCAAATCCGGCGATGCCCCAGAATACCGACATCGCCGCCGAGAATTTGATCGGGCCCATATTGTAATTGGGCCGACCGTTGATTTCCCGCGCTGGTAGGGATGCTGGGCGGTCGAAATACCGATTCACAATCGCAAAGACCGCCCACAGGCTGGCAGCGGAGGCCAGCGACGCATGGAAGGCAAAGGCCGTATCCAACGCCTTGGCCGCCGCGAACAGGCACAGCAGCGCGGATATTGAGAAGACCAGCATCAGACCGGCTTCGCCGTGTGTCATCGATTTCGAGGTATTTGATTCGCTCATGCTCGGCTTCTTTTCTGGAGGTGCCACTGCCATGGATCACGGTTTGACCTTGGTCCGCTTGATCGAGGTCAAAGTCGAGGACCCGACGAGAGGCGTTTTCAACAGCAAGACGGGCCAATCGGCGCCAACTCTTGTCCGCTGGTCTCCAAGTTCTCGTGCTTGAGCGCTTGCAGAGTATGCGTGTTCGGGCAGTAATCGTCCCGGCTTGCCTGCGAGGCGCCCTGCTTGAACTCGTTGGCGCACCTTCTTGTCGACGTGCAGTTTCCGCAAACCCGCTGCAGATCCCGAAGCACTTCAGGATGGCGGTCTCTCAACCCAGTCGCCGAGAGGCCACACTCCTCGAGGCGCTGGTTCAAAAGGTCGGCCGAGGAGTCATCCTTTCTCGACAGCGCATGAAGCTCGGATACCGAAAGATTCAGATCCCTCGCGATCTGCTCGAATTCCTTGTCATCAAGACAAGGTTCGCTGGTGCCAACGAATTTGGATGCGATGGCTTTTACCCACCTGATCATCCGCGGTGCTCTCTCCACGCTTTTAGAAACGGTCATTGGAATACCTCGCTATTTGGGCATCCCATCAAAGCGAATACCGATCATCTCGGCGTTGACCTGGATCAAAAATGGGAGCGTTCGATACACAGCCTTGCTGAATCGCGCCGGCGGTCGGATGGGACGTAGAGCGCGGTACCTGCAATCGGTCGTAACGGCGGATGACACCGTTCACACAGCACCTTCTTCGTGTAGATGATCACGCCGGGGAAATGGCCGGTCTCAGAACGCCCGGCGCCTGGCGCTGGACTGCTGGGCCCTTGGGACGAGTCTGCATGTCACCCCAGAACAGCACCGCGCCAAATACCACGAACATCGCGACGACGCAGACGACAACAATCAACGAATCGACTGGCATTGGTGCTGACCTCCTGTGAGGGAGGAAGCATGCCCGCGCGCCTTCATTCGGGCTTTGATTTGAGTCAATTTTGATCGCGGTAGCGCCGGAATTTTCAAGCTGCGGCCATCGCCGTGGCCCGGGTTGCGTCCAGCAGACGGACGCCGCCGGCGACGATGACGAGCATCTTTTCGCGCTCGAACCGCGTCAGCGTTCGGCTGACGGTTTCAATCGTCAGCCCCAGATGATCCGCGATATCCTGGCGGCTCATGGGCAGCGCGATGGTCTGCCGTTCGTCGCCGATATGGGCCAGACGTTCCCGCCAGCCGACGAGAAAGGACGCGATTTTCTCCTCCGCGGTGCGCCGACCCAATAGCAGCATCTGCTCTTGAGCCAGCATGAGTTCACGGGCCGCGAACTCGTTGATTCGGAGCAGAAAGTGTGGCCGCTGCGCGATGAAGTGCGTGAACGCTTCCCTGGAGAGGCGGCACACCGACACGGAACCAATCGCATCCGCCGAATAGCCGTAGCGATCGGACGGCGCTGTGCCGAGAAAATCGCCCGGCAGCGCAAAGCCGATGATCTGACGCCGTCCGTCCGGCAACAATTTATACAGGCGCGCGATGCCCGCAGTGAGATTGTGGACAGAATGAGCGATCTGCCCTGCGGTGAAGAGCGCCTCGTTAGAGGTGACGTGAATGTGGCGAGCGATCCGCTCGAACTCCGCGAGATCGGCCTGATCGAGCGCGCCGCAGATGCTCAGCGACCGAACGTTACAGGCCGAGCAGCGGCCGAAATTTGCGCGGTTTGGATTCGGAGAGATGGTTCGTATCATTGCCACTGCCCGTTCGAGCGCCAGATCGACCGCCATATCTCCCGGTCATGGCAGGCTGCTCAAAGGCCATCGGAGATATAATTCATTCTAGCGGATCCAGCACCAGCTGATTGATCCAGATCAAATTCGCCGCCGATTAAATCTTCCATTGTGAGATTCCGGGTTGGGAGAAACGGCGGCTTCCATGGAGTTTATGCTGCAATGATTGGACGTATTTTGGTGCCGCTGGCGCTTACGCTCATCACCTTGACGCCGGTAGCGGCGGCTTCGCCTCAAGAGCAGCGCGGCAAAACCTTCGCGCTGAACAATTGCGCGAAGTGTCATTCGGTCGACAAGGTTTCGCCGAGCCCGCTCAAGATCGCGCCGCCGTTACGGACGCTGCACAAGCGGTACCCGATTGAGACCCTTGCAGAGGCCTTGGCTGAGGGCATCTCGACCGGCCATCCGACCATGCCGGCGTTCCAGCTCGAGCCCGATCAGATTGGCGACCTGCTGGCCTATCTGAAGACCCTCGAATAAACGAACCTGAGCCAAGCAGGCGTGGGCTCGTCATCGCCGTCAGCACTTTCAGCTGCGTCCACAACTGCAATCCTGACAGACAAATCCAGCCACTTACGATGAATCAAACACGCATCCCGACGGGGACGTTAGATTGCGTATCGAAAAGGAGAGCTTCTTGGCATAAGGATGCTCTGCTGACTCGATGATCATCTGCATCAGGTCCAGCCGCCCCCTGCCCTTGAGATCGAATCTTAAATGGCAAAGGCCAGTTAGCTGCAGCCGCGATTGATGGCAGCCTACCCGCGCGCACAGCTGGCCAGCGCACGCATGATGTCTGCGCGTGCGATGATTCCCACCAGCCGCTGTTCGGCATCCAACACCGGGATGCTCTTCATCCGGTGGTCCACCATCAGCTGCAATACCCGGGCCAGCTTCGTTTCCGGGTCTACATAGATGAATTCTGGCGTCATGACGTCGGCGACCATTCGGGACAACAAGTCGTCGTAGGCTGGAACCATGCGCCCGGGGTTGAACGCAAAGCACTTCAGAAAGTCGAATTGGCTTACGATTCCGACGACGTCGTCGCCATCGCGGACCGGGTAACAGTTGAAATTGTCGGCGTCGAACATTCGCTGCAGTTCGCGCATGGTGGTCTCGCGCGCGACCGTCTTGACTATGCGCGTCATGTATTGCCCGGCGGAGGCTTCGAGAAATCTATGCATGGCGGCTCCTCGTCATCGTCAAGTTTCTTAACGAGACAGAAACGCGCAACGGCGCGGTTCAGTTGCAAGGTGGTGCGTCACGCCACTGAGCACCCATTCGCGGAAGCGCGAGTGGCCATAGGCGCCGGCAATGACGGCTCCGGCGCCGACATTGGCAGCGATATTCTCGAGTTGTTCGTTGACACCGCCGGCCCGTTCGGGAACGGTTGTGTGGGCCGCGATCCCATGGCTGCGCAGCCACGCTGCAACGTCAGCAACCCGCGACACCGCATCGGCGCGATGGGTGTCCGGTTCGGGAATTTCCGCAATCGTGACCTCTTTTGCTGCGGCCAGGATCGGCAGCGCGTCGAAAACGGCCCGGCGCGCTTCACGCACGTCCTTCCAGGCGACCAGCACGCTTCTCAGATCCAGCCACTGCACGGCGGGCGGCACGACTATGAGCGGACGGCCGGCCCGCATCACCAAATCGCTCGGATCCGGAGCCGCGCTGGGATCGACCATGGTTTCCGCTCGCGCGCCGACCACGATGATATCGGCGGCTCTCGCCTGCTGCAGCATGTACGGCACCGGCAGCGCGCGGGCGGAACGCCACTCCACCGACGCCACCCGCTTCTCGACGGCAGCGCGAAACTCCGCCTCGAGCTCCGATAATCGTTTTTGGATTGCCGTTGCCTCCTCGTCGAGCGGCTTTTGCGCAAAGTCGCCTTCGGCGAAATACATCGGTGGCCTGAGGTCCGATGCGGCCACGCCGACAACGCGCGCCCCGAATCGTTCGGCGATATCTCCGGCCACCCTGAGGCAGGCATCGTTGGGGCGGTCCAACGCCAGACCGACCATGACAGTTTTGTAGTCCATTACCTGCTCCACGCCTTGGGGCGGAATGCTGTATGAGCTTCCTGCCACGAAGCTGCATCCTAAAGGCCGGCTGCGGATCGAAACTGACCTAGATCAAGAACCTTCGGGTCTAACAGACGCTTTACCGGCGACGCGCTCGACCCTGCGCAATCCGCGCAAATATCCTTTCTATTTCAATGAGATAGATGCTAGTAATAATTTCGTCGCGCTTACTTTTCACCGGCTCGATTGGATGCGATATCTGGCGCGCAAAGAAGCCTCTCGAAAGCGAAGCATGATCGACGTCGACCGACCGTTTCGGAATCAGGACCCACTTGACGAGAACGTGCGCAGCGGTGCCGAGGGATCGGGCGTCGGCACCTGGGGTCTGGATTTTTCAACCCGGAGGCTGGACTGGTCCAGCACCACCCGAAAGCTGTTCGGCGTCGCGCCGGATACGGCTGTCGATTACGAGCTTTTCCTTTCCCTTCTGGACTCGCAGGAGCGTGACCACACGACCAAGGCCGTGCAGCAGTCGATCGACACCGGCTGCAATTTCGACGTTCAGTACCGGTTGCCCCAGTCGGATGACGGTCGCTGGGTGCGTGCGCTCGGCGCTGTCGTCAATGGTCCCGATGGCGGCCCTGCGCGGCTCAGCGGCGTCATGATCGATATCGACCGTGAGAAACGCCTCGAGGACGCAGTTAGGACTCGCGAGAGTCACTTTCGCTCGATCCTCGATACGATCCCGGATGCGATGATCGTGATCAATGAGCATGGCATCATGCAGTTCTTCTCCAGCGCTGCCGAGCGTCAATTTGGCTACACCGAATCTGAGGCGATCGGAAGAAACATCAGCGAGTTGATGCCGGAGCCGGATCGCGGCCGTCATGACGGATACATCGCCCGATACCTGAAGACAGGTGAACGACGCATCATCGGCATTGGCCGCATCGTGACCGGCATGCGCAAGGACGGCACCACGTTTCCGATGCATCTCACTATCGGCGAGATGCAGTCGGGCGGGAAGCCCTACTTTACGGGCTTTGTCCGCGACCTTACGGAGCAGCAGCAGACCCAGGCACGGTTGCAGGAACTACAATCCGAACTGGTCCACGTCTCACGCCTCAGCGCGATGGGCGAGATGGCTTCCGCCCTCGCCCACGAGCTCAATCAGCCTTTGTCGGCGATCAGCAATTACATGAAAGGATCGCGCCGCCTGCTGGCCGGCAGCACCGACGCCAACGCGCCAAAGATCGAGGCTGCTCTCGATCGTGCCGCGGAGCAGGCGATCCGCGCCGGCGATATCATCCGGCGATTGCGCAACTTCGTCGGGCGCGACGCGTCCGAGAAGCGCGTCGAGAGTCTTTCGAAGATGGTCGAAGAGGCCGGCGCGCTCGGACTCACCGGCGCCCGCGAACAGGGCGTGTTTCTCCGCTTCAACCTGGATCCGTCGTGCGATTTGGTGCTTGCCGACAGGGTCCAGATTCAGCAGGTCCTGGTCAACCTGTTCCGAAATGCGCTGGAAGCGATGGCCCCTTCGACGCACCGCGAGCTGATTGCCTCAAACACCAGGGCCGCAGATGATATGATTGAAATAGCCGTTTCGGACACCGGAGCTGGATTCGCTGGCGATGCCCTTGCGAACCTGTTTCAACCGTTTTTCACCACGAAGGAAACCGGCATGGGCGTCGGGCTTTCGATCAGCCGCACGATCATCGAAACCCATGGTGGCCGGATGTGGGCTGAGACAAACAAGTCAGGGGGTGCGACGTTCCGCTTCACCCTGCCCGCCTCACCCACCAAGGATCTGATCGATGCCGCAGAGCGCTAAAGTCTATGTCATCGACGACGACCCGGCGATGCGCGACTCGCTGGATTTCCTGCTGGGATCTGCCGGCTTCAACGTGCGTCTCTTTGATTCCGCCCAGGTTTTTCTGGACGAGCTCGCAAGCCTGGACGCCGGCTGTGTGGTCACGGACGTGCGCATGCCAGGGATTGATGGCATTGAGCTGCTGCGTCAGCTGAATTCGGGGGAGCGAAAGCTTCCCGTGATCGTCATGACCGGTCATGGCGACGTGCCGCTGGCCGTCGAAGCAATGAAACTCGGGGCGCTCGATTTTCTCGAAAAGCCATTCGAGGACGACCGACTGATCGGAATGATCGAGACCGCCCTCGCGGAAAACGAAAGCGGCTCGAAAAGTGAGGCGCTGTCCGCCGATCTGGCTGCGCGGGTAGCCAGCCTCACCCAACGCGAACGCCAGGTGATGCAGGGGCTGGTAACGGGGCAATCGAACAAGACGATCGCCAGGGAATACGATATCAGCCCTCGCACGGTGGAAGTCTATCGGGCGAACGTCATGACCAAGATGCAGGCCGGTAACCTTTCTGAACTGGTCCGGTTCGCGATCCGGGCTGGATTCATCGAAGATTGAGCCAAGTCAATTCGGAGATGACGGAGCCGGCTATCTTGCCGGAATGACCAACAGCCGCGACAGCTCTAACGGGACCGGGACCGGCCCTGCTCCCAGGAAATCGATGGTTTACGTCGTTGATGATGATTACGACGTTCGGGCATCGTTGCGATTTCTCCTGGAGACAGAGGGTTTCGATGTCCGCACCTTCCGCAGCGGCACCGCCCTGCTTGGCTCGTCAACGCGGCACCGGGCGGATTGCCTTGTCGTGGACTACAAAATGTCGGAGATCGACGGCCTGGAGCTGGCCCACCGGCTGCGGGGCCTCGACGTGCGTACGCCGATCGTCCTGATCACGGGATATCCGGACGAAAACATTTCGGCCAAGGCGGGCTCGGCCGGGGTTCGGCAGGTACTTTTGAAGCCGAACCTGGGAATGAATCTGGTCGATTGCGTCCGAAACGCGATCAATAACCGCCCGGCGGCAAGTCACGCTTAGAGCACGGGCCGCCTCCGTAAAACCCCGTAAGGGAATGCCCTTAGGATATCGACCGAAATATCGGGCCGCAAAAAACACCACTACACCAAGCCATCCCGCATCGAGGAGATGGCAAAATGCTCACCCAGACGATCACCACCCCCGCAGTCCCGGCAACCAAGGTTTTCACCGCCCCGCGCACCCCGGCTGCCCCGGCCATCGACCAGTTCGGCGTGATCGCCAGCTGTGCAGGCGTAATCGCCACCGAATTTTCCTACCGGAAAGACGAGGAAGTTTACGGCGAAGGCGAGCCTTCCGAATATGTCTATCAGGTGATCCGCGGTGCGGTTCGTACCTACAAGCTTCTAAACGACGGACGGCGCCAGATCGGCGCGTTTCATCTGCCCGGTGATGTGTTCGGTCTCGATGCCGGTTCGACGCATCGCCTGACCGCCGAAGCCATCGCAGATACCACCGTACGCCTAGTGAAGCGTCGCAGTCTCGAAGCCGCCGCGGGATCGAATGTTCAGGTTGCCCATAGTCTCTGGACCATGACCGCACGCGATCTCCGGCACGCCGAAGATCATATGCTGCTTCTCGGTCGCAAGACTGCAATAGAAAAGGTTGCCACTTTCCTGCTGGAAATGGATCGGCGGCTCGCCAAGGCCGGCATGATGGCGCTGCCGATGTGCCGCCGCGATATCGGCGATTATCTCGGTCTGACGCTCGAAACCGTGTCGCGGACACTTTCACAGCTCAGCGGCCAGGGCATCCTGGTGTTTTCGAGCGCCCGTCAAATCGTGCTGCGCAATCGCCAGCGGCTGGCCGATATGGACGCCTGAGAGCGCGACACCGTGCGGAAGGACCGGAGGACAAGATGGACAGTTACCGCGTCTCCTTCTACAAGCATCTTCTGAATTCGGACGGCCATAGTTTCAAGTGCCTCCAGCGCTCGGTCGACGTCCAATCCGACGGCCCGTCCCAAGCGCTGGTGCAGGCGGAACGGCTCGTCGACAACGAGCGCCTGAACGCCGACTGCGTCGAGGTGATGCATCTGGCGGGCAGCCAACCTGAATTCGGACGTCCATCGAGCCATTCGCCCGCGCCCATCAACCACACCCGGAACCGCGTCGCACCATGAACTGACCGCGTCATGGATCGAATCCTGGAGCTTGCGGCGGGCGGCGCGTCGCTAAATTCGCCGCTTCCTGCATTCGTTCTGACGTCGCTCATCATCGAAATGACGCCAGGACCGAACATGGCGTATCTGGCTGTGCTCGGCGCCAGTCATGGCCGCCTTGCCGGGTTCTCCGCCGTGCTTGGCGTCGCCCTTGGACTGGCGATTCTGGGCATCGCGGTCGGGCTCGGCGGCGGATCGCTGCTGCTGAACAGTCGCGTTTTCTACGAAAGTCTTCGCTGGGCCGGCGCGCTATACCTGTGCTGGCTCGCGCTTGATAGTTGGAGGGAAGCCAGGCAACCGATCGAGGCCGTACCGCACAACCAATCATCTCACTTCACCCATTTCCGTCGTGGGTTGGTCACCAATCTTCTGAACCCGAAGGCGGCACTTTTCTTCATTGCCGTGCTCCCCGAATTCATCCAAGGTCCGCCTTCGGCACACGAACTGGCGATTCTGGTTTCCATCTATGTCGGCGTCGCCACACTCGTGCATAGCCTGATCGTGGTGCTGGCCGGCGGGCTGCAGGCGTTCTTCGCAGCACCGCGACGGCGTGAAATGGCGGGTAATTTTTTTGCCGTCCTGCTTCTCGCTATTGCCGTCTGGCTGTTCGTGAGCGGCCGCCGCTGACGCGCCCCGACACCTCTCTCGAAACTTCACCGTGATTCTTGCGCTTGCTCAAAGCTGAAACCGCGACCTCGATCCATTCTGACGCATAACGCGCGAGACCTGCGCACCGGAGAAAGTATCATGAGATATGCAACGATCGGATTGGCTTGTGGCCTCGCCTGCTGGATTTTGCTTACAGCGGCCGCGCATGCCGAAGTCACCGTGGGCAATCTCGTCATCACGAAAGCCTGGAGCCGTGCCACACCGGGAGGTGCGCAAGTTGCGGGCGGATATCTCAGCATCGAGAACAAGGGATCGTTGCCCGATCGCCTGTTGTCCGCCTCGACCAATGCCGCGAGAAAAGTCGAAATTCACGAAATGGCCCTCGACAAGGGCATCATGACCATGCGCCCGATCGACGGTGGGCTGTTCATCGACGCCGGCAAAACCGTGAAGTTCGAGCCTGGCGGTCGGCATCTGATGTTGATCGGTCTAGCAGCGCCGCTTACGGAAGGCGAGCAGGTCGCAGTATCGCTGGCGTTCGAGCAGGCCGGCCACGTGAGCGTACCGTTTGCGGTCCAAGGCATCGGCGGTCGCGCGCCGGATCCCCTGACCAGGGTCGAGGCGGCGCTGAAGCGCTCACCCGCCGTAGCCGCCGATGATCCTGACGAGCCCTTCTTCGCGCATTTCTGTAACAGCAAGGCAATGGCCAACATCACGGTATCTCCGGGCCGAGCCGGTCCGGTCGAGATCACCATCCAGCTGGAAGATGACGACGAGCGACCGCTCACCACGGCTCTGGGCGTATCGGTGACGCTCGCCAATCCGGACAAGGGCATCGCACCGGTGACGGCGATCGCCGAACATGTCGGCGATGACAAGTGGATGGTGCAGATGGACGCGCTGCAATCCGGGCGCTGGTCGCTCGATCTCGGCATCAGGCTGTCGGCTACCGATGCAGTGAATATCGAGGCTCCGATCCTGATCCGGTGAACCAAGGCTGGCGGACCCACCCATGGACACCTTGGCAACACGTCCGAGTTGGGTGCCGCAGCCCGTGCTCGATCTCGCGAACCGTCTGGGCGCGCGCACGGACGGCGCCGCGGTCAGGCTGACGCAGCATGGCACGATGCGCAGCGGGCCCGGGGCTCGCCGCATGAAGTTTTCAGCAGAGCAAACCATTCAATTGAGACGACCGGGCTTCGAATGGCGCGCATCGACCGGTCCCGCCGGCTGCATTACCGTGATTGACGCTTTGCAACGGGGTAGTACGACGTCGGAGGTCCGGCTTCTCGGGTGCGTTCGGCTGGCCGGCACGAAGCTGGATGATGCCGCTGCGCTCCTCAAAGGACAACTCTTGCGCTACCTCGCCGAACTCGCTTGGGCTCCGGACGCCATACTGCAGAACGCGTTGCTGCAATGGAGCGCCAATGGCAATTCGCTACACGTCGCCGTGCAGCACCGCGATGTCAGGTGCGTACTGGGTATCACGCTCGATGAGGAAGGCCGGATTGGCTCGGTGTTTACCCCCAACCGACCCCGCAAGGAAGATGGCGGCTTCGTCGAGCGGCCATGGCTGGGTAACTTTTCAGACTACAGGAACCATCGGGGGCGCTGGCTTCCATTCAAGGGCGAGGTCGGCTGGGTTCTGGACGGAGGTCTGGTCAACGTGTGGCAGGGGGAAATAACGAGCTGGGAGACGGACGAGATCCCGGCTTTTGAACCGGCACACCGACGAGAACGCCACTGAACATGCCGAGGCAAATCCGAGGAACGCTGCGGCGCAAGCGATGCCGGCACGCGCGATGGAGATGAGTTTGTCTCCACTTTGGATCGGATCTGGCCGTTCCAAGCATTATAGCCAAGCAGGCCTGAGCTTCTTTGCCTTGGCGCGATGACGACGGCCATCGCGGCATCGATGCGGAAGCTCAGCAAAGGAGGCAACACGATGCGCTTGTTTGAGCGGCCAAAACTTTCGGATTCATGTCGATCGACACCCGGAACGATTCGGAAAATGCCCCGCGACTCGCGCCGACGCACCCCTTGAACTGGCACGTGCTGCGACCATTGCTCGAGCAATGCGGAGCTCCCCACCGCACGCTAAAGCGGGGAAGCGGCCCCAAGGGTCCGCCTTCCTTCTCCATCCGTCGTTTCTTCGGCAGTTACCTGGCGGCCGTCTTGTTGCTGGCGAGCCTTTCGAACAGGGTAGCGAATACCTGTTTGGCCTTTCCGACCTGGGGCACCGCTTTGGCCTGCTCTTCATTGGCCGGCGCTCCCACCACGACCATCGCCACCATGCCCATGCCGTAATGCGGCGCGCATTTGACGCCATAGATCCCGGCCTGATCAAATTTGACTGCAACATCTTCGCCCATCTTGCCGACGAAGGACGTTCCGCCGTCCGGCAGCATGCCCTTGATGGTCTCGGCATTATGACCCTTGTCGGTTGACACGAATTTGACGGTATCGCCCGGCGCGATCTTAACCAGGGCCGGTTCGAAGACCATCACGCCTTCGGTTCCCCTATTAAGCATCTTGACCTCGACCTCGGCCGCCATCGCGCCACCGGCCATTGCCACGGCCGCGAGAGCCAAGGCCGCCAACAAACGTCTACGCATTCTGATCTCCTGTGGATCGGTTGGGTCGCCAAGCGGACCCCATGCGCAAACATCTAATTCCCGGCGGCCCGTGGGAAATTGTCCTAACGCAATCTTATGGTCGATTTCCGCGATGTATGATGTGTTCGCGCCAGAAGTTCTCATTTCCCGCCGTTTCCGGGCACGGCATCCGGAAAGTCCGATGGTCTCGCTCGACCGCGCCATCGTGGTCGTCGACAAAAAGCGTGCCAGCGAGCTGTCGCTGAAACCCGGTGCAAGCCGTGATCAACGGACGTGCCATTCGGCGGGCGGTGCTAGGCGCTGCTCGCGGTGCGGCAGCGCGCAGAAAATCCGGACGTTTGATCACGATCAATGCGTCGGCCATTCGTTTCGCGATCATGACGATGCGAAAGGGGTGGAGCGTGGCGCGCAGCGAGAGTTTAATCGACACTGAAGCACCCCGGTCCCACCGGGCGATGCCCTATGACGAGGACGGGCGCCTGCCTCACGAAAGCGAGTTTCTCGCGCAGCTCGGGTGTCGGGTCCGCGAAGCGCGCGCGCTGCGCGGCATGTCGCGGCGGGAACTCGCGCGCTTGTCCGGCATGTCGGAGCGCTATGTTGCCCTGATAGAGGCGGGCAAGGGCAACATCTCGATCGTGCGGCTGTTGCGGATCGCGCTGGTGTTCCGCGACGATACGCCGGCTGCTTGACGACGATCGCGCAGCGCCCCTCACGCGAGTCCGCGCGCGATTGATCACGATCGTGACTGCCATGTCGTCCCGGGGTCAGTTGACTGCGGCGAAACCAAGCGAGGCTCGGACGACCGGTGCGATGCGTTCCGGAGTCCAGGGTGGATCGAACGTCATTTCGACGTCGACCGAGCCGACGCCCGGCACCCGTGAGACACTGTTCACCACACCGTCTTTCAGGAAACCAGTCGCGGGGCAACCCGGGCTAGTTGCCGTCATCGTAATGCCGACTGCGTCGTCGACGATCGAGATATCGTAGACGAAGCCGAGATCGACGATGTTGTGACCGAGCTCGGGATCGATCACAACGCGCATCGCGTCGCGAATCAGGTCGACCAGCTCGCCTGTCATGACGGTGCCCTGACGGTAAGTTGATAGGTTGCACCGTCTGGCGTGAAGCCGCCGAGCCAGTGATACCCACGCTTCTCAAGCTGAGGGAACAGGAATACCGGCTCGCGACGCAGCAGCGCCGAAAGGGTCTCGCCGGGCTCCAGTTTCTCGGCGGCCGCGAGGATTCTAACCATGGGCTCCGGAGGATCGAGGTCGCGATTGTCGAGCTTGACAGTGGGCTGCGGCCAATTGTCGAACGTCGGCGTGGCGATCGGAGCGGCCGTCTGCTGCTTCGCCGCCGGCGTGAACAGGACTTCCCACTCGCCGGCGTCGAGAGCCCGCTCGGAGTGCACGAATCCCTTGTCCCCCATGACGGCGAACAGGGGGACCGGCTTGAACGTCGCGTAGAGGCGAAGCCCCTGCCCAGGCTCGAGGCTTTCGAGCGCGGACATGATGACCGAGAACGGTTCGCCACCTGCGCGTAAGATCGGACGGACGTCGACGTCGACATATTCGGTCATATTTCTTCCTTTCGCTTCTATTTGCTGGCAAACAGCAGATGAGGCGCGCGAGCGCCGCCCGGCAAGCGCAATGGGATCGCGACATACGCAAGCCGCCGCGTCCGGATCACTTCGCGGACGATGCCGACGACGCCGACGGCCATCGCCAAAGCGGCAGCTCGGAATGCCTGCGGTTGTCCCATTAGCAGCATAAGCGTTCCGGCCCAGACTGCCGTGTAGTAGATCACGAACCACTTCGATGCCTTCCCCTCTGCGACGAGATCTTGAACGCGAGGCGTGGGAGTCCGTCCCATCACGGGACCGTAGGTCTCGAGCCAAGTTAGGAACGCAACGATCTTGTAGAGCTTGGCAAGGATCAGACCAGACAGCCAACCAAAGACGGCGAGGAAGACCAGCGCCCCGACATGCGCGGGAAAGTCTGCGGTCAGGAAGAGCGCGGCACATAGAAACGCGGTCCCGGCGAGGCTTGCGAAGGACAACGTCGCCATCCGCGTGTTGAGTTCAAGCCGCCGCCGCTGGCGACCGCGGAAAATGCCGAGCACATCGCGCCCGTATAGAGCAGCCGCCGCCACGCCCAGGACGGCGGCAATCGACAGCACGGCGTTCAACCCGGAAGAGAGCCATACCGCGAGGAGCCCGCCGACCACCGTGACGGTGACGGCGAGCGAGCCCACCATCAAGGTCGTACCGCTGGTCCGGTCGTCGACATCCGGCGAGAGCATGAACATGGACAACAGCCGGTAGCTGACGCCCATGGCCGTTAACGTCAGCCAGCCGCCGAGACCGGCGATCGCGTGCAGAGGGACGCCCCCGGCCAAAATGGTCTCTCCGGTCGATCCCCCCCACCCCGCAAGCGCAAACGTGAAGACCGCGCCTAAAGCGATAGTGGCACAAAGCGAGGCCAAGCCGACGAGGACAAAGCGCGCCGGCCCCGTCGGCCGCTGCCACGCGGTCAGTCCGAGATCGACGACGATCAAGCCAAGCCCGACAGCGAGCAGTACTGCGCCCACCGGAAGCAGCCAGAGCCAGGCGGGCAGCCGGCCTCCCAATACTAGGAAGCCCGCGAGCAGCGAAGCGAGACCCGCGCACAGGAGGCCCAGAGCCGGCAACGCCCACCTCTCCGAAAACAAGGGCTTCGCGACGAGGACAGGCAGGAACTGGAAGAGCGCGCCGCACATAGCCAAACTGAGCCATCCAACGCACATCACGTGCACCAGGACGAGGGTATCAGGCGATGTGAGGTCGGCAGCGGGAAAGCCCATGCCCGCTACCATCATTGCCAGCGCGACGAACAGCCATGCAACCGCGGTCGCAAAGTAGCTCATTGTCCATCGTGATATACTGGCGCCGATCATGGGGGTCTCAGAGCTTTCGTGCGCGGCAAAGCAGCGGGGCGTAGGCAAGCGCGAAGCCAATAAAGGCCCCTGCCCACGCAGTTCCGGAGAGCATCAGCAGCGGGATCGAATGGATCGGATCGAGAGCAGCGCATACGCGCGTTATTGCTGCGACGACGATCGATACGTAGATGAGTTGGGTGATTACGGACGCCGAAAGAGCTTGCCCCGTGTGACCGAGCGAGGCGCGCGTCATCACGGCGATCGTCATCGAACCGATCGCGCCGCCGGTCCAGGCGTGTACGCCCGCTCCGGATACGATGAGATCAAGAGCTGACAGCGCCGACAGAATGAAACCGACCGGCACAAACGCGTAGGCAACATGGAGGATCAGGACGAGCCGGTCCGACACCGTGCGATGGCCGGTCCAGCGGGCCAGCCGGACGAGGTGGAGCAATCCGGCGACGCCGAGGGCGCCTGCGACCGCGCGTCCGGAAGGAGCCACCACCCACGCGACCATGGCACAGACACCGACAACCAACGTGATCGCGTCGAAACGCGCGAAAGGAACGGGCAGCCGCCCGGGTTCGCGACGCGCGAGCCAGTTGCGCGTAAAGCTTGGAACGATCCGTCCACCGATGACGCAGACCAAGGTGACAACGAGCGCAACGCCGGCTCGCGCGGAATAATCTGCCAGGCCGTAGTAGTGACCTTCGACATGAAACGCGATGTTGGCGACCGCGAGCAGTGAGACGATGCCGACCACCTTCAGATTGTTCCACTTGCGTCCGGCGACGATCTCACGGGCCGCAGCAGCCGCGAGAAGCAGCAGAAAAGCCGCATCGACCGCAAGCGTGACTTGCCACCCCAGAAATTCGGAGAACGTCGTCGCCAATCTACCTGCGAGCCAGGTCGCGAACAGGATCGCCAGCGGACCGCCCTGGATGGGAAGGCGGCCCGTCCAATTCGGAACGGCCGTCAGAAGAAACCCTGCGATCACCGCGCCCACATATCCGAACAGCATCTCATGCACATGCCAGTCACGCGGGGCCATCGCCGTCGGAATCCGAACGTCGCCAGAAAACGCCGCGAGCCACAGCGGAACCATCGCGCCGGCGTAGATCGCGCCGAAGAGGAAGAACGGCCGGAAGCCGTGCGAGAACAGCGCTGGTCCCCGATAGGCTCTCAGTTTCTGCATCGTCGCCATGGACATATTTCCTGTTCTGTGGACTGCGATCGTAGACGGGCACTACCGGCGGCTCTTTGTCCGAGCACAAATTGCAATACCCTTCGCCTAGGTGTTTGATCCTCGACAAAGATCGCCTCGCTCAAGATCCGCATTCTCAAATCCCTCATCAATGGAGAATGCCATGCGGATATTCGAGAGATTTCGGGGGCGGGACCGGGGCGAAAGCAACGTCGAACGGAAGCTTCTCGAGACCATCACCGGCGATCTTATCCGCCGCATTGAGGATGCAACCCAAATCACGGTCTTGCCCGAGAGCAAGTCGACGTGCTGTTCCTGCTGCTCGAACGACGAGAAGGCGCCTCGGTAATTGAGCCAGATCAATGCGGCCCCGTGGCTTGCGGTGGCAGAAGATGCAGCTCTGCTCCGCGCGACGGCTGGCTTCCGATAGCGCTTGCCCCCGACGATTGCGAGCTCGGCGACGTCCGCGTAGTCGGGATCGATGCCTTGGCTTCCCGTGCCGACGCAAATCGGGCGTCTGGTAGAACGTCTGGACGAACGAAGCAGTGCTCGTCCATCCGACTCACTGGAGAGGCTGGCGCTAGGGGCCTGTCATTTCGACGCGATCTTGCCGACCTGCCGCACGGCCTTAGCCTGATCGACTTTAGCAGGTGCACCGACCATCACGACCATGCATATGCCATAGTGAGGAAGGCACTTCACGCCATAGACGCCTTCCCGCTCGAACTTAACGGCAATGTCCTGGCCGTGCTTGCCGACGAAGGGCGTCGCACCGTCCGGAAGCATGCCCCTGATGTACTCGGCATCGTGGCCTCTGTCCGGGGACCGGAACTTCACGGTATCGCCGGGTGCGATCTTCACGAAGGCAGGTTCGAACGCCATCGTTCCGCCATCGATTCCCTTGTTGAGGAGCTTAACTTCAACCTCCGCTGCCCGAGCGCTCCCGGTTAGGATCAAAACCACCGCGGCTGCGGCCATCATGGCCATCTTTGTCATGCTTCCCGTTTCCTTGCGCCCGGTGTCTGCCAGGTTCCCATGCAACAGGTAACCCATCGCGCGCGTTGGAGATTGCGCCAGCTCAAGTTCCGCTCGGAATCCTGGGTTAAGAGCTGGCAAGCCGTTGAGGCTTGCGTCGACCACGGATACTCTCCGGGGCGCGTTGGAACGAGGATATCAATGGCCGCAGTCGACCGATCGCTGGTCGCCAACCTTCCTATGTTCGCGGGGCTTTCTCCCGCCGAGCAAGACGAGCTGCTGCGCGAAGCCCGTTCGATTAGATACCCCAAAGGAACCGCTGTCTTCGACCAGGGAAAGGAAGCAGATCGCTTCTTCATCCTGCTTCACGGACATCTTCGCGTTGAGAAGACCACGCCTCAAGGGCAGCAGACCGTGGTCCGCTACGTCTCGGCGGGCGAACTCTTCGGGGTCGCACAGGCCATGAACCTAACGCACTATCCGGCCACGGCTGTCGCCGCCGTGGACAGCATCGCGCTCGCCTGGCCATCGTCTTCATGGCACCGCCTGATCGTCAAATACCCAAGCCTCGCAAGTAGCGCGCTCCAGACTGTGGGAAGTCGCCTTCAGGATACGCAGGCCCGCGTCATGGAAATGTCGAATGAACAAGTTGAGCAACGTGTCGCGCATGCGCTGCTCCGTCTTGCCAAGCAGGCAGGACGGAAAGTGGACGCCGGGGTCGAGATCGACTTTCCTATCAGCCGACAGGATGTCGCCGAGATGACTGGAACGACTTTGCATACCGTCAGCCGGATTCTCAGTGCGTGGGAGAGCCAGGGACTGGTCGAGGGCGGAAGGCAGCGCATCGTTCTGCGCGACGCGCACCGGCTGCACGGCCTCGCTGAGGGCCAGGAAGCTATCCAGATACGTAAGCGCGACCCCTAGGCGGGCACTTCAATGGCTCCCAGAACCTGCGGCAGGAACACGTCGACGTCGTGTTCCTCGCGAGCCTCGTCGATCGAGTGGAAGACGGCGAGCGGGCAGCCGATGCATCGCATCCTAAAGTCCAGAAAGATGTAGATCGTGGACGGCCATCGACGCATCACCTCGTCGACGGTCATTTCAGCGGTAAGCACTGCATTCATTCGCATGCAGCAAGCGTAGTCCGATGCGACAAAGCCGCGAGTGCTGTTCCCGTCACTCAGGGAGTATGGGCGACTTTCGCTTGCTTCTTGAAGCGTTTGAGCAAGTCGTTCCAAGCCTTATCGGGGCATCACATCGTCCTGAAGCTTCGCCTTCTCAAGCGTAACGAGATCACCGCAGAACTCGCATGCAAATGGCGTTTCGTCGTGAAGCCATGGCATCGCCCTCTTATATTCATGGCCGGAAGCAAGCCGGGGAGGATTGACGTCAGCACCGTCGAAAATTGCCATGATCAAACTCCAGGGATTACTGGACTTCGTGCTTGAGGGAAGCGGGCGGCCTACCGCCAGTAACGATTTGGTACGCATGTGAGCCATCTCCTGTGCGGCGGATGGCCTATTGGTAAATGCAACAAAACAAACTCGGCAATTCCGCTCCATGCCTTAGGGACAAGCCCCTACGTAGAGTCCCGGAGGTGCCGTTTCAGGGGCGGACGGTCGCTCGTCGCTAATCGCGTCCCAGATAGGGGAGGAAAAGCTGTCCTCGACATGGGGCTTGACCAGTACATAGCGGATGACCGGACGGCTGCTGCTTTGGGCCAGAATGGACCCGTCGCGGTGGCCGGTGATGAAGATGATCGACGGCAACCCAAATTGAGCCCGTACTGATCTCCGCAGCGACTCCGCTTGAATCAAACGTCATGGTCGTATCGTGATTGTAGCAATGGTTTGAATAAGCCCAGGACGGCCGCGCCCCGTGACCAACGTCCCATCCCGTACTGGTGGGATCAGTTCGATCCCAGCGAACAGCTTCGCTGCCTATTCCCCGGAGCCGAAAAGCCCGTACCCCTTATAGCATTACAGCAGCGGGTCGCTCAAAAGGGCGCAGTGAGGACAGTTCAAGGCGTTAGTCCGCCCGCCCGCCGTGGAAGAAAATCTAAGCCCGTCCCGGCGGTTAGACCGGAACGGTGAGTGAGTTATAACGAAAGTGGTTGCGGGGAGACGCAACACCCGATTCTTGCGATTGATAGAACAAGTCGTTCCGCGATTAGTAGCATAAATGATCACAGGTGAGTTCTAAGTGGCGCGCCACTCAGAATCGACCGACTGAAGCGGCGATATCCTGACAGGAAGCATGGCGGTAACCTCTCAGCCCCGTGGGCTCCCGCTTTCGGGTTTTCGCAGATAGCTGAACCAGTAGGTGATACCGACCACCACACACCCGATCATATTGCCGATCGTCACCCACACGAGATTCATGAGTGCGCCGAACACGGTCAGGTGCGGGAAGGCGGATGGGATCTTTCCAATCAGGCCCCAGAACATGGTCGCCGCCCAAAATTTTGTCAGCAGCGCGAAGGTGAGCAAATACATGTTGGCAATTGAATGCTCAAATCCCGCGGCCGAGAACGCCGCGATCGGGAGGACGATCGCTAGGATCTTGTCGGTCGTCGTGCGCGCGCTGTAGCAGAGCCAATTGGCCAGCCCCTGAATAAGTCCAGGCGCACATCGCGCTGCCCATCGGGCAGGATTGTGTGAGGGGTCATTGCGTGGCGGCTTCGGTGGAGCCACGTTACTGTACCTCCTCCATACCAAGCTGCCGGCGTTCGGCTTATTGATCTGGCGCAACGTGGGACTGAACCAATCTGATCTTATGCGGCTGCTTCCTCAACCCGGAGAACAGACATGACGACCCGCACTCTGCTAATTGCTGCGACGGCCCTTTCGCTGATCGCCATGCCAGCGATGGCCCAGACCACCAAGACCGACGGTGGCCACCACTATAGCGGCGGACCCAAGAGCGAGGTTCCCCACCACATGGGCAAGAGAAAAGTCGGCACGACCACCGGACAAGCAAAGCCCAGCGGCAGCCATCACTACAGCGGCGGCCCCCGGGAGCCCCACCACATAGGACCGAAATAGCAATCGGATGCGATATCAACCCGCGTCGTACATGCCTCGCGGGTTGGTTATCTCATCTCTACCACGATACACACCGGCAGCATACGCCTGCGGCATAGGCTCTGCCGTAACGCGGCGCAAGAACTGGCATGCTCAAACGTGCTGTAATATTCCGTCGAGATTGGCGTCGATACTGATGGTACCTTTTCGGAATCGCATCGCCATGAAATATTGCCACGCCATACCGTACTTCGACTTCAAAGCCGACCGCTTCGGGCTCTAGCTGTATCCCGCTCGACTGCAAAGATTAGCGACGTCTTCTTCGCGGCTCTTTGCGAGGATGGTCAGGAACTTGGAAGGGCATGATTTTCGGCTCGCTGACCAAGCCGGGCATCGGAATTTCATAGTACCCACCGCGAGCTTCGCTCGGCCAATAACGCCGATCCGAAATCGTTAAACCTGCCCAAGCCAGAGTTGGCCAGGCTGCAAGTAGTAGTAGCGCGAACGCCGTACCAATGCTTCGCTTGTTCACGAGCGTTGCACCTGCAGCGATTTGCAGTGCCTCATGACGCACGCCTGAGCGCTCCGAGTTCGCGTTCACGTCATCCTTCTCCTTCACTTCCGCTCCGTAAGCACGATGTACGACTGATTACCGCTCCCATCTTGAGTCGCTTTGACGAGCATCACTGAGTGTGATGTCGCGATTCGCGCGGATCTGCTGTACGGCCAGGCGGATCCCTGGCCGATCTTGGAGCGTAGTCCACAAGGCCCACGAAGTCGTCAGCCTGTCGACGCAGCTCGTCTGCGATCATCGGTGGCTGACTTGAAATCGTTGAAACTACCGTCAACCTCACACCGCGGCGGCTTCGTCGAGTCTTTGGGGGTCACATCGGATGTGGGTGTAAATAGATCGTCGGCCAAATCCTTATCGGGAGGACGGCTAGTGCCCCGCTGGCGTTGGTCTCGCTTCACCTAACCTGAACCCCATTCACTCGGCATATGAGGAGTCCGCACCGCTGCCGCGTTTGGACGAACAAGCTGCTCCTTCTTGGAGGTTGATGCGCGGTCTTTCTGGTTTGCATGCCCCGCAGCCATAGCGAATTGCGTCACCGAGGCAGCTGCCAATGACGAAATTAGAATTCCTAAGAGGAGTTTTTGCATTGTTCTTCTCCACGACCTCGCACAAGAAGCACTGCGATCACTTAGATCACTTACGGCTTCCAATAATAGACGCTGAACTAGGTCAAACATTACGCTGAGCGTGGACTGTGAAGCGTTCATCCGGGCATCACATGGCTAGGATCGTTCGAGCTATAAAATTAATGGGGCGATCACGATCGTCTCCTCTCGCACATCGGTCCCGATGTGCTATCGGAGATGCGTCGTGCTTTTGGGTTCGCTGAGAAGTGGATGGGGTAGCGAGTGCGAGCTCTGTTGGCCGAGGAAGGACCAGACGAACTCGAACTGGTCAACGAAGGCGGGTTGAGCGATTGACGCAGATCAAATCGTTCGTATCGAAGTTCTGTGCACGATCGATGGTCGATTTCGAAGGCAGGCGTCCCCGGCGCAATGGCCTTCAGCGAGTACTTGCCGCCGCGCTTCACCTCCGACCAGAAGCCATTCCCGTCAGCCACGATGAACCCAAGATCTCGTATCTGCGGCAGATCGACCCGAGGCCAGTAAACCTCGTTGATGATGCCGTATCCGATCGTGAACCAGAGACGAGCCGGCCCCAGCGAGCTACCTACCGCGTCCTTGGCGCTGCTGGCCCACGTCGGAGAGATTCCTGGTGCGCCAGGCGCATCCTGCGCTCTGTTGTCCTTCGATTGTTCCGACAGGCAATCGGATAAGTCGACCCGTAACATCTCCGACAGAGTCATGATCTTTCCATCTTCACTGCGGCTACATGGCGGGCGTTCGGATTTAGGGTGGATCTTTACCGCAGGTCGCCACATCGACAGTCGAAGAAACTCTCCTCTACGCAATCCGTGCAGGCGCCTTCGAGCCGCTCCTTCAAAGCCTGGCGCGCACGATGGAGGCGCACGGTAAGGTTATTCACGGTCAAGCCGAGTTCGGCTGCAACCGTCTCCCTCGGCTCACCGCCCAGATCGATCCTCCTGATAGCCTCGGCGTGTTCCGCCTTCAGCAAGGGTAGGTGAGCATAAATACATTCGCACGCCGCCCCGTCCAATTCGCTGCCTTGATTGGCGGCGAGTCGATCGTACAGCTCGACTGCAAACGCGACTTCCCTCGCCCTTTTCTTCGAGGTCTGCCGATGGAAGTCAGCTATGGTCGTTGCAAGAACTCGACTAAGCCATCCGCGCACCGAATCCGCATCGCGAATGGTGGCCGAGCGTTCCAATGCCCGCAAGACGAACGCTTGCAGTACCTCCTCCGCTTCGGTCGGTGCGCTAAAGTGCTTCTGCAGATAGTTCCGGAGCCGATCGTAGCCATCGACCAGGGCGGCTCGCACCGCTCGTTCCGAGGCCGTTGGTGAAACGGTCGTCGAAACCAGCTCTTTGTCCTGCGCCAATGCCATGGTAATTGCTCCGGCTCGATATTCGGCATGACCGGCTTGGCGATACCTGAGCGGCATCGCCAAGCCCGCCTGCCTACTTGGCCTTCTGAAGTTTCGTGACTGTGAGGCCGCCTGTCTGGCGTTCGACCTCGAACTGAACCTTATCGCCGGCCTTCACCTGCTTCAGCACGGCGGGATCGGCGACCCGAAACACCATGGTCATTTCCTCCTCATCCATGTTCAGATTCTTGATTGGTCCGTGCTTCAGCGTGATCTTGCCGGCTGCTTCGTCGATCTTCTTCACCTCGCCCGCGACGAGATTCGCTTGCGCGAGGGCGACTACTGGAGCAATTGCGGATAACTGCGGCGAGCAGCATGACGCGCAGGTTGGACTTCGTCATCTCAGACTTCCTTCTTCAAAACGGCTCACTTCACGACGACTTTGCCGACCATGCCACTATCGCGGTGACCTGGGATAAGGCACGCGAATTCAAACTCGCCGGCCTTTGTGAATCTCCAGAGAATTTCTCCCGAGCTCCTCGGTGCGAGCCGCTTCCCATTTGGGTCGTCGTGCTCCATGCTAGGACTCTTCTTCATCGCTTCCGCGTGCTTGAGATTTTCGGCCGTCGTCGCGAGAATGAATTCGTGGTCAAGTTCGCCGTTGTTCCGAAGGACGAACTTAACTTGCTCGTTCCTCTTCACGTTCACCTCTTGCGGGACGAACAGCATCTTGCCGTCGAACTCGCGCATTGTGATCTGAACAATGCGAGCTGACTTTTGGGATCTCCCTGCTCGCCCGCGGAAAATAGCTCATCGCCGTGAAGATGGCCTTCGTGGTGATCACCATGATTCGCCCACGCCACCGTCGATATCGACAAGGCCATCAAGGTAGCTGCGACCGTGTGGATGTAGTTCATTTCCAATCCTCCATTCTCCAAAGTGGTTTCATGTTCGTGCTCCCTTGTTCTTCGTGCTCTTCATCCCTTTCATATTTTTCTTAGTGCTCTCGCTCCTCGGTGAGCCGTCTTGACGCAACGGCTCTTCAGCCGGAGTTTCGATCTGATATGCAACAGTGCCCTTCGGGAACGTGTACGGTCCCGGATCGCTGTAATCGTCGCGCGCCATCCCCTCCCGAATTTTCATGACAGTGAACATGCCGCCCATTTCGATCGGCCCGAACTGTCCTGATCCGGTCATCATGGGCAGCGTGTTGTCCGGAAGTGGCATTTCCATTTCACCCATCGCCAGCACCACGAACATCCCCATCATCCCCATCGCCATCTGAACCATTTCGTCCGCGTGAGGGTGGTACATGAAAGTGCCACTGTGCTTGAGTTCGAATTCGTAGAGGAAGGTCTTGCCCGGGTTGATGTGCGGTTGCGTCAGACCACCGACGCCGTCCATACCGCAGGGCAGAATCATGCCGTGCCAGTGCACGGTCGTGTATTCCGGGAGCTTGTTGGTCACGAAGATACGCACCTTGTCGCCCTCGACGGCCTCGATCGTGGGGCCAGGCGATTGGCCGTTGTAACCCCACAGATGGGCCTTCATGCCTTCGGCGAATTCGCGCACGACTGGCTCGGCCACCAGATGGAATTCCTTCCAATCTCCATTCATCCGCCAGGGCAGCGACCAACCGTTCAGGGTGACGACGGGTCGATATTCCGGTCCACTTGTCGGATAAAGTGGCGGTTGACTCGTCACCTTGTCCATCGTGGGGGCTTCGGGAATGCTCGCTGCCTGAACACGCCCGGACACGACGCTCGCGCTCGCAAGGGCGGTTGGCTCCCGGATCTGCAGGATCTGCACCCACCAGAGGTACGGTCGTTGCACAGCCGGCGAGAAATGGGCCGACCAAAACAATCAGGATCGTGCGCTGGATGATCGCGCGTCTGGACCCTGTTCTCGTGAATGCATTCAATGCGGCGGCGTCATTCGCCACCATTTGCGCCAGCATAAAAATCCCCTGAGAAGCACCGATGTACGAGTACTCGCGCCCCGATCCGGAGCGCAGCAGCCCATCAATTCACGTGCTTTCAGGCTATGGGTGGCCGATACAGCGGACCGAGCGCTTCGACCGTGCGGACCGAATCCGGCTTGGAGTCGCACCGGGATTGCAGAGGTGCGAACTGGAGGAGCGAAGGCGCTTGAGGAGACACGGCGCTAAAACACAGCACGGAGCCACAGCAATTGCCATGCTGATCGTAAGGGTCGTGGTCGGCGTGACCTGCCGCCGGGGTGGCCCCATCATGGGAGTGGAGCACCACTTTGGCATCACCGTGACCGCGCTTATGCTCGCTATGGCTATGCTGGTGGTCGTGGCTGTGCTGATGCTTTTGTGCGTGCTCATGGGCGTGATCGGCCCCGTGAGCGCGCTGAGCCACTACTTCGGCTAGGTCGGCCGGAAGTGGGACGGCCAGGGACGGGGTCAATGACCCAAGCAGATACGTGATGGCGACAAGCCATCCCCACCATCTGCGCGCTGGCTTTCTGAAGCCAATCATCCCATTCCCGTCATTCCGAGCACCGAACTATAACTCCTGTTGGAGCACACCGCCAATAGAATTACCGCCCGCTCAACTCCCGCTTTGGACATTCAGCTTGGGCATTCAGCGGGCCCGCTTTGCCTTCCTATGGGGGACAGTCCGTGGCTCGGCGGCAAGACCAATTCCGGGGTATACATATGAGGGCATACATATGAGTGGGGATACTTTTCGATCGCTTGCCCAGGGCTACCCCGAGCCTCGTTAGGCCAGTAACGCCGGTCAGAGATGCTCACGCCGGCGTGAGCGTCAATCGCGGAAGCTGAAGCAAGCAGCAGCACCAAGACATAGAGGAGTCGATTCCCTTTCGGCATAGTTCCCTCACCCGCTTGGCGGGCCAGTGTTCGTGACCCTTGGCGCCGCCCCAGAGCCGCCACTTGCCGTCCGAAATTTGATTTTAGAAGCGAATCTGCTCGCCATAGTTGATGAAAATCAACGTCGCGTCCCGGTAAAGGATGTCCCATCCGCGGGCCGCGCGGCCCTCCTGTATCCACTGTCCGGCCTATTGTTGTCGCCGATCATTGCAGTGGTGGTCATGGCGCTTTCATCCGTCAGCGTTGTCGGCAATGCGCTGCGATTGCGTACGTGGCGGGCCATCGAACTAGGGGGTGGTGCGAGGTTAGCTGTTGGAGTCTCCCTGGATAGGCTTGTCCAGCTCAAGAGCAAACTGCCGGTTCGCAAACAGATAGTAGCCGTCCCGAGTGAAAGCCGTGATCGCCGACTTTCCTCGCAGACACGGGTGATGCGCGTTTCCGCCTTTCAAGATACGTACGAACCGCCAACCCGGGCTCAACAGCAAATTTGGAATGGGATTGCAGGTCGGCACGACGGCGTAGAAGTCGCGCGCGAACCTGCTTGCAAAGAGCACATATGCTGGCTCGTTTGCTCGCCTGCGGTGGCTCAGACTTGCCGGGTCCTTGCTCCGCATCCTACCTTTTTAGCCGACCTCTTCCGAGCCGACGAACTGCATATAGGTGCGCCGTCCGCTCGGACCGAACACGATGACCGGATATCCTTGGGGTTTACCGCCCATGCCAGGTGATCCCGGTGGCATCCCGGGAACCGCGATGCCCGCAGCCCTCGGCCGTTCCTCAAGCATCCTGCTTATCGCGACTGCAGGCACATGTCCCTCCACCAGGTAACCTCCGACTTCCGCGGTATGGCAGGCCGCCAGATCCGAGGGGACGCCGAGACGGTTCCGAATCGCGTCCAGATCACTCGTTTCTTCAATCTTGACGGAGAACCCCGCAGCGCCAACGTGCTTCGCCCAAGCGCCGCAACAGCCGCAGTTGGGATCCTTGTGAACCAAGATACCTGCAGCCGCGCGAAGCGGTAATGGCGCTAGAGCCATCCCGAGAATGCAACCGCAAACTATTCTGCGCGAAAGTCGAAGCGTCCCAGACAGACCCTGCATCGTGTCCTCTCCTCAATGGTGTTTGAGCCAACCGATACCTTTTATGTCATTGAAAGAATCGGTGCGGTGGCAAAGAAAGCACTGATTTACACTTGCATGCTTCTGCCCCGTGACCATTTGGTCCATCATCACGAAGTGGTGCATGTAATGGCTTGGCGGCGCCTGATGGCATTGCGCACATTCCTTGGAGGTGGGCGAAGGATGCAGGAACTGCGCAATTCTCCACGAATCAAGCGCGTGACAGCTCCCGCATTCGCGCCCGAATAGTCCGCGGTGCGGTTCTCGATTGCTATGACAGCTGACGCAGTCAAGGCCGGCCTTTTCCGCTTCGACAGAATTCGGTACGCCCAGAAACTCCTTCAGATCAGTGACCATCTGCCCAGCGATTGCACGCGCGGAGGTGTTTCGGTCTTGCGGAAACGCTCCACTGCGCAAAAGCATAGTGTGATCCATCTTGGTCGGACGAACGCGCCCCGCATGTTCGAGATGGCAGCCGCGACACTCTTTGCTCGTTGCATGAAATGCCGTCGCCTGTTTGCCAAGATCCGCAGCGGCCGTCGTGTGACAGGCGATACAGGCGGCAGCTTCGACACCCTTCGTGGGCGCATGACAAGTTTCGCACTTGTCGGACAGAAACGCGTGCTTCTCGGAAAGTGGCCCGGGAAGGACTGCGTCCGTCCAACCCGAAACCGCCAGAGAACCATCCGTGTATAACCCGACGGATACCGCTGCCACACCCGCGATGGCGAGCGTCACAAAGACCGTGTAGATGAACGCCCGAACGCTCACGTGAGCCACCGAAGCCCGTAGTAGACCTCGCCGGCAACGTGGAGCGCCAGGAGCGCGTACATCGCAATCGCCGCAAGCACGTGAAAGCCAATCCACTGCATGAAGATCTTCTTGACGGCCTCTTGAGACCCGATCGCGTATTCAAGATCCGAAATGCCCTCGACGAGCTGCCATATCGGTACTTCCTGCGACGCACTTATGGGAGGACCATCGGCGTCGGCTGCTTCGTGCGCGGACATGATAAGCGCTATGCGGTCGTAGGTAGACCGCAGTGTAGCGAGGCGAGATTGCCGCTCCCGGATTTCGGCTGCGGTCTGCGGCAAGTAGTACCGCCCCACAAATCCGGTGACGACCACGACGAGCAAATTGGCGATCAGCGCAATTCCAAGCGGGCTCTGATACTTGTGCCCCGTATGCAGGAGCGCAAGGAACGATGCGGCGATACCTGCGTACACATGAAATCCCAAGAGCGCCCGCATCGACACGACACGAGTGACGAGGGCTTTGAAGTTTCGGCTGTACTTCGCGACCGGATAGATCAGGAGAAGAAGCATCAGGCCGGCGGCCGCAGCGCCAAGAGCAAACCCGGCCAAGCTTCCAGCAAATCTCGGATCGGAGTGAAGCAAAAATGCGGGAACCAGCAGCAACAGGCTGGCGAGGACGATATCGACGATCAGCCGCTCTCTATCGCCCATCTCAAGCCTCGACGACCAGATTTCCGATCGATTTCGCCTGACACGCCAGTATCATGCCTTTCGCCCTGTCCTCGTCGGTGAGCGCATCCTGGACTTCCATCGTGACGCTGCCTTCGAGCAGGTGAGTCTTGCAGACACCGCAGGTACCCGCGCGGCAGGAATAGTCGATCGCCACGCCGATGGACTCTGCGACTTCGAGCACGCTCTTGTCTGGAGGCAGGGGAGCAACCTTGCCGGAATTGGCAAAGCGAACGGACGCCGTCGCAGGACCTATCGCTGCAACGCCTGCGCCTTTGTCGGGCCTGCCCCTTTCAATAACCGTCTTTCCCGGAGGCGGAACAGCCCCGAGAGCAGGGCCGAACGCCTCTGTCTTGATCTGTTCGGGCGGGACGCCAAGCTCGCCAAGTGTCTTCTTGAGCGCCTGCATCATCCCTGGAGGACCACACAGGTGCACACGGCGCTTGACCAAATCGGGTACCGACCGCGTCAAGAATTCAGCCGTGATCTGGCCCTCGCTTCCCATCCACGACGTACCCGCTGCGCGCGCCATGGTGGCGGCAACGTGGAGATTGTTCATCCTGCGCTGAAGGTATTCCAGTTCGTCCCGGAAAATGAACTGTTCGGTCGTCTGTGCACCGTACACCAGGTAGACTTCGCCGGGCCAGGCGATATCGAAGAGATATCGTATCGCGGCCATCAACGGCGTGATGCCCACGCCACCTCCGATCAGCACGACACCGTCGGCCTCCTTCCCGGTAAAAGTGAAGGCGCCGGAGGGAGCCATCACGTCAAGCATGTCTCCTTCCTTGACGTTCTCGTGCATGTAATCGGAGAAGACTCCGCCGTCTTCGCGCTTGATCGTGGTCTCAACGTAGGCGGTTTGGGCCGCGGATGATGCGACCGTGTAAGACCGCCTGACGGTCTTTCCATCGATTTGGGCGGAGTAGGTCAGAAACTGACCGGGAAGAAACGTGAAAGGAATGGAGCCACCCTGCGGATCTTGGAGGCGAAACGTCTTCACGCTCGGCGTTTCCTTGAAGATCGCACAAACCCTAAGCTTGCCTTTCCAGAGCTCTCCCGGTTTCGTCAAACCGCCGGTATCCGCCATCGTCGAAATCGGCGCCACCTTTTCCTGACCAGGCGAAGCGCTGCGCGCTGCAGGCGACGGTGTGGGTGTAACAGCGGGCGCCTTTGTCAATCTATCGACGAGAGCGTTGGCTCGGCGCATTCTGGCTATATAGACCGCCAGCATTCCTGCCGAGAAGATCGCGAGCAGCCCCATGGTAATAACATGAAACCAGGAAACGCCCAGCACTCCCTCCGCCGTGAAGGTTGCCGGCGGTGGTAGGAGATTCATCTGCGCCTTGAACCAATTTTGCGCGATCTGATGCGGAGATTTTCCTTCACTCAACGATCGCAGCACGGTGACGCCACTTTGAACCTGATCGAGAGACCCTCGAATTCGACTCGAAGCCTGATCTGCGGCGACGATGTCACCTCCCGCGATTGCGTGCCGCAGGTCTCCTTCCGCGGCAGAAAGGCTCTCGATTCCAGAATTGATCCAGACACGAGCTTGGGATTCAAGGTCGCGCCGCTGGTCAGCGGAGAGAGCGGGCATTTCCATCAACGATGGATAGAACTCTTTGCGTGGGCGGCCCATCATCTCGCCCATCATCCCCATCTCGGCCGGGCTTGAGTTGCTTGACGAGGGTGCCGGGGAACCGCCAGCTCTAGTTGAGGGATTATTCGACTGAGGCGTGTTGGCGCCTCCGGAGTTGGCGCCTGGATGGTGCGCCGAGTGACTGTCCTCGGCCTGCGCTAACCGCAGATCGCTTGGCCGTCCGAAACCCGCGTCGAGACGCTTTGGGGTACCTCCACTTCGTAGTTGCTCAGCTGGTGGTTGTGGTGCCACGCTTGCCGCAAATGCGGCCTCTGCAAGAATTAAACTGCAAAGGCCCGCCACCCAAAGACCAGCGCGATGTCGAAATACGAACTCGAATATCGACATGGCCTCTGCTTTCACGAAGACGTCGTCAGAACGTCGCGATTAGAGGCAGCAGGATAGCATTGGCCGTCTGCTTCTGGCCCTCACTGAGGGCCACGTACAACCGATTGAAGGCAGAGCGCGCCGATTTGATGGCTTCCAAGCGTTCGCCCAAATGGTGCTCATACCGCTCGATTCGCTCGGGGCCAGCCGCCTTGTCATCCATCACAAGGAGCTTGCGCGCTTCCAACAGATGCTGGCGGCTGGAGCGCAGCGCGTCCGCCAAGACGTTCCAGTCGGCCATTTGCTTGTCGGTGATCTGCAGCTCGGCCTTGAGGAACGCGATTCGCCCTTCCAGTCTCTCGGTCACATCAGCGGGTCCGCTCGCGGTGGCACCGGTAGCCATGCCGGCACCGGACGGCGCGTTCATCCGGCCATGCATTCGTTCCATCATTTGCATCATCTGCATCATGTTGGAGTCCCCCTGCTGACAGCCGGAGCCCTGACACTCTTGCATCTGACCCGGCATCGGCATCTTCATCTTGTCGTCCATGCGACCGCCGCCCATGTTCTGCGTCTGCCCGCCGGGCTGCCCCATATTCCCCATGTTGCTGTTCGGGTTGCTGGAGGAATCGGACTTCATCTTCATCTCGTCCATCATGGCGAGCTGCGCGCGATCTGCTGCCACAACTTTAGCTGTCGGCAACCCGGCCGGGGCTAGGCCCAGGACGGCAAGCGCAGCTGCAAATCCAACGAACCTCTTCATGCTATCCATGGCCTTCTCCTATCCTGACGCTGATAGATGCCCACTGCTTGCCTACCAAAAACAGCTCAAGTTGAGGCAAATCAACTGAGCAAGTTGAGGCAGATCACAAGTTGAGGCGCATCAAGTAATATAGACGGAGAACCCGCTAGAAAATTACACTCGTCTGGCACATACGGCTTCGCTACTAGCTTCCTCGTTCGAAAGCTCTGAGGCATGACGGCAGGGCCTATGCAAGCTTCCATCTGCGCGCAACCGAGCCATCCTCGCCAGTCTCTCGGAAATCCAAGAGCTGGCACCCGGCCTATATGAGATGAAGATCGAGGGAGCAGGCACTTCGGACGACCCGTCCAATCTGCCTTTTGCGGTTCGGTTCGAGCCACGGCAAGTCGAAGATCTCAACTTCCCGAAGCCGGATGCCGCCTTCGAACGTATAAGGGATTTCTCCGAAATGGCCGAGACGATCTACAAGACGCTCTTCAGCCCCTTCGTTCAGGCTGCTTCCAATGCATTGACGGCAGAATTGGCCAAATGGTTTCACCCGATGCGGGCCAGCCGCTATCTCTTCTCGCCAGCGCTTCTGCCGTGGCTGCGCGGGCTCCCGGCCCTTGCCAAGTCGATCCACGACAACCGTCAGCCGTTGGCTGACGACAATCCCTACCTTGGCGCCGAACGGAAACTGATCAACCTAGCTACCTCGTCCATCGAAGCGACCCGGCTCAATCGCGACGCATCTCTGGAGCACATGTTCGGGATCTTGTACGGCTTTGCTCCTCCCGCGAAATCGGATTCCAATCAGAGGACGACGTGACCCGCCTTCCCCGCAGCCGATTTGTACCGCTGCCAAGGCAAACGACCTTCGATCTCGATTTGAAGGGAGAAGCTCAAGAACGTCCGGATCACGATAATCAGGGCGAGAATGCCGAGGCGATCAAACGACGGCACTATTGCGACCATTCCGATGATATCCGCGGCAATCAAAAACTCCAGGCCAAGCAGGATTCCGCGGCCGAGGTTGGCACGATAGGAACGAAACGCGTCGTCAAATGACCCTTGCCGCATTTCGCCCAAGGACCAGATCGTTGCAGCGATGACGCCGCAGACGATCACAACGACTCCGAGCAGTTCGATAGCCGACGCGGTCCAGTGAAGCCCGTGCAGAATGGCACCTTGCGTTTGTTCGGTGAAAATCTTTTCGGAGGTTATCATTCCCGCCTCGCCCATGCGTCCGGAAGTTCAAAGTAGCACTACCGCATAAGAACGGCTCACGGATCGCCACCGACCTGTACGGTCGCCGATTTCCGGCTGGAAAACAGACTCTTGTCGACCTGCTTCGACCACGTCCGATAGTAGGCAATGATCGTCATCATCCATAGGCCTGCGGCACCCACCAGGAGCTGGGCCAGAACCCCCTCTGAACCGAACGACAGCACAAAATGGGCCACGAATGAAAGGAACAGGCCTACACAAAAGACCGGTAGCGACTGTTGACCGCACCTGATGAGCGGCTTGAGAATTGGCCACTGCAACCCCGGCCAGTCCATCGGAATGAACGAGACAACGATGAAGACCAAGCTCGCCAAATGGATCACGCGGTAGGGCGCGAGATTCGTCTTGTCATTGGGAATGAATACCTCGTCAATGGCTAACGGAATGAACTGCCGCAAATCCGGAATCCGCTCTGCGAGGGTAAGCACCAGGGCAAACAGCAGGAAACTCACACTCAGGAAATAGAGGATCCGAAAGCGGAGCAGCCATCGGCTGGCCTCGGCCCCGCCGAGCGCAAGCCACGCCCCCAACACGAACAGCGCCTGCCAGGCAAACGGGTTGAAGTACCAGACTCCCGCGGGATAGGACGGAAAATTCCAGCCATAGTGACGAGCGGCCAGATACAGCCCGATCGATCCAATCAGCACGGCATTTCGCCACCGCAACATAAACCAAAGCACGATCGGAAAAGCCGCCATCAATACAATGTAGAGCGGCAGGACATCGAGATTGAGCGGCTTGAACTTGAGCAACAAGCCTTGCGAAAGCGTCTCGACAGGGGAGTTCATGAGGTGCGCGACGTTGAACTCATCCATGAAATGAGGATCGTCGAACCTGTGCGAGAGATAGTGCACCGCGGTGAGATAGAACAAGAAGAGCAGCAGATGCGCGGCATAGAGCTGCCACACCCGACGCAACAACCTGGTCGCCCCAATCACAAAACCGCGGTCCATCATCATCTTTCCGAACACAAACGTCGCCGTGTACCCGGAAATCAATACGAACAGATCTGCTCCATCGCTGAAGCCGTAGTTTCGCGTCGTGAACCAGACGAGGACGGAGTCAGGAATATGCCCCAAGAAAATGAGCCAGTTCGCAAGACCACGAAACAGATCCAGACGGAGATCGCGCTCCGGCTGCGGCAGAACGGACCTGATGGTGATCGTTTCCCAGAGCCGCTTCCGTACAATCTGCAGCGTCCAACTGGACGCGCGGCTCGGCGTTTCGTCAGCCAACGTTGCTCCCCTCATTCCCGACAGCGCCATTCGCCGACGGAGACGACGAAGGACCTTATCCCGCGGGACAGTTCCGATAGCCGTGCAAGCAGGCGGGGGTGACGCACCCGGCGACAGGTCGACCAATGTCAAATGCACGGTCCTCAGCCAAGCGAATCTTTTTGCATGAGACGACGTAATGAATCGATGTGTTGATCGTCACCATGTTGCTGGTCGTTCAGCGCCGGTCTTTCTGGAATTGGCCAAACCAGCCCGAAGTCGCGATAAAGCTTTTGTGGCACATGCGCAACTTGGTCGCTGTAAGAAAACGCTACCTGACGCGTCTATATCTCTGATGAAGTCTTGTGCATCGACTCGGACTGGCGCCGGATGATCGTTGATCCAGCTCAAGCGCTACGTCTCCGATTCTGGATTGATCGTTTTCCCAGATCGGGCATCTGGTTTGATTGCTTTCGAGACCACCTGGGTCAAACAGGAGAAATGAGAATGAACGCCCGCAAGTTGTTTGTAACCGCCACCATTATGTCCTTCGTTGCGCTCCCGGCCATGGCGCAGACCGCTCCTTCTGGAGGCGATAAGAGTGGTGGCCACCACTACTCAGGTGGACCGAAGACCGAGCCGCACCACATGGGCAAGAAAGAGAGCACGGGCTCGAAGAGCAAGTCCGGCGGCAGCCATCATTATAGCGGCGGCCCCAAAACGGATCTGCCGCACCATATAGGGCCGAAGAAGGAGAAATGAGCGTAATGCAGTGATCCTACGGACTAAGAACGTCGGATCACTGCCCTCCTTCGGGCCCGGTTCAGCTCAGCGCTGCTTCTTGACCTCGTTCAGGCACGAGGCTGGCCCATCCCAATTCTTTCGCGATGCGGCCCTGCAGCGCCTGCGCGGCTCGCAGCTCGCCATGAGTAATGAACGTTCTCGGCGCCATCCTGGCGCTTTTGAGCCACTCGATTATTTCGTCGGCATCGGCGTGTGCCGACAGGGCGTCGATGTTGCGAACCTCGGCGGCAACCGGGACATCCTCACCGTGGATCCGAATTGTTCTTGCACCTGACGTCATCGCCGCCCCCCGCGTGCCTTCGGCCTGATAGCCTGAGAACAAAATCGTATTCCTCTGATCCGGCGCGAAGCGCTTCAGATGATGGAGCACCGCGATGAAAACCACGAGATCGCCAGAATGATCGGCATCTCGCGCATAACAGCGGATATCTCGCCGACCGCGGGCACTATGACGAACATCCGAAAAGTGCCCAACAGGAAGCCGAACCCGAAGCCGACCACGAAATACGCAACGCCGGCCTTGAATGCCGAGGACCATTGCGCTGGCTCGTTGTCGATCAACTGATGCATGATAGTGTCCAAACTGTTCCGATGTCGCCGCTGGCCGCTCAAGCCAGGACCGCTTGCACTGGCCTTCGCGCCGAGAATGGTAGCTTGGGACCGTAGCCGAAGCGCATGACGATGTCGGGACGCCCCCTGGAAGGCCAACCAGCGCCGCCAGCTCCGGCCGCAGGCTTGCAACTTCGACCGGCTGATTAACGAAGGCAAGCTTGAGGCCTAGAACGGTCGCTTGCAATGCGAAACGCTGGCACGCGCGTCCCGCCCGGACCCAGTGATCCCGGTCGTCCCTCTGCGAAACGAAGACAGCGACGCCGGCAGAAGAACGAAGGTGGCCATCATACTTATCGTTCTCCGCGTTAGCGCGAAATACCGAATCAAACAGGAGCGGACCGAGCCAGGTCGGAAGGACGGGATTGCCGCTCGTCCCACTAAACAGACCGTCACCGAACTCAATTGCTTGGCGTGGACTGAATCTTAGCCAATTCTTGAGCTCTCGCACGAATGCAGCGTCCGCCATTTGGGCGCTGTTTCCGGCCACGACCAGATCGCGCACTCGGTCTATTTGAGGCCGATCAGTGATCAGAACCAAATCGACGCCGGGAATTGCAGCCGCAGTTGCCAGAGCTTGGAGGTCAGCGGCGTCGACCGACCTGCCGTCATATTCGGTGCGCGTTGATTGGCGGCGCGGGATCGCATCTAACAGATTAGAGCCCGCGGTAGGCCCAGCCCCGAGCGCAAACACGATGGAGCCGTCGTCGGCCGGGTCGAAGCGGAGCTCGCCCGGGCGGCCATGCGCGCCAGAGGAATGGCTAAATTCTCGGCTGCACAGCCGAGGCTTACAAAAAGATGGTGATCATCTGGATCCACCGCGGGGGTCCGCCTCGAGAAGTCGGGTAGGATGTCGACTCTGTCTTTGGCTATTTTGAACCGCCATGGCTGGGTATTATGTCCACTGGCTGCCAGTGTCGCGTAGCGGATGAGATCCCGCATCTCGGGGCGCTCTGAAAGGGCTGCGCGCATCGTCGCGACGGAGGCGTTGTAATCCAGCATCGAGCCCAGCTTACGTACCTCCGAGTAGGTCGCACCCGCTCCAGCGGCCGCCAGAGCACCGCAACCAATTAGGATTTGCCTTCTATTCATCGGGTCGCGGCCTTACCTAGCGAGGGCTTGCTATGGATTGCAAACATAGTAGGCCACCGAGATGACGCGATCAGCAAGTGACGAGATCTGTGTGTCCGAAACCCTTGGAGTAATCGAGGACTGAAATGACAGTCGGCGTTACGCGGAACAGGCGGATTTCGTCCGGGCTCGGCATTTTCATGGGCAAAGGAGGCGCGTCGGGGTACTTCAGCGGCAGCATGCCCAAGACTTTCTCCGCTTCGGCCCGATCATCCACCGCATGCGCGCGGGCTGCCATCGACAGACCGGTAATCGTCATTAGATTCGCGGTGTCGTGATCGATCGTCAGCGAAATCCGATTATCTCGCGCGAGGTTTCTTGCCTTCTGACTGTCCAGGCCGCAGAGAAAATAGAGCGTCAGACCTTCGTTCACGTAGCCGACGGTAGTTGCCTGGGGCCAGCCGTCCGGCCGCAGCGTCGCAACCGTCATGATGCGGTGTTGGTCCAACAAAGTCAGAATTTTTCCTCTGATTTCCTCGTCCATGGCTCGTCTCCACAATCGCGAACGTCGCAGAACGCGCTGAACATTGTAGTGCCGCTGAACCGTGCGGCTTTGAGCGATGTCAAACATGACGTCCGACAAATCAACCCGGGGCCCAACGTCGCTTCGGGTCCAAAAGCGGAAGTCGATTAGAACCCTGCCCTGGTCCACTTTTCCCACAGCAGCGGACATCGCCGAGGCGGCGTTAAGTCTGCTTTGGGTCCACGAGCGGACTTTGAGGGGCGACGTTGATCCTCATCAAGCACCGCCGCAGCGCAGTCCTCTACGCTTAAGGCAAGCTATCGGCGAGGATCGCACTATGCTTCCCTTCACGCTTGAGCAGTTCCTCAACGTCTTCGCGACCTACAATAAGGCGATCTGGCCCACGCAGATTGTGGCTTACATGCTTGGAGCCATCGCCATGGCCACCCTTCTTCGGCCGGGTCGTGCCTCTGACCGCGTCGTCTCAGCCGTCCTCGGATTGATGTGGCTATGCACCGGCGTTCTCTATCACGGCGTCTTCTTCTCGTCGGTCAATAAGGCCGCTTTCGCCTTTGGCGTCTTGTTCGTGGTAGAGGGCGTGGTACTACTCTACACCGGCGTCGTCCGCGATGGTCTTCGCTTCGCGATCAATTGCGGCTTTCGGGCAGTAGTCGGCGCAGGGTTTATTCTCTACGCGTCTCTCGTCTATCCGCTGATCGGAATCGCAACGGGGCATTCTTGGCCGGCCTTACCGATGTTCGGCGTAGCGCCGTGCCCCGTCACGATTTTCACCTTCGGCCTGTTACTTATGACGACCCGCCGCTTCTCTTACTGGCTTCTAGTGATCCCCTTCATCTGGTCACTCATCGGCGGTAGCGCTGCTATCCTTCTCGACGTCCGGCAGGATTGGCCGCTTTTGGTTAGTGGTCTCATTGCTGTTCCGATCATCGTCGTCAGGGACCGCCATGCACAGGGTGCGGTAGCCGACGAGGCCGGCCTGACGCCCTCAGTCGAATTGCGTCCATGATCGCGACGAGTGGCTGCGACCGCGCGGCTATTTGGAAAGCCACTCCTGAGAATGAGCGACCGATACTATGCCTTCAGGAGATAGGATTTGGAAGGCAGTTGTTGCAGGGTTGTGCGGAAGCATTGCGCATTCGCTGCTGATGTACTTCAAGTCTCGGGCTGGACTGCTTCCGTCATTCCAGCCCTACGATAGTCTCCAGACGACGCTGAGCCATGTAACCGGCACTGCAATCCATCCGGTCGTCCCTTGGTTACTTTCGTTCCTGAATGGCTCGACCATCGTCGGTTTGGTCTTTGGACATCTTTATCGATGGCTGCCAGGCAGTTCTGGTGCGATCAAAGGAATGACATACGGTGTGCTCGGATGGGCGATTATGGGAATGGTGTTCTTCCCTATGATCGGCCTTGGGTTCTTCGCACTCCAGGCCGGACTTGGCATTTCACCCGCACTGTTCTCGCTGGCAATGCTCCTAACCTACAGCGTAACCTTGGGCATGGTTTATGGCGCACTCAATTCCTGACTTGCTTGAATGTGATCAGCGCATGTCCGGGTCATTCGCGCCGTTCTGACCGTGCGTCGCTCACTTCCGGTCTGCCCCGATTAGCGGACTTTCTCAGTGACCGTCGGCACGTCTCAAAAGCGGCCATCACGTCACACCGGCAGAGCCGTGCGCGAGCTCATTCGGGCAGCCCGATGACGGGCTTCCCTTCGTGCAGCGCGAGGTCGGCCTCGTCCAACCTGGATAGCGGCAAATGGTGGGCCCCGGCGATCTTCTCCCGCGCATGGTTCCGCAGTATCGATGCCGGTCGGCATGTCTATGCTGTGCTGCAGTACAGGCGCGCGGGCCGCAAGCCTCGTTTGAGCTATATCAAGACACAGCCCGGAACCTGCATCTGAACCTTGCGGCGACTGATCGGCCAAACACCTTCCACAGATCGCGCATCAACATGCCATTCTGGCCGGAGATCGCTGTATCCGTTCGCAACACTGCGTGTATGCATCCGGTGGCAGATTTGACCGGAGGGGGGTGCACCCGTGAGACGATGATCAAGGAAGGCTCGAAGAGCTATGAAAGACGATTGCTGGCGCCCCGGATCGAGCGCCGCTACGACAATGGGCAGCTTACCGCCACCGAGCGCTGGACCGCCATCCTGGGAACATATGTTGTCCTTTATATTCCGGTTGGTCGGCTCGCATTGGCGGACTTCGCCCAACCGACCTACGCTGGGCAGATGGGCCCAGGATAAATTCGTTTCCCCGACGGTGTTAGGACCAAAATCAATCGTATGATTTTGATGCTGAACGACGCCGACCAAAATGAAGCTTTGCGCGATACGCTAATCACGCGGAAGCGCAAAAAAGAAACGGCCTCGGCGTGGCGCATTATGGGCCGCGCTGAGACTTCGGGCGCCTCGCCCGCGTTATTCCCATTACTCGTCCGGCAGCGGGTCCTGGCAAAGCGGCCAGAGACGCCAGCCAAGTTCAGGACAGTGCCCGAACGACCCGCAGCGCGGCGATCGGCGCACCAACAGACAGCGCGACCGACGCAACCATGTAAGCGAATGATGCCAACGTCTGTCCTCGTTCAGTCAGGTAGTAGGCGTCCAGAGAGAATGTGGAAAACATCGTGTAGCCGCCACAATGCCGACTGTCAGGGATACCCGCGTTGCCTGCGACAACTCCCATTTGGCTGCGAACGGGCCAACGAGCACCAATCAAAAATGAGCCGGTCACGTTGATTATGAGCGTGCCCCAAGGAAAGTCCGTTCCGAACAGTTTTCCCCATCCGATGCTGACCAAATATCGCGCGACCGACCCGAGCGCGCCGCCGATCGCTACAGCAAGAATGAGTTGAGGGGTCATTTGCACATGCTCCTACTTGCGCTCTCGCAGCTAGTAGGAGTCATCAGCCAAGAGGGTGGTTATCGGGGCAACCCCTTCCCCATCACTATAGAATGAAATCAGCCAAACACTTTGCATCGACAAGCCCTCCGCAATTGGCGGGCTTCCCAGTTCGCCTATAGGCACATCGCCTCATTTCGGTGCGATGCGGAATTTGGTCGTTATGGAGGCATACGGACATCCATCAACCGCACCGATCAAGCCCATTTTTATGAGTACGCATCTTAGGTAGCGCGATAGCCCCTAAGTCAGAGCAGGCCCTTTCGACAGACGTGCCGGCGCAGCCTTCCGTCGGCTTCCCGTTGCACGAAAGCGAGCTTGAGTTTTTTGCAACATGCTGCACCCCGGATATGGCTGCCGAGCCTTCGCAAGCGCGTCAGGACCCAAGGCAAACCAGACCCCAGCCGCGATCTGCAGGCCGACGTTCAAAGCAAACGCGGTCTGGTAAGCGATTTCAGGATAGTGCCCATCTGTGGGAGCCCAGAGCTGAACTACTAAACCCGTCATGTATTGCGCGACAAACGCGCCACCGATGTGGAAGAGATTCAGAGCCGCATTGGCCCTACCCGCCAATTCCGTGGGGAAGAACTCGGCCAGGATCGCGTAACTGAGGACAGTTCCAGCACCGACCGCCGCCACCACGATCCACGGGACATACGACGGGAGCGGCAGCCGAAGGATCAATGCCAACTGAGCCGATATAAAAATCGTGGCGACAAGGCCCAACAGCGCCCGCGGTCCGACCCCATGTCGGCGCAACCGATCGACCGCGACGCCCCACAAGAGCGCACCCAAACTCAATGCAATCGCCATGATAAGCAAATGGCGGAGCAATTCCGACCGGTCGAGACGCTGGACATCGTTGAGCCATGGCGCCGCCCACAATCCCTGCAACGCCCAGGCCGTCCCAATGCACGTCGCCGAAAGTGGGGCCAGGCGCCAGAAGCGTGGGTCGGCGTAAACCGTCTTAAGACTGCAACGAGCAGGTCCGCCTGCCCCCGATATAGCTGCCGGCATCCCTGGGACGACAAGATAGATGACAAGAGCGCATCCGGCCGAGGCAATCGCGAGCAGTTCAAACAATCCTCGCCAGCCCATCGAGAGCAGCACGAGTTCCGCAGGCAGGGTTGCCGTCAGAGCACCCAACGCACCCAACATAATCATTAGACCGTTGAGCAGTGGTACACGTTCCCTGGGGAACCAGAGCACGAGCGCCTTCAGGCCAGCCGTCAATGATGCAGCGACACCTAGACCGATCAGCGCTCGACCGCCAAGCAGCAGCCAAAAATTGTCCGAGACAGCAAATAATGCCGCGCCCAGAGCTGCAGCAACCATCACGGCACCTTGGATCTGCCCCGGACCATATCGGTCCAACAAGATGCCAATCGGAATCTGGGCGGCCGCGAAAGTCAGGTAGTAAACAGACGTCAGCAGACCAAGATCGCCAGCGCTAAGGCCAAATTCCGCCGTCAAGGAGCCGGCGACCGTCGCATTGATGGTCCGAAACAAAAACGAAAGGTAATAGCCGGCGGCAAACGGAAGGAAGACGGCCAGGATCAGGCGCCACTTCTGGCGCGGGTGCTCTCCGAAGTCTTGGTATTCATCCGCATCCGGTTCGGAGTTTGGCGCCGCTTGTAGTGCCTCCGACTCTTCGCTTCCAGTTTGATCATGCCGGCCAGCAGAAGGAGTTTGGCAAGTGCCGAAAGTTGGAATTGCTGCCGCCCTCCTGGGCGGCAGCGGACGATCCGTGCTTGATGTCTTCATCGCCTCGCGAACCGGCGCCGTTTAGGCGGTATGTCGGCTCAGGCTCGACGGGCTCATCCTCATCGATTGTCGATTTCGAGCCGTTGACGCGTGTTGCATCGAGGCGATCAATTGTCTCCTGTATAAGCGGACGACCCTGCCGAACCCGCTGATCGACCTGCTCGGCCAAAACCTTGAAGCGCTCGTCGCCGAGCTGGCAGGCTTCTCGCAGTTGGTGTTGCGGCAAAGGCGGCATCACCGCGAGGTGATATCGCGCATGCAGCGCGACCGTCTCAGCGATCGTCCGCAAATTGCGCTCTAGAGCATCGAATCGGGCATGTATTTCGTCAAAGCTCTGCCGCACCGAATTTTCTGAAGGACGCGGATTCAGAAATTGTGCAAGGGCAGCCTCCACGACCATGCTCTTTCCCACGCCCGGACGTTCAGTCGCGGCTTCGAGTTGCTCGTGAATTTTCTCGGTGATCCGGATGGTTACTTTGCGGGTTACCAAGGAATTCCGCTTGTGAGGCGACGATTTGGCCACCGCGGCCTGGCTGGCTTCCAGATCGAGTTCGCCGTGGAGCTGCATTTTCGCTCTTCTCCGTACTCTCAGCACACCGGTCATGGCCGCAACGATTGCGGTGCGATGGGATTTGCCAAGGAGTGATTGACTCTGTCGGAGATAACAGAAGGGCAGCATCGTGGACGCTTGCAACCGTTGATGATGGTGATCGTACCCTGGCGTAGCGAAAGAAGAAATTGGCGGCTTGATTAGCTCGCGCCGGCGTCGTCTTTGCCGCGGACGGCGTCCTCCGCGTCATAAGATTCGATACTCACCTCCTTCAGCATGGTCGACCCACTGGATAGCCGCCGTCCGAGCGCTTCGACGAAGCGATCGTAGCGTTCAGCGCCCTTGGCCCGTGCTGCAGGGCTCGATTGCTCCGGCAGCGCCGGTGTGGATGTCAGCCAGAAGCGGATGAATAGCGCGATCGTCTCCAGCGTGACGGTATCGTTTCGTTCGAGCCGCTCGAGCACACGCACGATCCGGTCCAACCGCTTGGCGATGGCAGCCTCCCTCCGGTCGGAGTCGTCGGGCGAAAGGAAGGAGGCGATGGCAGCCTCGGCGACTAGCGACTTGGGCTTGCTGTGACGCTTTGCGAAAGCCTCTAGGCTCGCGAACGTCTCTGGATCGAGGTAGATGCTGAGCTGGGATTTTTTCACGTCGACCTGGTCAGAGGTCCATTGGATCGTCTGGATCGAGGCTGACGGAACGCGCGACGCCCTGCATCGAGCGGTCCAAGACCCGCGCCTGCACGGCCTCAGCATCGCTATCATCTGGAGCGGTATCGAATTCGTTCTCGACCAGCGGTGCCCTGATGACAACATCCTCGTGTTGCGGCAACTTTGGCTCGCGGCGAATGCCCCCGTTGGGATCACGGGACCTGCGCTTCACTTTTGCGAGGAGTTCGACAGAGGGTGCAATTTGCGTGAGGAATGACCAATCGTCCGTCTGCGCGGCCATAGTTACCGGACTGGCAGGGGATGGCTTCAAGACCCGGCACGTTAGCTGCGCATCCTCATAGTATCGCACCTTGCTGGCGCGCACCGGATGCACACCCGAGACCATCACGATCGCCTCGTTAGGCGAGAGCTGCATGACTTCCCCCGGCGTGAGCAGCGGTCGAGATGTTTCCTGGCGGCTCACCATCAGGTGGCCTAGCCACGGGCTTAAGCGATGCCCGGCATAGTTCTTCATCGCGCGCATCTCGGTTGCGGTCCCGAGTGCGTCGGATACGCGCTTGGCGGTGCGCTCGTCGTTGGTCGAAAACGCGACCCGGATGTGGCAGTTGTCGAGGATAGCGTGGTTCGGTCCGTAGGCGCGTTCGAGCTGGTTCAGGCTCTGGGTGATCAGAAAACTGCGAATGCCATAACCTGCCATGAAGGCAAGCTGGCTCTCAAAGAAGTCGAGCCGCCCGAGTGCTGCAAACTCGTCGAGCATCAGAAGCAGCTTCTGCCGTCGTCGATCGATGTCCAGGCTCTCGGTCAACCGCCGTCCGATCTGATTGAGCACCAGCCGCATCAGGGGTTTTGTGCGCGCGATGTCGGATGGCGGTATGACCAGGTAGAGCGAGATGGGCTGGGGCCCGTCAACGAGATCTCGGATGCGCCAGTCGCTCCGTCCCGTGACCTTGGCGACGACGGGATCGCGATAGAGCCCCAGGAAGCTCATTGTGGTCGACAAAACACCTGAGCGTTCGTTTTCGCTCTTGTTGAGGAGCTCGCGCGCGGCCGAAGCGACCACGGGATGAACGCGCTCGCCGAGATGCGGCGTCGCCAACATCGCATTCAGCGTCACCTCGATCGGGCGTGACGGATCAGACAGGAAATTGGCGACGCCGGCGAGCGTCTCGTCGGCTTCGGCATAGAGGACATGTAGAATCGCGCCAACCAGCAAGGAATGGCTGGTCTTCTCCCAATGATTCCGGCGCTCAAGCGCGCCTTCGGGATCGACGAGGATGTCAGCGATATTTTGGGCGTCCCTTACCTCGCAATCTCCCTTGCGGATCTCAAGGAGCGGGTTATAGGCCGCGCTTGCCTGATCGGTCGGGTCGAACAGGAGCACGGTTCCAAAGCGTGCGCGCCAACCGGACGTCAACTGGAAATTCTCACCCTTGATGTCGTGGACGATTGTGGAACTCGGCCAGGTCAGCAGGGTCGGAATGACCAGGCCTACACCCTTGCCCGAGCGGGTCGGGGCAAAACAAAGGACGTGTTCAGGGCCGTCGTGCCGAAGATATCGGCCATCAAAACGGCCAAGCACGACGCCGTCGAGCCCAAGAAGTCCCGCCCGCCTGACCTCACGTGCATCAGCCCAGCGCGCCGAGCCGTATGTGGTCACCTGCTGAGCTTCCTTCGCCCGCCAGACCGACAGCATGATGGCGATACCGATGGCGGCGAATCCGCCGCTCGCGGCGATGCAGGCGCCCTCGACAAATATCTTCGGCGCGTAGGCGTCGAACTGAAACCACCAGATGAAGAAAGAAAGCGGCTGATAGATCGGCCAGCGCCCAACCATGAACCAAGCAGGCCCGAGCTGCGACTGGAAGGCGAGACGCCAGGCCGTCCACTCGGTCGCCCCCCAAACAAAGGCGAGCACGACGATCGAGACAAAGAACAGCTGCCCCCAGAGAATCTTGGTCGCGGACATGAGCGCAGATGCGCTCCCTCCGCAGGCGCGCGCAACGACCACATCCAAGCTATCGCGGTCTCTCGCATCGCAGCGCAGAGATCGGCGGGTCAAATGGAGAGGTCGCGCTTGCGTCCAAAGCTCCAATCGACGCCGCCGGGGCCGGCGATGCCGCTTACTTGCCTGCCAAGTTCGCGCTCAAGCGACGGTGTCCAGGGTACAAGCTGGAAGCCCAGGCCATTGTCGATCATCGCGAAGCGGCCTGAGGCCAACGACAGCCTTCGGCGATAAACTCCCGAAACTGACTCGCCTGCCTCGGCGGGCATATGCACCAGCCCCGTTTCCTCCGCCAAGCGCCGGCCCACCGCATCGATCTCGCGGTTGCGCAGGGTATCGATCAGCTTGCGGCCGAGCGTGACATTGTCTCCATCTCGACGGACGAGGCCCCGTTCCGCCAATGCGCCGATCCGTCGATCGAGCGCGGCGCGGACTTCGGCACCGAAACCGGCGCGTGAGAAATCGGCAGGTTCGCGGGCAACCAGGCGCCGATCGAGCCAGGTCGCCCCTTCGGCTGCTACTTGCTGCTCGAGATTGAGGTCGGAACGGACGGCAAGCGCGATCCGCTGCCGGCCGCTCGCATCCTCAAAGCGACGCAACTCCACAATGCCGCCGATCGGACCGTCGCCGGCCGTAGCGATCTCGGGAAGCTTGAGGTGATGCACACGCCCGTCGATCCCGTCCACCACGGCAAACGCTGTTCCCCTCAGCTCGTCATCCAGCCCGCGGGCGATGAGACGGCCGATTACGGGTTCGCCGTGGCCTTCGCCCTCGAGAGCCCAGGACGACGGTGCGCGAGAAGCGCCATCCCTGGCCAGGCTCTTGTGCAGCCGCTTGATGATATCGCCGCGCTCCCCTAGCGCCCGCAAGCGCTGTTCCGCGTCAGCGGCCAGAACCCAGCGCGCCGGGCCGGCTGGTTCAGCAAGCCCGAGCCGCTCAAGGGTCCGCATCCGGCCGATCCGGATATCCCGCAGCGGATCGCGCCCGGCGTCACGTTCGGGGCGAAGATCGACCACCCCTTCCGCCCTTCCCGCTTCCCGGGCCAGCACCCGATCGAGCCGAGTCCAGCGTTCGCTGGTGACCTCCGCCTCAAGACCGCGCCGTATCTCTAGCTCTGATCGCGGGCCGAGTTCACGCGTGACGAGGTCACCCGCGCGTGCCCGCAAGCCGGATCCGATGTAGTCGCGGCTGATGACGAGATCGGAACCGTCGTCAGCGCGGCCGCGCACGAGAATATGGATATGGGGATGCTCGGTGTTCCAGTGGTCGACGGCGACCCAGTCGAGCCGCGTGCCGAGATCGCGCGAGGCCTGATCCATCAGATCACGGGTAAAGCTCCGCAGGCTTTCCAGTTCGGCGGCATCATCCGGCGACACGATGAATCGGAAATGATGCCGATCGCCCTCGCAGCGTTCGGCGAAAGCACGGCCGTCTGCATCATCCCCGGCAGCATCGAAGAGTTTACCCGGCGATCCATCGCGGGTGACACCGTCCCGTTTGAGATAACCGATATGGGCCCGCAGCGCGCCGGGCGACCGCATCCGGCGCACGACACGCGCCTTGACCATGGCGCCGCGGGCGCGGTTGTTCAAGAGCCGCGCCGCGGCGAGGCTCGCCGCGCGACCGCGCCCGAAGGAGCCACTCCTCTTAACTTCGCCGTGTGAGAGACCGCCTGCCTTCTGCGCGGCTCTGAGGGCCTGCGCGAGAAAGGATTTTGTCTTGGGCGCGCGCGTCGAACGGATGCGGCCTGGACGAATGCGGAAATCGTCGTTGCGGCTCATCGTACCCGCCATAAGGTGTTGAAAGTTGAGTAAGAACAGCGCCCTGGCAAAATTGGCAAGTTGTGCAAGTTCTTCGCAATGTTCAAAACATGGTTGAGATTGCTGACATTTCCCAACCGACCGACCGGCCGCACCTTGCGGCTTTTATCCTGCCCTCCTCGGTCGCTCGTTCCCAGCGCCCATCCTCCAAGCCTGAACTTCCCAAGGATTCGCAGCCACTCGCGAGAAAATGCAAATGCAGTCATTGCGGTTGATCCTTGTTTAATGGATGGAGAGATAGCTCGGCTGGGACCGTTGTGGCGTGGGAAAACCGCCGTGAACTGAGCAATGAATTGCGATGTTGCAGCTTGACGGATGCACACCGATAGTCAGTCGCGTGCGTCGACGCGACCGATAAACAACGGAGACTGCCGCCAAGGAACGGCACGCCTGCCGCCAAATCCGGCGCGCTCTCCGTGTTCGTCGCCGAGCAATGGTGCGACTGCAGCGACATAGGCCACAATGTCCGGTGGAAGCGGTTGCCCTGTTGCGAGGCGATGTTCATATCGCGACGGACCCGCGTGGTAGGCCGCAAGGAAGCCTGCCGATCCGAAGCGGTCATGCACCTCCCTGAGATACGCAGTGCCCGCAAATACGTTGTCGCGCGGATCAAAGGGGTCGAGGCCGAGGCCGTAGCGAACGCCGAGTTCAACCCGGGTGCCAGGCATGAGTTGCATCAGGCCCATTGCACCGCGAGGCGAGATTGCATGCCTGTCGCCTCCGCTTTCAATTTGGATGACGGCACGGATCCAACGCGCCGGCACGGCAAAACGATCGGAGGCTTCCTCGATGATTTTCGCAAGCCGATCGGCTGACTTTGCTCGTGATAGATTCTGCGCTGACGCTGGTGACGCGAAGCGGAAAAAGGCCGCAGTTGGGAACAAGAACAGCAAGACTGAAGCCAAAATGCGTGCGATCGGCGAAAGCGAACCTAAGCGCTTGGATGCACGGTCAGGTGCGTCGGCATAGCTGTGCCGTTGCGTGCGGCGTGAGAGGGTTACGGTTGTGAGCTCCGGCCGGGAGGGAAAGATCAACGACCAAAGATAGGAGCAACGATCGGATGATAGGCAGCGAGTGGAGCGCATGATCATTCCTCGTCGGTCCAGATCGCAACCGCTTTCCCGATGACTGCGGATGCTGGCAGTGGTCCAAAGTAACGACCGTCGAGTGAGTCCGGTGACTGCCAGTTCATGATAAAGACGTCACCATCAGCAATGACGCGGCATCCGTGCCAGGCCGGAAGCGGACGGCCTCGCCCGTCGCGTTCACGTGCATGGCCCATATCGATACCGTCGACAACGATTGCTACGCCGTGTCTGCAGACCGTTTGTCCAGAAAGCGCCAACACGCGCTTGAGCATAGGAACGCCGAGTGGCAGGTACCCATTGAGATCGAGGAATGCGGCGAGAAGATCGGGTGGCTGAACGGCAACAAGTTCAGTCACGGTCAACTTTGTCACGGGCCGAAGCCGGTAAAGGCCGATCGGAACGCTATTTGATGCGTTCCATATGTAGTGCGGCGTTGCTCCTCTGACCGTCGAAAGGAGAAGAACGGCCGTTGCAAATGTCGTGAAAATGGTCGCGCACCGAGCATTCATGACATCACTCTCCGCCGATGGAGCCAGGCGTGGTGACTGGATCGGGTGTATGGTCGCGGTGTTTCGTTGACCGACAATCGGTTATGAACGTGGTGCCAGTAGTCGGGTGCCGCGTCGGCAGGATCGATGTCGAGCGCCTCGACGGCATCGATCAATTGCAGAACCCGTTCGACCTTCAGCCAGCCTGATAGTCGCAACAGGCTCTCACCGCCCGGCGTGATCCAGGGTACCGTCGAATAGCGTTGCCCCGGTATCGCCGCGCGCAAGATATCGATGCGGGATAGAACGGTCCCAAAGTCGCTGGATGTCCAACGGACAAACGCGAAGATGCTGCCGGGAGTGAAAGACAGGACGCGTCGATTGCGGTCCAGGACTTTCTCCGACACGGGACGACCAAACCGAACGCGATTCTCGATGCGCTTCTCGAGCCACAAGAGCTCGACCGTGGTGAGATCGCTCACGGTGAATTCTCTGGTTGGGTATCTTTCGGGGGTGTGAGCTTGTCTCTTCATGGATCAGCGCCGCTCCTTTCCCGCATAGGGGATGGGAGCGTGGCGTTTTGCCGGCAGTACGGAGCCGGTGCCTGGATCGCTGGTCGAGGTTCTGGTGCCGATGTCTGCCCATGCATTCAGGTCGGCAACCGCGTAGACGACCCGGCCGCCGATTTTTCGGTAAGCGGGACCGGTGCCGTAAGTCCGGTGCTTTTCCAGGGTGCGGGGTGAAAGGCTGAGATAACGGGCTGCTTCGGCAGTCCGCAGGTATCGTGGCGATATGCCGAGGCTAGCGTCGGACATCTGACAAGCTCCGTTGCCGTGTGGAGCGCCAGCGAGGTTGTTGGCGCGTTGATGGCGACAATGACGGAGAAGGGGCTGGAAGGGGGATGCCGAAGATGAGGGGTCTATTTTCGATACCCCGCAGGAGAACGCCTATTTCTTCCGAGGTCGCGGACGCAGCAATGCGCGGTAACCGCCACGCATCAGGGCGATGCCGTCTCGAACCAGGCGGATCGTCCGGCTGCGAAGATCGTGGCTTTTCCAGGAGCGGCCGTGGATTCGCTGCCTACCGAATAGGCCTTCGGCAATCTCTCGATAGCTATTTCCCTCCAGCCATCCGTCGAGGGCTCGTACGGCTAGAATAAATCGCTGGCGCCGCCGGCCAGGCAGGTCGAGATGAGGAGGACCCATAGAACGGCCTTCAAGCGCCAACCAAAATCTGTTTGCTGCCAGGGAGCTAATGTCGAAATTGGCATCGAGCCGCAATTCAATGGCGAGCGGTGCGCCTCTGGAAACAAGCCTTGGCAGGTAAAGGCGATGGATCGCGCCTCGTAGTGGTACGATCGCGTGCCATCCATCTGGTGCACGACGAAATTCGCCGCCAGGCAGCATGGTCAGATCAAGATTATAATGCCCGATGTCCCTGGACGGGGCTATTTGGCGCAACGACAGGACGGATGGCAGAGCCTCCGGCGCCCAGAAAATCGGTTGTCGATCGAACGCCTTTTGGGGGTCAGCTGCGAAAAGACAACCCCCATTTGTGCCGGAAATCGTCGGTCGCACCATTCAACCGCGCGGGAGTGGTAAGGGCTCCATAGTCCTTATGGTATTCGCTGTCGCGGCGCAGCCACTCCCAGGCAATGTCCACCGTTTCTGCCTTCTCGAAGTTGGCGTAGGCCTGCTCTGATCTCCAATCAAAACCTGACATCGTACTAATTCCCCACTGCACTAAAACGGAAGAATTGCAGCACGACAAATGTGACGCTTTCTGGTTGCGTTCATGCGTCCGCCCAATCGCACCATTAGCTTTCCCGATTGGGCGTCAATAAGAATTCACGTTAGTGTCAAAGGGCCTTCATCATTCGCCCTTCGGCCATCCTCGCCGGAGCAAATCACGGTAGCCGTGGCGCGCCACCCACTTCGCTCGAGCTAGATGACTGTCGAAAGCACGCCGAGCGCGGTCCGGATCGAGTGTGGGATCGATCTGAAGAACGATACGCGCGACTTCGCGCCAGTCAGCGTTGTCTGCTTCGGCATCGAGGAGACGTGCATAAGTGACGGCATGTTGCTCATCGTAGGGCGTCAGCGCCGGCTCGTCTGGCGCTGTATCAACAACTTTGGCATTGAGCGGCGGCATTACAGGAAACTCCTAAGGCCCTAGAAGCTTCGACCGGGCGAATGCTGGCTGCACCTCAGCTATCTTCTCGCTAGCGGCCCAACCGGTCCACAGGTTTCTGGACTGCAAAGCTTAATTAATTCTTCGAATGCCAAGGTTTCCAGGTCCCAGTGCGATCGTGACGTGCAGCCCGTGATGGAACACTTTTCAAGATACTGGCTTCTCGGTGGACCGGCTGAAAGGTGCTGTCGTCTTCGATCCACGACAGTAGCACAAACTCGATGAATACATATTATAGGAGATAAACCTCATAGTATGTAGAGACGCAACTTTGGGCGATTTAGAAAAGCTAAGGGCTTTACCCAGGAAAGTTTTGCCGAGACTTCCGGCTTTACCCAACAATACATCAGCGATCTCGAGCGCGGCCGACGCAATCCAACCGTGGTGACGATATTTGAACTCGCCAGCACGCTCGGGATGAGCCACATCGATCTCGTTGTGGCCGATGATGAAGCCCGCAGCGAGCGGACGAAGAGCGGCAAACGCAAATAACCTGTCTAACTCGTAGTTCGCGAAAGCCGGAAGTGCGGACAAAGCGAAAGCCCCGCCCGATTCTTCGGGCGGGGCTTGGCGGCGGGGTTTACTCGCCGTTCTTGCGCGGCCGCGACCAGAGCAGGGTGTAACTTTCGCCACCCTCATCGTCGAACAGGTTCGCGTAGATCGGCGCCGTGAAGGAGGGATCGTCGAGCTTGAGCGAGAGGTAGTCGCGGCCCTCCTCCGAGCGCTTCGACCAGGCCGCCCCGATCTCGGCCCTGCCCACAAAAACGCGGTGGCTTGGTGCGTTCTCGTTAGAGGAGCGGTTCTGTTCGGCGACGATGCGGACGCTCTTGGCAAGATTCAAGGTGTTGATCTCGCCCTGGAAATCGTTGCCGACCTTCTTGAAAGAACCGATGTTAGCCATGTCATTTCTCCTGTTGTGTTTCGAGCCCGCGACCACCGCGGCCTCGATGGCGATGGGCAGGCCGAGGACGATCGGCGACGCACCCGCTCGCGGGCCGGAGCGAAGCGGAGGACGCTGTCGAAGCGACTTTCTTGCCTCGCGAGGAATGGGCGTTAGCCCAGGGGAAGAAAGTCGCTTCGACAGCGTTGCGGCTCAGACGATCGAGGCGCAGCCGGTCTTCGGCCAGATCAAGCCATCACAGAGGCCCGGTGCGTTGCGTGCTGAAACGCAATCTCGGGAGAAGACGTGGCTAATCTCGGTGATGCTGTACAAGAGGTCTGAACAGTTGGGCGAAGAAAAAGAAACATAATGCGGGGAATGGCGGAATCGTTCCTCAGAGCGACCGCCGAGAGCAACGTCCTTGCACGTCTATGCGCAGCGGGACTGAGATCCACCCCACCCGGTCCAAGCGCTGGGGGAAGACAATGGCGTTCTTTCGCTCCGGTCCTGAACACCCCTCGCGCCGATTTACGCGAACCTGTTCGACGACGAGGGGGTGAAGAGATCATCCCTCTCGCGTGGCGGCCGCGAGAACTGGCTGAGGACTGTCGCCGACCGCCCTGCCCGGTTCGACTGGTCGGGTCTTCGTGAAGACGGCCAAACGCGTCCACGCTGTGCCGCCGATAAAGACCGCACCGACGCAAGCGAAGACCTCCCGCCAAACGAGCGACGGCACGCCGAGTTGCGCCATTGCTAGGACGACATGATAGCCAGCAAATGTAGCCGGCAAAGCAAACACCGCCGCAATGATGGCGCGCAAGATCAGAGACCGGGTGATGGCGAACGCGATTTGAGCGATCGCAAGGGAGATGCCGCCGGCGGCGACGGCAACTAGCGGCGTGCCGAGCACGCCGGCGCCGCTATGAAAGGCCCAAATGCCGGCATTGATCGCCACGAAGAACGGCACGGCGTGAACCGCCAGCGTGAAGATCAACCAGCAGAACAGACCGATGCCAACGGTGTTGAGAAGAAGTCCTAGGGCGAGCATGGTGGTGGCTCTATGTGCAAAGGTGTAACGGACGCGCCTTCCACCACCACCGCGGCGCGAATTTGGACATAATATCGAAACGAGGCGGAGTTGCGGCGATGCAACTCCGCGTTGGTGGCGTCGGAAGGGAGCAAAGCGGCGCTCATGCGCCGCCGAATTTCCAGACGGGTATGCCGAGCCGCTTTGCCTTGTCGGCGAGGTTGTCCTGGATTCCTGTGCCCGGGAAATGCATGACGCCGATCGGTAGGAGTTCGAGCATGGCGTCGTTGCGCTTGAACGGCGCCGCCTTGGCGTGCTTCGTCCAATCCGGCTTGAAAGCGATCTGTGGCACCTTGCGGTTAGTCGCCCATTTGCCGGCGATCAGCTCGGCGCCCTTTGGCGAGCTGCCATGGATCAGGACCATGTCGGGATGCTTGGCGTGAACCTTGTCGAGGCGATCCCAGATCAAACGATGGTCGTTGAAGTCAAGGCCTCCAGTGAGTGCGATTTTTGGCCCTGCCGGCACCATGACCTCTGCCTCGGCGCGGCGCTTGGCGGCGATGAAATCTCGTGAGTCGATCATTGCTGCCGTGAGCGTGCGGTGATTGACAAGTGACCCCGATCGGGGGCGCCAGGAAGAACCGGTGTGGACCTCAAAACGCTCGATGGCCTGATCGCGGAACAGTTCGAGGCAGTTGCGGCGTTCGACTAGCGTGATGCCTTCGGCCGTAAGGCGCTCAAGCTCAACTGATTGCACTTCGGAGCCATTCTGCTCGCGCTGGCTTTTGCGTTGCGCCTGTTCGTTGTCGTCAAGCTGGCGATTGATTCTGCCTGCCGCACGGTGGAAGAGGTTGACGGTCGACCAGAGCAGATCCTCGAGGTCCGGTTCGAGCCGGGTGGCGTTCAGCGTGGCGACCAACGCGTCGAAGATGTCCGCGATTGCGCCAGCGATCATCGTACCTTCGGGCAGCGGTCTCGGATCAGGTTGGTCGTCGAATGGACGGTAGCCAAAGAGCTGCAATTCGCTGAGGACGTGGTCGGTCGGAGATGACGCGTGCGGCGGTTCAATGTCGTCATGATCGGTCATGGGATGAGGTCCTTCGCCGGATCGGCCGCGACCATCGCGGCCTTCGTGGCGATCCTTAGACGGCGGGCGGAACGGGCCAGAACCCGAAAGCGAAGCGAAGGGCCGAAGCGCCAGCGGAGGATGGCGAAGGCCGGCTATTTTGCTTCGCGATGCAAAGGCCCGAAGGGCCGGCGGAAAATAGCCGGTCGAAGCCATTGCCGGCCCGGGCCGCCTGCCGTCCGATCGCCCTCTAGAAGGCCGTGGTCGCGCCTCTCCGGCATTGGCCGTCGTGACCGAACTGTCGGCGTCGATGACAACCAAACACGCTTATTCGACAGTGGCCGACAGGAGCAGAAAGCGGGAAACGTCCTCCGGTGCCAGCTGAATCCGCAACGCTACGCGGAGGGCATCGAGGCCGAAGACATGCAGATCCTCGTTAAAGTCACCCAACCGAGGTGACAACGGGATTGCTTCGATGCCGGCGGTTTCCGCGCGTTGCGACAGAACGACTTGCACCACATCACCTGCGGCATCGGCGTCGCGGGCGATATAAAGCCGACGCAAACTCGACGACAGCGCCATGGCTGAGAGGTGATTGGCCGACAGTGCAGCGGCCATCGGCAGGGTCGGAAACACGCAGCGTAGCGATAGCATGGTCTCGATGCCTTCGCCGGCAACAAGCACGTCATCGTCCGCTGCGCCGAAACGAACTGCGTTGCCAAGCAGGTCGCCCATGGCTCGTCGGGGCGTGTCGATCGGGGCCTTGCCGAGCCGAACGTGATCAAACCCGTCCGGATCGAGCCACGTGCGGTGCACGCCGGTAATCCTGCCGTCGAGGTCGGTGACGCGAGCGATCATCGCCGGCCAGGTTTCGGTCGGCAGATGCTCGTCAGGCCGATAATAGCAACGAGGATGGAAGCGGAGGCTACCACCATGGTGCACGTGCAGTATTCCACGGCGCTGCAAGTACGTCTCAACGATGGTGCCCTCAATCGGACCTGAGATCGCAAACAGCCGTCTCGCAGCCTCTTGCGATCCAACCGGTACTGCCAGACGAGCGGGTTTCGTGATGAGCTCCGGTTCAGTATGGGGCAACTTCAGAAAGCGCCTTGCCTCCTCGGCGACCTCGCGGAACTCGCGTAAGCCTCGGCTCTCGCGAATGATGTCGAGGAGATCGCCATGCGCGCCGGTCGCGGCATCGGTCCACTTGCCGGCGGGCCCCTTCGGCGAGTCCTGGAGCCGCACGAACATCGAGCGGCCTGGGGAATTGTGGACATCACCAACCAGCCAATACCGTCCCTCGCGCTTGCCATTGGAAAGGTAATGGCGGCACACCGCCTCCGCCTCGCGCGCGAGGCGATGTGCAAGGTGGGAGGCATCGCGGGGCATCACGCGGCCTCCCGTTCGGCGATGCGCTCGATTGCGTAGCGATCAAGGAGCTTCGCCAGCACTTCGGTGCCATCAGCGTCAGTCGGCACGAACATGCGCAGCTTCCACGAGATGATCTCCCCGAAGAGCCCATAGGTGCGCAGTCGATCGCGCATCGTGTCGGTGAATCCCGACAATTCGATACGGCAGGCGCCCATGACCCGAACGCGGCGAAGCTGGAGGCCTTCGGCGAGAGTGAGAACCGTCCGGCCCTCAAGCAGCGCAGCAAAGACAGCGTCCGGAGCCAGCTTTGGCGCGTCGGCCGCAAGGACGTTTGCGACCCAGGCGGCCGAGACTTTGCGGCCAACGACGCGCTCGCCAGCATCGGTTTGCAGCCGATAGACCCGGGTCGACTCGTTCGGCAGCCGCTTCCAGATCGGCAGCAGCAAGCCTGCCACCACATGGATCGTGCTTTCCGTGAACTCGGGGACCTCTGCAAGCTCCGCCAACCAGGCCGCGCTGAAACGCTCGCGATCGGCTTCAACCCAATGGCTTTCCGCCATCAACTTCATGGGGACGCTGTGCTGCTCCATCGGGCGGATCAGCCGGACACGGCTTTCAATCTCACCGTCGTCGAGCATGAAGCTCGGCGCCGGAAACTGCACCGCGGGCCGGCCGGAGCGCTCGTTGATCAGCAGGACGGCACGTAGATCCGAAAGACGGCCGAGGGCATCATCCAGGGTGACAGGACGGTTGCGCTCGCGCTGGGTTATCGTGAGAAGCCGGGTTTCGGCGCCGGTTGTCGGATGAACATAAATTGTCCGCCGATCAGTGATGACAAAACTCTCAGCACGGAGTGTTTCCAGCCCGACATCATAGGTGCCGGACGCGATCGCCCCCTCGATGCGAGCGGTCAGCAACTGCTCGAAGGCCGTGAAGAGAATATTCTGAAGCTCGATGGTGAGGGCGAGCAACCTGTTCAGGAAGGTCGTGATCGGCGGCAGCTCGTCCTTGAGCCCATTCGCATCGGACAGCTTCAGCCCGGTGGCGTCTTCAAACGTCTCGAGCGAGCAGCCCTCCACCTTCCCGCGCGCAAGCAGCATGTAAAGTTGACGCAAGGCGTCACGGCCATACTGGCTTTCGAGATTGTCCTCGGGCCGGAACAGGCCCTGGCCCCCGGTCTGTCGCTGACCTCGCGTGATGGCACCGAGCGTATCGAGCCGGCGAGCAATCGTGGACAGGAAGCGCTTCTCGGCCTTCACGTCCGTCGCAATCGGCCGGAACAGCGGCGGCTGCGCCTGGTTGGTCCGGTTCGTGCGGCCGAGGCCCTGGATGGCGGCATCCGCCTTCCAGCCGGGCTCAAGCAAATAATGGACCCGCAACCGGCGATTCCTTACCGATAGCTCGGCGTGGTAGCTCCTACCCGTGCCGCCCGCGTCGGAGAACACCAGGATACGCTTGATGTCATCCATGAATGCGGCGGTCTCGGCGAGGTTTGCGGAGCCCGCACGGGTTTCGACCAGCAGCCAATCGCCCTTGCGGATGATCCGGCGCGAGCGGCCGGTTACCTCGGCGACCATATCCGTCCCGAATCGCTGGACGATCTGGTCGAGCGCGCCGGGCACCGGCGAAAGCGACGCGAGCTTCTCGATGAGGCGGTCGCGGCGTACAACGGCCTCACGGCTTTCGACCGGCTGGCCGTCGCGATAGACGGGCCTGGAACAGAGGCTGCCCTCGGAGTCCGTGAAGGGCTCGTAGAGCTGGACCGGGAAGGAATGGGCGAGATAGTCGAGCACATACTCGCGCGGGGTGATATCGACCTGGACGTCGCCCCACTCCCCGGTCGGGATTTCGGCGAGCCGCCGCTCCAACAGCGCCTCGCCCGTGGAGACGATCTGGATGACGGCGGCGTGGCCCGCGTCGAGATCGCGCTCGATCGAGCCGATCAGCGATGGCGTCTTCATCGAGGTCAGGAGGTGGCCGAAGAAGCGCTGCTTGGAGCTTTCGAACGCGGATCGCGCTGCGGATTTTGCCTGCGCGTTCAGGGTCCCGGTCTCGCCGGTGATGTTGGCGGCCCGCATCGCGGCGTCGAGGTTGTTATGGATGATGCCGAACGCGCCGGCATAGGCGTCATAGATACGAACCTGCTCGGGCGTGAGCTGATGTTCGACGAGTTCGTATTCAATTCCCTCGTAGGACAGAGAGCGCGCCGCATATAGGCCGAGCGCTTTGAGGTCGCGCGCCAACACCTCCATCGCCGCGACTCCGCCCTCCTCGATCGCCTCGACGAACTCAGCACGAGTGGCAAATGGGAAGTCGTCGCCGCCCCACAGTCCCAATCTCTGAGCGTAAGCCAGGTTGTGCACCGTCGTAGCGCCGGTCGCCGAGACATAGACTACACGGGCATTCGGCAAGGCGTGCTGGAGCCGCAGGCCCGCACGCCCCTGCTGAGACGCCGCCTGGTCGCCGCGTGCGCCCTTGCCGCCAACCGCGTTCTGCATGGCGTGGCTCTCGTCGAAGATAATCGCTCCGTCGAAATCGGAGCCCAACCATTCGACGATCTGCCGAACGCGCGAAAGCTTTTCTCCGCGCTCGTCGGTACGCAGCGTAGCGTAGGTGGTAAATAGGACACCTTCCGCGAGTCGGATCGGCGTACCCTGCCGAAAGCGCGAAAGCGGCGTGACGAGAAGCCGTTCCATTCCAAGCGCGGACCAGTCGCGCTGCGCATCCTCGATCAGCTTGTCGGATTTGCTGATCCAGACCGCGCGGCGGCGACCTTTGAGCCAGTTGTCGAGCAGGATCCCCGCGACCTGCCGTCCCTTGCCCGCGCCGGTACCGTCGCCCAGAAACCAGCCGCGACGAAAGCGAACGGCGTTCTCCGCGTCGTCGCGTGCGGCCGCCACGACGTCAAAGGTCGCATCGACCGTCCAGGCGCCGGCAAGAAACTCGGAATGCGCCTCTCCGGCATAGATGATGCTCTCGAGCTGGGCGTCCGAGAGGATGCCATCCGCGACAACGTTGGCCGGCAGGTGCGGCCGATAAGACGGTTTTGGCGGTCCGACTGAGGCCATCGCCGCCGATTGGACGAGCTTGGTGGGATGCGGTTGCGCGCCTGGAATGCGGATCGACTGCAGCGTATAGGCCTCATACAGCGCATCGCTGATCTGGCTGGCATCCGTGGGCGTCCAGTCCACCGGCTCGTAGGCGACTTCGGTCGCTACGAGGTCAATTGCTGGCGCCATCGCTGGTTGACGCCGGCCGAGGTAGGCGCGGATGGTTCGAGGCGTGGGAGCGCTGGCAATTGCCGGCACCACCGCCGCCGCAGTGCCAGCAACTGGCCGACGTGGCGGCACGTATTGCATGACCCAGGCGAGCAAAGTCGGCAGGTCAGGCGCAATGCCGGGTGATGCGACGAATATCCCAACATCGTCAGCCGGCACTCGATCGATAACAGTCAACCTCGTATCGATGCTGGTCCCGTGCTTGGCATAGACAGCACCATCGATCGCCGCCGAGAACACGACGCGGCCCTGTTCTTGCAAGCGCTTGAAGGAGTCGGTCCAGGCGGGATTCTCGGGGGCGACGTTCGCGCCTGTGATGGTGACCAGCCGTCCGCCTTCCGAAAGACGAGCCAGCGCGGAGCCGATGTGCCGTAGTGCCGCATCCGCCATTTGGCGATCGACATGAACCGCTACCGAGAACGGTGGGTTCATCAACACGACACTGGGCACGACGCCGGCATCGAGATGGTCGTTGATGTGCGCGGCGTCAAACTGCGTCGTGCAGACGGCGGGAAAGAGGTCGCTAAGAATGCCGGCACGGCTTTCGGCGAATTCGTTGAGGATAACGGAGGCACCGGAGAGTTCGGCGAGGATGGCAAGAAGGCCGGTGCCAGCCGACGGCTCCAGCACGACGTCTGCGGGCGTGATTGCGGCGGCAACGCTGGCGACGAACGCCAGCCCGATCGGTGTCGAAAACTGCTGGAGGGATTCACTTTCCTCGGACCGACGGGTCTGGGTCGGAAGGAGACTGGTGATCCTCATCAGCATTGGCAGCATGGCTGTCGGCGATGTCGCCTTGGCACGCATGGCGGTGCCATGTCGCCGCAGGAACAGGATGGTCGCCGCCTCGCAGGCGTCATAGGCGGTCTTCCAGTTCCAGGCGCCGGTCGCATCGGAGGCACCGAAGGCGGCCTCCATCGCGCTGCGCAGGACGGCGGCATCGATGCGCCGGCCGCGTTCGAGATCGGTCAAAAGCTGCCGCGCGGCCCTTACGACAGCGGAGGCGACAACTGCGGTGGCACGCATCGAGAGCGGCGCGGCGCTTACGCCGCCGACGAGAGATTCGGTCATGGGAGGATGTCTCGGGGAGAGCGGGAATGGGCCGAACCGCCCGGCGCTCTCCTGAACCGCCGCGGCTCAAACCCGTCCCGGCCGCGCTCTTCCTCTTGAGCCCTCGCCAATAAAAATGGGGGCCGACGCTGTACGCCGGCCCCCTGATACGAAGAATGCGGGACGGCCGGAGTCGTCCCGCGACGTGATTTCATTCGGCAGCCTGACACTGTGGCCGATCGTCGTCGGCAGCGACTTCCCGCTCCTCGTCATCGGAGAGGAATTCGGGCAACGCGCCCGCTTCACCCTCCTTCTCCGCCGGCGATGGCGCGACATCGAGCAGACGGAGCGGTTCCGGCAACCAGCCGGAGCCGTCGAGAAGGCGTTCAGCTTCTTTGGCCATATCGGCCTTCTTCAGATGGTCGATCAGTTGCGCCGAGGACTCGCCCTTTGCCTCCCGAACTGCCTCGAGAATACGGGGCTTGGTGACCCGGCCGAGATAGTTGTCGACCGTTGGTCTCCAACCGGCCTGGACCAAGTCGAGTCCGACGGCACGCGCCAACACGTCGGCTTGATCAAGACGCGTGCGCACACCGTGGGCAGAGACACGGCCTTGATTGTAGCGGTTAGCCGGCTCGTACAGCGCGTTGACCGCAAATGCCGCACAGTGGGCGAATAGGGACGCCTGGGCGGTGCCGTCCAATGCCGTCAGTGCGTCCCAGAGGTCCGTCTCATTCTTCGGCAGCCGCGCCTTCCAACTCTCGTGCCGCGCGTCGATGGCTTTGGCGGACACACTCTCCTTCAGACCCGGAGCCTGTGCTGGAAAGGTAGGTGTATGAAGTCCAATCTCCAGGCAGCTTCCGGAGGAAGCGAACCGGAAAAACGTGGTCAGCACGAAGTTGTGCAGCACCGCCTGCAACGTGATGGCTGGATTCTCTGCGAGCGCATCGCGTAGCGCCAGCGTGCGATGTGCCGTCAGCTCGGTGATGAGCCGGTCGGGCAACGGCTTTGCCGCGTCCTCATTATCCTCTTCGGCTTCAGCCGAGTGTCCGGCGACCGAGATCGCCGTGCGCTGCACAGAAGCACTGGCCTCCTGACCCTCGGTTGACGACGAGTCGACGTTTTGCCGGAGGTCGGACTCAGCCGCGGGCGGCTCATCCTCCGGTCGGACGTAACCCCGGTCCACCGTGAGCCGTCCTTCGGAATCGATGCTGACGAAGACGCCAGCCTGCGCGATGTCGGCGGGATCGTAGACCACCGATCGGTCCTCGAACGCCATTAACGCCGCTTCGATCTCGCTGAGGCGCTGATCGACGTCGTCGGGCAATTCATCCGCGTCCTGGTAGTCAAATTCCAGCTTGGCCTGCTCGGCGTTGAGTGCGTCGATGGTCGCCTGCTCCTCGATGGTGAGATCGGCAGGTTTGCCCTCCAGTTCACGCAAGCCGCCGGTGTGACCGTAGGGGAAATCCACGGCGACCGAGATCCATTTCCAGCCCTCCTTGGCGATGGTCTCGGCCTCCGCCGCGAGCTTCTCGGTGACGAGACGATCGAGTAGAGCGACATCCTGAAGCCAGCCGCCGTCATCGTGCTCGAATAGATCTCTCAGAATACCGCCACCAGCCTGCTCGTAGGCGCCAACCCCAACAAATTGCGCGCGGCGATCGGATGCACGGATGGTCTGCTCCGTCAGCATCCGCCTGATCTGGTATGGCTCATCATAGCCAGAGCGACTGACGTTCTCCCAGACCTGCTCCTGCCTGGCGTGGTCGGCCGTGACGGAAAAGGCCATGAGCTGCTCGAGGGTCATGCCATCTTCGGCATAGACCTCGTGCAGCTTCGGCGACACTGAGGCGAGGCGCAATCGTTGCTTCACGATGGCCGGGCTCACGAAATGCCGGGCAGCAATATCTTCGTCGCTCAAGCCAGTGTCGCTCAAAGTCTTGAAAGCTCGAAACTGGTCTAGCGGATGTAACCCGACCCGCTCGTCATTTTCGGCGAGCGAGTCATCTTCGGGAATACCACCCTCGCGCACGACGCACGGAACAGCTTGCGTTTTCGCCATGCGCTTTTGCTTGATCAGAAGTTCCAACGCTCGATAGCGCCTCCCGCCCGCCGGCACCTCGAACATGCCGGTCTCGTTACCCTCGGTATCGACGACCGCCCGGACGTTCAGGCTCTGCAGCAGGGTACGCTGCGCGATGCTTTCGGCTAACTGCTCGATCGAAATGCCGGCTTTCACGCGGCGCACATTGGACTGGCTCAGCACCAGCTTGTTGAACGGAATGTCGCGCGAAGGCGACAGCGTGATCTTCTGGACTTTCGTCATTTGGCTCCTCCACGACGGGCAGCCAAGAGACTCTCTCTTGACCTCCAGCCCGTCGCGGAAAAACATCCCCTCCTCTTACTCTCGCGCGACCACGGCAGGTCCAGCATCACGCCGCCTCGTAATTGCCAACCTCTGGATCCACCGGCGCGTTTGCGACGGGATCGGAAACGAAGCCGAGCAGATAGTCCGCGGCCTTGCTCGCCTGCGAAGCGGCACGCACGATAGCGCGATTGTCTTCGCGCAGGACTTCCAGCCAGGCGCCGATGTAGTCGGCATGGCGAACGGTTGGCACGATCCCGAGCGATGCGCAGCCGAACGCGGCACTCAGCTCCGCCACCAATTCCTCGAAGGCATATTTTTTGGTGCCATAGGATCCGCTTTGGTCGCGTTTGAGGCGCGAACGATGCCCGGTCGCATGACCGAGCTCATGCAACGCGGTGCGGTGCCAATTGATCGGCTCGAAATAGGCTTGCGGCGGCGGGACCTGGACATAGTCTTCGACCGGCGCGTAGAAGGCGCGATCTCCGCCAATACGAAACGTGATGCCCGTGGCCTTGATCAGGGCTTCGACCCTGGGCTCGATCAAGCCCGCTGGCGGCGGTGGCGCGGTGGTGGCGATTTCCTCGGGGAGCGCGTCGCACTGATCTGTGTTAAATACGGTAAAGCGCTTAAGGAATGGAATCGCTTGCGCTTCGTCACCGGTCTCGGCGGCGCGTCGCTTTTCGTCGCTCGGTACGAAACGGTCGGCATAGACCACGGTGGTGCCGCGCTCACCTTTGCGGACGTGTCCGCCAAGCGACCGCGCTTGGCGAAACGTAAGCCAGCTTTGTCCGGTAAAACCTTGTTCGATCGTGCTCCCCCAGAGAAGCAGAACGTTGATGCCGCTGTAGGTCCGATCGGTTGAAGCATTTTTCGGCATGGCCAAAGAAGCCTTCGCCGCCACGGTGCCCCAGGGCTGCACCCACGGCACTCGGCCGGCCTCAAGTTCAGCGATGATCTTGTTGGTGATTTCGTCGTAAAGGCTTGTCCGGTCCTCACCGGTGCGCGCCCGAAGATAGTGTCTGGACATCGCGGATCTCCGCGACGGGCGCCGCGAGCCTCTCTCGCAGCCTGTAACCCGTCACGGCAAAACCCGGCCGAACTCTTACTCTCAGCCTTGTTCGCGCGGAATCGACGCCGTGTGACCATGCGACCGCATGGGGTCGGCATGCGAGAGCCCGGCTTGGCCCTCGCCGCACGCCACAAGTGAGAAAATGAGAGATCTACGACGCGGCCCGCCTTCCGTCCCATTTCTTCATGGGACTTGGCCTTAAGATGCCTAGGGCCGCAGACCCCGATCAGGCGTGCGCCAAGGGCGCCTCGCCTCAGCGGAAAATGGCACCCGCATGAGCGTGAGCATGGCGACGCCGAAGGCGGCACGCGGGACAGCGCACGTTCTACGACTCTCGGGGCAACGTCGTCGGCCGCGCCTCGACCGACAGCCAAGGCTCGACAACGAACTACGATGCGCGCGGCAAGGTCATCAGCCGCGAGTCCAGCAGCGGCAACACGACGACCGTATATGACGCAAGCGGTCGCAAGGTCGGCCAACGACGATGACGACCTACCCGCAAAGGGGAACACGATGAAATATCAAATCTGGTATATGAAGCAATCGTTTATTCGCGGCATCGTTGGAAGCTCGCCCGATCCCGATCATCTCTCGGCTACTCATGTTCACTTGAAGGATATGGAAGCAAATAATCAGGAAGATGCTTTGTCTCGCATGCGAGCGGAGAACTGGTCGCCGAATGGTGAAGCTCTCGATCTTCGGAGCAAGGGACTACAGCACACAACCATGACAATCGGCGACGTACTCGTGGATGAAAGCGATGCTGTCTATCTCGTCACCGGCATTGGGTTCAGTTTGCTGGAATGAGCCTGAGATGCGGCATGGAACAGGTGCAACGCCACGACCTTCAGGGTGCCGCCCAAAGGGAATACAGCACGCCGACGACTACAGCCACGCTCAAAATGATCGTCGCGATTCCTGCAACTTCAATGATGGAAACCTGCCGTGGATAAAGTGCCATGCGCCATTCACCGGCGGCTGCTGGGCGACGGCGTTGATCTGGATCAAGTAGGAGAAGCCATCGAGGGGAGCTTTTTCAGCCCGCAGCTAACACGATTGGCAACAACGTCACGGCGGTCAACAGCGTCGAAAGCAGAAAGGAGAATGCGCCCACCTTAATCCACTCAACCATGGCAGCCCTCCTCTACACACGGGGGCCAGAGTTGCCAGTGTTGACCTGATGCAACCCTAAAGCAAGGTATCTTTACGTCGCCGGATCGTATATCAGCCCAGCTCTCCTATCTATCATTGCAGGACGATGACGCCCCACGACGAACAGCGCTTTGCCAAATTGATCGCCGACTTCGTCGAGGGCTGCGAATTCGAGCGGCCGTTTCATTTGATCGCTATCGACGGGCGCGGCACCCAGCGTGACACGCTACGGTCCCCACGGCATCGATCAGGTGTGCTCGGCACCATCGAAGGCGAACCGTCTCAAGATGATCCCGCCATTGGTGGTGACTTGCGTTTCGTCGGACGGGGTCGGACGGTCGGCCAAGATCGAGATCGTCGAGGCGGCTCCGACGATGCAGTAACTGCCACCCCTTTGGAGAAAGCTGGGTACAGGTCGGTCTGGCCTGCTCTAGCTCGGATAGAGTCATGCTACCAATGCTCGCATATATACGACTGACACGAGGCGGGGGCGAGCGTGATCAAGGGCTTGGGGCTTACGGAGTCGGGGTTGCGCCGGATCATTGCAGCGAATGCTCCCGGCCATCTTACGCTACAAGATTGGGACAACAATCTGGATGGATACGCGCGATACGTTGCGCGAAATGGAGAGGTAGTTCGGGTCAAGCGTGCGAAGGCAGCCTTGAAAGCTGTGATCCCGAAAGAGCGCCCAAGTTTGCTGCGAAATGTTGAGAAGGAAATCCATTCTCTGCTGTGTACGAACAGCAGGCGGTATGTCCCTATCCGCGAGGCGTTCTTCTCTACACGCGGAAGACATAGCCAGACGATTGTAGTCTCATCAATCGCGGCGGTCATCGCAACCACCTTCAACGTCGCGCTGGGACTTGTGACCTCACTGGTAGCGCTTTGCCTGCTGGCTGCTCTGAAAGTGGGCGTCGGCGCGTATTGCAGCTATTACGCAGAAAGGAAGGCGCTCCCAGATATCAAGCGCAGCGCGAGGACGAAACGTTGAGCGTTGCTGGCGCTGCGCCTTGGATGGGAGGGGACATGTGAGGAGAGTATTTGTCGCACTGTCGTTTGCGGCTCTGATCGTGGGCGGGTTAACCGGCTGCGGGGAATAGGATTTGGAGCGGGCAGACTTCAATGCCTATTTCTATTTCCCCGATAACAACCGTGAAGAATTTCTTGGCCTAGCGAAGGGTCTCTCGGCCTGTCAGCGGGCGGCGGGCGCACGGGCGACTTCACTCAACATGAGCCGTTCGAGCGGCTGGTCCTATATTTGCTGCAAAAAAAGCCGTCGTCGAGCTGTGAGAGCAAACACAGGTAAGCAATCGTAGGCACTGGACACAGGGGCCTTCACTTCGCGGCCTGTCGCTGCTCGGCCTCGGCGGCTTCACATGCCGCAACGGGGTTAGCAAGCGACTAACGCCACAGCGCTGAATCCGCTGCAGCAGCGAGGCCGCCCGCCGCGATAGTCGCGGGATCGCGATGATCAGGAGCCGCTTCGCAACAGATGGCGATAACCTTGCTCCGTCATCCATTTGGCACGCGATAGGTGGCTTTCGAATACTTTCCGCGCGCGGTCGGCCTCGGTGTCTGGGTCGATGCGACGCCAGTCGATGCCTTGTTGATCAGCATCAAGCAAGCGCATGTACGTGATTATGTGCTCCTCGTCGTACCTCGTGAGGGTTGGTTCGGCTGGAGCCACGTCAGCGATATGTGGATCGAGTGGCGGCGTTTTCATGGGCGTTCTCGCGGCGAGAGTGCAACACATAGCACGCAACGTCGGCCACGGCTTCGGGGCAAGCCGCATACCGATTATCAGCGCGGAGGCTAGAAGGCACTGGCTCTAATATGACAGCTGCATGACACAGGGATGTCGCAAACGCTGGCCGATCCTCGTTTTCAACATGAGTGGAGCGTCGAGATCGATGTTACGCCGCGTGCGTGGAGAAGAGCACCTTTTGCTGCGCCAGTACTTCCCGCGCGGCAACTGCATAGATACTGCCATTTGTACTTACTCTCTTCCTTTACTCGCCGCGCTATCTCGTCGCGGCCCCACACACCCATATTTATCCGTTCGTACAATGAGGACTCAACGTTGAGCCGACGCACATTTGGAATGTCCGAGGCAGATGAATTGAAAGACATCACGAGGTTGTTAGCGAGCTTATGGGAAGCCGCGCAACGGCTTCCTGAGGGATCAGATCGGCAGGATGCGTTCAGACAGATTGGCGGCTTCCATAGCCTGGTGCCGGCATTAATTGCACGCGCTCTTTAGGCTCGCAGGGATGTCGTGTCGGGCTCTGCGGTGGCTAACGATCCAACTCGCGCCGGAAGATTGCGATTTGGAAGTTGGCGAACTTGATAAGACTGGCGTTATGCCATTGGGGTTTCCATGCCGTCGAAAATTGGGAGGGTGGTACAATGCTTGGTCCGATGAGCAGATTTTGATTTTTCCGACGCATTGGAGGATCTGGCGCGCGCCAACAAGTTGGTAAGTTGATTTTTGCGGACGCGCGCCTTTTTGAAGAAGTGGAACTACGTTATGAGGACAGCGCTTTGTTTCGCTATATTGCTCATTCCCACACTTGCACTCGCTCAAGGCGCAAAACCGGCAAAGCGGCCGACCGTCGGCGCGAAGCCGCTCGTTCAGGTGAAGCCTAGGGCGCCCGTTGGTTGCAAGCTCGTCGGAACGGTCAAAGGAACGAAGCTCTGGGCGGGCGAATGCACGGAGATCCCGGCGCTAAGAACAGGTACGCCTGCCGAAGAATCTAGTCCGACATCGGTCCCCGACACGGCGGGCGGGGCCACTCCTAAGGATCAGCAGTAACGCCGCTATCATGTACAATCTCTACAGCATCACCACGAATCAAGCCGCAATTATCGCGCTCTTCCGTGTCATCAACCGCTACGTCGGCAACCTGCCGCCGATGCCGGGCGTATTTCCGGACTATCCAGCTCCGGTGGTGCGCAGTGCAGGCGATGAACGCGAGCTGATCACTATGCGGTGGAGATTGCTAACCCGCCGCGTGCCGGCGGGCCGCCGGTCACCAACATCCGCAACACGTCGTCGCCGCACCGGCGCGGCTGGTTGAAGCCCCGAGAACCGCTGCTTGGTCCCGTTCAACAAGCTTCACCGCCCAGCAGGCTTCTCGTTTTTCACCGTCTCTTGCGCCGACCATTTGATTTCTTTCGTTATGAATTTCTCAAATTCCACATCGACCTTCATGCCGTGTTCAGTGACCATGTGCCGGAGGTCATCAGGTCACTCCCAGCCATTGAACGCCAAATGCGATGCAGAAAGGTCTCTCTGCAATGAGGACACGCCATGAAGCCACGGGAGACGTGAATGGTACTGTCGGCGTTTTTGTCGCGACGCAGCGGCTCCTCGCCTTCGAGTATTCTCAGCTTCGCTGCGAACTGTTCCCGATTAGGCCAACTCTTGGACGCTGCCAGCTTTGGGTACTTCATCCTTGCATTTCCACGCTCAACGCCTCGGCGGCGTTAGCCTTGGCGGGCAGTTTCGGATAACGCAGTTACCCGAATACACCCCATTCTCTCCAACCGCAGCGAGTGGAGCGTACCAACAATTCTTTCGGCGACGCTTTCAGGACATCGCGACGGCACCCGGCATTTCATCGAACGTGCGCCCGCGATAGTGCCTGCCGGTGCTCTTCTTGTGAACGCCGCCCCACTGCTTGAAGAAAAACGCCGTTCTTGCCTTGCGACATGCGGTCTCAATCTCCGCGACCCACTGCTCGGCCATTGGACGCGAACGCGGGCCGCTCTCGCCGCCAACGATTGCCCACTGTATGCCCGTCAGATCGGCTGCAGCCACTGACCCCAGCAAAGGCTCGAACGAAACAAACCTGACGGCAGCATCGACCTTGCGCAGATCGTCAATGCGCCCAAGGTAATCGGCGCTCTCGACGCTGGTCCCGAGCCACACGTTCGGCGGCACGGGCAGGGATGCGGTAATATCCGCCATCCGATCCGGTCGCTTCGTCAGAATTTGATACGTGTGCTGCGATGTTTTATGCATTGCACCCCAGACAGCGGCAACGAACGTTGCTGGAACGGCCTCGTGAAACAGGTCCGACATCGAGTTCACGAAGATCCGGCGCGGCTTTTTCCATCCTGCCGGGATGCTGAGCGCCTTGTGATCGAGCCTGATCCTGCCGGTCCAGACCGCTCGCTTGCCGCTCTTGCGGGTCAGGCCGCGATACTTCTTCACGCCCATCGCATCCAGCCGGGCGGCCATCCGCATCGCATAGCAGTTCGTGCAACCGGGCGAGAGCACCGTGCAGCCCGCGACCGGGTTCCAGGTCGCGTCGGTCCATTCGATCGAGGTGTCAGCCATTACGGTCCCCCTAGAAAAGCGATCCCTGTCCGCTCAAGTTCTGTACGTCATTCCACAGCTTCTGTCCGAGCGGATTTGAACTCAGGAACACCAACCAGTAGAGGCGCTGGTTCTTCTCGCCAACAATCAGCGGTATGCCTGTGGCGGGATGCGTTCCCAATGAACGGATCATCGCGAGCCAGTATTCGATAAACGCCGCCCGCAGAGCAGCAGTTGATTGGTTCACGTCCACTGCATCACGCCATCCCGGCGCAAAGATGTCGAGCGTTCCGCCGACGCGCGAATGTTTGTCGAGATTGCGCTGCAAATCCTGCAGGCTGACATGGATGATCATGTCCATCCGCTGCACCCGCAACATTCGCTCGATGATCGAAAACGGCAATTGCGCGAGACTGAAAGGGTCCAGAAACGCAAGGTGAAGCCCATACGGATTGATCGCGCTCATGACCTGATCGACAACAACATTTGCATCGCCGACATAGGTTGTCGCCGCGCCGCCCAGCGCCTTGATGCGCTGCGCGAGCGCGGATGAGTTCTGCGGCTCCAGATCAGACAGGTGCATCGCGGAAAACGGATGACCGCTCGCACGTCCAGCATTGAAGGCCACCACGGCACTGCCATCGATGATCTGATTGGTGCCCGTGATCAGTGATCGACCAGCACCCGAATACAGCTCGATGTAGCTCGCGCCGCCTCTTCCGACTGGCGGCAAGAACTTCGCGCGCGCGCCGCGCGCCGCTTGGATGTATCTCTGCAGACGGTCGTGCTTTTCCGTCGCCCACGGACCAACCTCGCCAACGATCAGGCCGTCGCCGGGATCGAGCTTGACTGTCTTTTTGGCCATTGGAATTTTCCCCCAAGGCTCCTTACCACACGGCCACAGGTTGAGGGTTAACGCGCAGGCACTTTCTCGCAGATTGAACCCGTCACGCGCTGCCCTATCCTCCGGCCATGGTCCAGCGGCGGCGACCCTCCGGCTTCATCGAACCGTGCCAGCCGTCGAAGGCGGCGCGGCCACCGTCCGGGCCATCGTGGGTTCACGAGATCAAGCACGACGGATATCGGCTGATGGTGCGCCGGGATGATCAGCGTCCGCCGCTTCACGCGCAACGGCTTATGACTGGGCGGACACCGCTTCCCGCGATGGAGCGGTGATGGAGCAGTCCCGTTCACGTAGATGAACGTGAGGTTTGATCCAGGTCAAGGGCGCGCAGCTCCCGTGCGCGAGGCTTCGGACCGACCCGCGGTTCGGCGCGATGCGCCTGTGTCCGCGGCTTCCTCTCTCTCGAAGAAGGAGTACGCTGATGTTGCGTCGAATTCTCATCGCTTCGGCAGCCGCGGCCATGCTGCTAGTCACCTTCGTTCCCGATGACGCCGATGCTCGCGGTCGAGGTGGTGGCGGCTATCGGGGCGGTGGCGGAGGCTACGGCGGTGGCGCTGTAGCAGTTAGAGGAGCTCGGGGCGGCGCTGTCGCAGTACGCGGCGGGCGCTACGGCTATCGTGGTGGGGCGTATCGCGGCTACGGCTATCGCGGCTACGGTGTCGGTGCGGCAGCTGTGGGCGCCGCTGCGGTCGGCGCCGCTGCGGCTGGGGCCTACCGCGGCAGCTGCTACGACGCCTACGGCAACTACATTTGCGCCGGCGGGTACCGTCCGTACTGAGCGGCGCCACGCGGTTGGCCTATGGTGCTCGAAGCCGATGACGAAGTCATTTGCAGAGCGAACCATTTATAACCGGATCGGGCGGCACACCTTGCGCCAGCGAGGTGGCCGCCCTGACACGTCGACACGGGTTGAGGTGACGAGGACGCCTGTGTTGGCGCGGTTCGTGTTAGTGGTGGCGCTGCAGATGGTCGCCCAACCTTAGTGCCCGTGCGATGCCCGGGTATAGGTTTTGCTTGGCAGGTAGGCCGCGCTGGCTCGCACGATCCGTGTTCATCGCAATAACCCGACGACCGTCATGCGGAACCGTGATCAAACGGCAGTCCAAGATCGCGCAGGAAGCGCAGTCTGGCCTGTGCAGTGCCGGTAGGTTCCATCGCCGACCGCACCAGCGCAGCTTCGCCGCGCTCGATAGCAAGCAGGTCGCCATGTGCTTCGGCTTCGCGCTGCTGCCGCTGATCGAGCGCAAGGCGCATCTGAAAAAGATCATCGACGGCACCGACATCCAATTCAGCGAAAGCTTTGAGGTCGACGGCAAGGAGATGTTCGCGCACGCGTGCAAGGTCGGACTTGAGGGAGTTGTCTAGAAGGTGCGTGACAGCCCCTACACCTCTGGCCGAGGCAACAACTGGGTCAAAAAGACCTGCGCCCAGCGCGAGACGCTGACGATCGCCGGCTTCGCCCTGGACGGTAACGAGTGGGACGGTATCTACGTTGGCCGCCGCAGGGGCAAGGACTTGGTCTACGCCGGCAAGGTCGACCATTGGCTTCGACGAGGCCTCTGCCGCCGAATTGCGGAAGCGGCTGAGGCCACTGATCCGGAAGATCCAGCCCTATACTAAGCGGATCGCGCACAAGGGGATTTGGGTGGAGCCGGAGCTAACCGCCGAGATCGAGTACCGCGCCAAGTCTGCCGAGGGAAAGGTGTGCCATCCCTTCTTCAAGGGCCTGCGGGAGGACCTCTAGAGAAAGGGAGCCGCCAAATTATGCGGCCCTTCCAAGTACGACTTCCGCTTTGCTCTTATCAACGGACCCCGTCAGCTTGGCGCGGCATGTCCGAAAGGTGCCATTAACCGACTCATGCGCCGCAACAAGCAGCATCTCATCTCGTCAACTGTCGGCAGTCGTGCGGTCCCTTAGAGCACTCGAAAAATCTCAAATTTTTGCGTTCCAATTGGAACGGGTCAGGATTGCTGAACAATCTCGAATTTGCCCCAACTCGACGTGTGAGACAGGCCCTGAGACAATGAACCTCTACCAGAAGGCCAAGGGCGCTTATGGGAGCGGGTCCAATTGACCTAAATCAACATGGCATGTGAATTGATTTAACTGTTGGTGAGAGTTTGGAGATGCCGGTCTAGTGGAGAAGGAGCCGCGCATGACACTCGACCCGATCCACCAGTTCGAAATCAAAAACTTCTTCAAGATCGGCCAGATCGGCGATCACGCCATCTACTTCACAAATTCCTCAGCTTACATGCTGCTCACTGTAGCGGTAATTTGCTTACTGACTATTCGCGGCATGAAAGGCCGACAACTTGTTCCCGGCCGCTACCAGTCGATGGCCGAGTTAAGCTACGTGTTCGTGGCCAGCATGATCCGGTCCACCGCCGGCGAGGATGGCATGAAGTTCTTCCCGCTGGTGTACTCGCTGTTCATGTTTATTCTGGTCTCGAACGTGATCAGCATCATTCCCTACACTTTCACTGTCTCAAGCCACATCATTGTCACAGCCGCATTCGCGCTGCTCGTGTTCTTCACGGTGCTGGTCTACGGCTTCTACAAAAATGGGCTAAAATTTTTCAAGATTTTCGTGCCGCCAGGCATTCCGATTTACATACTGCCACTGGTCGTCGCGATCGAGATCATCTCCTTCCTGTCGCGACCGCTGTCGCACAGCGTACGTCTGTTCGCCAACATGCTGGCGGGCC
>NZ_JAACFS010000179.1 GCF_029051645.1 Bradyrhizobium sp. CSA112
AAAACCGCGACGCTACGTCTCCCGATCTTGTGAGACCCATCTCAGCCTCCCCATGCTGAAAAGTGAGTCTTCTCAAATATATGATTCCTGTCGACAAAGACCGCGACACTCTGACTCAGTAAGACTAACAGGTTGTTGAAGAAGTCACTAGCGGGCAGGCGTTGAGCTATCGCTGAAAGTTGGTGACGGTGGGAATCGGGAAGGCGGCATATCGTGGGGGTGCTTGAAGCCTCCACTTCTCCACCGAAGGAGCGATATGCCGTGTCCAAAGATAACATCATCAAGCTGAT
>NZ_JAACFS010000180.1 GCF_029051645.1 Bradyrhizobium sp. CSA112
CTGCCGCTGGACCCGGCCTATCCGTCTCAGCGGCTGCGCCAGGTGCTGGGCGATGCCGCGCCGCAGCTGCTGCTTTGCGATGCGGCCGGCCGCGCCGCGCTCGGCACCGAGGCGCTCGCCGATGTGAGCGTGGTCGATCTGGACCCCGTGACCCCGGCCTGGGCCGAGCTGCCCGCCTGCGATCCCGAGCCGCGCGCCCTCGGCCTCACCTCGCGCCATCTCGCCTACATCATCTACACCTCAGGCTCAACCGGAACCCCAAAGGGCGTCATGGTCGAGCATGC
>NZ_JAACFS010000181.1 GCF_029051645.1 Bradyrhizobium sp. CSA112
AACCTCTCGATATCCCTTGTTCCGATGAGCCGGACACCCGCTTGACTGGGAACACCCGCTGCGACCAAGTACTAGTGCAAGCTGCATCAGAAAAACAGCGGCTCATCATGGTCATTAATTCGGGGGTGAGCTATCGCTAAATTTTGGTGACGGCCTGGCCGGTTAGGCGGCGGCGGTTATGGGCTGACGGTCAGTCGGCTTGGCGATGACCTCGATCCCGTCGTTGAATGTCACACCGAGAACGAGTTTTGGC
>NZ_JAACFS010000182.1 GCF_029051645.1 Bradyrhizobium sp. CSA112
AACGCGCTCGCCGCCGATCACCGCCGCGAGGAAATCGCCCGCATGCTGGCCGGCGCGGAGATCACGGCGGAGGCCAGGGCCGCCGCGGAACGGCTGTTGCGCGCGGCGACCTAGCCGTCATTCCGGGTTCGATGCTGTGCATCGCCCCGGAATGACGGGGACTTAGCTTTTAGCATGATAGCAAAATCCAAGACGAAAGCCCCCACCGACGTTGCCAAGCTCACCAAGGCGCAGGCCAAGGTCGAG
>NZ_JAACFS010000183.1 GCF_029051645.1 Bradyrhizobium sp. CSA112
TTTGCTCCAGCAGCACTCCGATATTGCACCCGCCTGAACCGCTGCCTAATGCTGCCACTTGAACCGTTCGGAGAGTGGACCGCGACATCTGGCAGGAATGCCTTTGATGCTGGCCGGGACCCCCGAATTAATGACCATGATGAGCCGCTGTTTTTCTGATGCAGCTTGCACTAGTACTTGGTCGCAGCGGGTGTTCCCAGTCAAGCGGGTGTCCGGCTCATCGGAACAAGGGATATCGAGAGGTT
>NZ_JAACFS010000184.1 GCF_029051645.1 Bradyrhizobium sp. CSA112
CGAGTCTCGTTGAGAACGGCGGTAAATATTACCTCGACAGCGGCAGCGGATCGGGCCCCTCGCTGAAGTATCGCGGTGCGGATTTTGTGGACGGACAAGATGGCACCTGGACGCCGATCGGTGCGGAAAAGACGGCGACGGGCTATCAGGTTGCCTGGAAGGAGGCGAGCACCGGACAGTACACGGCCTGGAACACCGACAACAACGGCAACTACGTTTCCC
>NZ_JAACFS010000018.1 GCF_029051645.1 Bradyrhizobium sp. CSA112
ACCCTGGACGCGGACCCCACCCTGGACGGGGCCCCCATCCTGGACGCGGACCCCACACGGGCCGCGGGCGCCAAGCTGGCCCGCCCCAAGCATAGGCGCCGCGCCATCCCGGACGCCACACGGGGCGCGGGCCCCAACCGCCGGCGACCCATCTCGGACCCGGACGCCACACGCAGCGACCCCAGGCGTTGCAGACCCAGCGGACCTGCTCGGTATTCGCAGCCTGGCGTGAGATCTGGTCGGCATGCGGAAGCCCGTTCGGCATCGCGGCGGAAGCTGAGCCGGCGGCGAGCATAACGCCGCCGAGGGCGGCCAACCCAACAACTGCAGATTTCAGTTCCATGCTTTTGTCTCCTTGGCTGGAGACTTCAACAACAGGTTGGACAACGCTTGGTTGCTTCTGAGGCTCGAACAAACGCAGGCATGCAGATCAGGAATGCTGAAAAAGCAGGAATGCTCAGGAGAATGAGATACAGATTCGCAGAAAAATCATCACGATCTAGGCGGCGGCTTTCTTGCTCGGCCCGAACGCTTCCGCGAGCAGGCTGTACGATTTCTTCCGCGCCTCGTGGTCGTAGACCGCCGTGATGATCATCAATTCATCCGGCTGACTTGCCGCAATCATCGGCTGCAGCTTCGCCATGATCGTCGCCGGACTGCCGACGAACAGCCGCGAGCGGTTGCGGGCGATGGAGGCGCGTTTGGCGTCGGTGTAGGGATAGGCCAGCGCTTCCTCGACGCTGGGCAGAGGCAGATACTGGCCGCGGTCGCGGCGCAGGCGGTTGAGGTCCATCGAGGAAGCGAGCTTCTCGGCCTCAGCATCGGTTTCGGCGGCGACCGCTGCGATGGCGAGGATGCCGTGCGGGGTCTCCCGCCAGCCGGACGGCTTGAAGTGGCTGCGATAGTTCGTCATCGCCGCGATCGCATCATAGGACGCGAAGTGGTGCGCGAACGCGAAGCCCATACCGACTTGTGCCGCCAGCTCCGAACTGTAGTCGCTAGAGCCGAGCAGCCAGATCGGCGGCAGCGGCGTATCGTCCGGCATCGCCACCACATTGTTGTAGGGATGGCCGGCGGGGAAATCGCGGGTTTCCCACAACACCAGTTCACTCAGCCGTTCGAGAAAATCGTCGCCCTCGCGGCGGTCGAGCCGGCTGCGCAGCGCATGCGCCGTCGCGCCATCCGTGCCGGGCGCGCGCCCGAGACCGAGATCGATGCGGCCCGGAAACAGCGCCTCCAGCATCTTGAAGCGCTCGGCCACCACCAGCGGCGCGTGGTTGGGCAGCATCACGCCGCCGGAACCGACGCGGATGTTGTTCGTCACCGCCGCGATCTGCCCGATCATCAGATCCGGCGCGGGGCTCGCCACCGAGGCCAGATTGTGATGCTCGGCGAGCCAGTAGCGGACGTAGCCGAGCCCATCGACGTGGCGCGCCAGATCGATGCTGTTGCGCAGCGCGTGGGCCGGGCGGGTTCCTGTGGTGACGACGGAGAGGTCGAGAACGGAAAGCGGGATCATGGCGCTAAACTAGTGCGAGACGAGAGGGCGACAAAGGCCCGGCCGACGCAGATCAGGCCCGCGCCTGTGGGGAAAGGTGTGTCGCGCCGCATCCTGAGTGGGCCGATCTATGGCATATTCACGAAATACGCGCCTTTGCCCACAACGACCTGCCCTCCGCTAGATCGATGCCCTGCCTAATAGACTGTTTTGACTATATAAAATTTCAGATCCACTGCCCACCGAACAACCTACACGATCCATATTTCGTACATTTTTGTTCTGATTGGGCTATTTCCCATCAAAGATGGGCTGTTTGGTGGGCTCCATTTGGCTTATTTTGGCTGATGGCCGCTAGGCCTGATGTCCGCCCATCCTTTTCGGAGCCTCGTGAAGTGCCATGACCGAGATTACGCCCCCCGCTTTCGACGGCCATCGCGCGCTGCACTCGCCAAAAATCTCCTTTGAGTTCTTCCCGCCCAAGACGGAGGACATGGAGCGAAGCCTGTGGGAGACCATCAACCGGCTGGCGCCGCTGACGCCCAATTTCGTGTCGGTGACCTATGGCGCCGGGGGGTCGACCCGCGAGCGCACCCATTCGACCATCGCCCGCATCCTGAAAGAGACCAGCCTGACGCCGGCCGCGCATCTGACCTGCGTCGGCGCACCGAAGGGCGAGATCGACGACGTGGTAGCGCGCTACCACGAGATCGGCGTCCGCCATATCGTCGCTCTGCGCGGCGACCCCACCACCGGTATCGGCACCGCCTATCACGCTCACCCGGATGGGTATCAGAGCTCGCCTGATCTCATTGCGGGAATCAAGAAGCGCTATCCCGATATCGAAATCTCGGTTTCGGCCTATCCCGAAAAGCACCCCGAGAGCCCGACGATCGACGCCGACATCGACACGCTGAAGGCCAAGGTCGACGCCGGCGCGGCGCGAGCCATCACCCAGGTGTTCTTCGATAACGACCTCTATTTCCGCTATCTCGATCGCGTCCGCGCCCACGGCATCGATATCCCTGTGGTCCCCGGCATCATGCCGATGCACAATTTCAAGCAGGCGCGCAGCTTCGTGACCCGCGCCGGCACCACGGTGCCGGACTGGCTCGCCGACAAGTTCGAGGGCCTCGACGATGACGCCGAGACCCGCAAGCTGGTCGCCGCCACCGTTGCGGCCGGCCAGGTGCAGAAGCTCGCCAAGCACGGCGTCGATACCTTTCACTTCTACACCATGAACCGCGCGGACCTCGTGTTCGCGATCAGCCATTTGCTGGGCATTCGCCCCAATGGCGCACAGAAAGCCGCTTGATCCGATGAGTGTTTCGATTTCGCCCAAGAGTTCGCCGAAGCGAACTGCCCTGCTCGCCGCCGCCCGCGAACGCATCCTGGTGCTCGATGGCGCCATGGGCACCATGATCCAGGGCCTGCAGTACGACGAAACAGCGTTTCGCGGCGAGCGCTTTGCGGATTTTCATCGCGATGTCCGCGGCAATAACGACCTGTTGATCCTGACCCAGCCGAAGGCAATCGAGGATATCCACGCTGCGTACTTGCGCGCGGGCGCCGACATCGTCGCGACCAACACGTTCTCCTCGACCTCGATCGCGCAGGCCGACTACGACATGTCGGACCTCGCCTACGAACTGAACCGCGACGGCGCAAAACTCGCCCGCGCCGCGGCGATGCGCGTCAGCGCCGAGGACGGCAAACCGCGTTTTGTCGCGGGCGCGCTGGGTCCGACCAACCGTACCGCCTCGATCTCGCCCGACGTTTCCAACCCCGGCTATCGCGCCGTCACCTTCGACGATTTGCGCAAGGCCTATGGCGAACAGGTCAACGGCCTCTTGGACGGTGGCGCCGATCTGCTGCTGGTCGAAACCATTTTTGACACGCTGAACGCCAAGGCGGCGCTCTACGCCATCTCCGAAATCACCGAAGAACGCGGCATCGACGTGCCCGTAATGATCTCGGGCACCATCACCGACAAATCCGGCCGCCTGCTCTCGGGGCAATTGCCGGAAGCGTTCTGGAATTCGGTACGGCACGCCAAGCCGATCACCATCGGATTCAACTGCGCGCTCGGCGCCGAAGACCTGCGCGCCCATATTGCCGACATCGGCCGCGTCGCCGACACGCTGGTCTGCGCCTATCCGAATGCCGGCCTGCCCAACGAGTTCGGCCAGTACGACGAGACGCCGGAATACATGGCGCGGCTGATCGGCGAGTTCGCCGAGGCCGGCCTCGTCAACATCGTCGGCGGCTGCTGCGGCACCACGCCGGACCATATCGCGGCGATTGCCGCAGCCGTCGCGCCGCACAAGCCGCGCATCGTTCCCGCGATCGAGCCGCGGCTGCGGCTCTCGGGCCTCGAGCCGTTCGAACTGACGCCGGCGATTCCGTTCGTCAACGTCGGCGAGCGCACCAACGTCACGGGATCGGCAAGATTCCGCAAGCTGGTCACGGCCGGTGATTACACCGCAGCCCTTCAGGTGGCGCGCGACCAGGTCGAGAACGGCGCCCAGATCATCGACGTCAACATGGACGAGGGCCTGCTGGATTCGGAAGCCGCGATGGTGACCTTCCTGAATCTCGTCGCCGCCGAGCCCGACATCGCGCGCGTGCCCGTGATGGTCGACTCCTCGAAGTTCAACGTGATCGAGGCCGGCCTGAAATGCGTCCAGGGCAAGCCGGTGGTGAACTCGATCTCGATGAAAGAGGGCGTGGAGAAATTCATCCACGAGGCCCGCATCGCGCGCCGCCATGGCGCCGCCGTGGTGGTGATGGCGTTCGACGAGGTCGGTCAGGCCGATACGTTCGCGCGCAAGACCGAGATCTGCAAGCGCGCCTATGATATCCTGGTCAACGACGTCGGCTTCCCGCCGGAAGACATCATCTTCGATCCGAACATTTTTGCGATCGCGACCGGGTTGGAAGAGCACAACAATTACGGCGTCGACTTCATCGAGGCGACGCGCTGGATCCGGCAGAACCTGCCGGGCGCGCATATCTCCGGCGGCGTCTCGAACCTGTCATTCTCGTTCCGCGGCAATGAGCCGGTGCGCGAGGCGATGCATTCGGTGTTTCTGTATCACGCCATCCATGCCGGCATGGACATGGGTATCGTCAATGCCGGACAGATGATCGTCTATGACGACATCGACCCCGAGCTGCGGCAGGTGTGCGAGGACGTCATCCTCAACCGCGACGCGGGCGCTTCCGAGCGGCTCTTGGCGCTGGCGGAAAAATTCCGCGGCAAGGAGAAGCAGACCAAGGAGCAGGATCTCGCCTGGCGCGAATGGCCGGTCGAGAAGCGGCTCAGCCACGCGCTGGTGCACGGCATCACCGAATTCATCGAAGCGGACACCGAAGCCGCGCGGCTGACGGTCGAGCGTCCGCTGAACGTGATCGAGGGCCCGCTGATGGCCGGCATGAACATCGTCGGCGACCTCTTCGGCGACGGCAAGATGTTCCTGCCGCAAGTGGTAAAGTCCGCCCGCGTGATGAAGCAGGCGGTGGCCTATCTGATGCCGTTCATGGAAGAGGAGAAGGCGCGCAACCTCGCCAATGGCGTTGCCGGCGACGGCCGCAACGCGGCGGGCAAGATCGTGCTCGCCACCGTCAAGGGCGACGTCCACGACATCGGCAAGAACATCGTCGGCATCGTGCTGCAATGTAACAATTTCGAGGTGATCGACCTCGGCGTCATGGTGCCCGCCAACAAGATCATCGAAACCGCCAAGGCCGAGGGCGCCGATATTATCGGACTGTCCGGCCTGATCACGCCCTCGCTCGACGAGATGAGCTTTCTCGCCGGCGAGATGGAGCGGCAGGGCATGAAGATGCCGCTGTTGATCGGCGGCGCTACCACCAGCCGCGTCCATACGGCCGTGAAGATCGACCCGAACTACAAGGGCGGCCCGGTGGTGCATGTCAACGATGCCAGCCGCGCGGTGGGTGTTGCATCCTCGCTGCTCTCGCCCGACAGGCGCGAGGCCTATGCAGCCGACATCCGCGCCGAATACGCCAAAATTTCCGCGGCGCATTTCCGCGCGCAGGCCGACAAGAAGCGGCTGAAACTGGCGGACGCCCGCGCCAATGCGGTCAAGGTCGACTTCGCCAAGACGCCGCCGAAGAAGCCGTCGTTCCTCGGCATCAGGAGTTTTGACGCCTACGATCTGGCGGAGCTTGCCGAATACATCGACTGGACGCCGTTCTTCCAGACCTGGGAATTGACCGGGCGTTTCCCGGCCATCCTCGACGATCCCAAGATCGGCGAAGTGGCGCGCTCGCTCTATGACGACGCGCGCAAGATGCTCGACCGCATCATCAAGGAAAAATGGTTCACCGCGCGCGCCACTGTCGGCTTCTGGCCGGCCAATGCCGATGGCGACGATATCGCCGTTTATGCTGACGATACGCGAGCCAGGAAGATCGCGACCTTCCACACGCTGCGCCAGCAACTGGAGAAGCGCGAAGGCCGCTTCAACGCCGCGCTGTCGGATTTCATTGCACCGGTGGCGTCGGGCGTGCCGGACTATGTCGGCGCCTTCGTGGTCACCGCCGGGATCGGCGAGGACGTGGTCGCCGACCGCTTCAGGAACGCCAATGACGATTACTCCTCGATCCTGTGCAAGGCGCTGGCCGATCGTCTCGCCGAAGCCTTTGCCGAGCGGATGCACCAGCGCGTGCGCAAGGAATTCTGGGGTTATGCGCCGGACGAGGCGCTGGCCTCGGACCAGCTCATCCTCGAGCAATATGCCGGCATCCGCCCCGCGCCCGGCTATCCCGCCCAGCCCGATCACACCGAGAAGGCGACGCTGTTCCGCCTGCTCGATGCGGAGAACACCGCCGGCGTGAAGCTGACCGAGAGCTTTGCGATGTGGCCGGGCTCGTCGGTATCGGGACTTTATTTCTCCCACCCCGAAAGCTTCTATTTCGGCGTCGGCAAGATCGAGCGCGACCAGGTCGAGGACTATGCGGCACGCAAGGGCATGAGCGTCGCCGAGACCGAGCGCTGGCTGGCCCCGGTGCTGAACTACATCCCTTCGCAGGAGCAGGCGGCGGCAAAGGCAACGGTGGTGGCCGAGATCGTCCCCGCCAACGATGTCGCTTCGCATCCGCCCGGCTGCACCTGCGCCGTGCACCTGGCCTGGCGGAAGAAGGCGGTGGGGGCGTAACTGCCGCTTCCTTCTCCCCTTGTGGGAGAAGGTGGCAGCCGAAGGCTGCCGGATGAGGGGTCTCTATCCGCGGAGAGAACCCCTCACCCGTCTTCGCTTCGCGAAGCCACCCTCTCCCACAAGGGGAGAGGGGAAGCACTGCCGCCGCCGCGACAAGCTGTCATCGCCGGGCTTGACCCGGTGATCCATCTTCAAGAGTCTTACGAAGGTGATGGATGCCCGGGTCAAGCCCGGGCATGACACAGTGCCCGAGGTTCTCCCATGAAATTCTTTTCCTTCTGGCGATCGCTGGCGAGCTTTCGCGTTCGCATCGCGCTCAATCTGAAAAATGTTCCGGTCGAAGTGATCTTCGTCGACATCGACGCCAACGCGCATCGCGACGCCGAGTACCGCCGCGTCAACCCGCAGATGGCGCTGCCGGCGCTGGTGGAGGATGACGGCACCACGCTGTTCCAGTCGCTCGCCATCCTCGAATATCTCGATGAGAAATATCCCTCCCCTCCGCTGCTGCCCACTGACCCCAGCGGCCGCGCCCGCGTCCGCGCGCTGGCGCTGATGGTCGCCTGCGAGGGCCATCCGCTGCTGACGCCGCGGGTGCGGCGCTATCTCGACCACGAGCTGAATCTGCGCGACACGCAGCAGGCGGCGTGGCGGCGGCACTGGATCGCCGAGGCGCTGGCGGCGCTGGAGGGACATCTGGCTGATAACAAGAACACCGGCCGGTTTTGTCATGGCGATACGCCGACGCTCGCCGACATTTGCATGGTGGGGCACGTCACGATCGCCCTGAACCAGCAGATCGATCTGAAGATCTATCCCACCGTGAAGCACATCTTCGAGACCGCAATGGCGCTGCCGGAATTCGCCAAAGCGCATCCGCTGGCGCAGCCGGACACGCCGGAAGCGATGCGGATGAAGTAGGGTGGGCAAAGGCGCGCTTGCGCCGTGCCCACCATTTATCGGCAGACCATCCTGGATAGTGGGCACGCTGCGCTTCGCCCACCCTACGAAAGCCCCTCACCCCTTCGGCGGGGCCAGCGGCTGCTGAACAAATCGCGAAAACAACCCCATGCAAAGTAGGATTGGGCTGGCTGCGCGGCCGTGGCCGGGCGCGGCCCCGTCCAGCTCAATCGCCGCTCGGCGGGGCCAGCGGCTGCACGATTTCCCTAAACGGCGGCAGCGCCTCGCAAGTGGCGGAATGCGCTTTCAGCGCCCGATAGCTGGCGTCGAACAGCTCCGGATGCGCCTCGCCGACGAAGCGCAGCACGCAGGCGACCGCGATATCGGCGTGGCCGATGTTTTCGCCGAACCAATACGGCGTCTTGACCGCCGCGCGCTCATTTTCCAGCACGTCGAGCACGCCTGATATCTGCGACTTGCAGCGCTCGACCCAGAGATCGAGCTGCTTGTCCTTGCGCAGCACGCGCTCGTACAGCAAGCTGACGCCCTTGTCGCCGAGGCCCATTGCCAGCGCAGCGATCCGCAAATGCCGCCGCCGCGTCTCGCCGTTCCGCGCGATCATCGCCCTGTCGGCGCCGACGACATCATCGAGATAGTCCAGGATCATCGCGCTCTCGATCAGCGCCTCGCCGTCATCCAGCACCAGCGTCGGCACCCGCCGCAGCGGATTATACGGCGCGATCTTGTCGGCATCGCCGAAGGTCGACCACGGCTTGTGCTCGAAGGCGATGCCGTAGAGCCGCATGGCGATGGCGACGCGGCGAACAAAGGGGGAGTCGTATTGGCCGATCAGGATCATGATGTCTCACACTCAGGTTCGTCATTGCCGGGCTCGACCCGGCAATCGATCCTCTTCGAAAGAATCTTCCGGAGAGGATGGATGCCCGGATCAAGTCCGGGCATGACAGGCGGGGTCGGGGTTGCGCTCCTCGTCATCCTAAGTACGCTGCTTCACATTGCAACCAATGAGTCACAAGATGATGCGCGCCTTACCTATGCTTTCCGCGCTGTCCGTACTGACATTTGCCGCCACATCGCACGCCCAAGCTGCCCCAGCCGGCTTCCAGTCACCGTCGAAGAACATCGCCTGCCAGTATTTCGATTACGATAAGCAGAACATCCTTCGATGCGACATCAGCGCGATGGAAACAAAGCCGCCGCGGCCTGCCGATTGCGAGCTCGACTATGGCGGCGCCTTCGAGATGAACGCAAAGGGCCCCGCCATGCGGCTCTGCCACGGCGACACCGTGATGGACAAGTCGCTGCCGGTGCTTAGCTACGGCGAGGTGTGGCAGCGCGGTGGATTTACGTGCAAGTCGGAGCAGGCGGGCGTGACCTGCTTCAATGCGGATCGGCGTGGGTTTTCGCTGGCGCGGGCGAAGCAGGCAGTATTTTGAGAGAGACGCTTTGACGGGCCCAAGCACACATCGTCATACTCCGCGAAAGCGGAGTATCCAGTACGCCGCAGCGTCTCGGCTTTGTCGCAACTGCTCTGGAATACTTGGATCCCCGCCCCCGTGCGCAATTGCGCACTAGGCGGGGATGACGGCGGAGGGTGAGGATGCGTCTACTGCGTCACTCGATCACCGGCACATGCTTCGCCACATCGCGCGGCGCTGTGCCGTCGAGCCGCGGATCGTCGGCGATTTCGACCTGCCTACGGAACGGGCGAAAGCCCGAGCGCTGGTAGAAGGCGAGTGCGGCGGGATGATCGAAGGTGCAGGTGTGCAGCCAGACGCGCATCACCGGCCGCGACCAGGCGATTTCCAGCGCGCGGTTCATCAGCCAGCGGCCGGCGCCGGTTCCGACCAGTTTTGCAGTAACGCCGAACATGCCGATCTCGCATTGCCCGGGCTCGCGAAAATCCAGCTCCAACAAGCCCTCGTCGCGGCCGCCATCGACCAGCGCATAGACTTCGAGCTGCTGCACGTGAAGCCTTGCTGCGAGTTCAGCATCGGGCATCTGTATCCGCGAGAACCATAGCCATTCCTCACCGACGCGGCGATAGAGATCGCGAAACCAGTCGAGCGGCGGCGTCTCTTCCTGGCGCAGTGACCAGGCTCCGAGCGGATCAGAACGCGGCGCGGGGCGCGCGGTCATCTCCAGATGCGTGACGATCGCGGCGATCTTGCCGGCGGGGACGTCGGAATATCCGTCGGGCAAAATCATCCGGCGCTACTCCCCCTCATCGCTCGCCAGCACACCCTTCACCGCCCTCGCCCAACCCGCCAGTTTCCGCTCGCGCGTGGCCTTGCTCATCGCCGGCTTGAAGCGATGTTCGAGCCGCCAGTTGTCGGCGAATTTTTCCGGCTCGGGATAGACGCCGGCGTTCAGGCCCGCGAGATAGGCGGCGCCCAGCGCTGTCGTCTCCTGGATCATCGGGCGATCGACCGGGGCGTCGAGCAGGTCCGCGAGACGCTGCATGGTCCAGTCCGACGCCGTCATGCCGCCGTCGACGCGGAGCACGATGTTGGCGGCGGTCGCATCCGGCCAGTCGGCGCGCATCGCGGCCCAGAGATCGAAGGTCTGGTAGCAGACGCTTTCGAGGGCGGCATGCGCGAGTTCGGCCGGACCGGTGTTGCGGGTGAGGCCGAACAGCGCGCCGCGGACGCGGGGATTCCAGTGGGGGGCGCCGAGGCCGACGAAGGCCGGCACGAGATAGACGCTCTGCATAGAATCGGATTTGTCGGCGAGCGGGCCCGTTTCGGAGGCCTGCTTGATGATGCCGAGGCCGTCGCGCAGCCATTGCACCGCCGAGCCCGCGACGAAGATCGAGCCTTCGAGCGCATAGGTGCGTTTGCCGTTCAATTGATAAGCGATGGTGGTGAGCAGCTTGTTCCTGGAGGTGACCGGCGTCGTGCCGGTGTTGAGGAGTGCAAAGCAGCCGGTGCCGTAGGTCGACTTGATCATGCCCGGCGTGAAGCAGGCCTGGCCGATGGTCGCGGCCTGCTGGTCGCCGGCGATGCCGGATATTGCGATCGGGCCGCCGAACAGGTCGGGTACGGTTTCGCCGAACTTGGCGGAGGAATCCTTGACCTCGGGCAGCATCGAGCGCGGCACGCGCAGGATTTTCAAGAGCTCGTCGTCCCAGTCGCCGGTGTGGATGTTGAACAGGAGCGTGCGCGAGGCGTTGGTGGCGTCGGTGACGTGCACCTTGCCGCCGGTCAGCCGCCATAGCAGATAGCAATCGACGGTGCCGAACATCAGTTCGCCGCGGCCGGCGCGTTCGCGCGCGCCCGGCACGTGATCGAGGATCCATGCGACTTTGGTGCCGGAGAAATAGGGATCGATGATCAGGCCGCTCCTGGCCGAGATCGTCGGCTCGTGACCCTCCGCTTTCAATCTCGCGCAGATGTCTGATGTGCGGCGGTCCTGCCAGACGATGGCGCGGTGCACCGCCCGCCCGGTGGCGCGGTCCCACACCACCGTGGTCTCGCGCTGGTTGGTGATGCCGATCGCGGCGATGTCTTTTGCTTTCAGGCCGGCCTTTTCCAGCGCCTCGCGGCAGACCGTGACGGTGGAGGTCCAGATGTCCTCCGGCTCGTGCTCGACCCAGCCGGACGCCGGAAAATGCTGCGGGAATTCGGCTTGCGCCGTCGCGGCGACGGAGATGTCACTGCGGAACACCATGGCGCGCGAGGACGTGGTGCCCTGATCGATGGCCAGCACAAAGGACATGACGTTGCTTCCCCGGGAGGTTTTGGTTGCGCAAGAGGCAATCCGATTGGGAGGCGAAGGTCAATATGGCAGCGGCGAGCGGGCTCCCTTCCTTCTCCCCTTGTGGGAGAAGGTGGCGCGGATGCAATCCGCGCCGGATGAGGGGTCTGCATCCGCGGAGACAGACCCCTCACCCGTCTCAATCGCGCTTTGCGCGATTGATCCACCCTCTCCCACAAGGGGAGAGGGGAAGAAAGAGGCTACACCGACGCTGTCGTCACGCCGCCGTCCACCACGATGGTCTGGCTGGTCATGAAGGTGGAGGCATCGGAGGCGAGATACGCCACGGCGCCCGCGATTTCGTCGGGCTCGCCGATGCGGCGGAGCGGAGTCGTGGCGGTGCGGCGCTTGAGGTTATCAGGATCTTCCCACAGCGCGCGGGCGAAATCGGTTTTGACGAGGCCCGGCGCCACGCAGTTGACGCGGACGCCTTTCGGGCCCCATTCGCCGGCGAGGCTGCGGCACAGTGCGAAGTCGGCAGCCTTGGAGATGCCGTAGGCGCCGATCACGGTCGAGCCGCGCAAGCCGCCGATCGAGGAGATGATCACCACCGAGCCATTACCGCGCTCGGCCATTTGCGGGATCGCGAGCGCGCAGAGCCAGATGTTGCTCTTGACGTTAGAGCCCATGATCTTGTCGAAGGCCTCGTCCTTGATGTCGAGCAGCGGACCGTAATATGGGTTCACTGCGGCGTTGCAGACGAGGATATCGACCTTGCCGTAATGCTTCGTGGTGCCCGCAATCAGCGCCTCGACGTCCTCGCGGCGCGAGATGTTGCAGGGAATGACATGGGCGTCGCCGCCGGCCTTCTTGATGCCTTCGGCCACTTCCTGGCAGGCATCCGCCTTGCGGCTGGAGATCACGACCTTTGCGCCGAGTTTGGCGAGCAGTTCGGCGGAGGAACGGCCGATGCCACGGCTGGAGCCGGTGACGACGGCAACTTTTCCGGTGAGATCGAACGGGGTGTTTTTCATTGTTGTTTGATTCCTCTCTCTCCCCGTCATTGCGAGGAGCGAAGCGACGAAGCAATCCATCTATCCCCGTGCGGCACTATGGATTGCTTCGCTTCGCTCGCAATGACGGGGCAACATCTGCCCCGCAATAACAATGTGTAGCCCGGATGGAGCGAAGCGCAATCCGGGAGCGGCGTTGGAGTGGTCCCGGATTTCGCTTCGCTCCATCCAGGCTACGGCAGGATAACTACACCAGCCCGCCCGCGTCCGTGACGCGGCGGAGGTGGTAGTCGGTATCGCCAAAGGTGTTCTCGATCATGGTCAGCCGCTTGAAGTAGTGGCCGATCTTGGCTTCCTGGGTCATGCCGATGCCGCCGTGGAGCTGGATCGACTGCTGGCCGATGAACTTGCCTGATTTGCCGATCTGCACCTTGGCGGCGGCGACCGCGGTCGCGCGCTCCTTGGCACTGTCGAAATCGGCGGCCATGGTCGCGAACATCGACATGCTGCGGGCCTGTTCGAGCGCCACGAACATATCGGCGGCGCGGTGCTGCAGGGTCTGGAAGCTGCCGATCGGCACGCCAAACTGCTTGCGGGTCTTGAGATACTCGACGGTCGCCTTCAGCGATTCATCCATCGCGCCGACCGCTTCCGCGCACATCGCGGTGCGGGCTTCGTCCACCACGCGCTCGATCAGCGGCAGGCCGTTCTCGGGATCGCCGATCGCGGCATCTGCGCCGACCTCGACACCGGTGAACGTGATATCGGCGGCATGCAGGCCGTCCTGGGTCGGATAGCCCTTGCGGGTGACACCCTTGGCGTTCGCCGGCACGATGAACACGCCGATGCCGCTTCGGTCGCGCTGGCCGCCCTTGGTGCGTGCGGTCACGATCAGAGTGTCGGCGTTCTCGCCGTTGAGCACGACGAATTTCTCGCCGTCGATGACCCATACCGCGCCCTTCTTCTTGGCGGTGGCTGCGACATCGCCGAGATCGTAGCGCGAGTTCTTCTCGAGCTGCGCAAACGCAAAGGTCTTGCCGCCGTCGATGATGCCGGGAATGTGCTGGGCTTTCTGCTCGGCCGAGCCGCCGTGGCGCAGGAAGCCGCCGCCGATCACGACGGTGGCAAGATACGGCTCAAGCACCAGCGCCTTGCCGAGCGCCTCCATCACGATCATGGTCTCGACCGCGCCGGCGCCGAAGCCGCCATCGGCTTCCGCGAACGGCAGGCCCAAGAGGCCCTGCTCGGCGAGCTTGGCCCAGACGGCCTTGCTCCAGCCGCCCTTCTCTTTCTGATACTTCTTGCGCGCATCGAAATCGTAGGAGTCGGTCAACAGACCGTCGATGCTCTCCTTGAGAAGGCGCTGCTCCTCGGACAAATCAAAATCCATGTTCTTTTGCTCTCTCAAATCATGCCGGAGGCATGGAAATCGAACGAACCCGTAGGATGGGTAGAGCGAAGCGAAACCCATCGCACTGTTCGGACTTGCTGTGATGGGTATCGCTTCGCTCCACCCATCCTACGAACTGACTTTTCAACCTCGCCCCGCTTGCGGGGAGAGGTCGGATCGCATCGGAGATGCGATCCGGGTGAGGGGGTACAGGTCTCTCGACAATCATTGCTGGGAGAGAGGCCCCTCACCCCGCCCCTCTCCCCGCGAAGAGCGGTGAGAGGGAGAGGAAATCAAAGCCCCAGCACCGCCTTGGTGATGATGTTGCGCTGGATCTCGTTGGAGCCGCCGTAGATCGAGACCTTGCGGTTGTTGAAGTAGCTCGGCGCGATCTGGGCGGTCCAGTCCATGGTCTCGTTGGAACCGTCGTCGCCATGCACGTCGTAAGGCGCGGCGAACGGGCCGATCACTTCCATCAGGAGCTCGGTGGTGGTCTGCTGGATTTCCGAGCCCTTGATCTTCAGCACCGAGGACGCCGGGTTGGGCTTGCCCTTGCCGTGCTTGCCTTCGTCGGCGACGACGCGGAGCTGGGTGAGCTCGAGCGCCTTCAGTTCGATCTCGCAGGCGGCGAGCTTCTCGCGGAAACCCTGGTCCTCGATCACGGGCTTGCCGTTCTGTTCGACCTTGGAGGCGAGGTCCTTGATGCGGCGCAGCCGCTCCTTGGAGACGCCGACGCGGGCGATGCCGGTGCGCTCGTTGCCGAGCAGGAATTTAGCGTAATCCCAGCCCTTGTTCTCCTCGCCGATCAGATTCTCGACCGGCACCTCGACATCGTCGAAGAACACTTCGTTGACCTCGTGGCCGCCGTCGATGGTCTCGATCGGACGCACGGTGACGCCCTTCGACTTCATGCTGAAGACGATAAAGGAGATGCCCATCTGCTTCTTCGCAGTCGTGTCGGTGCGGCACAGGCAGAAGATCATGTCGGCGTGCTGGGCCAGCGTGGTCCAGGTCTTCTGGCCGTTGATGATGTACTTGTCGCCCTTGCGCTCGGCTTTGGTTTTCAGCGAGGCGAGGTCCGATCCAGAGCCGGGCTCCGAAAAGCCCTGGCACCACCAGTCGTCGACATTGGCGATGCGCGGCAGGTACTGCTGCTTCTGCTTCTCGTTGCCGAAGGTGTAGATGACCGGGCCGACCATGCTGACGCCGAAGGCGAGCGGCGCCGGCGCCGGATGCATCTGCAGCTCTTCGTTGAAGATGTAGTGCTGCACCGAGGTCCACCCGGTGCCGCCATATTCCTTCGGCCAGTGCGAGACGCCCCAGCCCTTCTTGTTGAGGATGCGCCACCAGGCGACCATCTCGTCCTTGGAGAGATGACGGCCCTCGACCATCTTGCGCCGCGTTTCCGGCGGCACGTTGTCCCGGAAGAAGGCTCTTACCTCCTCACGAAACGCGATTTCTTCCTTGCTGAAAGCGAGATCCATCGGATCCTCCTGTGAGCGAATGAATTACATTCGTAGTAACGCGAACTCTCTTTTCCGTCGTCCCTGCGAACGCAGGGACCCATATCCACCGTCGCTAGTGTTGCAAAAGCCGTCTCCCCAACTGCCTCAAACCAAGGCCGCGGCGTATGGGTCCCGGCTCAAGGCCGGGACGACGGCGGAGTGCTAAGAACGACCTCCTGATACGACTTGTTGTTTTGATGAAGTGCCCTGCGAAGGCTGTTGCTGCATCCGCAGTTCGTGGCGCGACAATTTTCCGACCGGTGTGCGCGGCAGCTCGTCGACGAAATCCACCGCAGCGGGCAGTTCATGCTTGCCGATCTTGCCGGTGAGGAACGCGCGCAACTCATCGAGCGTGAACGGCTTTGCGCCGCTGCGCAGCTTGATGAACGCCTTTGCGGCCTCGCCGCGGTAATCGTCCGGGATGCCGATCACGATCACTTCCTGCACGGAAGGGTGCGTATAGATCGCCTGCTCGATCATCTGCGGATAGACGTTGAAGCCGCCGGAGATGATCATGTCCTTCTTGCGGTCGACCAGATAGAAATAGCCGTCGGCATCCATGTAGCCGATATCGCCGGTGAGGAAACGGTCGCCGACAAAGGCTTCGGCGGTTTCCTTCGGCCGGTTCCAGTAGCCCTTGGTGACGTTCGGGCCGCGGATGCGGATTTCGCCGACTTCGCCCACCGGCATCAGCCTGGTCGGGTCTTCCAGCGACACCACGTCCATCTCGATGCCGGGCAGCATCAGGCCGATCGAGCCGGGCTTGTCCGGCCCTTCCTTGGGGTGTCCGGTGCCGGGCGAGCAGGTCTCGGTCATACCCCAGCCGCTCTTCAGCTTCATGCCGACCTTGCGCTCGAAGATTTTGGCGACCTCGACCGGCAGCGGCGCGCCGCCGGAGCCGCAGGACACCAGCGACGACAGGTCGCGCTTGTCGAGATCGGGCAGCGCTGCGATCGCGATCCACATTGTCGGCACGCCCGGAAAGACGGTCGCGCGCTTGACCTCGATGTCGCGCATCACGGCCTCGACGTCGAACCGCTGGTGTAGCGAGATCAGATGGCCGCGCCGGATTGCGGAGAGCAGCACCACCGTCAGCGCGTAGATATGAAACAGCGGCAACACGCAGATCACGCGTTCGATCGCGTTGCGCTCGGCGCGCGCCGGCCTGCCCCAGACGTCGTAGACCGACACCGCCGAGGTCAGGTTGCCGTGGCTCAGCATCGCGCCCTTCGGCAGGCCGGTGGTGCCGCCAGTATATTGCAATAGAGCGACATCGTCGGTCGAGATTGCAGGCCACTGCGCCGGCCTGGTCGCGCCATCCGTGAATTGCCTGTAGGTGACGATGGCAGGATTATCCGGCAGCGCCGCTTGCTGTGTGCCGACCTTGCCCCAATGATCGTCCTCGCAAACGATCAGGCGATCGAGCAGGCCGCGAGCGAGGAATTTCAGCGCGGTCGGCAACAGCCCCGACAGATTGCTGGTGACCAGCACGCGCGCCCCGGAGTCCGAAAGCTTGTGCGACAGCGCGATCTCGCCGTCGAGCGGCGACAGGTGCACGATTCGGGCGCCGGCCTTCAGCGCGCCGAAGAAATTGACGGGATGATCCGGCGAATTGCCGAGGAACAGCGCGACCGAACTGTTCTTGCCGTAGCCGGCGCGCAGGAAGGCGCTGGCTGCCTTCTCGACCATCGCTTCGAGTTCGCTGTAGCTGATCGGCCGGTCGCGGAATTCGATGGCCGGGCGCGAGGCGAATTCGGCGGCAGCGTCCGACAACAGGTCCGGCAGCGTGCCGCGCGCGATCGGTTCGTCCCAGCGGACGCCTTGCGGATAGAACTGTTCGCCGGGATGGGTCATGGCTCTCTAGCTAGAAGATAGGTCGTCATTCCGGGATGGCCCGAAGGGCCAGGCCCCGAATCCATTGGGCCACATCCTCCGTGGTGAAATGGATTCCGGGCTCGACGCTGACGCGTCGCCCCGGAATGACGTGTGGCGAGAGCAATGACCCATCAAGCCGCTTTCGACTGCTGGGCCAGCGACGCAAAAGTCTTGCCCTCCGCGGCGAGGCGCTTGAGCAGCGGCGCCGGCTCGAGCGAGGGATCGTTGGTCTCCTTGGCGTAGTACGACAGCCGGTCGGCGATGTGCTTGAGACCGACCTGGTCGGCATAGAACATCGGCCCGCCGCGATAGATCGGCCAGCCATAGCCATAGAGCCAGATCACGTCGATATCGCTCGGACGCGCCGCGATACCCTCCTCGAGGATCCGCGCACCCTCGTTGATCATCGGGTACATCATGCGCTCGAGGATTTCGTCGTCGCTGACGACGCGCTTCTTGCGGCCAAGACGCTGCAACGTCTCGTCGATCAGCTTCTCGACCTCAGGATCGGGCAGCGGGGCGCGTGAGCCGCCTTCATACTTGTAGTAGCCCTTGCCGGTCTTCTGGCCGAAGCGTCCGGCCTCGCACAGCGCGTCGGCGATTTCCGACTTGATGCCGCGGTCTTTTCGCGAACGCCAGCCGATATCGAGGCCGGCGAGATCGCTCATCGCGAACGGGCCCATCGGCATGCCGAACTTCGTCACGACAGCGTCGACCTGCTGCGGCAACGCACCTTCGAACAACAGCTTTTCCGACTGCTTGCCGCGCTGCGCCAGCATGCGGTTGCCGACAAAGCCGTCGCAGACGCCGACCACGGCCGGCACCTTTGCGATTTTGCGGGCGATGGAAACGGCCGTCGTCAACGCATCCGGCGCGGTCTTGTCGGCGCGAACGATCTCGCACAGCTTCATCACGTTGGCCGGCGAGAAGAAGTGCATGCCGAGCACGTCTTGCGGACGCTTCGTCACCTTCGCGATCTCGTCGATATTGAGGTACGAGGTGTTGCTGGCGAGCACGGCGCCCGGCTTGGCGTATTTGTCGAGCGCTTCGAACACCTCTTTCTTGACCGCCATGGTTTCAAACACGGCTTCGATCACAAGGTCAGCGTCCCTGACGTGCTCGAGGCCGACCTTGCCGTCGATCAGGCCCATGCGCTTGGCCGGGGCATCCGCCGGAATGCCGCCGCGCGCCGCGGTCGCCTCGTAATTCTTCTGCATCACGCCCATGCCGCGCTTGAGCTGCTCTTCGCCGGTCTCGATCAGCGTCACCGGAATACCGGCATTGGCGAACGACATCGCAATGCCGCCGCCCATGGTGCCGGCGCCGATGATGGCGACGCGATCGACCTTGCGCGGCTTGGTTCCCTCGGGCACGCCGGCGATCTTCGCGGCTTCGCGCTCCGAGAAGAAGGCATAACGCTGTGCCTTGGACTGGTCGCTGGCGACGAGCTTGAGGAAACCTTCGCGCTCTTTCTTCAGCCCTTCATCGAACGGCAACTCGATCGCGGCGCGCACGGCGTCGGCAGCCGCGAACGGCGCTTCCAGCCCGCGTGCTTTCTTGGTGAGCGCGGCGACCGCATTGGTGAAGATCGAGATGTCGGCCTTGGCGGCCGCGAGCTTGGAATCGTCATCGCGCAACTTGCGCAATGGGCGCTTCTCCGCCAGCACCTTGAGCGCGAATGCTTCGCCGCCCGTCGCCCGGCCCTCGACGATCTCCTCGATCAGGCCGTTCTTGAGTGCGTCCGCCGCGCTGATCGGATCGCCACTGACGATCATCTTGACCGCGAGCTCTGGGCCGACCGCGCGCGGCAGGCGCTGGGTGCCGCCGGCGCCCGGCAGAAGTCCGAGCTTCACTTCGGGCAGCCCGAGCCTGGCGTCCTTGGTTGCAACGCGATAGTGGCATGCCAGAGCAACTTCGAGGCCGCCGCCGAGCGCGGTGCCGTGAATGGCGGCAACGATCGGCTTCGGCGATTTCTCCATGAGCTCCAGCACTTCGGCGAGACCGGGGGGCTTCGGCGGCTTGCCGAATTCGGTGATATCGGCGCCGGCGATGAAGGTGCGGCCGTCGCAGGTCAGCACGATGGCCTTTACTTCGGCATCGGCGATCGCGCTCTTCATGCATTCGAAGATGCCGCCGCGAACGGCAGCGCTCAGCGCGTTGACCGGAGGACTGTCGACCGTGACGATGGCGATGATGTCATGACGCTCGAGTTTTACCACTTCGCTCACGGGACTCTCCCTGGATCGTTTGTTCTTGGATGCCGCTCAACTTGCGTTGAGTAGCTACGGCTATTTCACCAATTTCGCACTGCGAAATTTAATTCCACACCTTGACAGCGAGGGTTATTTTGAAGCACGTCCCTTGTCAACGAGCTCATCAGCAGTAGCGGGTAATGAAACGTCCAGGGAAGAAAGTGGCGACTGATCGCAGCTTCGTCGTCGCGCTTTCCCGCGGACTTGATGTGTTGCGCGCATTTCATCCCAACGACGGGCTTCTCGGCAATCAAGAACTCGCCGCCCGCACCAATTTGCCGAAGCCGACCATTTCCCGGCTGACCTACACCCTGACCAAGCTGGGCTATCTTACACCCGTTCCGCGCTTCGAGAAGTATCAGCTCGCGCCATCAGCCATGGCGCTGGGGTATGCCGCGCTGGCCAACCTCGGCGTTCGGCATTTGTCCGAACCGTACCGTGAAGAACTGATGCGCGAGACCGGCGGCGCCGTTGCCGTCGGCGGACGCGATCGTCACAGCATGATTTATTTCGGGCAGAGCCGTGCCGGGCTGCTCGGCGTGCAGCTCGACGTCGGTTCGCGGGTGCCGATCGCGACCACCGCGATGGGTCGCGCCTATATCTGGGCGCTGCCCGACGATGAGCGTGCCTCCTTGTTGCGCGAACTGCGCGACCACTACGGCAATCGCTGGCCCAAAATGCGTGACGGCATCGAGCGCGCGGGCGAAATGCTCGCGCGTCACGGATTCACCATCTCTGCCGGCGAATGGCAGGACGATGTGCACGCCGTAGGTGTGCCGCTGAAGCTCAGCGACGGAACCGGACCGTATGCCTTCAATTGCGGCGCGCCTGCTTTCCGTTTCACGGAAGATCGCTTGATCAACGATATTGGACCGCGCCTTGTGACGATGGTAAGGAACATCGAGGCAGCGTTGGGCGGCGCGGCCCCGCAATCCAAAAAAACAGAGAACAAGAAGTTGAAAGCAGGAGGAAAAGTTGCACGTGTATCCGAGGGGATCAGATAGCTTTCATCACGGCTGGCGAAAATCTTCGCGTGGTCATTGCCGCTCCGCAATCAGCGCGGGCGCGACGAGATGACTAAGGCCCAGCTCGCGCAGGGAAGCTCTCCCCTGCTCGCGGTTCGCGACGTCAGCGTCGTGTTCGGCGGCATCATCGCGTTAAACGGCGTGTCCTTTGACATGCATAAGGGCGCAATCCTCGGCCTGATCGGACCGAACGGTGCCGGCAAGACGACGCTGTTCAATTGCCTCTCCCGGCTCTATCAGCCGAGCTCCGGCGATATCCTGATGGAAGGCGCGAGCATCCTGACGCGTCCGCCGCACCGGATCGCCGAGATCGGCATCGGCCGCACCTTCCAGAACGTCGCACTGTTTCCAAATCTCTCCGTGCTCGACAACGTTCGCGTCGGCACCCATTGCCGTTCCAACAGCGACATCATCAGCGACTCCTTGCGGCTGGGCTGGGTGCGCCGTGGCGAGGCCGAACTCAACAAGCACGTCCACGAGATCGTTACCTATCTCGGCCTCGATGACGTCGCCCACACCATCGTGTCCGGCCTGCCGTTCGGTACCCAAAAACGTGTCGAGCTGGCGCGCGCACTGGCCGCGGATCCCAAGATCCTGCTGCTCGACGAACCCGCCGGCGGTCTCAATCACGAAGAAGTCCACGTGCTTGGCGATCTGATCAAGCGCATTCGCGACGAGCGTCACGTGACGGTGCTGCTGGTCGAACATCACATGGGTCTGGTGATGTCGATCGCCGACCACGTCGTCGCACTTAACTTCGGCCGCAAGCTCGCCGAAGGAACGCCGGCCCAGGTCCAGGCCGACCCGGATGTCATCAAAGCCTATCTGGGGAGCAAGGACCAATGACCGCGATGCTCAACGTCAAGGATCTCCGCGCCTATTACGGCCAGGTCCAGGCGCTTCACGGCTTAAGCTTCTCCCTCAACGAGGGCTCGCTGACCACCCTGCTCGGCGCCAACGGCGCCGGCAAGACCACCACTTTGCGGGCGATCTGCAACATGGTGCGTTCGACCGGCGCTATCGAGTTCGAGGGCAAGCCGCTCTCCGGCCAGTCGACCGAAAACGTCGTCCGTCTCGGCATTGCGCATGTGCCGCAGGGCCGCGGCACCTTCACCACCATGACGGTGGAAGAAAACCTGCAGCTCGGCGCCATCACCCGCAATGACAAGAAGGGCGTGGTCGCCGACATCGAGCGCATGTACGAGCACTTCCCGGTGCTCAAGGAACGGCACACCCAGCAGGCCGGCACGCTGTCGGGCGGCGAGCAGCAGATGCTCGCGGTTGCGCGTGCGCTGATGCTGCGTCCGCGGCTGATGCTGCTGGACGAGCCGTCGTTCGGCCTGGCGCCGCTGATCGTGCGCGAGCTGTTCAATATCCTCGGCAAGATCAACCGCCAGGACAAGGTCACTATTCTGGTGGTGGAGCAGAACGCGCAACTCGCGCTGGAGCTCGCGGACAAGGCCTACGTTATTGAAACCGGACGTATCGTGATGTCGGGAAGCGCTGCCGAAATCGCGAACAACGAAGACGTCCGTAAATCCTATCTCGGTTATTGAGGAGCGCAGCCGTGGAACTTTTTATCAACCAGGTCCTGGCTGGCATTGCCACAGGTGCGATCTATGCCTGCATGGCGCTCGCCGTTGTGATGATCTACCAGGCGATCGACCATCTCAATTTCGCTCAGGGCGAAATGGCGATGTTCTCGACATTCATCGCCTGGCAGCTGATGCAATGGGGGGTGCCGTATTGGTGGGCCTTCCTTCTCACGCTGGCGTTCTCGTTCGCAGGCGGCATCGCCATCGAGCGTATGTTGTTCAAGCCGCTCGCCAAGGCGCCGATCCTGACGAATGTCGCCGGTTTCATCGCATTGTTTGCGATCGTCAACAGCGTCGCCGGACTGACCTGGGACTTCACGATCAAGCAGTTTCCGACGCCGTTCGGATCCTCGCCCTTTCTCGGCAGTCAGTTGATCTCGACCCATCAGGCCGGCATGATCGGCGTGACGGTCGGACTGTTGATCCTGCTCTATCTGTTCTTTCAGTTCACCCGGATCGGCCTTGCGATGCGCGCGGCCGCGTCGTTGCCGGAATCGGCACGGCTGGTCGGCATCAACACGAGCTGGATGATCGCGCTTGGCTGGGGCATGGCGTCCGCGATCGGCGCGATCGCCGGCATCCTGATCGCACCTGTCGTATTCCTGGAGCCCAACATGATGGGCGGCGTGCTGATCTACGGGTTTGCCGCGGCCGTCCTCGGCGGCCTGACCAGCCCGCTCGGAGCGGTGGTTGGGGGCTTTCTGGTCGGCGTGTTCGAGAATCTCGCCGGGACCTATATCCCCGGCGTCGGCAATGAACTGAAATTGCCGATCGCGCTGGCGCTTATCATCACCGTATTGGTTCTCAAGCCGGCGGGCCTGTTTGGCCGGCCCATCGTGAAGCGAGTTTGATCATGAGCGCAGTTGAGGAAGTCACAAGCGAAGCACCGGCGGTCGAGGCAGTTCCAAAGCGAGCCATGACGCTGGGCTACGGCACCTCGCTCGTGGTGCTGGGGTTGCTGATCATCGCACCGATGTTCTTGAAGAATTTCTTCGTCTTCCAGATGACGATGTTGCTGATCTACGCGCTGGCGGTGCTGGCACTGAACATCCTGACCGGTGGCAGCGGCCAGTTTTCGTTGGGCCAAAGCGCCTTCTACGCGGTCGGAGCCTACACCTCCGCCATTCTGATGGAGCATATGGGCGTGAACTACGCCCTGACATTGCCCATTGCCGGCATTATCTGCTTTGGCTTCGGGTTCTTGTTCGGCCAGCCAGCGCTGCGCTTGAGCGGCATCTATCTGGCGCTGGCGACCTTTGCGCTGGCGGTGGCAATGCCGCAATTGCTGAAGCTCGGCTTCTTCGAGCACTGGACCGGTGGCGTGCAGGGGCTGGTCGTGACCAAGCCTGATGCGCCGTTTGGCCTGCCGATATCCCAGGACAGGTGGCTGTATTATTTCACGCTCGTGATCGCGATCGGGATCTATGTCGCTTCGGTCAACCTGCTGCGTTCCCGTTCGGGCCGCGCCTTCATGGCGATTCGCGACAACGAGATCGCGGCGTCTGCGATGGGCGTCGACGTCGCGCTGTACAAGACGCTGGCGTTCGGCGTCTCGGCCGGAATCACCGGCGTTGCCGGCGGTCTCGGCGCCATCGCGGTGCAGTTCGTGGCACCGGACGGTTACACCATCACGCTCGCAATCTCGCTGTTCCTCGGCATGGTCGTCGGCGGCGTCGGCTGGCTGCCGGGATCGATCGTCGGTTCCGCCTTCATCATCTTCGTGCCGAATATCGCGGAGCACATCTCGAAGGGCCTCTCCGGCGCGGTGTTCGGCGTGCTTCTGTTCCTCGTCATCTTCCTCGTGCCGCACGGCGCAAGGCAGGTCGCGATTGTTGCCCAGCAACTGATCGGCAAACTGAAGAAGTAGTCTCAGCCACAGACTTCGCGCCGATCGAGCAACTTCAGATGATGCGCTTCAAGGGTGAGAGACGGGATATGTTCGGTGAAGTCATCAGCGGCGAATTCAGCCGTTAACCAATATTCCGCCGGACGGTAGTTTCCCGGAGGATCAGACTAAATATCGCCTCCCGCGACCCGTCGCGGGGGGCTTTTTGTTGCTGGACGCGACTGAAAGGTATTCAATATCCCCAAAGAGCCGCCAAGCGCTCCAATCAAAAGAAGATGACACATCCATCGTGATCCTAGGGAGATCAAAATGTCCGTTCTCAACTTGCGACTGGGAGCCTTTGCGGCTGCCCTCGCATTGCTTCCCGCGACCAGCAGCGGCGCGCTTGCGCAGAAGAAATACGACACCGGCGCCTCCGACACTGAAATCAAGATCGGCAACATCATGCCCTACAGCGGACCGGCTTCCGCTTACGGCGTGATCGGAAAAACCGAAGAGGCCTATTTCAGGAAGATCAACGCCGAGGGCGGCATCAACGGCCGCAAGATCAACTTCATCAGCTATGACGACGCCTACAGCCCCCCGAAGACCGTGGAGCAGGCGCGCAAGCTGGTGGAGAGTGACGAGGTGCTGCTCGTCTTCAATTCGCTGGGCACCCCGCCGAACACCGCGATCCAGAAATACCTCAACACCAAGAAGGTGCCGCAACTGTTCGTCGCGACCGGCGCCACCAAGTGGAACGACCCGAAGGAATTCCCTTGGACCATGGGCTGGCAGCCTAACTACCAGAGCGAGTCGGCGATCTATGCGAAGTACATTCTGAAGAACCATCCGAACGCCAAGGTCGGTATCCTCTATCAGAACGATGATTACGGTAAGGACTATCTGAAAGGCTTCAAGGACGGACTTGGCGCCAAGGCCGCATCAATGATCGTCCTGGAGGAGAGCTACGAAGTCTCCCAACCGACGATCGACTCCCACATCGTCAAGCTTAAGTCATCAGGCGCCGACGTCTTCTTCAACATCACCACGCCAAAATTCGCGGCGCAGGCGATCAAGAAGAACTCCGAGATCGGCTGGAAGCCGCTGCATTTCCTCAACAACGTCTCGGCCTCGATCGGCAGCGTGATGAAGCCGGCCGGGTTCGAGAATGGCCAGGACATCATCTCGTCGCAATACTTCAAGGATCCAACCGACGCGCAATGGAAGAACGATGCCGCGATGAAGGCATGGAACGAGTTCCTGGATAAGTATTATCCGGAAGCCAACCGGGCCGATGCATCGGTGATGTACGCCTATATCGTCTCTCAAGGCTTGGTGCACGTGCTAAAATCCTGCGGTGACGACCTGACCCGCGCAAACGTCATGAAGCAGGCGGCCAGCATCAAGGACCTCGAACTCAGCGGCCTGCTACCCGGGGTCAAGGTCAACACGTCGGCGACCGATTTTGCTCCGCTCTCGCAATTGCAACTGATAAGGTTCAAGGGCGAGAACTGGGAACGCTTCGGCGAGATTCTCTCGGGTGACGTCGGCGGCTAACCACGCTGCGAGCCCTGCTGAAGATGCAGCCCCTGCGGCTTTTACCGCAGGGGCTTTTTGTTTGTGAGGCTTCCGGCAAGATGCTAGTCACGACGCTGTCAAAAGAGCCTCGTTAAGAGGCCCGACGGTTACATTAAGAAATCAAAACGGGAGAGACAGAAATGTCCGCATTAAAAAAACTGGCTATTCTTTCAGCCGCGTTTGGACTACTTGCCGCGACGTCAGGCGGCGCGCTTGCGCAAAAGAAATACGATCCGGGTGCGAGCGACACGGAAATCAAGATCGGCAACATCATGCCCTACAGCGGTCCGGCTTCCGCCTATGGCGTGATTGCCAAGACCGAGGAAGCCTATTTCAAGAAGATCAACGCCGAGGGCGGCATCAACGGCCGCAAGATCAACTTCATCAGCTATGACGACGCCTACAGTCCGCCGAAGACGGTAGAGCAGGCCCGCAAGCTGGTCGAGAGCGACGAAGCGCTGATCGTGTTCAATCCGCTGGGCACCCCGCCGAACACTGCGATCCAGAAATACCTCAACAGCAAGAAGGTGCCGCAACTGTTCGTCGCTACCGGCGCCACCAAGTGGAACGATCCCAAAAGCTTCCCGTGGACGATGGGCTGGCAGCCCAACTACCAGAGCGAAACGCAGATCTATGCCAAGTACATCCTGAAGAACAAGCCGGACGCCAAGATCGGGATCCTCTATCAGAACGACGACTACGGTAAGGACTACCTGAAGGGCTTCAAGGACGGGCTTGGCGCCAAGGCGGCGTCGATGATCGTGCTGGAGGAAAGCTACGAAGTCTCCGAGCCAACCATCGATTCCCACATCGTCAAGCTGAAGGCGAGCGGCGCCGACGTGTTCATCAACATCACCACGCCGAAGTTCGCGGCACAGGCGATCAAGAAGAACGCCGAGATCGGCTGGAAGCCGCTGCACTTTCTCAACAACGTTTCGGCCTCGATCGGCAGCGTGATGAAACCGGCCGGCTTCGAGAATGCGCAGGACATCATCTCGTCCAATTACCTTAAGGATACGTCCGATCCGGAGTGGAAGAACGACCCTGGCATGAAAGCTTTCGACGAATTTCTGGCCAAATACTACCCCGAGGCCAACAGGATCGATAGCTTTGTGATGTACGGCTACACGGTCGCGCAGGGCCTCGTGCATGTGCTCAAAGCCAGCGGCGACAATCTCACCCGCGAGAACGTCATGAAGCAGGCGGCCAGCATCAAAGGTCTCGAGATCGGCAGCTTGCTGCCGGGTATCAAGGTCAACACCAGCGCTACCGACTTTGCCCCGATTTCGGCGGTCCAGCTTCAGAAGTTCAAAGGCGAGACCTGGGAACGCTTCGGCGAAGTGATTGATGCCGAGGTCGGCGGCTAATCGCAAAATCCGATCGACCGATTGGTAGCCATTAACGCCCCCGCGGGCATCCCGCGGGGGTTTTCTTTTGCAGCGATTGGATGGATAACCTGACTTCCCATCCCTCTTCGTCCCCGGGCAGACATGACCGACCGACGTTCCCTCTTGCGTGCAATCTTTGACGCGGCCGTTGCGGCCGCGCATCCCGACGTCGTGCTCGCGGCGCATCTGCGCCCGGCGCCTAAGGGTAAGGTGATCTGCCTTGCCGCCGGCAAGGGAGCCGCGGCCATGGCGGCTGCTGCCGAGCGGCACTACCTCGATACGCTGGGCCTCGATCCGTCGCGCCTGACCGGCATCGCCACCACACGCCACGGCCACGGCGTGCCGACGCGGCGGATCAGGGTCGTCGAGGCCGGCCATCCGGTGCCGGACGAAGCCGGGTTGAAAGCCGCCGACGAAACGCTGCGTCTCGCCTCTGAGGCAGCCGCGGACGATCTGTTGCTGGTGCTGTTGTCCGGCGGCGGCTCGGCAAACTGGATCGCGCCGGCCGACGGCGTTTCGTTCGCGCAGAAGCAGCAGGTGAACCGCGCGCTGCTGCGTTCGGGCGCGCCGATCGGCGAGATGAACATCGTCCGCAAGCATCTGTCGCGGATCAAGGGCGGCCGGCTGGCCCGCGCCGGGCAGCGCGCTGCCGAGATCGTTACGCTGGCGATCTCCGACGTGCCGCATGACGATCCTTCAGCGATTGCATCGGGACCAACGGTGCCGGATCCAAGCACGCTGGCGGACGCCCGCGCGCTGGTGGCGAAATATAATCTCAGGGTTGACGATGCCGTCAGGCGCGCGCTCGAGGATCCCAGAAACGAGAGCTGCAAGCCCGGCGATGGCGCGTTTGCCCGCGCGCAATTCGAGATGATCGCAAAACCGAAGGCGTCGCTCGACGCGGCAATCAAGGTCGCAAAGGACGCGGGGTATGAAGTCATCGGCCTGGGCGCGGATCTCCAAGGCGAGGCGCGCGATGTCGCGGCTGACCATGCGCGGATAGCGCTGCAGGCGCGCAGCGAGGGCAAGCGCATGGCGATCCTGTCGGGCGGCGAACTCACGGTGACCGTGCGCGGCAATGGCCGTGGCGGCCCCAACCAGGAATATGCGCTGGCGCTGGCGGACCTTCTGAAGGACACAGCGGGGATCGTGGCGCTCGCCGCGGACACCGACGGTGCCGACGGCGGCGCCGGCAGCGCAACCGATCCGGCCGGCGCCGTGATCGACCAGATGACATTTGCGAAGATGAAGTCGCTCGGGCTCTCACCTGCGGCCTATCTCGCCAACAACGATGCGACCGCATTCTTTTCAGCCACCGGTGATCTCCTGCTGACGGGCCCGACGCTCACCAACGTCAACGACGTCAGGGTGATCCTGGTGGATTCCGCCTAGGTTTTCCGGGCGGCTGCCGGCACCCTGTACGTGTGATCACGGCGTTAACGCTCTGTTGAGCAAGCTGCGAGGAACCGGCGCGCATTGGCCGGTCTCGAACATGCAATTCACCAGCTTGGCCTTCTAATGCCCGTTCTCCTGGAGGAGGAGCGCCGCCGATAGCGGCTGGGGAAACGCCATATGACGGATCACGGCCAGATCACCGCCCCGCGGTCGGCGCATTTGAGTGCGCGACTCGAAGAGGCGATCAACCATTTGTCGCTCGGCATCGTCATCTTCGACGAGAAGCGCGAAGTCGTTTTCTGCAACGGTCGTTACAGGGAAATGTACGGGCTCTCGCCTGAACAGGTGAAGCCGGGGACACCGACCCTTGAACTGATCCGGCATCGGCTGAAGCTTGGCCTGAAGTTGCAGGCCGAACCCGATGATTACATCCGCGAGCGCATCGGCCGCGACATCGCACTCGACACCACGGTGCAGGAGTTCACCGACGGCCGGATCATCGCCTACACCGTCTACCCGATGCCCGATGGCGGCGGGATGGCGACCCATGAGGACATCACCGAGCGTGAAGAGCTCAATGCCCGGCTGAAGAAGCAATACGAACTCGGCAAGGAGCAGAAAGAGGCCCTGCGCGTCAGGAACTTCCAGTTCGATACCGCGATCAACAACATGTCGCAGGGGCTTTGCTTCTTCGATTCCGACCATCGCCTGATCGTGTGCAACGATCGCTTTGTCGAGATGTACGATATCGCTCCCGAGCGCGTCAGCCCCGGCATGTCGCTGGTCGAGATCGTCGACCTGCGCTTCGAAGCCGGCAGTTTCCCCGCCATGACGCGGGACGAATATCTGCGCTGGCGCACCAACGTGGCGGTTTCCAACGAAGCCAAAGACAGCATCGTCGAACTGATGAACGGGCGTACCTTCAAGATCCGGCACCGGCCGATGCCCGGCGGCGGCTGGGTCGCGACGCATGAGGACATCACCGAGCAGCGGCAGTCCGAGGTCAAGATCGAGTATATGGCGCACCACGATGCGCTGACTGATTTGGCCAATCGGGTGCTGTTGAACGACCGGCTCCAACACGCGCTCGGCCGGGTTCAGCACGGCGAAATGGTGGCCGTCCATCATCTCGACCTCGATCAGTTCAAGGCCGTGAACGATACGTTCGGCCATCCCTGCGGCGACAAGCTGCTCAGGATCGTCGCTGAACGATTGCGCTCCCTCGTCGGCGAGGCCGATACGATCGCGCGGATGGGAGGCGATGAATTCGTGATCGTGCAGGCCACGATCACGGACCCCGCCGACGCCACTTCCCTGGCGCAGCGCGTCATCGATGCGCTGAGCGAGCCCTATGACATCGACGGCCAACAGGCCGTGATCGGCGTCAGCATCGGTATTTCGGTCGGTCCCGGTGACGGATCGAACCCCGACAAGCTGCTGCGCAACGCCGATCTCGCGCTCTACCGCGCCAAGAGCGACGGCCGCGGCACGTTCCGCTTCTTCGAGCCCGCCATGGACCTGCAGATGCAGACCCGCCGCATCATGGAGCAGGAGCTGCGCAGGGCGCTGCCGAGAGGCGAGTTCGAGCTGCACTACCAACCGGTCGTCAACCTCGCGAGCCAGGAAATCAGCGGTTTTGAAGCCTTGATACGCTGGAATCATCCGACCAAGGGAATGATCTCGCCGGCTACCTTCATTCCGCTGGCCGAAGAGATTGGCTTCATCGTTCCGCTCGGCGAGTGGGTCATCCGGCAGGCTTGCGCCACCGCGGCGCAATGGCCCGGCGACCTTCATGTCGCCGTCAATATTTCAGCAATGCAGTTTCGCAGCCCCGGCCTGATGCAGGTGATCATCAGCGCGCTCGCGGCTTCCGGCCTCGCCCCCACGCGGCTGGAGATCGAAATCACCGAAACCGTTCTGCTCCACAACAAGGAAGCGACGCTCGCGCTGCTGCATCAGTTGCGTGCGCTCGGCATCCGGATCGCCATGGACGATTTCGGCACCGGATATTCGTCGCTGACCTATCTGCAGAGCTTTCCGTTCGACAAGATCAAGATCGACCGTTCCTTCGTCAAGAACATCACCGAGAATTCGAGCTCGCTCAACATCGTGCGGGCAGTAGCCGCGCTCGCCAATGGAATGGGCATGACGGCTACCGCCGAGGGCGTGGAAACCGCGGAGCAGCTCCACAGCATCGCTTCCGAAGGATGCACGGAGATGCAGGGTTTCCTGTTCTCTCGGCCGCTTCCCGCCGCCGAGATCGAGCGGCAATTCCTGTCGGGCCGCGGGCGGCGAGAGGTTCAAGGCCGTATCGTCGCGGCGTGACGGCTATATTGTCATTCCGGGATGGTCCGAAGGACCAGACCTCAGATGCGCAATTGCGCATCGGGGAATCTCGAGATTCCGGGTTCGTGCTACGCACGCCCCGGAATGACGACGTTACTCAAAACTCCGCCGCGATCTTCGACAGCATTGCGAGCAGGGCTACGCGGTTGGCGGGGCCCAGCAATTCGTTGAGGCGCGCCTCGTGCTTGGTGGCAACGAGCTTCTTGGCGCGCGCCAGCACCGCCCTTCCCTTGTCGGTCAGAACCAGGATGTGCGAGCGGCGGTCGTTGGTCGAGCGCATCCGCGCGCAGAGACCGCGGCTCTCCAGCGCATCCAGCATCGATACGAAATTCGGCCTGAGGATGCCGAGCGTGTTGGCGATTTCGGTCTGGTTGCGCCCGGGATTGCGGTCGAGCAACAGCAGCACCGAGAACTGCGCCGGCGTCAGTTGCAGCGGCGCGACGCAGCGCAGGAAATCTTCGAACACCTTGAGCTGTGCACGTTTGAGCGAATAGCCGAGCAGGTCGGCCAGTTCGCCCAGTTGCAGCCCGGCATTATCAGCGGCGCCATCCACAGCGCCGCTCGCAATTTCCTTGCCGTTGCTGCGCGACGGCTTGACGGCATCGGTAGCTGCCTTGGAAACTGTCATGGCGTGAGACTCGCACCCGAAAAAAGGCTTGGCCGGTGGCCGAGGCCTTGATGTTATATTTGATAATTGTTATTGAATATATCAAATATCGGCTGCTTTCAACTGCCGAGATATGGACGGCCGGCCGACCGCGCGAGGTCAGGACCGGCGACGCTTTTAGGGGGAGCGCCAGTCTTGAACACGACGATCATGCTGTTCCTGCTGCAGGACGGCATCACCAATGGTGCGATCTATGCGCTGCTCGGGCTTGCGCTGGTGCTGGTGTTTGCCGTCACCCGCGTCATCTTGATCCCGCAGGGCGAGTTCGTCACGTTCGGCGCGCTGAGCTACGCCATGCTGGCAACCGGTCAGGTGCCAGGCACCGCAAAGCTGGCGCTCGCCATGGGCATCGTCGCCTTCGGCCTCGACCTGTTTGATATCAGGCGGTCGCTACGGCCAACGCGGATTTTACGTGCCTTTGCCTTCAACATCGTCCTGCCCGCCGTCATCCTCGCTCTGACCTACGGCCTTGCCGGCCCCAAGACGCCAATTGCGGTCAACATCGCGCTGTCGCTCCTGATCGTCGCCGCAATCGGGCTGTTCCTCTACCGCATCGCGTTCCAGCCGCTCGCTCATACTTCGGTGCTGGTGCTGCTGATCGCGTCCGTCGGCTGCCATCTCGCTTTGCAGGGCCTGGGCCTGGTGTTCTTCGGCGCCGAAGGCCTGCGCGGCCCGGCGCTGTCCAGCGCGGCGCTGACGATCGGGCCGCTGCGCTTCACCGGCCAGAGCCTTGCGGTCTACGGGCTGACGATTGCCTTCATCGTCGCGCTGTGGCTTTTCTTCGGCTTCACGCTGATGGGCAAGGCGCTGCGCGCCACCGCCGTCAACCGGCTCGGCGCCCGCCTCGTCGGCATCCGCACCACGCTGTCGGGACAGATCGCCTTCCTGCTGGCGTCCCTGATCGGCGCGATTTCCGGGATCCTGATCGTGCCGATCACCACGCTCTATTACGACACCGGCTTCCTGATCGGCCTGAAAGGTTTCATTGCCGCGATCATCGGCGGGCTCGTCAGCTATCCACTGACTGCGGTGGCTGCCTTGATCGTCGGCAGCGTCGAGGCGTTCTCCTCGTTCTACGCCAGCAATTACAAGGAGGTCATCGTATTCACGCTGATCCTTCCCGTGCTGGTGCTGCGTTCGCTCGCAGCGCCCGCGGTCGAGGAAGAGAAGGAATGACGCGATGAATCAGCGAACCCCTCTCATCATCTTCACGCTCGTTATGGCGGCAATCCCGTTCATCCCTGGCGTTCCGCCGTTCTGGATCGTGCTGCTCAACAATATCGGCCTCGCAGCCCTGGTGGCGATGGGGCTGGTGCTGCTGACCGGCGTCGGCGGCCTCACTTCATTCGGCCAGGCCGCCTTTTGCGGCTTCGGCGCCTATACCACGGCGGTATTGACCACCGCCTACGGCTTCTCGCCGTGGCTGACGCTGCCGCTCTCGCTGCTGGTCAGCGGCATCGCCGCGGTCCTGCTCGGCATCGTGACGGTGCGGCTGTCCGGCCATTATCTGCCGCTCGGCACCATCGCCTGGGGCATCGGCCTGTTCTATCTGTTCAGCAAGCTGGAATTCCTCGGCCGCAATGACGGTATCTCGGGCATTCCGCCGCTCTCGATCGGCGGCTTCCGGATGCTCGATCCCGGCACGATCTATTTCGCGATCTGGATCGCGGTGCTGGTCTCGGCGCTGCTGACCATGAATCTTCTGGACTCCCGCACCGGCCGTGCGATCCGCGCATTGCGGCGCGGGCATATCGCCGGCGAAGCGTTCGGCGTGCAGACGCCGCGCGCCAAGCTGCTGGTATTCATCTATGCGGCGGTTCTCGCGGGCCTGTCCGGCTGGCTCTATGCGCATTTCCAGCGTGCCGCCAATCCGACGCCGTTCGGCGCCCAGGCCGGCATCGAGTATCTGTTCATCGCCGTGGTCGGCGGCGCCGGCTACGTCTGGGGCGCGGTGCTCGGCGCAGGTATCGTCGTCGTCCTCAAGGAGATCCTGCAGAGCTACCTGCCCTATGTCTTTGGCGGCCAGAGCCAGCTCGAGACCATCGTGTTCGGCATCCTGCTGGTCATTTTGCTGCAACTGGCGCCGACCGGCGTCTGGCCCTGGCTGATGGCGCGGTTGCCGATCAAGCTGGCCCGCAAGACACCCGACACCTCGCTTCCCCGTGCCGCGCGCATGCGCGCGCCGGCTTCGTCCGCCGCACTGCTGCAGATCGAGAAAGCGCGCAAGCAGTTCGGCGGCGTGATTGCCGTCAACGACGTCTCCTTCGACGTCCGCTCCCGCGAGATCGTCGCCCTGATCGGGCCCAACGGCGCCGGCAAGAGCACGACCTTCAACCTGATCACGGGCGTGCTGACGACGACCGGCGGCACCATCTCGGTGCTTGGCAACAAGGTCGACAACGCCCCGCCGCAGGATGTCGTCAAGCTCGGCGTCGCGCGCACCTTCCAGCACGTCAAGCTGGTGCCCGACATGACCGTGCTGGAGAACGTCGCGATCGGCGCGCATCTGCGAGGCTCTTCGGGCGCGATATCAAGCATGTTCCGGCTCGACCGGGCCGATGAGGCGAAATTGCTGGCGGAAGCCGCGCGCCAGATCGAGCGCGTCGGCCTCGGCGACCAGATCGACCAGTTGGCGGGCAGCCTGTCGCTCGGTCAGCAGCGTATCGTCGAGATTGCGCGAGCGCTGTGCGTCGATCCGCTGCTGCTGCTGCTCGACGAGCCGGCCGCCGGACTGCGTCATATGGAAAAGCAGCGGCTCGCTGCGCTACTCCGTCAGTTGCGCGACGGCGGCATGTCGGTGCTGCTGGTCGAGCACGACATGGGTTTTGTGATGGATCTCGCCGACCGCATCGTGGTGCTCGATTTCGGCACCAAGATCGCCGAGGGCACGCCGGCTGAAATCAAGACCAACCCCGACGTGATCAAGGCCTATCTCGGAGCTGCCGCATGAGTGCGCTGTTATCGGTCTCCGACGCCCACGTTTCCTACGGCAAGGTCGAAGCCGTGCGCTCGGTTTCGCTTCAAGTTGCCGACAACGAGATCGTCACCATCATCGGCGCCAACGGCGCCGGCAAGTCCACGCTGTTGAACGCCATCATGGGCGTCCTGCCGCTGAAGGGCGCCACTGCGTTTGCCGGCATCGACATGGCGCCGCTCGACATCGAGGATCGCGTCGCGGCGGGTCTAAGCCTCGTGCCCGAGCATCGCGAACTGTTCGGCACCATGAATGTCGAGGACAATCTGCAACTCGGCGCCTTCCGGATTCCGAAGGCGACCGCAGCCCATTCGTTCGAGCGCGTCTACACGCTGTTTCCGCGGCTGAAGGAGCGGCGCAAGCAACTGGCCGGCACGCTTTCCGGCGGCGAGCAGCAGATGCTGGCGATGGGCCGCGCCCTGATGGGCGCGCCAAAACTGTTGATGCTGGACGAACCGAGCCTCGGGCTGGCCCCGATCATCGTCGCCGATATCTTCCGCACCATCGGCGAACTGCGCGCCGCCGGCGTCTCGGTGCTGCTGGTCGAGCAGAACGCGCAGGCCGCCCTGCAAATCGCCGACCGCGCCTATGTGATGGAGCTCGGCGAGTTCATCTTGAGCGGATCGGCAAAGGATATCGCGAGCAACCAGCGCGTCGCTGCGAGCTATCTCGGCTTCCAGCACGAGGGCGCGAGCGGGATTTAGGCTCGGCCGCGACAGCCGCACGTTGAAACAGGGTGGGCAAAGGCGCCCATCGCGCCCCGCCCACCCTTGTCAGACCTCATCCTGAGGAGCGGCTCTTCGCCGCGTCTCGAAGGATGAACGGCACCAGCCGGGCCTCATGGTTCGCCCGGCGATGCGAGCATCGTCCGGAGACGGCGCCTTCGCGCCTCCTCACCATGAGGATCCTCACTTCGCCGGGACGTACTTTCCGTCCTTCACGGTCAGGATGATGCGCGAGCGGTCGTCGAGGCCGTAGCGATCCTTTTCGGTGAAGTTGTAGACGCCCTGGCTGGCCGCGATTTCCTTCTCGGACATCAGCGCCAGGCGAATTGCCTCGCGGAATTCCGGCGTTCCCGGCTTCGCCTTCTTCAGCGCCACAGGCACCACGCGCTTGAGCACTTCGAAGGCGTCGTAGGAATGGCCGGCAAACTGGCTGCGGCTGTTGACGCCGTACTTGGCTTCATAGGCGGTATTGAGCGCGAGACCCGGCTTCTTGGTCAGCGCGCTGTCGGGCTGGGTTTCCGGCGACATCACCGGACCGGACGCCATGATCACGCCCTCAGCCGCCGCACCTGCGATGCGGATGAAGTCCATGCTGGCGGCGCCGTGGGTCTGGTAGATCAGGCCCTTGTAGCCGCGCTCGCGCAGCGCGCTCTGCGGCAGCGCTGCGGCGGTGCCGGAGGCGCCGACCAGAATAGCGTCGGGATTGGCGGCGACCAGCTTCAGCACCTGGCCCGCGACCGACGTATCGGGACGAGCGTAGCGCTCTTCGGTCACCATGGTCAGGCCCATCGGAACGGCCTGGGTTTTGAAGTCGTTGACCCAGAGATCACCGTAAGAATCGGAGTAGCCGATATAGCCCACGGTCTTGATGCCGTGCGCCTTCATGTGCTCGTACAGCACCTTGCCCATGATCGGGATCGGCTGCGGCATGGCAACCGACCACTTCATGCGCGCTTCGTTGATCGGGAGCGGCGCAAGGCCGAAATGCGGAATCCCCGCCTCGTTCGCGACGGTGGAGACGGCAACCGTCGGCGGCGTCGTCGAGGAGCCCATGATGATGTCGGCCTTGGATTCCGTCACGAACCGGCGTGCATTGGTGGTGGCCGTCGTCGGGTCACCGCCGTCGTCAAGCACGATGATTTTGATCGGCACGCCGCCGATTTCCTTCGGTACGAAATCGAGCGAGTTGCGCTCGGGAATACCCAAGGCAGCTGCGGGCCCAGTCGTGGTGACGGTGATGCCGATCGTGATTTCGTTGGTCTGCGCAACTGCCGGCGAGCCCGGCAAGGCGAGAGCCGCTACAATTGCTGCAGCGGACAGAAAAGTCTTCTTCATTTATTCCTCCCTGGATTATCTATTTATCGTTTTAAGCAAAATTGGGTGCCTTGTTCAGCCCCTTCTTTAGGTCATGCAGGAGACTGAGTCAGCCCTGAGGTAACTCAGTCAGCCCCGCATGAATCGCTCGATGATCTCCGGCGGCATCGGGGCTGATTTGAGCTTCGCAGGGTCGTCCGGGTGCTTGCCGACCAGCACACGGGTCTCGAACGCCTCGATCGCCAGTGCCTCGCCCTTGAACACGTTGTGGATCACCTCGAAAGAGGATCGCTTGAAACTCTCGATCCGGCTTTCGATTCTGATCCATTCGCCATGGGTCGAGGGGATGTGGAATTTCGCCCGCGTGTCCACCATGGGGATGCCGACCAGGCCATATTTGTGGATGAGGTCCTGCTTCGAATAACCGGCCGCTTCGAACATGATCGACGTGGAATCGTCGAACATCGCGAAATAGCGCGGGTAGTAAACGATGTTGGCGGGGTCGCAGTCGCCCCACTGGATCTGTACGTCGCGCCGGTTGACGAACATGGATTATCCCTAGCGCGGCGCCATGCGAAGCGCGGCATCGAGCCGCACCACTTCGCCGTTCAGGTAAGGATTGTCGATCATGTGCAGCGCCAGCGAGGCGAACTCATCGGCCTGACCGAGGCGGCGCGGGAACGGGATCGAAGCGGCAAGCGAGTCCTGCGCTTCCTGCGGCAGGTTGGCGAGCAGCGGCGTGAGGAAGAGGCCCGGCGCGATCGTCAGCACGCGAATGCCAAACTGCGCCAATTCGCGCGCGATCGGCAGCGTCATGGCGACGATGCCGCCCTTGGAGGCCGAATAGGCGGACTGCCCGATCTGGCCGTCATAGGCCGCGACCGAGGCGGTTGAAATCACCACGCCACGTTCGCCGGTCGCAAGCGGCTCCAGCTTCGACATCGGGGCCGTCGCCAGCCGCAGCATGTTGAAGGAGCCGATCAGGTTGACCTTGATCACCTTGTCGAAATCGCCGAGGGCCATCGGCCCGTCCTTGCCGATCACGCGCTTGGCGACGCCGATGCCGGCGCAGTTGACCAGCACGCGCGCCGGCCCATGGGCCGCCGCGGCCTTGGCGATCGCGGCCTCCGCCGAGGCTGCGTCGGAAACGTCGCAGGTCACGGCGACGCCGCCGATCTCGGCGGCAACGGTTTCGGCAAGCTGGGCGTTGAGATCGCAGATCGCAACCTTGGCGCCCTGCGCCGCGAGCCGGCGCGCGGTCGCCGCGCCCAATCCCGATGCACCGCCGGTGACGATGGCGGCCTGGTCCTTCAACTGCATGGTGCTCTCCCTGACAAGCTCTTGTACTGATACGGCTACAGCGTAATCACCTGCGCCGGCGGCGCAGGCGAATAAATCTCCTCGATCAGCGCGCTGCGATTTTCCAGTACCGCACGCTGGTTGATCGAGCCCTTGTCGGTGACCTCGCCGCGATCGATCGACAGCGGCGTATCGAGCAGCACCGCGCGCGTGATCCGGGTCGACGAGCCGGTCGCGCTTGCGACAAGCTTCTGGAAGCGTTCGCGGAACGCAGCAACGATCAGCGGATCGGACGCAGCAGTGGCGAGGTCGTCAGGCGGAAGCGTTGGGTTGATCAGCCGGCAACCGTCGAGGTCGAGCACCACCAACGCCGATATTTCGTCGCGGTTGATGCCGGCAATCACGACATCGCGCACCAGCGGCGCGCAGGCCGCAACGAAGCGCGCACGCAAGGGGCCAACGCTGACCCAGGTGCCGCTGGCGAGCTTGAAATCCTCGCCGATGCGGCCGTCGAAATCGAAGCCGGCGTCAAAATCATCTGCAACGGCCGGCTTGAGCGCATCGCCCATTTTGTAGAAGCCTTCCTCATCGAACGACTTCGCCGTCATATCAGGCTGACGCCAATAACCCGGCATGACGTTCGGCCCCTTTGCGCGAACCTCCAGCTTGCCGTTGTTGAGCACCAGTTTCGCATCATTGCCCAGCACCGGCAGCCCGACATGGCCGGAGCGGCTGGTGTGCGGATTGACCGACATGAAGAACGGCGCGGTCTCGGTGGCGCCGAGGCCGGTCAGCATCGGCACGCGATAGCCGGTTTCCTGAACCGAAAGTTCGTCGAGGCTGTTCCAGACAAAGGCCGATAGCGCGGCGCCTGAGAAGAACATCGCATGGAGGCGAGCAAAGAATTTTTTGCGCAAGCCCGTATCGTCGCGCAGATAGGGCAATAGCGATTCATAGCCCTTGGGCACGTTGAAATAGACGGTCGGCGAAATCTCCTGGAGATTACGCACGGTCTCCTCGATGCCGCCGGGCATCGGCTTGCCCTCGTCGAGATACATCGAGCCACCATTGTACAGCGTCAGCCCGATATTGTGATTGCCGCCGAACGTATGATTCCACGGCAGCCAGTCGACGATGACCGGGGGCTCATCCTTCAGGAACGCCAGCGTCTCGCGCAGCATCACCTGGTTGGCGCAGATCATGCGTTGGGTATTGATGACCGCCTTCGGATTGCCGGTCGAGCCCGACGTCAGCAGGAATTTCGCGATCGTGTCCGGGCCGATGGCCCCGTGCACCGCGTCAAGGCGCGGGTGCAATGGCGTCGCCATCAGGTCCGCCAGGCTCGTAACGTCGCGGCCGGGCATGACGCCGCGCGAAGCCGCGATCTCAGTACCAAAGGACACATTTGCCGCGAGCGCGTCGGCGAATTTCGTGGCGTCGTCGGCGAAGACGAGGCCGGGTGTCAGCAGCTTCATCAGATAGCTGAGCTTGCCGTAATCCCGCGACACCAGCGAATAGGCCGGCGACACCGAGCAGAAGGGAATGCCGGCATAGAGCGCGCCGAACGCGATCAATGCATGATCGACCGAATTGCCGGACAGGATAACGACCGGCTTCTCCGCCGAAAGGCCGCGCGCCAGCAGCGCGGACGCGATGTGACGTGAGGATGTCAGGAGTTCGGCATAGGTGATCTGCCGCCAGCCCCGCGCGGCGTTCCGCTCCGCCATGAAAACGCGATCGGGCACGGCCGCGGCCCAATGGTGCAGGCGGTCAGTGATGCGCGCCGGATAGTCGCGCAACTGCGCTTTTGGGCGCAGGTAGATGGTGCCGTCGTCGCGGCGCTCGACATGCACCGCAGGCGTGCCGAACGAGATCGGACGCAGCGGATGAACCCCGCGCGCGGCGGCATCGGTCGAGACGGACATGTCGGGCTTGGCGCTCATGTCAGGTCGGCTTCACCTTTGCGGTCTTGTGATCGAGAAACGCGCGAATGCGGCGTTTTGCCTCTTTGTCGCTCTGCGCCACGGTCGCCATCAAGGATTCCATCAACAGGCCGGTCTGCGGATTGGCCTCCGCGATCATCGGCAACGCCTGCAGCACGGCAAAATTGGTCAGCGGCGCATTCGCGGCTACCCGCTCGGCGAGTTCCAGCGCCTTCGGCAGCGCGCCGCCGGCTTCGGTGAGGTATTGCGAGAAACCATAGGCCGAGCCTTCGGTGGCCGAATAGACCCGGCCGGTGAGCATCATGTCGATCATCCGCGCCACGCCGATCAGCCGCGGCAGCCGCACCGAGCCGCCGCCGCCGACGAAAATGCCGCGCTGGCCCTCGGGCAGCGCGAAATAGGCCGAGGGTTCGGCGACGCGGATATGCGCCGCGCAGGCCAGTTCCAGGCCCCCGCCGATTACCGCGCCCTTCAGCGCCGCGATCACGGGGACGCGGCTATACTGGATGCGGTCGAATACCCGGTGCCACATCTGGGAGTGCCGCAGGCCCTCGGTGGCGTCGTGTTCGGTCAGTTCGGACAGATCGAGGCCGGAGGAGAAATGGTCGCCGACGCCATGGATAACTACGGCGCCGATGCCTTCAGGAAGATGGGAGAAGCAATCCTGGATCGCCAGGATGATGCCGTCGTTCAGCGCATTGCGCTTGGCCGGGCGATTGAGGCCCACGGTCAGCACCGCGCCGACCTGCTCGATCTTGAGCAGGTCTGATGGACCCGCTGAGGCGGTGGAGGCGTTTCCCATGGGTCTGTATTACTTCCTGTGCAGAATAGTTATATTTTATAACGATCATGGCGGGAGTCAATCGGGCGACGACAATAAGTGGTGGCCGTACCCTCCCCTGGAGGGGGAGGGTCGACGCTCATGTAATGAGCGGCGGGGTGGGGTGACGGTCTTTCCTCTCGAACAGTGCCCGTGGTGAGAGATCACCCCACCCCGTCCCACATTTCGCTACGCTCAATGTGAGCCGACCCTCCCCCTCCAGGGGAGGGTAAGAGGGCATCACAACACCTGATGCACGTCGATCACCACGCGGTCGGCGTGGCGGGCGGCGGAGCCGATGAACAGGTTTTCCATCAGCCAGCGGTACTTTTCGCTGCCGGTCTCGAACCGCGGCACGGTGCGGCAATAGATCAGCTTGGGATCGACCGGCTCGCCGCGCTTGAGCTTCTGCAGCAGTTCGACCGGGCCGAAGCGCAGGCCCTTGTTCTCGATATAGACCACCGCGCCGTCGTCGGTCTCGAAGGCGTACTTCGCCTCCAGCTCGATCAACTCGTTCGGCCGGATGATCTGGAAATCGGCGCCGAAGGCGCAGACCTTGCCGTTGACCTTCTCGCCCCTCACCTCGCCGCCTGTTATCGGAATGATCCGGCGCACGCCGGTGCCGATGTCGCCGGCCGAAGTCACCTCACCGATCCGGGCGGTGATGGTGAAGACGTATCTGGTCGAAAGCTGTGGGATCATCGCGCCACCAAATTTTCGAGTGCAAAACATCGTAGCCCGGGTGGAGCGCAGCGTAACCCGGGGGCTCTCTCGTACCGGCTGAAGCTGTCCCGGATTGCGCTTCGCTCCATCCGAGCTACCTCTATCCGGCCATACGTTGCGGCAGCCACAGCGCCAGTATCGGAAATGCGATCAGGATCACCAGCCGGATCAGGTCGGTCACCACGAACGGCATCACGCCCCGGAAGATCGTGGAAAACGACACGTCCTTGACGACGCTTTTGATGACAAAGACGTTCATGCCGATCGGCGGAGAGATGAGGCCAAGTTCTACCGTCATCACGATGATGACGCCGAACCAGATCGGATCGAAGCCGAGATGGACGATCACCGGAAAGATGATCGGCACCGTCAGGATGATCATGGCCATGGCGTCCATCAGACAGCCCAGCACCAGATACATCACCATGATGAGGGCGAGGATGCCGTAAGGGCCGAGCCCAAGGCCGGTGAGAAGTTCCGTCACCTTCTGCGGGGTCTGCGTCACCGTCAGGAAATAGCCGAAGATCAGCGCGCCGATCAGCACCGTGAACACCGCGGCCGCGGTGCGGGTGGCCTGCAGCAGCGAGTTCAGGATTTTCTCCTTGTCGAGCCGCCCGGTGAGCACGCCGATCAGGAACGCGCCGGTGGCGCCAACGCCGCCCGCCTCGGTGGGCGTGAAGCGCGGCAGGAACGGCAGACCGTAGAGCCCGCCGATGACGAAAACAAACAGCAGCACCGGTGCCCAGATGTTCTTCAGGCCGGCAAAGCGCTCGCGCCATTTGGTCTGCGGACCCGTCGGCAGGAAGTCCGGCCGCAACCAGCCGATTACTGCGATCGTAAGCATGTACATCGCAATAGCGAGCAGGCCGGGAATGATGCCGGCGATGAACAGTTTACCGATGTCCTGCTCGGTAATGATGCCGTAGACCGCGAGCACGGTCGACGGCGGCAGCATGGCGCCCAGCGTGCCGCCAGCCGCGATCACGCCGGTGGCGAAGGATTGCGGATAGCCGAAGCGGCGCATTTCCGGATAGGCCACCGCCGAAAAGGTAGCGGCAGTGGCGACCGACGAGCCGCAGATCGCGGCAAAGCCGCCACAGGCGCCGACGGTTGCGATTCCAAGCCCACCACGCAAATGGCCGACAAATCCGTTGGCGGCGCGGAACAACTCGCGGCTCATGCCGGAATTGCTGACGAACGCCCCCATCAACAGGAACATCGGAATCACGCCGAACGTGTAGTCGGTCACCGTGCGCATCGAGGTCTGGCCGACCATTTTCAGCGCCGGCGCGAAGCCGACCAGATAACCGAAGCCGCAGACGCCGACGAGGCCCATCGCCATGCCGACGGGTACGCGCAAAAGCATCAGCGCAAACAGCGCGACAAACCCAACGACGGCGACGGCGTCTGTGCTCATGTCGCCTACTCCACCGTCTTCACTTTGGCATCATGGATATCTTCCGGATGAAAGATCAGCCGGTAGGTACGGATCGCGATCAAGAGCACCGCGGCGCCGTCGCCGGCCCAGGCGATGGCGAAGAACGGCCAGGTCGGCATGTGCATGTCGAAGGTGAGCACGTTGTCGTTGTAGGTGCCGCGCACCTTGTCGAACAAGGTGTAGGTCTGCGCCGTCACGACGAACAGCAGCACCAGCGTCGCGAACACGTCGATCATGCGCTGGTATTTCGGGCCGACATTGGCCCAGACCAGATCGACGGTGATATGGCCGCCGCGATAGCTGGTGGCGGCGATGCCCCAGAAGATCAGGATGCCGAGCAGCATGCGCCCGATATCGAAGGAATCCGGGATCGCATAGTTAAGCGTGTTGCGCAGCAGGACACCGATGAAGATGTTCAGCGCCACGATACCGACAAAGCCGGCGGCGATCCATTCGATCGTGTCGATGAAACGATCCATCCACGCGCGATTCATGTCCGCTCCGAGCGGCTGGCAATGGCAGGAGGAACGGCGGCAGGAGAATTCCTGCCGCCGGCCAAGGTGCTTACGTTTCTACTGCGCGAGCGCGTTGTATTTGGTGAGCGATGCCTTGAGCTCGGCGAGCGCCGCGTCCGGGTCGCCGCCGTTCTTCTTGACGCCCTCGCCCCAGGTCTTGACCAGCGGCTCGGCCGCCTTTTTCCACTGCGCGGTCTGCTCGGGTGTGAGCTTGTAGACTTCGTGACCCGACATCGCCTTGATCTTTTCGATGCCGCCATCCTCGTACTTGCCCCAGGGTTCGCCAACGCGGCCGGCGGCTTCCGTGGTGCAGTTGTTGTCGATCGCCTTCTTCTGCTTGTCGGACATCTGATTGTATTTGTCCTTGTTCATCACGAAGGCAAAGGTCGTGACATAGATCGGTGCTTCGATGTGATACTTCGTCACCTTGTCGATGCCGAACAGCACCACTGATCCCCACGGGAACGTGACGGCGTCGGCCACACCACGTTCGATGATGTCGCGCACCTCAGGCGCCGATGATTGCACGTTGGTACCGCCGAGCTGAGTTACGAAATTGGCCATGGTGGCGTGGGCGGGGCGGATCTTCATGCCCTTGATGTCGTCGGGCGTGACGATTTTCTTCGTGCGGGAGTGGAACGTCGAGGGGGAATGGATAAAGGCGAGGCAGAACTTGACGTCCTTCATCTCCTTCTCGGCGTATTTGCGATACCAGGCGTCGAGCGCCATCGAGCCGCCCTTGGCGTCCGACATCAGGAACGGCAGTTCGCCGGCGCCGATGATCGGGAAACGGCCGGGCTGGTAGCCGGGATTGACGTAGGTGATGTCGGCGATGCCGTCGCGCGCCATGTCATAGTGGTCGAACGCCTTGCCGAGCTGCTGGGCGGGGAACACTTTGTATTTGACGGTGCCGCCGGTCTCCTTCTCGACCGCGGCACCCCAGTCTTCCAGCGCCTTCTGCAGCGGGTGCGAGGCCGGCACCCAGTGCGACAGTTTCAGCTCGAAGGTTTTTTCCTGCGCCAACGCAGGCGTCACACCGGCTGCAAGCAGCAGCGCCAACAACGCTTTTCTCATGGACATCTCTCCCCTGGCATGACAGGCCATCTGCGCGGCCCCGTTATTTAACATGTTATCTAGCTCGCCCGCTTTTTCAAGGCGGACATCCGGCTGCATCGTTTTGCAGTGCGGCGCGGTTTTTGCAGCAACGCGCTTTGCCAAGACTGTTATATGATATAATCATCACTGCAAGTCCGCGGGCTACCGACCTGCAGACTACAGCAATCGGGGAGCCAGGATTGAGGACAAAAGTAGCAATCATAGGTGCAGGTCCGGCAGGATTGTTGCTTGGGCAACTATTACACCTTTACGGGATCGAAAATATCATTCTCGAGCGCCAGACGGGCGAATATGTGCTCGGCCGTATCCGCGCCGGCCTGCTCGAGGAAGGCACGGTGGCGCTGCTCGACGAGGTCGGCGCCGGCGAACGCGCCCATCGCGAGGGACTGGTCCACCACGGCGTCGAACTCGCGTTCGGCGGCGCGCGCCACCGCATCGATATGTATGGCGCCACCGGCAAGACCGTCATGATCTACGGCCAGACCGAGGTCACGCTCGACCTGATGAACGCCCGCAAGGCGGCCGGCCTCACCACGGTCTATCAGGCCGCCGACGTCAAACCGCTCGATTTTGATACCGACCGCCCGCGCGTCAGCTATGTCAAGGATGGCGCCACCCACGAGATCGAATGCGACTTCATCGCCGGCTGCGACGGTTTTCATGGCGTCAGCCGCGCCAGCGTAAAACCGTCGGCGATCCAGACCTACGAGCGGATCTATCCGTTCGGCTGGCTCGGCATCCTGTCGGAAACCCCGCCGGTCAGTCATGAGCTGATCTACAACAACCATGCGCGGGGGTTTGCGCTGTGCACCATGCGCTCGACCCACCGCAGCCGCTACTACGTGCAATGTCCGCTCGACGATCATATCGACCAATGGCCGGATGAACGCTTCTGGGAGGAACTGAAGAGCCGGCTGGACCAGAAGGCGGTCGACGAGCTTGTCACCGGGCCCTCGATCGAAAAGAGCATCGCGCCGCTCCGCAGCTTTGTCGCCGAGCCGATGCGCTTCGGCCGGATGTTTTTGGCCGGCGACGCCTCCCACATCGTGCCGCCGACCGGCGCCAAGGGGCTGAACCTTGCCGCCAGCGACGTGCATTACCTCTCGCAGGCATTTCGCGAGTACTACGACGAGAAATCCTCCGCCGGCATCGACGGCTATTCGGGACGCGCGCTGGCACGGGTCTGGAAGGCGGTACGCTTCTCCTGGTGGATGACCTCGATGCTGCACAAATTTCCCGACCAGGGCGAATTCGGCGCGCGCATTCAGCTCGCCGAGCTGGAATATCTGGTGAGTTCGAAGGCGGCGTCAGCTTCGCTGTCGGAGAACTATGTGGGGTTGCCGTTTTAGGATGTTGAAGCCGTAGGGTGGGCAAAAGGAGCGTTAGCGACGTGCCCACCATCTGTCACCGATCGTACTTGCAAATGGTGGGCACGCTTCGCTTTGCCCACCCTACAAAATCCTGCTCGCTTTGCGCTTCATCATCTCATTTCAAACGCCCCGTCGAAATCACGTTTAAAACTTTGTAGGCGGTGACTTCGTAACGCGCGTTGCGTTCAATGACGGCAACATCATCACGGACGCGAGTTGCAAATGACAGCCACGGACATCCCCGAAGGCTTTGAACGCCGTACCCGCAAGAGCCCGCTCACCGACCCCTGGGAGCCGCTTTACTCCAAGCAGACCGACAAGGCCGTCATCATCGGGTTGCGTCTCGCAAGACCGCACACCAACGGCCGCGGCCTGATCCATGGCGGCCTGATTGCAGCGCTGGCTGACGCCGCCATGGGCCATAGCTGCGCCCATTGCATGGGCGGGGTGTCTTCGCTGGTGACGATCGGTCTCGCAGTCGATTTCATCGGTACCGCCGAAGTCGGGCAATGGCTCGCGGTCGAGAGCGACGTCGTCAAAACCGGCAGAACGATCTGCTTTGCGCAGAGCCTGATCAAGGCCGATGACGTCGTGATCGCGCGGGCCAACGCAACGTTTCGCGTGGTGCCGAAAAAGGAATGAGGTCATTCCGGGATGGTGCGCTAGCACCAGACCCGGAATCTCGAGGTTCTCAGGTGCGCAATTGCGCACCATAGTTCGATGCTGCGCATCGCCCCGGAATGACGATCCTACCCGAAATGCCAGTCGGCCATTTCGGTCACGAGGTCGATGAACGTCCGCACCTTGGCCGACAGCAGCCGCGACGTCGGATAGACGATGTGGATCGGCATCGCCGGCTGTTCGAACTGCGCCAATACGATCTTGAGCCGCCGTGCCTTGAGCGATTCGGCGGCCTGGTAGGCCATCACCCGCGTCAGCCCGCCGTCCGCTTCGGCATATTGAATGGCGGCATCCGAGCTGTTGGTGGCGAAGCGCGGCGTGGTCGCGACGCGGATCTCGCTGTTATCCTCGACGAAGCGCCAGTCGAGCGCCGCCGTCATGGCGCCGAACTGGATCGTATCATGGGCGGGAATCTCCCGTGGCCGCTTCGGCTCGCCGCGTGCTTTGAGATATCCGGGCGAGGCCACCACGATCCGCCGCATCTCGCCGACATGGCGCGCCACCAGGGTCGAGTCGGGCAGATGGCCGATTCTAACCGCGAGATCGACACCGTCTTCGACGAGGTTGATCATGCGGTCCGACAGGCGGAGGTCGACTCCGACGTCGGAATAGCGCTTGAGGTAAGCGGTTACGATTCCGCTGACGTGCAGCCGGCCGAACCCGACCGGCGCCGAGATGACGAGCTGTCCCTCCGGCCGCGTGCGCTCGCCCTCGATGGCAGCCTCCGCCTCCTCGACATCAGCCAAGATCCGCCGCGCGCGCTCCAGGTAACGTGAGCCCGCGTCCGTCAGCGTCACCTGCCGCGTGGTTCGTTGCAGCAGCCGCGCGCCGAGCCGATCCTCCAGCGCCGCAACCAGCCGCGTAACGCCCGAAGGCGACAGGCCGAGCTTGCGCGCCGCGGGGGCAAAGCCGCGCAGGTCGGCCACCGCGACGAAGGCCTGCATGCCGTCAATCCGGTCCATCCGACTATTGCATATCCAGCAATAGTGAAGTGTCAATTCGCAAGATTGTTTAATTTATGGAAACGTCCATCTTGTAGCTGAAGGACGACCGTTTTGGCGCTCCACGGGAAGCTTTGATGTCCGACGTTCACACCTATTCCAGCGATGTCGCCTTCACCCCGGCGGTGAAAGCGATCCAGAGCCGCAAAGGCTCGCGCGAGGCCTATGCCAATGTCGAGCAGCGCGGCGGCTGGCGCGTCGAGATCGACGAAAACCTCGCCGGCTTCCTCGCGGAGACCACGAGCTTTTACCTTGCGACTGCATCGGCGGATGGTCAGCCCTATATCCAGCACCGCGGCGGACCGAAGGGCTTTGTCAAGATCGTCGACAAGAACACCATCGCGTTTGCCGATTACAGCGGCAACCGGCAGTACATCACTCAAGGCAACCTGTCGGAGAATCCGAGAGCGCATATTTTCGTGATGGACTATACGCATCGCCGGCGTGTGAAGATCTGGGGCGAGGCGCGCGTGGTGGAAGACGATCCCGCTCTGACGAAATCGCTGATGCCGCAAGGATACAAGGCGAGGCCCGAGCAGGTCATCCTGTTCAAGATCTCCGCCTGGGACACCAACTGCCCGCAGCATATCCCGCAGAAGTTCGATGCTGCGGATGTTGCCCAAGCTCTCGCAGTGCGCGATGCCCGCATCGCCGAACTCGAAGCGGAGCTGGCCAGCTTGAAGGGCCAGCCCGCCTCGGCCGACTAGTTCTCACGCGGCTTGCTCCTGCTGCACCGGCGCCCAGGCGAATTCCGGATAATACAGCAGCATCATCCGGTCGACATAGGCGGTGAGGTTGGCGAACTGCTCGGTCCGCTGCCGCAGCGCCGAGTCGAAGAACGGCGTCAGGATTCCGGCGAGCGCGCCGAAGGCGGTGGCGTCCATGCCGCACGGCGTTTCGCCCATCAGAAACGGCTTGTCGCCAAGCTGGACCGACAACGCAAACAGCGAGCGAACGGCAAGATCGACATCCTCTTCGGGGGCGTGGCGGCCAAGGCCGCTGAGCAGGTAATTCTCGGCGACGCGGAACTGCGCGTCCTCGCGCATCTTTTCGCGCAAGTGCACAGGCGCGCCGTCGAAGAAATGCGAAGGGCCCTTGGCAAAATTGTCGCCATCGACCCAGCGCGCGCCGACCAGCGCCCAATAGACATGGTGCTCGATCATCCGCTCGAACGCCCAGGCCTGCGCACGCGCCTGCAGGCTAAGCGGCGCGTCGAAATCGAAACCGTATTTGGCTTCCAGGTGCGCGCGAATGAAGGTGGAATCGGCGACCGTCTCGGCGTCATCGACGATGTAGGGCAATTGGCCCTTGGGCGAGGCCGGGGGCTTGGCCTTCTCCTTGCGATAGGCGAGACCGGCCATCTTAAGCTGAACCTCGGTTTTGGTCACAAAGGGGCTGATCTCCGGCAGGCCGAAACCGGCGCCGAAGCCGTAGAGGGTAATCATTCTGGTCTCCCGATCTCCTAAAAACGTGCCGGAGGCTAGCGCCCCCCTGCTGCCACCATGGTGTCAGCAGCAACAATGCCGGCCGCGGCCTTCCTCCGGCCGCGGCGTACGGGCCTTGCGCACCCACGAGACAAGCTGCGCTTGCGCAAAGGCGCACATTGCGGTGAATGAACGCCACGCCAGCTCAACCATCGCCCAGCGCAGGTCGGTGATGACGCAATGGATGGAAACGAGCTGTTCCAATGCAAATCCCTGGGCATTGGCGAGTGGTCCGCGGCCTCCCCGGAGGCCGAATTCGCTGAAAATCGTCATGGACAAATTCCCTTCACTTGAGGTGTTGTCCCGATATACCCACCTCCTGCTGCCAACATGCTGTCAGCATCGAGCAGGTGCCTTTTAGAAAAGAGAACGAGCCATGCGACGGGCCGACCGGCTGTTCCAGATCATTCAGGTGCTTCGGCGCACCCGAAAGCCGATGACGGCGGACGCGATCGCGGCCGAGCTGGAAACCTCGAAGCGGACCATCTACCGCGACATCACGACCCTGATCGAACAGCGCGTGCCGATCCGCGGCGAAGCCGGCGTGGGCTACATCCTGGAAAAGGGTTTTGACCTGCCGCCCTTGATGCTGACCCCCGATGAGATCGAGGCCTGCGTGCTTGGCGCGCAATGGGTGGTCGGCCATGCCGATCCCGCGCTGGCGCGCGCCGCGCAGGACCTGATGGCCAAGGTCGCCGAAACCGTCCCTGAGCGCCTGCGGCCATTCGTGCTGGAGCCAGCCAGTCGCGCCCGGCGGGCATGGAACCGGGAGCCGGACCGTATCGACATGGTGCGGACACGGACGCAGATCCACGAAGGCAAGAAGATCACGCTGAACTATCGCGACGAGCATGGCCGCGACAGCCAGCGCACGATCTGGCCGATCGCCGTCGGCTATCACGAGGCGGTGCGGATACTCGCGGCGTGGTGCGAGCTGCGCAAGGATTTCCGCAGTTTCCGCACCGACCGCGTGGTCGAAGCGGTCTATCACAACGAAAAATATCCGGAACGTCGCGACATCCTGCGCGCAAAATGGCGGCGCAGCCTGGTCTGGGAGGCGCCGAAGGATACTTGAGGCGGTTGATTCCACTGGTCATGCTGTTCAAACCCTCATCCTGAGGAGCCCGCAGAGCGGGCGTCTCGAAGGGTGTGGGCCACAGACGGGGCCTCATGGTTCGCCCGGCGATGCGAAGCATCGTCCGGAGACGGCGCGGAGCCTGTCATCGGGCCGCGCTACGCGCGGACCCGTTGGCGCTCCTCACGATGAGGGGCTTGTGACAGCAAGGTTAGCTGGCCGCGGCCGTCATTCCGGGCTAAACGCTGAAACATGCAAGGAATCACCGCCGACAGCCAAAACCCCTGCCAGGCCTGCGGCGCCTGCTGCAGCTACTCGCAGAACTGGCCGCGTTTCACCACCGAGGATGATGCGGCGCTCGACCTGATTCCGGAAAGATTCGTCAACGAACGGCTGTCGGGAATGCGCTGCGAGGGCGAGCGCTGTTCGGCGCTGTCAGGCAAAGTCGGCGAGGCGGCGTCGTGCCTGGTCTACGCGGTGCGGCCCGAGGTGTGCCGCACCTGCATGCCCGGCGACGTCGAATGCGCGATGGCGCGAAAGCGGCACGGATTGCCGGCGCTTCCCGTCGTCCCTGCGGACGCAGGGACCCATACCGCGTGATCTATCGATAAGATAGTTTGGCCGACGCCTTCTGTAACAACCAAGGCCGGTGGCTATGGGTCCCTGCGTTCGCAGGGACGACAGCATTGGACTCCGTCAGACCGTCACCGCTTCGGCAAAATCTTCGTCGTCGATCTCGTCGTCGATCGGCTTGAAGGTCGAGAGCGGCTTGGTCGAAAGGGTGATCGGCTTGCGGCCGCCGTGCGATGACGACGAGGCGGAACGCGCGGCCGGTTCGCGCGACAACGCATAGAGCGTGGAGCCGACCCGGCCGCCGAAATGGATCAGCTCGCGTTCGGTGCAGCTCGCCGCGATGGCAATAGCCAGCGCGTGGAGGTGGCTGCGGCGATAGCAGAACAGCGCCAGCATGGCGCGGACCTCGGACGAAACGCTGTCGACCAAGAGCGGCAGGCCGTGCGCGTTGGCGCGATACATCTCGCCGAGCAGCTCGTCCCGGACCGGACAAAAATCGTTCTCGAAGGCGTCGCGGCTTGAAAACATTGCGGGTTCTCCCTTTCCGGAAGATGCAGCGCAATTCTCTAATGAAGGGTTAACCACGCCCACCAGTAGTGTTCCGGAAGACTTGCCAGTCTTGACTGAATCGAAATCGGAACATGATTCGCGCCAGTGCCGATGCGCGCCCTCCCGTCCAGGCGGATGGTTGAAAATTGAAATAAGGAGGTCGATGCCGGGCGGCCGCGGAATCAGTTCGCCGCCATGAAGATAGCCAGGCCGAAACCGGTGAGATGGTGCAGCGCCTGATCGACGCCGATCAGCGTCCAGAACCACGGGTGCTCGTTCTCCAGCGTCACGCCGTACCGGGAAGCGATGATCCCCTTGAGACGGTCGACGGTGATGTGAATGGCGAAGTCGATAAAGGCGACGAACCAGAATCGCGGCGCGACGATCAGGATCAGCGCCAACGATACCGCGAGGTGCACAGCGCAATGCGCCAGTAGCGGCATCGCCCAGCCGGTCTTTTGATCCTTGCCGATCGCCATCCAGGAAGTTTGCAGCATGAAGTCGGCAATGACGTGCTTCACGGTGAGAAGCAGCATCCATCCTACCAGCGCACCTACCGGGACCGAGGACGACATTGAAGGAAACAACAAAGCTGACGCCCTTTGCTGGGACTGACGGGATGGCGAAATACCGGGGCCTAGGCTGTCAGCGCAATGTTCTTCTCAACCCGGAGTAATCGAACGTTGCCTTCATTTATGACATCTCTCTCGCCGGAATGCACCTGTGGGTGGTCTGAAAATCGCATGGTGTGGCGGAACTGCGATAGTGCGGCAAGGGCGCGCAGCGTGGTCCGCGGAGTAAGGTTACCGGGGGGCGCGGTTTGCAATCCCATAGGAGCGGGCTATCATCGGCGGGCGGGCAAAATTATCGTTCTTTTCTAGGTATTTACGAATTCATTCGGACGGCCTGCGGCCTGCTCGGCGATACGTCCCTGACTTTCCGGGTACGAGCCATGAGTGCTGAAGCCCCAACGCCGCATCCGAAAATGCCGCGTCGCCGCGCGCGGGTCGTCAAGAGCAACCGGACCCAGATCCTGCTGTTTTCCATCCTGACACTGGTCCTGACCGCCGCCGTGGTGTGGGGCGGCCGCACCTGGGTGCGCAATTCCGAGACGCTGGCGTTTGCCGTCGGCGAGGCCAATGGCCCCGAGGCGCGCTTCGCCGCCCGGCTGGCGACGGTGCTGACGAACAATTCTTCGCGGCTGCGGCTCAAGATCGTGCCCAACAACGACAATGCAAAGGCGTTGTCGCAGTTCGACCGCAGGGAAGCCAACCTTGCGATATTGCGCACCGACGCCAGGATCCCGCCCCGCGCGCGTGCAGTTGCGATCCTTGAACACGATCTGCTTCTGCTGATCAGCCCGAGCGGCAAGAAAATCAAATCCATCGCGGAGCTGAAGAAAAAGAAGATCGCAGTCATAGCCGACAGCGAGAGCGGCGGCGCGCTGGTGCGCAACATTCTCGACCTCTCGGACGCCCCGGATGCCGCGACGCGGGTCCAGATGGCGCCGCCGGGCGCGACCTTCGACCAGTTGTTCGCCGCGGGCTTCGGCGCCGTGGTCAAGATCGCGCACGCCTCGCAGATCGTAAAGGACAAGAGCTACGAACAATATGCCAGGCGCGGCGGCTTCACCCTGAATGCGATCGATTCGGCGAAAGCGATCGCCAGGAAGTACCCGGCGATATCAGAGGAAACGGTGGCGACCGGAATGCTGTCTGCCTCACCCGCCGTGCCCGCGGAAGACGTCGATACCATCGGGCTCGAATGGCTGTTGGTCGCCCAATCCAAGCTCTCGACCACGACCGTGAGCGACCTTGCGCGGATCATCTACGAGAACAAGGCCGAGCTCTCGCTCACAGACGGCTTCGCCTCCAAGATCGAACCGCCAGCGACCGACAAGGATGCCTTCATCGTGGCGCATCCCGGCGCTGCCGAATACATCAACGACGAAATCAAGTCCTTTATCGAGCGCTACAGCGACCTGATGTATGTTGCCCTGGCCGCGCTCAGCATCATCGGCTCGATCTTTGCCGCCATCTACACCAAGGTCACCCGGATCGCGCCGGAGAAGGCCAGCCAACTCGCGACCGCCATTCTCGATATCGGCGAGCGCATGGAATACGCCAACTCGCTGGACGCCCTCGACGAACTGCAGGACGAGCTGAAAGCGACCCTGCGCGGCGTGGTGATCGGGTTGCGCGACGGAACCATCTCCAGCGACGGGCTGGATACCTTCAAGCTCGGCTATGAATTCGTGCGCAACGAAATCGGCTTGCGCCGCGAACATCTCAAGCGGCACGCCGTTCAGGATCATGCGCAAGACGATAAGGTCGTGGTCGTGAAGACTGCGCAGAGCGCGTAAACTCGAGCTCTTGTAGGGTGGGCAAAGCGAAGCGTGCCCACCATCAGGACCTCGCGCATGGATAGATGGTGGGCACGTCGCTCACGCTCCTTTGCCCACCCTACACGTTAACGGGCACCCGTGCCCTTATCTCGGCGATCTTGCGCTTGAGCACCACCTGCCGCGGGTCGGGCATTGCGGCGGCGCGTGCTTCGGCCACCGCGCCGGCGAGATCGGGCAAGGCCAGCACGCCGTCGAAGGTCGGCTTGGCAAGGCCGTCGATGATCGCGTTCCAGTCTGCCATGCCCTGCCGATAGACCTCGCCATATCCCACGATCATCGTTGCGGTATGGATCATCGCCGACGCGGCCTGGGGCTGTTTGGTCAGGCTGCGATCGATCATGTGCAGCCAGCGTTCGACCCAGACCCGCTCCTTGGCATAACGCACCGAAAGCAGCCGCCATCGGCGCAGCCCCGCTTCGATCTTGAGGCGGCGAATGCCCAAGCGACTTGCCGTGCTGAACCGGATGGAGACGGTCTTGTGCGCCCACCCAATCCATTCGAGCGCATCGAGGACGTACTCGGCGACGACTGCGGGGAGCGCGCCGATCAATTCATCGAGCCGGAGTTTCCTGACATCGACGGACCCCGGCCGGCCATCGAGTTCGGCAAGCTTGAGCTGCGCGATCCGGATCGGGTCCTCATAACTCATGCGCACCGCCATCAGCCGTGCAATTTCGGTAAGCATCGCGTCGTCGACGCCTTGTTTGCCGATGAACCGCCGCAGCCGGTGGACATAGAGCCCGGCGTAGCTCGGGCTCTGATAGTCGATGAGGAGATGGATGGCGTCGCTCGCCACCGCCGTCACCGGCTCCGGCAGCCCCTCGGGCAGGAACGGTGCTGTGTCGTCATCATCCTCGCCGATGAAGTCCGCGAACAGGTAACGCAACGACGACAGGATACCGCGGTCTGTCACTCCTCTGGACTCCCGGCCTCTATGCGGGCTTCGGCGCCGCAGCGGACGCCATTTGCTGGTTCAACTGCTGCTGCAGCGTCTCGAGGTTCTGAAACAGCCGGGCGCTGGCAAGGCGAAGGAAATAGAAGCCGAAAGCCGGATTCTGCACATAGAGCTCCTCGACTTTGGTGTAGCTGACACTGAGGACGAGGCCGGCTTCCACGCATTCCAGCGTCTGGGTTCGCATGTTCGACGGCGACAGCATGCCGAGTTCGCCGACGATGGCGCCGACCGGCAGCACGATGCCTGATTCGACCAGCTTGAACTTTCCGCTGACGATATAGAGCATGTCCTCGGCTTTTTCGTCCTTGTAGAACAGGATCTCGCCGGCCGCGCATTGGCGCTCGGTCATGAACGGCTTCAGCCATTCCATCGAGAGGTCGCTGTTGACGGACTTCTTAACGTCGCGCACCAGTTGCAGCATCTGGTGCAGGCGATAGGAGTTGACGAGCAGCATGAGCACCTGCACCACCATGACCAGATAGTTGCGGGCCGGGATCGCGGTCAGGATCAGGATGACGTTGGCGAGAATGCCGAAGATCCGCAACGGGATCATGGTCTTCATCGTGGTGGTGGCGACCACGAAAATCGTCGCAAACAGCGCGCCCGCCGTTCCTGCGTGTTGTGCCAGATGAGACGTATCCATCGGAAACCAACCAATATCTAAACGAGTGCGTTTTCACGATTCTACTGCAGTGCCCGCTATCGTAATGTCCGCGGGGCCATTTTGATATACGAGGAAAGAACGACGATTTGTCGGGATTCTCACGATTCCCGGGTAAAATTCGCCCCTCGACCCCGCTCCCGGCCGCGGCCCGGCGCGCGGGGCCCCGGGGGCCGCGTAACGCTGTGTAAAGGCCGTCGTTGACGGCCTCCCCGCTGGCGGGCAGTGCCAAGAAAACAGATAGTTCAAACAAGCAAGAAGAATGGAGAACAGCATGCCCGATGCGGCCAAGGCGGCGAGCGCGCCTATCATTGAAATCAGCGGCGCGCGCGCCACCATCCGCCTCAACCGGCCGAAACATCTGAACCGGCTGCAGAGCGAGGATCTCGGCGATCTCACAAAACTGTTCGACCGGATCGAGGCCGATCCCGCGATCCGGGTGCTGGTGCTGACCGGCACCGGCCGCGCCTTCAGCGCCGGCTATGATCTCAATTCGGTGGCGGATCGGGCAACCAGCGAGACGGAACAGCAGAGCGCGGGATCGGCGTTCGAGCTCGTTGTCAACCGGCTGGAGGACCTTGGCGTGCCGACGATCTGCCGGCTCAATGGCGGCGTCTATGGCGGCGCCACCGACCTAGCGCTGGCCTGCGATTTCCGCATCGGCATCGATACCGCTGAAATGTTCATGCCCGCGGCGCGGCTCGGCCTGCACTACTACCCAAGCGGAATTAAGCGCTACATCTCGCGGCTCGGCGTCGACAACGCCAAAATGCTGTTTCTCACCGCCCAGAAGATCACCGCGCCGGAAATGCTGCGGATCGGCTACCTCACCGCCATGGTGCCGGCGGAAGCGCTGGACGAGGAAGTCGACCGGCTCGCCGATATCCTGGCCGGCAACGCGCCGCTGGCGATGCGCGGCATGAAGCGCGCCATCAACGAATTCGCCCGCGGCAAGCTCGACGAGGATGCCGCCGACCGTCGCCATCGCGAAAGCATGCGCAGCGCCGAGATCAAGGAAGGCATCAAGGCGTTTGCGGAAAAGCGCCCGCCGAAATTCTAGACGCTTTCCAGTTGCGTGGAATCGTCTCCCGTACCCGGTGGCCTGGTGGTTCGAGACGCGCGGCTTTGCCGCGCTCCTCACCATGAGGGTCTAAGACCTCATCCTGAGGAGCGCGGAACGCGCGTCTCGAAGGATGAAGGCCCCTGACCTCACCCGCAGATCGTGGCAAACATTGACCGTCGCCCTGCCCGGCCATATGGTAGCGGAAGCGGTGCAAGCCGCTCCCGGGCCCGCGGGAAGGGTTGAACCCACTTGCAGCTTTCGAGCGACATCTAGAGCCTTTGTGCAGCCGGTATTGCGGGCCTTCGGCGATGTCATGCACGGAGGTGTCTGATGAACCGGTCTCCCGATCGATTGAATCTCGATCATCTGAAGAAACAAGCCAAGGAATTGATCCGCCTCTATCGAAGCCGCGATCCGGCTGCGATGGCGCGGTTTCGCCGCGCGCTGCCGGCGGCGTCCGGCCGCAGCGATGAGGACATTGCAGCGCTGCAACTGCGCCTGCACGACGCGCAATCATGCATCGCGCGCGAGCACGGCCTGGCTTCCTGGCCCGACCTGAAGCGTTACGTCGAAGTGCAGATGGCTGCGCGCGACGAGCGCAGGGCCCGCATCCTGCACTGGGCTCAGCTTATCTATTCCGGAGATGTCAGCGGCGTCGCCAACCGCGCGAACCCGCGCGTTGCCTTGCGGATTCTGGCTGACGACACTGAACTCGTCGCCGGCGACCCCTATCTTGCCTGCGCGATCGGTGACGAAAGCGCGCTGCGGCGGGCGACGCAGGCCGATCCGGCATGGATCAACCGGGCTGGCGGTCCACTGCGATTGCCGCCGCTATTCGCCGTCACGCATTCGAGCCTGCTGCGCGTGGAGGAATTTCGCGAGCGCCTGCATCGCGGCGCGCAATTGCTGATCGCTGCCGGCGCCGACGTCAATCAGCACATCCATAGCCGCTGGCCGCCGGGATCGCTGAACGAGCCGGATCAGCGCTATCCGCTCTCGACGCTCTATGGCGCGGCCGGTAGCAACCACGATCCGGCACTGACCAGACTGTTGCTCGACGCCGGCGCGGACCCCAATGACGGGGAATCGCTCTATCACTCCCTGGAGAATCCGGCTTGCACCCGCCTGCTGCTGGAGCACGGCGCGCCCATTGCCGGGAGCAATGCGATTTATCGGTCGATCGACCTCGATGACGATACCGCGCTAAAACTACTTCTGGAGTATGGCGGCGACCCGAACGAGCCCGCGCGAAATGCACCGCTGACCGATTGGGGTTCGCCGCTCACCTGGGCCATCTACCGCCGCCGGCCCCGCCACGTGAAGGCCCTGCTGGATGCGGGCGCCGATCCGTCGGCGACGACCCCGGAGGGGATCAGCCCGTACCGGCTGGCGTTGCAGTTCGGGCTTACCGATGTTGCCGCCCTGCTGCGGGCGCAAACCGACGCACCTGATATTTCCGACGAAGAACGCTTCGTCGCCGCATGCGCGCGTGGCGACGAGAAAGAAGCGCGTGCGGTGGCGTTGCGGCGGCCCGATCTGCCAGCCTCGCTGTCGCCGCCACAATTGCGACTGTTGCCCGATATGGCCGCCGCAGGCGCCGATGACATCGTCAGGCTGATGGTCAGGCTCGGCTGGCCGATCGCGGTGCGCGGCGGCGACTGGGATGCATCGGCCCTCAACCTCGCAGTGTTCAACGGCAACGCCGCCTTGACGCGCTTCCTGCTCGAACACGGCGCGAAGTGGACGGAACAGCACGGCCACGGCGACAATGCCTGCGGCACACTGGGCTGGGCATCCTGCAACGAGCCGGTGGAAGGCGGCGACTGGGTCGGCTGTGCCCGTGCACTGCTCGACCATGGAATGCCGCACGCGACGGCTATTGCTGATGATCCCGAATGGGTGCTGATCGCCGGCAAGCGAAAGCAATTCTCCGACGAGATCACCGAGGAGTTGCTGTCGGCACGTGCTTGACGCGCGTGCCCACCATCTACTCAGGCCCGCTTCGTCCGCATCGCGCGTGTTTGGGCGATGTTCGGATCCTTTGCAAGCGCCTGGTATCGCTTGCTGTCGACGGCGTAGAGGGCGACGCGGCCTTCGGCATCGGCGTGAATGCCCCAGCCGAAGCGCTTGCCGAGACCCGATGCCCGCAGGCACGCCTGGCCCCTGGAGAAGAATTCGCTGCGGGCCAGATCGCGCGCCTTCCTTGTCGCCTTCGCATCGAGTTGCCTGCCGGGAGCAGAGGTCGCGAAAACCACGTCGTCGGAGGTGTACTTGTAGGGCGCCTGCGCGATCATCTGATATTGCAGGCTTGCGACGGTCGGATTGCCGCCGCGAAGCGGCGGCTCCTCGCCCGTTTGCGCCGGACAGTCCTCCGCGACGCGGATAAAGGTGTTGAAGCAATTGGTCGTGTGCATCGTCTTTATCATGGGGGTGGTTGCATCTTTTATCCGGCTGCCTCAGCGTGCCGGGCAGCCATCTCATCGTCTGCGGCGCTGATCCGCTGAAATGCCGGGCGCTGTGTGATGCGCTCGGCGTAACGAACGAACACGTCCTTTTTGGGCACGAGGCCGAACATCATCGTCCAGCTAAAGGCAACGCCCCAGAGAATATCGGCCGCTGTCATGCGTTCGCCGAGCAAATATGGCCCCTTCGATAGCTGCGCCTCGAGAGCACCGAGCATCGAGTCGTAATCGGAATATGGCGATTGCGTCACCGGCGCCGGCTCGCGCTTCATGAAGCTGTCGATCACGGCCGGCTCGAACGAGGCGCCATAATAGGCGATCCAGCGCAGATAGGGGCCGCGGAGGGGGTCATTGAGGGCGGGCGTAAGGCCCGCCTGGGGAAATAGGTCAGCGAGATAGATGTAGATCGCGACCTGCTCGGTCACCAGCGCCTCGCCGTGGCGGATCGCCGGCACCTTGCCGAGCGGGTTGACGGCGAGATAGGCCGGCTGGCGCTGCTCGCCTGCCTTCATGTTGAGGACGTGGAGATCGTAAGGCGCGCCCAACTCCTCCAGCAGGATCCGTGCGCCGGTCGCGCGGCTCTGCGGCGAATAATACAGGGTGATGCGGTTGGGATCGGTCATTGGCAGGTCTCCAGATGCGCCCTCGGGCCATGGCCTCTCTATGAACCGACATACCTGACATCTTGTGTCAGGTATGCTTTAAGGGGCCATGCGCGCGAGCCGGCTGCTTTCCATCCTCACCGCCCTGCAGGCCCGGGGGCGGATCACCGCGCCCGAACTCGCCGAGGCCTGCGAGGTCTCGGTGCGCACGATCTATCGCGACATCGACGCGCTCTCGGCGGCCGGAATCCCCGTCTATGCGGAGCGCGGCGCGGAAGGCGGTTATCGTCTGCTCGACGGCTACCGGGTGCGGCTGAACGGACTATCGCCGCCCGAAGCTGAGGCGCTGTTCATGGCGGGACTGCCGGGGCCGGCCGCTGCGCTTGGCCTGGACGCAGCCATGATGGCGGCCCAGACCAAGGTGATGGCGGCTCTGCCGGCCAATCTGCGCCCGAGCGCCGCGCGGATGCTGGGACGCTTTCATCTCGATGCGCCAGGCTGGTTCGGAGAGGCGGAGCACCCCGAGCATCTGCGCGCCATTGCCGGCGCGCTGCTGCGCGAGAGCCTGATCGAGATCCGCTACCGAAGCTGGAAGGCCGAAAAACGCCGCCGCGTCGCGCCGCTCGGCCTTGTGCTGAAGGCCGGCAGTTGGTATCTCGCCGGCAGCGTCGATGGCAGCGTGCGCACCTATCGCGTGGCGCGTATCCTCGATTGCATGGTGCTGGAAAAGACCTTCGTCCGGCCCGCTGACTTCGATCTCGCCGCCTATTGGCAGCGCGCGACGGAGCGCCTCGAAGCCGAACTGCATCCAAACCGCGCCACCGTGCGGCTGTCACCGTTTGGCATCAAGCTGCTCGACGTCCTGAGCCAGCCCTATGTGAAGACACGCACGCGGTTTGAGGACGCGACTGATGCGGCGGGCTGGCGGATCGCGGTAGTGCCAATCGGAAAATCCATCTGGCACGCCGCCGCTGAACTGCTGCGCCTCGGCGCAGAGGCTGAGGTGCTGGCGCCGGCGGAACTGCGCGACAAGATGGCCGAGATCGCGCAGGCGATGGCGGCGCGGTATCAGCAAGAGCCGGTTCGCGACCTACCTGATCTCGCTATTCATCGATGAACGTCACGGTATCGGCGACGCTCGCCCGCGAGGTACGGTAGCTGTTGACCTTGTGGGCGTGGTCGGCATAGCCGAAGGAAATGCCGCAAACCACGCGGCGGTCGTCGGCAAGATTGAAGTGCCGCCGGATCAGCCCGGAATGCCGCGCCAGCGCGGCTTGCGGAATCGTGCCGAGGCCGAGCGCCTGCGCCGCCAGCATGAAATTAGAGACATAGGCGCCGCAATCGACCGCGCCGTAGATGCCGAGCGGCTCGTCGGTGTGGATAACAGCGACATGCGGCGCGCCGAAGAAATTGTAGTTCTCCAGCGCCTGCTTCGCATAGGCCATCTTGTCGCCTCTGGTGATGCCGAGCGTGTTGTAGAGCTGGAAGCCGCTCTCGCGCCGGCGCTCAAGATAGACGCCGAGATATTCGCGCGGCGGCGTGAAGTCATGATCGTCCTTGGCGCCGGAGGCGGCCTCGGCGTAGATCGCCTTGCGAAACTTCTCCTTTGCCTCGCCGCTGGCGATCAGCACCTGCCATGGCTGGCTGTTGCACCATGACGCCGTGCGCTGCGCCACCTTGAGAATGTGTTCGATGGTCTCGCGCGGCACTTCCTGCGGCAGGAACGCGCGCACGGAGTAGCGCTCGTTCAAGAGCTCTTCGAGCACGCCGATGCGATCTTCTGTCGTGTAACTCGCCTTCGCCACAGCATCCATGTTCACCGCCCCTTGGTCGGGATCCTGTTGAACGGCACGTCCTTGTCGACGCGGATATCGCCGGGCAGGCCCAGCACGCGTTCGGCAATGATGTTGCGCAGGATCTCGTCCGTGCCGCCGGCGATGCGCATCGAGGGCGAGGACAGCAGCATCTGCTGGAACTGGCCACGCGCCGCTTCCTCGTCCGCGCCGGTGAGCGCGCCGGCCGCGCCCTGCAGATCCATCGCATAAGTCGCGATGTCCTGCAGCATGGTGCCGGAGACCAGCTTGCCGATGGAATTCTCGGGGCCTGGACGCTCGCCCTTGGAGAGCGAGGAGATCGCGCGGTAGCTGGTGTATTTCAGCCCGCTCGCCTTCACCGCCCAGCTCGCAAGCTTCGAACGCGTCGCGGGATCGTCGATCGCGAGCCCGTCATCCGTCATCAGGTTCGAGCAGAACTCGAACATCTCGGGAAAGCCGGTCGCAAGCCGCGAACCGATCGACATGCGTTCGTTCATCAGCGTAGTCAGCGACACGTTCCAGCCGTCGCCGACCGCGCCGAGACGCTGATGATCGGGGATCACGACATCTGTGAAATAGACCTCATTGAACTCCTGCATGCCGTTGGCCTGCTTGATCGGCCGCACCTCGATGCCCTTGCTCTTCATGTCGAGGAAGAACATCGTCAAGCCCTTGTGCTTGGGCACATTGTGATCGGTGCGGGTGATCAGCAGGCCGTAGTCGGAATAATGCGCGCCCGAGGTCCAGATCTTCTGGCCGTTGACGATCCAGTTGTCGCCCTTCTTCTCCGCGCGCGTGCGCAAGCCCGCAACGTCGGAGCCGCCGGCCGGCTCGGAGAAGAGCTGGCACCAGATGTGCTCGCCGGAAGCGAGCTTGGGCAGATAATGGCGCTTGTGCTCCTCGCTGCCGAACGCCATCACCGTCGGGCCGCACATGCCCTCGCCGATCTGGAACGGCTGCGTCAGCTTGCCGTAGACGCCCTCTTCCTGCTGCCAGATCACCTTCTCGATCGGGGTCGCGCCGCGGCCGCCATATTCCTTCGGCCAGTGCAGGCAGGCCCAGCCGCCCTCGGCCTTCTTCTTCTGCCAGGCCTTGCCGACATCGACGATCTCTTCCTTCTCCAGGCGGATGCGGCCGAGCGAGGATTTTGACAGCTCCGCCTCATATTGCTTCGGCGCATTGGCGTCGATCCATTTGCGGGCAAGGCTACGGAATTCCGCTTCCTGCGGGGTATCGTCGAAGTTCATGGCGGACCTCTCATTTTTCTAATCTTGCTTCTGTCTCTTCCTCATGGTGAGGAGCGCGGAACGCGCGTCTCGAACCATGAGGCCACCGGCCGGGCCTTCATCCTTCGAGACGCCGCGCTTCGCGCGGCTCCTCAGGATGAGGATCAAGCCCTTCCCTTGGTCGGGATCTTGTTGAACGGCACGTCCTTGTCGACCCTGATGTCGCCGGGCAGACCGAGCACGCGCTCGGCGATGATGTTGCGCATGATTTCGTCAGTGCCGCCTTCGACGCGGGTGCCCGGCGCACGCAGCAGCATCGCCTGGAATTTTCCGGCGACTTCGGCGTCTTCCGGCCCGCTCAGCACGCCGGCGGCGCCCTGCAGGTCGAGCGCATACATCGCGACTTCCTGGACCATCGATCCCGCCACCAGCTTACCGATCGAATTTTCCGGACCGGGACGCTCGCCCTTCGATAGCGCCGAGATCGCGCGCATGCTGGTGTATCGGAGGCCGCTGGCCTTCACCGCATAGTTCGCAAGCTTCGAGCGAACGCTGCGGTCCTCGATCGCGGGCCCATCCTCCAGCATCAGGCTGTTGCAGAAGTCGAACAGTTCCGGGAAGCCGGTCGAAACGCCCGCGCCGATCGACATGCGCTCGTTCATCAGCGTGGTCAGCGAGACGTTCCAGCCGTCGTTGACGCTCCCCAGCCGCTGCGAGTCCGGGATCTTCACGTCAGTAAAGTAGACCTCATTGAAGTCGGACTGGCCGCTGGCCTGCTTGATCGGCCGCACCTCGACACCCGGGCTCTTCATGTCCAGGAAGAACATCGTGAGGCCCTTGTGCTTCGGCACGGTCGGATCGGTGCGCGTCAGCAGGATGCCGTAATCGGAATAGTGCGCGCCCGAGGTCCAGATCTTCTGGCCGTTGATGATCCAGTCGTCGCCCTTCTTCTCGGCGCGGGTGCGCAAGCCCGCCACGTCGGAACCGCCGGCAGGTTCGGAGAATAATTGACACCAAACCTTTTCGCCGGAGGCCAGCGGCGGGAGGTACTTCCGCTTCTGCTCCTCGCCGGCGAACGCCATCATGGTCGGCCCGCACATGCCGTGGCCGATGATGAACATGCCGCTAAGTTTGCCGAACGGGCCCTCTTCCTGCTGCCAGATCACCCGCTCGATCGGCGAGGCGCCGCGGCCGCCATATTCCTTCGGCCAGTGCAGGCAGGCCCACCCGGCATCGGCCTTCTTCTTCTGCCAAGCTTTTGCGACTTCAAGGATGTTGGCGCCCTTCAGCACGGTGCGGCCGAGCGAGGACTTGCGCAGCTCTTCCTCATATTGCTTCGGCGCGTTGGCTTGTATCCACGCCCTGGCTTCGGCGCGGAACGCGGCTTCCTGCGGAGTGTCGTCGAAGTTCATGTTCTAGTCCTCGGTCGCATCCTGCTTCGTAGGATGGGCGGAGCGAAGCGATACCCATCTCTTTTGCCGTCCAACTTCTGATGGGTTTCGCTTCGCTCTACCCATCCTACGGTTCTCACAAGCTCACGCCGCGTTCTTCTTGCGCATGCGGTCGATCAACTGATCTTCCCAGTACGACAGGCTGCCGAGCGTCAGCGCGGTGGCGTTGGCGCGGCGGTAGTACATGTGGCAGTCGAACTCCCAGGTGAAACCCATGCCGCCATGAACCTGGATGTTGTTCTTGGAGCAGTGCTGGAACGCCTGCGTCGCGCTGATGCGCGCAGCCGCCGCGGCTTCCGGCAATTCGGACGCGTTGGTCGAGAGCGCCCAGGCGCCGTAATAGCAGTTGGAGCGTGCCAGCGTTGCCGAGACATACATATCGGCCAGCATGTGCTTCACCGCCTGGAACGAGCCGATCGGCCGGCCGAAGGCGATACGGTCGAGCGCATAATCGCGGCCCATTTCGAGCGCGCGGTCGGAGCCGCCGACCTGCTCGAACGCGAGCAGCACGGCGGCGCGGTCGAGCACCTGGGTCAGGATGCTCCAGCCTTCGCCGACTGCTCCCAGCGGCTCGGCCTTGGCGTTCTTGAAGGTGAGTTCGGCCTGGCCCCGGGTCGGATCGACATTGGTCAGCGACTTGGCTTCGACGCCGCCGGCCTTCAGGTCGACCAGGAACAGCGAGATGTCTGAATCGCGCTCGGTCGAGCCGGTGCGCGCGGCGACGACGGCGAAATCGGCGATCGCCCCATCCGGCACCGGCTTCTTCACGCCATTGAGCGTGCCGCTGGAAGCCTGCAGCTTGATTGCCTTCGGCGACGGATTGCCCTTGCCCTCGAACAGAGCCAACGTGCCGATCACCTCGCCGCTCGCGATCTTCGGCAGCCATTTCTGCTTCTGCGCGTCGGAGCCTGCCAGAAGCAGCGCTTCGGCGGCGAGGTAGGCGGTGGACGAGAACGGCACCGGCGCATTCGCGCGGCCCATTTCTTCCGCGATCACGCAGAGTTCAAGATGGCCTGCGCCCGCACCGCCGAACTCTTCCGGGATCGCGACGCCGAGGAAACCCATCTCGGCGAGCCCCTTCCACAACTCCTTGTCATACGGCGCCTTGCCGTCGAGCACCTCGCGCACGGCTTTCGGCGGGCACTTCTCGGCGAGAAACTTCCTCGCCGCGTCGCGCATCTGTTTTTGTTCGTCGGAGAAATCGAAGTTCATAGCGTGTTACTCGCGTTGTGTGATGGCTCTGTAGGATGGGTGGAGCGAAGCGATACCCATCAATTGTTGGTTTCGAATGATGGGTTTCGCTGCGCTCTACCCATCCTACGGTCAGTTCAAGATGATCACGTCCTCTTCCGGCTGATCGGCATAGAGCTTGTCCACCAGCGCGGCGCGACGCTCGAGGCCGGCGCGCTGGTTGATGTAGCCCTTGTCGGTGAGTTCGTTGCCGTCGATCGAGGGTGGCTCGGCCATCAGCATCGCCCGCGCAATCCGCATGCTGCTGCCGGTGGCGGACGCGTTATGCGTCTCCAGCCCGCGCTTCAGGCAGGCGATCACTTGGGGATGCCGGACCACATCCTCAAACGTCGCATCGGGATTGCCTGTTATCTGCCGGCAGGCGTGCAGATTGGGCCAGGCGAGCAGCCCGATGAACGGACGATCCTGTCCCGTGACCAGCGCATCGTGCACCACCGGCGTCGCGGCCGCGATCGCATCGGTGCGCAGCGAACCGACATGGACGAAGGTGCCGGTCGTGAGCTTGAAGTTCTCGACCACGCGGCCGGCGAAGATGATGCCCTGCAGCGGATCGTTGTCGTCGACGAACACGCCGGCATCGCCGATGCAGTAAAAGCCTTCCTCGTCGAACATCCTCTTGGTCAGATCGGGTTGGCCGAAATAGCCTGGGGTGACGTTGATGCCGCGCAATCGCAGCTCATACTTCGAGCCGCACGGCACCATCTTTAGTTCGACGCCGGGAAACGGCAGGCCGATCAGGCCGACGCGCTCGGTGTCCCAATAGGTGCCTGTCGAGGTCGGCGCGGTCTCGGTCGAGCCCCAGCCGGTATAGAACACGATGCGCTCGCCGGTGGTTTTCACCGCCAGCGCCTGCATGCGGTCGTAGAGATCATCCGGTAACCGCGCGCCGCCATAGGCCATGATGCTCAGGTTTTTGAAGAAGCTGCGGCACAGCGCGTCGTCCTTCTCCATGGCGGCGGCAAGCGCCGCGTAACCGGCAGGCACGTTGGCATAATAGGTCGGAGACACTTCGCGCAGGTTACGGATGGTCTCTTCGAACTGGCCGGGCATCGGCCGGCCGTCGTCGATATAGAGCGTACCGCCATCGACCAGGATCGGATGGAACGCCGCATTGCCGCCCATGGTATGATTCCAGGGCATCCAGTCCAGCACGGTCGCGACCGGCCCGCTGGGATCGCGCGGGCGCACCTGCATCATCATCGCCGCATTGGCGCACATCATTTCCTGCGTATTGATGACGGCCTTCGGCATGCCGGTCGAGCCCGAGGTGAACAGCAGCTTGCCGATGGTGTCAGGCGTAATTTTCGCAATCGACTCCTCGACCGCGTTCGTCACCGGCGTTGCGGCCAGATCGGCAAAGGACACGCTCTTGATGCCCTCGCAGGGCCGCGCGACGTGAACGACGGTGACACCGGTCAGATCGATCGCCCTGAGCGCCTTCTCGAAGGTCGGCCCGTCCTGCACCATCACGATCGCAGGCTTGATCAGATTGAACAGGTATTTGAGCTTGAGATGATCCTGGCTCATCAGCGAATAGGCCGGCGACACCGGCGCCGCCGGTAGCCGCGCCTGCATCGCGGCCTGCGTCATCAGCGCGTGCTCGATCGAATTGCCTGACAGGATCGCGACGGGCCTGCCTTCGGCAAGGCCGAGATCGAGCAGTCCCTGCGTCAGCCCGTCGACGATGCGCTTGGCTTCGCCGTAGGGGACTTTCCGCCATTGCCGGTCCGGGCCGCCGCGTTGCGCCAGCCAGATGCGCTCGGGCGCTTGCTTGGCCCATTTTGCCAGCGATGCCGGAATATGCTTCTCGTAAGCCTGCAGCGGGATGCGAGATTTCAGGATGATGACGCCATCAGGACGACGCTCGACCGCAATGTCACGCGCCAGCCATTCGATCTTGCGAAAGGCCGGCTTGGTCAACACTGCGGCAGCACTCCCACTCATATTGCGTCTCCCGGAATTTTTGTCCTTTGCGGATCTTGTCGTCATCGCCTGATATAGACAGGCTTTCGTTTCTCAAGGAAGCGCGTCGATCAGTGACGGATCGAGCGCGCTCAGGCTGTCCGGGCGATTAGGCGTGACCCAATCGATCCCGTCATGACGTTCGATCAGCAGCGGTTGAGTCACGGGGCGCTCCCTGCATCCGCGGATTGCGGCGCTCGTTGCTGCGCCCTCTCCCCCTGTGGGAGAGGGCTACACCGGCGTTAGCCGTGCATTCGATTCGGTGAGGGGTTGCCAACCGGAGAGGACCCCTCATCCGTCTTCGCGTTCCGCGAAGCCACCTTCTCCCACAAGGGGAGAAGGGAGGCGCTACCGCGGCCCCATGCGGATCGCGCCGTCGAGACGGATGGTCTCGCCGTTGAGCATCGGATTCTCGACGATGTGAACCGCCAGCGCGCCGTATTCGGCGGCATCGCCGAGGCGGGCCGGATGCGGCACCTGGGCGCCCAAGCTCTTGCGGGCCTCTTCATTCAGACCCATCAAGAGCGGCGTCAGGAACAGGCCGGGCGCGATGGTGTTGACGCGGATCTTGAGGCTGGCGAGGTCGCGGGCTGCCGGCAGCGTGAGGCCGACGACGCCGCCTTTCGAGGCCGAATAGGCGATCTGGCCGATCTGGCCTTCGTAGGCCGCGACGGAAGCGGTGTTGATGGCGACGCCGCGCTCCTCGCCGACCGGCGGCGCCGTGGCGAGCCGCTCGGCGAACAGGCGCAGCACGTTGAAGGTGCCTATCAGATTGACGTTGATGATGCGGACGAATTTTGCCAGCGGATAGACGCCGTCCTTGCCGACGGTGCGCTGCGATCCGCCGATGCCGGCGCAGTTCATCAGCACGCGGGCGATGCCGTGCGCGGCTTCGGCTTTCGCAATCGCCGCCTTGATGGCTTCCTCGTCGGTGACGTCGGCGTGCAGCGCAACGCCCTTCACTTCGGCGGCGACCTTTTCGGCGTTTTCCTTGTTCTGGTCGATCACGCCGATTTTCGCGCCCTTGGCGGCCATGGCGCGGGCGGTCGCGGCACCGAGGCCCGAACCACCGCCGGTGATGAGAACGGCAACGTCTTGCAACTGCATTTTAGAGGACCTTTCCTTGGATGTTTTCTTCTCTAGATCTGGCGAATAGCGAATAGGGAGTAGCGAATGGCGCAGATGACCATTCGCTATTCGCTACTCGCCATTCGCCCATTCAGCATTCCGCTGCAGATCAGCGCTTCCATGTGCTTGATATACTCGCGGCAGACGTCGTCGGTGACGGGACCGACCCCGGTCGCGCGCGACATAGCGTGGCGGCCGAAGAACAGGTGATCGCAGGCGCCGATCAGGCTGGTATAGAACAGCACCGGATCGATATCGCGGAATTCACCGGCCTTGACGCCTTCGGCGAGCAGGCGGCGGTGAAAGTCCAAGAGCGGCGCGACGAAGAATTTCGAGACTTCGTCGGCGGCTTCCGGGCTGCTCTCATGCAGGAGATAGTGGATCAGCCGGTTCATATAGGGGAACTGGTGATAGGCACGGATGATGCCGCCGATATGCAGGCGCAACTTGGCGGTCGGCGAGATCGGCTGGTTGATCAGGTATTCGAGCCCCGACATCTCGGTCGCGGCGTCCCGCGCCAGCAGCGCCAACAACAGCCCGTCCTTGTTGCCGAAATGATATTTCACCAGTGCGGCGTTGACGCCGGACTTCTGCGCGATGTCGGAAAGCGACACTTCGATCGAGGCGCGCTCGATCATCAGTTCGCTCGCCGCGACAAGCAGCTTCTCGGCGGTGGCATTTTTGCCGCCCGGAAGCCTCGTCGGTACGCTGGTATTCAATTGCGATGCCATCACTGCCTGCCGGAAGTCCGGGCCGCACATAAGCGCATGCCGCGGCTGCACTCAAGAGTTAATTGATTGATTGACTAAATCCCGCAGTGCCCCTTAAATCCGGCCAATCCATCAAACGCCATCCATAACAATCCAAGGGAGAACAGACATGGCCGAGGCCTATATCGTCGCCGCCGCACGCACCGCGGGTGGCCGCAAGGGGGGACGTCTGGCGGGCTGGCATCCGGCCGACCTTGCCGCTTCCGTGCTGGATTCGCTGGTCGACCGCACCAGGGTTGATCCCGCCCAGATCGAGGACGTGATCATGGGCTGCGTGATGCAGGCCGGCGAGCAGTCCAACAACATCGCCCGCAACGCGGTGATGGCCTCAAAACTTCCCGAGAGCGTGCCCGCCACCTCGGTCGACCGCCAGTGCGGCTCGTCGCAGCAGGCGCTGCATTTCGCGGCGCAAGCGGTGATGGCCGGTTCGATGGACATTGTCATCGCTGCCGGCGTGGAGTCGATGACGCGCGTGCCGATGGGCCTTGCCTCGCAGCTTCCCGCCAAGAACGGCTTTGGCCATTACAAGAGCCCGGGCATCGAAAAGAAATATCCGAACATCATGTTCAGCCAGTTCACCGGCGCGGAGATGATGGCGGAGAAGTACGGGCTCTCCAAGGACCAGCTCGACGAGTATTCCTACAACAGCCACCAGCGCGCGATCGCCGCCACGCAAGCCGGCAAGTTCAAGGACGAGATCGTTCCGCTGCAGGTCACCCGCGCCGACAATACGGCCGACACCCACCATATCGACGAAGGCATCCGCTTCGACGCCAGCCTCGACGGCATCAAGGGCGTCAAGCTGATCGCCGAGAACGGCAAGCACACCGCAGCCAGCGCCAGCCAGATCTGCGATGGAGCCTCCGGCGTCCTGGTTGTCAACGAACGCGGCCTGAAGTTGCTCGGCGTAAAACCGCTGGCGCGCATCCATCACATGACCATGATGGGCGGCGATCCCGTCATCATGCTGGATGCGCCGTTGCACGCCACCAAGCGGGCACTGGAGAAGGCCGGCATGTCGATCGACGACATCGACCTGTTCGAGGTCAACGAGGCCTTCGCCGCCGTGCCGGTCGCGTGGCTGCAGGCCACCGGCGCCGATCCGGAAAGGCTCAATGTCAATGGCGGCGCCATCGCGCTCGGCCATCCGCTCGGCGGCTCCGGCACCAAGTTGATGACCACCCTGGTCAACGCGCTCAAGCAGCGGGGCAAGCGCTACGGCCTGCAGACCATGTGCGAAGGCGGCGGCATGGCCAACGTGACGATCGTCGAACGGCTGTAAGAAAGCGGCTGCTGAACTGCTAGACGCGTCCACATAAAAGGTGTCGTCCCGGCCTTGAGCCGGGACCCATAACCACAGGTGAGCGTGGTTACATAAAGCTGGAGCTCCAGCTTGCTTGAACAATGACCCGCAGTGGTTATGGGTCCCTGCGTTCGCAGGGACGACAAAAATAAATCCGAGGAAACGTCTGTGACCCACCCCTCTATCCACGCCCGCAGCCAGCCGAACAAGATCGCCTATCAGATGGCGGGGACAGGCAAGGCGATCACCTATCGCGAACTCGACGAGCTCTCGAACCAGGGCGCGCAATTGTTTCGCAAGCTCGGCCTAAACGCCGGCGACCACATCGCGCTCTTGATGGAAAACCGCCTCGCTTTCATGGAAATCTGCTGGGCGGCGCAGCGCGCAGGTCTCTATTACACCGCGATCAGCCGCTATCTGACGCAGGACGAGATCGCCTACATCGTCAGGGATTGCGGCGCAAAAGTCTTCATCACCACGCCGAGATGCGCCGAACAGGTCAGGAGCCTTGTCGGCCAGTCTGACGGGCCGCTGCTCTACATGATCGACGAGCCGGAGCCTGGCTTCCGTTCGTATGACAAGGAAGCCGCCGCGCAGCCGGCTACGCCGATATCGGATGAAGTGGCGGGCTACGACATGCTCTATTCCTCCGGCACCACCGGGCGGCCGAAGGGCATCAAGAAGGAGTTCGAGGGCAAGGCGATCGACGTGCCGAACCCACTGCTGAAAATTCTCTGCGCCGACATGTGCGGCATGTCGTCCGACAGCATTTATCTGTCGCCGGCGCCGCTCTATCATGCGGCTCCATTGCGCTTCAACATGATGGCGATCACGCTCGGCGGCACCTCCATCATCATGGAACATTTTGACGCCGAGGAATTTCTGAGACTGGTCGAGAAATACAAGGTCACGCAGTCGCAGCTCGTCCCGACCATGTTCGTGCGCATGCTGAAGCTACCGGACGAGGTTCGCGCGGCTTACGACGTCTCGTCGCTGAAGGGCGCCATTCACGCTGCGGCCCCCTGCCCGGTCGACGTGAAAGCAAAAATGATCGAATGGTGGGGACCGATCCTGATCGAGTATTACGCCGGCTCCGAAGGCAACGGCGTCACGGTTTCGACCTCGCAGCAATGGCTGACCCATCGCGGCACCGTCGGCCGCGCCGTGGTCGGCAAGGTCAAGATCCTCGACGAGAATGACGAGGAGCGGCCGGTGGGTGAAATCGGCACGGTCTATTTCGCCGATGCGCCGGTCTTCACCTATCACAACGACCCCGAGAAAACGAAGAAGGCCTACAACGACAAGGGCTGGTCGACGCTCGGCGACGTCGGCTATCTCGACGCGGAAGGCTTTCTCTATCTCACCGACCGCAAGAGCTACATGATCATCTCCGGCGGCGTAAACATCTACCCGCAGGAGACCGAGGACGTGCTGATCACCCATCCCGCCGTCTCCGACGTCGCCGTGTTCGGCGTGCCGAACGAGGAAATGGGCGAAGAGGTCAAGGCCGTAGTGCAGCCGCACGACATGACAAAGGCGGGAAAGGCGCTCGAGGCCGAACTGATCGCGTTCTGCCGAAAAAATCTGTCCCCGGTCAAATGCCCGAAGAGCATCGACTTCGAGGCGGAACTGCCGCGCACGCCGACCGGAAAACTGGTGAAACGGCATCTGCGCGACAAATACTGGCCGAAGCCGGCGGCGAAGACATAGCTTCCTTCCCTTCTCCCCGTGTGGGAGAAGGTGCCTTCCCGAAGGGAAGGCGGATGAGGGGTATGTCTCCGCGGAAACAACCCCTCACCCGTCTCGAATGAGCTTACGCTCATTCGATCCACCCTCTCCCACAAGGGGAGAGGGGAAGAGAGGCGCAAACAATGACCATCCTCCCCGAGATCCCGCTCCCCTCCTCCATCCGCTCGCGCTACGTCGACGACATCAACGGCCTGCGCATGCACGTGCTGGAAGCCGGCTTCGAGACCCGCGGCAGGCCTTGCGTGCTGCTGCTGCACGGCTTTCCCGAACTCGCCTTCAGTTGGCGCAAGGTGATGCCGGTTCTCGCAGAAGCCGGCTATCACGTGATCGCGCCGGACCAGCGCGGCTATGGCCGCACTACCGGATGGGATCCGGATTATGACGGCGACCTCGCCTCGTTCCGGCTCCCCAATCTGGTGCGCGATGCGCTGGGGCTGGTATCGGCATTCGGCTATCGCAGCGTCGACGCCGTCATCGGGCATGATTTCGGCTCGTCGGTCGCCGCATGGTGCGCGCTGATCCGGCCGGACGTGTTTCGCTCCGTCGTCATGATGAGCGCGCCGTTCGGCGGCCCGCCGTCACTGCCCTTCAACACCGCCGACGGCGCGGCCATATCAGCAGCAGAAGATCCCATTCATTGCGATCTTGCCGCGCTGCCGCGCCCGCGAAAACATTACCAGTGGTACTATTCGACGCGCGAGGCGAACAACGACATGCACCACGCGCCGCAGGGCGTGCATGATTTTCTCCGTGCCTATTACCACCACAAGAGCGCGGACTGGAAAGCCAACAAGCCCTACCCGCTCAAATCCTGGACGGCGGACGAAATTGCGAAACTCCCGACCTATTATGTGATGGACCTCGCCAAGGACATGGCCGCCACCGTGGCGGAAGAAATGCCGTCGGCCGCTGAAATCGCCGCCAACAAATGGCTGCCGGACAGCGAGCTTTCCTTCTACAGCGCCGAGTATGAACGCAACGGATTCCAGGGCGGCCTGCAATGGTATCGCTGCGGCACCTCGGGCGCGTTCCTGCCGGAATTGCAGACGTGGTCGGGCCGCACCATCGACGTGCGCTCCGCCTTCATCTCCGGCAAGCAGGACTGGGGCACCTATCAGCGCCCCGGCGTGTACGAGGCCATGCAGAAGGCCTGCACCAACATGATCGGCTGCAATCTCGTCGATGGCGCGGGCCACTGGGTGCAGCAGGAGCAGGCTAACGAGGTGAGCTGGTTGCTGGTGCAATTCCTGCGAGGGGCGAAAACAAGCTCGTAGACGAAGGCGAACCAGGCCACGGCCGGCAATTGACCGCGGCGACAGCCAATATTAGAATAATTCTAAACTAAGGCGCTGTCCCGTGAAGAATTTCGCCGATCTCACCGAGCGCGAAGTGCTGGCCGTTGCGATCTCTTCCGAGGAGGAAGACAGCCGCATTTACATGACCTTCGCGGAAGACCTCGCCGCGCGCTATCCGGATTCGGCCAAGGTGTTCGAGGAGATGGCCGAGGAAGAACGCGGCCACCGTCACCGTTTGCTCGAGCTTTATGAGAAGCGTTTCGGGACGCATCTGCCGCCGATCCGCCGCGAGGACGTCAAGGGATTCCTGAGGCGACGCCCGATCTGGCTGACCAAAAACCTGCCGCTCGACACCATCCGCAAGGAGGCCGAGACGATGGAGCTCCAGGCCGAGCAGTTTTACATCAAGGCTGCAGAGCAGGCCGAGGACGTCGGCGTACGCCGCTTGCTCGGCGACCTCGCCGAAGAGGAAAAGGGCCACGAGAAACTCGCGATCAAACTCACCGGCGAAATCTTGAAGCCCGACGTGCGCGCTGAAGAGGATCGGACGCGGCGGCGCATGTTCGTGCTGCAATATGTGCAGCCGGGACTGGCCGGCCTGATGGATGGTTCGGTCTCGACGCTGGCGCCGCTGTTCGCGGCGGCCTTCGCCACACATCAGAACTGGCAGACGTTTTTGGTGGGACTAGCCGCCTCGATCGGCGCCGGCATCAGCATGGGGTTTGCCGAAGCACTGTCCGACGATGGCTCGCTCACCGGGCGCGGCTCGCCCTGGCTGCGCGGCTTGACCTGCGGGTTGATGACCACGCTGGGCGGTATCGGCCACACCCTGCCCTATCTCGTTCCCGACTCCTGGCCGAACGCGTTCTGGATCGCGACCGTGATCGCCTGCATCATCGTGTTCTTCGAACTGTGGGCAATCGCCTTTATCCGCGCGCGATATATGGACACACCATTCCTGCAAGCGGTGTTCCAGATCGTGCTGGGCGGCGTCATCGTGCTCGCGGTCGGGATATTGATCGGGACGGCGTAGCCGGTGTCTCAGTTCGCACTCACGGCGTCTCCCGCGATCCGGCCGAACATTCGAAAATCATGGAACGCGCCCTTGAACCATGCCTTTTGCCGCAACGTGCCTTCATAATGAAAGCCTGACTTTTCCAGCACGCGGTCGGACGCGGCATTACCGGGCATCGTCCAGGCATCGATACGATTGAGCCTGAAGGTCTCATGTCCGCACGCGACCACGGCCCGCACCGCCTCCGTCATCAGGCCCCTGCCCCAATAATCCGGATGCAACTCGTAGCCGATTTGGCCGCACCGCCATTTCTTCTCGAAACTGTTGAAGCGGATCGCGCCGGCCAGCGCCTTTGAGCCGCTGATCTCGATGATCCAGGCACACCCCTTGCCGGAGCCGTGGACCTTGGACATCCAGCGCACGAAACGTTCGACCTGCGTCGTGGACGGCGCGTCGGGCCAATTGGAAAAACGCGTTACGTCGGGAACCGACAATAACGCCCGAAACGCAGGGACGTCCTTTGGCGCCGCGGCCCGCAAGGTCAGCCGCTTGGTGGACAACATGGGAAATTTCCGGCTCGCGCTGGGCGGCATGGTTTCCTCTGCCCGTTGATTTTGGTTCGCAGACATTCCGGACGAGTGGCATCAACTGCCGTTGAGCCCGCCGATCTCGGGGAAGAACATGTCCTTCCGAAGCAGGCTCGTGCTTGATGGCGCCGACCCGGCGCATGAATTTTGCGAATTTCATCTGCGCCGATCTCATCGGAGCCTCCCGCGCTGTTTTCATTTTTCGTTGAACGGAAGACTAGCGCGCAAACGGTGTTGCCGCCAAGAGAATAGCAATGTGACCGTTCTGCCGCTGTACAGCTATTGCTCTTGCGGCATGCGCGCAAACTGAGCATCATCCGCGCCGCATTCGAAAAACAGAGCGGGAGTACGCCTTGGCCAAATCGCAATGGAGTTTCAAGACCGCCGTCGAACTGTCCTCTGCGCTTGCTGACAGGAAAGTCTCAGCGGTCGAACTGGCAGAGGACGCGATCAGCCGGATCGAGCGGCACGATGCGAAGATCAATGCAATCTGCGTTCGCGATTTCGAGCGTGGCCTTGCGGCGGCCCGTGCCGCCGACGCCGAACTCGCGCGCGGCGTGAAGAAGCCGCTGCTCGGTCTCCCCGTGACGGTCAAGGAATCCTACAACATCGCAGGCCTGCCGACGACCTGGGGCATTCCGGCGCAGAAGGATTTTACGCCGACCGAGGACGCACTCTCGATCACGCGCGTCAAGGACGCTGGCGGCGTGATCCTTGGCAAGACCAACGTCCCGCTCGGGCTTGGCGACTGGCAGAGCTACAATGATATCTACGGCACGACCAATAACCCGTTCGATCTCGGCCGCACGCCGGGCGGCTCCTCCGGCGGATCGTCGGCGGCGCTCGCCGCGGGCTACGGGCCGCTGTCGCTCGGCTCCGACATCGGCGGCTCGCTGCGCGTTCCGGCATTCTATTGCGGCGTCTATGCGCACAAACCGACCTTCGGGCTGGTGCCCGGACGCGGCCACACGCCGCCGCCGTTCCAGCCGCTACCGCTCGACCGCGACCTTGCCGTGGTCGGTCCGATGGCGCGCAGCGCCGCCGATCTCTCCCTGCTGCTCGATACGATCGCAGGGCCCGATCCGCTGGAGGCCGGCAAGGGCTACAAGCTCGCACTGCTGCCGCCGCGCCAGACAGCGCTGAAGGATTTTCGCGTGCTGGTGGTCGAGACTGATCCGGTCATGCCGACCGACAAGACGGTGCGCGGCACGATCGATACGCTCGCCGGCAATCTCGGCAAGGCCGGCGCCAAGGTCGAGCGCAACAGTCCGCTGTTGCCGAACTTTGCGGAGTCGTCCCGGCTCTATATGCGGATGCTGATGTCGTTCCTCGCCGCGTCCTTCCCGCCGGAAGGCTACGCCGGCGCGCAGGCTGCCGCTGCGGCGCTATCCACCGACGACACCAGCCTTGGCGCCGAGCGCCTGCGCGGGATCGTGCTCAGTCACCGCGACTGGCTGATGGCCGATGGCGGACGCGCTCGCCTGCGCGCGCAGTGGCGCGAACTGTTCAAGACTTACGATGCGGTGATCTGCCCAATCATGCCCACGCCGGCCTATCCGCACGATCATTCCGACGACCAGGAGAAGCGCCGCATCAAGGTCGACGACAAGGATTACGTCTATCCAGACCAGCTCTCCTGGCCCGGCATCGCCACGCTCCCCGGCCTGCCCTCGACCGCGATCCCGACCGGCTTTTCGCCGGACGGATTGCCGGTCGGCGTGCAGATCGTCGGCCCGTGGCTGGAGGACCGCACGCCGCTGAAGCTGGCGGAATTGATCGAGCGCGAGTTCGGCGGCTTCAAACCGCCGCCGATGTTTGATGATTGAAGACGCTGCGTGGCAGGAGTTGCGCGCAAGCGCACCTCCTCGCCACGAGGGTGAAGCGGGACCGTTGAAAGCGCCATGCGGACTTTCATTCAAAGCGTCATCGCCGTCGTTGCCGGCTTCCTGCTGATGTGGCCGCTTGGCTATGCCTATGCCGCGCTCGGCTGGCCAACATTCCACTTGTGGGGGCTGATGCATGGCACATTTGTCGCGGCCTGGCCCGCCCTGTCGATTCTGGCATTCCTGGCACTGGGGTATCTGCCGCTTTTCCGGAGCATCGACGATGCCGCGCTTCTGATGGCCGGCCTTGTTTGGGGTCTGTTGCTGGCCACTGCTTTCAACATCCGCCACGCTCTCGGCTTTGAGATTGCCTATGGCCTGTTCAGCGCCACGGCCGTTATCGTTGCAGCATTATGCACTTTTGCCAAACACCGGCTCCGTTTGGCGCTGCTCGTGATATCGCCGCTTGTATTCCTGAACTTGGATCTTCTGCTGGCGCCACCGACGCTTGAACAAACCATCTTTGATCTCAAGGCGCTCTTGCCGCCACTCGCCTTCTCGCTTGCGGGTTACGTGCTTGGCTCGCTCGCCCGCGTCGTGATCAAGCGCCCCCCGAGAACAGCATGATGGCCACTCTGCATTGACGAACAAGGACCGGAGGAAATCATGAACAACGACCTCGCCGAGCTGACAGAGCTCAACCGCGACTACGTCGCTTCCGTCCAGAACTCCGACGTCAAACGCTTCGACGAAATTCTTGCCGCCGACTTCTACTGTTCGAACCCCGACAAGTCGCTGGTCGATCGCGCCGAGTTTCTGAAACAGACGGCAGTACCCGTGACCATCAAGAACCTCACCGCGCACGACGTGAAAATCCGCATCCTTGGCGATTTCGCCATCATCCACGCCGCCACCAGCTATACGACCGCCGATGGCCAGCAGGCCCACGGGCGCTATACCGATTGCTGGGCGAGACAGAACGGCAAATGGCTCGCGGTGTCCGCGCACGTGTCGCGGTAGGCCGAGCTCTCACCGCGTCGTCCCTGCCTAGTGCGCAATTGCGCACGGGAGCAGGGACCCATAACCACCGCTGCATGTCGGGAGAGAGGCCGTCTCCCCGTGTGCCATTTCCTTCGGCCGCGGCGTATGGGTCCCGGCGCCTGATGCGCAATTGCGCACGAGGCCGGGACGACATCGCGTGCTACACCCCTCACGCATCGAACATGATCACGCTGCGCAGCGTCTTGCCGGCCTTCATGTTGGCAAAGCCCTCGTTGATCTCGGAGAGCTTCAGCTTGGCCGAGATCCAGTCCTCCAGATGCAGCTTGCCGCGCATGTAGAATTCGACCAGGCGGGGCATGTCGACGCGGAAATGGTTGGAACCCATCGACGAGCCCTGGATGCGGCGCTCGCGCAGGAAGTCGAAACCGTGCAGCTCGATCTTCTGGCCGAACGGAATCATGCCGACGATGGTTGCGGTGCCGCCCGCTGCCAGCATCGCAAAGGACTGCTCCGCGGTTTCCTTGCGACCGAGCACCTCGAAGGAGTGATGCACGCCGCCGCCGGTGAGTTCACGCACCTGCTGCACCACGTCACCCCTCGCGGGATCGACGATGTCGGTCGCGCCCAGCTTGGTCGCAAGCTGCAGCTTGGCCGGGTTGGTGTCGATCGCGATGATGCGGCCGGCGCCGGCGATCGCGGCGCCATTGATCGCGGCCATGCCGACGCCGCCGCAGCCGATCACCGCGACGGTTTCGCCGGCCTGAACCTTGGCCGTGTTGACCACAGCGCCATAGCCCGTGATGACGCCGCAGCCGATCAGCGCCGCGAGCTCCAGCGGCATGTCCTTGCGGATTTTGACGATGGCGTTTTCGTGCACCAGCATCTGCTCGGCGAACGACGACAGATTGAGGAATTGGTTGAGTTTCTCCGCGCGCGCCCAGGACAGGCGGTTGGACTGGCCGGGCAGCATCTTCACGGTGGTGTCGGTGCACAGCACCGTGCGGCCGGTGGTGCAGTTGTCGCAGGTGCCGCAGAACACCGACAGGCAGGTCACGACGTGATCGCCGGGTTTTACATAGGTGACGTCGGAGCCGACCTTTTCGACGACACCGGCGGATTCATGCCCGAGCACCGCAGGCAGCGGATGCGGGTAGAGCCCCTCCATAAAGTGCAGGTCGGAGTGACAGAGGCCGGCGACGCGCGTGCGGATCAAAACTTCGCGCGGGCCGGGGTTCGGCACGCTTACATCCTCGATCACCAGCGGCGTGTTGACTTCATGCAGAACAGCGGCCTTCATCGGTGCCTCCCCTTCAATTTCTGTTATTTTTTAAACCAGAACTGAAGCCAGCCTACGCTGCGACGAGCAATTCGCCAACCTCGGCCATGCCGACGCTGCGATCGCCGAGCAGATGGCCCGTGATGGCGCGTTGGGTAACATTTTCCGCAAGCCGGAACGGGTCGCCCGCCGAGACGCGATGGTCGATGACCATGCGCGACAGCAACAGCCGCCTGGCGTCGCCACGCATCTCGTGAATACGCCCGCCCTCCCAAGTCAGCGCCACCGCGCTGGCGACATGATAGAGCAGGCTGGTGGCGCGCCGCGCATCGCCCTCATTGTCGCTGCGGCTTGCCACTTCGCGCGCAAAGCCGACGGAGCGATCGGTCAATTCGCGCAGGCGGTTGCGCCAGGCCTGCGGTACGTTGGCGCTGTCGTCGAGACGGGCGTGCAGATCGGCGGCGAGCGCGGCATCGGCGCCATGACGGCCGACGGCACGCGTGAGCGCATCGATCGCGACGATATTTCCGGTGCCTTCCCAGATCGAGCCGAGATGCGCGTCGCGCAGCAGCCTCGCGGTCGCGAATTCCTCGATGTAGCCGATGCCGCCGCGCATCTCCAACGCATCGCCGCAGACTTTTCGGGCGTCGCGGGTGGCGCGGAATTTCAGGGTCGGGGTCAGGATCCGTAACAGTGCTGCCGCATCCTGGCTGCCGGCCTCCGCGCGATCGAGCGCGTCCGCCGTGAGGAAGCTCATCGACAGCGCCTGCTCGGTCGGCAACATGATCTTCATCAATTGCCGCCTCGCCAGCGGCAGATCGATGATCCTCTGGCCAAACACCACGCGGTTTCTCGCCACCGTCATCGCATCATGATGCGCGCGCCGCATCAGCGCGGTGGACTTGACCCCGTTGGAAAGCCGGGACGAATTGACCATCTCCGCCATCTGCACGAAGCCGCGATCGAGCTTGCCGACGGCATAGGCGATCGCGCCCTCGAACCTGATTTCGCCCGAGGCCATCGAGCGGGTGCCGAGCTTGTCCTTCAGGCGGACGATCCGGTAGTGATTCTGCGACCCGTCGTCGAGATACCGCGGCATCAGGAACAACCCGACGCCGCGCGTGCCCGGGCCCGCCCCTTCCGGCCGCGCCAGCAGCATCACCACCTTGGCGTCGGCGTTGGAGCAGAACCACTTCTCGCCATAGAGCCGCCAGTGATCACCTTCCTGCACGGCCGCCGTCGTCAGCGTGCCGACGTCAGAGCCGCCCTCCTTCTCGGTCATGAACTGGCCGCCCTGGGTCAGCCTGCTCATATCGGTCTGGGTCAGGCCGTCGAGATATTTCGCCTTCAACGCTTCGCTGCCGAAATTGTTGAGCAGCTTGGCGCAACCGTCGGTGACGTTGATCGGACACCCCATGCCGAACTCGGTCTGATTGAACAGAAACGTGAAGGCGTGCTTGGCCACGACAGGGTATTTATCCGGCCAGCCCATGATGCCCTTGCGGATCGACATCGCGTGAATGCCGAACTCGCCGAACGCGGCCTTTTCCAGCTCGCGGTAGGCCGGATGGTATTCGATGTATTGGCTGTCGCGCCCGAACTTGTCGCGCTGATGCAAGATCGGCGTGTGACGATCGGCGAGCCGCGCGCATTCGTCGAGATAACCGCCGGCCAGTTCGCCGAGGCGATCGAGATGCGGCTCGATATGGCGAAACAGCGCATCGGGGAGATGCAGCCGCAGCAGATCTGTTAGCGCCGGATCGGCCCGGTAGAAATTCATTCCCGTCGTATCAGGCGCGAGCAAGCCCGGCTGGTTTGCCGAAGCCGCCCCGCGATCATGCATGATTGGATGCATATTTAGCCCTTGTTCGTTCCGCCCGATCTTGATCATCTACCGATAACGCAGGCCATCACGCCGTCAACAAGCATAATTGGAGAACCACCCCATGGCGGACGGATACCGCATCATCGGCACCGAGTTATTTCCGCTACAAGGACATTCCGCTCCATCGGATTTTGCGAGATGCGGCCAATAGGCGCGATCTCGAGCCTATCACCGTTTCGGCAGGTTGCCCGGCGGGATTGCGTGCCTAGATAACAAGTCCCGGCCTTCCCTGGAGAGCGCTCATGGAAATTCCGAAATACAAGATTGCCCTGATCGTCGGCGTCGGCGAGGGATTGAGCGCATCGCTGGCGCGCCTGTTCGCGCGCGAAGGCATCAAGGTTGCGCTCGCCGCGCGCAAGATCGAAAAGCTCGGCGCGCTCTGCGCCGAAACCGGCGCCCGTGCCTTTGCCTGCAACGCCACCGATGCCGAGGAGGTCGAGCGTCTCTTTGGCATGGTGGAGCGCGAGATCGGCACGCCCGACCTCGTCGTCTACAACGCCAGCGGACGGGCGCGCGGCGCCTTTACCGACCTCGTGCCGGCGGATGTTGCGCAGGCAATTGCCGTTTCGGCCTTCGGCGGCTTTCTGGTGGCGCAGCAGGCGGCGCAGCGCATGCTGCCGAACAGGCATGGCGCGATCCTGTTCACCGGCGCTTCCGCCAGCGTCAAGGGCTATCCGCAGTCGGCACCGTTCGCGATGGGCAAGTTCGCGTTGCGCGGGCTTGCCCAGAGCATGGCCCGCGAATTGGCGCCGCAAGGCATTCATGTCGCGCATTTCGTCATCGACGGCGGCATCCGCAGCGCCGCCCGCGCCGAACCTGCCGACAGGCCGGACTCGATGCTCGATCCCGACGCCATCGCATTGAGCTATTGGAGCGTCCTGCAACAGCCGCGCAGCGCCTGGACGTGGGAGGTTGAGTTGCGGCCGTGGGTGGAGAAGTTTTAGCAGCCAATGCCGTCATTCCGGGGCGCGAAGCGAACTATGGTGCGCAATTGCGCACCTGAGAATCTCGAGATTCCGGATCTGGTGCTAGCGCACCATCCCGGAATGACAGAAATCAATTACTGGGGGACCCATGACCACCGAAACCAAAATCGACACCGGCACCGACGAACTGCTTTGCGTGATCCGCGACCGCGTCGCCATCATCACGCTGAACCGCCCCGAGGTGCGCAACGCAATGTCGGACACGCTGACGCCGGCCCTGCGCACGATGATCAAGACCTGCGGCGAGAACCCCGATGTCGGCGTGCTCTTGCTCACCGGCGCGGGCGCCGCATTCTGCGCCGGCGGCAACGTCAAGGGCATGGGCGCGCACCGCGACAAGAAAAAGCTCGAAATGTCCGATGAGGAGAAGGTCGCCGATCTGCAGGAGCGGCAGCGGCTGCTGACCGGCGCGCTGGCATCGGTGCGCAAGCCGACGATTGCCGCACTCCCCGGCCCAGCGGTCGGTGCGGGGCTTGCGATCGCGTTGGCATGCGACATCCGCATCGCCGCGCAGTCGGCGTTCGTCTCGACAGGCTATCTCCGTGTGGCCCTCTCCGGCGACTACGGCATCGCCTGGCTGCTGACGCGGCTGGTCGGGACCTCGCGGGCGCGCGAACTGATGTTCACCGCCGAGAAGGTCGATGCGGCCAGGTGCGAGGCGATCGGCCTCGTCAACCGCGTGGTGCCTGATGACAGACTGCAGGCCGAGGCCTTTGCGCTCGCCAGGTCTATGGCGGAGGGGCCGACGCTGGCGCTTCGCTATATGAAGGACAATCTCGACGAGGCGCTGCAATTCGACTTCGCCACCGCCCGCGACCACGAGGCCGAACGTCTGGTCCGCCTGACCACGACCGCCGATCACAAGGAGGCCGTGCAGGCCTTCATCGACAAGCGCAAGCCGGTGTTTTCAGGCCATTGAGAAAAAGCCCGGTTCTGGTGCAGCCAGAACCGGGCTCAGTTGTCAGACCGCAAGCGAGGACATTGCGCTGGGAGAGACGGCGGCAAGCCGCCAACTGGCGCAGGGGATATCTTGCGGTTCGACATGGGTCTGTTCTTGGATCGGTTTTTGGAAGCGCGTCAGCTTCCAGTCGCCGGGGGTATTGGTGAAGGCGTAGCCCGACTTGCGGGCGAGCGCGATCATTGCGTCATTCGAGCGCAGCGTGTCGCCGAACAGGCGCGCGGCGCCGAACGAAGCCGCGCGACATTCAAGATTCTTCAACAGCGCCTTGCCGATGCCCCGGCCCTGCCAGCGGTCGCCGATCGAAAGGCCGAACTCGATGCTTGTGGTATCACCGTCAAAGGCATAGCGCGCCTCGCCCACGATGGTCTCGCGGCCGTCAATCCGCATGGTCGCGACCACGCTGAATCGATCGGCCTCACCGACATGGATGAAGCGCTCGAGCTCAGACGGCGACAGTTCGCTGGCCGCGCCGAGGAACCGGTTGTAGCGGGAGCGCGTCGACAGCGAGCGGAAATAGTTCTGCAGCGCCTCCGCATCGCGCGGCTCGACGAAGCGTACGGTTACCAGCTCGCCATGATGCGCGCGCAGCACGTCGGAATATTGCCTGAGATCGTCGAGCCGCATCGTGGTCATCGGTCACTCCCGCGGAGCAAAAAATCGGCTGGCGTCCCCGTGATCGGGCGGCGCCAGCCTGGCTGCCATTCAAGCCCGCCAGAACGGCTTTTCGGCTTCGTAGGCGACATCGCTCCAGGAGATGCCGATGTCGTGCAGCTCCCGCTCCGACCAGCTCGCCAGCTCGCGTCGCGACCGGTAGCGCTGCCGCCAGACATGAAGGGTTTCGGCCAACTGGGCCAAGAGCCCCGGTTCATGATGATTTATCATCGATTCATGGGTGTAAGTGGACATTTTCGGCTCCTGTAGCTAATCTGTCTTCGCGAATATCGGCCCTACAGGGGCTTTTCACAAACGACACTTTGTACCGTTTCGGATGATATAAACTCATGCATCTGAGGCCCTAAAATGACTGCCAGGCTGCCGTCGCTGAATGGATTGCGGGCATTTGAGGCCGCGGCCCGGCATTTGAGCTTCACGCAGGCGGCGTCCGAGCTGAACGTCACGCAGACCGCGATCAGCCACCAGATCAAGCGGCTGGAGGAAGAGCTCGGCGTTCGCCTGTTCATCCGCCAGAACCGCTCGCTGGCGCTGACGGCGGAAGCGCAGGACTACCTTCCGGGCATCCGCGCCGCCTTCAACGATCTCCGCCTCGCGACCGACCGCCTGCTGCGCAAGGACGACGACCGTGTGCTGACGGTGTCGACGCTGGCGTCGCTGGCCGCCAAATGGCTGCTGCCGCGACTCGCCTCGTTTCAGGAAGCCCATCCCGGCATCGACGTGCGCATCACCACGTCGACCAGCCTGGTCGACTTCCAGCGCGACAAGGTCGACGCAGCCATTCGCTACGGTCGCGGCCAGTGGCCGGGCGTTCGCGCCGACTGGCTGATGGCGGACGAGCTGTTTCCCGTGTGCAGCCCCGCGCTGCTCAAGGGCAACAAGCCGCTGAAATGCCCCGAGGACCTCAGGGACCACGTGCTGCTGCACACCAGCAACGCCAACAGTGACGACTGGCGGCTGTGGCTGACCGCGGCCGGACTGCCGGCCGATTTTTCCAAACAGCCAGGCGCCACCTTCGATATGATCTTCATGACTGTGCAGGCCGCGATCGACGGCGTCGGCGTCGCCATGGGACGCACCGCCTATGTGCAGGAGGACATCGCCAAGGGCCGGCTGGTTGTTCCCTTCAAGATCTCGCTGCCGGTCGATGCCGGCTTCTATCTGGTCTCGCCGTCGGGGCGAACCGATCCGCCAAAGCTGTCGGCCTTTCGGCATTGGCTGCTTGCCTCGGTGCAGAACCATCTCTGACCGCGCGGATATTCGCGCGCCGCATGCGACATCGTCGCATGCAGCTGCGCAGATCACCGATGCGAGCGCACGCCGCGCGTGACGCGGTCGCTCTGTCAGGCTAGAAAAACGCCGGGGCCGATGGATCTGCCCGCCGGGGCGCCGGTGTGATTTCCATGCCAACAACGACAACAAGAGCGCATGGTCGATTTGACTCAAAAATTCGATGTGCTGGTGATCGGCGGCGGCAATGCCGCCCTCTGCGCCGCCATCGGCGCCCGCCGCGCTGGCGCCTCTGTGCTGGTGCTGGAGGGCGCGCCGAAATTCTATCGCGGCGGCAATACCCGCCATACCCGCAACATGCGTTGCGCGCACGATGCCGCCACTGACATTCTCACCGGTCCTTACACGGAAGACGAATTCTGGGACGATCTGTTGCGCCTGACCGGCGGGCAGACCGACGAGGAACTGGCAAAGTTCATGATCGCCGAGTCCAAGGACATCCTGAATTGGATCGTCGAACAGGGCGTGCGCTGGCAGCCCTCGCTCGGCGGCACGCTGAGTCTTGGCCGCACCAATTCGTTCTTCCTCGGCGGCGGGCGTGCGATGCTGAACGCGCTTTATCTCACGGCGGAAAAACTCGGCGTCGAGATCGTCTACGACGCCGAGGTCACCGACCTCCAGATCGAGGACGGCATGTTTCTTTCCGCGACGCTGAAGCAGCCGATCGATGGCGCCAGCGAAATCCGCGCGTCCGCACTGGTGGCCGCCGCCGGCGGGTTTGAGGCCAACATCGAATGGCTGAAGGAGTATTGGGGCGAGGCGGCCGACAATTTCCTGATCCGCGGCACACCCTATAACCGCGGCTCGATCCTGAAAATGCTGCTCGACAAGGGCGTGCAGGACATCGGCGATCCCACCCAATGCCATGCGGTCGCGATCGACGCCCGCGCGCCGAAATTCGACGGCGGCATCATCACGCGGCACGACTCGGTCGTGTTCGGCATCGTCGTCAACAAGCATGCCCAGCGCTTCTATGACGAGGGCGAGGACATCTGGCCGAAGCGTTACGCGATCTGGGGCCGGTTGGTGGCCGCGCAGCCGGACCAGATCGCCCACATCATTTTCGATTCTACAGTGGTGACCAGCTTCATGCCGACGCTGTTTCCGCCGATCGCGGGTGCGACACTTGCCGAACTCGCCGGCAAGCTCGGACTGGAGCCAGCCGCGCTGGAGAACACCGTCGCCGATTTCAACGCCGCAGTTCGGCCCGGCACCTTCGATCACACCATCCTGGACGATTGCCGCACTGAGGGATTGACGCCGCCCAAGACGCATTGGGCGCGCAAGATCGAAACGCCGCCATATCTCGCCTATCCGGTGCGGCCCGGCATCACCTTCACCTATCTCGGCACCCGCGTGAACAGGCAGTCGCGCATCGTGATGAAGGACGGCAAGCCTTCCGCCAACATGTTCGCGGCCGGGGAGATCATGGCCGGCAACGTGCTCGGCAAGGGTTATGCGGCCGGCATCGGCATGACCATCGGCAGCGTGTTCGGACGGGTTGCGGGACGGGAAGCGGCGAAGAATGCGAGGAATTAACGCGAAGCGCTTCGCCCCGCTTGCGAGGAGAGGGAGCCAAAGGGAGGATTGATGATGCGCGTAGCGATTGTCTCTGCTGTTGCAGTTCTGATGTCCGCGACGCTGGCCAACGCGGCCGAGCCGATCGCGCTGCGCGACATGGGCTCGTTCCATGTCGGCGGGAGGCTTGTCGAAATTTCCGGCAAGCCGGTCAAGGAAGTCACCTTCACGCCGGGCGGCGTACCCGCAAAGGTCGATCCCAACGGCACCTATCAGGTCGAGCAGATGTATGTGCAGTACTTTCTGCCCGCCAACGAAAAGGGCGCCTATCCGCTTCTGATGTGGCACGGCGGCGGCCTAACCGGCGTCACTTACGAGACCACGCCGGACGGACGCGAGGGCTGGCTGAACTATTTCCTGCGCAGGGGTTGGGCCGTGTACAATTCGGATGCAGTCGAGCGCGGCCGCGCCGGCTGGGCGCAGTATCCTGATATCTTCAAGAGCGAGCCGGTGTTCCTCACGACCGCCAATCCGTTCGAACGCTTTCGCATCGGTGACGGTGCCGGCTCCTACAATCCGGACCCGGCCAAGCGAAAGCTGATGCCGGGCAGCCAGTTCCCGAACGAAGGCTATGAGAATTTCGTCAAGCAGAACGTGCCGCGCTGGACCACGACCGATGATGCGATTATCGCCGCCTATATCGCCGAGATCGACCGCGTCGGTCCGTCCATCATCCTGTTCCACAGTCAGGCCGGCAGTTTCGGCTTCAAGGTGGCGCAGGCACGGCCGGACAAGGTCAAGGCGCTGATTGCGATCGAGCCCGCCGGGGTCGGCGATCCCGCCAAGGTCGATGTCCTCAAAAACATTCCGACGTTGATCGTCTACGGCGACTATATCGAGAAGGATTCGCGCTGGCCGAAAATCCGCGCCAACGGCATCGCCTTTGCGAACGCCATCAAGGCCGCGGGCGGCAGCGTCGATGTCGTCGACCTCCCGCAGGCCGGCATCAAGGGCAATTCGCACATGGTGATGATGGACAAGAACAACGCCGAGGTCGCGGACCTGATCCAGAAATGGCTCGAAGGCAAGGGGCTGACGAAGTAACCGGGTTCGCCCGAAGGCAGGAAGCAACGGATGCACGGAACGCGAATCCTTGACGAAGCCGACCGCCTGATGACGGTCTGCAATTCCTGCCGTTATTGCGAAGGCCTCTGCGCGGTATTTCCGGCTATGGAAATGCGACGCGCGTTCTCCGACGGCGACCTCAACTACCTCGCCAATCTCTGCCATTCCTGCGGCGCGTGCTACACCGACTGCCAGTTCTCGCCGCCGCATGAATTCAACGTCAATGTACCGAGGACGCTGGCGGTGGCGCGGGCCGAATCCTATGCGGCCTATGCGTGGCCGCGCGCCTTCTCCGGCGCCTTCGCGCGCAATGGGCTCGTCATCAGCCTTGTTGCCGCGCTCAGCGTCGCCGCGTTCATTTTCGGTTTTGCCGCCTTGCACGACCGTCAGGTGCTGCTCGGCGTCCATACCGGCCCGGGCGCGTTCTACAAATTGATGCCGCATAACGCGATGGCGGCGCTATTCGGCGCGGCATTTCTCTATGCGATCGTGGCGCTGGTAATGGGCGTACGGGCGTTCTGGCGCGACATCGGTGAGCCCGTTGGCATGAGGACCGACATGGCCGCACTGCTGCAAGCCATCCGCGATGCCGGCGAGTTGCGCTATCTCGACGGCGGCGGGGTCGGCTGCTTCAACGAGGACGACCGTCCGACCGATCGTCGCAGGCTCTATCATCACCTGACATTCTACGGCTTTGCATTGTGCTTCGCCTCTACCTGCGTCGCGACGCTCTATCACTATCTGCTGGCACGCGAGGCCCCATATGCATGGTGGGATCTGCCTGTCGTGCTAGGCACGCTGGGCGGCATCGGACTGCTGATCGGGCCGATCGGTTTGCTCGCTGAGCGATGGAAGCGCGATCCCGTGCTGGTCGATGAAGCGCGCTACGGCATGGATGTCGCGTTCATCGTGATGTTGTTTCTCACCAGCCTGACCGGCATGGCGCTGTTGATGCTGCGCGAGACGGCGGCGATGGGCCCGCTGCTGGCGCTGCATCTCGGCGTGGTGTTCTCGCTGTTCGTCACCATGCCCTACGGCAAGTTCGTGCACGGCATCTACCGCTTCGCCGCGCTGGTGCGCTATGCGATGGAGCGAAGAGCGATGGCACAGGGGACGGCGGAGTAAGGTCGCCGTCTTTCCACGTCATTGCGGGCGGACCGTCTCGCGGCGGTCGGCTCCCTCCCCCCTTGCGGGGGAGGCCCTAACCCCCGCAAGAGGGAACGGAACAGACCTCTCGTGCGGTAGCGATGATGTTGGGAGCGCGGCGTTCGTTCATGATGATGTCGCAGATGTGATCGCTGGAAACGCGAGTTCACCGCGCATTTTCGGCCGAAAGTTTCTGCGGCTTTTTCCCGAACTGACCCGAACCAATCGCGCCCTGCATTGTTTGCAGTGCATTAACAAGGCCGCCGGAGAAACCGGAGCCGGTTCGTGAGGAAGCGCTTTTTCGGGCGCCACCAACCGAGAGAGAGCTGATGAACAATCTATTCAACGCCGGTGCGACTGGACGTTCCTCCGGATTCGAGCACGGCCTCCCACCGGGAGCCCGGCGCCACCCGACCATCCTGAGAGTTTCCGCCGTCGGTGTCGCTGGGCTGTTGTCGGCATTGATGGTGACGGCCGTGGCTCCGCCGATCACCGCCGACCAATCCGACCGCGCCGTTGTCAACGCGCCGGTGACGCTGCTGACCGCACCGATCGGCGGCGAAATCGACACGCTGACGGCGCTTCCCGGCCGCGACGTTCGCGACGGCGACAAGCTGGCGCAGATCAGCAATCCAAGGGTCGACCGCAGCACGCTGATCTCGTTGGAAGAAAAATCATCCGATGCGCGCCAGAAGCTCGACGCGACGCGGGCAAAGGGCGCATCCGACCACGCCTATGTTGCTTCCCTCGAGGCCGAACTCGCCAGCCAAACTGAGCAGCTCAAGATGCAGTTCCAGTCGCAGATCGAGGAGCTGCGCGCCCGCGTGTCGCAATCCAATGCCCAGAGCGGCGAAAAGAAGGTTTTGGTAGAACGGCAAAGCAACCTCGTGACGCGCAATACGGCGAGTACGGAGATGCTCAGGCCGACCACGCAGCAATATGCCGCGGCCATGCACAATTCGGACGCGGAACGCGCCAAGCTCAATCAAAAGATTGCGCAGCTCAATGCCTTGAACAGGGGCATCTATGTCGGAGAGGAACTGGTTGTGCTCAACAATCTGGCGCAAAAGCGCAGGGACATCGATCTCGACGCCCAGCGCATGGAGATCGAGGAGCGGCAGCAATCTGCCGTCCTCGGCGACCTGGAGCGCCTGATCGACGCCGAGCAGAGGCGGCTTGCGAGCCTGGCAGGAGCGGACGTCCTTTCTCGCGGCCCCGGCAAGGTGCTGACCATCGGCGCTGCGATGGGGCGTCACGTCAACGCCGGCGATACCATCAGCTCCGTTGTTGATTGCGACAAGCGCTTCGTGGTTGCCATTTTCTCGTACCGGCAAGGACAGAACATGATGCCTGGCACCCGTGTCCGCATCGACGGGAGTACGTTCCGTACCGGAATCGTCAGCGCGGTGTTGCCGAAGACCAGCGACAAGGTCGATGAGCGCTTTGCCGTGCCGTTTCCGCAAACCGAGCGGCGCGAGCTCTATGCGATCATTACGCCGGAAGGCGCGAACGAGGCTGGCGCGCCGGTGCGGGAAACGCAGGCTTCGGATACTGCAGCCTGCCCGGTCGGCCAGTGGGTTACCGTCACGCGCGACAACGGCATGGTGCCGTCGATGTCGGTCACCTGGCAGCGGCTCGGCAATCTCATGGCCTCGTGGTCGCATGATGATGGCCGCAACAGCGAGACCGCGCAAAACCATCCGATCGATGCGGATACACGCCGTGCCGGCATGGCCCAGCCGGTGGCGCCGAAGGCCGATGAAAACTGGTGGTCCCGCACTCGCACGTTCGTATCGCGATGAAGCACGCGATCGGAATGGCGTTATGTGCAATGGTCCTAGGTTCGATGGCGGTTGCGAGCAAGCAGCCGGAAAAGGGCGGCGGCCCGTTTTGCGCCGGGCTGAACAAGGCGGTGGCACCGCTGACCGGCGAGGCCGATGCCGTCTTCATCCGCAGTTATGAACCCGGCGCTGGCGAAGCAAACCTGCCGGCAGGCATTGCCACGACGGCGTTTGTTTATGACAACGCGCTCGCCGTCATTGCGCTGATCGCCTGCGGCAACGTGCCGGATGCCAAACCGATCGGTAACGCATTGAGCCGGGCGGCCCGCAACGACCGAACTTTTCACGATCATCGAGTGCGCAACGCCTATCGCGCCGGCCCCGTTGGCAACGGGGGTCCGATTCTACCGGGATGGTGGGATGAGCACGCCAGGATCTGGGCCGAGGATGCGGCGCAGGACGGCACCTCGACCGGCAACGTTGCATGGGCGGCCTTGGCGCTGCTGACGCTGCACCAGGCGACGCACGATCGGCAGTATCTCGCCGACGCCGGAAGCCTGATCGATTGGGTCATCGCCACGACCGCCTGCGGCGATGGGTTCTGCGGTGGCGTTCATGGCTACGATCCGCAGCAGGTCACGCTCACCTGGATGTCGACCGAGCACAATGCCGACGTCCACGCCGCCGCGAGCTGGCTGTTCCGCCTGACCGGCGAGCCAAAATACGCCGACGCGGCCGGGCGGGCCCGGCGGCTGCTCGACCGTACCTTCCGCGGAAATCACTTCCTGCTCGGCACAAAGCCCGACGGCAGTCTTGCGAATGAAGGCCTGCTCGCGCTCGACGCTCAGCTTTGGCCATGGATGGCCGTGCCGGATGCGCCTGCGGCGTGGCGAAGCACGCTTGATTTCGCGCAAACTCACCTGGCGGTAGACGGCGGCTTCGATTTCAACGGCGACCGCGACGGCGTCTGGGTCGAAGGAACGGCGCAGGCGGCATTGGCCTACCGGATCAGCGGCAACACACCGCGGAGCGATCGGCTGCTGGCCAGTTTGAAAGCCGACCAAACGCGCTCCGGTCTACTCAACGCCGCACGCACCGCGCGACTGACGACGGGGTTGTCGATCGATCCCACCGGCAACGTACCCGACTTCTTCTACTACCGCCGCCCGCACCTCGGCGCGACGGCGTGGGCGGCGCTGGCCGAAACAGGTTGGAATCCGTTCACCGGGGAAAAGATACGATGATGTTCCCAAGCGCCGGCGATGACCTATCGATCCTCACCATGGATATTGGAATCCTCCTTGGGCTTCTGGTGATGGCGCGACTGCTGGATCCGCTGCATGCCAAGGACCGTATCCTGTTCGGCATCACGACTTCAGCCCTTCTGATCCTCTATGCGCTCTGGCGATGGAACGATACGTTGCCGCCATTTGCGCTATCGGCCGAAAGCCTGTGGCCGCGGCTGTTCATCTCGTTTGAATCTCTTGCCATTCTCTACACGCTGACCTCGATCGTCATCCTGTTCCGCAGCACCGATCGCTCCGCGCAGGCCGACGCGGCGCAACGTGAACTATCCGGATCGCGTGGCTTCCCCGCCGTCGACATCTTCATCTGCACCTATGACGAGCCGCTCGAAATCCTCGAACGATCGATACTCAGCGCGCTGGCGCTCGACTATCCCAATGCGACGGTCTGGGTGCTCGACGACACCAGGCGCGACTGGCTGCGGGAGTATTGCGAAAAAGTCGGTGCTCGTCATGTGACGCGGCCAGACAACAACGGCGCCAAGGCCGGCAATCTCAATAACGGGCTAATGACGACCGAGCGCGAGACCAATGCGCCCGTTATCCTGGTGCTCGACGCCGATTTTGCCCCACGGCAGGATTTTTTGAAACGCACGGTCGGCCTGCTGTTGTCCGATCCGGAAGTTGCGATCGTGCAGACGCCGCAGTACTACCATAACGCCGACCCGATCCAGCACAATCTGCTCGCCGGGAAGAGCTGGGTCGACGATCAACGCTTCTTCTTCGACGTCTTTCAGCCTGCCAAGGACGCGTGGGGCTGCTCGTTTTGCGTCGGCACTTCCTTTGTCGTTCGCCGCGACCGGCTTGACGAAATCGGCGGCTTCCCGCAGCAAGCGATTTCGGAAGACATCAATCTCACTTACACGATGCTTGCGCACGGCTACCGTACCTGGTGGCTGAACGAACCGATCAGCTTCGGGCTTTCCGCTGAAGGCATCCCCGAATACATCACCCAGCGCGCTCGCTGGTGCCTTGGCACTATACAGGTCGCTCTGCTCCGCAATGGCCCGCTATTCGGCCGCGGCTTCAGCTTCACCCAGCGCTGGCACTATTTTCACGGGGTGCTGAACTGGCTCAGCAAGCCATTCATGGTATTGCTGCTGATCGCGCCGACGATCTACTGGTTCGGCAGCCTGCCCGCCTTCGAAGCCGACTACCATACCTTCCTGCGCTACGGCCTGCCGGCGCTGCTCGGTCAAATCATCTACATGAGCTGGATCTCGCGCGGGCGGACGCTGCCGTTATTCATGGAGGCCACCCACGCGGTCACCTGCTTTGCGGTTACCGCGACGCTCTTGAGCGCCATCGTCAAGCCGTTCGGCCGCCCGTTCAAGACCACCGACAAAGGCGGCGACCGCTCGACGCCACGCGTGCATTGGAAGCTTGCAGCGATCTTTGGACTGATCGCCGCAAGTTCTGCCGCCAGCATCCTCTGGGCGTTCATCTCGCCCTATGCGGCCAACGAGATTTCCTCGCTCGACTTCTTCAATCTGCTGTGGGCCGGCATCGCGATGCTGATCGCCTTCATCGCGTTTCTCGTCTGCTTCGAATTGCCCCGTCCTGGCGACATGTTCGAAACCGATGAGCCTGCCTGGCTGTCGGGCGAAGGGAAAATCCTGTCGTGTCGCCTGCTCGCGGTGTCACCGACCTCGGTGCGCTTTTCGGGTCCGGCCGGCAATGCCCTCGAGCTTGCGGGCTGGCGGTATCAGATTCATCTGGATGGGTTGGGATGGACCGACATATCCATGGTCTCGCGATTCCGCGAGACAGTGCTGGCGCGCCTTGAACCTACGGCCGAACAATATCAGCGGCTGGTAGTTCGGCTTTTCAGCACATCTCACGGCAACATCGCCAATGAAGCCAGCCTGCGCGGCGCGCTGGCCGGATTGCTGCGACGGGGATTCCTCGGCGCCTGAAGCGGTATGCACGTCCCATCGACATCAGTACAGGCGAGCGTACCTGGCTTCAGTACCGCTCCACGATCTGATCGAGCTTCCTGCTGAGCAACCAGGACAGGCCGAGGAATGCGACCAACATCACGATACCCAGGCCCGAAGAGGCATTGTTGATCGACTTCTCCGAGAACTGACCGAAGGCATAGCCGGCCGAGACAACGGCGCCGGACCAAAGACCTGCCGCGACGAAGTTGAGCGCAAGGAAAGTCGACCAGGGCAGCCGCGATATTCCGTAGGCAAACCCCGCGATCCCGCGGACGCCGTGCGGGAAACGGTGAAACAGGATCATCCAGACATAGTGGCGCTCTGTCAGCCGGACTGCGGTCTGGACGGGGCGCTCAAACCGCGGGAAACGATCGAGCAAGCGGAGGCCATAACGCCGCCCGATCCAGAAGCGAATGACGTCGCCGGCGAAACTGCCGAACCAGCAGACCGCGATGAGCGTTCCAAGACCCAGCGCACCCGAGTGCGCCGCGTAGCCCGCAAATAGCGCAAGCAGCAGGCTATGCGAGGCCGCATAGGCAAACATCAGGCTGTAGGCCACGTCGCCGTGCTGGCGTATGATGTCGAGGAACGAGGTGAGGTCCGTCGGAAACAGCAATGTAAGCGCACCCACTCATGTGAAAAGTTCCCCCAGATGAGTGGGTTCGGTCTGAACGCTAGCACTTCGCGGAAGGACACGGAAGCCCAATGGGCAGGCCACGGCAGTTACAAATCCACCACCACGTAATCGCTCTCGACCGATACGGCGATCGTCTCCGCGACATACGGCCCCTTCACCACGGCGGCTCCCGGCTCGACATTGACGGGATAGGCCCGGGCGCGGAAGCGCTTGGGGTCGCAGTAGGATTGCCCGGTGCGGATGTCGAATTCCCAGCCGTGCCAGGGGCAGCGGATGATCTCGCCGAGTTTTGTGTATTCGACCTCGCCCGGATTGGAGGATTGCGCCAGCCCGATCAGCGGGCCTTCGCACAGCGCTGCGCCCTGATGCGGGCAGCGGTTCAACAGGCCGAAGAACTCGCCCTTGACGTTGAAGATCGCGATCGGCCGTCCGTCGATGTCGAGGAATTTTCGCGTCCCCGGCGGCAGCTCGTCCACCGGGGCAATCACATGACGCACCATCAAGAGATCCCGTACAGCTTCTTCGCGTTGCCGAGATAGAACGCTTCGCGGTTGGCGTCGCTGACGCCGGCCGGCAGCACGCGCGACGGCTCATCAAAGTCCCAATGCGGGTAGTCGGTCGCGAACAGCAATTTGTCCCAACCGATCCATTCGATCGTCTCGAACAGATGATCGCGCCGCTCCGGGTCTTCCATCGGCTGCGTGGTCCACCAGACGTGATCGCGGATGTATTCGGACGGCTTGCGCTTGAGATGCGGCACCTCGCTGTGCAGCCGCTCGAAGGTCTTGTCGAGCCGCCAGCCCAGCGACGGCGCCCAGCCGAAGCCGGCCTCGATCATCACCATCTTCAGGTCAGGATAACGCTCGAACACGCCTTCGAGCACGAGGCTCGCAAGTGCGGTCTGCTGGCACTGCGAATGGCCGACCATCTCCTCGATGTAGAAGCTCGGCCAACCCGAGGGGGTGAGCGGATTGCCGCCGAAGCCGAAGGCATGGACGCCCACCGGCAGGCCGATCTCCTGCGCCGCCTCGTAGACCGGCCAGTAGCGGCGCTGGCCGAGCGGCTCGACATTGCGCGAGAGAAGCAGCACCTGTACGAAATTCGGATCGCCCGCGCGCTTGCGGATCTCTGCGGCAGCGGAGATGCCGTCCTCATTGGCGACGACGATCGAAGCCTTCAGGCGCTCGTCCTTGCTGGTCCATTTCTCGATCTGCCAGTCGTTGATTGCGGAGCAGATCGCGCCGGCCAGATCCTGGTTGCGCAGGCCCTGTCCGCTGGCGAGCGGATTGAGCACGCCGAGGGCCACGTTGTAGGGATCGAGGAGCTGCTTCTGCATGAAGGACAGCGAGGAGCCCTGCGGCCCGCCTTCCGGCGGCCAGGCATCGCGGCGCGAGGCGTTGGGCTGCGCCTTCGGATAGGGCGGGCCTTCCATCATGCCGTGATAGGCCTGCTTGCCATAGGTCTCGAGATGCGCGTGCCAGCGCTTTTCCAGGAAGGGGTAGAGCTCGGTCGCGGTCGCGCGGGCCGGATGGATGTCGCAATCGGCAATGGCTGATTTGACGCTGACAGACGCTGACGACTCCGGACGGTCGCGGAACTGGATGTTCATGGCGTCGCCTCCTGTGTCACTGTCTGCTTCAACCGGCCGTAGGTCTTAAGCGGATTATCGATCATGATCTTGCGGACCAGATCGGACGAAATTCCCTCGGGCAGCACCTCGTCGCCGTCGAATTGCCAGTGCGGATAGTCAGTCGAGAATAAGAGCAATTCGTCGGACTGCATATGGTCAAACAAGCGGTTCAGGGTTGCCGAATCGGGCGGCGCATCGACCGGCTGCAGCGAGAAGCGGATATTGCTGCGCACAATCTCCAGCGGCGTGCGATCGACCCACGGCGTTTCCATCCGTATGCCGCGCCAGAACTTGTGCAGCCTCCACAGATAGGCCGGCAGCCAGGTGAAGCCAGATTCCAGCATCACCATCTTGAGATTCGGATGGCGGGCGAACACGCCCTCGACGATCAGGCTGGTGAGCTGGGTCTGGAACGCGGTCGCCTGCGCGACATAGTCCTCGATGTGGTAGGAGCCCCAGCCGATCGAGGTCGGCGGATTGTGATAGGCGCTGCCGGCATGGACGCCGATGGTGAGGCCCAGCCGTTCGGCGGCGGCGTAGATCGGCCAGTAGGCGCGTTTGCCCAAGGGCATGTCGCCCATGACCAGCATCAGCACCTGGACGAACCGACTATCCCTGGCGCAGCGCTCGATCTCGGCGACCGACTTCTCGACGCTTTGCGTCGGGATCACGATCGAACCGCGCAGTCGCTCGTCCTTGTCGAGCCACTCTTTGGCCAGCCAGTCGTTCAGCGCGCGGCAGAATGCGTCCTGCATGTCCTCGGAGAACACCATCTGCACGCCATAGAGCGGATTGCAGATGCCGTAAGCTGCGGCGAAACGGTCGAGCGCCTGCTTCTGCATGTCGGCAAGATCAGCGCCCGGCTTGCCCTGCGCCGGCCGCCAGTCCGGCCGCGAGGAGATCGGCGAATTGGTCGGATAGGATTGCGAGACCAGGTCGGTCATGCCGCGCGTCGTCACCTGGTCGCGCCAATAGTCGTTCATATAGGGCAACAGGCTGGTCAAATGCGGAACGGCGGGATGCAGATCGCAATCCACGCCGCCCGCGATCGGCGACGTCATGGTGTTTCCTCGTGTGCCGCCTCAGTGCGGTCGTTTGAGGTATTCAATCAGGGCAGCACGCGCGCCGCAACTCGGCAGGCGTGGACCTCCTGTGCTAGGAAGACATGACTGGCGGGACTTTTGGGAGTTGAAATGAAAGAGCTCATAACGATAGCCGAACAAATCGCCGCTCAATTGATCGCGCGCAAGCAGACGATTGCGGTTGCGGAATCCTCAACCGGCGGCCTGATCTCGGCGGCACTGCTGTCGGTGCCGGGCGCATCCGCCTATTTCCTCGGCGGTGCCGTGGTCTACACTCGCGATGCGCGGCGGCTGTTGATGGACATTCCGGACGAGGCGATGAAAGGCATCCGCTCGGCGTCCGAGCCTTATGCAAAACTTCTGGCGAGTCAGGTGCGCCAGCGCTTCTCGACGGATTGGGGATTGTCGGAAACCGGCGCGACGGGTCCGACCGGCAACCGCTATGGCGACGCCGCCGGACATTGCTGCACGGCGGTAGCGGGTCCGGCGCAATCGGTATTCACGCTGGAGACCGGAAGTGCGGACCGGCAAACCAATATGCAGGAGTTTGCGAAGACGGCGTTGAATCTGCTGCTGGAGAATTTGTCGAAGTGAGGACCCGATGTGTAGGGTGGGCAAAGCGAAGCGTGCCCACCATCTTCTACGGAGTGCTGATGGCGGGCACGGCGCGATGCGCCTTTGCCCACCCTACGAATCCCGAGGACCGCACCCATGCCACCACAGTTCGACCGCGCCGCAGAAGATCTCGGCAACTCGATCCATTTCGAGCATGTCAACGTCACGATCCCCGATCAGCGGCTGGCGACGCTGTTCTACATCGCCGGCCTCGGGCTGACCCGCGATCCCTACCTGATGGTGTCGGACAGCAACATGTGGGTCAATGTCGGCAGGAGCCAGTTTCATCTGCCGGATGGCGCGCCGCAGGTGCTGCGCGGCCATACCGGCATCGTCATCGCGGGCCGCGAGGCGCTGCTGGCGCGACTGGCGTCGGTCGCGAAGAAGCTGGAAGGAACATCGTTTGCGTTCAGCGAGTGCAACGATCATGTCGAGGCGATCTGTCCGTGGGGCAATCGCGTGCGCTGCTATGAGCCTGATGCCGCGCGCTTCGGGCGCATCACGCTCGGCATCCCCTATGTCGAGTTCGACGTGCCGGTCGGGACCGCGAAAGCCATTTGCGCCTTCTACCCCGCGATCATGGGGATGCCGGCCGAACTCTTGAACGGCGACGGCATCGTGGCGCGCGTCAAGGCCGGCAAGGATCAGTATCTGCAATTCCGCGAGACCGACCAGCAGCTTCCGGAATTCGACGGGCATCACGTGCAGATCTACATCACGGACTTCTCAGGCCCGTACCGCCGCCTGCGGGAGCGCGGCCTGATCTCGCAGGAAGACAACCAGTATCAATACCGCTTTCGCGACATCATCGACCCCGACGGCGGCAGGCATCTGTTCACCGTCGAGCACGAGGTGCGCAGCGCCACGCACCCGATGTTCATGCGGCCGCTGGTCAACCGCAACCCGGCCGAGACCAACCGCACCTACGCGCCGGGGCATGAGCAGTGGGCTTGGGCGATGGGGCCGGATGAATATGACAGAAGGTAGCGGCTGTTCGAGACACTCCGGCCTGTCGGTCGTCCCTGCGAACGCAGGGACCCCATACGCCGTGTCGCGCGTGTTGGGAGACGCTGTTCGACGGCTTTCGTCCAGCAACTAACATTGGTGGTTATGGGTCCCTGCGTTCGCAGGGACGACAGCGGAGAGTGTCCTCACCGCTCCCTGAACGAGCGCATCAACTGGTCGCTGAACGGCTTCATCAAATAGGAGAACATGGTGCGGTCGCCGGTTTGCACGAAGGCTTCCACCGGCATGCCCGGGATGATCTTGACCTCGCCGAGGCGGGCGACTTCGTCCGGCGGCATCGAGACGCGGATGGTGTAGTAGCTTTGGCCGGTGCGCTGGTCAGTGGTGACATCGGCCGAGACGCGCGTCACCACACCATTGAGCTCGGGCGTGGTGCGCTGGTTGAAGGCGGATAGCCGCAGCAACGTCTTCTGGCCGATCTGCAGCTTGTCGATGTCCTGCGGATTAACCTTGGCCTCGACCGAGAGATCGTCCGCCCGCGGCACCACCATCATGATGGCGTCGCCTGCGGTGATGACGCCGCCGACGGTATGAACCGTGGACTGCAGCACGACACCGTCCTGCGGCGCGCGTATGTCGATGCGGCGGAGCTGGTCCTCGGCGGTGACCTTGCGCTCAACGAACTCGCCGATCTTGTCGTTGGCCTCGCGAAGATCCTTGGAGACCTCGCTGACCACGTCCTTGTCGATCTGGATGATCTGCAGTTCGGTTTCGGTGATCTTGCCCCTCGCCTGCGCACGCGCGGCGATGTATTGCGCGCGCTCGCCCGACAGCCGGGCAAGGTCGCGCTCCAGCACCGTCAGGCGCGAGATCTGGATCAGGCGCTGCTCGTAGAGCTGGCGCACACCGACCAGTTCCTTCTCCACCAGCGCGATTTCCTTTTCCTTGGCCTGTTCCTGCGCCGTGAGGCCCGAAATTTCCTCATTGAGCTGCGCCACCCGCTCGCGCAACTGCGATTTCTGCCCCGCACGGCCGAACACGCGCACCTCGAACAGTTTTGTTTCGCTCGCGATGACGTCGCGGACGTCGGGATCATCGGCGCGATCGGTCAGCATCGACGGGAACTTGATCTTGTCGAGCCCGCGCTGCTCGGCCTCCAGCCGCGCGGCGCGCGCCCACAATCCGTTCAGCGTCTTGACGACGATGGCCAGACTCGCCTTGACCACGGTCTCGTCGAGACGCACCACGACGTCGCCCGCCTTGACGATGTCGCCGTCACGCACCCGCACCTCGCCGACCACGCCGCCGGTCGGGTGCTGCACCTTCTTGACGTTGGAATCGACCACCACCGAGCCCGGTGCGATCAGCGCGCCTGAGATCTGCACCGTGGAGGCCCAGCCGCCGAACCCGCCGGCCAGCACCAGCATCAGCGCAAGACCCAGGATGAGATGCGAGCGTATCGAGCGGCGCGCGCCTTTCAGCTCACCGGTCATTTTTTCGCGGCTCCTGCTTCGGACACAATCTTGATCGGCGGCGGCGGCGACGGCACCCGCTGCAGCACCTGGCCGAGCACGGTTTCCTTCTGACCGAACGCCTGCATGCGGCCGTCCTTCAGGACCAGCAATTGATCGACCGCCTCGATGCCGATCGGCCGGTGCGCCACCACGACCACGATGGCGCCGCGCTCGCGCGCAGCACGTACCGCGCGGGTCAGAGCCTCGTCGCCCTCGCTGTCGAGATTGGAGTTCGGCTCGTCGAGCACGATCAGGAACGGATCGCCGTAGAGCGCTCGCGCCAGCGCGACGCGCTGCGCCTGCCCCGCCGAAAGCGCCGCGCCCTGCTCGCCGATCTGGGTGTCGTAGCCCTCGCGCATCTTGATGATCATCTCATGCACGCCGGCTTCCTTGGCGGCGGCGATGATCGCTTCCGACTTCGCTTCCGGATCAAAGCGGCAGATGTTCTGCGCCACGGTGCCGGCGAACAATTCAACGTCCTGCGGCAGGTAGCCGATGTGGCGGCCGAGCACGTCCGACGACCACTGGTCGAGTGCCGCGCCATCGAGCCGCACCTTGCCGCGGACCGGCATCCAGACGCCGACCAGCGCGCGCACCAGCGACGACTTGCCGGAACCGCTCGGGCCGATGACGCCGAGGCCAGTGCCGGCGTCGACGGCGAAATTGACGTCCTGCACGATGACGCGCTGGTCGCCCGGCGGCACGATGCTGACGGCTTCGACCGACAGCCGCTTGGTCGGTGCCTGCAGCAGGGTCTGCTGGTTCGATGCCGGCATCTGCTCCAGCAGCTTGCTGAGGCGATGCCAGCTCTGGCGCGCGGCCATAAATCCCTTCCAGTGGGTGATGGCGAGGTCGACCGGTGCCAGCGCCCGCGCGCTGAGGATCGAGCCCGCAATGATGATGCCGGCGGTGGCTTCCTGGTGGATCACCAGATAGGCGCCGACCCCAAGCACCGCCGATTGCAGCATCATGCGCAGGACCTTGGCGACCGCCCCCAAGCCGCCGGCGATGTCGCTGGCGCGCTGATTGCCCGCCAGATAGGTCTCGTTGGCCTCGCTCCAGCGGCTGGTCAGGCGTCCGGACATGCCCATCGCGACCAGCACTTCGGCGTTGCGCCGGCTGGTGGCGGCCAGATCGTTGCGCCGCGCCGCCAGTGTCATCGCCTCCTTGGCCGGCGTGCGCGACAGGAACTCGGTGATCAGCGTCAGCGTCACCAGAATGATGGCGCCGGCCAGCGCGGTGACGCCGAGCAGCCAGTGAAAGGCGAAGCAGATCAAGAGGTAGAACGGTAGCCACGGCAGATCGAAGAATGCGCCCGGTCCCATGCTGCCGAGAAACGACCTGACATTGTCGAGGTCGCGCAGCGGCTGCAGGCCCTCGTTGCGGCTGCCGACCATCAGCGGCAGGCGCACCACGGTTTCGAACACGCGCGTGTTGATCGCTTCATCGAGCGCAGTGCCGATGCGGCCGAGAATCCGCCCGCGGATCAGATCGAGGCCGCCCTGGGCAACGTAGAGGCCGCCGGCAAGAATCATCAGACCCACCAGGGTCGGCACGCTGCGGCTCGGCAGCACGCGGTCGTAGACCTCCAGCATGAAGATCGAGCCGGTGAGATACAGCAGATTGATCATGCAACTCATGACGCCGACGCCGATAAAGGCGCTGCGACAGGCGCGCAGCGCTTCACCGAGTTCGGACCGCCGGACCGGAGCGACTGCCATAAATGCGTGTCTCTTCAAAAGGATCAGGTGACGGGCTGGTTTTACCGATGTTTTTGGACACCGTCTATTTTAAGTCACGTTAACCCCAATCCAGTTCATACCCGTGAAGAGGGGGATGACGACGGAAACCGCCTGTTTGGGCAGCAAATTTGACGCCGGCGCCAGCCGCTCGGCGGGTTCGGGCCTCAGGCCGCCCGGAAACGGGACTGGGATCACGGACATCGAGACCCAGCTGAGCTTGACATGGAGGTCGAGCCGCACGCCGCTTCCGGCGCGACCTCACCCGCTATCTTCCACCGCACTTTACGGCCGGGCTAACCGGAGGGCGCCAGGCGACCTGCGCAGGTCCCTGCCGCTGACTTCAAGCCATCGGGCTGTAGGTAACTATAACCGCCCGCCGGTGCGGACCAGCCGCACGACCAGCAGCAGGATGACGGCGCCGATGGTGGAGTAGACGATCTCCGACACCAGCCCGGTGCCGAGGCGGATGCCGAGCTTCGGAAACAAGAGGCTTGCGAGCAGCGCGCCGGCGATGCCGACGATGATGTCGCCGATGATGCCAAAGCCGGTGCCGCGCACGATCTTGCCGGCGAGCCAGCCGGCCACCAGACCGACGAAGAGAATGACGAGAATGCCTTCGTTGGAAATCTGCATTTGAAGCCCCCGGATGTTGCGGCGCGTCGCGTCCAGCCGAACGATAGCTATAATTGCCCGATGTGACGACCCAAAAACTTTTGCGGCTTGCAGCGGCTGTCGCAGCGTTGAAACTTTTTTCCGCCACACGCGTTATGCAGCCATGAAGAAGGGCGACATTTGGTATGTGACTTTTGGTCGAGACAAGACGGACGAGACTGCGCAGAGCACGACCCGCTCGACCCGAACCTTCAAATCTGAAATCGACGCCAAGCTGTTTGCGATGCAGATCCTGGCCAAGGGCTGGTCCGCCAGCGCAGGCACGCTCAATCCCCATCAGCCCAAGCAGATCGTAGGACCGTCTCAGATCGAGCGCTGGGCCGATCCGGGGCTCGGTGGCTAACTGTTCTCTTGTCCCGGACGCGGTGCAGCGTGAAGCGCTGCGCCGCAGAGCCGGGACCTACCTACTGCCACAGCGTTTGGACCCCGGATCAGCAGCGCACCACGCCGCGAAGCGCGGCGCGCTGCGCAGCATCCGGGGAATGCCGCGCGCAGCCCAGGCTCATCATATCAGTTCGCCGCAGAAGTTTCCGCCGCCTCCGCCAGCACGCAGCGCGCGGTTCTATCCGGCGATACTTGCACGTTGGGCGGTAAGCGTTCGGTGCAGCTCGGCTGCGCGAACGTACAACGCGGCGCAAACGAGCAGCTCGCGGGCGCCTTGTCGAGCGAGGGCGGCGTCCCCGGGATCGTCTCCAATCGCTGGCCGCGCTTGGCGCCATGGACGGTCGAGGCCAGCAAGCCCTTGGCATAGGGATGAACCGGCGAGCGCACGATGTCGCGCAGGCGTCCCTGCTCCACGATCTGGCCGGCATACATGACCGCGACGCGGTCGCAGATTTCAATCGCCACGCCGATGTCGTGGGTCACGAAGATCACGGACATGCCGAACTCCCGCTGCAATTCGCGGAGCAGCAGCAGGATCTGAATCTGCACGGTGGCGTCCAGCGCCGTGGTCGGCTCGTCGGCCAAAAGAATCTTCGGCTTGCAGGCCAGGGCGAGCGCGATCATCGCGCGCTGCCGCATGCCGCCGCTCATCTCGTGCGGATAGGCATCGAGGCGACGCCTGGCGGAGGGAATGCGAACCACCTCCAGCATTTCCAGCGCGCGGGCCATCCCTTCCTTCTGGCTCTTGCCTTCATGGCGCATCACGCTTTCCGCGATCTGGTGGCCGATCGTGTAGACGGGGTCGAGCGCCAGCGCCGGCTCCTGGAAGATCATGGAGACGGTCTGGCCGCGGAACGCCGAGAGCTGCTCGTCGTTCATCGCCAGCACGTCGCGGCCCAGCACCTTCACGCTGCCCGAAATCTGCGTCCGCTTCTTCGGCAACAGCCGCATCAGCGCCCGCAAGGTCACGCTCTTGCCCGAGCCGGATTCGCCGAGCAGGCCGAGCACCTCGCCCTCGCCAAGCGTGAGCGAGATATCGTTGACGGCATGAACCGTGCGCTCGCCCGTGAAGCGGATGTTGAGGTCGCGGATTTCGACGAGATTGCTCATGCAGCTTTCGGTACCTGCTGGTGATAGTCGGTGGCGCGCTGGAACGCCGCGCCGATCCGTGACAGCCCGGCCTCATCGAAGGGGCGGCCGATCAACTGCATGCCGACCGGCAGGCCCTTTCCGGTGAAGCCTGCGGGAATCGCAAGCGACGGCAGGCCGAGATAATTGATCGGCCGGGTGAAGCGCGTGATGCGCTGGATCACGGCTTCCGCGTCGAGGCTGTTGCCAACATCGCTCTCGGCAATGGTCGCCGCCGGCATCGGCGCGACCGGCGCGATCACGGCATCGGTGCCGGTAACCGCCGCGAGGTACGCAGCCAGCGCCGGACCGCGCCAGCGCATCGCTTCGAGATAGGTCACGGCGGGAATGGCGAGCCCGTTCTGCAGCCGCATCAGCACCTGCGCGCCATAATCCTGCGGCCGTTCGATCATCCAACGCTTGTGGAAGGCGGCGGCTTCGGTGGCGAGCACGATCTGGCAGGCGGCGGTGAGCTGGCGCTGGTCCGGGAGCTCGATCTTGACGATTTCGGCGCCCTCTCTCTTGAGGGTAGCGATGGTCTCGTCGAGCACCCGTGCCACTTCGGAATCGAGATCGTCGACATAGAAGGCGGTCGGCACGCCGATCTTCACGCCCTTGAGCGAGCCTGTGGTCGCGGCCATGTAGTTCGGCACCGGGCGCGTCGAGGCGGTGGGATCCTCGGGATCAGCGCCAGCCATCAGCCCGATCAGGAGCGCGCAGTCTTCGACGGTTTGTGCGAGCGGGCCGACTGTGTCGAGCGATTGCGATAGCGGCATCGCGCCGGCACGGCTGATAAGGCCGACCGTCGTCTTGAAGCCGGTGACGCCGCAGAAATGCGCGGGCATCCGGATCGAGCCGCCGGTGTCGGAGCCCAGCGCCGCAAAGGTCAGCCGCGCCGCGACCGCCGAGCCCGAGCCGGACGACGAGCCGCCGGTGATGTGATCGACATTCCAGGGATTGCGCACCGCGCCGTAATGCACGTTGTGGCCGGTCGGGCCGTAGGCGAACTCGACCATCTGCAGCGAGCCGAGCCGGTGGGAGCCGGCATCCCTCAGGCGCTGCAGCGCGGTCGAGGTCGTCGTAGCCACGAATTCGCGCCGGATTTTTGAGCCGCAGGTCACGACCTTGCCGGCCTCGTAATACATGTCCTTGTGCGCCATCGGCACGCCGTGCAGCACACCCAGATTCTTGCCCTTGGCGAGATCAGCGTCGGCGGCGTCAGCGGCAGCAAGCGCCTCCTCCGCCTCGATCGCCATGAACGCGTTGACGCGCGGCTGCCATTGCGCGATCCGGTCGAGACAGGACTGCGTCACCTCACGCGAGGATAATTTTTTGCCGGCGATCGCCTTGGCGACCGACACCAGCGACATCAAGGCCGGTTCGCCGCTCATTTCGACACCTTGGCGTTCTGCACGAGAAGGAAGCTTGCAGGCTCGAGATCCATCGGCAGCGTGCCCGCGATCGGCGCAAAACCGTCGAAGGCCGGGCCGATGGAATTGGCGATGCGCGCGGAAACTTCCGAATCCTGCGGAACGCCGGCGACGTCGGTCATTACCTTGACCTGTTTGGGATCGGGTCTTGTCATGCGGCGGTTGCTCCCTTGTCATTTTCTTTGGCCGGTGCGCGGCTGTGCCCGGAGCCGGCAATGGCCATGTAGCACGCCGCCTGATGGCCCATTGTATCGACATCGCTGAGTTCTGGCGTCGCATTTGCGCAGAGCGGCTCCGCAAATGGACATCGGGTGTGAAACCGGCAGCCGGATGGCGGGTCGATCGGGTTGGGCGGATCGCCCGAGATCGGCGGTGTCTCGGTGCGGTTGTCGGGGTCGGAAGATGGCATCGCGGCCAGCAGCGCCCGCGTATAGGGATGCGCCGGCGCATCCCAGACCTTGTCGACCGGGCCGAGTTCGACAACTTCGCCGAGATACATAACCAGCACGCGGTCCGAGATGTAGCGCACCACGTTGAGATCATGGCTGATGAATAAGTACGTGAGGCCGAACTCGCGCTTCAGGTCCGCCAGCAAATTGAGCACTTGCGCTTCGACCGATTTGTCCAGCGCCGAGACGGCTTCATCGAGGATCACGAGCCGCGGCGACAGCGCCAGCGCACGCGCGATGTTGACGCGCTGGCGCTGGCCACCGGAAATCTCGTGCGGATAGCGGTTGGCGAAGGTTTCGGGCCGCAGGCCTACCTTGCCGAGCAGCTCGCGCGCCAGCATCCGCGCGGCAGCATCCGCCATGCCGTGAACCTTGGGGCCGAACGCGATCGAGTCCTCGATGGTCAGGCGCGGGTTGAGCGAGGCGTAGCTGTCCTGAAACACCATCTGCATGCCGCGGCGCAATTCACGCAGCGACAGCGCGCGGCCGACTTGCATGCCGTCATAGACGATATCACCGGCATCGCGCTTCATCAGATGCATCAGCAGCCGCGCCGTGGTCGACTTGCCGCAGCCGGATTCGCCGACGATCCCGACCGTTTCGCCCTTGGCGATGGAGAAGGAAACATTGTCGACCGCGCGCACGGTCTTGCGAGGACTGAACAGATCGCCGCGCACCGGGAAATGCTTTGTCAGCCCCGATACCTGCAACAGCGGCTGCGCTGCGCCGCCGACGTCCTCGACCTGTTCCAGTAGTTCGACTGAACGGCTTGTCTCACTCATCGCGTCAGTTCCTGATATCCATGGCGCTGCGCATGCCGTCGCTGAGCAGGTTGAAGCAGATCGACACCGCAAAGATCATGACGCCCGGCAGCGCCGCCACCCATGGGTTGACATAGATCGCGGTCCGCAACGTGTTCAGCATCAAGCCCCATTCCGGCTCCGGCGGCTTGGTGCCCAAACCGAGGAACGACAGACCTGCCGCGAGGATCATCGACACCGAGATCAGCCCCGTCGCGTAGACGAAGATCGGGCCCAGCACGTTGCCCAGCATGTGCACCCGCATGATGGTGAAAGGCCCGGCACCGGAGGCGCGCGCGGCCTCGACGAAATCCATGTTGCGTACGCCCGTGGTGACGCTTTCGGCGACGCGGGTGATCTGCGGCACGAACACGATGGTCAGCGAGACGATGGAATTGACGATACCGGCGCCCAGCGCGCCGGAGATCGCAATCGCCAGCAGCACCGAGGGGAAGGCATAGAACACGTCAATGGTGCGCATGATCGCGGTGTTGAGCCTGCCGCCGACATAGCCGGCGACAAGCCCGAGCGAGGTGCCGATCACGAAGGCGAAGATCACGGGAAGGATGCCGATGATCAGCGACAGCCGGCCGCCATAGATCAGCCGGGCCAGCATGTCGCGGCCGAGTTCGTCGGTGCCGAGCGGATAGTTCGGCGTACCGATGTGGCGAAGCCTGCGGATCATCGAGCCCTGGTAGGGATCGGCGAGGCCGAGCCACGGCGCCAGCAGCGCGGAGGCGAAGATCAGCACCAGCACCAAGGCGCAGACCATGCTGACCTTGTCGCGCGAGATGCGGCGGCCGACGGTCGCCCAATAGCCGCGCGCCTTGGTCGCGGGCGCGGCTTGCAGGGCGGTATCCGACATCACGGTCATGGATCAGCCCCGCTTGATGCGCGGATCGATCGCGGCTTGCGCGATATCGACCAGCAGATTGAGGGCCACGAAGAACAGCGCCAGCACCAGGATCGTGCCCTGCAGCAGCGGCAGGTCGCGCTGGAAGATCGCGGAATTGAGCAAGAGGCCCGAGCCGGGCCAGGAGAAGACGGTCTCGATCAGGATCGAACCGCCAAGCATATAGCCGAGTTGCAGCCCCATGACCGCGAGCGCAGTCGGCGCGGCGTTCTTGATAACGTGTTTGAACACGTCGAGTTCACGCAGACCCTTGGCGCGCAGCGCCTCGACAAAATCCTGCGAGAGAATGTCGCCCGTCAGGGCGCGCACGGTGCGGGTGACGATGCCCATGGGAATCACCGAGGTCGTGATCGCCGGCAGGATGAGATACTTCATGTGCTCCCAGTCCCAGCCCCACGCGCCGGAGCCGCCGGGACCGGCGCCGACCGCGGGCAACCAGTTGAGCTGCACCGAGAAGATGATGACCATCACCATGCCGAGCCAGTAATGCGGCACCGAGACGCCGGCGATGGCGACTGACGTCGCGACCTTGTCGATCCAGGTGTCGCGAAAATAGCCGGCGATCAGGCCGAACAACAGCCCGAGCGTGAAGCCGATCAACGCGGCGGCGACGGCAAGCGTCACGGTGTTGCCGACCGCACGCAACACTTCGGTCAGCACCGGGCGGCCGGTGGCGATGGAGCTGCCGAGATCGCCATGGATCGCCCGCCACAGCCAGAGCCCGAACTGAACCGGCAGCGGCCGGTCGAAGCCGTAGGCCGTGCGCATTTGCGCGGCGAGTTCCTGCGACGCATCGGCCGGCAGCACGGCAACGAGCGGATCGCCGGGCGTAATGTGCACCAGGAGGAAACACACCAGCGCGACGCTGAGCACGATCGGAATGACGTAGACGATACGCCGGGCGATATAAGCAAACACGAGCAACTCTCTTCTTCCTTCTCCCCTTGTGGGAGAAGGTGGCGCGGACTTTAGTCCGCGCCGGATGAGGGGTTCTATCCGCGGACGCAGACGTTCAGATGAGGGAGGTGTGTCCGCAGAGAGAACCCCTCACCCGTCTTCGATGCTACGCATCGAAGCCACCCTCTCCCACAAGGGGAGAGGGTGCAACATCGCAAGTCCTGCACCTACGGCGCCATCGACACCGGCGAGAAGTCGACAAACCAGCTCTTCGGTTGCACAAAGCCCTTGACCTTCGGGCTCATGGCGCGCGGCGAGACGTCGTGGGCGACGTAGAGGAACGCCGCATCGTCCACCGAAGCCGCATGCAGTTCGGCGAGCGCTGCGTCACGCGCTGCGGGGTCGAAGGTCTGGCGCGCCTTGTTCACCAGTTCATCGAACTTGGGATTGTTGATGAAGCCCCAATTGTTCGAGACGGGCGGGGCCATCGACGACTGCAGGAAGCGCACCAAAGCGAAAAACGGGTCCATCGCCGCATAGGTGACGTTGGTGGCATTGGCGCCGTTGGCGGTGGGATCCTTGGCGCCGCGGCGCCAGTTGGTGAACAGCGTGTTCCACTCGATGACGTCGAGTTGAACGTCGAAGTAGCATTCGGCCAGCGCCTGCTGCAGATACTCGTTCATCGGCAAAGGCTGCATCTGGCCCGATCCCGACGCCGACGTCTGGGTCTTCACCGTCAGCTTCTTGTTCGGACCGTAGCCCGCTTCCTGCATCAGCTTCTGCGCAGCCTTCAGGTCATACTTGATCGCAAAGGTCGGCTTGCCGCGCCAGGGGTGCCCGGGCTCGAAGGTGCCGGTGGCCGGCACCATCAGGCCGGCGAGCAGGCCCTCCTTGAGGCCTTCGCGATCGATGCAGAGATTGGCCGCCTTGCGGACGCGGATATCGTTCCACGGCGAGCCTTCGATGCGCGAGAACTGCCACGGCCAGACATGCGGCGATTCATTGGCCTGGAGCTGGAAGCCGCGCTGCTTGATCTCCTTGACCGCATCCGGTGCCGGCGCTTCGACCCAATCGACCTGGCCGGAGAGCAATGCTGCGGTGCGGGCATTTGCCTCCGGCATCGGCAGCAACACCATCCGGTCGACCTTGGGCACGCGCGCCTTGTCCCAATAGCCCTCGTTCTTCACCAATTCGAGCCGTTCGCGCGGCGTGAATTTCGACATCTTCCAGGGACCGGTGCCCGACGCGTCACGGGCAAACGCCGCCCAGGCGGCCTGCGACTTCGCCTTGGCGTCGGCGCCTTCAGCCTTGTCATAGAACGCCTGCCACTTCGAGGGGCTGGCCATGAACAGGTTGGTCAGGTTGATGGGGAGAAAGCTGTCCGGCTCCTTGGTAGTCAATTCCACCGTCATGTCGTCGATCTTGCGGGCGGAGGCCAAGGTCGGCATGCGCGAAGCGGTGACGCCGACCTGGCTGGCGTCGAATTGCGGCGCATCCTGCTTCAGCACCTTTTCGACGTTCCAGACCACGGCGTCGGCATTGAACGGCGAGCCGTCATGGAATTTGACGCCGGGACGCAGCTTGAAGGTCCACTTCTTCTTGTCAGCATCGTCGACCTTCCATTCGGTCGCGAGCCCGGGGATCATGACGCTCGCCTTCTCCGCCGACGACAGGTCCCACAGCGTGAGGGCGTCATACATCGTCAGCCCGGTGAAGCGGTTGCCCTCAAAGCCCTGATCGGGCTGCCCGAGCGTGCGCGGAATATCGGCGGCCGTCATGCCGATCCGCAGCACCGTTTCGGCGCTCGCGAGTTGCGGCAGTCCGACCACCAGCGCCGTCGCCAGCAGCCACGCGGTGGCCGTCTTCTTCGATTTGTCGTTACGCATATGCAGCAATCCCTTCTCGACTTGGGTGACTAATTCTTATGCAAAGGTATGCAACGCCTGTGCCAAGGCAGGGGCTTTCGCGGGGGCGATTAGCCGCACAACTCCCTGTGAGTGCGTATACACGCGCAGGTTCTATGCTCCATCTGGCACCAAGCTTGCATTTTTTAGCTCCAACCCCCGCCCGATGGAGCTTAATTCATGCGCATCCGAAATTCGATGCTTCTTGCTGCCACAGCACTCATCCTAGGATTCCCACTTGGCTTGCCTACGAATTCGGCGCAGGCGGAAACCATTGTGCGCTACGGCATTTCGATGGCGGACATCCCGCTAACCACCGGCCAGCCGGACCGCGGTGCCGGCGCCTACCAGTTTTCGGCCTACACGATCTATGATCCGCTGGTCGCCTGGGAGATGGACGTGTCCGACCGGCCGGGAAAACTGGTGCCGGGGCTTGCGACCGAATGGAAGGTCGATGAAGCGGACAAGAAGAAATGGCGCTTCACCCTGCGTCAGGACGTCAAGTTCCATGACGGCAGCGACTTCAATGCCGACGCGGTGATCTGGAATCTCGACAAGGTGCTCAACGAGAAGGCACCGCAATTCGACAAGCGCCAGAGCGCGCAGGTGAAAACCCGCCTGCCTTCAGTGGCAAGCTACGCCAAGATCGACGATGCGACCATCGAGATCACGACCAAGGCCGTTGATTCCTTCTTCCCGTATCAGATGCTGTGGTTTCTGGTGTCCAGCCCGGCGCAGTATGAGAAGCTCGGCAAGGACTGGGACAAGTTCGCCAGCCAGCCCTCCGGCACCGGACCGTTCAGGCTGACCAAACTTGTCCCGCGCGAACTGGCTGAGCTCACCAGGAACCCCGGCTATTGGGACAAGAAGCGGCTTCCGAAGGCCGACAAGATCGTGCTGATCCCGATGCCGGAAGCGCTGACGCGCACCAATGCGCTATTGGCCGGCCAGGTCGACCTGATCGAGACGCCGGCGCCGGATGCGGTGCCGCAGCTCAAATCCGCCGGCATGAAGATCGTCGACAATGTCACGCCGCATGTCTGGAATTATCATTTGAGCGTATTGCCCGGCTCGCCCTGGACCGACATCCGCCTGCGCAAGGCGCTGAACCTTGCGATCGACCGCGAGGCCGTGGTCGGGCTGATGAACGGATTGGCAAAGCCTGCCAAGGGCCAGGTCGATCCGTCGAGCCCGTGGTTCGGCAAGCCGGGTTTCGAGCTGAAATACGATGTCGCGGCGGCGAAGAAGCTGGTGCAGGAAGCCGGCTACTCGAAGGAGAAGCCATTAAAGGCGACTTTCATCATCGCGCAGGGCGGCACCGGGCAGATGCTGTCGCTGCCGATGAACGAATTTTTGCAGCAGAGTTTCAAGGAAATCGGGATCGAGATCGACTTCAAGGTGGTCGAGCTCGAGACGTTATATACGGCTTGGCGCAAGGGCGCGGCCGACGAGATGAACGCCAACATCACCTCGAACAACATCGCCTATGTCACCTCGGATCCGCTCTACGCCATCGTCCGCTTCTTCCACTCCGGCCAGATCGCGCCGGTCGGCGTCAACTGGGGCGGCTACAGAAGTGCGAAGGTCGACGCGCTGATCGACGAGGCCAAGCAGACGTTCGACGTCGCAAAGCAGGACGGGCTGTTGGCACAGGCGCACGCAGAGATCGTCGACGACGCCACGCTGGTGTGGGTGGTGCACGACACCAATCCACACGCGCTGTCGCCGAAGGTGAAGAAGTTCGTACAGGCCCAGCACTGGTTCCAGGATTTGACGACGATCGGGCTGGAGTGAAAGGGGCTTGATCTAGAACACCGGGTCCGCACGAACAGGGCTCGAGGATTTTGCCCGCCTCACAACTGCCGCACAGCAGTCATGTTCGCCGAACGTGTCCGCCGTACTGTGGTCGTATTCCGACGATCATGTGCACGGCATGCCTGCTGGGCAGCGCTCAGCAGGCATGCTTTGTTTCGTCTAACCTCATGGGGAACTGCCGTGATCAAGATTGCGATTGTAGCGGGCGCAACGCTTGCCGTGGTGACTGCCGCCAGCGCCGCCGACATTCCACGTCGGCAGCCCGTCTATCAGCAAGCTGCCGTCGGCAAGATGCCGATTGGCAAGACACCAGTCGCGACGATTGGCAAGACACCGGTCGGCAAGAGCCCAATCGGGAGGCCGCCCGGGCCCGTCGTGTCGCGCTACTAGCGCACGGCATTGACCGAGGGATCGTTGAACCTGCCTTTCTCGTCGAGGGTTGAGGGCGAAGCGTGGCGAGGCCACCTAACAGATTGGGACCATGGTTGCTTGCGGGACTCACACTCGCAGCTTCGCTCCCAGGCACAATTCCATCGGCTTCTGCACACGAGGCACGCAAGCGCTTAGCTGCCGCGAATGCACTTGTGTCTGGTGACGCGCCCATCCAGCCAAGACCAGCGGCGCCGGCGGCTCGAACGCGGGGCACAGCCAAGGGCCCGTACTACGTCGATTTCAGAGCCAGGACGGCGGCGAGCTGGGGACATGCCTTCGTCTGGTACGGGAAGACAAGCGAGCGAGCAGTTGAGGTCGCGGGCCTCACGCCTGCCGGAGACACCTTTGCCTACGTGCTGGGGCATTTGACGTGGGTCCCGTCCGAGACCGGAGCGAGCTATGGCGATCTTGATCCGGAGTACCTGACCGCGAGCTACCGGGTTTACCTGAGTGAGCCGGACGCAAAAAGGGTGTTCGCTTACATCAAGAAATTGCAAGCGAGTTCACCGGTCTGGAACGCGGAAACATCCAACTGCACAGCGTTTATCGGCAGCATCGCAAGTTTTATGGGACTGAAAGTGCCTCTCCGCTGGCTGCGTCCCGAGAACTACGTCAACAGCCTCAAGGAAATGAATGGCGGACGCCAGATGGTCCGCCTGTTATCGGAGTAGTTAGCGCGCGCTTGGGATTGGTGGTCTCGCAATATCCACTATGCGGGCAAGCGAAGCGCGACCCTAGACTCATAACCACAGGGAGCCTGTAGGATGGGTAGAGCAGAGCGAAACCCATCGCGCTTCCGCGCAGGGATTTGATGGGTATCGCGGAGCCTGTCATCGGGCGCGCGTTCGCGCGACCCGTTGGCTCCACCCATCCTACGGTCTTTTCACTTCGTCAGCAGCGCGAACGCACCGTTCCAATCTTCCGGCGGCGGATTTTCGAGATAGCCGCGGATGCGCACCTCATACAAATCGTAGAGCAGCTCCAGCGCGTTTGCGTCGTCGGTCTTGCGGCCGCGTTCGATCGTGGCCAGCGCGCCTTCCCAGTCGCGGTTGCGATAGCAGGCGAGCATCTCGATCGTCAGGTTGCGCAGGCGCTGGAAACGGCCTGATTGTGCGACGTCCTCGCGGCCGGCGATAGCGTAGATCACTTCCGGCTCCTTCTTGCCCTTCACCATGATGAAGTCGAGTTCGAGGATCGCGAACCTGTCCTTGACCGCAAGCGCGGTCCTGGAGCCAACAATGATGGGGAAGCCGTATTCCTTGGACTGCCCTTCGAGGCGCGAGGCCAGATTGACGCTGTCGCCGAACACCGAATAATCGAAGCGCTGGTCAGAGCCCATGTTGCCGACCACGCAGGTGCCGGTGTTGAGTCCGATGCCGGCATTGAGCGGAATGAACGGCCGCCCTTCTTCCTTCGCCTCCAGCTCGCGCGCCTGATTGAGTTCGTCGACGCGTTCCAGCATGTCGAGCGCGGCCTCGCAGGCGTTGAGCTCGTGGTCCTTGTCGTCGAGGGGCGCATTCCAGAACGCCATGATGGCGTCGCCCATGTATTTGTCGATGGTGCCCTTGCGGCTGAGGATGGCGTTGGTCAGCGGCGTCAGGAAGCGGTTCATCAGCGCGGTGAGGCCCTGCGGGTCGCTCTTGTAGGTTTCCGAGATCGAGGTAAAGCCGCGCATGTCGGAAAACATGATGGTCATCTCGCGCTCTTCGCCGCCGAGCACAAGTTTCTCCGGCGACTGCGCTAGTTGCTCGACCAGCGCTGGCGACAGATACTGTCCGAAGGCGGAGCGAATTTGCCGGCGCTGGGCCTGCTCGCGCACGAAGCTGGAAAAGATCAGCGTCAGATAGATCGACGTGGTCGACATCAGCGGATAGGTGAAATCGATCAGCAGCCGGTGCTGCGTGTAGAAATACACCGACGTGCCGAGCAACGCGGCCGCAAACGCCGCTCCCAGCGCGACCAGCGTGACCGGCCCGAACAGCGGCGCGAACGCGATAACCAGAAGCCCGAACAGCAGCGCGGTCGCGAATTCAACGGCGATGCCGTTGTTCGGCTGCGAGATCACCGCGCCGGTCAGCGCGCTTTCGAGCACCTGGGCGTGGATCTCGACGCCCGGCATGGCGCGGGACACCGGCGTGGTCTTGATGTCGTAGAGGCCGGCCGCCGAAGTGCCGATCAGCACCAGCTTGCCCGCGATCATGTCGGGCGCGACGTTCTTCTCCAGCACGTTGACCGCAGGGACGTAGATTGAGGCATCGTTGCGGGCATAATGGACCCAGAGCTGGCCATTATGGTCGGTCGGAATCTGAAACCCCTTGACGCCGATGCTCTTGATGCCGGCCTTTTCGGCCTTGATCAGGATGGTGCCCGAACCGCTGGCGACCCGCAGGATCTCGAACGTGAGCGACGGCATGGTCTGGCCCTGCGCCTGCATGATCATCGGCACTCGCCGCACGATGCCGTCGCGTTCGGGCTTGATCGTGAACAGGCCACGCCCGGCGGCGGCGTGCTCCAGCACCGGCACGTTGCGGAGCAGGCCGGGGAAATCGAACATGAAGCGCTGCGGCTCCTCCCCCAGCATCGCGAGCCCGGTGACCGGCAGCGTCTTGTCGAGGGTCGCAATTTCCTCCGGCAGGCCGGATTCGCCGAGCACGACACGCGACTTCCGGATGGCATCGGCGAAGATCTGGTCGTTGCTCGGCAGCGCGCGCAGCCTGGCGCGGGTTTCCTCGTCGAGATTGCGGAAGGTGTCCGCTGCCAAGGCAGGGTTGAGACGGTCGGGCTCCGGGAACACCGCGTCGAACGCGATCACGACCGCGCCGAGCCGGGTCAGTTCGGTGATGAGATCGGCGATGCGCGTGCGCGGCCATGGCCACTGCCCGAGCTTCTCCAGGCTCTTGTCGTCGATATCGACGATGGTGACCGGCCGCGCGGTCTTCTTGCGCGGATCGATGCGCTGGAAAGCGTCAAAAGTCCTGACACGAATTTCTTCGACGGGAGCCGGGTCGGCGTAGCGAAGGGCGGCAAACCCGATCAGGAGCGCAAGGCACAGCAGCCGGGCATAGCCGATGCGCCGCTTGAACCACCTGGGTAAGGCCCCTAGCCGCTTCATGCGGTCTGGATATCACGCATCGGACAGTCTGGCACGCCCGGAGTCTCGCAGAGGCGCACCGGGCTCAGAGGCGCGATCAGCCATTGCCGCCGGGATGAAGAATGAAGTCGCTCATCTGCAGGTTCGCCCTAGCAATGTTCGACAACTGGATGCTGTTGCCTGCATCGAACTGAATCAGGGTGTCCGAGCCTACCTGCTCGACCGCACCGCTCTTGAGCCACAAAGCGAAGGAATCGGAATCGCCGGGCTCAAATGGAACGTGGGCAAGAAGGTCTATCTTGTCCTGCCCCGGCTGGAAGTCGTTGATCGTGTCGTTGCCCATGTGTTTGGCGAACACGAATTGGTCGGCGCCTGCCCCGCCTTTCAGGACGTCGTCGTGCTTGGTCGAGAAGATCACGTCATTGCCCGAGGTCGCGAACGTCCCCTTGGCCTGATCTTCGACCACGGTGAACTGGGCGGTATTGATGACCGGCGCGTCGTTCTTGGCGCCAACGCTGCAGACTCCGCTGCTGAACGCGGTTGTACCGCCTGTCGCTAACGGCTTCGTGATGATCGAACCCGAGGTCGAGCCATCGGTGCCATCCCAGGCCATGAATGTCAGATGCTCGGTGTCGCCGCTTCCGGAGCCGTTGAAGCGCACCTTGGCGTCGGCCGACAACAATAAGGCCTTGCCGGAATCCAGTTTGATCGCGATCCAATTCCCGGTGAGGAGATGATACTCCCAGTATCCGCCCGCGCCACCGTTGTCGACCCCGGTGATGGCGATACCATGCAGGGCGCCGTCGGGATCGCTGACGGTGAGCTTGTCGCTGCCAAAGAACTGTCCGTCGAAGACGGCAACGCCGTTCTCGTTCGCGAGTTGCGCCACCTTTGTGGATACGCCGGACTGCACGGTTGGCGCATCGTTGGTGCCGGTGACGGTAACGACGAAACTCTTCGACGTGGTCCCGCCATCGCCATCGTTGATTGCGATCGTATAGGTTAGCGTCAGGACCTCGCCCTTCGCCAGATAGTCGAACGCGGTCGAGGCGGCCGAGAACGACAGATTGACCGAGCCGGCCGAGGAGCCGGCATCCTTGGTCACCCCGCCAGGCGTCACCAGCGCCTTCAGTGCGGAATCGCCGAGCGCCAGGCCTGTCGTCGTGCCGGACGCCACCACGCCGGTGATGGCTGCGGTATGGCCGACATCAGTCAGGTCGACGTCGGTGAACGTCACCGGAATCGTCGCTGTCAACGCCGACGTATCGGCCTGCTCAGCCAGATTCGTTTGCACGACGTTGGCAATGACAGGCGCGTCGTTGGTGCCGGTGACGGTAACGACGAAACTCTTCGACGTGGTCCCGCCATCGCCATCGTTGATTGCGACCGTATAGGTTAGCGTCAGGACCTCGCCCTTCGCCAGATAGTCGAACGCGGTCGAGGCGGCCGAGAACGACAGATTGACCGAGCCGGCCGAGGAGCCGGCATCCTTGGTCACCCCGCCAGGCGTCACCAGCGCCTTCAGTGCGGCATCGCCGAGCGCCAGGCCTGTCGTCGTGCCGGACGCCACCACGCCGGTGATGGCTACGGTATGGTCGACATCGGTCAGGTCGACGTCGGTGAAAGCGACGGGGATCGTCGCCGTCAACGCCGACGTATCGGCCTGCTCAGCCAGATTCGTTTGCACGATGTTGGCAATGACAGGCGCGTCGTCGGTGCCGGTGACGGTAACGACGAAACTTTTCGGCGTCACCCCGCCATCGCCATCGTTGATCGCGACCGTATAGGTCAGCGTCAGGACCTCGCCCTTCGCCAGATAATCGAACGCGGTCGAGGCGGCCGAGAACGAAAGGTTGGCGGAGCCGGAGGATGAACCGGCAACCTTGGTCACCGTGCCCGGCGTGACCAGTGCGATCAGCGCCGTCGCGTTGAGCGAAAGGCCCGTGATGGTGCCGGATGCCACCACGCCGGTGATGGCTGCGGTGTGTCCGATGTCGGAGAGGTCGCGATCGGTGAACGTGACCGGGATCGTCGTCGTCAGGGCCGTGGTATCGGTCTGCTCGGTGAGGCTCCGCTGCGCTATATCGGCGATTTCAGGCGCGTCGTTGCTGCCTTTGAAGCCGACGATGACATCCTGCCAGGTGATGCCGCCATGGTGGTCGTCGACCTTCACCGTGTAGGTCAGCGTGACCGTCTCACCAACGGCGAGATAATCGAAATAGCTGTCCGGCGCCGAGAACGACCAGCTCTGCGAGCCGGTCACCCCATTGGTGGAGTCGGTCAGCGGCCCCAAGGAAAGCCAGCTAAGCTGGACCGTGCCGTTGGCGAGGCCCGTCTTCACGCCCGAGGCATTGACGCCGGTGATCTTGACCTCATGCGTATCGGTCAGATCGGCGTCGATGAATTTGATCGCGCCGCTGGCGGTATCCGGCATCGCCGAACCGTTGACATCGGCGCGTTCCGAGATGGCCGCGGTCTGCGGATCGCTGGTGATATCGGCCGTATCGTTGCTGCCGAGGACGGTGATCGTGATCGGCTTGGTCACCACGCCGCCATGTCCGTCATCGACTGTTGCGGTGTAGGTCAGCGTGAGGATTTCGCTGTCTGCGAGGAAATCGAACGCGCCGTCGGCGACGCTGTAACTCCAGCTCGCCGAACCGTTATTGGCATTGCCGGGTGCCTGCACCACCGTCAGCGGCTCACCCACCGCCGCGATCGCCGCGAGTTGCGTAGCCGTGAGCTGTGAGGTGACGTCGACACTGGAGGCGTTCAGGTGGGTGACGTAGGTGAACGAGGTAAAGGCCGCGCTCGCCACTGGCCGGTCGGTCAGGTCGACGTCGGTGAACTTGATGGTGCCGGATGCGACATGGAGCGCGTTGGAGCCCGTCGGGTTTGGCTGGCTGGTGTTCGAAAGCTCGGCAAAGGCGGCGCTCGTTGCAGTGATGGTCGGCACGTCGTTGGTGCCGATGACGACGACGTCGGCGCCCTTGATCGAGACGGTGATCGGCGTCGAGATGACGCCGCCGTGACCATCGTCGACCCGCGCGACATAGTTGAGGGTCAGCGTCTCGCCCTTGGCGATGAAATCGAACTTGCTGTCCTCAATACTGTAGGTCCAGGTCGCCGAGCCGTTGTTGGTGTTTCCGCCCCCCTGCACCACGCTCAGCGGCACCTCGACAGCCAGGATCGCCGCAAGCTGCGCCGGCGTCAGCGTCGCAGTGACGTCTTTGCCCTGCGCATTGTAATAGCGGAACGGATCGGTCGCGGAGATTGCCGCACTGACGATCGGACGGTCGGTCAGGTCGACATCGGCGAAGGTGACGGTGCCGGACACGGTATCGACCGCCGCATTGCCGGTGCCGATCAGCTCTGTGATCGTGCCGCCGGTCGCGGAGATCGTCGGCTTGTCGTTGGTGCCGGTGACGACGATCGTAAACGGCACGAACGTCGTCTCGTTGTTCGGCGCGTAGTTGTTGTCGACCCGCGCCTGATAAGTCAGGTTCAGCGTCTCGCCGGCGGCGAGGAAGTCGAACGCGCCATCGGCGACGATGTAGGTCCAGGTCGCCGTACCAAAATTCTTGCCGTTGGGGTCCTGCACCACGACCAGCGGCACTTCGACCGCCTTGATCGCGGCCTGTTGCTGTGCCGTCAGCGTGGCGCTGACGTCGGCGCCCCGCCCGTTCTGATAAATGAAGGAAGAAAACTGCGCACTGACGCTCGGCGTGTCGCCGACGTTGATGTCGAGATAGTTGACGATGCCGGAGATGCTGTTGATCGTAGAGCTCGCGGTCACATCGACGCGTTCGGTAGTGGCGCCACCGAACGCCGCCGCTTGCGGCGGCCCCGGGATATGAGTGAGCCTGTCGACCGGCGCCGGAGCCGGCGCTGACGCAGGCCTGTCCGGAATATTGACGAACTGAAGCGTAACCGGGGCGAAGTCGTTGCTGGCCAGCTTGAGGAACAGCGTTTCCGGAACAATCGAGTCGGTGAAGTTGGTCGTCAGCTTGGTGTTCGGGTTGTTGAGGTCTGAGAACTTCAACGAGAACACGTCGGTGATGATCTTCTGCGCGTCCGGCGACAGTTGCACCGACGACTGGAAGCTCACCGAGCCCTGCCCGTTGATGATCGTCTGCGTGCCCGCCCTGTTGACGGTCGCGATCGGCGTCAGCGTGGTCTTGTCGAACAGGATGTAGGAGCCGGTGGTGCCGTCCGGCTCTACCAGCACCTGGAATTTCGCCGGCGGCGCGCCGCCCTGCCCCGGCACTTCGAAGTCGATCTCGACCAGCACGGCGGTGCCGCGGATGCCCATGGTCGCGACCGGCGTGTCGACCTTCATGTCGCCTTTCTTGGCGGTGGCGCCGGCGACGAAGGAGATGGTGCCCTGCACCAGACTGAGCAGCGACTTGTTGTCCGACCCGTTGGGGTCGTAGACCATTTCATTCAGCACCATCTTGGCGTTCGATGCGAGGCCGAACACGGTGCCGTCGATGAAGGTGATGCCGAGCGTCGAATCGGAGCCGGACTGGACGACGTCACCTTTGTGGACGGTGTCACCCTGGTTCAGGATGATCGACACGCCGTTGCGGATCGCGGTCGCGTTGCCCGTCAGCTTGGTGACATGGCCGATCACCGCGGGCGCGACGCTGGCGCTGCCGTCGGCCTGCGCGAACTGGGTGTGCCCGCTCAGCGCGTTGACGATGTCGCCGGTGAGGTGGGCGCCGTCGGGCGACGCCAGCGCCGCCCGCTTCTCGCCCTTGAAGTAATCGTGCAGCACGATCTCGCGGTCGCCGCCGGTGAGGATCAGGTCGACGCCCGACCGCTTGAAGTCACCGTGGAACAGGAGATGGGCATCAGAAACAATTATCGCGTCCGACGGCGCATGTGTCGAAACCTTGTCGACATGGAACTTGCCGGGAGACGAAAGATGGCCGTGCGATGACAGCAGAGGTCCGAGGCCAATATCCGCGCCGGAAAAAGGGTCGAGGTCGCCCGATCCGAACTTGCCGGCGTAATTCAATTGGTCACCATATATAAATAGTTAAGAATTATGAAATTTCTTGCGGAGTTTTCATACCACGCAGGTAGGGAACACAAAAGCACGTGGGCGGCGAATACCCTTAATATGGGGTAAGTCTGCAACAGAACCGAAAAGGTCCGTAAAAGTGTCGGGCGAAAGTGTGGCGAGGAAAAGGCCGGATTTAACTCGGACTGATCGAAAAATGGGCATGGCTCCCCCGAGGCATAAAACCCTCCCGAGGCATAAAAATTAAACAGTCATAATACCTTATCCTTGCTGCAGCGCAGCGAGTGCTGCTTCCTGAGGAAAGCGACAGCCGCCTGAAGGCTGATTACTTCCCGCCCACTGGAAGCCGTCATCCCTTCGAAGCTCCAGGACAGGCCGCAATCGCGCCACCGGAGCGATTCTTCGAGCATGGTTAATTCGGTGACACTGTGACCCTTCCGCAACCGTAAACTCTGCGCAGGTCCCCAGCCTTTCCGGGATATCCGGGCGGTCTTTGATGAGCGCCGATCTGAGTGGATCGATAAAATTAGCTGTAACTGGCAAGGCCACGTTCAGGCTGTTTCGCAAACTCCCGGCTCGCCCCCTATCGTTTTAGACAGATCAAAAGAACCCTTGCCCATCCTGCCCATTCCGAAATGATCCGGTCACGAGCAGGCAGAACAAGCCCGCCGATGCCCGGACAAGGGGTGTCAGATGGGGTTGCCAGTCTATGCATACGCATGGCGTGCGGGCATCGTCGCGTGCGGTTTGGCCTGGTTCGGACCGGCCGATCTGCGGGCGGAGACGCCCGAGCCGTCTATGCGGGCGGAGCTGATCCAGCAATCGGCCGAACCGTTCGGGCTTGCCGCATCTTCACTCTCCAGCGGCGGGCTGCACGACAAATGGATCGGCGTGCAACGCCGGCTCGACGACGAAATGGTGCAGCTTGCGCTCTGCGAAGGCGACCGTGACGGCTGCGTGTCGCCGGCCGCGCTGAAATTCCTCGACATCGTCGACGCCGCCTGGCTGCGCGACGGCCGCGCCCGGCTTGGCGAAATCAACCGCGCCATCAATCTCGCCATCCGGCCGACAAGCGACCTCGCCCAACACGGCCAGATCGACGTCTGGGCGTCGCCGCTCGCAACGCTCGCGCGCGGCGGCGGCGACTGCGAGGACTATGCGATTGCAAAATTCGTCGCTCTGCGCCGCGCCGGTCTTGCGCCCGACGATCTCAGGATCGTGGTCCTGCGCGATACCATCCGCGGTGAGGACCATGCGCTGGCCGCCGCGCGGCTGGACGGCCGCTGGCTGACGCTCGATAACCGCCGCATGGCGATGGTCGAGGATGCCGACGTGAGAAATTTCCGGCCGACATTCGTGATCGGCCAGCACGGCGTGATGCGTTACGCCGATGCTCCCCTGCTCGCCGACGTCTCGGGCAATAATTCTGTGGCTCCGCTCGTCGTGAGTTCTCTGGCCGCTTCCGCGGGGCAGTCATTCGAACGTGCCGACTGACGGCGCGCAATTGTTGCGCGGCGACGACTGACAACAATCTGCTTTCCTCGCCTGATCTTCCCTGCCCTCGTGGGCCGATGGTGCGCTGCCGCCGGTATGCCAGCTTGCATTCGTTCGGTGAGACCATGGCGAGACAGATTTTCTCTTTTTCATTTCGCGTCCCGCTTCGATTGACGCGATCCTTCTCACCGGCATAGCATTCCGGCAGATCCGCTAGAGATCACTGGGAGGGAATGAGATGACACGTTCACCGCGCGTTGATTCCGCTTGCCGTTTTTTTCCTGACATTGCCACCGTTTCCCATCGATCGTTGCGCCTTGCGCAGATCGCAATCGGGCTGAGCCTGACGCTATCCTGCAGCGCCGCGCTGGCGCAGTCTCCCGCCAAGGGATCACCCGAGCACATCAAGGCCGTTACCTCGGCGGTCGACGGCGCATCGATCAAGGCCAACACCGCGACCTCGAACGACTGGCCGACCATCGGGCTCGACTATGCCGAGACGCGCTTTTCCAAGCTCAACCAGATCAATGCCGACAACGTCAAGAAGCTCGGGCTGGTGTGGAGCTATCCGCTCGAATCCTCGCGCGGCGTCGAAGCGACGCCGGTCGTGGTCGACGGCATCATGTATCAGACCGCGTCATGGAGCGTAGTGCACGCCATCGACGCCCGCACCGGCAAGCGGCTCTGGACCTTCGATCCCAAGGTCGACCGCGAGAAGGGCTACAAGGGCTGCTGCGACGTGGTCAATCGCGGCGTCGCGCTCTGGAAGGGCAAGGTTTATTTCGGTGCCTATGACGGGCGCCTGTTCGCGCTCGACGCCGCCACCGGCAAGGTGGTCTGGGAAAGGGACACCATCGCCAGCAAGGAGCGCTCCTACACCATCACCGGTGCGCCGCGCGTATTCAACGGCAAGGTGGTGATCGGCAATGGCGGCGCCGAATTCGGCGCGCGAGGCTACGTCACCGCCTATGACGCCGAGACCGGCAACCAGGCATGGCGCTGGTTCACCGTACCTGGCGATCCGTCAAAGCCGTTCGAGGATGAATCGATGGCGGCCGCGGCCAAGACCTGGGATCCCGCCGGCAAATACTGGATCAACGGCGGCGGCGGCACGGCCTGGGACACCATCACCTTCGATCCCGATTTGAACCTCGTTTATATCGGCACCGGCAACGGCTCGCCGTGGAATCAGAAAGTCCGCAGCCCCTCCGGCGGCGACAACCTCTATCTGTCCTCGATCGTTGCGCTCAATGCCGATACCGGAAAATATGCCTGGCACTATCAGGAAACGCCCGGCGATCACTGGGACTATACGGCCACCCAGCCGATGATCCTGGCGGACATCAATATCGACGGCGCGCCGCGCAAGGTGATCCTGCATGCGCCGAAGAACGGCTTCTTCTTCGTCATCGACCGCACCAACGGCAAGTTCATCTCGGCAAAAAACTTCGTCGACGTGAACTGGGCCACCGGCTACGACGCCAACGGCCGGCCGATCGAGATCAAGGAGGCGCGCAGCGACGAAGCCTATGACAGCATTCCCGGCCCGGCCGGCGCCCATAACTGGCATCCGATGTCGTTCAATCCGCAAACCGGTCTTGTCTATATTCCAGCGCAGGGCGTGCCGACCAATCTGACGCCGGAAAAGGCCTTCAAGCACAATGCCGTCGAGCCCGGCAAATTCGCCAGCGCAACGGGCTGGAATATCGGCTTCCAGCTGAACGCCACGCCACCCAAGAACCCGGCCTTCGGACGCCTGCTGGCCTGGGATCCCGTCAAGCAAAAGGAGGCCTGGCGCGTCGAGCACGTGGCGCCGTGGAATGGCGGCACCCTCACCACCGCGGGCAATCTCGTGTTCCAGGGCACGGCCGACGGGCGCTTCGTCGCCTACAACGCCACATCAGGCGAGAAGCTTTGGGAAAGCCCGACCGGCACCGGCGTGGTCGCGGCGGCCTCGACCTACTTGCTCGACGGCAAGCAGTATGTCTCGATCGCAGTCGGCTGGGGCGGCGTGATCGGCCAGTGGATTCGCGCCACCGAACTGCAGAGCCCCGGCACGGTCTACACCTTCGCGATCGACGGCAAGGCGCCGCTGCCGGCCTTCGTGAAGTACCAGACCGAGGGGCTGTTGAAGGGCGTGAAGTATGATCCGAAGGATATCCCTGAAGGCACCGCCATCTACGTCGCCGCCTGCGCGGCCTGCCACGCCGTGCCCGGCGTCGACAACGGCGGCAACATCCGGAACCTCGGCTATGTCGCCCCCGAAACCATCACCAACCTGAAGGACATCGTGTTCAAGGGCCCGTTCCGCGACCGCGGCATGCCTGACTTCACCGGCAAGCTGAAGGAAGAGGATATCCCGAAGCTGCAGGCGTTCATCCAGGGCACCGCGGACTCGATCCGGCCGAAGTGACTGATCCGTCATCGCGAGCCACCCGGTCGGCGCGTAGCGCCGCCGGATGACAGGCTCCGCGAAGCAATCCACTATGCCACAAGGAAGATGGATTGCTTCGTCGCTTCGCTCCTCGCAATGACGGCGCTCCGATCGGAGACCGCAAAATACAATAAGAAAAGGGCTGCGCGATCGTCTCGCGCAGCCCTTGGTCGTTGAGCCCTCTGCCGTTGGGAGCCGAACGCTCCATCAGAACATCAGATTATCCTTCACCAGCACCCAGCGGCCGTTCTTGATTTGCTGAACCTGGGTAATCGTGCTGGCGAGATGGTTGGTCTTCGAGAAGACGGTGGGCGGTGAGTTGAAGATGTCCATGAACTTGTCGCCCGACTCCAATGCATCGAGCATCTTCTGACCCGTCAGGTCCTTGCCGGCCTTTTTCGCGTAGTGGGCGAAGGTCATGACGGAGTTGTAGCCGATGATGGCTTGGGTGTTGGCGTCGGAGCCGAACATCTTCTTGTAGTTCGTCAGCCAATCCTTGACCTTGCCCTTGGCCGTATCCTCGTAGGGAATCTCGAAAGCGGCCGCGGCGTAAAGCCCTTCCACCGCTTCCTTGCCGAGCGCCGGCACTTCAAGCACGTTGGTCGGCGTGGCGCCGAGGAACGTGACGTCCCATCCGAGCTTCTTGGCTTCGCCCATCGCGCCGATGGTTTCGCGGATCACGGTTCCGAGCACGACCATATCGCAGCCGTCGGCCTTCATCTTGGCGACTTGCGCGCTGAAGTCGGAGGCGCCGCGCTTATAGCTGGTGACAGACGCAGGCGTGAGCTTCATCGCTGTGACCTGCTGGGTGAAGCCGTCAAGCACGTTCTTTCCGTACTCGTCGTCCTGATGCAGGATGCACGGCTTCTTGAAGTTCTTCGCTTCGATCATGTACTTGACCACGGCGCGCGTGCTCTCGACATAGGGCAGCAGATTGCTGAATTTCAGCCGCTCCTGCGGCTTCGCCGGATCGAACTTGAAGGTGAATTCGGCTGCCGTCAGCGGGAAGAGCTGCAGCACGCCTGCATCGAACAGAATATCCTGCGACGCTAGCACGGTGGGCGAGCCCATCGGACCGACCATGGCGAAGACCTTGTCGCGCTCGACCATTTTCTGCGATGCCAGCACAGCGCGCTTCGGATCGTAGCCGCTGTCCTCCAGGATCAGCTTGATCTTGCGGCCGTTGATGCCGCCAGCCGCGTTGACCTCCTCCACAGCCATCTTCATGCCGTTGGAAACCGGGACACCCCAGACCTTGATCGGGCCGGACAGATCCTGATGGGTGCCGACGACGATCTCGTTCGCCGAGATGCCTTGATCGGTAACCTTGGTCTGCGCTGCGGCCGGCAACTGGGTCAGCGCAAGGGCGCTCACCGCAAGGCCCAGCACCTTGAACGATTTCGACATTGCAGTCTCCTCTTCGTTTGGCCCGTGTTGAGCGAAGGGTGGGGCCTTCTCAATCCTTCGCCGTTTTCAAAATTCCGCTCCCCCGATATCCGGCCGGGACCTACGCCACCGCCCGTTCGCCATACATGGCGTTGATCTCGGCCGCATAACGCTTGTTCACGAAACTGCGCTTCAGCTTCATGGTCGGCGTCAGCTCCTCGTCCTCAGGCGTGAGCTGACGTTCGATCAGGTAGAACTTCTTGATGGTTTCGACGCGCGCGAAGTTGACGTTGACGGCCTCGATCTCGCGCTGGATCAGGTCCTGGATCTCCTGCGCACGGCACAGGCTGGCGTAGTTGGTGAAGGGAATGTCGTGGTCCTGGGCATATTTCTCGACATTCTCCTGGTCGATCATGACGAGGCACGTCAGATACGGCCGCTTGTCGCCGATCACCACGGCGTCGGAGACGTAGGGCGAGAACTTCAGCTGGTTCTCGATCTCCGACGGCGTGATATTCTTGCCGCCCGAGGTGATGATGATGTCCTTCATCCGGTCGGTGATCCTGACGAAGCCTTCATTGTCGATCGAGCCAACGTCGCCGGTGTGCAGCCATCCCTTGGCGTCGATGGTCTCCGCGGTCTTTTCCGGCTGGTTCAGATAGCCCATGAACAGGAAATCGCCGCGGATCAGGATCTCGCCCTGCGGCGAAATCGCGACCTCGCCCCAGGGTGCGGCCTTGCCGACCGAACCGAGCTTGATGCGGTCGGGCGGCATGACGGTCGCAACCCCGCAATTTTCGGTCTGGCCGTAGACCTCGCGCATGTCGAGGCCGAGCGCGAGATACCAGCGGATCAGATCGGGCGCGATCGGGGCTGCGCCGGTAAAGGCCAGCCGGCAGCGGTCGAGCCCGAGCATGCGGCGGATGTTGCGGAACACCAGCCAATAGGCGGCGCGGTTGGCGAGCCGCAATGACAGCGGCGGCGTATCGCCCTGCAGCTTGTACTCGGTCATCCGGTTGCCGATGGCGAGCGCGTTGCGGTACATCCAGTTCTGGAACGAGGTCGCGTCCTTTAGCGCGATCGTGATTCCGGAATAGAATTTTTCCCAGACCCTGGGCACCGCGAGGAAGGCGGTCGGCTGCACCTCGCGCAGATTGTCCGGCACGGTTTCCGGGCTTTCGGCAAAGTTCATCACCGATCCCAGCGCCAGCGAGACGTAATAGCCGCCGATCCGCTCGGCGACGTGGCAGAGCGGCAAGAACACCAGCCGCTCCTCGGAATCGGTCGACGGAAACAGGTCGTTGGCGTGGCGCATCTGATGCGTCACGCTGCGATTGGAATGCATGGCACCCTTGGGTGGGCCCGTGGTGCCGGAGGTGTAGACGAGGATGGCGAGATCGGAGGCTGAGCGGCTACCGATCATCTCGTCCCACAGCGCCTCGTTGCCCTGCTCGTGGTTGCGCCCGAGCGCCATGAACTCGGCCAGCGACAGCACCATCGGGTCGGTAAAGCCGCTCAGGCCTTCCATGTCGAACACGACGATCTTCTGCAATGTCGGGCACCGCGAACGGCACGACAGGATCTTGTCGAGCTGCTCCTCGTCTTCGGCAAAGATCACCCTGGTCGAGGAATCGTTGATGAGATACTCGACCTGCGAGGAGGAGTCGGTCGGATAGATTCCGGAAGAAACGCCGCCGGCGCAGAGGATGCCCATGTCGGCAAAGACCCATTCCGGCACCGCGTTGGCGATGATCGAGGCGACGTCGCCGGGCCGGAAGCCGATGGCATGCAGGCCGAATGCGATATCTTTTGATATCTGCAGCCACTCGCGCCAACTGGTCGGCTGCCAGATGCCGAACTTCTTTTCGCGGATCGCGGGCCGGTCGCCGCGGGTTTCCACGGACGTCAAAAAACTCTTCGCGATCGTGTCGGCGACTGTCAGCACTGCCGGTCTGGCCATGCTCTCTTCCTCCCTCTGTCGCCTGCCTCAGGTGCCGGTCTTGAGAGCCGGTCTTGCTCCTTGAAGCAGGGCCTGAATCTAGCTCTAACTCGTTCTGAACGCCATGCTTTTGACTGCGACGGTTAACGCCAGACCTTCTACCGCCAGGTCTTCTTCTTTTTCCAGCGCCGTTCGCCGCGTGCGCCCTCTTCCTTGGCGCCGAGATAGAATTCCTGGATGTCCTTTGAACTCATCAGCCGCTCGCAGGTGTCGTTCATCACCACCCTGCCGATCTCCAGCACATAGCCGTAATGCGCGGTCTCCAGCGCCACCTTGGCGTTCTGCTCGACCAGGAGAATGGACATGCCCTGTTCCTCGTTGACGCGCTTGATGATGGTAAAGATCTCCTTCACCAGGATCGGCGACAGCCCAAGCGAGGGCTCATCCAGAAGTAGCAGGGTCGGGCGGTTCATCAGCGCCCGCCCGATCGCCAGCATCTGCTGCTCGCCGCCGGAAAGCTGTCCGGCAGGCTGGTTGATGCGCTCCCTCAGCCGCGGGAAATAGCCGTAGACGCGATCGAGATCCTCGGCGACGCCGTCGCGATCCTTGCGCGGATAGGCGCCCATCATCAGGTTCTCGCGCACCGAGAGGAACGGGAACACCTCGCGCCCCTCCGGCACATGGCTCAAGCCCAGGCGCACGATCTTGTCGGCCTCCATGCGCTGGATCGGCTTGCCCAGAAATTCGATCGAGCCCTTTTGGGGATCGAGAATGCCCGAGATGGTCTTGAGCACGGTTGTCTTGCCGGCGCCGTTGGCGCCGAGCAGGGTCACGATGCGGCCGCGCGGCACCTCGAGGCTGATGCCTCTGATGGCCATGATCGGCCCGTAATAGCTCTCGATATTGCTGAGCTTGAGGATGATATCGGAAGCGCTCATGGCATCATCCTCATGCGCCGAGATAGGCGGCGACGACGTCGGGATGGCGCTGCACCTCGGACGGCGAGCCCATCGCGAGCACGCGGCCGTAGTTGAGCGCAATCACGCGGTCGGAGACGCGATTGACCAGCGTCATGTCGTGCTCGACCATCAAGACGGTGATGCCGAGTTCGGTCTTCATGTCGCGGATCCAGAACGACATGTCGCCGGTCTCCTCGACGTTGAGTCCGGACGACGGCTCGTCGAGCAGGATCAGTTTCGGCTCCGAGCACAGCGCGCGCGCCAGCTCGATCACCTTGCGGACGCCATAAGGAAGCCCCGAGATCAGCTTGTCGCGATAGGCTTCGAGATCGAGGAATTCGATCACCTGCTCGACGCGGCGGCGATGGAGCTTCTCGCCGGCGCGCACGCTCGGCAGGAACAACAGTTCCTGCCAGAGCTGTGTGCTGGAGTGCCGGTGACGGCCGACCAGGAGATTGCTCAGCATGGTTGCATTCTCGAACAGCTCGATGTTCTGGAAGGTGCGGGCAATGCCGAGGCCGGCAATCTCGTAGGCCGGCTGTTCGGTGATGTCCTGGTCTTCGAAAAAGATCTTGCCCGAGGTCGGCGGATAGATCCGCGAGATCAGGTTGAAGATCGAACTCTTGCCTGCGCCGTTCGGGCCGATGATCGAGAGGATCTCGCCCTTCTCCACTGCGAAGCTGACAGAATCGACCGCTTTGAGGCCGCCGAAATGCAGGGACAGGTTTTCCGCACGGAAATAGCTCATCGGTTCCGCTCCGATTTCACGTAGATCTTCTGGCGTTTGAAGGTGGCGCGCTTGTAGAGCGGGAAGAGCTGGAAGAAGAGTTTGATCTTCAGCCAGCGACCGTAGAGACCGAGCGGCTCGAACAGCACGAACAGCACGATGATCACTCCGTAGATCGCGCCCTTCAGGCCGTTGGCGGACGCAATGGCGGCGACGTTGCCGTGAATTTTACCAGCCGTAATACTGTCGGCGCCAAAGGTCGCGGCAATCCCGGCAATGATGACGGGCAGGTCGTCCTTCAGGTAGGTCAGGAACGGATCGATCATAACGATAAAGATCGCGCCCAGGACCGCGCCGTGCGGGCTGAACGCGCCGCCGATCAGGATCACGATGATAAACTCGATCGAGAGCTGCAGCGTGAACATTTCCGGGCTGATGAACGACAGCTTGTGGGCGAACAGGACACCGGCGAATCCGGTGATGGCGGCGCTGATCGCAAACGACTTGACCTTATAGAGCGAGACGTTGACGCCCATGCTGCGGGCCGCGGTTTCGCTGTCCCGAATCGCCACGAAGGCGCGGCCGGTCGGCGAGCGCAACAGGTTGAGCGTGCCGATGATGGTCAGGAACAGCACTGCAAGACAGAGGTAATAGAACGAGGGACTGTCGCGCGACACCGTGGTGCCGAGCAGTTGCAGAGCCTTGACACGCATGCCCTCGTTGCCGTGGGTCACGCTCTCCCAGCGCGCCAGGATTTCCTCGACGATGAAGGCGAAGGAAATCGTCGCGATCACGAGATAGATGCCCTGCAGCCGTAGCGCCGGGAATCCGACCATCGCGCCGACGACGCCTGTCAACAATCCGCCGACGAGAAAATATACCGGGAAAGGTACGTTGAACTGCTGCAAGTACGCCGCGGAATAGGCTCCGATGGCGAGAAAGGCGGCATGGCCGAGCGACGCCTGCCCGGTGAAGCCGGTCAGGATCATCAGCCCGACGCCGACGGTGGCGTAGATGAAGACGAAAACCAGCTGGCTGACGATATAACTGGACAGCACGAACGGCGCGATCAGCAGAAACGCAAGCAGAACGCCGTAGGTGACGATGTAGCCGCTGTGGGGAAACAGCGTGATGTCGTCTTCATAATCCGTCTTGAACATAAAACGCATGACTGCCCCCTAGACCTTCTTGCGCAGGTGAACGCCGAACAGGCCTTCGGGCTTGAGCAGCAATACCGCCAGCAGAACGATGTAGGGCGCGACGTCCTTCCAGCCCTGCGGAAGATAGAAGCCGGCCATGCTCTCGATCACGCCAATCAGCACGCCACCCACCACGGCGCCGGGGATGGAGCCGAAGCCGCCGAGCACCGCGGCGGGAAATGCCTTCAGGCCCAGCACGAGACCGACATTGGAGTGAATGAAGGTGATCGGCGCCAGCAGCACGCCGGCAGCGGTCGCGACCGCCGCACTGATCGCCCACACGATCGACACCACGCGCTTGACCGGAATGCCCATGTAGTAGGCAGCCAGCATGTTCTCCGAGCTGGCGCGCATCGCGGTACCGAGCGTGGTGCGGTTGAAGAACAGATAAAGCAGCGCGCAAAGGATGACGGTTGCGGCGATCACCGAGAGCTTGTCGTAGGCCAGCACCAGCGAGCCGATCCGCAACACGCCGTCGCTGAACGGCGTCTCGATCTTGAAATCGTCGGTGCCCCAGATCATCCCGACCACGGAGCGCAGGAAGTATCCGAGCCCGATCGTCGCCATGATGATGGAAAACTGCGGATAGCCGAGGATCGGACGCACCACCACGCGTTCGGCCAGCATGCCGAACAGCGCCATGGCGATGACCGCGCCGGCGAATCCGAGCCAGTAATTGAGACCGAGCATGCCGATGAATGTGAAGGCGAAGAATCCGCCCAGCATCATCAAATCGCCCTGGGCGAAATTGACGACCTCGGTTGCCTTGTAAACGAGCACGAAACCGAGCGCGATCAGGCCATAGACGCAGCCGAGCGCAATGCCACTCACGAGCTGCTGAACGAAGTCCAGCATCATTTCCCTCCCCGATGCCAGGCGATTCTGTCGATCGCCTTTTCCGCATCTTGTGTCTACACGCTGCCGGGCATCGACGATGCAGACAGCCGCACATGTCCCGCTGCATTGAGCCCAAAGCGCCGAGCCCTGTCAACAAAGCGCTGCCGGCCGCGCCGTTAACAATTGAGGAGAAATGCCGCAGCCCGGGAAGTTGCGGGGGTCGGCGCGATTTGGTGCACCAGATTCACCGCGCCGAAAGTTCTTCGGTTCATGGTCCGCGATGAACAACCGGATCGCCCTGAAGTCATGAAGTCAGATGTATCGGCGCTCGAAGTGCGAGGGTTAACGAAGCGTTTTGACCGCCCGGCGGTCGACGCGCTCGACCTCACGGTCCGCACCGGCGAGTTCTACGCCCTGCTCGGTCCCAACGGCGCCGGCAAGACCACGACCTTGCGGATGGTCGCCGGCCTGCTCAAACCCGACGCCGGCTCGGTCTCCATATTGGGCGTCGATGCGCTCGCCGATCCCGTCGCCGCAAAACAGATCATGGCCTGGGTCTCCGACGAGCCGATGATCTACGACAAGCTGACGCCGCTGGAATATCTCGAATTCGTCGCCGGCCTCTGGGGCATCGCTTCAGCGGCTTCCGGGACCTCCGCACACAAGCTTCTGGTGTCGCTCGGACTCGAGACGCATCTGCACGAACGCTGCGAGGGATTTTCCAAGGGCATGCGCCAGAAGGTGGCGCTGGCCGGCGCGCTGGTTCACGATCCGCGACTGATCATCCTGGACGAGCCGCTGACCGGGCTAGATGCGCTGTCGGCGCGTCACGTCAAGGGATTGCTGCAGGAGCGCGTCCGTTCCGGCTGCACCGTGATCATGACGACGCATATCCTCGAAGTCGCGGAGCGAATGGCTGACCGGATCGGCGTCATCGCCGCAGGCCGGCTGGTGGCCGAGGGCACGCTCACTGAGCTGCGCCAGCAGAACGGCCGCGGCGACACCAGCCTTGAGGACATGTTCATCGCGCTCGTCGACACCGACGCGGCGGCCGCATGAGTTCGGCCGCGGCGCTCACCTGGTTTGCCCGGCACGAGATCCGGCTGGCCTGGCGCGAATGGCTGGCGATGGTGACCGGCAGCCGCGGAAGGCGGAAGCGCGCCATCATCGCCCTGATTGCCTTTGTCGCCATCATGCATCTGCCGGCCTATGCGGTGATCGGCCGCTTCGCTGATCTGCAAGCTCCGGGCAAGCCCGAGCTGATCGTCATCACGGCGACCATCTTCCTCGCCTGGGCCCTGATGCTGTCGCAGGCGATCGAATCCGTGACGCGGGTGTTTTACGCCCGCGCCGATCTCGACCTCATCATGTCGTCACCGGCGAACCTCGCCAATGTGTTCTCGGTGCGGATCGCGGCGATCGCGCTGTCGGTCACCGGGATGGCGCTGGTGCTGTCGACGCCCTTCGTCGACGTTCTCGTGATCGGCGGCGGCATCAGATGGTTCTCGGCGTTCGGCGTCGTCGTCGTCATTGGCCTTTCGGCCGCGGCCGTTGCTATCGCAATCACGGTCGCGCTGTTCAGGCTGATCGGCCCGAGCCGCACCCGCCTCGTCGCGCAGATCGTGGCTGCCGTCATCGGCGCCGGCTTCGTCATCGCACTCCAGGTCGCAGCCATTTTTTCCTATGGTACATTGTCTCGCTTTACGGTGCTGACCTCAGATGCCGCGGCGGCCTATGCGCCTGCGCTCGACAGTCCGCTGTGGTGGCCGGCGCGCGCGGCGATCGGCGATAGCATGGTGCTGTCGTGGCTTTTGGCCGGCGGGCTCATGCTGCTCGGCGCCGTGATGGCGACCTTCTCACCGAAATTTGCCGACACCGTCGTCAGTGTCGCCGCAACAACCCGGACCGTTCGTCGCGGGCCGCGCGCAACGGCATTTCGCGGCGGCTCGCGGCAACAGGCGCTGCGTGCCAAGGAGTTCCTGCTGCTGCGGCGTGACCCATGGCTATTGTCGCAAAGCCTGATGCAACTCTTGTATCTGGTGCCGCCGGCGCTACTACTGTGGCGAAGTTTTTCCGAAAGCTCGACCGCGATCGTGCTGATCACTCCCGTGATCGTGATGGCGGCGGGCCAGCTTGCCGGCGGGCTCGCCTGGCTGACGATATCGGGCGAGGACGCCGCCGACCTGGTTGCGACCGCGCCGCTGCCGCCGTCGCGCGTGATCCGCGCCAAGGTCGAAGTCGTGCTGATCTCCATCGGCGTCATCTTCGCGCCGCTGACCGCAGCACTTGCGTTTGCCTCCGTGACGCAGGCGATCGTCACCGCGCTCGGCATCATCGTCGCAACTGTCTCCGCCGCCGCGATCCAGCTCTGGTTCCGCGTGCAAGCCAAGCGCAGCCAGTTCCGCCGCCGCCAGACCTCGTCGCGGCTGGCGACATTCGCAGAAGCCTTCTGCTCGATTGGCTGGGCCGCGACCACAGCGCTCGCCGTCACGATTCCGATCGCCGCCGTGATCAGCGGCACGATGACCGCGGCAATCCTCGCCGCGACGTGGAAGATCAGCCCGCGGCGGGGGTGAGCGACCTCTCTCCTCCGTCATGGCCGGGCTTGTCCCGGCCATCCACGTCTTTCTCGCCTAAGTGTACCGAAGACGTGGATGCCCGGGACGAGCCCGGGCATGACGAGCTATGAGCCGAGACCAACGAGACACAACCTACTGCTTCTCCAGCCCTGCCCGCTCGATCACATCGCGCCAGCGCACGATTTCCTTCTCGATGAACGGGATCATCTCGGCTTTCTGCAGCGTCATCGGGCGCGTGCCGACCTTTTCGAAATGCGTGCGCACGCGTTCCGACGTCAACGCCGCGTGCGCGGCCGCCGCCAACCGGTCGACGACCGGCGCAGGCGTGCCCGCCGGCACCATGATCGACGACCAGCTCTGGGTGGTCATTTCCTTCATGCCGAGTTCGGCCATGGTCGGGACATCAGGAAAGGCACGCAGGCGCTCCGGCGCGGTGGTGGCCAGCACCTTCAGCTTGCCGGCCTCGACATGCGGGCCGACCGAGACCGGATAGTCGAACATGACGTCGACGCGGCCGGCGATCATGTCGTTCAGCGCCGGCGCGCTGCCCCTGTAGGGCACATGCTGCATCTCGACGCCGGCGACGGTCTTGAACAGCTCGGCAACCAGGTGCGTCGCGGTGCCGACGCCGGAGGAGGAGAACGTCACCTTGCCCGGATTCTGCCTGGCGTAGGCGATGAATTCCGGCACGGAGTTGTAGGGCGCCTTGTGATAGGCGACGAACAGGTTCGGGCTTTCGCCGACGAGATGCACCGGCAAAAAGCTCGTCAGCGGATCGTAGGACATTTTGCGCAGTGTGACATTGGCCGCCATCGTGCCCTGCGTGCCGTAGATCATCGTGTAGCCATCGGGCTTGGCGCGCGCCACCTGCTCGGTGCCGACGGCTCCGCCGCCGCCAGCACGGTTGTCGATTACGACCGATTGGCCGAGCGTTCTCGACATTTCTTCTGCGACGATGCGCGACGTCGTGTCGGTTATGCCGCCCGGCGCGAACGGCACGACCCAGGTGATCGGACGGCTGGGGAATTCCTCGGCCGCAGCCGACGTGATGACAGCGGTCGACGCGATCAGGATCGCGGACAAGACGTGACGCTTCGCCATGGAATTCCGCCCCGTAAAATTCTGTCCTTCTGAAGAGGACTTGCGCGGCAAGGATGACGGTTTTCGGCACGGCTTGCCATGCGGCAAAGTCGACCTACGCCTTGACCAGCTCCATCACCGCCGCGGCAAACGCTTCGGGCGCTTCCTGCGGCAGATTATGCCCCGCGCCCGGCACCACCCGATGAACGCGGCGGCCGGTGAATTTCGGCGCGCTGGCGGCGCCATCGGTCGCGGGTGCAACGCCATCGTCTGCACCGTCCAGCGTTATTGACGGCACGGTGATGGGAGGCAGCGCGGCCAGCCTGTGCTGGATTTCAGCATATTGCGGGTCGCCCTCGGCAAGACCAAAGCGGTGGCGATAGCTGTGGATCACGACATCGACGTAATCGGGGTTGTCATGGGCCATTGCGGTTCGTTCGAAGCAAGCATCGTCGAACGCCCAGCTCGGAGACCATTGCTTCCACAATATCCTGGCGATCTCGTGCCGGTTGGCGGCTAGTCCCGCGCGACCGCGATCGAGCTGGAAGTAATATTGGTACCACAGCGCCAGCTCGCGTTCGGGCCGCATCGGCGCCATGGCGTTGGCGATGTCCTGGATCAGATAGGAATTGACGCATACGAGGCCGATGCAGCGTTCCGGCCACAACGCGGCGCCGACGCAGGCCGCGCGGCCACCCCAGTCGTAGCCCGCGAACACCGCGCGGCGGATGCCAAGCGCGTCCATCAGCGCCACCATGTCGGCGCCGACCGCCGCCTGCTCGCCCGAGCGCGGCGTTGCGGACTCGCGAAATCGCGTCGGTCCATACCCGCGCAAATAGGGAACGATGACGCGGCAGCCTTGGGCTGCCAGTTGCGGCGCGACGTCGACATAGGAATGAATGTCGTAGGGGAAGCCATGCATGAGCATCACGGCTGGTCCATCGACGGGACCGGTCTCGTAATAGGCGATGCTGAGGACGCCGGCATCGACCTGGCGCAGCGGTTCCAGCCGTTTGGACGACGGCGCGCGCGTGGCGGAAGCAGTTGCGGCTTTTTCGGACAAGGCGACCTCCCTGGTTGCATTTCACATTACGGCAGGACTGCCCGCGCATGAAGCAAATCCAGCACGCTGCCGTGCCGGAATGCCATCATGACGTCCACGCAATTCGGCGATACAGTATTGCCAGCGGCCTTTGCCGCGGATGGGTCATGCCATGTTGCGATCGCTTAACGTATCCCTTGCCGTTGCCCTTGCGTTCCTCGGTTCGCTGGTACTGCCGGCGGCCGCTCAGCAGCAGCCATTGCGCAGCGAATGCCTCGCCATGGCAAACGCGCCGCCCCGAGCGATGCCGATCAGCTTGCAACGCGTTGCCGCCAAGTCGCAGGAAGTTGCCATCACTTATGTCGGGCATTCCACCTATTATATTGACACGCCCGAAGGAGTGCGGATCGGGACCGATTTCAACGGCGCCTACCGGACCGGTCGCTTGCCCGATGTCGTCACCATGAACCGCGCGCACTCGACGCACTACACGCTGTTTCCCGATCCAAAAATTCCGCACGTCCTGCACGGCTGGGGCGAGAATGGACAGGCGGCGCATATCTCAACGCGCGTCGGCGACGTCTATATCCGCAACGTGCCCACCGACATCCGCCGCTACTTTGGCGAAGGCTCCGGTGGCCAGATGCTCAAGGACGGCAACTCGATCTTCATCTTCGAGGTCGCCGGCCTCTGCATCGGCCATCTCGGACATCTGCATCACAAGTTAGATGAGACGCATTTCGCGGCGATCGGCCGGCTCGACATCGTCATGGTGCCGATCGACGGCACCTATACGATGTCGCTCGACGGCGTCTCCGAGATCACGCGGCGCCTGCGTTCCTCCGTCGTGCTGCCGATGCACCGTTTTGCCACTCCGCTCGACGAGTTCATGCGCCTGATCGGCCAGCAATTCACCATCGACCAGCGCACCGAGCGAACCCTGAAGATTTCGCGGGAGACGCTGCCGGGCACGCCGACGGTGATCATTCTGGAGGGGGTGTGAGCCGAAGGCGCGAATAGCCACCACCGTCATTGCGAGCGAAGCGAAGCAATCCACTCTTCCTTTGCGGCTCCCATGGATTGCTTCGCTGCGCTCGCAATGACGGACAATAGCAATCACGGGAGACGATATTCATGGCCGCCAGCACTGCACCCGCCTCCAGAAGCGGGCTCTACGCCGATCCGCGCGAAGACTGGCTGGCGCAACACACCGAGGAGATCATCGATCCGGCGCGCCCGATCGTCGACCCACATCACCATCTCTGGGACCGCGGCGGCCTGCGTTACATGATCGAGGAGATGTCGGCCGATATCGCCTCCGGCCACAACATCGTCGCCACCGTTTATGTCGATTGCCGCTCGATGTACCGCGCGCACGGCCCGGAGGCGTTTCGCCCTGTCGGCGAGGTCGAGTTCGCCAATGGCGTTGCGGCGATGGCGGCTAGCGGCGGCTACGGCAAGGCCGCGATCTGCGCCGGCATCGTCAGCCACGTCAATCTCCTGCTCGGCGACGGCGCGAAAGCCGTGCTGGAAGCGGAGATCGCGGCCGGCAACGGTCGTTTTCGCGGCATCCGGCATTCCTCCGCCTGGGATGTCGATCCCAACGTCGCCGGCATGTATGCGACGCGGCCGAAAGGATTGCTGCTCGACAGCACCTTCCGCAAGGGCTTTGCCTGCCTCGCCCCATTGGGCTTGAGCTTCGACGCCTGGCTGTTTCATCCGCAGATCGGCGAGCTCACTGATCTCGCCCGCGCCTTTCCCGACACCAGGATCGTGCTCGATCATTGCGGCGGTCCGGTCGGCATCGGCCGCTTTGCCGGCCGGCGCGAGGAAGTCTTCCCGGTGTGGAGGGCCTCGATCCAGGAAATCGCCAGATGCCCGAATGTCGTCGTCAAGCTCGGCGGGCTCGCGATGTGCCTGCTTGGCTACGACTTCCATCTGCGACCGAAGCCACCGTCGTCCGAGGAGGCCGCCGCAGCGTGGCGTCCCTATATCGAAACCTGCATCGAGGCGTTTGGGTCCGATCGATGCATGTTCGAAAGCAATTTTCCGCCGGATAAGGGGCAGTGCAGCTATCAGGTGATCTTCAACGCCTTCAAGCGGCTGGCCGCGCAGTATAGCGAAACCGAGAAGGCGGCGCTGTTCTCCGGGACGGCGATTGACGTTTACAGGCTCAAGCTCGATTAATCACGCCCACTCGCCCTTGCGGAATACCGGCACGCGGCGCCCGTCGGTGTGAACACCATCGATGTCGGTTTCAGCCGAGCCAATCATCCAGTCGATATGAATGAGGCTCTTGTTGCCGCCCTGCGCCGCGATCTGCTCCGGAGTCAGCTTGTCGCCGCCGATGAAGCATTTCGAATAGCACTGCCCGAGCGCGATATGAGAGGCGGCGTTCTCGTCGAACAGGGTGTTGAAGAACAACAGCCCGCTCTTGGAGATCGGCGAGGAATGCGGCACCAGCGCCACTTCGCCGAGACGCGCTGCGCCCTCATCGGTGTCGAGTACCTTCTTCAGCACCTCCTCGCCGCGCGAGGCCTTCGCATCCACGATGCGGCCTTCCTCAAACCTGACAGCAATATTGTCAATCAGCGTACCCTGATAGGACAGCGGCTTGGAGGAGACGACATGCCCGCTCACACGCCGGCAATGCGGCGTGGTAAAGACTTCCTCGGTCGGGATGTTGGCGTTGCAGGTGATGCCATTCCTGGCGATCGCAGCGCCGCCTTCCCATTCGTGGCCGTCGGCGAGGCCGATCGTCAGATCGGTGCCCGGGCCGGAATATTTCAGCGCGTGGAAGCGCTGGTCGTTCAGCCATTCGGTCCGTTCGCGCAGCACGGCATTGTGCTTCTCCCATGCGGCGACGGCGCCATCCTGATCAACGCGCGAGGCCGCGAAGATCGCGTCTGCCAGCTTTCCTACTGCGACATCCAAGGGGATGTCGGGGAAGACCTGCTTCGCCCAGGACGGGCTCGGATAGGCGATGATATTCCAGTTGGTATCGAAATTGACGATCTTCTCCAGCGCCGGCTGATAGGCGATCGAGTTGGCCTTGCTGGCGCGCGCCACCTTCACGGGGTCCTCACCCGACAGCAGCATCGGATTGTCGCCGACGATGGCAAGCCGCGCGGTGTTGGCGGCGAACGCCTTCGCCATGCCTTCATAGAGCCAGTTGGCGGCCCGATCGAAACTCTCGCTGTGGCCGTAACGATAGCGCGCCAGCGTGATCTCCTCATCCGACAGGATCGGGGTCACGATACCCGCGCCGGCCTTGTAGGCATGTACGGCGATCCGGCGCACCAGCGGCAGCGCGACCGAGGGCGCCGTCAACAGCACGTCCTGTCCGGGCTGCAGCCGTAAGCCCACCTTGACCGCGACCTCGGCGAGGCGGTCGAGTTTCACGGGATCGATCAAGGCGGAAACGCTGCTCTGATGTGCGGTCATGATCTTTTGGCCAATGCTGCTTGAACTTTTAAGGCTTCGCAGCCTTCGGCCGTGATCACACGATCAAGCCAAAGCGAGCGAAGCGCCTGACAACAGCAATAGCACAAGAATGGTCCGGCGAAACCCGTTGACGTTCCGGAATGCAGCAATGCCGCGCACGGAACCCGCAAACAGCGCCGCGCAGCGCTGATGGCGAGGTCGATCACGAGTCTGGGAGACAGGCTCTGGCGCCCGAGCAGCAGCAAGCGCGCGGCGTCACCTCAGGCGAATCGAGTCCCGCGCACGTGAGGCGAGACGCATCAATCTCATCTAGGCGGTCAGCGCAAGCCCCTCACCGTGAACACGATGGCGTCGGCGCCCGCTTTGCGATCGACCGATATCTGCTGATACTCCGGCGAATTCTGGAATTCCTTTGCCGCGGCATCATCAGGAAATTCCATGATCACCACCTTGTCGCGCGGCCACTCGCCTTCCAGCACGACCGGATGCGCATCTGCCACCAAAAGCTTGCCCTTGAATTTTCTGAACACGCCCATGAAGCGGGATTGATAGCGGTCGTAGAGCTCGCGCCAGGTGAATTTCAATTGCGCGATGATGTAGACGCTCATGATACCTCCTCATCTGCGTGGCAGGTGAGCGGCGCCTTCAGCGGTCGCGCCGATCAGCCACGAAACTTCTTCTTTTTCTTCTTTCCGAATACGGGCTTCGCAGACGCCTCATTCGCATGCCGCGGCTTTCCCGTGTGCGCCTGCTCGCCTCGATCCCGCCTTTTGGTATCGTAATGCGCCTTCTTGTCAAACGCCGGCTTGTCAGAGGTCTTTGCGTTTTTGCCGTGCGGCTTTGGTGTCCATTCCTTCTCGCGAACCTCCTCACGTCGCGGCGCGGCATTCATCGCCTCGATGCGGATGCTGTCCTCCTTGTCGGGGCGACGGATTCGCGCGGCGAAGCGGTCGGCGACACGCGCGGAAATCTCGAATTCAGTGGTGGTATCGAGAATGCGGATGGCGCCGATGTCGTCCTTCTTGATGCTGCCGCGGCGGCACAGCATCGGCAGCAGCCAGCGCGCTTCCGCGTTCTTCCGGCGTCCGATTGCCGCGGTGAACCATACGCTGTCCTCCGCGATGCGATGGCGCGCCGGCGATTTTCCCGGCTTCAATCCGCGCCCGTCCTCGCGATCCGCCCTCTCCCGGGCGCGTTCCGCACGCGATTTGACGCGATCCTCGCCGGGATCGACGATGTCCTCGGGCGAAGGCAAGCGTGCGCGATGGAGCCGCGCCAGCGCTGTGGCAATTTCCTCTGCTGACCGCTCGGCGAGCAATGCTTGCGCCAGCGCCTGATCATCGGCATTCGACTCGGCAGTAAACAAATCGTCCTGCAACAGCCGCTGCTGGTCGAGTTTTCGGATTTCGTCGGGCTGCGGCGCCATGCCCCAGGCCGCGTCGATGCCGGCGAGTTTGAGCAGCATGTCCGCGCGCCGCCGCCGTGCCGGCGGCACCAGCAAAATACTGACGCCTTTGCGGCCGGCGCGACCGGTGCGCCCCGAGCGGTGCTGCATGACTTCCGGATCGTTCGGCAGATCAGCATGGATGACGAGATCGAGATTCGGCAGGTCGATGCCGCGCGCGGCAACATCGGTTGCGACGCAGACGCGGGCGCGCCCGTCCCGCAAGGCCTGTAGCGCCAGCGTTCGCTCGTTCTGGGTCAACTCGCCCGACAGAGCAACCACGGAGAAGCCGCGTTCCAGCAGCGTTGCCTGCAGATGTCGCACGGCATCGCGCGTGTTGCAGAACACCAGCGTACCCGGCGATTCGAAAAAGCGCAGGATATTGACCACGGCGTGCTCGACATCGCCGGCGGCGATCCGGATCGCGCGGTACTCGATGTCGGCATGGCCGCCCTCGTCGCCCGCGACTTCGACGCGGAACGCGTCGTCCTGATACTCCTTCGCCAGCGCGACGATGCCGGACGGCAGGGTCGCCGAGAACAGCAACGTACGGCGATCGTCCGGCGTGGCCTGAAGGATGAATTCCATGTCCTCGCGAAAGCCGAGATCAAGCATCTCGTCGGCCTCATCGAGCACGATCGCCTTCAGTTCCGAAACGTCGAGCCGGCCGCGCCGCAGATGATCGCAGAGCCGCCCCGGGGTTCCGACCACGATATGAGCGCCCGCCGCCAGCTCACGCTGCTCGCGGCGCGGGTCCATGCCGCCGACGCAGGAGACCACGCGCGCGTCCGCGTATTGGTAGAGCCAGGCAAGTTCGCGATGGACCTGAAGCGCCAACTCGCGCGTCGGCGCGACGATCAATGCCAAGGGGGCCGCGGCACGCTCGAACCGCTCGGCGCCATCAAGCAGTTTCTTGGCGATCGCCAGACCATAGGCGACCGTCTTGCCGGAACCGGTCTGCGCCGAAACCAGGAGATCGCGGCCGGCGGCAGCGTCGGCCAGCACCGCGGTCTGGACCTGCGTAAGCCGATCGAAGTTGCGTTCCGC
>NZ_JAACFS010000019.1 GCF_029051645.1 Bradyrhizobium sp. CSA112
GCCGGGCGGGGCGCCGGCACCAGCGGCACGTCTTCACCGCCGAGCGAACCATACACAAAGGGTTCCTGCCGGTTGTTGGTGGTCTTGAGCACCTCGTCGCGGACAAAACCGAAGGCGCGGCGCACGTCGAGCCCGGGCTTCGTCAAATGGTGCGACAGGGCCGTCGTGAACGGGCTGTTCTGGCCGTCGCCGTCGGCCGCGGTGGAACCGGCCTTGGCCGAATAGGCGATCAGGACGTTCGGGCTGGTCGGCTCGACCTTGGCCAGGCCCTGCCCGATCGCGCGCGAAGCGACGGTGCGCTTCATGGTCCGGGCAAACGGATTGTCACGGCAGGCGTCGAGAATCACAAGCCGCAGCTTCTTGGCCGGTTCGATCGCGATCAGGATGCGGTCGAGCGAGAGGCCTTCGTCATAGATGTCGGTATCGCGTTCCAGCCGCGCATCGACGGGAATCAGATAGTTCGCGCCGTCCACCTCGATACCGTGGCCGGCGTAATAGACCACCGCGATATCGGCATCGCGCGCGCGATCGGCGAAGTCGCGCAGCGCGCGACGGGTCTCGGCTGCGGCCATGTCACGGCGGGAATCGACGACATCAAAGCCTGCCTCTTTCAGCGTCGACGCGATCTTGGCGCTGTCGTTTATCGGATTGGCCAGCGGTGCGACATTCTTGTAGGCGGAATTGCCCAGCACCAGCGCCACGCGCTTCTCGGCAAGGGCCGGCTCGCTCACGAACAGGAAGGCCGCCGCTGCAGCGGCCCATCGAAGCAATTTCAGCGATCCAGATTTCATCATGACACTTCCGGAGCCTCGCACCTTCTACCACGCAGGCCTGCCTACCAGAAGCCGCAGCCCGGCTTTGTGAGTTAAGTCACGATCCACGGCAACGTGAACCGCACCCTTACCTCATCGTTAGTCGGGCCAACGCCCACGGCGGTTCGGCCCCTGGCCGATCATGTTTTCTGCCGGGTTCCCCCGGCCAGATATAGACCCCCGGCGGCGAGCATGTATTCCCGGAGCGGGCGCTCAGCTTGGCATGAGATGTTCCGGATATTGCGGCAGGTCGTCTGTGATCGCAAACCAGGACGCCTTGGAGCCAACGAAGATGTGGGCCATCGGACGGATTGAGGGATCGTCGACCAGCGTGCCCATGGCAACATGGACGAAGGCGCCGTCACGCACCACCGAATAGAGCAACGAGCCGCACCGCCCGCAATGCGCGTCGTGGTTCGCCTCGTCGCCATAAACCGTGAGGTTGTCCATACCCCTGATCACGCCAAGCTTGTCGCGCGCGATGCCGGCGAACGGCTCGAACGCCGCACCGGTAGTGCGCCGGCAATTCGAGCAATGGCAGTTCATGGCGTATGCGAATTCGTCAGCGACGGCATAACCCACCGCGCGACAGAAGCACTCTCCGGCAAGAATACGAGCATTCGATTTTGCTGAACCCGTCACGTCTAACTCCTCGCACCTGTGATGAAGTCACCCATAGCGCAATGAACGGGTTCGTGGCTTAATTCAACTCGAACAAATTTCTTTTCGCCGGGAGGAATTGCCGTGAGCCCTGACCGATCGACCGTCGAAGCCGTGGTCCAGAACTATTTCGATGGCCTGTATGAAGGCGATGCCGACAAGCTCGGCGCGATCTTCGACACCACTGCCGATTTGCGCTGGCTGGAAAAGGGCGAACTGCAGGTGCTCACCGTACCGGACTGGCTCGATCGCGTGCGCAAGCGGCCGTCCGCCAAGGCGGAGGGCAAGCCGCGCGAGGATTTCATCGTCACCATCGACCGCTCCGATGATCAGACCGCCTTCATCAAGGTGCGTTGCCAATTGCCGCCGCGCTATTTCACCGATTATCTGGTGGCGATGAAGCTGCGCGACGGCTGGAAGATCGTCTCGAAATCCTACCGCTACGATCTGCGGGAGTAATATCCCCGCTGGCGACCTCATCAGTCCAGCCCCGAAAGAAGCCCTCAATCACATTCCGCCTCGCGCCAGCAGTCCATGCGCATGGCGTCCCTGCGACGCGCGCTTGCGCGGAATATTCGACTGCGGAAACCGGATCGCTCCACCTTAGCGAGCTGCCGCGCGCATTGCATTGACCTCGCGGTTTTTCCTTGCGATTGGGGGCGATCATGGAAGCCAAGTTTCAGATCTTTTTGATCCTGCTCGCCGTGCTGGCAGGGACCGCGCTGCTGGCGCGGCGAATCAATGTCGCACCGGCCATCCTGCTGATGCTCGCCGGCATCGCGCTCGCCTTCGTGCCGGGCATGCCGACGGTGGAATTGCCGCCCGAGCTGGTGCTGCTCGTATTCCTGCCGCCGCTGATCTATTCGGCCAGCGTCGCCATGAGCTGGCGCGAATTCAAGTCCAATCTCCGTCCGATCATCCTGCTGTCGGTCGGCTGCGTGATCTTCACCGCCTTCGCTGTCGCGACCGCGACGCACTATCTGATCGGGCTGCCCTGGGGCGTCGGCTTCCTGCTGGGCGCGATCGTCGCGCCGCCGGACGTGGTGGCGCCGCTGGCGATCGCCCGCAAGCTCGGCATGCCTCGCCGCATCCTCGTCGTGCTCGAGGGCGAGGGGCTCGCCAACGACGCCACCGCATTGATCCTCTATCGCTTCGCCGTGGCGACAATCTCGACCGGGCTGTTCTCGCTACCGAAGGCCACCGGCACCTTTTCCGTCATCGTGGTCGGCGAAATCCTGTTCGGCGTGGCAATCGGATGGCTCTCCTTGCGCGCACGCCATCGCGCGCGGGACCCGCAGGTCGAGATTACGCTGTCGCTGATCACCCCTTACCTCGCCTTCTGGATCCCCGAACATCTCGGTGGCTCCGGCGTAATCGCAACGGTTGCCTGCGGGCTCTACATAAGCTGGAACGGACCGCTCTTGATTTCATCGGCGACGCGACTGCAGGGCATCTTCTTCTGGGACCTTGTGATCTATCTGGTCGAGGGCCTTCTGTTCCTGCTGACGGGATTCCAGATGCGGTTGCTGTTCGAGAAATCGAAGGCGTTTCCGCTGCAGGAAATCCTGTTCGCCACGGTGCTGGTCTCCATCATCGTCATCGTCGCGCGCTTTGCCTGGGTCTATCCCGCAACCTATCTGCCGCGTCTGATCAGCAGGCGAATCCGCGAACGTGACCCGCTGCCATCCTGGCAGACCGTGTTCGTGGTGGCCTTCACCGGCGTGCGCGGCGCGGTGTCGCTCGCAGCGGCCCTGGCGTTGCCATTGGCACTGCCCAGCGGTGAGGGCTTTCCCCACCGCGACATGATCCTGTTCGTCGCCTTCGGCGTCATATTCATCACCCTGGTGGGATTGGGGCTTGGATTGCCGGTGGTGGTGCGATGGCTCGGGGTCGCCAAAGACGGCCGCAGCGAGCATGTCGCGGAACATGAGGCCGAGATCGCGGCCCGGCGCGAGGCGCTTGATGCCGCGCTCAAGTCGCTCGATGCCATCACCGACGACCGCGAACTCTCCGATGAAGTCGTGAAGCTGCTCAGGGCACGGCATGAAATCCGCGCCAACCAACTACCCAACTCACTTGACCCCGGCGCGCACGACATCACGGTGGCCGGCACCGCGCTAACGCGGGAATTGATCGCGTCGGAACGGAAATTCATCCATGTGCTGCTTCGCAATGGCAAGATCACCGACGAGACTAGGCGGCGGATCGAACGCGACCTCGACCTGGAGGAAGCGAGCCTGAGCAACCGGGAGTATCGAAAGATTGCGCTGTAGCTGTGCCAAGCGAAGCGCGAGCCGGGACCCATACACCGCGGCGGTAATTATCAGGCACGTTGGTCGACGGCTTTCTTCCACAACGCAAGCCTGTGGTTATGGGTCCCCGCGTTCGCGGCGACGACTCGGCGGGAGAACTGAGGCTACTCCGCCGCCGCATTCCTGCCGGGCCCGCCGACATAGCCGGCCGCATCGCCGAACCGCTCGATCATGACAGCGGTGAGGTCCTTTGCCTTGCTCGTGACGCAGGCGCCGGAGCGCACGGCGTAGCGGTCCTGATGCTTCAGGTGCGGCGGCGCCTCGCCCTGCTGCAGCGCGCGGGCGGCATCCATCACCAGTTTGCGGAAATGCATGATGCCGAAATCGGTCGGGCCGAGATGTTCGCGGCTGCGATCGGCGATCGGGCCCTGGCTGTCCTGCACGGCAGCGTCCTGCTCGGACACGCCCTTGATGCCGGTGTAGCTGCTGGTCTTCTGCAGCTTGCGATCGATCAGATAGTCGTTCGACTTGTTGCGCAGCGGAACATAATTCTCGTCGACCACGGCCATCACGCCGTTGCCCCGGTCGTAGCCGTCGCGCTCGGCCTGCGTCAGCGGGCGCTCCGGATTCCATGCATAGGTGAAGATCCAGCAATTTGTATCCGTCACTGGAACAAAGCTCTGGCCGAAAATATTCTCGCCGGGCATCGAACTCGGCGCATAGGAATGCACCGGCATCAGGAACTGGGCGATACGCCAGTAGATATTGTCCGAGCCAGTCAACCGTCCGCCCGCGACCGTCAGGCCGGCCTCGTGCGGATTGATCTTGATCACGGGCCGCGGGTCTTCGGCGATCCATCGCATGTGATCGGTCGCGACCCGCGTCAACGGGTTCACAAAGTGCTTCTTGATATCGAGGATTTCGTTCTCCTCTTTCTCGAACGACAGATGCGCGAAGGTGAAATGCGCGGTGTCGATCGATCCTTCCAGCGCCTGCACCCAGTTGCAGTCCTGCCATTTCTTCGAGACGTAGCGGTGCGAAGCCGGCAGCAGCGCCATTTCCAGATCGGGCAATTCGGGCACCTGATCGGCCGGGCCCATATAGGCCCAGATCATGTCGCCCCATTCCCGCACCGGATAGGACTTGATGCGGATCAGATCCTTTGCGTTGAGATCGGGATAGGAGGTCGGCATGTCGATGCAGCGACCGTCGGTGTCGAACTTCCAGCCGTGATAGACGCAGCGGATACCGCATTCCTCGTTGCGCCCGAGCCAGAGATTGGCGCCGCGATGCGGGCAGTATTGATCGATGACGCCGACCACGCCGCGCGTGTCGCGGAACGCGAGCAGTTCCTCGCCCATGACGACGATCTTCTTCGGCGGACCGTCGGCTTCCGGCAATTCCTTCGACAGCAGCACGGGAATCCAGAACCGGCGCAGCAATTCGCCCATGCCCGTTCCCGGTCCGCTCTCAGTCAGGAATTTGTTGTCTTCGGCGCGGAGCATGGGACGTCCTCCGGATGTTTATTGCTTTTGCCCAAGCTTGGCGCACGCCGGAGAAGGCGTCAACGCGTCCCTGATCATACCGGCCTTTCACCTTTCACCGTCACCCGCGTGCCGGAGCGGGTGTGCGGCCAGTAGTCCCACATCGCGCGGTGCTGGGCGCAGCGATTGTCCCAAAATGCGATGGCGTTTTCCGTCCAGCGGAAGCGGCACTGGAACAGCGGATTTTCCGCGTGCTGGTAGAGATACGCCAGCATGGCGTCGCTCTCGTCGCGGGGAATGCCGACGATGTATCGGGTGAAGCCACGATTGACGTACAGCGCCTTCTTGCCGGTGACCGGATGGGTTCGCACCACGGGATGCTCGGCGCGCGGGTATTCCGGCCGGTCGGCCACGCCGTAATTGGCGTAGAGCCCGCGATAGGTCTGCTCGCCGTCATGCAGCGCGGTCAGCCCGTCGAGATAGATTTTCATGCGGTCCGACAGCGCCTCGTAGGCTGCGTACATGTTGGCGAACAGCGTGTCGCCGCCGCGTGGCGGGCATTGCTTGATGTAGAGGATCGATCCCATCGGCGGCTCGACATCGCAGGACACGTCGCTGTGCCAGCCTTCGCCATTGGCGCGCGGTGAATCCTTGTCGGCGTAGATCTTCATCAGCGCCGGATCGCCCTCGTTGGGCGCCGCCGGATGCACATGCAATTCGCCGAACTTGCGGCCGAAGGCGAGGTGCTGCTGCGGGGTGATGTGCTGGTCGCGGAAGAAGATCACGAGATTTTCGGCGAGCGCGCGGTGGATTTCGTCCATCTGGCGGTTGGAACGGGTATCGTCGGAAACGAGCTTGCCGATATCGACGCCAGAAATCTCCGCGCCGATAATTGGCGTCAGCTTTTCGACGGCGATGGTCTCGTAGGGCTGGGCTTCATCGGCGAGGTGGCGATAGCGCGGTCCCTGCTTGCCGGACAGCGAAGACATGGGCGTTCTCCCAATCATTCTTGATTGGGATCATCGTAGCCCGGATGGAGCGAAGCGCAATCCGGGATCGGTCGATCAACTTGCGCGAAAGTCCCGGGTTTCGCTTCGCTCCACCCGGGCTACGGTTTACTCCGCCGCGGTTACCGCGCTCTCCGGCGCCTTGCTGCCCTTGCCGTAGCGCTGGTCGATATAGTCGATCACCAGCGCCTTGAAGTCGGCGGCAATCGTGGGCCCGCGCAGGGTGCGGAACTTCTTGCCGTCGACGAACACAGGCGCAGCCGGTGCTTCACCGGTGCCGGGCAGGGAGATACCAATATTGGCGTGCTTGGATTCGCCGGGGCCGTTGACGATGCAGCCCATGACCGCGACGTTGAGCGTTTCAACGCCGGGATATTGCGTCTTCCAGCCCGGCATTTCCTCACGGATGAAATCCTGGATCGAACGCGCCAGCTCCTGGAACGTGGTCGAGGTGGTACGGCCGCAGCCCGGGCATGCCGCAACCAGCGGCACGAAGGTGCGAAAGCCCATGGTCTGCAGCAATTCCTGCGCGACCTGGACTTCCAGCGTGCGGTCGCCGCCGGGTTCGGGCGTCAGCGAAATGCGGATGGTGTCGCCGACGCCGTCCTGCAGCAGAATGCCGAGCGCGGCTGAGGAAGCAACGATGCCCTTTGATCCCATACCGGCTTCGGTAAGGCCGAGGTGGATGGCGTAATCCGAGCGGCGCGCCAGCTCCTGATAGACCGCGATCAGGTCCTGCACAGCGGAAACCTTGGCTGACAGGATCATGCGATTTTTGGCCATGCCGAGTTCCTGGGCGCGGGCCGCCGACAGCAAGGCCGACTGCACCATGGCCTCGCGGGTCACCGCGCGTGCGTCGCGCGGGTTCGCTGAGGCCGTATTCTCGTCCATCAGCTTGGTCAGAAGCTCCTGATCGAGCGAGCCCCAGTTGGCGCCAATGCGGACCGGCTTGTTGTTCTTGTTGGCGATCTCGATGATGTCGGCGAACTGCGTGTCGCGCTTGTTCTTGAAGCCGACATTGCCGGGATTGATGCGATACTTGTCGAGCGCTTCGGCGCAGGCCGGATATTCAGCCAAGAGCTTGTGGCCGATATAGTGGAAGTCACCGATCAGCGGCGTGGTGATGCCGCGCTTGCGCAGGCCGTCGCGGATATGCGGAACGGCGGCAGCCGCCTCCTCGCGATCGACAGTGATGCGCACCATTTCCGATCCGGCGCGCGACAGCGCCGCGACCTGCGCGATTGTGCCTTCGACGTCGGCGGTGTCAGTATTGGTCATCGACTGCACGACGATGGGCGCACCCCCGCCGACGGCAACATTGCCGACCATGACCTGGGTGGTTTTATGCCGGGCCTTCGGACCGGCGACGTCGTCTTGCGGGATTATTTCGGGCTTGTTCATGGGGCCTCGAATATCAGGTTTTGGTGACATTCACCAAGGGGGTGGCGAAGGGTCTGTGCGCCCCGTCACGCTTCGGATTTTTGTATTGTATATTCAATAGCTTAAGCCGGTCACGGCGGCCGGAAGCAAGCAGAAACAGCTCGGCTTCCGTTGTCAGCTATATTGGACAGGAATCGCCGAATTGAAAGGGCGAGCGCAACTCCCGGCCGCCTTTTCATAGCCCGATGCAGGCCCTAGCATCGGCCGAAAATAACGGGAGGCCAACAATGTCAGGGCGTAACGGGCTCATCTCTACGGCGGAACTTGCTGATATTCTGGGCCGGCCCGATCTGCGCCTGTTCGACTGCACCACCTACCTCGAACCCGCGCCCGAAGGCTCCAGCCTGCCCTATCTAGCGGTGCCCGGACGCCACACTTTTGAAGCCGGGCATATTCCGGAGGCGGATTTTCTCGATCTGCAGGCCGAGTTCTCAGACCCGAACACTGAACTCCGCTTCATGATGCCGGATGTTGCGCCACTCGAGACCGCGTTCGGCCGTCACGGCATATCCAACGCGAGCCACGTGGTGCTGTACAGCATCGGCACGCCGATGTGGGCGACGCGGTTCTGGTGGATGCTCAAATCGCTCGGCTTCGAGAATGTCGCGGTCCTCGACGGTGGTCTCGACAAATGGAAGCTCGAGGGACGCCCGCTCGAAACCGGACCGGCGAAGGGCTATCCGCGGGCAACATTCACGGCAAAACCGAAGGACGGATTTTTCGTCGACAAGCACCAAACGCTCGCCGCCACGTCCGAGCGAGGCACCGTCGTCGTCAACGCACTCGGTCCGCAATTCCACAAGGGCCTCGAGCCGAGCCGCTACGGCCGCCCCGGCCGCGTGCCCGGCAGTTGCAACGTATCCGCAGCCACGCTGCTCGATCCTCGGACCAAGGCCTTCGTCCCGCTTGGCGAGGCAGAGGCCAAATTCAACGCACAAGGCATCACGAAGGACAAGCGCGTGGTCGCCTATTGCGGCGGCGGCATCTCGGCGACCGTCGATCTGTTCCTGCTCTACCAGCTCGGCTACGACAAGCTCACCCTTTATGACGGGTCGATGGGCGAATGGGCGAAGGACGCTTCGCTGCCGATCGAGACGGGGTAGCGATTCCCCGTCATTGCGAGCGAAGCGAAGCAATCCACCCATCCGCGAATGAGGAGAGATGGATTGCTTCGTCGCTTACGCTCCTCGCAATGACGCGGTTGGCATCCGCCATCACGCCGGCACGTTCGGGTCCGGCGTGACCTTCGGATCCGGCTTGTTCACGAGATAGAGTCCCGCGATGACAAGCAGCGCGGCGACGCCGAAGGCGATGGTCAGCGTATCGTGCATGATGAAGTAGCTGGCGACGACGCCGAACAGCGGCGTGACGAAGGTGAAGGCTGACAGTTTGCTGGCTGAGTAGGTTTTCACCAGCGCGAACCACAACAGGAACGTCAGACCCACCACCCAGAACGCCTGATAGGCCAGCAGCGACAGCGACAGCGGCCCGGGAACGTGGGTGATGGTTTCGTCCGATATCCACGCGGCAAACGCGAGAATCGGGATCGATAGCGCCACCTGATAGCCGAGCCCCTTTTCCGCGGGGGCCTTGATCAGCGCGGTGGTCTTGACGATCAGCGTCGTGGCCGCCCAGAGTGCGCCGCCGGCGACGATCAGGAGGTCGCCCAGCAAGACCTTCGCGTCGACATTGGCCTGGGGGACGCCGATCGCCAGCGCCACCCCGGCGAAACTCAGGGCCAGGCCACCCCATTGCGGCGCCCGCAGCCGTTCGCCGAGAAAGACATACGAGCCGAGCGCGACGAAGAACGGCGCCGTATACAGAAACACCACTGCACGCGACGCCGATGTCAGCAGCAAGCCGCGATAGATCAGCACGAATTCGATACCGAAGATCACGCCCGCGCTCACGCCGGGCCACAGCGTCCCGTCGCGCTCGAAGAATTTCACACCACGAAACCAGCCGATCGCGAGCAACACCGGCAACGCGCCGACAGAGCGGCTCAACGCCTGCAGCATCGGCGGCACGTCCGGCAACACCAACTTCACCGCGATCTGGTTGAACCCCCAGCTCAGGCACAGCATCAGCATCAAGGCGATGGCGCCCGGGGTGAGCGCACGCCCGGCAGACAGTTGTACTGGCTTGGACGACATCTATCCTCGTGGCCGGCTTATGTGCCGTGTTCTCTATTTATTCTGACAGTGAGCGCAGGTGCCGGCGATCTCGACGACGGAGAGCTTTGGCGCGAAACCCGACGCGCGCGCCGCCGCATTGAGGCTTTGCGCCACGGGGGCTGCAGGAATTTCGCCGACGGAGCCGCAATGGTCGCAGATCAGGAATGCCACCATCGAGGTCTCGTCATGGTCATGCGCGCAGGCGAGGAAGGCGTTGCGGCTCTCGATACGGTGGACGAGACCGTTTTCCATCAGAAAATCGAGCGCGCGGTAGACCGTGATCGGCGCCGGCCGCGGCATCGATTTGGCGAGTTCGTCGATCACCTCATAGGCGCCAAGCGGGCGGTGGCTCGACAGCAGCGCCTGCAGCACCTGGCGCCGGATCGGGGTGAATTTCTGCGCCCGCCGCGCGCAGACCTGTTCGGCATGTGCGATCGCTTCCGCAGTGCAGCGGCCGTGATCGTGGTCCGGAGCAGGAAATGTCGGCTTCGTCAGGGTCATTGCCGGTGTTTTGTAGCAGCTTGACGGCCAATCCCAAAGCCCCGGGGATCCGTTGGTGCCCAGCCATGTGCTGGAAGCGGATCAGGCCATTGTTAACTCCGCATGCAGAGTTCATAAGCAAGCTTATTATATCGCAAGCTTATGGAGGCTGAGCCATGCGAGGTTCCGTGGATATGAACTTCCTGTTCACGCTCGGCGAAGTGCAACGGATGGTGCGCGCCTATGCCGACAGGCAGGCGGCGCGCTACGGCATCACCCGTGCGCAATGGGCGGTTCTGGCCAAGGTCGAGCGAACCGAAGGCCTGAAGCAATCGGAGCTCGCCGAACAGATGGAGATGCAGCCGATCACGCTGACGCGGCTGATCGACAAGCTCTGCGACAATGGCTGGATCGAACGCCGCGGCGACGAGAACGACCGCCGCGTCAACCGCCTTTACCTGCGCAAGGCCGCGCGGCCGCTGCTCGGCAAGCTCGCCGGGCTTCGCTCCGAACTGACGGCAACCGCGCTTGACGGCATCAATCCCGCTGACGCCCACCGCCTGCTCGACCAACTCGACCTGATCAAGGAAAACGTTCGCAACGCGATCCAGAATCCGGCGAACGAACCTCCGCGAAAGGAGCAGCGCTATGGCTGATCCCGTGCTCAAATTCCCGCCCGAGCAGAAGAGCAATCCCGCGTCCCCGACGCGGCCGAAGCTCGCGGCCGCGCCGCGCCGCCGGCTGATGGCCGGGATGCGTCGCTACCGCCGCTTCCTGCTGCTCGTGGCGTTGCCGCTGGCCGCGCTGGTGGCCGGCGTGACGTTCTATCTCAACGGCGGTCGCTACGTGACCACCGACGACGCCTATGTCGGCGCGCAGAAGGTTCTGATCACGCCGGACATCTCCGGCAAGATCGAGAAGGTGGTGGTGAAAGAGGGCCAGCAGGTTGGTCCGGGCGACGTGCTGTTCGAGATCGATCCCGTCCCGTTCCGCCTCGCCGTGGCGCAGGCCAAGGCCAATCTCGCGCAGACCAAGGTCACCTATGACAATTTGATCGCCGACCTCAAGATCTACGGCCAGATGAGCGAACTTTCGCAGCAGGGCATGGACCTGAAGCGGCGCGACGTCGAACGGAAGTCTGCGCTGGTGAAGAACAATTTCGGCTCGCAGCTCGACCTCGACAATGCGTCCACCGCTCTCGTCACCTCCAGTGCGCAGTTCCAGTTGCTGCAGCAGAAGATCGCCACAGCAAAAGCGCAACTGCTCGGCAATCCCGAGCTGCCGCTCGACGAATTTCCGCCCTACGCCCAGGCCAACGCTGCGCTCGATCAGGCCCAGCGCAATCTCGACCACACGGTGATGCGCGCGCCGATGGCCGGTATTGCCACGCAGGTCGAGCAGATTCAGCTCGGCCGCTTCGTCGCCGCCGGCACGCCCGTCTTCAGCATCATCGACACCTCGAACCCCTGGGTCGACGCCAATCCGAAGGAATCCGATTTCACCTATGTCGAGGTCGGCCAGTCCGTCACGCTCGAAGTCGATGCCTTCCCCAACCACCCGTTCAAGGGCACGGTCGGCTCGCTCTCGCCCGGCACCGGCGCGCAGTTCGCGATCCTGCCGCCGCAGAACGCCTCGGGCAATTTCGTCAAGGTGGTGCAGCGCGTGCCGGTGCGAATCTATTTCGACAAGAACGACAAGTTCGTTCGCAAGCTTAAGGCCGGCATGAGCGTGTACGCCACCATCGACACCAACCACCGTCGTTCGCTATCGGCGCTGCTCGGCCTGTCGCCGGCAGCGGCCAATCAGGATCACGAATAGCGCCATGGCGACCTCGGGCCAGCCGTCGGCATCCGTTCCCGGCCTGCGCCGGAACATGGTGACGATCTGCGCCATGACGGCGACCATCATGCAGGCGCTCGACACCACCATCGCCAACGTCGCGCTGCCCTACATGCAGGGCACGCTGTCGGCGTCGCAGGACCAGATCAACTGGGTGCTCACCTCCTATATCGTGGCCGCCGCAATCATGACCGCGCCTGTGGGGTGGATCGCCAACCGCTTCGGCCGCAAGCGCATCTTCATCATCTGCTCGGCCGGCTTCACCATCGCCTCGGTGATGTGCGGACTGGCGCAGGACATCGGCCAGATGGTGCTGTTCCGCCTGCTGCAAGGCGTGTTCGGCGCGGCGCTGGTGCCGCTGTCGCAGGCCGTGATGCTCGATTCCTACGCGCTGCATGAGCGGGCGAAAGCGATGGCGATCTGGGGCATGGGCGTGATGATGGGGCCGATCATGGGCCCTTCGCTCGGCGCCTGGCTGACCGAGACCTATTCCTGGCACTGGGTGTTCTTCGTCAACCTGCCGTTCGGCATCATCACCGTGCTCGGCCTCGTGATCTTCATGGACGAGACAAAAAAAGACCTAGCGCTGCGCTTCGACTGGTTCGGCTTCACCGCGCTGGCGATCGCGATCGGCGCGCTGCAGCTTGCGCTCGACCGCGGCGAGCAACTCGGCTGGCTGGAATCCAATGAGATCATCGCCGAATTCATCATTTCAGCCGTCGGCTTTTATTATTTCCTGGCGCATTCCCTGACCACGCCACGGCCTTTCATCCAGTTCGCGCTGTTCAAGGACAAGAATTTCGTCGGCGGCTGCGTGTTCATGGCCGTGATGGGGCTGGTGCTGTTCTCGACCATGGCGCTGTCGTCACCGTTCCTGCAGAACGTGATCGGCTATCCCATCATCACGGCCGGGCTTCTATTGGCGAGCCGCGGCTGCGGCACGTTCGTGGCCATGATGCTGGTCGGCCGCATGATGCGCCATATCGAGGCGCGGACGCTGATCGTCTCGGGCCTCGGCATCACCTGCCTGTCGCTGTTCTACATGACCCGCTGGACCGACCAGACCGGGGCGACCGAGATCATGATCATCAGCGTGGTCCAGGGCTTTGGCTTCGGCCTGGTGTTTGTGCCGCTCTCCACGGTGGCGTTCCTGACGCTGCCCAATCATCTGCGTACCGACGGCACCTCGATGCTGACCTTGATGCGCAATGTCGCAAGCTCGATCGGGATCTCGCTCGTGATCTCGCAGTTGACGCAAGGCACGCGCTACACCTACGCGGTCCTGTCGGAGCACATCAATCCGTTCAATCACGCACTGCAGATGCCCAACGTAAGCGGCATGATCGATCTCGCCACCGACAAGGGCCGCGCCATGGCTGACATGATGGTCAAGGCGCAGGCCCAGATCATCGCGTTTTCGTACGACTACCAGATGGTGATGATCTTTACCGCCTGCGCTATCCCGCTCGCGATCATGATCGGCTCCAGCAAGGCCACCCTGCGCGCCCAGTCGGCCGTGCCTGATCATGCGGTGATAGAGTAAGGCTTCGGCTCGTGGCTTTCGCGTTACGGCCTGGTCTCCGCGGAAAGCTTGTCGAGCCGGACGTAGCTCGCTTCCATTCCATGCTCCATGCCGGTCGACAGCATGGCGGCCCGCGTCGCTGCGTCTGGCAAGGTCATCCGCATGGTCATCAATGTACCGGTGCCGTCGGGTGCAAAATTCGTTTCAACGTGGTTGTCCGGCGTCGCATCGGGCATGTGCATCCGCTCGACGTGAACGAGCCGGCTGAACGGCACCGTCTCGATAAACTCTCCGGTCAGGTAGAAGCTACCGCCCTTGCCGTCGCTCCACTCGTACCGGATCTTGCCGCCCGGTCGCGCCTCGTTGATGCAGACCGGCATCGTCCAGCCGTCCGGACCGAGCAACCACTTCTGGATCAGCGCCGGCTCCGTGTGCGCGCGATACACCGCTTCCGGCGCGGCGGCGAAGTGCCTGGTAACAACGACGTGGGTGTCGCCTTCGGTCTTCAGCGTCAACTTGCTCATGGGACTGCCTTTCACTCTTCGGTTTTCATGGCGGCCAGAACGTCGTCCAACCGGTTGTAGTTCGCGCTCAGGGCCTTGCGCAGCATCCCGAGCCATTGGTCGATCTCGGCAACGGCTGCCGGCGCCAGCCGGCACGGCCGCTTCGTGCCTTCGACCCGGCGGAGGATGAGACCTGCGCCTTCGAGCACCTTGAGGTGTCGGGAGATGGCGGGTTGCGTCATCTCGAACGGCTCGGCCAGCTCCATGACGGTGGCCTCACCCAACGCGAGGCGCGCCAGAATCGCCCGGCGTGTCGGGTCAGCCAGCGCGGAAAAGGCGGCGTCGAGGTTTGACATGGTTCATCTGAGGTAAGTTATATAACAACGTTATTATATAACCGATAGCTTATTGTCAAGTGGCCGCGAAGGCAGCCCGTCACGGAGCGGGCGACGTTTCAGTTCGGCAAATGCGGGCATCGAGCGCGAAGAATGCCTTGATATTGATCGAACCGATGTCGCGTTAGGGTGATGACCCGCCCTGCTTGGCCTGCAGGCTCAACCACATGCCGCCGAGCGACAGCGCGCCGCCGATCAGATGGATCATGGTCGGCGCCTCCCCGAGAAACAGGATCGACAGTACCGCGCTGACGATCGGCCCGAGATAGAGACTCAACGACGTCGACACCGCGCCGAACCTCGCGCCGAGATAGGCATAGGCGGAATAGGCAAAAAGCCCGGGGACCAATCCTGCGAAGAGATAGACCAGCGCCGCCCGTCCGCTGAATGCAGCGGCAGGCACAGACCACATTTCGTGGATGGCAAATGGCAGCGAGAACAGCGCGCCGGCTGCCGCGAACAGGCCGATTCGAGCCAGAAAGCTCACGCCGCTGCCGACACGGTTCTGCAGCAAGGTGTATCCCGCCCAGCCCAGCATCGCCATCAGTGCGAGCAGGTCGCCGGTCACCACGCCGGCTCCAACGGCGGCTTGTCCCTTGGTAATGATTAGCGCCGCGCCCGCCAGCGAGAGCAGCATGCCGATGACCTGGCTTCGATGGATCGATTCTTGTCCCGAAATGAAAGAGAACAGCAGTACCGCAAGCGGCGCGAGCGCCATGATCAACGCCAGGTTGATCGCCGAGGTCGTAACGCCGGCGACGTAGACCGGGCCGCCGCAGATGAACATGCCGAGAAAACCAGCCGTCACGATGCCGAGCGTCTGCCCCTGCAACAGGCCAGGCTTTTCCCGCAATGCCATCACGACGGCCGGCAACAGCCCGAGCGCCACGATGCTCCAGCGAAAGAACGCGATCGAGAATGGCGGCACGCTTCCCGCAACGCCGCGCGCCAGGATCATGTTGGAGACCTGCGCGGTTGCCACCAGCAAAAAACCGAGCAGGCCCAGCACTTCGCGCGCTCTATTGGGTTCGATCATGGGTAATCGGGTGCTCCGCCCCCGCGGGCGACCCAATCCTAACCCGTCAGCTCACCGGCAGCTATAGCTCGAAGCCTGCTTCGCATCCCCGCCATTCCACGTCGTGCCTAGTAACAACGATGTGGTGTCACCTTCCGTCATAAGCGGGTTGTCAACCGAACCCAAGGTAATTACCTCGCCGCCGCGACAACGCTCCTTGCCCCTTCGAGCGCGCGCCGGGCCCGCGCCTCAGCACCCACCGTCCGCGCGAGCGTCGCGGTCGGGACCTCGATGCTAACTGCGATATCCGGCGGCATGGCTCGCGCCAGCGAAACCAGATCGAGGCCACCCTCTCCGGGAAACATTCGCTCATTTCGAGCGGCGTGCATCATTTCCTCTGATGTCGCCGGCCGTTCGGCCGGGGCGTCGCATAATTGCCAATAGTGAAGCTTGCCGGCGGGGATCGCTGCGATGTCGCCGACCGAGCTTTGCGACCGGTCGAAATGCAGGGCATCCACGAGAACCCCGGCATTTGCTTGCGCAACCTGTTCGACAATTCGTCGGGCCGTCTCAAGATCAGGCACGCTCGTCCACGGCATGAACTCGAGATCCGCGGTCAATCCATAGGGCGCGGCAGCCTCGCAAAATCCGGCAAAGCGATCCGCAAACCGGCCCAGGTCGGGATCGTATGCGGCGACCAGAACATGCCTGGCGCGGAGGCGCGCACCGGCCTCAAAAAATGGCGAGAACGCCGCGATTTCCGTTTCCGGCCGGATGGCAACCACTTCCAGATCCGCAACGGTCACACCGGTCGCAGCCAGCCGCGCGATGGTTTCCCTCAAAGCCGCGTCATCTTCCATCAGCGGATAGGCAACGCCTCCGGGCATCGCAGGCAGAAGGCGGAGTCCGACGTGGTCGTAGCCGCAGACGGCGGCGACGTCGATCAATTCGGGTGGTGCAAGTTCGAGCGCGGTAAGCGCGGCAAGCGAAAACGACGGCATCATTCGATGCCCACGCGCCGAGCCGCGTCCGACGCCGCGATATAAGCAAACGCGATAGCCGGTCCGAGCGTGATCCCCGGTCCGGGGTAGGTTCCTCCCATGATCGACTGCATGTCATTGCCGCAAGCGTAGAGGCCGGCAATCGGCTGATTGCCGGCATCGAGAACGCGGGCAGCCTCGTCCGTGACAAGTCCGGACGAGGTGCCGATATCGGAAGGATAAAGCCGGACCGCGTAGAAGGGAGCGATCGCGATGCGGCCAAGGTTGGGATTGGCCGCGCCCGCAGACGCATCACCGTTGTGATTTTGATACACCGTGCTTCCCCTGCCAAATTCAGGATCGCGACCAGTTTGCGCATAGAGGTTCATCTTGTCGACCGTCTCGCGCAATTGACTGGGATCGATGCTCAATCGCAGCGCAAGCTGCTCGATGGTGTCGGCGGCGCTGAGATAGCCGTCGGCGACAGCAGCTCTCACGCCCCAGCCGCCGGGCCGCACCATGCCAAGACCATACTTCCGGACTGAAACCGCATCCGCGATCAGGAACGCCGGGATGGCCGATTTTCCCTTCGCCAGCATCTCCAGCGCAAACTGGTGATAGGAGATCGCTTCGTTGACGAACCGGCGCCCGTTGCTGTCGACGACCAGCGTCCCCGGTTTGGCACGGTCGAGCACGAAGTGCGGAAAGACCGCTTGTGATCCGTCGCGCCGCCGACGGATCGATGCCGGCGCCCAGAATGCGGGGCTGACGTCGCGCTCGCTGAGGCGCGCACCGATCTCAATGGCCTTGTCCTGCGCATCGCCGCTCGAGCCCGGCGCAACGGACGACCAGCCGGCTTCAGTTCCAAGCGCCGCGAGACGCCGGCTCGCATGGCGGTTGAACCCACCTCCCGCCAGAATCAGCGCGGCATTGACGCCGATCTCGCGCGATACTCCCTCCGAGGTCAAACTCGCGGCCGTAACGGGAGCGTCGGGTTCCCGGATGATCTTCGCGAGCGATGCACCGGTGAGGATATCCACGTCCTGACGCATCAATGAATACAGGAGCCGGCCGACCAGCGCATTACCCATCACGAGCCGCGTGCCCCTGCCATGGCTCGCTTTGTCGCGCGCGTAACGCGCAAAGAGCTTGGTGGAGTGCCACAACGATTTGACGGACTTCGTCGATGACAAGAGATGACCGATATCGGTCCTGTCAACCATCATGCCGCCAAGCAGCGTGAACTCCGGCAGCGGCGGACGAATCAGCTTGAACGCCTCGCCAAGCAACCGCCCGTCGAACGGTAACGGCTCCAGCGCGCGCCCGGCGAGCACCGCGCCCTCGAGTTCGGAGCGATAGTCGGGATGACGGGCATAGGCCCGCAACTTCACTTCGGAGCGATTTTCCAGAACCTCGACCGCCGCGGGACCCGCCTTCAGGAAGGCTGCGCGCAGCGCGACGTCGGCATGGTTCCCGACGATCTGCTGCAGATATTTTTCGACGTTCGCCGCGCTATCGGTCGCCCCGGCGGCCGATGCATGGCGCGTATTGGGTATCCAGATCGATCCCGCCGACAGCGCGGAGGTACCGCCGACCAAACCGGTCTTCTCGACCAGCAGCGTTTTCGCGCCTCGAATGGCGGAAAAAAGCGCAGCCGACATGCCGGCGGCTCCGGCGCCGATCACGACGACGTCGTAAGCGGGCGAGACCTCGGATAATTCCCGGCGGCGCAAGGAAGCTACCGGCAGCTATAGCTTGCCGCCTGCTTTACATCCCCATTGCCGCTCCAATTTGTCCGCAGCGGATAGACGCAGACGGGATAGCTGAGGCTCTTGTCGCGCGATGTCAGCATGATTTCACCTGGCGCGCTGCCCTTCTCGACCCAATCCACCAGAGCCGTGAAGAACTGGTCCTGCTCGCGCGTCGGCGTCTGGTTGGCGTTACCGGGCAGTTTCGGCAGCGGCACGCTGTCGTTCTTGCCGCCGACGGTATAGGCCCGACCTTGCGAGCTGTGCGCCGAACTCGGCACGAGATACATCCGCATGAACTTCTGTACCTCGGCATGGCCGCCCATCGCCGCCACCACGCGCTCGTGATAATTGATGTTGCCGGCGGGCGGGATCGCGTCGTCGACGAGGCCGGTGTAGACGATCACCTTGCGGCCGAGATCGCGCAGCTTTGCAAGGTCCGCCTTGTCCGTGATGAGGTCGCTGAACAGCGTCGGCTGCAACGCGACGGCCTTGTTCACGGCATCGGCGAGGCCGGCGTAATCCAGCTCCAGCCATTTGTTGCGCACATTGGTCGAGGCATTGGTGATCGGCGTGCCTGATGACGTACTGGCATCGGGCGCGTAGCTGACATCCTGCAGCGCCAACGCAACGCCATAGGAGGAGGCGCTGGTGATCAGGGTCCCGATGTCGGTGCTCTTGGTGAACGTCCACCAGAGCTGGCTCTTGCCAAGCGATTTGCCGGACCGCGCGTCCGAGCTCTGGGCAACATCGAAACTTCCATCGCTGGTGGCGCCGTACCAGATCCGGTTCAGCGCATTCGCCTCTTTGAGGCTCATGCAGGTCGCGGCGTCGGCATTAGTTCCAGTGACGCCCTCGCCGGCCTCGCGCGCGCACAGCAGCTCGGCGTCGCGCGCGGGATTGTAGTCGCAGGCAAAGGGATCGAGCAGGAAGCCGAGGCCGGCCTTGTCGCAGACGGCAACCGCGCGCTTGTTGGCGGCGGCGACCTTGGCGGCAAAGGCTGCGGCCTCGATCTTGTTCGCCGACGTAGAGCCGAGCTCGGTCTTCATCACGATCTGGGGATACAGTCCCGCCGTTCCGAATTTGGCGATGTTCAGCGCCGGCTGCGCGATCATGTAGCCGTCGTAAAGCTCGGGGTGTTCCTGCACGAGCTTCATGCCCTGCCGGCCGCCCTGCGAGTGGCCGTCATAGTAGGTAAATTTCGGCGCCTTGCCGTAGTAGAGATTGACCAGCGCCTTGGTCTTGACGGCCTGCTCCACCATCGCTCGCACCGAGAAGTCGCGAAGCGCTTCCACGTTGACCTTGCCATCGGACAGAAACGCGAACGAACCATCCTGATACCAGGGCTGGCCCGCATCCGTCGTGCCAGACGCGTAGCCGATATTGGCGTTGACGATCGCAGGCACCTTGCTGCCGATCTTGTCGGCATAGCGATGACCGCCGCCGACCCATCCGCCGCCGCCATAGTTGCGGATGCGCTCGTTCCAGTTGGCGTGCGTCGGCAGCCAGACCTCGATGCCGATGCCTTCGGAATAGGAGCGCGCGTTGCTGTCCTTTTCCGCCGTAGCGCCGGGGCCGACCAGCAACTTTACAAGGCAAAGGTCGGCCGCCGCCGTCACCGGCTGCGGCGCGTCGGGCGCCTTCAGCTCTTCCCCTTTCTTCACCAGCCGAACCGCGACGACCTTTGTGTCGGCGTCCGGGCGAAAGGCGGCCTTGATGCCGTCGTCGCAGGAAAGCGAATCGGCCAGCGCCGGCGTCAGATAACCGAGGGCGGCAAGCAGTAATGCCGCACGAGTTCCCTTCCCTTTGATCGACATCGTCTCGCTCCCCTTTCAGTCTTCTTGTTTTCCAGCCCGAAGTGTCACGCCTTGGGAACGGTCAGCGGCCGCGATTCCCGGGTTTGGGCCGCGAGCCTGATCGCAGCGTTAGCGGCGCCGAAGCCGTGATAGTTGCGGCGCTCGACGATCTCGAAGAAAAACCGCTCGTCGAACGCGTGGGTGTAGACCTGGAAGAATTCGCCCTCACCTTCACGGTCGTACAGAATCTGGTTGTGGCGAAGGGCGGCCATGGTCGCGGCGTCGAGGCCATATTTGGCTTCGATATCGTCGTAGTAATTGTCGGGAATCTTCAGGAAGTCCGCACCGCGCGAGCGCATGTCCGCGACCGCGGCGAAGATATCGCGGCAGGAGAACGCGACGTGCTGCACGCCGGAGCCAAAGAATTCGTGGATGAAACGGGCCGATAGCGTGCGGGTGGCCGATGAACCATTGAGCACCACGCGCAGGCTCCGATTGCCATTGATGAGCGCCTGGCTCTGCACCAGCCCCACGGGATCTGCGATCTCCATCTGCGGCAGACGCTCCAGATCGAGAATGCCGGTGTAGAACAACAGCCACGACAGCATCTCGTCATAGGGCATCGACTGCGAAATATGGTCGACAGCATCGAGTTGGTCGTCGGCCGCGTCGCTGCGCAGCGGCTCGAAATCGAGGTCCCAATTCTTGCCGGCATCTTCCAGGAAATATAGTAGGCTGCCGCCAACGCCGCGGATCGCGGGAATCTCGAGTTCGCCCGGCCCGACCGGCTGGTAGAAAGTCCGTGCCTGCAACGCCTCCGCGCGCGCCATGGTCCGGCCGGCATCGTCGACGTCAACCGCGATGGCGCAGACGCCGGGGCCATGCGCAACAAAATGCGAATGCGCAAAGCCATCCGGTTCGCAGTTGATCACAAGGTCAATGTGGCCCTGCGACCAGCGTTCGACATCTTTGCTGCGGTGAGCGCCGGTCTTGCGAAAGCCGAGCTGGTCGAACAGCGCCGCGAGGTCGCGGGCCTTTTCTTCGCTGAGAGCAAATTCAATGAAGCCGACGCCGCGGCTGCGCGCCTTCGGCTGCAGCGGCATGGCCGGCGCGCCCTGCGCCGTGCCGCGGACGTCGTCCTCGAGCAAGATCAGTGAACGCAGGCCGTCGGTCGCGGTGCGGACCGCGGAGCCGGCGCGAAATTGGTCATTGAATATCTCCAGCGACAGCGGGCCCGTATAGCCGGTGGCGAGCACGGCTTCCACGAACCGCGCGACCGGCAGGTCGCCCTGACCCGGGAAGCAGCGGAAGTGCCGGCTCCAGGACAAGACGTCGAGGCCGAGTTTCGGCGCGTCGGCCAGTTGCACCAGAAATATCCTGTCGGCCGGGATCGATTGAATCGGCATCGTCGGGAACGACGGCGCCAGCGCATGAAAACTGTCGAGAATGATGCCGATCGAATTGTGGTCGGCGCGCCGCACGATCTCCCAGGCATCGCGGTAATCGTTGACGTGAAGCCCCCAGGCGAGCGCCTCATATCCAACGCGCAAGCCCCGCGCGGCAGCCCGCTCACCAAGCTCACGAAAATCGGCGGCCGCACGGTCGATGCCGCCGAGCGAGGCCGGCGAGATGTTGCTGCAGATCAGCATCAGATCGGTCTGCAGTTCCTGCATCAGGTCGAACTTGCGCTCGGCGCGCGCGAAATTGCGGGTGCGCTGCGGCTCCGGCATGCCCTCGAAATCACGGAACGGCTGGAAGGCGCAGATCGAAAGCCCGAGATCCCGGCACATCTGGCCGACGTCCCGCGGGCTGCCGCTGAACGACAGCAAGTCGTTCTCAAAGATCTCGACGGCGTCGAAGCCCGCCGCAGCGATCGCGCGCAGCTTTTCATCGAGTGCGCCGCTCAGCGATACCGTGGCGATCGAGCGCTTGTTCATGCCGCGGTTCCCGTCATGGCGCCGCCCAGGAACAATTGCCCGATGCGGGGATCGTTCAACACGCGCTCGGCGGTGTCGACAAGACGGGTCTGGCCGAGCTCGAGCACGATGCCGTAGTCGGATATTTCGAGCGCGGAGCGCGCGTTCTGCTCGATCATCAGGATCGATACGCCGCGGTCGCGGAGATCTTTCAGAATGTTGAAGGTCTGCTGCACCATCAATGGCGAAAGCCCGATCGACGGCTCGTCGATCAGCACCAGTTGCGGGTTGAGCAGCAGGCCGCGGACGATTTCTAGCTGCTTCTGCTCGCCGCCCGACAGCGTCGACGCCTGCTGCGTCGCCTTCTTGCGCAGCACCGGGAATTTATCGAGCGCCGCCTCGATCCGATCAGGCAGATCGGTGATGTCACGCCCGGCGACGACGGCGCCGAGCTGGATGTTGTCGCGCACCGACAATTCCGGGAAGATGTTGCGCCCCTGTGGCACGTAGCAGATGCCTGACGTCAGCAATTCGCGCTGGCTCAGCCCGGTAATGTCCCGCCCTTTGAATACGATCCTGCCTTCGCGCAGCTTTAATAATCCGAAGATCGCCTTGAATACGGTGGACTTTCCAGCACCGTTGGGGCCGATCACGGTGGTGATGGAGCCCGCGGGCACCGAGAAGCTGGTGCCATTGAGGATCGTCATCTTGCCGTAGCCGCCGACGAGGCCTTGAACATCCAGGATGCTATCGCTCATGGATCGATCCCTTCAGTGACCGAGATAGGCTTCAATGACGGCGGGATTGGCGCGGACTTCGGCCGGCGTGCCCATCGCCAGCAGCTTGCCTTCCGCCATCACCATCACGCGGGTGCACAGCGACATCACGAATTCCATGTTGTGCTCGATCACCACGAAGGTGGCGCGCTTCTCGCGGTTGATCGCCGCCAGCCGCTCCTTGAGGTCCCCGAGCATGGTGAGGTTGACGCCGCCGGCCGGCTCATCGAGCAGCACCAGCCGCGGCCCGCCCATGAACGCCATCGCGGCGTCGAGCAGCTTCTGCTGGCCGTACGACAGCCCGCCCGCGGCTTCGGTGGCGAGATGATCGAGCTTGAAGAAGCCGATCATCTGGTCGGCCACCGCGGTCAGACCCGCATCGGAGGCGCCGAACAGCCGCGACATCATGTTGCCCTGATGCTCCTGCCCGGCAAGGATCAAGTTCTCCCGCACCGACAGTTTCGGAAACACCTGCAGGAGCTGGAAGGTGCGGCTGACGCCGAGGCGATTAAGCTCCGACGGCCGCAATCCGGTGACGACCTTGCCGTCGACCTTCACTTCGCCATCGGTCGGCGTGAGCTGGCCGAGGATGCAGTTGAAGAGCGTGGACTTGCCGCAGCCGTTCGGGCCGATCAGGCCGAGGATCTCGCCCTCCTGCACGTCGAAGCTGACGCCGTCGACGGCCTTGATGCCCCCAAAGCTCTTCTTGATGTTGCTGACTTCGAGCACTGCGGTCATGGCGCCGTCTCCAGCCTGGATTTGGCGACCGCGCGCAGTGCTGATGCCGCCTTGGTGCGGCGCTCGGCCAGATAGCGGTCGAGGATGCCGAGGATGCCGGTTGGCGAGTAGATCAGCAGCAGTATCACGGCGACCGCATAGAGCATCAAATAATAGCCCTGCGTGAAGCGCAGCCACTCCGGCAGCAGCACTGCAATCATGGCGCCGAGGAACGGCCCGAAGAAGAAGCCTGAGCCGCCGACGATCACCATCATCAACAGGTCGAGCGAGAGCGAGAGGTTGAAGGGAACCGGATCGATATACTGCGTCAGCGGCGCATAGAGCGTGCCGGCGACACCGCCGAGTGCCGATCCGATCGCAAATGCCATTAGCGTGTAGCGCCGCGTATCGATGCCGAGCGACAGCGCCCGCACCGGATTTTCGCGCAGCGCCACGAAGGCGCGTCCCCAGGGCGAGCGGATCAGCCACCACATCGCCAGCGAGACGATACCGAGCGAGCCGAGACAGAAATAATAAAACGGCAGCGGCCGGTTGGTGGCGAAGCCCAGAACGTTGGGCCGCGGAATGTTGGATATGCCGTAGATGCCCTTGGTGAGCCAGTCCTCATTGCGGAATATCAGGAACGCCAGCGTCGAGAACGCCAGCGTGACGAAGGCCAGATAGTGATGCTGCACGCGCAGGGCGGGATAGCCGAGGATCCAGCCGATGGCGAAGCACAGCACGATGGCAACGGCGAGCGCCGCCACCAGCGGCATGCCCTGCGTGGTCATGATCGCCGCCGCATAGGCGCCGATGCCGACGAACGCGCCCTGCGCCAGCGAGACCTGGCCGGCATATCCCAGCGTCAAATTGAGCCCCATCGCGGCGATCGTCATCACCGCCCACTGGCTGAGGATGTAGAGCCCGTAGCGGTTGAAGTTCATCGGCACGATGATCAGGGCCGCGATGACGGCGACGCCGAGCGCGATACGCAGATATTTCCCCGTGGCGGTCATACCGTGCGCTCCTCGGGCCGGCCGAGCAGTCCCTGCGGGCGGAAAAGAATGATCACGATCAGGAGGATCAGCGGCACCGCGGCGCGGTACTGCGTCGACACATAGGCGGCGGCCAGATTGTCCACCACGCCGATCAAGAGCCCGCCGGCGATGGCGCCGCGAACCTGGTTGAAACCGCCGACGATCGCCGCGATGAACGCCGCCTGCCCCAGTACCTCGCCGCTGGAAAATTTAGCAAGATAGATCGGCGTGATCAGCAGCGAGGCCAGCGCCACCAGAAAGGCGTTGATCAGGAAGGTCAGCAGGATCATGCGTTCGACCGGCACGCCGATGATACGGGCGACCGTCGGATTCTGTGCGGTCGCCTGCATCTGGTGGCCGATCGAGGTGCGATTCAGGAGCGCGGTGAGGCCGATCACCACCGCGATCGCAAGCGCAAGCACCCCGAGGCTCTGCAATGAGACCACCCGGCCGAGGATCGAGACGTCACCCGCCGGCACGATGGAGGGAAACGGCGACGCCTCGGCGCTGAAGAACTGCTTCACCGCCTCCTTCATGCCGATCGCCAGCGCCATGGTCGCAATCGCCAGCGGCAGTACGCCGTGTCGCAGCATCGGGTCGACCAGCAACAGCTTGAAGCCGAGCCCGAGCAGCAGCAGCGACAGCAGGATGCCGAGAATGATCGCGAGCCAGAACGGCGCGCCCGCATGCATCACCGCCAGCATCAGGAACGCCGGCAACATCACGAATTCGCCTTGTGCGAAATTGATGGTTTGCGATGTCTGCCACAGCAACGTGAAACCGACCGCAACGAGCGCGTAGATCGCGCCGGTCGCAAGGCCTGCCACGAGCAGATCGAGCAGATTGGACATGCTTCTCCCCTCACGACGCGGAAGTTAGCTCCGCTACTCAACACATCGGCTCAGTCAGATAGAATCAGTCGGCCGCTCCGTCGTCCCCCACCTCTCCCGCTTGCGGGGGAGGTCGCATCGCATCGACAGATGCGATGCGGGTGGGGGAAACTCTCTCCACACGAGCAGTGTGACTCGCGGCGACACCCCCACCCCAGCCCTCCCCCGCAAGCGGGAGAGGGAGCGCAGCGTCGTCGCGGCTCGACTCATCTGACCACGGTTCTCACCACAGCTCAGTTCAGCTTCGGCAACACCTGCTTGACGACCTGCTTGCCCTCGACGATCTCGACCAGGAATCCCTGGCGATCGATGTCGCCCTTCTCATCGAAGGTCACATCCATCAGGATGCCGGGCTCGCTCGCGGCCTTGATGGTGAGACCGTGCAAATTGTCAGCGAACGCCTTGGAATCGACCTTGCCCATCTTCTCGGTGGTGGCCTTGATCATGTAGATCGCGAGATAGCCCTTCAGCCCGTTATGATCAGGGACGTAGTTGTACTTCTTGACGAACTTCTCCCGGAAGGCCTTGACCAGATCGACCGGCGCATCGGTAGTCAAGCCGACATGGCCGCGCGCGCCGTTCGCGGCATCGCCGGCGAGTTCGACAACTTTCTGGCCGACCAGCGTCGTCTCGCCGACCAACGGCACCGTGATCGCCTGGCGCTTCAGCTCCTTGAGCATCCGCGCGCTCTCTTCCTCGTTGACATAGACGAACACCACATCCGGCGCGGCGGCCTTGATCTTGCTGACGTCGGCGGCGAAATCGGCCTGTCCGGCTTCGGTCGAGATGTCAGCCGCGACCTTGATATTGTACTTGGCAAATTCCTTGGTGATGACGTCGCGGCCACCCTTGCCGAAGTCGTTGTTGACCCAGACGATCGCGACCGATTTCGCCTTCAGCTCGTCGTTGATATATTTGGCAACCTTCGGCATCGAGGATTGCTGGCCGAACGAGGTGCGGAACAGAAACTTGTTGCCGCCTTGCGTCAGTTCAGCGGCTTCGCCGCCCATGATCTGCGCGATGCCGGCTTCGGCGGCGAGCGGCGAAGTGACCTTGACCGAGCCGGAATAGCCGGGCCCGAGCAGGACGTAGGGCTCGTTGTCGAGCGCCTTCTGCACCTGCGCGCGTGCGACGCCCGGATTCGATTGCGAATCCGCATGCGTGACTTCCAGCTTGCGGCCGAGCAACCCGCCCTTGGCGTTCACTTCCTCGATCGCAAGGTCGATACCGTTCTTCCAGTTGTTGCCGACAGTGGCGCCGCCGCCTGACAGTTCGGCGACATTGGCGAGCTTGATCGGCGCTCCCTGCGCGAATGCGGCCGTGGCCGACACGGTGGCAAGCAGGAGCCCAGCAAAAATTCCAGATCTCATTTCCATCCCCTCTTCTCGTTACAACAAGCGACCTTGTGACCGGCCGCGTTTTAGGCTGCGTTCACTTCAGCGTAGCGTTTGGCCATCACGGCGTCGAATGCATTTCCCATCTCGATGGCCGATGGCTTCAATCCCGTAAACAGTTCGAATGCGTCGGCGGCCTGATAGATCGCGAGTTCGCGCCCGGTCATGACCTCCGCGCCCTCAGCCTTTGCAGCGTTCAGCAGCGGCGTCCAGAGCGGCGTGTAGACCGCGTCTGCCACCCACAGGTCCTTGTGCAACAGCGTGTCCGGGATCGGCGTGCCACGGTTCGGCAACATGCCGACCGGCGAGCCGTTGACGACCCCGGTAGCGCCGCTCATCGCGTCCTCGACGCTGTCGGCAGCCCTTGCTTCGCCCTGGCTCTTGAGCTGTGCGGCGAGTTGGTCGGCCTTGGCACGGTCCGTGTCGAAGATCCTGATCTTGCCCACGCCGGTCTGCACCAGTGCGAAGGCGATCGCCTTGCCGACGCCGCCTGCACCGATCACGGCGACGCGGCTCTGCGCGGGATCTCGGATAAGCTCAGCGATCGCCCGGGCAAACCCTGTCGTGTCGGTGTTGTATCCGATCAGCCGACCATCCCTGACCACGACGGTGTTGACCGCGCCGATCGCACGCGCCCCAGGCGACAATTCATCGAGCAGGGAAACCACCGCTTCCTTATACGGAAAGGTGACGTTGACGCCCGCAAAGCCCAGTCGGCGCACGCCGTCGAGCAGCCGCCGCAATTCCTCGCGGCCAGCGCCTGCGACTTCGATGAGCTGGTAATGGCAATGCGCGCCGAGCGCTTCGGCGGCCCGCTCATGCATCGCCGGCGACGCCGAATGCGCGATCGGCGCACCGATCAGGCCGGTGAGAAAGCGGCGGTCGGCCGGAGCAGGAGGTCGGGCGGCAGAACTCATGTTCTCATCATCAGGTGCAATGCGCGTTAGCGGCAGCGGTGTGCTCGGGACAGGTCCCGATCCGGCCCGACGATAGCCCTTTGCCGACCTAACACAATTACCCATTTATGCCGGATAGATAACATCATGTTATTTCTTGCGAGGCCTGGAATCGGGCTTTCGCGACGCTGTCTTACTTGGCCCCACCGCCCGCATTTCCGAGCGCAGACAGTCGATGAAATGCTCGATGTGAAGCGACAACGGCGCTCCGCGCTTCACCGCAATGTAGGTGTCGAACCTGGTCGGCTCGACAATTTTCAGCAATTCGATGCCGGGATAACCGCCATGGGCGACAGTGAACTGGTCGATCACGGCAATGCCGAGACCGGCCTTGACCAGCGCACACACGGTCGTGCCGAAGCGCGCGCGGATGGTGATGTCGTAGTCGAGTTTGCTGCGGGCAAATATCTCCGCCATGATCCGCCCATAGGGATCGTTGGGATCGATCCCGATCAGCGGATAGCGGATGATCTCCGCGGCCGAGACCTGCTTGCATCCGGCAAGCTCGTGCCCGGCCGGAACGATGCAGAACAACTCGCCCGACGCTAGCGGCAGGAAATCGAGGCCGGGATGCTCGAGCCGGTAACTCATGGCGACGCAATCGCCCCGGCCGAGCAACAGATAATCGACGGCTTCCTCGATCTTGAGAATGTTGATGTCGATCCGCAGTTCGGGATAGCGGCGCCGCACCCGCTCGATCGCGCGCGGCACCATGACCTGCGAGATGCTCGGCACCGAACCGATGCGCAGCTCAGACAGATCGCCGCGGCCGATCTTGGAGATGATCTCGGTGAGATCATCCATCTTTTCGTAGACGCCGTTGATCTGCTCGAAGATATTGCGGGCTTCCGCCGTCGGAAAATAGCGCCCGTTCTGCCGTTGGAAGAAACGAACGCCCAGTGACTTCTCGGTGTATTTCACCAGCCGGCTGATGCCGGGCGCCGACACGTTCAGAAGCCTCGCAGCGCCGCCGATCGTGCCGGTCACCATCACGGCGCGGATCACCTCGACCTGGCGAAGCGTCATCATGTGCGAAGTCTTGCCTGTCGCGCCGCCTCGTCTGAATAATTGCGGCTATACGTCGAAAAACACCGTTTCTTTGTCGCCCTGCAGATGGATATCAAAGCGATAGACCGCGTTGCCGCTGCCCGGCTGCCGCGTCGCGATCAACGTCGAGCGACGATCGGCCGGCACCAGCGCCAGCACGGGATCGGTGGCGTTGGCGGCCTCATCGTCGAAATAGATCCGCGAATAGTTATGCAGGAGCATGCCGCGCGCGAACACGGCAAGCACGATGTGCGGCGCCTGCGGCTTGCCGTCGGGATCGGCGACCTGCCCCGGTTTGATGGTGTCGAACGCGTAACCGCCCTTCGCATCGGTGCCGATGCGGCCGAATCCCTTGAATGACGTATTCGTCAGCGCCCGCTTGTCCTGCGGGTCGGAGAAGCGCCCCTGCGCGTCCGCCTGCCAGATCTCCAGCATGCAGTCCGGCACGACCGCGCCGTCGCCGTCGAACACCTGTCCTTCGATGCGAATGCGTTCACCCGACGTGTCAGGCGTCACCAAATTGTTGTTGAACGCGTCGTTCCAGTCATACTTGCCGTTCGGCGTCAGGCCATAAGCGAAATACGGACCGACGGTTTGCGACGGGGTGATCCCGTCCGGTTTGGCCTGTTGCACTTAACTGTTCTCCATCGGCGTGGCGCTCTGCCCGCGCAGCACAATGTTGAAGCGATAGCACAGCGCCCAATCCGGCTTGGTGTTCTCCAGATCGAACGCGGAGATCATCCGGTTGCGCGCCTTCTCGTCGGTGACCGAATTGAAGATCGGATCGAACGGAAACAGCGGATCGCCGGGGAAATACATCTGCGTCACCAAACGCGAGACGAACGAGTGGCCGAACACCGAGAAGTGGATGTGGGCCGGCCGCCAGGCGTTGTGATGATTGCCCCAGGGGTAGGCGCCGGGCTTGATGGTGATGAAGCGGTAATAGCCCTGCGCGTCGGATTGCGTGCGGCCGGCGCCGGTGAAATTCGGATCGAGCGGCGCGGGATGCTGATCGACGACATGGACGTAGCGGCCGCAGGAATTGGCCTGCCACAGTTCGACCAGCGCGTTCGGGACGCCGCGGCCATCTTCATCGAGCACATGGCCGTGCACGATGATGCGCTCGCCGATCGGCTCGCCCTTGCCCTGAACCGTGAGATCGTGATCGTTCTCGCGCACGGTCTCGTGGCCGTAGACCGGGCCGGTCAATTCCGACAGCGTGTGCCGCATCGGGATCAAGGGCTTGGAGGGCGAGCGCTTGACCGTGCTCTTGTAGGCGGGAGACAGCCGCGGCGGATGGGCCGCAAGACTTTGCACCGGATAGACCAATGTCATGATGAATTCCTCCCTCGCGTCGCGTCGGGGCCGCGCTGCAGATCATTATATGACATAACTAATTCGGGAAAGGACTGTTTTTCGCTCTCCCAAATCGCTGTTTTAATTAATCTTTTCGATCGCGACTGCAACGCCCTGGCCGACGCCGACGCACATGGTTGCCAAAGCAAGTTTGCCGCCCCGCTTCTCCATGCCGTGCACCGCCGTTAGCGCGAGCCGCGTGCCGCTCATGCCGAGCGGATGGCCGAGCGCGATCGCGCCGCCATGCGGGTTGACGAAGTCGGCGTCGTCCTTGACGCCCAGTTGCCGCAAACAGGCAATGCCCTGCGAGGCGAAGGCTTCATTGAGCTCGATCAAATCAAAGTCAGAGATCTTGATGCCGAGCCGCTCCATCAGCTTCCTGGTCGCCGGCACCGGGCCGATGCCCATGATGCGCGGCGGCACCGCGGCGGAGGCTAACCCCAGGATGCGCGCCCGCGGCGTCAGCCCGTGCTTCTTCACAGCTAGCTCGGAGGCGAGGATCATCGCCGCCGCGCCGTCATTGACGCCGGACGCATTGCCGGCCGTCACCGTGCCGGGATTGCGCACGATCGGCTTCAGTTTCGCAAGACCCTCCAGCGTCGTCTCGGGGCGCGGATGCTCGTCCTTGTCGACGATCACAGGCCCGGCCTTGCCGCCCGGCACCGACACCGGCGTGATTTCCTCGGCGAAATAACCGGAAGCGATCGCAGCACCTGCGCGCTGCTGCGAGCGGATCGCCATCGCATCCTGGTCGGCACGCGACACCTGGAATTCCTCGGCGACGTTCTCGCCGGTCTCCGGCATCGCGTCGACGCCATACTGCGCCTTCATCAAGGGATTGATGAAGCGCCAGCCGATGGTGGTGTCGTAAATCTCGGCCGAGCGCGCGAACGCTTCCGGCGCCTTGCCCATCACGAACGGCGCACGGGTCATCGATTCGACGCCGCCGGCAATCGCGAAATCGATCTCGCCGGCGCGGATCGCCCGGCCCGCGGCGCCGACCGCATCGAGGCCCGACGCGCAGAGGCGATTGAGGGTCTGACCCGGAACCGACTCCGGCATGCCCGCGAGCAACAGCGCCATCCGCGCGACATTGCGGTTGTCCTCGCCGGCCTGGTTGGCGCAGCCGAAAAACACCTCATCGACCTGCCACCAGTCGAGATCGGGATGTTTCGCCATCAGCGCCTTGATCGGGGTCGCCGCCAGATCGTCGGCGCGCACCTTGGCGAGCGAGCCGCCGAAACGGCCGATCGGGGTCCGGACGGCATCGCAAATGAATACATCACGCATAGAATCTCTCCCTGAATGCCGTGCTTTAGGCGTTTGACCCAGAATTGATGGCGAGTTTTAGGAGCGTGCCCGCGGCAGGTCAATTGAGGCATGCCCGCCCCGCGGCGCTTTCGCGGAGGGTCCGTCATGCCCTCAACGCTGGCGTGATGCGTGGAAAACTCTGACAACGCGGGTATGGGAATAGGACCGCGCGGCGAAATTTTGTAGTTTGCCGCCCGTAATGACGATCCAGCAATCCATCCCCGCCCCCGCACCGCCCGAAGCCACGCCGGCGACTGACGCACCTTCGCGCGTCACGCCGATGATGGAACAATATCTCGAGATCAAGGCCGCCCATCCCGGGCTCTTGCTGTTTTACCGGATGGGCGATTTCTACGAGCTGTTCTTCGAGGACGCCGAAATTGCCTCCAGGACGCTCGGCATCGTGCTGACCAAGCGCGGCAAGCATCAGGGCATGGATATCCCGATGTGCGGCGTGCCGGTGGAGCGCTCCGAGGACTATCTGCATCGCCTGATCAACGCCGGCCATCGCGTCGCGGTGTGCGAGCAGACCGAGAATCCCGCCGCGGCACGCGCCCGCGGCAATAAGAGCGTGGTGGCGCGCGGCGTGGTGCGCCTGGTGACGCCGGGCACGCTGACCGAAGACACGCTGCTGGATGCCCGCACCAACAATTATTTGCTGGCGATCGCGCGCGCCCGCGCCTCTTCCGGCGGCGATCGCATCGGGCTCGCCTGGATCGACATCTCCACGTCCGAGTTCATGGTCACGGAATGCTCGACCGCGGAACTCGCCGCGACGCTGGCGCGGATCAACCCGAATGAAGCGATCGTTACCGATGCGCTCTATGGCGATCCTGATCTCGGTCCGGTGCTGCGCGAACTGCCCTCGGTGACGCCGCTCACCCGCGATGTCTTCGACGGTGCCACTGCGGAACGGCGGCTCTGCGACTATTTCGCGGTCGCGACCATGGACGGTCTCTCGGCGATGTCGCGGCTGGAGGCGACCGCGGCGGCCGCCGCCGTCACCTATATCGACCGCACGCAGGTCGGAAAGCGCCCGCCGCTGTCGCCGCCCTCGCGCGAAGCCGCCGGCACGACGATGGCGATCGATCCCGCCACCCGCGCCAACCTCGAATTGACCCGCACGCTCGCGGGCGAGCGGCGCGGATCGCTGCTTGATGCGATCGATTGCACGGTGACCGCCGCCGGCTCGCGGCTATTGGCGCAGCGGCTTGCGGCGCCGCTCACCGACAGCGCTGCGATTGCACGGCGGCTGGATGCGATTGCGACATTTGTTACCGATAGCGCCGCACGTGACGATATCAGGACCACGCTGCGCGCTGCACCCGACATGTCGCGTGCATTGGCGCGGCTGTCGGTCGGTCGCGGCGGCCCGCGCGACCTTGCAGCTTTGCGCGACGGCATTCTCGCGGCAGACCAGGCGCTGGCGCGCCTCGCGCAGCTCGAAGCCGCACCGGCTGAAATCATCGCCGTGATGGAGGCGCTGCGCCGCCCCTCGCGCGATCTCGCCCGCGAATTCGAACGCGCACTCGCTGAGCAACTGCCGCTGATCAAGCGCGACGGCGGCTTCATCCGCGAGGGCTATGAGCCCGCGCTCGACGAGAGCCGGAACCTGCGCGACGCCTCCCGCCTCGTGGTCGCCGCGATGCAGGCGCGCTACGCGGAGGATACCGGCATCAAGGCGCTCAAGATCCGGCACAACAACGTGCTCGGCTATTTCGTCGAGGTCACGGCGCAGCACGGCGACAGACTGATGGCGCCGCCGCTGAATGCAACCTTCATCCACCGCCAGACGCTGGCGGGGCAGGTCCGCTTCACCACGTCCGAGCTCGGCGAGATCGAAGCCAAGATCGCCAATGCCGGCGACCGCGCGCTCAATCTGGAACTGGAAATCTTCGAGCGGCTCTCGGCGATGGCGCTCGCCGCCAGCGACGATCTGCGCGCCGCGGCGCATGCGTTCGCGCTGCTCGATGTCGCGACCGCGCTGGCGAAGCTTGCGATAGACGACAATTACGTGCGGCCAGAGGTCGACGGCTCGCTCGGCTTCGCCGTTGAGGGCGGCCGGCATCCAGTGGTCGAGCAGGCGCTGAAGCGCGACGGCCAGCCGTTCATTGCCAATGCCTGCGACCTCTCGCCTGTACCCCCACCCTACCCTCCCCCGCAAGCGGGGGAGGGTAGGGTGGGGGCCGGCCAGATCTGGTTGATCACCGGCCCGAACATGGCCGGTAAGTCGACGTTCCTGCGCCAGAACGCGCTGATCGCGCTGATGGCGCAGATCGGCTCCTACGTGCCGGCGTCGCGCGCGCGGATCGGCGTCGTCGATCGCCTGTTCTCGCGCGTCGGCGCAGCCGATGATCTCGCGCGCGGCCGCTCCACCTTCATGGTCGAGATGGTCGAGACCGCCGTCATCCTAAACCAGGCCAGCGAGCGCTCGCTGGTGATCCTCGATGAAATCGGCCGCGGCACCGCGACCTTCGACGGCCTGTCGATCGCCTGGGCCGCGATCGAGCATCTGCACGAGGCCAATCGCTGCCGCGCGCTGTTTGCCACGCATTATCACGAGCTGACCGCGCTTTCGGCCAAACTGCCACGGATGTTCAACGCCACCGTGCGCGTCAAGGAGTGGCAGGGCGACGTCGTGTTCCTGCACGAGGTGCTGCCGGGCTCCGCCGACCGCTCCTACGGCATTCAGGTCGCGAAACTCGCAGGGCTCCCCCCGGCCGTGATCACGCGCGCCAAGTCGGTGCTGGCGAAGCTGGAGGCGCAGGACCGCGGCCAGACCGCGCGGGCGCTGGCCGACGATCTGCCGCTGTTCGCCGTCCCCTCCCGCGCCGCCGCCGAAGCCGCACCGCCGAGTGAGGCCGAGCAATTGATGGAAGCCGTGAAGGCGCTGCATCCCGACGAGATGTCGCCGCGCGAAGCGCTGGAAGCGTTGTATGCGCTGAAGGCGAAGCTGCCGAAGGGGTAAGTTTGATCCCGTCATTCCGGGATGGTGCGCAAGCACCAGACCCGGAATCTCGAGATTCCGGGTTCGATGCTGGCGCATCGCCCCGGAATGACGATCAGCGCGCCGCCTTCCTCCGCCCAAGCCACCACAGGCTGAGATTCCACCCCACACATGTCGCCAGCGCGAGGCTCAGCCCAATCGCCGAGCCGAACTGCTGCGCGGCGACCTGCAGCACCGCAATCGCGATGCCGAGTCCGATCAAGCCCCAGGCGCTGTTGGCGAGCACGGCGGCCGTCGGCGGGCCGCCGATGCGCGGGTGCAGGATCAGCATCATCGAGGTGAACACGATCGGGAACAGCGCGATCATGCCGCTGATCTTGGGGCCGACCCAGCTAGATGTCGTGACCACCGTCGCCACCAAGGTTGCGACCAGCGATGCCCGCAGCGGAATGTCGTACCAGCGGCGCCGGATCGGCGGCATCTTGGCGTGGCGGTAGCGGGCAAGCAGCGGCACGCAGATGGCGAACGCAATGACGTTTACGATGAGGCCGCCGATTAGCGACCATTGCACCGAGCGGATGATGGCGGCGAGCGCGAGCCATACGGCCACCGCGGAGAAGCAACTGAGCAGTGCACCATGGCGCTGCGCCAGTACGACATAAGTCAGCCCGAGGAAGATCGTCGCGGCGTTGATCGGCAGGCTCGCCAGCGCTCCCTCGGCGATGAAGGCCGCGTCATGGTCGAGCGCGAGGAACACGTAGGACGGCCCCGCCGAGATCGGCAGCGTCGCGATCAGCGCACCGATGACGGGGCCCGAGCGTTCGGTGACGATGGAAGCCGTCACCACGAATGCGGCGGTGATCGCCATGCGCAGGCCGAGCGTCAGGATGAAGGCAAGTTCGGGGGACATCTATCCGTCGTTCCTGCGGACGCAGGAACCCATACGCCGCGGCTTCTCGATTTCGGGGATTCGTGATTGGCCCTTCCCGCACCCACGAACTTCGGTAGTTATGGGTCCCTGCGTTCGCAGGGACGACGGCGGGCAATGTGCCTCATACCCGTTTCATCGACACCGAAACTTTCGGGCCGTTCCTGATGGTCTGATAAACCACGCAATAGCGTTCGGTGAGCTTGAGCAGCAGGTCGAGCTTGTCCTGCGGCGCGTCCGTTCCGACCTCGAAGCGCAGGCGGATCTCCTCGAACCCGACCGGGACTTCCTTGTCGACGCCGAGCGTGCCGCGAAAATCCAGGTCGCCTTCGGCGATGACGTTGCCGCTTCTGAGCGGAATATCGACGGCGGTGGCCACCGACTTCAGCGTCACGCCGGCGCAGGCGACCAGGGCTTCCAGCAGCATGTCGCCGGAGCAGAGCTCCAGACCGGAGCCGCCGGTGGCGGGATGGAGCCCCGCGACTGCCAGCGCGCGACCGGTCTCGACCTTGCAGGCGATGCCTTCATTGTCGATCGAGCCTTTGGCTTTCAGCGTAATGACCGCGGCCGAGGGATCGGACTTGTAGCGTTCCTTGATCGGGGCCTGCATCGCGCGAAGTTCGGCGGCGTCCATTTTGTTCTCCCGACTTTGTTTGTGCACCGGATATAGAGCGCTATCGACGCGCTGTCATCACGGTCCCTGATCATCCACACGCCGCATGGGAAATCCACGTTTTTCCAACAGCTTATGGCTGGCATTCGCGTCGGGGGCAGCATAGCTTTGATCTGACTGTACAATCCTCCGTGACAGCCTTTGTGCCGTCCGTTATCGGGTAGCCATGGACAGCATCGTGATTGAGGCCCCCTCGGGGGAAGATGATCGTTTCGATACCGCGCGGATCACCGCGGCGGTCGATGCGCTGGCCGAAAAGCATGCCGGCCGCGAGGACGTGTTTCGCTCGGCGCTGGCGCAACTGCTCAAGGCCGAGATGATCGCGGCGCGCGCGACCGCGCAGGCCATACTGCTGAAGGATCGCCACGGCCGCCGCTGCGCGGAGCGGCTTTGCTTCATGCAGGACGAAATCATCCGCATTCTCTATTCGGCCGCCACGCGGCATCTCTATCGCTCGCACGTGCCCTCCGGCGCCGAGCGCATGTCTGTGGTCGCCACCGGCGGTTACGGCCGCGGCCTGATGGCACCGGAATCCGACATCGATCTGCTGTTCATCCTGCCCTACAAGCAGACCGCCTGGGGCGAGCAGGTCGCGGAAGCCATTCTCTATTGCCTGTGGGACATGGGACTGAAAGTCGGCCACGCCACGCGCTCGGTCGACGAATGTATCCGCCAGGCGCGCGGCGACATGACGATCCGCACCGCGATCCTCGAGACGCGATTTTTGACCGGCGACCGGCCGCTCTATGACGAACTGGTCGCGCGGTTCGATAAGGACGTGGTGCAGGGCACAGCGTCCGATTTCGTTACCGCCAAACTCGCCGAGCGTGAGGAGCGGCACCGCCGCGCCGGGCAATCGCGCTATCTGGTCGAGCCCAATGTCAAGGATGGTAAGGGCGGACTGCGCGACCTGCATACGCTGTTCTGGATCGCCAAATACGTCTACCGCGTACGCGAGACCGGCGAACTGGTCGAGCGCGGCGTGTTCGACGCGCAGGAGTATCGCACCTTCCGCCGCTGCGCCGATTTCCTGTGGTCGGTCCGCTGCAATTTGCATTTCGTTTCCGGCCGCGCCGAGGAACGGTTGTCGTTCGACATGCAGCGCGAAATCGCGGTCAGGCTCGGCTACACCTCGCACCCCGGCATGCAGGATGTCGAACGCTTCATGAAGCACTACTTCCTGATCGCCAAGGACGTCGGCGACCTGACCGCGATCCTGTGCGCCAAGCTGGAAGAGGAGCAGGCCAAGCCCGCGCCGGTGCTGAGCCGCATGGTGGCGCGGCTGCGGCCGGGCGCGAAGCGGCGGCGGGTACCCGACAGCGACGACTTCATCATTGACAACAACCGCATCAACCTCGCCGCGCCCGACGTCTTCAAGCACGACCCGGTCAATCTGATCCGGATCTTCCATCTGGCGCAGAAGAACAACCTTGCCTTCCATCCCGATGCGATGCGCACGGTGACGCGCTCGCTGAAGTTGGTCAACACCCAGCTTCGGGAGAATCCGGAGGCCAACCGGCTGTTCATGGAGATCCTGACGTCTGATAACGCGGAGATCGTGCTGCGGCGCATGAACGAGGCCGGCGTGCTCGGTCACTTCATCCGCGCCTTCGGCAAGATCGTGTCGATGATGCAGTTCAACATGTACCACCACTATACGGTGGACGAGCATTTGATCCGCTGCATTGGCCACCTGCAGGAGATCGAGCGCGGCGGCAATGACGAGTTCACGGTCGCGAGCGACCTGTTCCGCAAAATTCAGCCCGAGCATCGCGCGGTGCTCTACATCGCAACCCTGCTGCACGACGTCGCCAAGGGCAGGCTCGAGGATCATTCGATCGCCGGCGCCAAGGTGGCGCGGCGGCTGTGCCCGCGGCTCGGCTTCAACGCCGCCGACACCGAGCTGGTGGCATGGCTGATCGAAGAGCATCTGACGATGTCCACGGTGGCGCAGTCGCGCGATCTGTCGGACCGCAAGACGATTGAAAATTTCGCGGCCGTGGTGCAGTCGGTCGAGCAGATGAAGCTGTTGACCATCCTGACCACCGCCGACATCCGGGGCGTCGGCCCCGGCGTGTGGAACGGCTGGAAGGCGCAGTTGCTGCGCACGCTGTATTACGAAACCGAGCCGGTGCTGACCGGCGGCTTCTCGGAAGTGAACCGCGCGCAGCGCATTGCGGTGGCACAATCCGAATTCCGCGCCGCCTTCACCGAATGGCCGGAGGAGGAGCTCAATGCCTATATCGGGCGGCATTATCCCGCCTACTGGCTCAAGGTCGATCTGCAGCGGAAAATCCGCCAGGCGCGGTTCATCCGCGCCAGCGAACAGGCCGGGCATCAGCTCGCGATCAATGTCGGCTTCGACGAGGCGCGCGGCGTCACCGAACTGACGATCCTTGCGACCGACCATCCCTGGCTGCTGTCGATCATTGCAGGCGCCTGCGCGTCCGCCGGCGCCAATATCGTCGACGCGCAGATCTACACCACCACCGACGGCCGCGCGCTCGACACCATCTCTATCTCCAGGGAATATGACCGCGACGAGGACGAGGGCCGGCGCGCGACCAGGATCGGCGAGATGATCGAGCACGTGCTCGAAGGCAAATTGCGGCTGCCCGAAGTTGTGGCGCGCAAGGCGGCCAACCGCGGCAAGGTGCGCGCTTTCGTGGTCGAGCCGGAGGTCACCATCAACAATCAGTGGTCGGACCGCTACACCGTGATCGAGGTCTCCGGCCTCGACCGCCCGGGCCTCTTGTACCAGCTCACCACCGCGATCTCGAAGCTCAACCTCAACATCGCCTCGGCCCATGTCGCGACCTTCGGCGAACGCGCCCGCGACGTGTTCTACGTTACCGACCTGCTCGGCGCCCAGATAACCGCGCCGACCCGCCAGGCCGCGATCAAGAGCGCGCTGCTTCATCTGCTTTCCACTGAAGACAACGTCGCGCAGCCGGCGGCGTAGCGGCCTGGCGGCCTCATGGTTCGCCCGGCGATGCGCAGCATCGTCCGGAGACGCGCGGCGTTGCCGCGCTCCTCACCGTGAGGGTCTCAGACCTCATCCTGAGGAGGCGCGCAGCGCCGTCTCGAAGGATGCGGGCCCCGCTCTCTCCACGTCATTGCGAGCGCGGCGAAGCAATCCATAGCTCAGCACAGGGATAGATGGATTGCTTCGCCGCGCTCGCAATGACGGCTGAACGAGCTTGCGCATTCTCGCGACGCAATACGCCCGAGGTTTGGGCTTCGCTTCCGACCACGCTCGTTGAGTTACGCGAGACAAGTCGCTCCACCCATCTTACGCAATCTGCACGCCCTCATGCTGCAGCAACCAGCGCTTGCGCTCCAGTCCGCCGCCGTACTTCACCAGCGAACCGCTGGCGCCGATCAGGCGATGACAGGGCACGACCACGCTGATGGGATTGGAGCCGTTGGCATGACCGACGGCGCGGACGGCTTTGGGCATCTTCAACTTCGCCGCCAACGCGCTGTAGCTCAGCGTGGTCCCTGCCGGAATCTTCGGCAATGCATTCCAGACCTTCTGCTGGAACGGCGTGCCGGCGACGCGCCATCTGATCGCGGCGAGGCGATCGAGGTCGCCCCTGAAATAGCCGGTCAATGCAGCGCGCAACTCTCGCGGCCCCCGCCCGTTCTTCAGATTGACCGCGCCATAATGCAATCGCAGCAATTGTTGCATGCGCGACTCATAATCCTCCCAGTCCATCGCGCGGAGCAGGCCGTCCGCATCGGTGACCAGCAGCGCCGTCCCGATTGGCGTTGGCAGGCGATCGAGGTTGAAGCTCTCTGGCATCGTCATTCCCTGAAAAATATCGGCGAGCGTCCCGTATTTTTCACCCGCCGCGTGCTAGCGTCCACCCGAATTCCGCTGCCGGTTGGGGGACCGCAACATGATTTTCATCGCCAACGTTTTGGTCGCGGTGGTTGCCGCGCTGCACGTGTTTTTTCTCGTGCTGGAGATGTTTCTCTGGGACAAGCCGCTGGGCCTGAAGATCTTCCGCAACCCGATCGAGAAGGCAAGGGATTCGGCGGTGCTGGCCGCCAACCAGGGCCTGTATAACGGCTTCCTGGCTGCAGGCCTGGTCTGGGGCCTGTTCCACCCCAATCCGGCCTTCGCCTTCCAGATCAAGGTGTTCTTTCTGCTCTGCGTTATCGTGGCAGGCGCCTATGGCGCGGCGACCGTCAGCCGCCGGATCCTCTACGTGCAGGCCGCGCCCGCGGCGCTCGCCTTGATCCTGCTCTGGCCGGCGTGAGGACCTTCACCGAAGGCATGCTTCGCGAAAACACTGCAGCTTGCATTGGCAAAACCGTTCCGCCACACTCCCTTCCAACGATGACGGCCGGCCATCCCAACCGATGGCCGGCACAGGATCATCGGCCAATATGAGGGAGCAGCGATATGAGAAGTAGCGTTCTTCATCTGATCGCAGGAATGGCGCTTGCGGTCGCGCTGACGTCGCCAGCGAACGCGCAGAAGAAATACGATACCGGCGCCACCGATACCGAAATCAAGATCGGCCAGACCGTTCCGTTCTCGGGACCGGCGTCGGCCTATGCCGGCATCGGCAAGACGCAGGCCGCCTATTTCAGGATGATCAACGAGCAGGGTGGCATCAACGGCCGCAAGCTCAATTTGATCCAGTATGACGACGCCTACTCGCCGCCGAAAGCCGTCGAGCAGGTGCGCAAGCTGGTCGAGAGCGACGAGGTTCTGTTCACATTCCAGATCATCGGCACGCCGTCGAACGCCGCCGTCCAGAAGTACCTCAACGCCAAGAAGGTCCCGCAGCTCCTCGCCGCCACCGGCGCGTCGAAATTCACCGATCCCAAGAACTTCCCCTGGACGATGGGATACAATCCCAACTACCAGTCGGAAGGACGCATCTACGCAAAATACATTCTGAAAAATCATCCGAACGCCAAGATCGGCATTCTCTACCAGAACGACGATCTCGGCCGCGACTACGTCACGGGCCTAAAAGAAGGGCTCGGCTCCAAGGCCGCGTCGATGATCGTCGCCGAAACCTCCTATGAGCTGACCGACCCGACCATCGACTCGCAGGTCGTCAAGCTGAAGGCCGCCGGCGCCGACCTGCTCTACGATGCCTCAACGCCGAAATTCGCAGCGCAAGCGATCAAGAAGGTCGCCGACCTCGGCTGGAAGCCGGTCCACATCCTCGACATCAATGCGAGCCCGATCTCCGCCACGCTCAAGCCCGCAGGCCTCGATATCTCCAAGGACATCATCTCCACCAACTACGGCAAGGATCCGCTCGATCCGACGTGGAAGGACGATCCCGGCATGAAGGCCTATTTCGCCTTCATGGACAAATATTATCCGGAGGGCGACAAGCTCAACACCGTCAACGTCTACGGTTATGCGACCGCGGAATTGCTGGTGAAGATCCTGCAGCAATGCGGCGATGATCTCACGCGCGAAAACATCATGAAGCAGGCCGCCAATCTGAAGAACGTCACCGGCAGCCTGTCGCTGCCAGGCATGGTCACCAACACCTCGCCGACCGACTACCGCATCAACAAGCAGATGCAGATGATGAAGTTCAACGGCGAGCGCTGGGAACTGTTCGGCCCAATCATCGAGGATACTGGACCGGCGGGTTAGGCTTTTGGCACTTGCGTGTCCCCGACGCGGTGCGGCGCGTAGCGCTGCTCCGCAGAGCCGGGACCCGGTGCCGTCGTGTGTCGGTCCCTGCTCTGCGGCGCAGCGTTCCACGCTGCGCCGCGTCCGGGACAAGAGATTACGAGCCTGCCGTCGTGCGTCATGCGTGCACTATTGTTTGGCGAACGTCCTTTGTGCAGATGGAACCCACTGTCTTCGTCGCCACGCGACGCGCCTTGCAATGCAACATGGCTTCCGCCAGTATCGGCGCAGCGATGGCGTCCGCCTGGGTTGATTACAGCCAAGGGCTAGATCATCGGCTCAATCATAAACACATGAGGAATGCATCAATATGCGGAAGGGTATTTTCCATCTGGTCACCGGCACGGCGCTCGCGCTTGCGCTGTCGGTCTCGACGGCGTCGGCGCAGAAGAAATACGATACCGGCGCGACCGATACCGAGATCAAGATCGGCCAGACCAATCCATTCAGCGGACCGGCCTCCTCCTATGCCACGATCGGCAAGACCCAGGCGGCCTACATCAAGATGATCAACGATCAGGGCGGCGTGAACGGCCGCAAGATCAATCTGGTCCAGTATGACGACGCCTATTCGCCGCCCAAGGCGGTCGAGCAGGTGCGCAAGCTGGTCGAGAGCGACGAGGTGCTGCTCACCTTCCAACTCCTCGGCACGCCCTCGAACGCGGCGGTGCAGAAATATCTCAACGCCAAGAAGGTGCCGCAGCTCTTCGCCGCGACCGGCGCATCGAAGTTCACCGACCCGAAGAATTTTCCGTGGACGATGGGCTTCAACCCCAACTACTTCGTCGAGGGGCGCATCTACGGCCAGTACATCCTGAAGGAATATCCGAACGCCAAGGTCGGAATCCTCTATCAGAACGACGATCTCGGAAAGGATTACCTGAACGGCATCAAGGCCGGCCTCGGCGACAAGGCAGCGAAGATGGTGGTGGCGGAAGCTTCCTACGAAGTCTCCGACCCGACCATCGATTCGCAAATCCTCAAGATCAAGGACGCCGGCGCGGACCTGTTCTTCTCGGCGACGACGCCGAAGCCGGCGGCGCAGGCGATCAAGAAGATCGCCGAGCTCAACTGGAAGCCGGTGCACATCCTTGACATCAACGCCACCTCGGTCGGCGCCGTGATGAAGCCGGCGGGCCTCGAAGCTTCCAAGGGCGTGATCAGCGTCAACTACGCCAAGGATCCGCTCGATCCGACCTGGAAGGACGACGCCGGCATGAAGAAGTATTTCGAGTTCATGGCGAAGTACTATCCTGACGGCGACAAGGACTCGAACTTCAACGCCTATGGCTACGTGACCACGCAATTGCTGATCCATGTGCTGAAGGCATGCGGCGACAACCTGACCCGCGAGAACGTGTTGAAACAGGCCACCAGCCTGAAGAACGTTCAGCTCGACCTGCTGCTGCCGGGTATCTCGGTCAACACCACGCCGGACGATTACCGCGTCAACAAGCAGTTGCAGATGATGAAGTTCAACGGCGAGCGTTGGGAGATGTTCGGCCCGATCCTCGAGGACAAGGGCGCGGCGGGCTAGTCACGGCGACCCAATCGAAACGATCGGCGGAAAGAAGCGATCGGCGGTCCCTCGGGACCGCCGATTTTTTGTAGGATGGGTAGAGCGCAGCGAAACCCATCATCGCAAGAACCTGCGTCAACGGCATTGATGGGTATCGCTTCGCTCCACCCATCCTACGAAATCGCCACTTACTTCGGTATCTCCCCAAACGTCTTGCCGATGGGCAACACCGCGTGCCGGATCAGGCGGGAATCCTCGACCGCGGCCTGGCGGTGCTTCACGGCTTCGCGGTAGACGGGATCGCGGATCATCTCGGCGAATGCGGCGACGCTTGGATATTCGGCGATGAAGCAATGATCCCAGCATTCGTCTTGCGGTCCGATCAGCATCAGTTCGAACCTGCCCTGCCAGACGATGCGGCCGCCCAGCCGTTCGAACACCGGGCCGCTTTCGCGCCCATAGGCCGCGTAGGCTTCCGCCCCTGTCGCCTTGCGGCCGTCGGGATAGGCCGCCTGCGCACGCAGCCGGACCAGGTTGAGCATGTGGATGGGACCCGGCCGGTCATTGGCCCGAAACTGCGCGAAAACTTCCTTGGTCGGATCGATATGGCCCATGTCATTTTCCCCCGGGAACGCGGTGGTTTGCACCCATCCTAATATGCCCCCGCCGCACCTCCTAATCCCGCGTTAACCTTTCGGTAACCGACCCTTAAACAGCCGTCGCTAGCCTGCAGCAGGACGGGTGTGAACGGCGTTTGTCATGGCGTGGGGACGGAAAAAGAGCGGCGCACGCAAGGAGCCGCTATTCGGCCTTCAGGCCGCGCTCGCCGACCTGCGCCTCTCTCCCGAAGATCGCATTCCGGCCGCCACCGACGGCGACGACGACAAACCGAAGAAGCCAGTGCCGAAGCGCAAACCCGAAGAGGACGACGACGAGCCGCCGCCGCGCGAGCGCAAGCCGCGTCCGGCGAGAGGCGGCGCGAAGCGGCGTGCGAAATCGCGCGGCCGGATCAGGTTCGGCCGGCTGATCTATTGGGGCGCGGTGCTCGGCCTGTGGGCGGCGATCGCGATCATCGGCGTCGTGGTCTGGGTCGGCGCGCATCTGCCGGCGATCCAGTCGCTGGAAGTTCCAAAGCGCCCGCCGACCATCCAGATCGTCGGCATCGACGGCAGCGTGCTCGCCACACGCGGCGAAATGGCAGGCACCAATGTCGCGCTGAAGGATCTGCCGCCTCATCTGCCGAAGGCGTTCATCGCGATAGAAGACCGCCGCTTCTATTCGCATTACGGCATCGACCCCGTCGGCATCGCGCGCGCCGCGGTCACCAACATCCTGCATCGCGGCGTCTCGCAGGGCGGCTCGACGCTGACGCAGCAGCTCGCGAAAAACCTGTTCCTGACCCAGGAACGCACGATGGCACGCAAGCTGCAGGAGGTGGAGCTCGCGCTGTGGCTGGAGCGCAAGCACTCCAAGAACGAAATTCTCGAACTCTACCTCAACCGCGTCTATTTCGGCTCCGGCGCCTATGGCGTCGAGGCCGCGGCCCAGCGCTATTTCGGCAAGTCGGCCCGGAACGTCACGGTCGCGGAAGCCGCGATGCTGGCGGGCCTCGTCAAGTCGCCGTCGCGGCTGGCGCCGAACCGCAATCCGGAAGGCGCCGAGCAGCGCGCCCGGATCGTGCTCGCGGCGATGGCGGAGGCCAAGTTCATCAGCGACGCGCAGGCCAAGGCCTCGATCGGACATCCCTCGTACAATGTGAAGCCGGCCGGCGCCGGCACGGTCAATTACGTCGCCGACTGGATCGGCGAAGTGCTCGACGACCTCGTCGGCCAGATCGACCAGAGCATCGTGGTCCAGACCACGATCGATCCGAAGCTGCAGAGCGTCGCGGAAGCCGCGATCATCGACGAGCTCGCCGCCAAGAGCGTGAAGTTCAACGTCACACAGGGCGCGCTGGTGGCGATGGCGCCTGACGGTGCGGTGCGCGCCATGGTGGGCGGCCGGAACTACGCCGAGAGCCAGTATAACCGCGCGATCACCGCCAAGCGCCAGCCCGGCTCGGCGTTCAAGCCGTTCATCTATCTGACCGCGATCGAGGGCGGCCTGACGCCGGAAACGATCCGCCAGGATGCGCCGCTCGATCTCAAGGGATGGCGACCCGAGAACTACACCCATGAATATTTCGGCGCGGTGACACTGACGCAGGCGCTGGCGATGTCGCTCAACACGGTCGCGGTGCGGGTCGGGCTCGAAGTCGGGCCGAAGAATGTGGCGCGGACCGCGCACCGGCTCGGCATTTCATCGAAGCTGGAGGCCAATCCCTCGATCGCGCTCGGCACCTCGGAGGTGTCGGTCATCGAACTGGTCGGGGCCTATGCGCCCTTTGCCAATGGCGGGCTCGGCGTCTCCCCGCATGTCGTGACCAAGATCCGCACCAATGAAGGCAAGCTGCTGTACGCGCGGCAACCCGATCAGCTCGGCCAGGTGATCGAGCCGCGCCATGTCGCGATGATGAACACGATGATGCAGGAGACGCTGCTCTCGGGCACCGCGCGCAAGGCGGAAATCCCGGGCTGGATGGCCGCTGGCAAGACCGGCACCAGCCAGGATTTCCGCGACGCCTGGTTCATCGGCTACACGGCCAACCTCGTCACCGGCGTCTGGCTCGGCAACGACGACAATTCACCGACCAAGAAGGCAACCGGCGGCGGCCTGCCGGTGGAAGTGTGGACCCGCTTCATGCGCACGGCGCATCAGGGCGTGGCAGTGGCGGGTTTGCCGAACTCGCAGCGCGGCGGTTTTCTGTCGAACCTGTTCCAGACCGCATCGCAGGTCAGCGCAGCGCCGAGCCCGCCGGCTCCGGCCCCATCAGGCAGTTCGCACCGGCCACCGCCGGCGCGAACGTCCGCGCCGCCGCCGAATCCATCGGCTCGCCCGGAAGCGGCGGCGGGACTGGATGGCTGGCTGGTGGACCGGCTGTTTGGAAGGTAAGGTCTCGTCCGAAATGTTCGTCGTCGTCCCTGCGAACGCAGGGACCCATACGCCGCGGCCGGCGTAACGGGCGCGACAGAAGACAACTTCGCTTCCGCAAGCTGCGGTGACAGTTGGCTACGCAGAGCGTCTGCGAACGACGCTTTCTCGACAGATCACGCGGTATGGGTTCCTGCGTTCGCAGGGACGACGGAAACGACTAATCCTCGACCCCGTAGCGATGCAGGTCGTTGCCATAGGTATCGAGCCAGCGCTTGGCGCGTTCGACATGGTCGCAGATGCGGTCGACGACGCGCCAGAACCTGGGCGAGTGGTTCATCTCGACCAGATGGGCAACCTCATGGGCGGCGAGATAGTCCAGCACATAGGGCGGCGCGAGGATCAATCGCCAGGAATACGACAGCGAGCCGGCCGAGGTGCACGACCCCCAGCGGCTCGACTGGTCGCGGATCGACACCCGCCTGACCCTGACGCCGAGATACGCCGCATAGGCGAGCGATGCCTTGTGCAGGTCCTTGCGCGCTTCGCGCTTGAGGAAGTCGTGGACGCGCCGGTCCATGTGCTCGTAGTCGCCGGCCACGCAGAGAATTCTTTCGCCGCTGTCGCGGATTTCCGTCCACACCGTGCCGCGCTCGCCTGCGCGATGCACGATCCGGTGCGGCACACCGCGCAACGGTATGACAGTGCCGGCCTGAAAGGGCGCGGCCTTCGGCAGACGGCCGAGACGGGCGGCGATCCAGCCGCCGTGAAGCTGCGCAAAATCCTTGGCTTCCATAATCGTGCCGCGCGGCGGCATCGTCAGGATGGCTTCGCGATCCGTTGGATGAATGCGCAAGGTGTATCGCCTCGCGCGGCGGTGCCGGCGCAACCTGATCGCAAAGATTTGCGAGCCGTGCTTGACCAAAAGAGTCGCGGGTTCGGCGGGCCGCCGATAAAGGAGGGCGCGAGTAGCCATGTCTTGGAGTCCGGGGAGCAGGAGTTCGCCCGGATTCTGCCATATCCGCCGCCAGGGAAATCGCATCTAAATCGCTCGGCGCAAAAACAAATCATTTGCCCAATATACAGGGGCTTGGCGGCAAATAGCCTCTAGGGAATGGGGATGGAACCCAGAATTTCGGGTGGAACCGAGGGTCAAAAACTACCCCCAAGGAGTGAGTCTGAACTCACCCCTTGATTCGACCAGAATCCGGAATGTTTGAATCTTCTCAGCAACTTATCGGCGGCTAGGAATCGGTGCCGCCTGGGCACTATTCGGCTGCACGAACCAATGTTGGCTTGGTCTTTGCCGCTGATATCTTCGTATTAGCCTCTGACATCATGGTATTGGCCGCCGACATCATGAAATCGGAGATGCGCGGCACGATTTCGGAACGGAATCGCGAACCGTTGAACACACCGTAATGCCCAACGCCCTTTTGCACGTAATGCACGCGGCGATGATCGGGAATTGCGGGGCACAGCGCGTGCGTCGCTTCGGTCTGCCCGAGGCCGGAGATGTCGTCGTTCTCGCCTTCCACCGTCATCAGCGCCACGCGGCGGATTTGCGAGGGATCGACCAGCTTGCCGCGATGGGTCATCTCGCCCTTGGGCAGCGCGTGCTTGACGAATACGACGTCGACGGTCTGCAGGTAATACTCGGCCGTCAGATCCATCACCGCGAGATATTCGTCGTAGAAATCGCGGTGCTTGTCGACCATGTCGCCGTCGCCCTTCACCAGATTGTTGAACAGGGCCTTGTGCGCGTCGGTGTGGCGATCGAGATTCATGGTGATGAAGCCCGAGAGCTGCAAAAAACCCGGATAGACGTCGCGCATCACGCCGGGATGCGGGAACGGCACCTTGGTAATGACGTGGTTGCGGAACCAGTCGATACCGCGCTGGGCCGCAAGATTGTTCACCGAGGTCGGGTTGCGCCTCGTATCGACCGGGCCGCCCATCAGCGTCATCGACAGCGGCACGAACGGATCGCGCGTGGCTTCCATCACGGAAACCGCCGCCACCACCGGCACCGAAGGCTGGCACACCGCGATCACATGCATGTTGCCGCCGAGCACGTGCAGCATCTCGATGACGTAATCGACATAGTCATCGAGATCGAAGCGGCCCTCGGTGAGAGGAACCATGCGCGCGTCGGACCAGTCGGTGATGTAGACTTCATGCGTCGGCAGGAACGCCTCGACCGTGCCGCGCAACAGCGTCGCGTAATGGCCGGACATCGGCGCGACGATCAAGACGCGCGGGTGGGGTGCGCGCAGCGGCCGGGTCAGTTTGCGATCGAAATGCAGCAAGCGGCAGAACGGCTTCTCCCAGATCGAGCGGACCTCGACCGGCGTGCGGATGCCGTTGACCTCGGTGAAGTCGAGGCCCCATTCGGGCTTGCCGTAACGGCGGGTGGTGCGTTCGAACAATTCGCAGGCCGCGGCGATCGATTTGCCGAACTGCGTGTGCGACCAGGGATTAAGCGGATTTTGAAACAGGATCTTGGCGGCATCGGTCACCGCGCGCGCCGGGTTGAGCGACGCGTGGCCCAATTCGTACATCCAGTACATCGGCGTTGTGAGTGCCGGACTGCCTTCGGCCACCAGCGGCGGTGCGCCGCCAAACTCACCAATCGGCATTTTATTTCCTCTGTTTGCGCCGCAGCATAGTGCAGAATGCGTAATAATGCGTCAATGGACCGATTAGTTATGTCCACGCATCAAAAGGTCTAAAGACCCCGGAAAACCACGGGAAACCGTGACTTATTCGCCACCACCGAGCAAAGATCCGTGGTGTTTGGCGCTGCGCAAAAGGGCAAGGAAGATCGCAAAGGAGGCGACGAACAGCACCGCGTTGATGCCAAGCGACCAGACCATCAGGTCGGCCCTGAACACGTGATCGATCAACAGCGTGCGCATGCCTTCGAACACATAGGTCGGCGGCAGCGTCCAGGCGAGCCATTGCAGCCAGTCCGGCAGCACCGCGACCGGATAATAGACGCAGGCAAGCGGCATCAGGCCGAACATCAAGGTCCAGACGATGCTCTCGGCACCGAGCCCGTTGCGCAGCACCAGGCCCGACACAAAGATGCCGATCGACCAGCTCGTGAAGATCAGGTTGCAGAAGAACGCGATCAGCGGCAGCCCGATCGCGAAGAAATTGAAATCGAAGAAGAACAGCGCCAGCAGCGTCATTGGAATGACGCCGATCGCCAGCCGGATCAGGCTCATGATCATCAGCGAGATCAGGAATTCGATCGGCTTCAGCGGGCTCATCATCAGGTTGCCGAGGTTGCGCGCCCACATCTCCTCGAGAAACGAGATCGAGAAGCCGAGCTGGCCGCGAAACAGGATGTCCCACAGGATCACCGCGCCGATCAGCGTGCCGCCGGCGCGCGCAAAGAAATTGTCGTTCTGCGAAATGTAGTTCTGCAGAAAGCCCCAGGTGATGATCTGCAGCGCCGGCCAGTAGATCAGCTCCAACAGGCGCGGCCAGGACGACATCAGCAGATACCAGTAGCGCAGCACCATCGCCTGGATGCGATGCCAGGAAATAGCGTGATGGGCGGCGATCTCGCTCATGACGCCCCCTCCGCCACCCGGCCGCGCGCGACGTCGAGGAACACCTCTTCCAGCGTGGTGCGGTTGTAGCGCGCCATGATCTGGTCGGGGCTGTCGTCATCCTCGATGCGGCCGCGCTTCATGATGATGACGCGGTCGCACAGCCGCTCCACTTCCAGCATGTTGTGCGACGCCAGCAGGATGGTGGCGTGATGGGTCCTGCGGTAGTCCTGCAAATGCTGCCGCACCCAGTCGGCGGTATCAGGATCGAGCGAAGCCGTCGGCTCGTCCAGCAACAGCAGCTCCGGCTGGTTGATCAGCGCCTTCGCCAGCGCGACGCGGGTCTTCTGCCCGGCCGAGAGCTTGCCATTGGCGCGATCGAGAAAATCCTTCAGATCGAGGTCGGATGCGAGCTGCTCGATGCGGTCGGCGAGATTCTCCACCGCATAGAGCCGGCCGAAGATGGTGAGGTTCTGCCGGACCGTGAGCCGCATCGGCATGTCGACATAAGGGCTCTCGAAATTCATCCGGCCGAGCACCTCGGCGCTCTCGTCCGGCATGGCATGACCGAGAACCTGGATGCGCCCCGACGTCGGCAGCACCAGCCCCATGATCATCGCGATGGTCGTGGTTTTGCCGGCGCCATTGCCGCCGAGCAGTCCGGTAATGCTGCCGCGCGCGATCCGAAACGAGATGTCATCCACCGCGCGGGTGGTCTTGTAGAGCTTGATCAGATGCGCAACCTCGATCGCGGCGGAGCTTTTCGGCCCGGCCGCAGGCGATTGCGCTGGCGTGGCGTCGCTACTGACCATTTCGACCTGTTCATTGGGCCATCACGGCGGACAGCGCAAGGCTTTGCACGGCTTGGCGGCGGGCGGGCCTGCATGGTTCGAGACGCGCGGCTCTGCCGCGCTCCTCACCATGAGGGACGAAACTATCCCCTCATGGTGAGGAGCCGCGAAAGCGGCGTCTCGAACCATGCAGGCCCCCATACTGGACCGAATGACCGCGCGAATTTGTGATCATCCGCCCGCGCGGCTAAACTCCGGATATGTCAGACGTTGCAGCCTCCGATTTCCGCCTTCCACACCGCTTTGTCCGTCTCGACACGATCCTTCGGCTGCGCTGGCTGGCGGCGCTCGGCCAACTCACCGCGATCTTCATCGTGGCGCATGGGCTGGAATTCGACTTTCCCGTCATTGCCTGCGTCGCAATTGTCGGCGTTTCGGCACTGCTGAATCTCGCGCTGCAGGTTGCCTTCAATCCGATGCAGCGGCTGGAACCGGTCTATGCGGCGGCGCTACTCGCGCTCAACATCGTCGAACTGGCCGCGCTGCTGTTCCTGACCGGGGGCCTGCAGAATCCGTTTTCATTTCTGTTCCTCGGCCCGGTCCTGATCTCGGCGACGGTGCTGCCGATCCGGATGACGGTCGGACTCGGCCTGCTCGCGGTCGCCTGCGCCTCGGCGCTGGTGTTCTTCCATCTGCCTCTGCCCTGGGACAGCGAAGACCCGCTGGTGCTCCCGCCGATCTATCTGTTCGGCGTCTGGCTCTCGATCGTGCTCGCGATCGGCGTCACCAGCCTCTATGCGTTCCAGGCGACCGAGGAGGCGCGGAAGCTTTCCGATGCGCTGGCCGCGACGGAACTGGTGCTGACGCGCGAGCAGCATCTGACCCAGCTCGACGGACTTGCGGCGGCCGCTGCGCATGAACTCGGCACGCCGCTGTCGACAATCTTCCTGATTTCACGGGAGCTGGAAAAGACCATCGACGACAACGACCCCTTGGCCTCCGATCTGAAGACCCTGCGCGAGCAGGCGCAGCGCTGCCGCGACATTCTGGCCAAGATCACCCAGCTTTCTTCGTCCGGTGCGCCGTTCGACCGCATGCCGTTGTCGACGCTGATCGAGGAGGCGGTCGCGCCGCATCGCGATTTTGGCGTCGCGATCAGGGTGCGGCTTGCTGTCGCAGCTACGCGGGAACCGGTCGGCGCTCGGAACCCGGCAATTCTCTATGGCGTCGGCAACATCCTGGAGAATGCCGTCGATTTCGCGCGGACGACCGTCGAGGTGAACGCATGGTGGAACGCGGATACGGTCGAAATCATCATCTCGGATGATGGACCAGGCATTGCGCCCGATATGCTGAAACGGATCGGCGAGCCCTATTTATCAAGGCGCCGCAGCGCCGATGAGGCCCATCGCGAACGTGCCGGCCTCGGCCTAGGCGTGTTCATTGCCCGCACGCTGCTGGAGCGTACCGGCGCCCGGGTTTCCTTTTCCAACCGGACCTTTCCCGATCACGGCGCCGTGGTGCAGATCGCCTGGCCCCGCGTCCGTTTCGAAACCGAGGAAAGTGCTGCCGGGCCAGCGGATTAGAACCGTCCCAGGGCCTTGGGGAAAGGGAACCGATCAGCCTTGGGGGCCTTGGCAGCGCAAAATTGCCACGCCATATCCTTGTGTATCCGCAACCGGGGGATAGTCGACTTGAACGCCATCGCCGAACTGAACGATCTCGCCGACCGCTCGCTGCTGATCGTCGAGGACGACAAGCCGTTTCTGGAGCGCCTGTCGCGCGCGATGGAAACCCGCGGCTTCGCGGTAACGTCGTGCGACACCGTGTCCGACGGGTTGGCGCAGATCAACAAGGCCGCGCCGGCCTTCGCCGTGGTGGACCTGCGGCTCGGCGACGGTAACGGGCTCGACGTGGTGTCGGCGCTGAAGCGCAAGCGCCCCGAGGCACGCACCATCGTGCTGACCGGCTACGGCAACATCGCCACCGCCGTCACGGCGGTGAAGATGGGCGCGGTGGACTATCTCTCGAAACCTGCCGACGCCGACGATGTGGTCGCCGCGCTGCTCGCCAGCGGCACCGAGAAATCCGAGCTGCCATCCAATCCGATGTCGGCGGATCGCGTGCGCTGGGAACACATCCAGCGCATCTACGAAATGTGCAACCGCAACGTCTCCGAAACCGCACGGCGGCTGAACATGCACCGCCGCACCCTGCAGCGCATTCTGGCCAAGCGCGCGCCGCGGTAGCACCCGGTCATTGCCGGGCTTGACCCGGCAATCCATCTCCAACGACCTTTCTTGCGAAGATCGATGGATGCCCGGATCAAGTCCGGGCATGACGAGTGTTTGAATCTCGGCCGGGCTTGGGAGTGACCGGCAATGAAGCATTGGATGCGCTGGCTGCCAGGTCTGGGTACCTTCCTTCGATATGAAGCGGGGTGGCTCAGGCACGATATCCTCGCCGGGCTTGCGCTGTCGGCCATGCTGGTCCCGGTTGGCATTGCCTACGCGGAGGCGTCGGGCTTGCCCGGCATCTACGGTCTGTACGCGACCATCATTCCACTCTTTGCCTACGCATTGTTCGGCCCGAGCCGCATCCTCGTGCTGGGACCGGACTCAGCTCTTGTAGCTATCATCCTTGGCGTTGTCGTTCCGTTGTCGGGCGGCGATCCCGTCCGCGCGGCAGCCTTGGCCGGCATGATGGCAATCGTTTCCGGGGCGGTACTCATTCTGGCAGGCATCGCGCGCCTGGGCTTTGTGACCGAGCTGCTCTCCAAACCGATACGCTACGGCTACATGAACGGAATTGCATTGACCGCATTGATCAGCCAGCTACCAAAGCTGTTCGGCTTCTCGATCGAGAGCGAAGGATCTTTGCGGAGCTTGTGGGCGATCACCGGGGCAATCCTTGAAGGGAAAACCAACTGGGTGGCCTTCGGGATCGGGCTCGGCACGTTGACGGTTATCCTGCTGCTCCAGAAATACAAGCGGCTGCCGGGCATTCTGATTGCAGTCGTCGGGGCAACCGCCGCTGTCGCTGCGCTGGACCTTACGACGCGTTACAGCGTGGCCGTTCTGGGTCCCCTTGCGCAGGGTCTGCCGGGTTTCGCCGTTCCCTGGATCGGCCCCGCCGATATAGTCCCGGTGCTGATCGGCGGATGCGCGATCGCCATGGTATCTTTTGCAGATACCAGCGTGCTTTCGCGGGCCTATGCCGCACGACTGGGCGTTCATGTCGATCCCAACCAGGAGATGGTGGCGCTCGGCGCCGCCAATCTGGCAACCGGTCTTTTTCAAGGTTTTCCGATCAGCAGCAGCAGTTCGCGTACGCCTGTTGCGGAAGCCGCCGGCGCCCATACTCAACTGACCTGCATCGTTGGTGCGCTTGCCATCGCTTTTCTTCTGCTGGCGGCACCAAACCTCCTTCAGTATTTGCCCAATGCTGCGCTCGCCGCTGTCGTCATCGCCGCGGCGATCAGCTTGATTGAGGTTACCGACCTCAAACGGATCTATCGCATTCAGCGGTGGGAGTTCTGGCTATCGATCGTCTGCTTTGCCGGCGTCGTCGCGCTCGGAGTGATTCCGGGAATAGGTCTGGCAATCGCTATCGCCATTGCCGAATTTCTATGGGACGCTTGGCGCCCGCACTCCGCCGTATTGGGGCGCGCCGACGGCGTCAAAGGCTATCACGACATCACGAGATATACGGATGCACGCCAGATCCCCGGGCTGGTTCTGTTCCGATGGGATGCGCCTCTGTTCTTCGCCAATGCTGAATTTTTCAAGGAGCGCGCTTTGGCCGCGGTTGCGAAATCCCCGACGCCTGTAAGCTGGCTGGTCGTTGCGGCGGAGCCGGTCACCAGCGTTGACGTCACCGCCGGCGATACGCTTGCCGTATTGGACGAGACGTTGCACGCACAAGGTATCGAGCTTTGTTTTGCCGAACTCAAGGATCCCGTAAAGGACAGGCTGAAGAAATTCGGACTGTTGGCGCAGCTTGGCGAGAATTGCTTTTTCCCAACCGTCGGCGCAGCCGTTTCCGGCTACCTGGAAGTCCATGATGTCGAGTGGGAGGACTGGGAGGACCGGGCCAAACGTTAGGGATGACGTGCTGGACACACGCTGATCGTGTGCGGAGCAGTCAAAATCGTAGGGTGGGCAAAGCCACCGGGTCGCGCGAATGCGCGCCCGATGACAGGCTCCGCGTGCCCACCATTCAAGACAACGGTCGCGGACAAATGGTGGGCACGCTTCGCTTTGCCCACCCTACGGGCACCGTCTCTCAAAACTCCCCGTGCCCTTGCGGATCGACCAGGCGGTTGATGCGCAGGGCGGCGGCCATGGCAAAACGCACCGTCATCGATTTGCGCGTAGCCGCCGGCAGGCGATGCTCGGGCGCTTCGCAATGCAGATGGGCGCCATAGGCGTCGGCGATGATCAGGCCAGTATCCTGAGGGAAGATCTCGCAAGGAAGATCCTGCGTGAAGGCAAAAAACAGCCGGTCGCAATGCATCCGGTAATCCTGCCATTTCTGGTCGGCACGCAGATCCTCCACGGATGACTTGATCTCGACGATCCAGATTTCGCCGCGCTCATTCAACGCCACCAGATCGGCACGCCGGCCCGACGGCAGCGGCAGTTCGCTGACGCAGGAAAACCCCAGCGATCGTAACAGCCGCGCCGTACCGCGCGCGATCGCCAGCGCCGTCTCCGACTGGCGGCGGTCCGCTGGGGGTACGAGGCTGATCTGGCGGGCGGGCGATTCCATGGCGCTCGAACAATAGCCGATTTCGGACCGTCCAACAGACGTCCCTCGCCGAGCCGGCGGCAAATTTGTCAATGGCCCGCCTTGTTTTGAACTTCGGCGCACCGCGAAGCCAAAGGGAACCTTGGTTCCGAGGGACAGAACACTGGAGGAGATTCACGATGCACCGCATCGCTGCCCCTGCTTTTGCCTTCGCTCTCGCCACCCTTCCCCTCTCTGCCGGCTTTTCATCCGCCATCGCAAAACCCGCCGTCGAAGTCGCGTTCGTGCTCGACACCACGGGCTCGATGGGCGGCCTCATCGAAGGCGCCAAGCGCAGGATCTGGTCGATCGCAACCGCGATCGTCGATTCCGATCCCGACGCCGACATCCGCATGGGCCCCGTCGCCTATCGCGACATCGGCGACGACTAGGTGACCAGGAAGATCGAACTCACCACCGACATCCAGGATCTCTACGCCCACCTTCTGGAGGTGAAAGCCCGCGGCGCCAAGGCGACGCCGAAAGCGTCAACGAGGCGCTCGACGTCTCCGTCAAGGCGCAGATCAAGCGGTGAGGCAAGCGCTTTCTCCGCGAGTCGTCCCCGCGAAAGCGGGGACCCATAGCCACAAATGCTTGTTGGTTAGAAAGACGTCTAACTCCTGCGCCTCATGGATGGGCCGCGGCGTATGGGTCCCGGCTCGCGCTTCGCTTGGCCGGGACGACAGAGATCAGGGGTGCCGGCCCATGGCGAGCTGGTAGATCGTCACCAGAACCTCGAACAGGATCAGGAGCACGATAATCACTTCGAGCCGCAGCGAGCGCCGCGTGTCGATGATATCGGTCAACACCTGCGCGCTCTCGGCGATCACGGCGAGCTTGCTGTTCAGCGATTCCGCGCGCTCTTTGAGTTCGTACTCGTCCTCCAGCCGGGCATACAGCCGCTCCAGATGCGGCTTGTCCCAGAGCACGTCGGGTTTCTCTTCCACTTCGACCGGCCCGGACACACGGTGCCGGACCAGAAGCGCGCCGCCGATGTTTTTCAGGATCGAGCGACGGCTGCCGCGCATGCGCCCGCTCTGCGCCAGCTCCCGCGCGACCGGTTCGGTCGTATCAAAGACACTGGCAACCTCGCGTTCATGCCGGGCCAGGACGACGCTCTTCGCCAGCGCCTCGCAAATCAGGATCAACCGGTCAGGCGACAGGCTTTGCAGGCAGATCGGCCCGCCGGGTGGAATCTGGTCCTCCTTTTCCGGGGAGAGCTCGATGATTGCGATTTCCTCGTCGCGCCGCCCAAACTTCCCGGTCATGCGGTGATCCAGGCCGCGAAGGAATTCCTCCTCTTCCAGCGCATTCAGCCCGATCAGGACCACCACGCCATAGCGAAACAGGACCGCGACACCGTTTTCATTGACGCGGAATGCCAGCGGCGTCGTTGCCAGCACGTCGCCGCGCTCGAGGCCCGATGTATTGAGGCGATCGCTGACGAAAAACGCCCGCGCCGTCGTTCGGGCCCCGCCGAGCGGCAATTTGGAGGCTTGGTTCATGACCTGCGCATCCCGGCCGAAATCACGGTCTGCGCCGATGCGATTTCCGTCTTTGGTCACTAAATATTCCTTCCGTGCAAACCCTACCACAGGCTCAAACGGACCCCATACCGGTTCCCGTCCGTGTTGACCCCTTTTCAAGGTAGAATATGGTGCCTGCCATGGATGACAAAACCGACACCCAGGCGAAGGCCGGCGCGATGATCGTGCCGGTGACGCTGTTCGAGCAGAACTGCACCATCATCTGGCATGAGCCTTCCAAGAAGGCCGTCGTGATCGACCCCGGCGGGGATGTTCCCAAGATTCTGGAAGCGATCAAGCAGACCGGCGTGTCAGTCGAAAAGATCTGGCTGACGCATGGCCATATCGACCATGTCGGCGGCGCCGCCGACCTGCGCGATGCGCTGCAGGTCAAGATCGAAGGCCCGCATATCGCCGACAAATACCTGCTCGACAACGTCGTCTCGAGCGGCGAGCGCTTCGGCATGACCGGGGTGCGCAATTTCGGGCCCGACCGCTGGCTCGATGAAGGTGATCAGGTCTCGATCGGTGAACTCACCTTCGACATCCTGCATTGCCCCGGCCATTCACCGGGCAGCGTCGTGTTCTTCAACAAGCAACTGCGCTTCGCCCATGTCGGCGACGTCCTGTTCAACGGCTCGGTCGGGCGCACCGACCTGCCCGGCGGCAGCCATGCCACGCTGATCAGCTCGATCAAGGAAAAGCTGCTGCCGCTCGGCGACGATGTCGGCTTCATCTGCGGCCATGGCGCCGGCTCCAGCATCGGCCAGGAACGCCTGACCAATCCGTTCCTGACCGGCGAGATCGGAATCTAGTCCCGTTGGGCTGAAGGCCGGAGCGGTTATTTCATCAGTCCCGCAGCCGTCAGCGCACGGGTGATGACGGCCCCGACATCGATGCCCCGGCGCTTCGGTTCGTGCGGCACCGGCTTGGTTTGGCGAACCGGCTTGTTGGCCCGCGACCAGAGCGTAGCTGCGAGATCGGACGACTGCAGGGATGCCGTTGCAGCCGACGGAGTGACCGGCGCCTTGACGACTGGCTTTGCAGCCTCGCTGACGCGCTCGGTCAGGCCGAAGAAATCAGCGATATAATAGGACGACGAGATCCCCGCCTCGATCAGGAACGCACCCTCCGCGCCATAGGGCTCATCATTGCCGGCGAGCCCCAACGGCGTACCATGGGCCATGTCGGTGATGGTGTAGGATTCCACGATGGTCTCGCCGTCTTCGTTCCACCAGACTTCGCGCGGATGGCCGTCGACATCCCCCGCCGACATCGGCGCGGCCGGCAGGCCGTGAACGTCGAGCCATTGCTTGACGATCTCATTGGCGTTGCCGGGGTTGACGGTGCGGTCGGCGCTGCCATGCCACACCGACACTTTCGGCCACGGCCCCTTGTGCCTGGAGGCCTTGCGGACAAGATCGCCCAGCTTGCCGGCCGGGCGCGACGTCGACTGCATCATGCCGCCGAGCGCTTCCCGGACATTGCTGGCGATGCCGTACGGGAGGCCGGCGATGATGGCGCCGCCCGCGAACACTTCCGGATAGGTCGCCAGCATCACCGATGTCATCGCGCCGCCGGCGGAAAGCCCGGTCACATAGATCCGGCGCGAATCGATTTTGTGATCGGCAACCATCCGCGCGACCATCTGGCGGATCGACGCGGCTTCGCCGCGGCCGCGCGCGATGTCGCCCGGGTTGAACCAGTTGAAACAGGTGTTGGCGTTATTCGCGGCCTGCTGTTCGGGCATCAGCAACGCAAAGCCATAGCGCTTGGCAAGCGTCGACCAGCCGGTGCCGAAATCGTAAGCGGCCGCGGTCTGGCCGCAGCCGTGCAGCACGACGACGAGCGCGGACGCGCGCGGCAATTGCTCGGGCACATAGGCGAACATCTTGAGCGCGCCGGGATTGGTGCCGAATCCTGGGATTTCGACGAGCGGACTCCGCCCCGACGGAGGAGCGGTTCGGCCATAGATTCCCAAGCCACCGAACCCGTTCAGCTTCGGGAAATGGCGCAAGAATTCGACGTTCTTCGCGAGCGACAACGATGGCTCCTGGGGCGATTGTTCTGAGGGCGATTGTTCTTAACGCTACCGTGCACAGATAGTTGCTGCACCGCAAAATAGAAAGGCCGTGCACTGTCATTTCCCCACAATCAAATTTTGGCAATTGACGTTAATTTGTCATCCCGTGACCCGACGCATCCATGTCAGGAATGCGGCGCAGGCGACAATCGACAACGCAAACAGCGCGCACGCGGCAAGTAGCGCTGGCCGGCTCGACTGATTCGCTTCGATCGCGAAGAATACCGCACCGATCGCGGCCACGCCCGCAGCGTTCGCAATCTGCGCCGTCGTACCATACATGCCGGAGCCCGCGCCGGCGCTTGCCGGCTTCACGGTCGAGAGCACGGCGCTCGACAATGGCGCCATCACGAGCCCCTGGCCGTAACCGAAGATCGTCAGCACCAGCGAAAGCATCATTGCAGACGGCGCCTCGATCGATTCGATGACGGTTACCAGCGCCGCAAGGCCCGCAATCTGCACCGCGCAGCCCTCGATCAGCACCAGCGTGCCGCGATGCTTGGCGCGCATTCCACTATGGCGCGAAGCGATCACGAAGGTCAGCGCCAACGGCAGGAAGACGAGGCCAGCCTGCAGCGGCGGAACCTGCAGCCCCTTCTGCATGTACATTGTCATGACGAGATAGAACGACAATTGGCAAAGAAGAAAAAGAACACGGCAACAAGCCCGCGCATGAACGCCTTGTCCGACAGCAGCGAAAGATCGATCAGCGGCATGCCGCCGCGGCCGGCAACCGCGCGCTCCAGCCGCAGGAAGCCGGCGATGATGACCGCGCCCGCCGCCATCACCAGCCAGACCGCGGGCGACCAGTGCAGATCATGGCCGAACAGCAGCGGGCCGATCAGACATAGCAGGCCGAGAAACAGCAGGATGGCGCCTGGAATATCCAGCCGCGTGCCGGCGCGCCGAGGCAGCATCGGCATAATCTTCCAGGCTGCGGCGATAATGATCGCACCAAAGGGCACGTTGACGAAAAACACCGCGCGCCAGCCGAGGCCTGCGAGATCGAGCGTGACCAGGAGGCCGCCGAGCACGAAACCGGCCGCGCCGGCAAGCCCGAGCACGATGCCATAGATGCCGAAGGCGCGGCCGCGCGAGCCATCCGCGAACAGCAGGTGAATGGTGGCAAGCACCTGCGGCACCATCAATGCCGCGGTCGCGCCCTGCGCCAGCCGTGCTGCGATCAATTCAGGGCCGGATTGCGCCAGCGCGCACCACAGCGAGGTGACGGTGAAGCCCGCCACGCCCGCGATGAACACGTTGCGCGTGCCGTAGATATCACCGAGCCGCCCGCCGGTGACGACCAGTGTGGCATAGGCGATCAGGTAGATCGCGATGACGGCCTCGATCTGCGCCGCGCTGGCGTGCAGCTCGGCCGCAATGGTCGGGATCGCGACGTTGACGATGAAGGCGTCGACCCCGAACATGAATTGCGCCGCGACGACGGTCGCAAGCACCCACCAGCGGCGCGAAGTATCGACGGGATGCGAGACGATCTGATGCATGAGAACGGGCCTTGTCCGGGAAGCATTGCGCCGGATGATCTCAGGCTTCGGTCATCTCAGCGATTACTCGGGAGGTAAGCGATCTTTCCTGCCCAGCCTTGGCTGGAGGTCGGCCTTTGGCATCCATTCCGCCGCGGCGCGGAATTCCGGGCGACGGCAAGTCGGCGAACTCTGCGCGACCACCATGCGCTGGCCGCGGGGTGCGAGGATTGCCTTGCCGCTGCCCACCCCGTAACTTGGTCCCGAGCAATGCAGAAGAACAATAAATCCGGAGAGAAAACCCCATGGCGCGTCTCAAATTCGGAGCCTTTCTCGCCCCGCATCATCCGATCGGCGAGAATCCGCTGCTGCAGTTCCGCCGCGACCTCGATTTCGTGGAGCAGATCGACACGCTTGGCTTCGACGAGTTCTGGTGCGGCGAGCATCATTCCTCGGGCTGGGAAATGATCGCCTCGCCGGAAATGTTTTTGACGGCCGCTGGCGAGCGCACCAAGCGCATCAAGCTCGGCACCGGCGTGATCTCGCTGCCCTATCACCATCCCTACAACGTCGCGCAGCGCATGGTGCAGCTCGACTGGATGACCGGCGGCCGCGCGATCTTCGGCTCCGGCCCGGGCGCGCTGGCCTCCGACGCGCACACGCTCGGCATCGACCCGATGACGCAGCGCGACCGCCAGGACGAGGCGATCGCGATCATCCGCCGCCTGTTCAGGGGCGAGCGCGTCACCGCCAAGAGCGACTGGTTCACGATGAACGACGCCGCGCTGCAGTTGCTGCCGCTGCAGGAAGACATGCCGTTCGTGGTGGCCTCCCAGATCTCGCCCTCGGGCATGACGCTCGCCGGCAAATACGGCATCGGCATCATCTCGCTCGGCTCGATGTCGACGCAAGGCCTGATGGCGCTGCCGACGCAGTGGGGTTTTGCCGAGGATGCCGCCAAGAAGGCCGGCACCACCGTGAGCCGCTCCGACTGGCGCGTGCTGCTTTCCTGGCACATCGCCGAGACCCGCGAACAGGCGCAGCGCGAGGCCGGTCCCGGCCTGATGCGGTGGCACAACGAATATAACGTGCGCACGCTGCAGCGGCCGGGCCTCGAGCCGTTCACCTCGCCGGAGGATGCGATCGAGAAGACGTCCGGCGGCGAAAACGCGGCGTCCACCATCGGCACGCCGGACGATCTGGTCAAAACCATCAAGAACCTGATGCAGGTCTCCGGCGGCGTCGGCAGCATCATCGGCTTCGTGCACGACTGGGCCAATCCGGAGAACACCCGCCGGAGCTGGGACATGGTGGCGCGCTACGTGATCCCCGAAATCAACGGCTATGTCGCCAAGCTGCGCGAGTCGCAGAAATTCGTGATCGAGAACCGCGCGGTGTTCGAGCGGGCGGGCCAGGCCGTGATGGCGAAAATCATGGAGAACGAAAAGGCTGCAGCAGCCCTTGCCCATACCGGCCCCGGCCGGGTGGCGATCCCGACCATCAACGCGCCCGACCTGCAGAAGGAAGCGGCCAAGCGCAAGGCGTGATGGCTTCTGTGAGGGACGACGATATCTCTCCCCGTCATTGCGAGCGTTAGCGAAGCAATCCATAGCGCCACAAGTGGAGGCATGGATTGCTTCGTCGCTTACGCTCCCTTGCGCAAACGCTTCGCGTTTGTCGCAGGCAATGACGGAGCTGGCAGTCTTTTCCCTGTATAGGGGTGCCTACTTCCCGAAAAATTCCTGCACGGCTTCCTGCGCTGCGAATTGGATTGCGGCATTGTGAGCCATCGCACTTGTGGCGACGAAACAAAGGGTATTTACCTAGGTGCGTCACCGGCCCGCCAACATTTAAGGCCGCGACAAAGCCGCCAACACGGTGGATAATATTTGCGATTTGCGAGGCTCAACCGGAGCAATTGCTATGTCGATGCAGAGTGTGGCTTCCCCTGCCATGACGTTGACGCCGCCGAACCCTAAGGCGTTGCGGCACATTCCCGGTAGCGAGGGCTGGCCGTTCATCGGCAACACGCTGGCGGTGCTGGCCGACCCCAAAGGGCAGATTGAGAAGTCGGCCGCCAAATACGGTCTGATCTATCGCACCCGTTTATTCGGCGAGACCAGCGTGACGATGCTCGGGCCCGAGGCCAACGAGCTCGTGCTGTTCGACCAGGCGCGCCTGTTCTCCTCCACCCATGGGTGGGGACGGATCCTCGGCCAGTTGTTTCCGCGCGGGCTGATGCTGCTGGATTTTGAAGAGCACCGCCTGCACCGCCGCGCGCTGTCGGTCGCGTTCAAGTCGGGGCCGATGAAGTCCTACCTCGTCGACCTCGACCGCGGCATTGCCGCGCGGGTCAAGCAGTGGAAGGCGCGGCCGGGCGAGATGCTGGTGTATCCGGCGATGAAGCAGCTCACGCTCGATCTGGCGGCGACGTCGTTCCTCGGCGCCGATATCGGGCCTGAGGTCGACGAGATCACCCGCGCCTTCATCGACATGGTGGCCGCAGCCGTGGCGCCGATCCGGCGGCCGCTGCCGTTCACGCAGATGGGCCGCGGCGTCGCAGGCCGCAAGCGGATCGTTGCCTACTTCGCCGAGCAGATTCCGATCCGCCGCGCGCGGGGCGGCGGCGATGACCTATTCTCGCAACTGTGCCAGGCGACGCACGAGGACGGCGCGCTGCTGTCGACCCAGGACATCATCGACCACATGAGTTTTCTGATGATGGCGGCGCATGACACGCTGACATCGTCGCTGACCTCCTTTGTCGGCGAGCTTGCCGCCCACCCCGAATGGCAGCAGCAATTGCGCGAGGAAGTCAAAGGCCTCGGCATCGAAGCCAACGATCCCTCCAGCATCGACAATCTCGAGAAGATGCCGCTGTCGGAAATGGCGTTCAAGGAAGCGCTGCGAATGAAGCCGCCGGTGCCGTCGATGCCGCGCCGCGCGGTGCGCGACTTTTCGTTCAGGGGGTACGACGTTCCCGCCGGCACGCTGGTCGGCGTCAACCCGCTGTTCACGCACCATATGCCGGATATCTGGCACGAACCGGATAAGTTCGATCCGATGCGTTTTTCTGATCAAGCGCAGCGCACCCGCCACCGCTTCGCCTGGGTGCCGTACGGCGGCGGCGCGCATATGTGCCTCGGCCTGCACTTCGCCTATATGCAGGCGAAATGTTTTGCGCGGCACTTCCTGCAGAATCTGGAGGTTTCCCTGGAGCCCGGCTACAAGGCGGACTGGCAGATGTGGCCGATCCCGAAGCCGCGCGACGGGCTGCGGGTGGTGGTGAAGGCGCTCTAACCGTCATTGCCGGGCTTGACCCGGCAATCCATCGCCCTTCGCTTGATTCTTTCGATGGATGCGCGGGTCAAGCCCGCGCATGACGAGTTGGGGCTGCCACGACCCTAATCCACGAACGTCGTCAACTGCGCGCCCTCATCGGCCACGAACACCGCGATCAATTCCGCCGGCTCGGTATTGCTGGCATTGGCCGAAACCAGATGCACGGCGCCCGGCGGCTCGAAGAACGACTGGCCGACGCCAAACGTTTCAACCGGACCACCGGCGAGCTGCGAGCGGATTTCGCCCTTGGTCACATAGGCGGTGACGGAGCCGGAATGCCGGTGCGCGCGGGTGAAGCCGCCGGGACCATAGAACACGCGCACGATGGTCACGCGCTTGCCGGGTACGTTCGGCAGCGCGTGCGAGGAGATCGGCTCGACCACATCCTGCGCGGGGCCCGACGAAATGCTGTTCGCGCAAAGCGGTTCGATAATCGCCGAGACAGCGTCCATGGTCGACGGCAACGTCTTGCCGATGACGAAGGCGCAGGCGAGGCCGGCGACGATGGCGAGGTAGAATGGACGGCCTTCCGATATCGGCGAGGGGCGGAATGTTGCAGACATTTGCGTCTCTCCCTTTTGTGTCGTCCTACATTTCAACGTCATTGCGAGGAGCCAACGGGTCGCGCGAATGCGCGCCCGATGACAGGCTCCGCGACGAAGCAATCCAGCTTCTTGCTCGCGGATGGATGGATTGCTTCGCTACGCTCGCAATGACGGATGAACGTCTACCCCGCGCCCTGATCGAACGCCTTCTTCAGCGTGACATAGCCCTGCTGCTGCTGGCTCCAGTTGCGGCCGCCGATCATGGCGCCATCGACCACCAGATCGTGGCCGTTGATGAAGGAGGATTCGTCACTCGCCAGGAAAAGCGCGGCCTGCGCAATATCCTCCGGCAAGCCGGCGCGCGGGATCGGCTGCGCCGATTTGTAGACCTCGCGCATCACGGCTGGGGTCTTTTCGGCGGCCTCGACCGACAAGCCCAGCGCCTTGCCGAAAATGCCGGTCGCGATCGCGCCGGGAGAAATCGAATTCACGCGAATATTGGATTCGCCGAGTTCCATCGCCACGCATTTGGTGAGGTGGATGACGGCGGCCTTCGCAGCGCTGTAGACCATCGAAGACGAATAGCCGGCGAGATTGCCGGCGATGCTGCCGTTGTTGATGATGCTGCCGGAACCCTGCCTCCGCATATGCGGGGCCGCGTGTTTCATGCCGAGCATCACGCTGCGCACCAGCGTCGCCATCGCGGCGTCGAACCGCTCGACATCGAGGCCTTCGATGCCGCCGGTCTGCGCCGGACCGCCGGCATTGTTGAACAGGCAATCGATCCGGCCGAATTTTTCCACCGAAAGGGCGATCAGCGCCTTCATCTGCTCTTCCACCGTGACGTCGGTCTGGCGAAAGATGCAGTTGGCGCCGAGCTTTTTGGCCAGCGCCTCGCCCTCCGGCGCGCGGCGTCCGGCGATCACAACTTTTGCGCCTTCGGCGACGAATAGCTCCGCGGTGTGCAATCCGATGCCGCTCGTCGCACCGGTGATCACCGCAACCTTGCCGTCCAGCCGTCCCATCTCGTTACCCCCTATCGATATCGGTTGACGCCAATATTCCCGTCCCTTGCCGACAAGGCAAGCTGACTTGTTCCACTGCGATCACCGACGTTCGGCCCGCTTTGCCGCCAACGGCGGCGCAGAAATCCCCCACTTTCGCTATGATCGGCCTTATTTTGGATTCGCTGATCACGTGAAGTGACAACTCCGATGAAGAAATTGATCGACGAATTCAGGCGCGGGTGGCAGGGAATCGCCCAGCCTTCGCTGCTTTTCAGCGCGGCCTTCGCGGCCGGCTGTCTCGCCGTGTCGACAATCGCCCGGTGGGGGGTGGCCCAGCTCCGTCCCGACGTATTCTTTACGCCCTATTTCCCGGCCGTGTTCCTGGCCGCCGCCGTCGGCGGTGCCAGGCTCGGGATCGCTACGGCCATCGCAGGAGGCGCGCTCGGCGTCACCGTCAATTTCAGCGGCGCGAGTGCCGATTCCGCACGGTTTGCGCTGCTGCTGATGTTCTGGGCGGTTTGCGGTTTCGCCATCTGGGGCGTCGAACATTACCGGACGATCATGGCTCAACAACGGGAAGTCTCGAAACGCCTGATCCAGGAAGAGGATTACCGCAAGCTCCTGGTCGATGAATTGCAGCACCGGCTCAAGAACAAGACCTCGACGATCCACGCCGTGCTGCACCAGGTCCTGCAGGACCAGCCGCAGATCTGGGGCAGCATCGATCGCCGCCTCCGCGCGCTGTCGGCGACCGACGATTTGATCGCGCGGCTGGACGGCAGCGGATGCGACATCAAGGATATGCTGCATTCCGAACTCGGGCCGTATGGCCATGTCCGGTTCAATCTGAACGGCGATCCACTATTCCTGCCGGCCAAGCTGGCGGTCAGCCTGGCGCTGGTCTTTCATGAACTGGCCACCAATGCAGGCAAGTACGGCGCGTTTTCTTCGGCCCGCGGGCTGTTGCAGGTGTCGTGGTCGATGTCGGAGGATCGCCTCAACGTCACCTGGGATGAAACCGAAGGTCCGGTGATCGATAACGTCGGCCCCCCGGGCTTCGGCACCAAGCTGTTGCAATCGGCGCTTCGCGCGTTCGACGGCAAGACGGAGATACGCTTCCTGAAGACCGGCGTGCATTGCACGATGCAATGCCGGGTTCCTGCGAGTTGAGCGTTTCCCGGTTTGCCGCACCTTGCCCCGACGCAAAATGTCCGTCGTGCGCCCAAAGCGCGCAATGGAAATCCGTCTTAGCTGTCTCTCGTTCGGCGTTGACACTCTGTTAATGACGATCAAGTCCAACGTCGTTGAAAATCGCTGACTTCTACGGTTGTTAGGGTTTTTCGGAGTTCCGCTTAACCAATACTACAAGGGACTTTGCCAGTCTCCGTGGCATGCATAGTCCCAACAAGCACGACTTTCACGCAGCGGCGACGCAGGCCAGCGATGAAAGCATATTTGAATCCGAACTGACCATCCTGCGGGATGTCTTCAGGTTGCTTCCGGCCGGCGTGACGGTTCAGGACGAGCACGGCGAGTTCGTCCTGATGAACGATGCCGCGACCGCCATCCTGGAGGCGGCCGCCGCGGCGCCGTCTGCCTCGCAACTGAACGATCGCCGCGAAACCTGTCTCGAATTGCTGCGCACGGGCCGCCCGGCCGTGGTGGAAGAAGCCATTGCCAGCGGCCCGGCCAAACAGGTGTTTCTTACCTCGCATCGGCCCATCCAGGTCGCAGGGCGCAATTTGCTGATCTCGAGTTCGACCGACATCACCGAACAGAAGGCGTTCGAGGATCACCTGTTCCGCTCCGCCTATTACGACGAGCTGACCGGCTTGCCGACGCGGCGCGTGATCGAGCATCGCGTCAACAGTCTCCTGAAGTACGACAATGGACAGGGCCGTTTCGCGCTGGCGTTTCTCGACATCGACAATTTCAAGCACATCAACGACTATTACGGACACCCGGTCGGCGACGCGCTGCTGGTGGAGATGGCCAAGCGGCTGGGGCTGGACCTGCGCGAATCCGATATCCTGTCGCGGATCAGCGGTGATGAGTTTGTGCTGGTGCTCAACCCGATCCAGAGCGACGCCGAGGTCGAAGAGTACATCCACTTCATCCTGCAACGGCTGAAGGCGCCGTTCTTCATCGACCAATCCGAGATATTCGCCTCGACCTCGATCGGCGTCAGCCTCTATCCCGAGCACGGACGCAGCTATGAAGTGCTGCGGCAGAACGCCGACATCGCGATGTATCGCATCAAGAACGGCAGCAAGGGCGCCGCGGCGTTCTTCGACGGCAGCATGGAGCGCGAGGCGCTGGCGCGGATGAAGATCGAGCAATCGCTGAGGCTGGCGATCCTGGAAAAGCGATTTTGCTGCGCCTTCCAGCCCAAGGTCGATATCCGGACCCAGGAGGTCACGGGCGTCGAGGCGCTGGTGCGCCTGCGCGACGACGAGGGGGTGATTCAGGCCCCCAGCACCTTCATCAATCTTGCCACCGAACTGGGCCTGATCGACGAACTGACCCATCTGGTGCTGGCGGAGATCGTCAAGTCGATCGACCTGATCAACGAGACCTTCGGCCCCGACACCACGATCAGCATGAACGTTGCGGCCAAGCAGGCCGGCAATCCCGAATTCATGCGGCCGTTCGCCCAGGCGATCGAGGCCACCGGCTTTCCGAAGCGCTTCATGATCGAGGTGACGGAAGACGCGTTCGTGACCAAGACGCATTTCCAGGACGAGATCCTGCCGATCTTCCGTAATCTCGGCGTCAGGATCTCGATCGACGATTTCGGCATCGGCTATTCGTCGCTGTCGGCGCTGGCCGACATCACGGCCGATGAAATCAAGATCGACCGTTCCTTCATCACCGACATCCATAAGCGCCCTCGCAGCCAGGGCATCCTGCGGGCGATCGAATCCTTGAGCGAAGCGCTCGGCATGACCGTAATCGCCGAAGGGCTCGAAAGCTTCGAGGAACTGGCCTATCTGCAGGCCGCGACCAAGATCCGCTACGCCCAGGGCTACTACTTCTCAAGGCCGATTTTCCTCGAAGACCTCAAGCTGGCGACCCCGCGCGCCAGCGAGGCGCGCGCCAGCCTCGTCAGCCGTCCCGCGCCGGAAACCCGCGCCGCCTACTCGCGCAGCGGCGGCTATCGCCGCTAGGGAGCGCGGCGCCCGCGGCGGATGCTGCGCCTGCTCGGCTGCACCCAGGTGCAGGGTTATCTGTTCAGCGCACCGAAGCCGGCGACCGAGGCGAGGCGATTGCTGGCCGCGCGATTGGAGACCGCGGCAGCGGTGGCCTGACGCCGTTCCATCGCGGCAGTGTCGAGTATCGCGGCGATCGCCGAACTGCCTCCCGCCTCCAGCGACGCGATGGCCTCCTTGGCCCAGAGGTAGGAAGCTTCAAAGATCTCCGTGTGGCGATCGAAATCCGTCACATCGATCCCGACCGGAGGCGGTGGCCGCATCACCGTATCGAACGGTCCGACCGGCAGCGTATCGTAGCGCTGATGCGCCACGAGACTTCGCCACAAGACGTTCACCGCGCTCGGCGCCGCCGGAAGCAGCTTCTTGCGGAACGGCGTCAGCATGGCGGCGATCAGTTCGAGCCGTCCGGGCAGCGATGCATAGTCGACGTCGAACATCTCCGCCGCCGGCTCGCCGAAATGCACGACGAGATTGGGACCGCTCTTGAGCTGGTGCATTGACGCCAGCGGGACGTTGTCGATGAGACATCCATCGACCAGCATCGCGCCCTCCGCCGTGTAGAACGGCGGCAACAGCCCGGGGATCGCACTCGATGCGCGCACCGCCTGCCAGAGCGGCCCTGTCCTGATCAATTCGAGATTGTGGGTCGAAAGATTGGTGGCGACGGCGGCAAAGGGCCGCCAGCAATCCTCGATCCGGCAGTCTGAGCCGTACTGATGGGCGAGGGCGCGATCGAAGGCCTTGTGATCCAGCAGGGAGTAGCGCGGCCAGGTCGGCCGCCGAAAGCTTCTGCTCCTGACGAAGATCTCGTCCGTCCCGTGCTCGAGATGCTCGGCTTCGAGATTTTTGGCGAAGCCGGCCACCATGGCAGAGCCGACGCTGGTCCCGACAAAGATATCGAACATCACGCCGCGTTCGCGAAACGCCTTGTAGATACCGACATGCGCGGTTCCGAAGCTGCCGCCGCCGGCGGCGACGAAGCCCACCGCCCGGCCGCACAGAAAACGGACCAGGCTGTCGATATCGACCTGGTCTTCGAGAGCGACATGGTGATGCATGAAGGCCGGCAGCCGGGCCAGCCAGGCCGCGGTGCCAGAGACCTCGCCGCTTCGGCGGTCATGAATGCGAACGAGGCGTCTGGCCGAGACGGGATGAACCTCGCAGGCGAAGGCCTCGATATCAGTCAATGCTGCCGCCGGCGCATCGCCGCGGCACGCGAACACGACCATGTCGGCCTGACGGATGGCCTTGCGCGCCCAGGGCGAAGCCTCGCGGCCGCCGAGATAAACCACCAGCGGCGCCGTGTGTTCGAGCTTGTTGAGCCATTCGGTGACGTCGTGCGCATCGAGCGCGACGCCTGGAAACATCGCCTGCAGGCGGGCGGCGTCGACGATCTCGGCATGGGTCGCGGCCAGCGCCTCGCGCATCCGGCGATCGAAGGCACCCGGCAGCGGCTCCAATCCGCTGTCGATCAGCGCCACCGTTCGCGCCTTCGGCGAGGTGCGGAACGGCGCGATGCGCGCGGTTTCCTTGGCGAACCGCCGCGCCAGCGCCGCGAGCAGCGCCTCGACGATGGCGGGGGCTTCCTCGACGAGCTTCTGGTAGGCCGGACGCGTCAGCGCCAGCACGCTGGTGTCGCGGATGGCGATCACATCGGCGGTGCGCGGGACATCGGCAAAGAAGCCGATCTCGCCCACCAGTTCGCCGGCCCGAAGCTCGGCGATCGGTTCGAGATAGCCGGTCTTGCGCACCGCTAGCGCGCCATGCAGCACCAGGAAAAGCGAATCCGACGGCCCGCCTTGCGCGACCAGCATCTGTCCGCGCACCAGATCCTGGCGGACCATCGCGTTGAGCGCTTTCAGCCGCTGTTCGGAACTGAGCGTTCGAAACAGCGCGAAGTCCTCCGAGGCGGAGCCCAACGCGAGTATTGAGCTCGATCCACTCATTTGGCGGTACCCGGTTGAATTAACGGCCCAACCTTAGCGCCGGGCCCCCACCACCGCGAGCGATATAAAGATAGCGATGCACTGCAGCATGGAGGCCGCATCCCTGCGTTACGCCGCCCACCGGCCGCGATTGTTTTCGGCGAGGATGGGCCGGATCAGCCGGCCGAAGCGCTCGGCCTCCTCGTCATGCAGATAGCTGGACAGGCAGAACGAATGGCAGCCGGCATCGATGAATTGCTGCAACGTGTCGGCGCACTGGACGGGATTGCCAACGACGGCGATGCCGGCGCCGGGGCGGACTTTGGTGATGCCGGTCCACAGATGCGGCAGCAGCAAATCACCATGCTCGCGGGCAAGCTGCTGCACGCGCAGGTTCGCCTCCGAGCGGTTGTACAGCGTCTTCATTTCCTGCTTCTGCCGCTCGGTCGCATGCCGCACCAGCTGATCGGCAGCCTCCCAGGCGTCCGCCTCGTTCTCGCGGCAGATCACCTGCAGCCGCATGCCGAAGCCGATGTCGTTTTCGCGGCCATGCGGGCGCGCCATTTCCCTGATCTCGGCAATGTTCGAGGCGATCTTTTCCGGCAGGTCGCCCCAAAACAGATGCACGTCGGAATGCTTGGCGGACAATTCCCAGGCCTGGCGCGAGCCGCCGCCGAGATAGAATTTTGGAAACGGCTGCTGGTGCGGGCGCGGCCTGATGTGGGCGCCGGACAGTTTGTGAAATTTTCCTTCGAAGTTCACCGGCCCGCGCGTCGTCCACAGCGCCTTCAGGATCGAGACTTCCTCCTCCATCAGTTCGTAGCGCTGTTCCTTGGGGTAGCGCACGCCTTCGCCTTCGACCTCGCTCTCGTTCTGGCCGGCGATCAAATTGATGCAGATGCGCCCGCCCGACATCTGGTCGAAGGTCGAGATCATTTTCGCCAGCAGCACCGGGTTGATGTAGCCTGGCCGCGCCGCAATCAGCGGCTTGATGGACGACGAACGCGCCGCCATGAACGCGCCAGTGATCCACGCCTCCCAGCACACCGAGCCGACCGGGATCAAAAGATATTCGAAGCCGGCCTTTTCCGCCGCCTGCACCACGCGGTCGCACAGCTCGGGCGAGCCTGGAATCTGCGCGTCCATCAGGCCATAGGCCGTGGTGTCGCCATGCGTTGGCAAATACCAGCCGAATTCGAGCGGACGCATGAACGTTTCTCCCCGTCGACGCTTGTTGCCTGGTCGTTCGGCAGATGAGTTTAGCGGTTGCGAAAGTCGGGGCAATCGGGTTCCGGTTGCAGAGCGGTTTTCGATTTCAATCGCGCCCACGGCAAGCTAGAGTCCTTGAGCATGTCACCGGTCTCGCTGCTTCTCAACATTATCTGGATCGTACTCGGCGGCGCATGGATGGCGTTCGGCTGGCTGATCGCGTCCATCATCATGGCGATCACGATTATCGGCATTCCCTGGGCGCGGGCCGCATTCAATATCGCGGCCTACACCTTGTTCCCGTTCGGCTTCACGGCGATCTCCCGCGACGCCTATACGGGCCAGGAAGATATCGGCACCGGGCCGCTCGGGGTGATCGGCAACATCATCTGGCTGGTGCTGGCGGGATGGTGGCTGGCGCTCGGGCATGTCGTCACGGCGGTCGTGCTGGCCGTGACCATTATCGGCATTCCCTTTGCCTGGGCGCACTTAAAGCTTGCCGGCATCGCGCTGTGGCCGATCGGCAAGATCATCGTTCCCACGACTTAAGTTCGAAGCGGCTCCGTATTATCCGGAGGCCGCCGTTTCCGCCGGCTTCAGCCGCTCGAACTCGGCGTCGCTGACCTCGGTCTGGGCCACCAGCACGCTGCAGCGCAGCCGCTTGACCAGATAGCTACCGATCGAGCCGAACCAGCGCGCCAGCGTCCCCTGCGGGCGATGGCCGACGACGACGAGATGCGCGCCGATTTCTTCGGCAACCTCGGCAATTTTCTGCCCGGCATCGCCGACTTCCAGACGCGCGGTCGGCGAAAATCCCAGCGCCTTCAGGCGCTCGGTGCCTTCGTTCAGGATGGCCTTGTAATCCTCGGTCTGCAGTTCGATCGGGATCGTAAGCCCGGCCTCGGGCGTCATGATCGAGGAAACCTCGACGACGGCGAGCAAAAAGACCTCGGAACGGCAGAGTTGTGCGAGCTTTGCGCCCTCCCGCAACGCGCGCCGCCCCTCGACCGAACCGTCATAGGCGAGAAGAACCTTCTTATACATCGGACGTCCCCATCCATGGTCTAGAAGATCAACGCGTCAAGATTACCACCAATTAACAGGAACGGACCGGAATTTTGCAGGGAATGTGGCCAGCGTCATGCCACCTTCGCCTCACCAGCCGCGGAAGGGCCGGTTGCCCCTGCCCGGCCAATCGGCTAAATGAACCGGCGAAGCACCCGTAGCTCAGCTGGATAGAGCGTTGCCCTCCGAAGGCAAAGGTCACACGTTCGAATCGTGTCGGGTGCGCCACGCTTCATTCACCCTCCCGAAACCGGCCCGTTCGCGAGGCGTTCGTGGTGAGCGCGTCCGAGCGAGCACTCTGGCTAATTTTGCCGAGTGCATGGTGCGCCTTCGCCGACGTGCCCTATGCTTCCAGGCACGCCCCACCGCCCGGCGCATGCTGGGAGCGTCATAGGCCATCCGGTTAGGCGAAGCGCTCTAGACCGGATAACGTAATGTTGCGGCCAGTGCGGCTTCACCGGGAATGTCTGCGCGGCGCAGTGCGAGGAACTTGGCGCCAGCCTGAATAGCGCGCCCGGCAATCTCGTCGATCAAATCGTAGGAGTTTGCGCTCGCCGTTTTAGCGAACGAAACCGCGCCGTCCGTTTCGTCAAACGTGCCGGGCACGTCCGTATCCATATCGACGAGGAGGAGTTCGATGGCGCCTATGCTGGCGGCGCGCGCTGCGGTCGCGATATCGCTCGTGGCGCGCCCGGTCGCGAAGCGCGTTTCATAAAGCGCTTTCGCCGCTTCGATCTCGGCGGCATAGATCTTGTCGAGCACATGCCGCGCGGCGCTTGCAAGTGCGCCTTTGCTGAGGCGATCAGGACTCACCGAAACCCCTTCCGTCGCCAGCGCGGGGTAGCTGTTGACCGCCCGATAGATCGATGCCAAGGGCTCGGTCGCGGCCAGAATTAGCGGCGTGTCGCGTCCCGCCAGGATCGGTCGTAAGGCGGCATCGACCTTTCGGGCATACTGTCTAAGCAGCACGGTTTGCCCCTCGGCATTGGCGATGCGCGTGTTCTGCGTAAGATTGTTGACCGAGGCGCGCCCGACTGCGTCGTCGGCATTCTTGGGCAAATTCGGAACTCTCACAGGCAACGGCGGGCGATCGGCAAAGATCTCGCTCAAACGCACGGCTCCTTCCGACAGTGCGAGCACGAACGCACTCTGCGGGAAGGCGATGGCCCGCAACAGTGGTTTGAGCAGGAAGCGATCCGACACTTCGACCCTGTCGCGAACGGCGGTGGCGAGCCGGAAGCTGAGCAGGCTGTCGGGTGTGGCGAGCACGGCAAGGCTATGCGCCTGCAACCGCCAGAATTCGTCGTCCTCGCGCAATGCCGTGAACTCCTCCTCCATCACCGCCCGGCGGCGCTTGTCGAATTCAATGGCGGTCAATTGCGCCATCGCCTCTTTGACCAGATTGCCAAACGCGATGCGGCCAGCCTTGACGTGCTGCGTCTCGGGTGTAGTCGACACATACAGCGAAACGCATGCGTCGGAGCGCGCCGCAATCAGGGAGCGGATTTCCGGAAGCGTGGGAATGTCGACATGAAGCATGCGGCAATCTCCGTCGGCGGCTTTCTCAGTCCGAACGTTGCAGCTTGCTCTTGGGGACCGCGTGCCGAGCGGGCTCCGCTATTAGAGCCTGGATGACTCAACTAGGCAACCGATTGAGGCGCGGCCAGCCACCGGCCTGAGAAACTGAACATCGATGGCCGTTGCAATCACACAAGAGTTCCCGGTTTCATCCTCTCGCCCTTGACAAAAAATTTTGTCAAGGGCACCAGAGCGCATGCTCGAACTTGATGTCATTGAGGCCCCTGCGGCCGCGGCTCTCGCGCTGGACCCGATAAAGACCCGATTGTTGGCGGCACTTTCGCAGCCTGCTTCCGCCGCCGCGCTCGCCGGGCGGGTTGGCCTCACGCGCCAGAAGGTGAACTATCATCTGCGCGCCTTGGAGGACCACAAGCTGATCCGGCCGGCCGAAGAGCGCCAATGGGGCGGCCTCACGGAACGCGTTATGATCGCAACGGCATCGTCCTATGTCGTCTCGCCCGCTGCGCTGGGTCCAATCGGCGCCGATCCGGCACGCAACAACGACCGTCTATCAGCCAGTTATCTCATCGCCCTGGCGGCCCGCATCGTCCGCGAGGTCGGCGACCTCTGGCGGACGGCCCGCCAGAACGACAAGCGTCTCGCCACCCTTTCGATCGACACCGTCATCCGCTTCCGATCGCCTGCAGATCGCGCGGCCTTCACCTCCGATCTCACCAATGTCGTCACGGCACTGGTGGCACGTTATCACGACGAGAGTGCGCCGGGCGGACGACCCCACCGGCTCGTTGTGGCGTCCTATCCCGCGCCCCGCGACGCTCGGCCCTGAAAGGATCCCCATGCCCCTCAAGAAAGATGAAACCGGAAAGCGCTGGGTTGAGATGGAGTTGATCGTGAATGGCACGCCTGAGCAGGTGTGGCAGGCGATGGCGACGGGACCCGGCAATACGGCCTGGTTCACCAAAACCAGGATTGACGAGCATATCGGTGGCGCCATCCACTTCGACTTCGGTCCGAATGGAAGCTCCACTGGCGAAGTCACGGCCTGGGAGCCGCCATTCCGCTTCGGCTATGTCGAGCGCAACTGGAGCGAAGGCGCGCCGCCGGTCGCGACCGAGATCACCATAACCAGCAGGTCAGGCGGCCGGTGTGTCGTTCGCATGGTCCATTCACTGTTTGCCTCGACAGACGATTGGGATGATCAACTGGAAGGCTTCGAAAGCGGCTGGCCCGGCTTCTTTGAAGTACTGCGCATCTACCTCGCGCATTTCGCCGGCAGGAAGGCGGCGTCCATCTTCGCCATGGTTAGCGACGAAGGCGCCCAGTCCAGGGTCTGGGAGCGGCTAACCGAGAAGCTCGGCCTCGCCGCCGCAAACGTCGGCGAAGAGCGGACGACACCACAACAACCAGAGAGCCTGTCCGGCATGGTCGAACGCGTGCGGCAGGATGCCAAGCAGCGCTACATCATGCTGCGCCTGAACGCTCCGGCCCCCGGCATTGCCCTCATAGGCACCTACGGCACCGACAGCGGTACAAATGCGAGCATGGCTCTCTACTATTATGGCGACGACGCAGAACAGTACGCTGCAGCGAGCGAGCCGAGATGGCGGCATTGGTTCGGCGAGAGCTTCAAGCGGCCTTAGCTGCGGCGACGGCGGGACGGGGCGCGTCCCTTTCCGGAGGCGCCCGCCGTCAGCTTACGCGGCGCAGCTTGCGGAGTGGGCCTGCGCATTGCCGGAAGCCGCGTAACAGAAAGCCTCATAATAGGCTTCCAGCTCCGCAACGGCGCGATGTTCCCATTCCCTGGCTTGCGCCAGGAGTGAGCCGCTATGAAGCGGCCGGAAGGCCGCGGTTTGGCGGCACAACGATGCGATGGTGCGGTATCGGCGAACGTTTTCCATGATGGTCAGGCCGTTCATGTTCGGATCTCCCCTTTCTTTCCCGGGCACGAACTTGCGGCAGAACGATTTTCGATTAGTTAGCGGGACTGGAAGAGAGATCGTGTGGTTTCCGAACGGTTGACGGCGGACGCTCACATGCGGACGCGGCGTTCCCTCGGATCCGGAGGCTCGACCGCTTCACTCGTCCGTGCGAGTTATCTGCGGCGAGGTCGAAGAATTCCCGTTCGAACAGACGACGTCGTCAAGCAAGAAATACGCGCTGGCCCCCTCGAGCCCCCATGCGGGTAGCAGTGTGCGGGCACAAAATGCCAGCCCGATCCCGAGAAGCGATGCGCACAACATCGTGGCAGCGAACGGCCACGCCACTCGCATTCTTTGCGGCGATGGCTGCAGGCTGGCGGCTGCGATGGCTGACATCTGGTTCGAGTTGGGCACTGGTTAACAATCCCGGCTGGAGAATGATGAGTTCGAGACCAGCCATCGCCGATCGCGATGGCCCGGCGTTGTTGGTCCGGCGCGTGACGCCGAACACACGATGCCGACGCGGCTCGCGGACATCGCGCGATCTGCCGAGCGCCTATTCAATGCTCAAGAACGGAGAGCCTTTCCAGGCAGAGCAGGTGAAGCGCCCTAATGGTGCTTGTGCTGCATGACGCCGCTGACTGCGGCTCCGGGATTTTCCTCGACGTTGTAGACGATCTCGACAGGCCCGGCCTTCTCGAACACCAGCGTGGCCTTAATCTTCTGGCCAAGCTGGAAGGGCTCCTTGAGGCCGAGCAGCACGATACGCAGCGCACCGGGCTTGAGCTCTACGGTCTTGCCGTGCTTGATCTCGATGCCGTTGGTGAGCGCGCGCGTATTCGTCATGCCGTCCACATCGACCACCTCGTGCACCTCGATCTGGCTCGCCGCGGGCGAGGCGCCTCCGATCAGGCGATCCGCAGTCTTGCCCTTGTTGGTGATGGTGAGATAGCCGCCTGCAATGTTGGCGTCTTTCGGGGTCGGGCGCGACCAGGGGTGACCGATGTCGATGGCGCCGACCTTGAACTCGTGCGCGCCGGCCCCGGTCGCAATGAGCACACTCGCTGCGACAAAAATGGCCGCTGTAACGAACACAAAGATATCTCTGACGATGGTGGTCATAATTGTCCTACTCCGATACGCGCGCTGGACCATAAGGCGTGTAGAGAATCATTCAGACGCGATTACGGCTGGTGCTCGCCGTGATTGCGGCTACTGCCGGACGTGATTGCGGCTGCCACTATGCGACGCGAGAAAAACGGAAGCACAACCGGCAACCGGGCTGCATCCCTTTCGCCTTTCGCTCAACACGCGACAGCCACACGGATGCCGCGCCCGCGATGACGTCTTCGCTTTTTCGCTTTCCCTTGGTCGCGAGCAGGCCGCGCTTCTCGCATGATCCAGTCAATCTCGCGCCCGATTGCGATGGCTAATCGCCGGGGCGATCAGTAATGGGGGCGTATGTGTGTGCGTATCTTGCAAGGCCGGTAGCCGGCGTCTTTTCATCCATCATATTTTTTCTCGTGTTGCCTGCGGAAGCGCATCATCCCGGCGGCGGCGGCAACACCGGTAGCGGCGGGCCCATCAACACCATTTCGGCCGATACGCTTTCCGAAGGATTGATCGCCGCATCCGTCCGCTATGAGTTCATCCGGCTGGGCCAGCTCAGCGACGCCGATCTGCTCGCCGCGGCGAGCCGCGGCACGCACGCGCATTCGCTCCGCTCGATCGACGCCGTCTCGCTTTCGGTTGCCTACGGCATCACCAACGACTTCACCGTTGCCGTTCGCGCCGGTGGCGTCCGCCGCTCGGATATCCGCGAACCCGGAGAAGACATGCTGAGCGGCGGCCATATGGGTATGATGAATACGAGCGACATGAGCAGCCTGATGAGCCCCGACGGCATCAACAGGCGCGGCAACTCGGCAGGGTTCGGCGACGTGACCATGCTGGGGCAATACCGCTTCCACAACAACGCGCAGACGGGGACGTCGGCCGCCGTGCTGTTCGGCTTCAAGGCACCGACCGGCAGCACCGACCGGCGTGACGCCGCCGGCCAGCTTTTCCAGGCCGAATTTCAGCCGGGCTCGGGTTCGTGGGACGGCCTGTTCGGCGCCGCCTTCACCAAGCGCACAGGCCGCTGGTCGTTCGACGTGAGCGGCCTCTATTACCTGATCAGCACGGGTACGCAGAACACCAATCTCGGCGACCGCTTCCTGTTCGGCACCGCGGTGTCGTATCGCCTGGTCGGCGCCACCGGCTCGGCAAAAGAGGTCGAGCTGCACGAATATTGTATGCAGCCGCGCAACCAGTTGCAGGAGCATTGTCTCTATCATGCCAACCACGACCACAGCGACATGAAGAAGACGCCCTACACGCTCGACCTCGTTCTCGAGCTCAATGGCGAGTGGCACGACAAGCAGCGTATCGCCGGCATTCCGGATCCCAATTCGGGCGGCACCACGGTCTATCTGTCGCCCGGCGTACGCGTAGGCTTCGATCGCTTCTCGGGCTTCGTGTCCGTCGGCGTGCCGATCATCAACCAGCACAACGGCATCCAGTCCAAGCCCGATTATCGCATTCTCACGGGGATCGGCGCGCGGCTTAATTGAAGCCAGAGGTCGAAACAGCTGCCGGGTTGCTCGGCTTCCAGCAGCTCTTCGAAGGGACTCGATTTTCCGTCATGGCCGGGCATAGCCGTCTGAAGGACGGCGTCGCTTCCGCTCCGCCTATGCCCGGCCATCCACGTCTTGTTCGCGGCGAGACCGTAAAGACGTGGACGCCCGGCACAAGGCCGGGCATGACGAGCTAGCCGCGAAACGTCCGTCACGCAGCGCGGATGTTGCCGAGGAATTTGCCGGTTTCGGTCTCGAGCTGCTCGGATTGCGAGGTGAGCTGCGCTGCGGCGTTCAAGACGAGAGTGGCGGCAGCGTCGACCTTGCTCGACGCTTCGCGTACGCCCGTGATGTTCTGCATCACCTCCTGAGCGCCTTGTGCCGCCTGCTGCACGCTGCGGGCAATCTCGTTGGTCGCAGCGCCCTGCTCCTCGACAGCGGCCGCAATGGAGCCGGTGATCTCGTTCATCTGGCCGATGGTCGTGCCGATCTCGCGGATTGCGTTGACCGTCGAGCCGGTCGCATCGCGAATTTCCTGGATCTGGCTGGTAATTTCGTCGGTAGCCTTGGCGGTCTGCGACGACAGCGCCTTGACCTCGTTGGCCACGACGGCAAAACCCCTGCCGGCCTCGCCGGCCCGGGCGGCCTCGATGGTCGCGTTCAGGGCCAGCAGGTTGGTCTGTCCCGCGATGGTCTGGATCAGCGCCATGACCTCGCCGATTTTTTGCGAGGCCTCGACCAAGCGTCCGACCATGGCCTCGGTTCGGTTGGCCTGCCCGACCGCATTCTGGGCGATTGACGAAGACTGGGTGACCTGCCGCGCGATCTCCTGGATCGAGGACGACAGCTCCTCCGCCGAGGCCGCAACGGTCTGGACGTTCGACGCCGTCTGCTCGGCAGCGGCCGCGACCTTCGCGCTCTGATCCGTCGTTCCCACCGCGATCGTGGACATCGACGAAGCGGAATTCTGCAGCTCGTCGGCAGCGGTGGCGGTGCCCCGGATCACCCCGCCGATGCTGCGCTCGAATTCGTCGGCGATACGGGACAGATCCGTCCGCCGCTCGTCGGCCGAACGCGTCTTCATCGCTTCCTGTTCGGTGCGGAGCCGCGTCGACTCGACCAAATGATCCCTAAAGACCTGCAGGCTGCGCGCAATCCGGCCGATTTCGTTGGTCCGGTCAATGAACGGAATCTCGGCCGCAAGATTGCCCTTGGCCAGTTCATCCATCGCCGAGCAGGTTTTATTGAGCGGGACGACCATGCCGCGGCCAAGCCAGAACGCCACGAATGCTGCGATGGCAAGGCCAGCAAGGCCGGCAATCCCGGCCCAGATCATCCGGCGAAGGACTACGGCATCGATATCGTCGACATAGGCCCCCGCCTGAAGCGCCAGAAGCTTGTCGCCCGCCCCAAAGGCCCCGACATAGGAGACCTTGCGCAGTTCGGCACCGCCGGCCGACCGGGGCGACAGATATTCGACAAAGCCGCCGCCGGCGCGCGCCGTTCGCACGATGTCCTGAATCAACAGCTTGCCGCTCTTGTCCTTGAACTCCCAGCGGTTGACGTTGATGTATTTGGGATTGGCGTGCACGTAAGTGACGCCGGCGTCGGCGCTTCCCGTGCCGTAGACGCCGATATAGTCGGAATATTCGCCCCAGCGCATGGCACTGATCGAAGCAAAGGCCATCTGGCGCGCCTTATCCGGCTCGATCCTGCCGGCCTTGGCCTCGCCGTCATAGTGGGCGAGCATCTTCGTCGCGGCCTCGACCAGATTGCGGACCGTGGTGCGCCGCTCGTCCAGCACCGTATCGCGCAACACCAGGATCTGCAGGGCAGAGACGGCAAACAGCACGATCGTCAGCGCCGCGATGATCATCGCAAATCGTTGATAGACTGAGAGGTTACGCATGCCGCTGGTCATCCTGTTGGTTGATGACCAGTAGCAATACAACGTTAATCGACTGTTATCGGCGGGTTGCGCAGATGGCCCGCGACGTCCGATCGCGAGAATCGGCGCTTGAAATGACGGCGCTGCGGCGACACAATGGCGCACCTATCCTTCCAACATGACGCGCCAGATCGCCGCACCGTGCGGACGGCTTGCCGCGGTAAGAGTGACCATAATGGCTGAAGCCGATCTCGACCTCGTCATCCGGCAAATCGCAAAGGCGCAGAACAAGAGCCTGATGGCCGCCGTCAAGAAACGGCGCGACCAGATCATGGCTCGCGCCGCCAAGGCCAAGGACCGGGAAACCCGGGACCAATTCCGGCTGATCGCCAAGAGCACGATGCTGCTCGGTGCGGCCGCGGCCAAGCGGCTGCAAAACTCGGCGGAGAACACCGCCGACAGCTACGCGCGGGCGATCAGGAGCGCGGCCGAGGAAGCGGCGGCGCAAAAACAGGCGAAAAAGCCGGCCAAGAAGAAAGAAGGCTAGCCCGGCGCAACGCCCAGCATTTTCTTCAGCTTCAACACCGCGCTGTCGGGCGTGGTGAGCACCGGCCGTCCCGTCGCCTCGGCGACCTCGTCCGCCGCCGGCGCCATGCTGTACTGGGCGAGCGCGATCAGGTCGCACTCGCGCAAGCTCCTTGACGCTTCGACGACCAGGCGATCGTGGGTGGCGCGGTCGCCGCGATCGAGCGCGGCCAGCGCGCCCTCGGCCAATTTCGGCACCAGCTCAATCGACGGCGGAAACTCCGGCGGCATCGAGGCCAGCGTCGGCGGGAACGTCGACAACAGACCGATCTTGCGGCCGCGGCCGGTCGCTTGCTCGATCATCGCCTCATTGGGCTTGAGCACCGGCATCGGCGCGTGCGCCCGGGCAACCGCCTCGATGCAGGGGCCGAACGCCGAGCAGGTGAACAGGATCGCATCCGAACCGGTGCCGGCGGCATAGCGTCCAAGCCGGAGGAAACGCTCCGTCATGGCATCGGTAAGCCCGCCATCGCGCGCCAGATCGGCCGAAAGGCTGTCGTCGAGCAGGTTCATCAGCCGGGCTTCCGGCCAAAGCCTGGCGAACGAGGCTTCGATCGGCACAATCGAGTGTTTCAGGGCGTGGATCAGGGCAATGCGCATGCGCGTCAGTCTGGCTGCGGCGCGGCGAGTGTCAACCCGACGTGCCGCAGCGTAATTTTTACTTAAACGGCAGAGCGTACATCAGGCCGCCCTTGGCCCAGGTCGCGTTCAGACCGCGATCGAGCTTCAAGGGGCTTGCCTTGCCGACATTGCGCTCAAAAATCTCGCCGTAATTTCCGCCGGCCTTGATCGCCTGCAGCAGCCATTTGTTGCCGAGGCCGAGCCGCGATCCAAGCTCGCCGGACGTCCCTAGCAGCCGCTGGATGGCCGGTACGCTGCTGGACTTTGCCATCTCGTCGGCATTGGCGGCGGTGACGCCGAGTTCTTCGGCCTCGATCAGGCCATAGTGCAGCCAGGCGATGATGTCGGTCCAGACGTCGTCACCGTTGCGGGTGAACGGCCCAAGCGGCTCCTTGCTGATGGCCTGCGGCAGGACAACGTAATCCGCGGCGTTCGAAGCCGCTGTCGTCACCGCACCCGCAAGCGCGGAAGCGTCCTGGGTCATGGCATCGCAGCGCCCACCGAAGAATGTCTGGTACATGGTATCGATGCGATCGAACACCAGCGGCTTCCATTCGATCCCGTTGGCGCGGCCGTAATCGCCGAGCGTGACCTCATGGGTTGTGCCCTGCGCGACGCAAACGGTGGCGCCGTTCAGGCCCTTCAGGTCCTTCACCCCGGCGTCGGCTCTCACGACAAAGCCCTGACCGTCATAGAAATTGACCGGGCCCTGGCGCAGCCCCAGCGTCACGCCGCGCAGATAGGTCTGGGTGGAATTGCGGTAGAGCACGTCGATCTCACCGGATTGCAGCGCGGTGAAGCGGTTCTGCGCCGTCAGCGCGACATAGCGCACCTTGCTGGCGTCGCCCAGCACGCCGGCCGCCAGCCCGCGGCAGTAGTCGACATCGAGCCCCTTGTAATTGCCCTGGGAGTCCGGCGTGGAGAAGCCGGCAAAGCCGGCGCTCACGCCGCACACCAGCATGCCGCGCTGCTTGACGGTGTCGAGCGTTGCGGCCTGGGCGCTCCAGCATGACGCGGCGAGCAAGCCTGTAGCGATGACGATCCTCTTCATTCTGCTCCTCCTAATGGCCCACACTCTTCAACGCGGCGTCGACTGCCTGGCCAAGCCTGTCGACGATCATGTCGATATCATCAGACGTCGCGATATAGGGCGGTGCGAGCAGGACGTGGTCGCCGCTGCGGCCGTCCACGCATCCGCCTGCGGGGTAACAGCCAAGGCCGCCTTCGAAGGCGATGGCCTTGATGCGCTGGTGAAGCTTGAGCGACGGATCGAACGGCGCGCGGGTGCCGCGATCGGCGACGAGCTCGATGGCCTGAAACAGGCCGCGGCCCCTGATATCGCCGACATGCCGGTGATTGCCGAAGCACTCGGTGAGCCGCCGCTCGAGCTGGCGGCCGAGATCCTTCACCCTGTCGAGCAATTGCTCGTCGTCGATCACGCGCTGCACCTCAAGCGCCGCCGCACAGGCCATCGGGTGCGCCATATAAGTATGACCGTGCTGGAACGCGCCCGAACCGTCCCGGATCGAATCGATGATGGATGCGCTGGCGAGCATGGCGCCGATCGGCTGGTAGCCGCCGCCCAGCCCCTTAGCGATCGCCTGGATGTCAGGCGCAATACCTTCCTGCTCCCAGGCGTGGCGTGTGCCGGTCCGGCCCATGCCGCACATCACCTCATCGAGGATGAGGAGTGCGCCGTGCCGATCGCAGATGTCGCGGACGGCCCGGAAATATCCCTCCGGGGCAGGAACGCAGCCTGCGGTCGCGCCCACCACCGGCTCGGCAATGAACGCCGCTACATTGTCCGGGCCCAGACGCTGAAATTCCGCCTCCAGTTCAGCCGCCAGGCGAGCGACAAAACCCGCCTCGGATTCGAGGTCGCGCATTTCGTGATAGGCGAAGGCGGGTGTCACATGGCTGAACGCCGCCGACAGCAGCGGCGCATAGGGCTCGCGCCGCCACGCATTTCCGCCGGCGGCCAGCGCACCCAGCGTGTTGCCGTGATAGCTCTGGCGACGGGCGATGAAGCGCTGGCGTTGCGGCTGGCCGATCTCGATGAAGTATTGTCGCGCCAGCTTGATGCTGGCCTCGATCGCTTCCGATCCCCCGCTGACAAAATAGGCGTAAGCCAGACCGCCGGGTTCATGGCCTACGAGCTTTTCGGCCAGCGCTTCGGCCGCCTCCGACGTGAAGAAGCTGGTATGGGCATAGGCGAGTTGCGAGGCCTGCCGCGACATCGCCTCGAGCACGCGCGGATGCTGGTGGCCGAGGCAGGAAAGGGCAGCGCCGCCGGAAGCGTCCAAGATCCGCCGGCCATCCTCGGCAATCAGCCACACGCCGTCGCCACCGACGGCCTTGGGCGGCGTTTCACGCAGGCTTCGGTGCAGCACGCGGCTCTTGCCGGCTCCCATGGCGGTCAACCTTTCTCGGCGACATATTGCGACATCGCAGCCAGCCGGCCTTCGGTCTCCTCAAGGCGCCGCTTTGCGGCCGCGCCGCCCAGCGTGAAGGTGACCGCCGCGAGCGACTGCGCGATGGCGACGGCGCCGGTCAGGCTCGGGAAGAATCCCGGCGACGAAGCCGCCTCAAAGAGCAGCAAATGATCAGCCCCTTCGGCCATCGGCGCCGTGAGCGTGTCGGCAATCGCAATCATCGTGGCGCCGGAATCATGTGCGGCGCGCGCCGACAGCACGCTTGCCCTCGAATAGGGCGCAAACCCGATGACCACTACGGCGTCGCCGCGGTGGAAAGCACCGAGATCCAGATCTTCGGGGCCGGAGCCGCCGACCAGATGCACCGCGTCGGGGCGGAATAGCCGAAGCTGATAGTTGAGCAGCTCCGCAACGCTGCGGCAGCTACGAAAGCCGGCGATCCAGATCCGTCGCGCCGCGTTCAGGGCCTTCGCCGCGTTGGCCACGGAGCCGGGTGAAATACGCGCCAGACCGGCCGCCTCAGCCTCCAGCTTGGCAGCGACCAGCGATATGTCGGAGTCGGGACCTCCGCGCCGCCCTTTGGTTCGGCCCGAGAAGGGAGAGGGTTGCGCCGGCCGTCGCGCTTCGGTGAGCGCAGCCCGCAATTCATCCCACCCCGAATAGCCCAGCGCTTTCGCCAGCCTGGTGAAGGCGGCCGGATCGGCGCCGGCCTCGGCCGCCAGATCGCGCATCGAACGCGTCGTAGCATCGTAATCGTTGGCGGCGACGAAGCGGCCGACCTGCTGCAGCCGCGAGGGCAGCGACGGCAAGGCGCTGCATAATTCGGAGAGCGGCGAGGATTTCGGCTGGGGCTGCGCCATGAAACAAACGTTGCACAAAACCATTTTTGGTGCAACATTTGAAATGCGCCTCCCAGGCGCATGGCCGAAGATCGCTGTCGCCAGAAGGATCCTTGTGCTGTGACGACATCCACGCCCGGCCTTCCACGCCGCAGACGGCAGCGCTTCTCGCTGAATCGCCAGCAGCTTATCGGCCTTGCCTGGCAAATCCTGGTGGTCGGCATCGCGGTCGCGATCGTTGGCTGGCTGTGGTCGAACGCCCTTCACAATCTGTCGGTACGCCGGATTTCGACCGGCTTCGCCTTTCTCGGTCGCGAGGCCGGGATGCCGATCGCAGACACCTGGCTCGCCTACAGCCCCAAGGACCCCTACGTCCGCGCCTTCATCGTGGGCATCGTCAACACGCTCCGTGTCGCGGTCATCGGCATCGTGCTGGCGACCGTGATCGGCACGCTGATCGGCATCGCGCGGCTGTCGTCGAACTGGCTGCTGTCGCGGCTTGCCGCGGTCTATGTCGAGCTGCTCCGTGACATTCCCCTGCTGCTGCAACTGCTGTTCTGGTACGTGCTGATGCAGGGCCTCCCGGCGGCGCGCGCCGCACGGAAGCCGATCGAGGGGGTTTTTCTTTCCAACCGGGGCCTGGTGCTTCCATCAGTTCCGATTGCGGAAGCAAACCTTTGGGTGATCGCAGCCGTGGTGGCCGGGCTGATCGCACTCTATCTGCTGCGGCGGCACCTGCTGGCGCGCCAAATGGCCGACGGCAAGGTGCGCCATCTCTGGCCTTACGCGCTGGCCTTGCTCGTCGGACTGCCGGCGCTGGTGTCGTGGAGCCTCGGCGCGTCGTGGACCGTCACGATGCCAGAGCTGCGTGGGTTCAATTTCGTCGGCGGGCTGACGCTGGCGCCGGAATATTTCGCGCTGCTGATCGCGCTGGTCACCTATACGTCGGCCTTCATCGCCGAGATCGTACGCAGCGGTATCCAGGCCATTCCCCGGGGACAATGGGATGCGGCCGCTGCCCTCGGCCTGCGCCGGCGCTTCGTGCTTCAACGCATCGTCCTGCCACAGGCGCTGCGCGTCATCATTCCGCCGATGACCAGCCAGTATCTGAACCTCACCAAGAATTCCTCGCTTGCTGTCGCGGTCGGCTATCAGGATGTGGTGTCGATCGCGAACACGACGCTGAACCAGACCGGCCAGGCCATCGAAGCCATCGCGCTGATCATGATGGTGTTCCTGACGATCAGTCTCGGCATCAGTCTTTTCATGAACTGGTACAATGCACGCATCGCGCTGGTGGAGCGCTGATCCCATGACGTCGATCACGGACGCGCCGGAAAGTCCGCTTCCATTCAACGGCGCGCGATCGCGCAAGACCCCCGCCCATCACGTCATCCGATGGCTGCGCGCGAACCTGTTCGCTTCGATCACCTCAAGCGTCATTTCCCTAGTCCTGATCGCGCTGCTCGCCAGGGCCTTCGTCAGCCTCGTGCAGTGGGGCTACTGGAATGCGATCTGGAGTGTGCCGAGCGACCAGACCGGCGCGTGCCGATCGATCCGCGGGCTCGGCGCCTGCTGGGCCGTGATTCCCGAAAAATACCGCTTCATCCTGTTCGGCACCTATCCGTTCAGTGAGCAATGGCGGCCGGCACTGGCGACGCTGGTCTTCATCGCGCTGTTCTACGTGTCGAGCCGGCGCCGCTGGTGGCGGAAAGAACTGGTGGCGGTGTGGGCGGCCGCGCTGATCCTGATCGGCGTGCTGATGTGGGGCGGCATCGCCGGACTGACCTACGTGTCGCAGGACCGCTGGGGCGGCCTGCCGGTAACGCTGATCCTTGCCACCTTCGGCCTCGCCTTCGGCTTCCCGCTCGGGATTGTCGTGGCGCTGGGCCGGCGCTCCAAGCTCCCCGCGATCCGGTCGCTCTGCGTGCTCTACGTCGAACTGATCCGCGGCGTTCCCCTGATCAGCCTGTTGTTCATGGCGAGCGTGATGTTTCCGCTGTTCATGCCCGACGGCGTCAACATCGATAAGTTGCTTCGGGCCCAGATCGCGTTCGTGCTGTACGCCGGCGCCTATCTCGCCGAAGTCATCCGCGGCGGCCTGCAGGCGATTCCGAGAGGCCAGCACGATGCCGCCGACGCGCTCGGCCTGTCCTACTGGAAGAAGAACGGCCTGATCATCCTGCCGCAGGCCATCCGCCACGTCATCCCGCCGCTGGTCAACACGTTCATCGCCTTCTTCAAGGATACCAGCCTGGTGCTGATCATCGGCATCTTCGACCTGCTGACGACGGCAAAGACGTCGATCATCGACCCCGCCTGGCAGCCCTTCAGTGTCGAGGTCTATATATTCGTCGGGCTGATCTACTTCGTCTTCTGCTTTGCCATGTCCCGGTATAGCCGGCAGCTTGAGGCGCAGGCACACCCGAACTGACGGCGGAGCTTAGCGCCGGCGTTGCCGGATCTTGAAAGACATGCGGTATGCATCCGCCAGCCAGGCGGGACCGGCGCTATCGGTCGATCCACTCGATTGCGGCGCGGTCCTGTAACGAGAACAGCGGTCCGTCGTAGAGGAAGGAGCATTGATGGATCACGATCTGGCCGGCGTCGACGGTCACGTGCGAATAGTCTGGCAGCTCATGCGAGCCGGGAATGTGATCCGCGGTCTCAAGATCGAACGCCACCTGGTGCGACAAGGCGCGCTGGATGTGAAAAGGAATGCCGCGCCAGATCCCGGAGATCGGCCGGTGCAGATGCCCCATGAACAGGTAGTTCGGCTTTCGCGTGCGCACGATCACGTCCCATTCGTCCTCGGGATTGGCAAGCTTGATGCCGTCCATGTAGCGCAGCGCGGTGTCGAACGGCGGATGGTGCTGGAAGAGAAGCAGCGGACGGTCGGCCGGCGCTGAAGCAAGCGCCTGTTCGAGAAAGGCGAGCCGCGCCTCGCACAACAATCCGGCGTGGTCCGGCGCAGCCTCATTCAACGTGTCGAGCGTGACGACTGTTGCAGCATCGAACGTCTGGACGCCCTGCACGAAGCCGGACGGGTCGCGCGCGACGCCCGGAAAATAGCGGCCGAACGGATCGCGCTTGTCGTGATTACCCATCAAGAGAATGGTCGGCGCATTCAGGCGGGCGAGGACCGAAGCAAGGTTTTCGTAGGCGACTTCCTCGCCCCAATGGGCGAGATCGCCGGTCACGATCACGAAGGAAATATCCGGATGATCGCGGTTGATCCGATCGACCGCGGCATCAAGCCGCTCCGCGGGGTCGAGACCGTAAAGCTTGCGGCCGCGCGCAACGAAATGGGTATCGGTGAGAATGACGAATTTCATCGCACTATGACCTCCCTATTAGCGACCGCTGCGGCGCAGCTAAGCGCACAGCAGCGGCCATGGACCGTCAGGTCGCCTATGTCAGCGGACCGAACCGACCGTCTTGGGCAGCAGCTTCTGCACGTCGGCCGTCATGTCTGATAGCACGGCCTCCGGCTCCTTGGCGCGGGCACCGGTGACGATGCTGTTGAGATGGTCCTTGATCACGTCGGTGATCTTGAGGCCGTTGTCGCCGGGGAAGGCGTACCATTTGGTCAGCAGCGCGAGCTGGCTGACCGCGGTGTAGTTGTTCGGATTCTTGACGTAGAAATCCTTCAGATAGACCTCGTTGGCGACCTTGTTCGGCGGCATGTAGCCGGTGGTTTCCGCCATGATGGCCGCACCCTTCGGGCCGGTCCAGAATTTCACGACTTCCCAGGCCGCATCGCGCTTGGCCTTGTCCTTGGCGAGGATCAGCACGACGTTGCCGCCCGCCGGCAGACGACCGTTGGGCGACACAACGTCGGGGAAAGTGTGGGTCTTCAGCGCGAACTTGCCGCCGATCATCTGCGTGGTCTTGTTGAGATCGGAGGTCGAGGTGATGTGAATGCCGGTCTTGCCGGCGGCGAAGGTCGCGCGCATCGCCGGCTGGTCGAGGTTGGGCATGCCGGCCTCGGTGACGAGGCGCGCCAGCATCTGAATAGCGAACTGGCCTTCCGGTCCGTTGAACGCCACCTTGTTTTCATCGGCGTTCAGCATGGAGCCGCCGCGCGCGAATACCGGCGCCTGCCACAGCCAGTTGCCGGTGATATCCCAGGCGTAGGTGATGCCGTTGATATCGGGGCCCAGCGCCTTGATCTTCCTGGCGAGATCGATCAGCCCGTCCCACGTCTTCGGCAGGTTGGCCGGATCGGCGCCTGCCTGCTTGGCCAGATCAAGGTTGACGTAGACGACCGGCAGCGAAATCGCGAACGGCAGCGCGTAGACCTTGCCGCTTGCCGTGCCGATATCGAACATCGCCTGGTGGAACCCCTGCTTGTCGAAATCCTTTTCCGCCGCGATGTAGCCGTCGAGTTCGGCCGGAATGTTCTTGTCGACCAGCACGCGGATGCGGTTGAGGCCCTGGAACGTCACGTCGGGCATCTGGTTGGTCACGGCCTCGCGCAGGACCTTCTGGGTGCCGTCCTCATAGGAATCGTACGGCGCGCGCAGCGTGACCTTGATGTCGGGCCGCACCTTGGCGAACTCCTCGATGATCCGCTTGTGCGTGCCCTCGAACAATTCGGCATAGGGGTACTGAACGACGACCTCGGTCTGCGCATGCGCGAGACCGGCGACAAGCGAAAGGGCGGCTCCGGCAATCCATGTTCTGAACATTGACGTCTCCTGAGGTTTGAAAAAACTCGGTTACTTGATGCCGGTGAGCGTGATGCCTTCGATGAAGCGCCGCTGGGCGAACAGGAAGGCGATGACCAGCGGGGCGATGATGACCATCGCTGCCGCCATCAGAGGGCCGTAATTGGTGCCGGCCTCATTGTTGCGAAAGTGCGCGACCGCAAGCGGCGGCGTCTGCAAGTGCTCGCTGTTCAGCACGATCAGCGGCCAGAAATAGTCGTTCCAGTGCGCGACCACCGAGAAGATGCCGAACGCCGTCACCGCCGGAATCGCGGTCGGCAGCATCACGCGCCAGACGATGCCGAACTCGGAAATCCCGTCCATCCGCGCCGCGTCGATCAGGTCGTCGGGCACGGTCTTGAAGAACTGGCGCATCAGGAAGATGCCGAATACCGAGATCGTGAACGGCAGCACCAGCGCTATGTAGCTATCCAGCACGCCCAGTTTGTGCAGCAGGAGAAACACCGGAATGGCGGTCGCCTGCGGCGGAATGAGGATGCAGAACACGACCAGCGCGAACAGGACGTCGCGCCCGAGGAAGCGCAGCTTTGCGAAAGCATAGGCGGCCGGCAGAGCGACCAGCACCTGAAGGGCGAAGATCGAGATCGTGACGATCAGCCCGTTGAGCAAGTAGCGCCACAGATCGGCCTTCGCAAAGGCGATCTTGAGATTGTCCCACAGCGCGAAGTGGTAGGGGATGAGATGCAGATCGGAAGAGAATATCTCGGTTTGCGGTTTTGACGCGGTCGACAGCATCCAGATGAAAGGAGTGAGCATGACGAGCGCGCCTGCGAGCAGCAGGACGTGCCGGACGAAGGACCAGGGATGAATGCGGCCCAGCACCCTCATGCGTAGTGCACTTCCCGTCTGCCGAGGACGGATTTGAGCAGCGTCAGTGACAGCACGAAGCCGAGAAACACGACCGTGACGGCAGCACCATATCCGGAGCGGAAGAACTCGAATCCTTCGGTGTACATCGTGTAGATCAGCACCTCGGACGATTTCGAAGGGCCGCCTTTGGTCAGCACCTGCACGGTATCGAACACCTGGAACGAACGGATCGCGGAGATCGCGACCACGAACAGGGTGACCGGGGCGAGCATCGGCCACGTCACCAGCCGAAAGCGCGCCCACGCGCTCTCGGCGCCGTCGATCTCGGCCGCGTCATAGAGGTGCTTCGGGATCGACACCAACCCGGCGAGGAACAGCACCATGTTGAAACCTGTGGCTTGCCAGATGCCGATCACACACAGCGAATAGAGCGCAGTGTCGCGGTCCTGCAGCCAGCTATGGCCTTGCAGTCCAGCGGCGCGCAGAAGCCCGTTCACCAGCCCGAACTGCGGGTGCAGCATGAATTCCCAGACGATCGCCATCGCGATCAGCGTTGCCATCACCGGAAGGAAGTAGACAGTGCGATAGAGGCTTCGCAGGCCGGTACCGCTCTGGATCAGGAGCGCGACGCCGAGCCCGAGCGCTACCGCACCCGGCACCACGATGGCGACATAGGTCAGCGTATTCTTCAGCGAAATCCAGAACACCCGGTCGGCGAACATCTCCTGATAGTTCGACAGCCCGATCCAGGAGAACGAAGGCGCGCCGAGCTGGTAGTCCGTAAGCGAGAGCGCGATGACGCCGGCGAGCGGTCCGAGCAGCATCATCAGCATCAGGATCAAGGCCGGCGCTGCCAGCGCGTAGGCGGCTCTCGATCGCCCAGCCGTGCGAGACCTGGCAAATATCCGCACACGCATGCGTGGCGCTGCCGCCACCTCTTGCAGCGTGGCGATGGCGTCAGACAATGGCCATCTCCCGTGGCCGCTCGATGCGCGACGGAACCGAAGTCGCGATGCGCTTGCCGCCGGCATCGAAAGCGCGAATCGCCTCCGGCGCAAAGCCATAGGAGGTTGCTGCGCCGATCGCCGGCAACTGGCTGGGATCGTTGACGCGAGCCACCACGGGCGCATTCATTCCCGCGCTGCCGATATGGACGAAGGCTTCCGATCCCAGATTTTCCAGATGCACGACGGTGCCGGAAAGGAGGCCGGACGCTCCGAGTTCAATCCGCTCCGGGCGGACGCAAACGCGACATTCGCCGGCCGGCGACGGCGTAGTCGCATGCAGGACATGTCCGAGCGCTTCCAGCCGGCCATCGCTGCGGACGCGGGCTGGAAACGCATTGACCTTCGGCGTGCCGATAAATTCGGCAACACGGATGTCGCTCGGGTCGTCATAGATGGCAGCCGGCGCACCCACCTGAATGAGCTCGCCGCCGATCATGACAGCAATCCGCCCCGACATGGTCATGGCTTCGGCCTGGTCATGGGTGACGTAGATGAAGGTCGTCTTGAGCTGGCGGTGCAATTGGGCGATCTCCGCGCGCATATGCACGCGAAGCTTGGCGTCGAGATTTGACAGCGGCTCGTCGAACAGAAATGCGCGAGGTTGACGCACGATGGCGCGACCGACCGCGACGCGCTGGCGCTGACCGCCGGATAATTGCCCGGGCTTGCGCTTCAATAGCGACGAAATCTCGAGTTGCCCGGCGACCCGCTCAACATCCTCACGAATAGTGCGCTCGGCGCGGCGGAGGCTCGGCATCAGCCGGCCGATCAGCGGCATCCGCTCCAGCACCGACAGCCGCTTCATCCGGAGCGGGACGGCGATATTGTCGAACACGCTGAGATGCGGATAGAGCGCGTAGGACTGGAACACCATCGCCAGATTGCGCGCACTCGGCCTGACGCCGTCAGCGTTGGCTCCGTCGATCCATATCTCGCCGGAGGACTGCGGCTCGAGGCCGGCGATGATGCGCAGCAGCGTGGATTTGCCGCATCCCGACGGGCCGACGAGCGAAATGAATTCACCGTTCTCGATCGTGAGATCGACGCCTTTCAGCACGTCGGCGCCGTCAAAAGCCTTGTGAAGAGCCCGAATCCCGATCTCGGCCATGTCAATCCGGTATCCGCAGGTGCGATACCGGATGTCCTAAAGGCCTTGTTTGACAGTTGTATCACAAGGGAACGAAGCAGGCGGGCTTGGCCCCAGCTTTCCACCGTGACCCGTGCATTTGCCGATGCACGGGCCAATCGCGCCTAAACCTTCACCAGGCTTTCGAAACCGCCAAAGATCATCCGCTTGCCGTCGAACGGCGGCTTCGCTTTCGGATCCATCATCTCGCTGAGCCGCGGATCCGCCATCACCTTGGCATTGATCTTGTCGCGCTGGGCGCGCGACTTGTAGGTGATCCAGGCGAACACGACGGTCTCGCCGGGCTTCAGCTTGACGCTGCGCGGGAACGAGGTGAACTTGCCGACCTTGACGTCCTCGGCCACCCATTCGCGATAATCCAGCGCGCCGTATTCGCGCCAGATCTTGCCGGCCTTCTTCGACAGGCGGGAGTAGGCTTCGAGATTCTTCTTTGGTACCGGGACGATGAAGCCGTCGACGTAGGGCATGCGGATTGCTCTCCGTTGTTTTCTTAAGAGCAGAAATGGCCCCGTCATTCCGGGGCGATGCGCAGCATCGAACCCGGAATCTCGAGATTCCGGGTCTGGTCCTTCGGACCATCCCGGAATGACGGGAATAACTGCTTGCTCAGCTATGACAGCAAGATGCCTGAACCTGTGACGGTTGGTATTGGTCACGTAGCCGCACCCAGTCCATCGGATATGGCAGGCCTTCCTCGTGGCGCCCGAGCGGGGTGAGGTCGAGATAGTGGTAGGCAGCGTTCATCATGTCGAGGCCGCGCGAAAAACAGGAATAGGTATGGAAGATGTTCCCGGCCTCGTCGCGATAAAATACGCTGATGCCCGGCGCCTCCTCGCCTCCGAAGGGAGTGGTGCCGAAATTATAGAGCGTGACGCCTGACTTGAGCTGCTCGGCCGTGAATGAGACACCGAAATCATAGTTGAACGCGTTGTCGCCGGACGACAGCCAGTCGAACGTCCAGCCCATGCGCTGCTTGAATGCGGCAAGCTTTTGCAGCGGCGCACGCGAGATCCCGACCATCGCGGTATCGCGGGCGGCGAGATGCGGAATCATGCGCTCGAACCCGTCGGCCCAGAACGAGCAGCTCTTGCAGGCCTCGTTCCAGTCGGGCGCGAACATCAAATGCTGCACCACGAGCTGGCTGCGTCCCTTGAAAAGGTCGCCGAGCGACATTTTGCCATTGGGCCCGTCGAACACATAATCCTTCTCGACCTTGACCCATGGCAGCGCGCGGCGCTCCTCGTTCAGGCGCTCGCGCGCCTTGGTGTATTCCTTCTCATGCGCAAGGTGCGCCTTGCGGGCGGCGATCCATTCCTCGCGGGAGACGATTGGGTTCGGCTGCATGGGCAGCTCCTCTGTTCAGACCAGGTAGCTTTCAAGCTTGCCGAGGAATTCCGTCCATCCGCGCTGGTGATTGTCGCGCGCTTTCTCATCGACGAACTGCGCGTGATTGAAGATCAGCAGCGAACCGCCGTCTTCCGGCTTGATCGAAATGGTCACCAGCGATTCCCGCTCCGGCGTGGAGTGCCACGCCCAGCTAAAGACCAGCCGCTGGTTCGGAACGACCTCGCGATAGACGCCGCCAACCTCGTTATAACTGCCGTTGGCGCTGAAGCTGATGCGGTATTGGCCGCCGACGCGCAGATCGATGTCGGCCCTGACCGAGCCCTCCTCAACCGACGCCGGCCCGAACCATTGCACTAGCTTTTGCGGGTCGGCCCACGCGGCGTAGACTTTTTCGGGCGCCGCGTTGAACCGGCGCGTGAGCGTGAGACTGGGGCGCGCGGCGAGTTCGGCGTCGCTGATAGCATCGTGCTTGGCAAGGCTTGACTGGGTGGCCATGGGTCTTCCTCCACAAAAGCGGTAAGGCGGTCGAGCGCGTCGGACCAGAAGCGCCGGTAGCGGTTAAGCCAGTCCATCGCCTGCTCCATCGGCTGGGCAGTCAACCGGCACGCGACCGTGCGGCCGGTCTTTTCGCGCGCAATCAACCCGGCATCCGACAGCACATCGAGATGCTTCATGATCGCAGGCAGCGACATCGAAAACGGTTGCGCCAGTTCGCTGATCGACAGGCTTTCGCGCTCGCCGAGTCGCGCCAGCAGCGCGCGCCTGGTCGGATCGGACAGCGCGGCAAAGGTACGATCGAGAATTTCTTCTTGATACTTAACCATATGGTTTAGTATAGGCACAAAAGAAACGCCGTCAAGCCGGCGTTTGCATCACGAAGTCGAGAGTGGCAACAGAGGCGTGGATGGCCGGATCGTTCAGCGCGAACAGCGCTCTCGCCCGGCCATCATGCAGGAGGATTGCAAGGAGCGATCAATAATCCCGATAAACCCGCATCCGCCGCTGCTGTCCATAGGCGAAGCGCGGATTGACGTTGCAGTAGAGCCCGCGACCCGACGCCGATGCCATGCACTGACCATAGCTGCTGTAGGAGCAGTCGCCAGGAATGCCGATGGTCCGACCCTGAAGGCAATAGGGATAGTCATACGCCGCCGCGGGTGAACTGCCCGCGACGGTGGCGACTGTCGTCACCGTCAGCGCCAATGTCGCTAATACTGCATTGCGCATCATCGATCTCCTTTACATGACGCAAGCCGCGTCGTCTTTGCCATAAAACACCGCGGCTGCGCCTATGTTCCGTGAGGTAGATCACTGCACTTTTTCGACCTTAGCTTCCTGGATCACCTTCTTCCACTTGTCGGTTTCGGCCACGATCATCGCACCGAACGCTTCCGGCGGCCCGATCAGCGGTTCGCCGCCGAGGTCGAGCAGGCGCGCCTTGATCGCCGGCTCGGCGAGCACGGCGTTGATCTCCTTGTTCAGCTTCTCGATGACCGCCTTTGGCGTGTTCTTCGGTGCTCCCACGCCGAACAGCGCGCTCGCCTCGTAGCCAGGGATGGTGTCGGCGAGAACCGGCACGTCAGGCAACAGCGGCGACCGCGCAGTACCGGTGACCGCCAGCGCCCGCACCGAGCCGGCGCGGACATGCTGGAGAATCGAGGGCATGTTGTCGAAGATCAACTGGACCTGGCCGCCGAGCAGATCGGTGATCGCCGGCGCGGCGCCGCGATAGGGCACGTGCTGCATCTTGGCGCCGGACATCGCCATGAACATTTCGCCGGACAGATGCACCGACGTGCCGTTGCCCGACGACGCCAAGTTCACCTTGCCGGGATTGGCTTTCACATAGGCAATGAACTCGGCGGCCGTCTTGGCCGGCACGTCCTTGTTGACCGTCATCACGTTCGGCACGCGGTTGAACGCGGCAATCGGCGCAATATCGCGAACGACGTTGAATTTCAGATTGGCGTAGAGCGTGGCGTTGATGTAGTTCGCCGGATTGACGAACAGCAGGGTGTAGCCATCGGGCTCGGCGTTGATCACCGATTCGGTAGCGATATTGTTACCGGCGCCAGGCTTGTTCTCGATCACGAATTGCTGGCCGAGCCGTTCCGAGAGCCGCTGGCCGAGCAGCCGCGCGATGATATCGGTCGCGCCGCCCGGCGGATATCCGACGATCCATTTCACCGGTCGGGTCGGGTAATCCTGCGCCGAAGCGCTGCCCATCGGGGCGACGGCAGAAAGACCGATGACGGCCAGACAAATCGCAGTACGGCGTGAAATCATAAAACTTCTCCTTGGAGGCCGGGATTCAAAGCCCAGTCCGTTTCTATTGAGGCGCGGTTCTATTGAACCGAACGCGGCGCGCGTTGTAACAAACAAACCCCGGTACGGCCAGTGCGACCCGGCGCCTTCGACCGCGACGAAAGGATAAGGCATGTCTGTCAGGGTTAACGCTCTCGACCATCTCGTCATCAACGTGTCCGATGTGGCCCGATCGGCCGAGTGGTACCGGAAAATTCTCGGAATGGAGGTCAAGGTGTTCGATCCCGGTCCCGGCAAGACGCCGCGAACCTCGCTGGTGTTCGGCAACCAGAAGATCAATGTGCGACCGCGCGATGCCGACAAGATCGAATGGTTTACGGCTGATAACGAAACCGCCGGCAGCGACGATCTGTGCTTCCTGACGTCGAGCACGCCGGACCAGGTCGTGGCGCATCTGAAGGCCAACGGGGTCAGAATCGAGGAAGGCCCGGTCGCCAAACAGGGCACCCGCGGCACGCTGCGATCGGTCTATTGCCGCGATCCGGACGGGAGTTTGATCGAGATTTCGTCGTATGAGGATGGGGCGAAGTAGGCGCTGCTTCCTCCCCGTCATTGCGAGCGAAGCGAAGCAATCGAAGTCTTCTGTCATTCCGGGATGGTCCGAAGGACCAGACCGGGAATCTCGAGATTCTCCGGTGCGCAATTGCGCACCATAGTTCGATGCTGCGCATCGCCCCGGAATGACCGCCCCGATTTGCCCATCGCGCCTTCCGATGGCAGAACTACTCCCAAGCAAGAACCAAAGCCGCCACAACGCGGCGCGGGAGGACATCCATGCCGATTTCACAGGCAGCGCCGGGCATTGTCGGACCATTCGCAGGCCTCGACGTGCCCTGGCTGCTGCGGATGCGGGCCGAAAGCCGCCGCAACCACCCGTTCCTGATCTGGGCGCCGTTCGAGGGGCGGGCGCGGAAATGGTCCTACGGCGAATTTCACGAGCGCGTCGGACAGCTTTCCGCGGGCCTCGCCAAGCGGGGCGTCAAGCCCGGCGAATATGTGCTGATCCATCTCGACAATTGCATCGAGGCCATGCTGGCCTGGTTTGCCTGCGTCGAACTCGGCGCGATTGCCGTCACCACCAACACCCGCTCGGCGGCAGCCGAGATGGAATATTTCGCCGGCCATTGCGGCGCAGTCGCCGCCATCACCCAACCTGCTTACGCCGAGCTGATCTCGGCCAATTGCCGAAGCCTGCGCTGGATCGCTGTCATTTCGCATGATGCCGGCAGCACGCCTGCGCAAAGCACGCCGCGCGGCGACAGTTTTGAGCAGCTCTTCGCCGACAGCGCCGACCGGCCGCGCCGTATGACCGATCCGTTCGCGCCATGCAGCGTTCAATACACGTCGGGCACCACGTCGCGCCCAAAGGCGGTGTTGTGGACGCATGCCAACGCATTGTGGGGCGCCAAGATCAACGCCGCGCATGAAGACCTGCACGCCGCCGACGTGCACCAGACCTATCTCCCGCTGTTTCACACCAACGCGCTGGCCTATTCGATGCTGGCGACGCTGTGGGTTGGCGCGAGTTGCGTGATCCAGCCGCGGTTTTCCGCCAGCCGCTTCTGGGGCGTGGCGCTCGCGCACAATTGCACCTGGACCTCGACGATCCCGTTCTGCATGAAGGCGCTGCTGGAGCATGAGATTCCGAAGAGCCATACGTTCCGGCTCTGGGGCACCGCGGTATCCGAGCCGCCGCCGTTTGCCGCCTTTGGTGTCAAGACGATCGGCTGGTGGGGCATGACCGAAACCATCACCCACGGCATCGTCGGCGAGGTCGACCAGCCCAATATTCCGATGTCGATCGGGCGCGCCGCGCCGGAATATCAGATCCGCATCGTCGAGGACGACGGCACGCCGACAGGCGTCGGCGACACCGGCAATCTCCTGATCAAGGGCATTCCCGGCCTGTCGCTGTTTTCAGAATATCTGCACAACGAAAAGGCGACGCGCGAAAGTTTTGACGAGCACGGCTATTTCATCACCGGCGACCGCGTCACGCTGCTGGAGAACGGCTTCATCCGCTTCGGCGACCGCACCAAGGACATGCTCAAGGTCGGCGGCGAGAATGTCGCGGCGTCCGAGATCGAGCAGGTGATTGCGGTAGTGCCCGGCGTGCGCGAGGCCGCCGTTGTGGCGAAGAAGCATCCGATGCTCGATGAAGTGCCGGTCGTGTTCATCATTCCGCAGGCCGGCGTCAAGGACGCACCGGCCGATCTGCACGACACCGTGATGGCCGCCTGCCGAAGCGGGCTCGCCGATTTCAAGGTGCCGCGCGAAATCCATTTCGTCGACGACATGCCGCGCTCGACGCTGGAGAAGGTGGCAAAGGCGGAGTTAAGGAAGATGTTGGAATGAAGAGATGTCGTTCCGGGGCGGTGCGAAGCACCGAACCCGGAACCTCGAGATTCCGGGTTCGCGCTGTCGCGCGCCCCGGAATGACCGCAGCAGGAATCAATAATACCCGAACGCCACCGGGCGGAAGGCGTGCAGCAAATGCTGGTCGAGCTTGTCGCCCATTTCTTCCATCATGCCGAACGCCCGGGCGTGGGTGAACTGCAGACGGTAGGCGCGCTTTTCGACCAGGGCCGCATAGATATCCACGATCGTGGTCAGCCTCACGATGTCGCTGATCTGCTTGCCGCTGAGGCCGTTGGGGTAGCCGGTGCCGTCGAGGAACTCGTGGTGGTGCAGCACCACGTCGAGCATTTCAGGCGGGAAACCGCCTTGCGCGGCCAGGGCGTCATAGCCGCGGCGCGGATGCTGGCGCATCTCTTCCATCTCTTCCAGCGTCAGCGGGCCCGGCTTGTCCAGGATCGCCACCGGAATGAACGCCTTGCCGACGTCGTGCAGCAGCGCGGCCCGGGCCAGACGGCGCTGGTCGTCCTCGCGCATGCCGAGGTGCTGCGCGTACGCGACCGCAAAACCGGTGACAAAGAGACAATGACGGTAGCTGCCGCTGTGATGGCAGCCGACGGTCGTCAGCCACTCCCGCAAGGACGAATGCTTGATCGCCTTGAGAATCTTGTTCTCGGCCTCGACGATGTCGCTGAATTTCAGGGGAACGCCGGCCGGAATCTTTTCGAAAATCTTGACCATCACGGCATGCGCCGCCTCGACGCCCCGGTTCAGGGCCTTGCCGCGGTCGGTCTCGTCATATCCGTCGCTGTCGGGAAACGCGGCGCGGATCCGCTGCAGGATACCTTGCGCGTCGAACGGCCGCGCGATCGTGTCGGTGGCGCCGAGCGCCCATGCCTGCATCGATCCGTGGTGAAGCGCGTCAGCCAGCACGAACAGCCGCGGCATTTCGCGATAGGCTTCGGTCCGCAGCTTGTTGCGCACCAATTGCACGCTCTCGGCGGAGCGCAGGTTGATGTCGACCACGATCCCGGCGAGGTCGCGCTCCGGCGCGTCGGGAATATCTGAAGTCGCTATTGTGTCGACCTGACCGACCGATCGCAGAATGCTGGCGAGTTCGCTGCTTTGATCGCTCCGATCCGAAGCCAGCAACAGCCGGCGTTTTGTCGAAGTCTTGTTGGCTATCGATGTCATGAAACCCCAGACCCCTAGTGGTGATGACCTGCAACCGAAGCTAGCGGAAAATGGGTTCCCCGCGGCTTAAGAGGGATGCTGAACACGAACTACCGTAGACGCTAAAATTTTACCGATCCGGTTTGCAATGCGCCGCGTCCAGACCGTCATCCTCTGCAAAAAACACATTCGCGAGCCGCGGTTTGTGCGCCGCGGCAATGTCTGTCACGTGCCTTGTCAATCAAGCGGGGCGCCGTAGACGCACATTCCGTTTCCGCATTTCCCAACGGCGCACCGATCGCGCTAGGATGAAGCGAGATCGGAATTTCGAGCTGTTTGCTCTGGGAAATCGCAATGCCGACAATCGATCGCGACGGGGTCAGCATCCACTACGAGGTTCACGGCTCCGGCCCACCGCTATTGCTCACCCACGGCTATTCATCGACCAGTGAGATGTGGGAGGGCCAGATCGCGGCCCTGTCGAAACACTACAAGCTCGTGTTGTGGGACATGCGCGGCCATGGCCAATCCGATTATCCCGATGATCCCGCGGCCTACAGCGAAGCATTGACGGTCGCCGACATGGCGGCGCTGCTCGATGCCGTCGGTGCCGGGACGGCGATCGTCGGCGGGCTCTCGCTCGGCGGCTACATGTCGCTGGCGTTTTACCGCGCCCATCCGGACCGCGTGCGCGCGCTGCTGATCATCGACACCGGCCCGGGCTTCAAGAAGGATGAGGCCCGCGAGGTCTGGAACAAGCGCGCGCATGATACCGGCGACCGCTTCGAGCGCGAGGGACTGGAAGTCCTGAAATCGGCCAGCCGGGAACGTTCCAGCGTCACCCATAGAGATGCATCGGGACTGGCGCGCGCCGCACGTGGCATGCTGACCCAGCGCGATGCCCGCGTGATCGAGACGCTTCCGGATATCAAGGTGCCGTCGCTGATCGTGGTCGGCGCCGACGACACGCCGTTCCTCGCCGCCTCCGACTACATGGCGGCCAAGATTCCCGGCGCGCAGAAGGTGGTGATCCCGGCCGCCGGCCACGCCGTCAACATCGACCAGCCGCAGGCATTCATCGATGCCGTGCTGCCGTTCCTTGACGGCCTCGATACCAAGGCAACCACGAAGGCCGCGTCATGAAGATAGTCGCTGTGGCCCTCGCCCTGCTCGCAGGCAGCTTTACGCAAGCTGCCGCGCAAAAACTGCCGCCGATCGGCGGCCCCTACCCGCCACCTTTCACCGAGACGCTCTCGAACAACACGCCACTCGCGTTCGGCATGGACGCCGACGAAGCCGCGCGTGCGCTCGGCACCCCGCTCAATTACGTTCGCGGCCGACCCGGCGAGGAAATCTTCCTCGCATTCCGCAACATCGGCGGCAGCGGATTGTTCTACAAGAAGGACCGGCTGTTTCTGCAATTCCGTAAAGGTCGCCTGGCCGGCTGGAAGGGCGACTGGGGCCATAATTGGATGTGGCAGTAGCCTCCGCACATTCACGCAACCGACTTCGTGCGACCCAAAACAAGAAGGATGACCCGTGGGACAGGATATCAAGCTGACGGCTTCGGACGGTTTCAAACTGGGCGGCTATCGTGCCGACCCCACAGGCACGCCGAAAGCGGCCATCGTAGTGATCCAGGAGATCTTTGGCGTCAATCACCATATCCGCTCGGTCTGCGATCGGCTGGCCGGCGAAGGCTATGTCGCGATTGCGCCGTCGATCTTCGATCGCACCCAGCCGGATTTCCAGTGCGGCTATTCGCCTGACGAGATTGCGACGGCGCGAAAGTTCATCGCCAATCCCGATTGGGCCGCGATGCTGCGCGATACCCAGGCCGCGATTGATGCCGTAAAAGATGCCGGTCCGGTCGGCATCATCGGCTTCTGCCTCGGCGGCAGCGTCGCCTATGCTGCGGCGACCAAGCTGTCGGGACTATCGGTCGCGGTCGGCTATTACGGCGGCGCCATCGTCCGCTTTGCCGATGACAAGCCGAAGGTGCCGACGCAACTGCATTTCGGCGAAAAGGATGCGGGCATTTCGCTGACCGATGTCGAAACCATCAAGGCCAAGCGGCCGGAAGTCGAAGTCCATATCTATCCCGGCGCGCAACACGGGTTTCACTGCGACGAGCGCGCAAGCTACGACAAGGCCAGCGCCGACATCGCCTGGCCGCGCAGCCTGACGTTTTTCGCCAAGCATTTGAAGTGACGCCCGGAGGGCGTCATTCCGGGGCGCGCGTCTTCGCGCGAACCCGGAATCTCGAGATTCCGGGTCTGGTCCTTCGGACCATCCCGGAATGACGGCTTGCAACGAACGCCTCACTCGCCCTTGACGCCGGTTGCCTTCACGACATCGGCCCACCGTTCGTAATCGCGGCGCAGGACCTTCTCGAACGTTTCCGCCGATCCGCCCACCGGTATGAGGCTGAGCGTCTCGATCCCGGCGACGCCCTCGGGCGAAGCGATGATGCGGGCGAGTTCGTCCGAAAGCTTCTTCACGATCTCCTTGGGTGTCGCGGCGGGCACGAACACGCCAAGCCAGCCTTCGATCTCAAAACCGGGGTAACCGAGTTCGGACATCGTCGGCACGTCGGGCAACGCTTTCCTGCGCTTCTCGCCGCCAACCGCCAGAGCCCGGAGCTTGCCCGCCTTGATTTGCGCGCTCGCCGTGGTCAGGTCCTGGAACGCGGAGGTAACCGTGTTGGCGAGCAAGTCGTTCGTGAGAGGCGCGGAGCCGCGATAGGGGACATGGGTCATGTCGATATTGGCGTTCTTCTTGAGCAACTCGCCGTAGAGGTGGGACGTGGTGGCGTTGCCGAAGGTGCCGTAAGGCTTGCCGGGGTTCGCCTTGGCATAATCGATCAGTTCCTTGACGGACTTGATCGGCTGCTGCTCTGGGACCACCAGAACGATGGTCGACAAGGCGATCTGAGTGACAGGCGCGAGATCCTTGAAGACATCGTAAGGGAGTTTCGCAACAAGGCTCGGCGCCTGAATAATCTGCGTGATGCCGATCAGCACGGTGTGGCCATCCGGCTGCGCCTTGGCCACGTGGTCGTTGCCGACCACGCCGCCGCCGCCCGACTTGTTCTCCACGACGACGGCTTGCTTCCACGACTCCGATAATTTGTTGGCAAGCAACCGGGCCAGGACGTCGGTGGCTCCGCCCGCGGGATACGGCACGACGAAGGTGATGCGCCGGCTCGGATAGGGCTCCGCCGCCGACACCGGATGCGAAGAGGCACACAAGGCCGATACGGCGATGGAAGCGAGCAACGCGGCCGCGGTCGCCGCGCGCACCACGCGAGCCGGCAAATGATAGTTCATGGTCATACTCCGGATTGCAGGCACTTAGCCGAACAATCCGGCGCGCCTAGATTTGACCACGTCCTTCTACATCGCTGCAGTGCAACTTGGAATAAGGTTTCGAATGCAGTCAGCGCATAGCGCTAATTTATCGCAACCAAAGCGGCTCGACACCAACGTACGGGCGCCAACGAGACCTCCAGGCACGTGCGAAGCCGCATGCCCGCTACTGCAAGTTAGATGCGGAAAGCAGAACCCGCTGGTGCGAAACGGATAATGAATTTTCTTGGTCAAATGCGAGGCATTTGCCTGACACAAATGCTCGAGAAAGAGCCCGATCGTGATGAAGATTCGATGAAACGTATCGCTTTCTAGAACCAGCGCTCGCTGACGAGCACAGTGTCGCCGGGACTGATCGGATTGGCGGGCGGGACGACGAAGCGCGACGTTCCCGAAGCACCGGTGTGGGTGACTGTGACGCGATCGCGCCGGGCGCGCGGCGAGAAGCCTCCGGCGATGGCGACCGCAGTTTCGGCCGTCATGTTCGGTACGTACGGATACTGTCCGGGTGCGGCGACCTCGCCGAGAATGAAGAACGGCCGATACGCCTCGATCTCCACGGCGACCGATGGTTCCCTGATGAAACCGCGGCGCAGCTTCGCTGATATCTCCGCCGCCAGTCCGGCCGTGGTACGGCCGCGCGCCGGCACCGAACCGATCAGCGGCATCGTAATCGAGCCGCCGGCGTCGATCGCGTAAGTGTTGGTCAGGCCTTCCTGACCGTAGACAACGACGCGCAGCTTGTCGCCGGCATCGAGATGATAGGCGCTGTCGTAGCGCACGGGTACCGGTTCGACGTGGGCCACGGGTGCGGCAACGACGACGGGTGCCGGCGCTGTGCGTGGCGCCGCGGCGAAGGCGGTGCGAAGCGCGCCGACGGCACCGCCGCCGGAATCGGCCGCGACCACCTGCGGCGGTGGCCTACCAGGCTGGCCATAGGCCATCTGGTCGAGATCGCCTTGCGGCGCGGCCGCAACCGGCCCGGTCGTGCGCATGCAGCCCGACAAAGCAAGCGCGGTGATGATCGCAGTGATCGGTAATCGAAACGCGCGCACAACCCGCACCGAAGCCATCCCTTGAAGCGAGATAGCTCCAGTCTTGCACCGGTTATGGTTAACAAAGGGTTTTGGGGAGAGGTGTGTGCGCGGTGAACTGGCGCGGATGCTCCCTCGCCCCGCTCTTGCGGGGAGAGGGTTGGGGTGAGGGGCCTCTCTCCGCGAATGAAATTGTCGAGATACCTGTACCCCTCACCCGCCGCGCAAGAGCGCGTCGACCTCTCCCCGCAAGCGGGGCGAGGTTTAGTCGGAAGCAACGATCAAGCAGTTACGCCGACGCCGATCGGGCACGACACGCCGGTGCCGCCCAATCCGCAATAGCCCGCCGGGTTCTTCGCGAGATATTGCTGATGATAGTCCTCGGCGAAATAGAATTCACCCGATGGCGCGATCTCGGTAGTGATGGCGCCGAGACCCTTCGCTGCCAGCGCTTTCTGGTACGCCGCCTTCGACGCGTCGGCGGCTTGGCGCTGCACGTCGCCGAAAGTGTAGATCGCCGAGCGATACTGGGTGCCGACATCGTTGCCCTGACGCATGCCCTGCGTCGGGTTGTGATTTTCCCAGAACGTCTTCAGGAGCTGCTCGTAGGCGATCTTCTTCGGATCGAACACGACCAACACCACTTCGGTGTGACCGGTGCGGCCCGAACAAACCTCTTCATAGGTCGGATTGGGCGTATGCCCGCCGGCATAGCCAACGGCGGTCGTATAGATGCCATCACCAAGCTCCCAGAACTTGCGCTCGGCGCCCCAGAAACAACCGAGGCCAAACACCGCCTGCTCGAGGCCCGCGGGATAAGGCGGCTGCAGCTTGCGGCCGTTGACGAAGTGCGTGGTGGCGGTCGGGATCGGGGTGGCGCGGCCCGGCAGCGCTTCGGCTGCGCTTGGCAATGCGGTGGTCTTGCGCATGAACAACATGGAGTACCTCCAGGCGGGACATCGGCGGACGCGACAACGGCGTCGGCCGGTCGGACTTCTATATATGTCGTTACGCCTGATGCCGCAGCCCTGTTACCCCGCCCCGGAGGCTGGAGCCGGCCGGGGGTCAGTCCCGCGAATAGCCGATCAACGGCTTGCGGGGCCGGAACAGGAGCATCAGCAGAATGCCCACCACGCCCAGCACGGCAAAAACCGGCTGATCCAGGAGGACCTTGATGACGCTGTTCCAGAGCCAGGGCACGGTGCCCTCGACCCAGGTCCGGAACGCAAGCTGACTGGACTGATGGACGTCATTCCAGAACTGGCCAAACCGGGTGAACCGCAGGGTCTGGTCGGCGACAAAACGGGCCCCGTCATAGACCATAAAGATGAATCCGCCGGCCAGGAGCAGCAGGCCGATAAGCCGGAAAAAACCGCGGATCATGCGTCACCTTATACCTATCGCCCCCAAATGGCCGTCAGCCAATACCGGGGGCATCCCGGAAATTCAACCTCATCAGCACCTTACGCGCCCATTTCCGCCCCCGACCCGGCCGTTCGGGGAGGGCGGAAAGCGTTGACGGTGCAGCACGCGCCCTCTATAAGACCCCCAATGGCGGCGGGCGCAATCCCGCCGCCGCTGTTCTTTGAGCAGCGCCGCTTACGGGAGCATTTTGGCTTCCGTCCATGGCATCCTCAAGAACGGCTACGTCAGAACACCCTGGAAAACACAACCAGCGTCGATCACGCAATTTGAACGGCCGGCGCGCTCAAGCCCGACCAACCGAGCGATGACAGCCGAAGGATAGTTGAGAACATGGCCAATACCACTTCCGCCAAAAAGGCGACCCGCAAGATTGCCCGCCGCACCATCGTCAACAAGTCGCGCCGCACCCAGATGCGTGGCGCGGTGCGCACCGTCGAGGAGGCGATCAAGAGCGGCGATCGCGAGGCGGCGCTCAAGGCGATGCAGCACGCGGAACCGGAACTGATGCAGGCGGCGCAGCGCAACATCATTCACAAGAACAATGCCAGCCGGAAGGTGTCGCGCCTGACGCATGCGATCGCCAAGCTCGCGAAGTGAGCTGACGGAAATAGATATTCGTCAAAGCCCGGCTTCGCCGGGCTTTTCTTTTTTCGGTCATGCCTCTTTCGGTCATGCTCGGGCGCGCGAGCGCGACCCCGAAAATCCATTTATCACGCACGTCCATCCTGTTGCATTTCAGGCTCACGCTGAAAGCGTTGGCCTGGATTGGCTGTGACAATTCAATTGTCCCATTGCTGAGCACCGGGTTACGTGTCACATTTCTAGCGCCCGTAGTCTTACGAGATGCAATCTTTTACGAGGTGCAATTTATTGCACCCGCGTTGCTATGCGCACTTGCGAAAAGCGTGATCGCAACGGCTGACCCATCAGACAACGCCCAGCTTCTTCCGCCCGCATCACAGCCGCGCGGGGTTACCCTGAAAAACAATTCCGAAAAACTTCGTCTCGCTAATCACTTATCCACATAGCGAGCATAAGCGTTCTGAAAATTGGTCTCGGTAACCACGATTGTAACGGTTTCTTAAAAAATTTTGCGAGTGCAGCGAAAATTGTCACGCTCATCGGCGCCGCGCGATTCTACGCGCGGATTCAAAAACTTGGTGTGGAGCTTCGCAATTGCAGTGTTGCAACATAGTCGAAGAGTCGGGTCACGACGTCGAATCACGGATTGTCAGAAATCGCGCTTGGTGTATTTGTTACTCGTTCGCGACGCTCAAGGCTCTCCTGACCAGCGCGGTATGAGACCCAAGAGCGGACGTGCAAATCGGCGGCGGTGTGCGCGTTAGCGACGCTTTCCAAGCGAAGCTGAGTTGGTAGCTCATAGCAGTATGGGGACGGTTGTTCTGTGTCTAAATTTCCCGGCGTGGCGCTCATATTCAGCGCGCTCCGGATAAGGGGAATAAGATGCTTGCCGACGAAGCAACGATTGGGAACGCGGAGCTCGTGAACGTGTTGAAGACGACAGACTGAGGTACGCGGCGGCGCAGCGTCGAACAAGCGGATGTTCGGTAGCAGCAGACTGGCTTTGAAACACTTGTGATCTGATTGCTCGCCGCGCGTTCTCGCGGCGAGAGGGGGAGGAACTATGCTTTACGGAATCAACGCGACATTCGGCACACTCATTTCTATCGACACCACTTCAGAATCCCCGGACGACGATTCCAGTCGTTCGCCCGCGCTAACTCCGGCTAGACCGTCGAGTACGCGCTGACCTCGCGGTAGCCTCTCACTCCATCCAGTACTTGATCTGAGCAACGGCGATTCCGCCGAACGTCCGATCTATGCCTGGTGGTTGAAGCTCCACGCCGAGGTCTCGCCTGGCAGGAAGCCTGCAGGGAATCCCCGCCAGCCGATTTCGCAACACCATTACTCATTCAGAAAAGTTCTCAGGCAATGACAAATACGGAACAGGATCGCTGGTCGCGCGTGAAGGGGCGGTTGCGGACGAGTGTGGGCGAGGACGTCTACACCAGTTGGTTTGCGCGCATGGACCTCGAAGGCGTGCAGGACGAAAGCGTGCATCTGTCGGTGCCGACCCGGTTCCTCAAGAGCTGGATCCAGGCCCATTACGCCGATCGCGTCCTGACCTGCTGGCAGGCCGAGATGCCGGAAGTGCACCGGATCGACCTCACCGTGCGCACGGCGATGCGATGCGCCGCGCCAACCAAGGAAACGACCGTACCGGCCGAGCAGCGCCGCATCGAGCAGGCCAATAGCCGGCCCGCGTCTGAATTGCGCGCGACGGCGCCGGTATCTGCCAGCCATGACGCGCTCGGCGGCTCGCCGCTCGACCCGCGCCTGACTTTTGCAAGCTTCGTGATCGGCCGCTCCAACACGCTGGCGCATGCCGCCGCGCGCCAGGTCGCCGAAGGACGCCGCGGCGATCCCGTGATGTTCAACCCGCTCTACATTCACGCCGGCGTCGGCCTCGGCAAAACCCATCTGTTGCAGGCGGTGACGTGGGCCGGCAATTCGGGCAGCGAGCGCAAGGTGCTCTATCTCACCGCCGAGAAGTTCATGTACGGCTTCGTCGCCGCGCTGAAGACGCAGACGGCGCTGGCCTTCAAGGAGGCGTTGCGCGGCATCGACGTGCTCGTGATCGACGATCTGCAGTTCCTGCAGGGCAAATCGACCCAGGCCGAGTTCTGCCACACGCTGAACGCGCTGATCGATGCCGGCCGTCAGGTGGTAATCGCCGCCGACCGCCCGCCGTCCGATCTCGAGAGCCTCGACGATCGCGTGCGCTCGCGGCTGGCCGGCGGCCTCGTCGTGGAGATGGGTTCGCTTGGCGAAGAGCTGCGGCTCGGAATCCTGAAGTCGCGCGTGGCGGCCGCCCGCGCCCATCACGCGAGCTTCGACGTGCCGGAGGCGGTACTGGATTATCTGGCGCGCACCATCACCCATAACGGCCGCGACCTCGAAGGCGCTATCAACCGCCTGCTCGCCCATTCCAAGCTCAACGCCCAGCCGGTAACGCTGGAAATGGCCGAGCGCGAGGTCCGTGACCTTGTCCGTCCGCAGGAACCGAAGCGAATCAAGATCGAGGACATCCAGCGGGTGGTCGCCCGGCAGTACAATGTAAGCCGTTCGGACCTGCTGTCGTCGCGGCGGACGGCGAATGTGGTTCGGCCGCGCCAGGTCGCGATGTATCTGGCGAAGACGCTGACGCTGCGTTCGCTGCCCGAGATCGGCCGCCGGTTCGGCGGGCGCGACCACACCACGGTGCTGCACGCCGTGCGCAAGATCGAGGCACTGGTGGCCCGGGATATCTCGTTGTCCGAAGAGGTCGAGTCGCTGAAGCGGCAATTGCAGGAATAGCGGCAGCAGGAATAGGACCTGCCCCTGAAGAGGCCTTGGCTCCTCCCCCACCTCTCCCGCCCCTGGTCTCAGGAGCGGGAGAATTTTTTTCTGCCGCCATTTTCTACCGCAAAAGTGGGGAACGGGGGCCCGTCTCCCTTGCACCGGCGGGCCATCCGCGCCACCTTGCGGTCCCCCCGGGGGTTTGATCAACTCCGATCCTGATCCGGCTTTTCGGGTTTCCAATGCCGCGGCGCTGCCTTGACGGGCCGCCCGGCTTTTCCATCTCTGGCGGGTATTGCAATGAAGGTCACCGTCGAACGCGCGCAACTCCTGAAGTCGCTGGGCCACGTCCATCGCGTGGTCGAGCGCCGCAACACCATTCCGATCCTCGGCAACGTGCTGGTCCGCGCCGAAAACACCAGGCTGTCGCTGAAGGCGACCGACCTCGACCTGGAGGTGACCGAAACGCTGGCGGCGGAAACCGCGACCGGCGGCTCCACCACCGTGCCGGCGCATATGTTCTATGACATCGTCCGCAAATTGCCTGACGGCGCACAGATCGTGCTGGAAGCCGACGGCGACCGTTCGGTGCTGGCGATCCGCGCCGGCCGCTCGCGCTTCACGCTGCAGACACTGCCCGAGAGCGACTTCCCGGACCTTGCCGCCGGCGACCTCACGCATTCATTCGCGCTGCCCGCCACCGACGTCAAGCGCCTGATCGACCGCACGCAGTTTGCGATCTCGACCGAAGAGACCCGCTATTACCTCAACGGCATCTATCTGCACACGGCCGGCAGCGCCAAGGCCGCGACGCTTCGCGGGGTGGCGACCGACGGACATCGCCTGGCGCAGATCGATCTGGCGCTGCCCTCCGGCGCCACCGGCATGCCGGGCGTGATCGTACCGCGCAAGACCGTCGGTGAGGTGCAGCGGCTGATCGAGGACAATGAAGCCGAAGTCAAAATCGAACTGTCGCAGGGCAAGATCCGCTTCACCCTCGGCAACGTCGTGCTGACCTCGAAGCTGATCGACGGCACCTTTCCGGATTACGGCCGCGTCATTCCGCAGAACAACGACAAGGAACTGATCGTCGACAAGAAGGACTTTGAGGCTGCGGTCGACCGCGTCTCGACCATTTCCAGCGAACGCGGCCGCGCGGTGAAACTGGCGCTGTCCGCCGGCAAGCTGGTGCTGTCGGTGACCAATCCGGATTCCGGCAGCGCCACCGAAGAGCTGGAAGTCGAATACGCCTCCGACGCGCTCGATATCGGCTTCAACTCGCGCTACCTGCTCGACATCGCCGCCCAGATCGAAGGCGAAGTCGCCGTGCTGCGCCTGGCCGATCCCGGCTCGCCGACGCTGGTGCAGGACAAGGACAACAAGGGCGCGCTCTACGTGCTGATGCCGATGCGGGTGTGACGGCTTCGCGCAAAACGGATGCTGACTTCCCCTCTCCCCTTGTGGGAGAGGGTGGCGCCGAACGAAGTTCGGCGACGGGTGAGGGGGTCGCGCCACAAGCACCGAGCCATCGCCCAGTCGCCAAGCGCATCCGCAACTTCGCAAAGAAGATGCGCCGCGAGCCCACCGATGCGGAACTAGCCATGTGGCGTTTGCTTCGCGACCAGCGGCTCGAGCGGTTCAAATTTCGTCGGCAAGTCCCCTTCCAAGGTTTCATACTCGACTTTGTTTGCTTCGAAAAGCGCTTCATCATCGAAATTGACGGTAGCCAACACGCGTCATCCGCGCGTGACGAAGCGAGGGAAGCCATCTTGGTGGCGGAAGGTTTTCGAATCGCCCGCTACTGGAACAACGACGTGTTGCAGCAACCTTCTGCCGTTTTGGAGGACATCTTCGCAAAGCTCGCCGAGCCGTAAGAACCCCTCACCCGTCGCCGAACTTCGTTCGGCGCCACCCTCTCCCACAAGGGGAGAGGGAAAGAAAGACCGACACTAACTCACGATGACCCCGTCCCGCATCCATCGCCTCTCCCTCACGCACTTCCGCAACTACCGCGCGGGAAGCGTGCAGACGCGCGGCGATGTCGTGGTGCTGGTGGGGCCGAACGGCGCCGGCAAGACCAATTGCCTGGAGGCGATCTCGTTTCTGTCACCGGGGCGCGGCCTGCGGCGCGCCACGCTGGAGGATGTCGCCGACAATCAGGGCGACGGCTCCTGGGCGGTGTCGGCCGAGGTCGAGGGTGCACTGGGGCTTGCCACGCTCGGCACGGGTATCGATGCGCCCGCAGCGGAAGCCGCCTCCACCAGCCGGCGCTGCCGGATCGATCGCGAGCCCGTGGGTTCGGCAACCGCATTCGGCGACCATCTGCGCATGGTGTGGCTGACGCCCGCGATGGACGGGCTATTCCTCGGCGCGGCTTCCGAACGGCGGCGCTTCTTCGACCGGCTGGTACTGGCAATCGACAGCGAGCATTCCAGCCGGGTGTCGGCGCTGGAGCGCTCGTTGCGCTCGCGCAACCGCCTGCTCGAAGTGCGCAATTACGACGATCATTGGTGCGACGCGATCGAGCGCGAAACCGCCGAGCTTGCGGTCGCCGTCGCCGCCACCCGCGGCCAGACCGTGACGCGACTGGCGGCGATGCTGCGCGAACGTGGGCAAGCTTCTGCCTTTCCGTCGGCGCAGATCATGCTCGATGGCTGGATGGAAAATGCGCTGATTGGCGAGTCCGCGACATCAGTGGAAGATCGCTACCGCGATATACTGCGTGCGAGCCGCGCCCGCGACGCCGCGGCGGGCCGGACCCTGGATGGCCCCCATCTCACCGATCTGCAGGTGGTCTACGCGCCGAAGAACATGCCGGCGCGTGATGCCTCCACCGGCGAGCAAAAGGCGCTTCTGATCGGGCTGGTGCTGGCCCATGCCACGCTGGTTGCCGAGATGACCGGCATCGTGCCGCTCTTGCTGCTCGACGAAGTCGTCGCCCATCTCGATCCCGCCAGGCGCAAGGCGCTGTTCGATGAACTCGCAAACCTCGGCGCGCAGGTCTGGATGACCGGCGCCGATCCGGCCGCGTTCGTTGATATCGGCACCGGCGGCGAGATCTTCGACGTGGAGTCGGGTCAGGTGAGCCGTCGCGCCTGAGTCCTTAACGCGCCCTGCCGGCGGGCGCCACACCGCCGAGCAAGTGGTCGATGATCGAGTCGATCAGAAATGCCGATCCCTTTTCGGTCAGGTGCACCTGATCGCTCACGAGAACATCTCCCGCCGCATCGCCAAGGCGCGTCAGGCAGCCCTGCGCGTTGCAGAAGACGTCCGATGCAGAGATGAATTCCGCGCCGAGCGGCTCAAGCCTGGCGCGCATCACGGCATCGTAGGCAGTGGGTGGTGCGGCATTGGGCGACCGCTCCGGGATCAGCGCGCGATGGAGCATAAAATACCTCAGCACCTCGGACGGAAGCCCGCGCCGCCACATCGGCACCCCGCCGAGAACAACGACACGCGCGTTCGTTTCCTTTTTCAGCGCGACCACCGTCTCAGCCACATTGCCGAGATGTTTTTCCCAGGTTCCGTGCAGCAGCACGATGTCCGGCTTGATCTGCCGGACGAGCGACAGGACCTTGTCATTCATTGCGCGGCAATTGGGATGCTCACAATGTCGGCGTTCAGCGCCGGAATGCAGGAACTGGAGGTAAGCTGCGCGATGCTGAAGCCTCGCTGCTCCTGAGCTTTGCGCAGGCCGGGCAGCAGGGCGGCGGCGGTCGAATCTCCCCACAGCAGAACCAGCGGGCGCCGATCGCGCTCGACGCAAGTGTCGGCGAACGTCATTTCGCGACTGAGATCGAGCAGGCATTCATGAAACCGCCACTTGAAGCTTTCCGTCGGCACGCTGGCCATCGCGCGGATTTCCGGCGGTAGCCGGAAGTCGAAGCCGCGTCCCCAAATGACGGCAATACCGGCGACCGCGATCATCGCCATGCCGGCCCCAAGGCTGAATATCTTGCGCCGGCTGGGGACGCCGAAACGAAACGGCGTCTCGACAAACCGGTAGGTCGCCCAGGCCAAGAGCGCGCTCGCGAGCAATATCAATTCGCGCTCCGGCAGCGTCAGCGGACCGAATTTGATGATCCCCCCGAACACCAACAGCGGCCAGTGCCAGAGATAGAGCGGGTAACTGATCAATCCGATCCACACCAGCGGCGGGCTTGCCAGCACGACCCGATTCACCCACGCCGCGGGCGCCGATAGCAGAAGCGCGCTGCCGGCGACCGGCAGCACCGCCCACCAGCCCGGAAAGGCACTGTGACTGTCGAGGATGGCGGCGGCCGCCGCGATCAGCGCCACGCCGATCCAGGCGCGCCGGTTGCTCGCGATGCTGGAATGACTGACGTTGATCCAGCCGCAGGCCAGCACCGCGCCGGCCAGCAATTCAAACGCACGCGTGAACGGCAGGTAGAAGGTCGCGATCGGATTTGGGCCGATCAATGCCACGTTGAGCAGGAAAGACCCGATGCCGAGCATCGCAGCCATCGCGATAATGCTCATGCGCAGTCGCGCCGCGAGCATCAGGAGCAGCGGCCAGAACAGGTAAAACTGTTCTTCGATGCCGAGCGACCACAGATGCAGTAGCGGCTTTTTGGCGGATTCGACGTCGAAATAGCCGGACTGCAGCAACAGCGCGATATTGGCCAAGAACGCCGCGCTGGCGAAACTGTCTCTGCCGAGCTGCGCGAAGGCCGATGGCAGCATCCAGAACCAACCCAGCATCGATGTCGCGCAGAGCACCACGATCAGCGCCGGGAAGATGCGCCGGATCCGCCGGTTGTAGAATTCGACCAGGCTGAAACGGCCGAGTTCCAGTTCCCGCGCGATGATGCCCGTGATCAGAAAGCCCGAGATCACGAAGAACACGTCGACGCCGATGAATCCGCCCGGCATGGCGTCCGGGAACGCGTGGAAATTCAGGACCAGCATCACCGCGACGGCCCGCAGGCCATCGACATCAGGCCGATATTTTAGTGAAGGCGAGGACAATGAAGGACAAACCCGGGATCGTGATGGCCGGCGGACAACGACTACAAGCTGCCGCGCCGCCCTCTCTAGCAGGTCCGCGGCCCTCTGCCATTTCCCATCGCGACACAGCCCAAAAATCCGGCGATCGAGCGCGCAGAATCAGCCGTCGAATCGCGCTTTTCGAGAGCGCCGGAACAGGCCCTTGGACACCTTGAAAAAGGGTAAAAAACCACCATCTATTCAACGACTTGTTGAGAGAGAGATTGCGCTAGGCGCGATGCCTCTTTCATGGCACAAATAGATCAATCAGCGCCTCATATTGCGCAGCTGATTCGGGACACCCTCGAAGGCCTCACATGACAGAACCTGCCCGGCGGACCCCCGCCGACACTGAGCATCCCATTCCGGTTGAATATGGTGCGGAATCGATCCGGGTGCTGAAGGGCCTCGATGCCGTTCGCAAGCGGCCGGGCATGTATATCGGCGACACCGATGACGGTTCCGGCCTGCATCACATGGTCTACGAGGTCGTCGACAACGCCATCGACGAAGCGCTCGCGGGCCATGCCACCGCCGTGGAAGTCATCCTCAACGCCGACGGCTCGGTGACGGTGCGCGACGACGGCCGCGGCATTCCGGTCGACATTCACAAGGGCGAAGGCATTTCCGCGGCCGAGGTCATCATGACCCAGCTCCATGCGGGCGGAAAATTCGACCAGAACTCCTACAAGGTTTCCGGCGGCCTGCACGGCGTCGGCGTCTCCGTCGTCAACGCTTTGTCGAGCAAGCTGCAGCTTCGCGTCTGGCGCGACGGCAAGGAGCACTACATCGAGTTCGCCCATGGCGATTCGGTCGCTCCGCTCAAAGTCGTCGGCGAAGCCAACGGCAAGCGCGGCACCGAGGTGACGTTCTTCGCTTCGGCCGAAACCTTCAGCAACGTCGAATATGATTTCGCGACGCTGGAGCATCGCCTGCGCGAGCTCGCGTTCCTCAATTCCGGCGTCAACATCCTGTTGTCCGACATGCGCCACGCGGTCGAGAAGCGCGAGGAAATGCGCTATGTCGGCGGCGTCGAGGAATTCGTCAAATATCTCGACCGCAACAAGAAGGCGATCGTGCCCGCCCCGATCATGGTTCGGGCGGAGCTCAACGACATCGGCGTCGAAGCGGCGCTATGGTGGAACGACAGCTACCATGAGAACGTGCTGTGCTTTACCAACAACATCCCGCAGCGTGACGGTGGCACCCATCTTGCCGGCTTCCGCGGCGCGCTGACGCGCCAGGTCAACGGCTATGCCGAGGCCAATGCGAAAAAGGAAAAGATCGCGCTGACCGGCGACGATTGCCGCGAGGGTCTCACCGCCGTGCTGTCGGTGAAGGTGCCGGATCCGAAGTTTTCGTCGCAAACCAAGGACAAGCTGGTGTCCTCGGAAGTTCGCCCGGTGGTCGAGAACGTCCTCAACGAGGCGCTCGCCGCGTGGTTCGAGGAGCATCCGACCGAAGCGAGAGTCATCGTCGGCAAGGTGATCCAGGCCGCTGCCGCGCGCGAAGCCGCCCGCAAGGCGCGCGAATTGACCCGCAAGAGCCCGCTCAGCGTCTCTTCGCTGCCCGGCAAGCTCGCCGACTGCCAGGAGAAGGATCCGGCCAAGTCGGAACTGTTCATCGTCGAGGGCGACTCGGCGGGCGGCAGCGCCAAGCAGGGCCGCAACCGTGAATTCCAGGCCGTGCTGCCGCTGCGCGGCAAGATCCTCAATGTCGAGCGCGTGCGCACCGACAAGATGCTGTCAAGCGAGCAGATCGGCACGCTGATCACCGCGCTCGGCACCGGCATCAGCGACGACTTCTCGGCCGACAAGCTGCGCTATCACAAGATCATCGTGATGACGGACGCCGACGTCGACGGCGCCCATATCCGCACGCTGCTGCTGACCTTCTTCTACCGTCAGATGCGCGAATTGATCGACCGCGGCCACCTCTATATCGCGCAGCCGCCGCTCTACAAGGTGACGCGCGGCAAGTCCGAGCAGTACCTGAAGGACGAGCGCGCGCTGGAAGACTACCTGATCGGAACCGGCCTCGATGACTGCGTCTTCAAGCCGGCGTCGGGTTCGGAGCGCGCCGGCCGCGACCTGCGCTTGCTGGTGGAAGAAGCGCGCGTCATCCGCGGTATCCTGAACAATTTGCACAGCCGTTATAACCGCAAGGTGGTCGAGCAGGCGGCCATCGCGGGCGTCTTGAACCCGAGGATCACCGGCGACATCGCTACCGCCAATGCGGCCGCTGACTACATCGCCAGGCGCCTCGATGCGCTGGCCGACGAGGTCGAGCGCGGCTGGGTCGGACGCTTTACCGAAGGCGAAGGCTTCTTCTTTGAGCGCACCATCCGCGGCGTCAAGGATGTCGCCGTCATCGACGACGCCCTGCTCGGCTCGACGGAAGCGCGCAAGCTCGACGACTATGCCGCGAGACTTCAGGAGGCCTACCCGAACACGACCGGCGTGTTGCGCCGCAAGGATGCGGAAACGCCCATTCATGGGCCGGTCAGCCTGTTCGAGGCGGTTACCGACGCGGGCCGCAAGGGCGTGGCGTTACAGCGCTACAAAGGTCTCGGCGAGATGAACCCGGACCAGCTCTGGCACACCACGCTCGATATCAATGCGCGCTCGCTGCTGCAGGTGAAGGTCAAGGAGGTCGATGAGGCCGACGACATCTTCACCAAGCTGATGGGTGACGTGGTCGAGCCGCGCCGCGAATTCATCCAGGATAATTCGCTTAGCGCCAATGTCGACGTGTGAGGCAGGACGCGCCCGTGCCGCCCATTCAATACATCGTTGAAGGCGGCCACCGGCTTTCGGGCACGATCGAGCCGTCCGGCAACAAGAATTCTGCGCTGCCGATCATCGCCGCCGCCCTGCTCACCGAGCATCCGGTCACGCTGGAAAACGTGCCGCGCATCCGCGACACCGAGACGCTGGTCGAACTGATCCGCTCGGTCGGCGCCTCGGCCGAATGGAAACAGCGCAATACGCTCGCTATCCACGCCAAGGAGGTCCGTGCTGCCGATCTCGATCCCGAACTCTGTGCACGAATCCGCGCCTCGATCCTGCTGGCCGGGCCGCTGCTCGCCCGCTGCGGCGAGGTGGCGCTACCGCCGCCCGGCGGCGATGTCATCGGCCGCCGCCGCCTCGACACGCACTTCCTCGCCTTCGAGCAGTTGGGCGCCACCGTCACCGCGACGCACCGGCTGGAATTCCGCGCCAGCAGGCTGAAGGGCGCCGATGTCTTCCTCGACGAGCCCAGCGTCACCGCCACCGAAAACGCGCTGGTCGCGGCGGTCGCTGCCCACGGCATCACCTATCTGCGCAACGCCGCCTCCGAGCCGCATGTACAGGACCTCGCGCATTTCCTGGTCGCGCTCGGCGCGAAGATCGAGGGCATCGGCACCAACACCATCATCGTGCACGGCCCGGCAACGCTTGGCGGTGCGAGCTATTCCATTCAGCCGGATCATATCGAGGTCGGCTCCCTGATCGGGCTCGCCGCGGTGACGCGCTCGCCGCTGCGCATCGCGAAGGCCGGCGTCGAGCATCTGCGTTCAATCCGGATGGGCTTTGAACGGCTCGGCATCGTCTGCGGCGTCGAGGGCGACGACCTCGTGGTGCCGTCCGGCCAGATCATGAAAATCCACGACGATTTCGGTGGTCACGTGCCGAAGCTGGAGGACCAGCCGTGGCCGGCCTTCCCGGCCGATCTGATGTCGATTGCGATCGTCACCGCGACGCAATGCGACGGCGTGATCCTGATGTTCGAGAAGATGTTCGAGTCGCGGATGTTCTTCGTCGACAAGCTGATCTCGATGGGCGCCCGCATCGTACTGTGCGATCCGCACCGGGCGATCGTGGCAGGCCCGAGCCGGCTGCGCGGCGCGCCGATGACCTCCCCTGACATCCGCGCCGGCATGGCCATGCTGCTGGCGGCGGTCGCCGCCGAAGGCACCTCCACCATCAACAACGCCGACCAGATCGAGCGCGGCTATGAGCGCATCGAGGAGCGGCTCAACGCGCTGGGAGCCAGGATCACCCGGGTTCCAGCACGAGACGGTCGCTAGATCCCCGGCGGCGACGTCACTTTTTCGACCTTCGCCGCTGATAGTCTGTTGCAATGACCTCGCTCGACAAAATCGAACGCGCATCCGTTGCGCAGCATCCTTCTGCGGCCGCGCCCGGCCGTCATCTCGCGATTGAACTCGCCGAGACCCTGAAGCTCGCGGTGCCGCTTGCGCTGACGCAGCTCGGGCAGATCGCGATGATGACGACCGATCTGGCGTTCATCGGCCGGCTCGGCAGCGAAACCGTGGCTGCCGCAGCCCTCGCACATACGGTGTTCTTCGTCGCCTTCACTTTCGGCATGGGCCTGGTATCGGCCGTAGCGCCGCTGGCGGCGCAGGCTTTCGGCGCTCGCGATCCGCGCATGGTACGGCGCGCGCTGCGGGTCGGCTTGTGGGCGGCGCTGTTGATCGCACTGCCGCTGATGGCACTGCCATTCCGCGGCGAGGCGATCCTGATCGCGCTCGGCCAGGCGCCGACGGCCGCCGGGCTCGCGCAGCAGTACCTGTTCGGCCTTGCCTGGGGCATCCTGCCGGCGCTGTGGTTTATCGCGATCCGCGGCTTCATGAGCGCGGTGAACCGGCCCGAGCCGGTGCTGTGGATCACGCTGGCCGCGATCCCGGCCAACGCGTTGCTGGTCTATCTGCTGCTCTATGGGAAATCGGGCCTGCCCGAGCTCGGGCTGTTCGGCGCGGGCCTTGCGACCAGCGTGGTCAATCTCGGCACGTTTCTCGCCGGGCTGTGGTTCACCGCGCTGCGCCGGCCGTTCCGGAAATATCACGTCCTCGGCAACATCTGGCGCATCGACTGGCCGTTGATGGCGAAACTCGTGATCGTCGGCGCGCCGATCTCGATGGCGTTTCTGCTCGAGTACGGGCTGTTCGGCGCTGCCGGACTGCTGATGGGTCTGATCAGCACCACGGCACTCGCAGCGCACCAGATTGCGCTCCAGATCGCAGCCATCCTTTTCATGGTGCCGTTCGGAATCAGTATGGCAGCGACTGTCCGGGTCGGTCATGCGGTCGGGCGCCGCGACAGCGACGCCGTCAGGCGCGCCGGCTATGTGGCGATACTTCTCGGCGCTGCGTTTATGGCCACGATGACACTCGCCGTAATCCTTGGACGGTTCCTGATTGCCGAGATATTCCTCGGCGAAGCCGTCGACGCGACCGCGACGCTGACGGCAACGCTGCTCCTGATCGGCTCGACGTTCTTTGTCGCGGACGGTATCCAGACCATCGCCGCCGGTGCGCTGCGCGGAATGAACGACACGCGCGTGCCGCTGCTATTCGCCACCTTCAGCTACTGGCTGATCGGCTTCACTTCCGCTTGCGCGCTCGGGTTCTGGACATCGCTTGGCGCCAGCGGCGTCTGGTTCGGATTGTCGATCGGCACCGTTGTCTTCGCCACCCTGCTCGTCTTGCGATTCCGGCTGCTGGCGAGCAGACTGGCGTCCCCATGACCGTCCGCGAAGTCACACCTGCCGTCGATGCCGATGCGCTGCTGGCCGGGGCGCTGTTGTCGCTGAGCGCCAGTTGCGTCTTCCAGGGCCGAAGCGATCCAAGCATGCGTTTTGCGAAGGCCATCATGCGCCGCATTCCGGAATCTGCACGCCGTGCCTGTGCTAGATGACGCCAGGCATGGCTGATGCCCGCGGCAGGAAGCCGGCTTGAAAGGTCAATTAGGCCCGCCTACCCTGCCCGGCAAAACGAGGAAACACGATGGCCAACGAAACCGCAACGCTTGCAGCCTATGTCGCCGACCTGAAATTTGCGGACATCCCGCCGGAGGTGCTGGAGCGCGCCAAGGTGCTGACGCTCGATTTCCTCGGAAGCACGATCCGGGCGCGGCGCGATGCGGAATCCACCGCCTCGCTGCTCAAAATGCTGGAAGCGCTGGCGCTGGACGGCAAGGGTGAAGCCACGGTGTTCGGCGACTCGAAGACCTGGACGCCGGCGGTGGCGGCGCTGCTCAATGGCGCGCTCGGCCATTCCCTTGATTTCGACGACACGCACGCGGACTCCTCGCTGCATCCGAGCGCGCCCGTGGTGCCGGCCGCGTTTGCCGTCGGCGAAATGGTCGGTGCATCGGGGCGCGACGTGCTGACTGCGATCGTCGCGGGTTATGAAGTGTGCTGCCGGCTCGGTAACGCGCTCGATCCGACCTCGCATTATGCGCGCGGCTTCCACCCGACCGCGACGGCCGGAACCTATGGCGCCGCGGCGGCCGCGGGAAAACTGTTCGGCCTTTCGAAGGACCAGCTCATATCCGCCTTCGGCGTTTCCGGCAGCCAGGCCGCGGGCTCGCTGCAGTTCCTGGTCAACGGCGCCTGGAACAAGCGCTACCAGGTCGGCGCTGCCGCAATGAACGGCGTCATTGCCGCGACGCTCGCGCGCAACAATTTCGTCGGCTCGACCGAATCCGTCGAGGGCAAGCACGGCCTGCTCGTCGGCTACAGCGACGACGCCGATCCCGACAAGGCGACCGCAGGCCTCGGCAAGACCTATGAGACGCTGAAGATCGGCGTCAAACCCTATCCGAGCTGCCGCTATACCCATGCCGCGCTGGACGCGCTGATCGCGATGCGGCGGGAGCACAATCTGACGCCGGACCAGATCAAGCGCGTCGAGATCGGCCTGCATCGCAACGGCATCACGCTGACCGGCGACGCCGCCACCAAGCGGCATCCAACCTCCATCGTCGGCGGACAATTCTCGATGTTCTTCACCGGCGCGCTGGCGCTCGATCAGGGCAGCTTCGGCTGGGACGATTACGACCGGCTCGGCGATGCCGCCGTCAACGCACTCGCCGACAAGTTCGACGTTGTGCAGGATGACCGCCTCGAGATCGGGCGCACCCATCCGTTCGGCGCACGCGTTTCGATCACCACCGACGACGGCGTGCATGAGCGGCTCTATGCCGATCCCTCCGGCGAGCCGAACTCGTTCCCGGACGCGCAGGCGATGCAGCAGAAATTCCTCACGCTCGCCCGCCCCGTACTGAACGGCCGCGCCGACCAACTTGCCGACGCGATCTTGTCGCTTGAAAGCTTCGACCGCGTCGAGAAGGCCACGCAGTTGGGACGGCAGTAAGCCAAACTAGCTTCAACATCGGCGGTGCAACCCCTCTCCCCTTGTGGGAGAGGGTGGATCAATCGTGCAAAGCACGATTGAGACGGGTGAGGGGTCTCTCTCCGCGAGTGACCCTATCACATTGGTATTCGCGGATCGAACCCCTCATCCGGCGCTTCGCGCCACCTTCTCCCACAAGGGGAGAAGGAAGATTTTGCCGCAGTCAATTGCTGACTGCGAGCTTTCGCTTGTTTCCCAACGCCGCAACCACATCGCGCACCAGACCGAACACGCCATCGGCTTCCGGCGGCCAGTTCGGCGAGCGCCCGAGCCGGACGATCACCAGCCGCTCGGACGGCACGACGATCACATATTGCCCGAGCGTGCCCTTGGCGAAGAATGCATCGCGCGGCCAGCCGCGCTCGGCGCGGAAGGTCGCGCCAAAACTGTCGCCGAGATTGGTCCAGAACCCCGCGCCCTGGCCGACCCAGGCATTCCGAGTCGGTGTCACCGAATACTTCACCCACCCTTCGGGGAGGATGCGCTTGCCGCCGGCGATGCCATCGTTGAGATAGAGCTGGCCAAAGCGCGCCCAGTCGCGCGCGCTCGCCAGCAACTGGCTCGACCCTTCCGCATTGCCCGAAGCGTCGAATTCGAGCGTCACGTTGCGCATGCCGAGCGGCTCGAACAATTCCTGCCGCGCAAAGCGCATCATGTCGGCCGCGCGGACGCCGACAGCCTGACGGATTACGTGCGCGAGGATGACGGTGTTGCCGTCGTGATAGTTCCACGCTGTGCCCGGCGCGGTTTCCAAGGGAATGCTCTCCGCATAGGACGCCATGTCAGGCTCCACGAATTTCATGCGGTTGACCGGCTCGAGCGCGGATGCCAGCGACGCCTGCAGCGAGCCGCCAAGCGCGAGCCCCGCGGTGTGGCGCAGCAGATGGTCGAGCGTGATGGCGCGCCTGGCATCGCCGGGAACTTGCCACGCCGCGATGGATACGGGCTCATGCAGCGGCAGCACGCCCTTGCGCACAAGAATGCCGGCAAGCGCCGAGATGACCGATTTGGTCGCGGAGAAGCCGAGCAGCGGCGTATCAATGCCGATGCCGGCGGCGTAGCGCTCGGCAATGATGTGTCCGCCCTTCAGGACCACCACCGCGTGGGTGTTGCGCGGTGTCGATTTGTCCGGCTCGGCAAAGGCGCGGTCGAGCGCGGCAGCCAGTTTCGGCGTTCGCGGCTCGACGATCGAGGGGCCGGCGATATCAGGCAGCAGCGCCGGTCTGGCCTCTGCTGGCTGCAATGCGATGTCGGCCACAGCCCCGCCATGATCGAGATAGCAACCGAGGCCTTCGCCGCGGAAGACGGCGTGGCTTGGACCCATGCCGAACAGCGTCACCGTGACGTCCTTGCGCGCGCGGTCGACGCGATAATTGAGAGCCCAAGCGATCAGCCCGGCGCCCGGCATCGCCGACGCGGTCTCGGCAAACACCCGCGCCGGATCGAGGCCGGAGACGAAGATCTCGGTGCAGAGCACGCCTGCGACAAAGCCGGTCGCGACCTTTGGCACGTCGCGGGCGCGTGCGGCCGAGAGCGCGAGCGCGCTGAGAGCGGTTGAGGTGGCGAGGATGAGGATGAGATTTCGTCTGGTCACATTGGCCTCCGGCAGCGCGCATCAGCGCGTGCCGGGCAGCATGGCGGGATTGGCGCGGGCGGCTCGCCGGATTCGAAATTCGCGCTGGCCGAAACCTCAAAGCGGCTGACTGATTCCAAAATATGCTAATAATAACAATACGATAATTGCTATGCCGCGCTGGCCTTGAGCCGACGATATTCCGTCGGCGTGACACCCGTAATGGCCTTGAAAGCTCGGTTGAACGGGCCGAGCGACTGGAAGCCGGCGTCCATCGCAATGGTAGTGACGGGGACTTCCGCCTGGCTCGGATCCGCGAGCGCGGCCTTGGCTTCTGCGATCCGGTGCTCGTTGAGGAACACATTGAAATTGCGGTAGCCGAGCCGCTGATTGATCAACCGCCGCAGCCGGTATTCCGGAATCCCGAGCCTGGTCGCAAGCGAGCCGATGGTGACGTTGTCGTGACGGTAGATGCGTTCGTCGCCCATCAGCCGCATCAGTGCATCGATAATTTTCTGGTCGGCACCGGATTCGACACCGGCCCCCGCTTCAATTGTATCGGCTTGGATTTCCGCTGCGGCGGGGAACAAATCGGCGCCGTCCACGCGCATCATCGCGATCGAGATCGCCGTCACCACACCGGCCAGCACGGCCGAATTCACGGTGTTGGCGATTTCGGTGGCGCTGCTGCCGGACATCGATATCTGCAGGACCGCGTTCAAGCCGCCATAGAGCGCCACCGCGCTGACGATGAAGGCGCGGACGCGACGGCGGCCCTCGACCAGATCTGATGACCACGAGGCGATGGTCTGCGCGACAGCCAGGGCGATAAAGCCGAGCACGAGCAAATTTATCGCGATGATCGACAATCTCACACCGGATGCCGGCGCAAGCCACATACAGTTGACAAAACTGAACGCCGCGACGGCCGCCCAGATCAGCGCATGCCACCAGCGCAGCCTGAACGCCTCATCGTACAGCGCGCGCGTGAACAGCCAGAACACCACGATATTGCCGGTCGACAGCGCAATCAACGGCGCGCGGGCGATCGACACCGGTGCGGGGGCACCGATCGAATAGCTCACCGCATGGGCCGCCGATCCGAGCGCGAAGGCCGCGGCCAGCCGTCCCGCGAGCACGGTGCCGAAGCCGCGATACAGCGATGCCGCGAGCACCAGCAGCAGCGCCACGGTGGCGCCGCGCAAGGCGATGTCGAGGGTGGAAGGCAGCATCAGGTCGGCCCGTTTTGCGCAGGTCGCTGCGCTTCGCGAACTTAGTGCAAATTGCAATGTGATTCAATTTTGGCGCCCGAGCCACCGTATCCAACGCGAGGAGCACAAGATTTCCGTCGTCCCTGCGAACGCAGGGACCCATAACCACAAATGCGTGTTGTTGAGGCAAGCTGTGGCTCCGGGTCTTCGCAAATGTGGGCCCTCGTGGTTATGGGTCCCGGCTCGCGCTCCGCTTGGCCGGGACGACGGAAAGAGTATGATCGCGGCAAACTTCAAGGAGTTCTCATGAGCTGGCAACCTTCCAACGATCCCGTGCTCGGCGATCCCGCATCCTGCGATGCGCTCGATCTCATCATCGTGCCCCGCACCCGCGACCTCGGCGATGGCTTTGCGGTGCGGCGCGCGCTGCCGCACGGCAAGCGGCAGATGGTCGGCCCTTTCATCTTCTTCGATCATTTCGGACCGGTGCAGTTCATGGCCGGCAAGGGCATGGACGTCCGCCCGCATCCGCACATCGGGCTTGCCACCGTGACCTATCTGTTCGACGGTTCGATCATGCACCGCGACAGCGAGGGCAACATTCAGGAGATCCAGCCCGGCGCGATGAACCTGATGACGGCGGGACGCGGCATCGCGCATTCCGAACGCACCCCCGACGTGCAGCGCCGCGACGGGCAGAAAATGCTGGGCCTGCAGAGCTGGATCGCGCTGCCCACAGGGTCGGAAGAGATCGCGCCGTCGTTCCAGCACTACGCCGCCGAAGCGCTGCGGACCGTGAGGGAGAGCGGATTCACCGCGCGCATCATCGCAGGTCACGGCTTTGGCGTGAAGTCGCCGGTCAGCATGGTGTCTGCGTGGTTCTATACCGAGGTGACCGCGCAGGCCGGCACAAGCGTGCCGCTCGATCCCGATCATGAGGAGCGCGCGATCTACCTGGTCGACGGCGAAGTCGAGATCGCGGGCGAGCGCTATGAGGGGCCGCGCCTGCTGATCTTCAGGCCGGGCGACCGCATCACGGTGAAGGCATTGAGGCCGACGCGGATGATGTTTCTCGGCGGCGACGCGCTGGAAGGCCCGCGCCATATCTGGTGGAATTTCGTCTCCTCCAGCAAGGAGCGGATCGAGCAGGCCAAACAGGACTGGAAAACCGGCCGGTTTGCCGCCGTTCCGCAAGAACATGAGTTCATTCCGTTGCCGGAGTGAGCTATTGCTCCGCTTTCTCATTTGCACGCCTGCACAAGCGTGCCGTTTCGAAAGCCTGACCGAATGAACGCGATGCTCGCCAGCGATTTGCCCTTGCCACGGCTTGGCCGCGGCAAGGTGCGCGATATCTATGCCGTCGGCGACGACCGTGTGCTGCTGCTCACCACCGACCGCATCAGCGCGTTCGACGTTGTGATGGCCGAGACGATCCCGATGAAAGGCGCGGTGCTGACGCAGATCAGCGCGTGGTGGTTCCGCCAGCTCGAAGGCGTGGTGCCGCATCACATGATCAGCGCCGATGCCGATGAAATCATCCGCAAGGTGCCTGCCTTGAAGGACCATCGCGCCGACATCGTGGGGCGCGCGATGCTATGCCGGCGCACCACGGTCTTCCCGGTGGAATGCGTGATCCGCGGCTATATTTCCGGCTCCGCCTGGAAGGAGTATGCCGCATCCGGCACGCTGGCCGGCGAGGAGCTCAAGCCTGGACTGGTCGAAAGCGAGAAGCTGGAGACGGCGATCTTCAGCCCGGCGACCAAGGCCGAGACCGGTCACGACGAGAACATTACGGTCGCCCGGATGCGGGAGATCGTCGGCGCCGACGTCGCGGAGAAGCTCGAGACCATGGCGCGCACGATCTACAATTTCGGCGAACGGATCGCCCGGCACCAAGGCATCATCATCGCCGACACCAAGTTCGAATTCGGCCGCGCGGCGGACGGCCGCATCATCCTGATCGACGAAGTGATGACGCCGGACAGTTCGCGATTCTGGGCGGCCGACGTTTACAAGCCCGGCCGGCCGCAGCCTTCCTTCGACAAGCAGCCGCTGCGCGACTATCTCGACGCCGAGCGCCGCGCCGGCCGCTGGAACGGCGACGCCCCGCCCCCGCCACTGCCGGAGAGCGTGGTGGACGCGACCAGCAAGCGGTACCTTGAGGCGTATCGGCGCGTGACGGGGACGGAGCTATCTATTTGACTCCGTCATTCCGGGACGGTCCGAAGGACCGGACCCGGAATCTCGAGATTCTCAGGTGCGCAAGTTGCGCACCATAGTTCGATGCTTCGCATCGCCCCGGAATGACGCCAATAAAAAACACCAAGGGAGCGCCTGATATGTCCGAGGCAGATACCGTGCTTGTCGAACGCGATGGTCCCATCACCATCGTTTCCATCAACCGCCCGCATCGCAGGAACGCCGTCGATGGCGCCACCGCGCGCAAGCTGTACGACGCCTTTCTTGCCTTCGACGCCGACGAAAGCGCTTCCGTCGCCGTCTTCACCGGCACCGGCGGCTATTTCTGCGCCGGCGCCGATCTCAAAGCGGTGGCGGTGGGCGATCCCAACAAGCGGCGCGAGCTCGGCGGGCATGATTCGATCGCGCCGATGGGGCCGAGCCGGTTGCGGCTGTCAAAGCCGGTGATCGCGGCGGTCGAAGGCTTTGCGGTGGCCGGCGGGATGGAGCTGGCATTGTGGGCAGATATGCGTGTGGTCGCGGAGGATGCGACCTTCGGCATCTTCTGCCGCCGCTTCGGTGTGCCCTTGATCGATCTCGGCACCATCCGCCTGCCGCGGCTGATCGGCCATTCGCAGGCGATCGATCTGATTCTGACCGGCCGCCCGGTCGGCGCGCAGGAGGCGCTGCGGATGGGCCTCGCCAACCGCGTCGTCGGCCGCGGCGAGGCGGTGGCGCAGGCGATCGCACTGGCGCGGGAGATCGCGCGCTTCCCGCAAAAATGCTTGCGCGCCGACCGGCTGTCGGCGCTGCGGCAATGGGACCTTTCCGAGGAGGAAGCGATCGCCAATGAGATGCGCGGCGGGCTCGAGGTGATCGCCTCGGGCGAAACGCTGTCGGGTGCGACACGATTTGCTTCCGGCGGGGGCCGCCACGGCGCGTTCGGCGGCGATGGGGGGACCGACTGACGCCGCGCAGCGCCCTAAGAGCCCGGCTGTCATAAGATTGTTGTTGTCGTCCCACGCCGGCCTCGTCTACGACTAACGTACGGAATTTTGGGGCTTTTTTCGCGTGATTGGTCGATCAACCTGTTTCGGCTCGCGGGCAAAGCGAGCCATCAATGATATTATTGGTGGGAGCGCGGCGAGCGTCCTCGGCACTACATTCGGCCTGTCCTATGCGTTGCTGATCTTCGCAGGACCGCTGTCGCCGTATTTGTCCTATGGCATCGCGGCAACCTTCGTCAGTTCTGCCGTGATTGCGACCGTCATCGCGCTCGGCAGCTCCCTGCCGTTTGGGGTCGCCGGCCCCGACAGCGCCACCGCGGCGGTGACCGGGATCCTGGCCGCATCGCTGGTCGAGCGCATTCTCGCGGCCGATCCGTCGGCGCAATTGCTTTCACCCGTGCTGATCACGCTCGCCCTGTCGACCGTGGTGACCGGCATCGTGCTGTGCGGCCTCGGCCTGACACGGATGGGGCGCGCCATCCGCTACGTGCCCTATCCCGTGATCGGCGGGTTCCTGGGCGCGACCGGGCTTCTGATCGTGCTGGGCGCCGTCCGCGTGATCACCGATCATCCCGTGCAATTGAACACGCTGCTTCGCTTCACCAACATCATCACGATCTCGGAATTGAGCGCGGCTTGCGCGATGGCGTTCGTGCTGTACGTGACCTCGCACCGTTCGCGCGGCCCGTTCGGTCTGCCGGCCGTCCTGATTGGCGGCGTGATCGCGGCGCATCTGGCGTTCTGGATCATCGGCATCTCCTCCGAGCAGGCCCGCGCCATCGGCTGGACCTTCCAGCCTCCGCCGCCGGCGGCGTTCATGTTGCCATTGCACGCCGACGAGCTCTCCCACTATCCCTGGTCAGCGGTCCCCGACCTGCTCGGCAATCTGGTCGCCGTTATCTTCGTCACGGCGGCCAGCACCCTGTTCAACACCACCGGCATCGAAGTCGCAGTGCATCGCGAAGCCAATCTGGAGCGCGAACTCAACGTCACCGGCTTTGCCAATATCCTGGCCGGTGCGCTCGCGGGTTACGCCGGCTGCGTATCGGTCAGCCGCACCATCCTGAATTTCAGCAGCGGCGGCAGGGGCAGACTTTCCGGCCTGACGGCTGCTGCCGTCTCGCTGCTGATGCTGGCGGTGGCACCCGCCCTGCTCGGCTACATGCCGAAATTCGTGCTCGGCGGGCTTCTGCTCTATCTCGGCGCGGGCCAGTTGCACAAATGGATCATCGAATCGCGCAAGCGGCTCTCCAACATCGAATACCTCTCGCTACTCGCGATCATCGCCATCGTTGTCACCTGGGGATTCGTCCCGGGCATTCTGATCGGTGTCATCATCGGCTGCGCGACCTTTGCGTTCAGCGCGGCGCGGATCGAATCGATCAAGTTCAGCTTCGACGGTTCGGAGTATCGCAGCTCGCTCGATCGCTCGCGCGACGACCAGGACGTGCTGCTGGCCCATGGCGGCAAGATCCAGGGGCTGAACCTGCAGAGCTACCTGTTCTTCGGCTCCGCCAACCGGCTCTATCAGCATGTCAAGGTGCTGCTGCAGCAGCAGCCGGAGTGCCGCTATCTACTGTTCGACTTCAAGCTCGTCACCGGCATCGATTCGTCGGCAGCGTACAGTTTTGCGCAGATCAAGCGCAGCGCGCATGATCTCGGCGTCCATCTGGTGCTGGTGCATCTGTCCGCCAGCGCCGAGAAGGTGCTGCGCTCGAGCGACTTCATCACCGATGGCATCACCACGATCGACGAACTCGACCATGCTCTGGAATGGTGCGAGAACGAGATCATCATGCAGCATCAGGGGCTCGCACAGGAAGCGGCCAATCTGCGCGACTGGTTCACCCGGATGCTCGACAGTGAGGACGACGCCGACGAACTGATCCGCCGCTGCCAGCGTATCGAAGTCGCCGCCGCCGAGATCATCGCGCGCGCCGGCGACGCCGCCGATTCCATGCATTTCATCCTCGACGGACGCGTCGGCATCATGGTTCCGGCCGATGACAACCGCGCCACACGTGTGCGCAGCCTCGGCCGCTATACCACGATCGGCGAGATGGGCCTCGTTTCGCACGCGCCGCGCAGCGCGACGATCCAAGCCGAGGTGGCAAGCGTGCTCTACGTTCTGAACACGCGTCAATTCGAGGCGATCAAGACCGACGATCCCGCGCTGGGGCAAAAGCTCCTGACTTACTTTGTGTCCGTGATTGCGGAGCGGCTTTCCTTCGCCAACCGGACCATCGCGGTGCTGCGGCGGTAGAGCGTAGGGTGGGCAAAGCGCAGCGTGCCCACCACTTCTAGCACGGACGACGGCGGTGGGCACGCTTCGCTTTGCCCACCCTACGAAACTCCATCCGGTGACGGCTACACGCCCGCCATCATCACGTACTTGATCTCGACATATTCCTCCATGCCGTGATGCGAGCCTTCGCGGCCGAGGCCGCTTTCCTTGACGCCGCCGAACGGCGCGACTTCGGTGGTGATCAGGCCGGTGTTGACGCCGACCATGCCGGCTTCCAGCGCTTCGGCAACCCGCCAGACGCGGCCGAGATCGCGCGCGTAGAAGTACGACGCCAGGCCAAACGGCGAGTTGTTGCACATCGCGATCACGTCGGCCTCGTCCTTGAAGCGGAACACCGGCGCCAAGGGGCCGAAGGTCTCTTCATGCGCCACCAATGCATCCGCCTTCACGTTGGAAAGCACCGTCGGCTCGAAGAAGCTGCCGCCGAGCGCGTGGCGCTTGCCGCCGGTGATGATCTTCGCGCCGCCCTTCACGGCATCGTCGATGTGTTTTTCGACCTTGAGCACCGCATCCATGTTGATCAGCGGCCCCTGCACCACGCCCTGCTCCGTGCCGTCGCCGATCTTCATCGCCGCGACCTTCTTGGAGAGCTTTTCGACGAACTCGTCGTAGATCTTGTCCTGGGCGTAGATGCGGTTGGCGCAAACGCAGGTCTGGCCCATGTTGCGATACTTGGAGATGATGGCGCCCTCCACCGCCGCGTCGATATCGGCATCGTCGAACACCACGAACGGCGCGTTGCCGCCGAGTTCGAGGCCGAGCTTCTTCACGCCCACGGACGCCTGCTGATAGAGAATCTTGCCGACCTCGGTCGAGCCGGTGAAGCCGACGAAGCGCACGGCCGGATGCTCGCACAGCACTTTTCCGATCGCCGATGAATTGCCGGTGAGGATGTTGAACACGCCCTTGGGCACGCCGGCCTTTTCGGCGAGCGCGACCAGCGCCAGCGCGGTCAGCGGCGTCTCATTGGCCGGCTTGAGCACGACGGTGCAGCCGGCAGCGAGCGCCGGCGAGACTTTGCGGGTGATCATCGAGCAGGGGAAATTCCACGGCGTGATCGCGCCGCAGACGCCGATCGGCTGCTTGATTGCGAGCAGCCGCGCATCCGGCCGCTGGGTTGGGATGGTTTCGCCATAGACGCGGCGGGCTTCCTCGGCAAAAAATTCGACATAGGCGCCGCCGATATCGACTTCGCCAAGCGCTTCCGCCAGCGGCTTGCCCTGCTCGGAAGTCAGGATCAGCGCGAGGTCCTCGCGGTTGGCCGCGATCAGCTCGAACCACTTTCGCAAAATGTTGGAGCGCTGCTTTGCGGTGAGCTTGGCCCAGGCCGGGAATGCGCGCTCGGCGGCTTCGACGGCTTGGGTGGCTTCCGCCGTAGAGAACGCCGGGACCTTTGCGAGTTCGACGCCGTTCACCGGATTGGTGACGGGGCGCGACGGCGTGCCGACCCAGGCGCCATCGATGTAGCAGCGGTCGCGCAGCAGCGAGGGATCTTTCAGGCGGTCGTGAAGCGATGGCTGGGCTTTCGAAGCGCGAGCGGCGACTGGCGGGTTCATGGCAGACCTCCTCGGATTTTCTTGGGATATTGATCCCAAGCATAGGCCTGTATCAGCGGCAATGCATCGGCGGCTGAAGCAGCCCTGCTTCAACGAATATTGAGGGCGATGCCAGTGGGGACCTCCGTCATTCCGGGGCGATGCGCAGCATCGAACCCGGAATCTCGAGATTCCGGGTCTGGTGCTAACGCACCATCCCGGAATGACGACCTCAGTTACGCCCCGGAATGACGGGGCTAATCACGCCGCCCCGCTCAAATACGTCTCGCGGCGGCCGATCATGCTTTGCGCGGCCGCCTTGGCGTCGGCTTTGCTGGACGTCGCGCACGTCCGGTATTCGAGGTCGGGCAGCTTGGCGGGGTCGCGGCGGCCGAACCAGGATCTGGAACCGACCGGCAAAAGCGCCAGCGCCTGGGCGACGTTATCGACCGCCTCGAACGAGTGCAGCGCGCCGGTACCGGCGTAGCGGACTTCGTAGATTCCGGGCGAGATCGGCGCCTCGATATTTTCGCCACGCCCGGGACGGGGGTAGCGCTTCCATTCACTCCAAGTCGAAATCATTTGCGCACCTTTGCACAAGCCGAAAAATGACAACCATTTTGGTTAATTGACCCAGCCAACGCGCTGGCGTTTGCGCTGGAATTTGAACGCCTTACTAAAAAAGATCGGTGACGGGAATCGCGGCGAGATCACGTTATCGTGGATGGTAAAACCGGTCACCGCCATTGCCCTTCCCCCACCGCTGAAAGCCGCGAGGTGTTGCAGTTTTGTGCCGGATAGCCCCACGAGCCCTGCCCGCGCCTTTTGCCCATCACGACATAGCGACATCGGCCGCCGCCGGTCGCGGCCGCTTGCGGGACAAGGCGGCCGGGAGGAAGATCGTTCCACTTCCATAAAAATCAAAGCGGGAGGAGACCCATGCAAAGCAAAGCTGAGATCGACCGGATTCTGCGTCAGAAATGCGAGGCGATGGAGATTCCCGGCGTGGTCGCGATGGCGGCGACGGGGAGCGAGGTGATCTACCAGGGCGCCTTCGGCAAGCGCGACCTTTCCAAGGACGACGCCATGACCGTCGACAGCGTGTTCTGGATCGCCTCCATGACCAAGGCGATCACGACGGCCGCCGGCATGCAGCTTGTCGAGCAGGGCAAGCTCTCCCTCGACGAGCCGATCGGCAAGGTTTTGCCCGATCTCGCCAACCCGCAGGTGCTGGAAGGCTTTGACGAGAGCGGCGAGCCGACGATGCGCCCCGCCAAGAGCCCGATCACGCTGCGCCAGCTCATGACGCACACCGCAGGCTTTGCCTACAACATGTGGAACGGCGCCTGCGCACAATATCTGGAGAAGACGGGCACCCCGGCGATCACTACCTGCCTGAACGCCGCGCTGACGACGCCGATCATGAGTGATCCCGGCACGCGCTGGGAATACGGCACCAATATCGACTTCGTCGGCAAGGCTATCGAAGCCGTCAGCGGCGTGCGGCTCGATGCGTACCTGCGCGATAACATGCTCGCGCCGCTCGGCATGAACGACACGTGCTTCAAGATCACGGACTCAATGCGCCAGCGGCTGGTCGGCATGCACGCGCGGACCGAGGATGGATCGCTGGCGCCGATCCCGTTCGAGCTCGAACAGAATCCGGAATTCCATATGGGCGGCGGCGGCCTTTACGGCACCGCGGGCGACTACATCAAGTTCACTCAGATGATCCTGAACCAGGGCCGCGGCAACGGCAACCAGGTCTTGAGGCCCGAGACCGTCGCGCTGATGAGCCAGAACCACATCGGCGATCTCACCATGGGCAAGATGGTGACGGTGGCGCCGATCTACACCAACGATGTCGATCTCTTCCCCGACATCGTGAAGAAGTGGGGCCTCTCCTTCCTGATCAACACCACCAAGACGGCGGAAGGCCGCAGCGCCGGCAGCCTCGCCTGGGCGGGCCTCGCCAATACCTATTTCTGGATCGATCCGGCGCGCGATGTCGCCGGCGTGATCCTGATGCAGTTGCTGCCATTCGCCGACGCAAAGTGCCTGGAAGCCTTTGCCGGCTTCGAGTGCGGCGTCTATGCCGGGCTGGATGAAGGCAGCGGCCAACGCGCGGCATGATTGCAAAAGGCGCCGTGATCGCACTTCGGGCTTCTCGGCGAGTTCTCTCCGTTCCCTCCCCCTTGCGGGAACCGGGGTTAACCCCGGTTGCGTGGGGGAGAGGGCGCAGCGGAGTTCGTTGATTGCTTCGTGAAAAGGAAAAAGCAGGACGGCGCTTCGTCGCGTGGCACGCCCTCGCCCCACCCGCACCTGTCATGCCCCGCGCATGCGGGGCATCCAGTACGCTGCGGCTTCTCGGCTTAACTATCAGCGCTGTCGGGCAAATCAGTGCTTAGGGCCTTCGACTACTCGCAGATGCTGCGCCACTCATATTGCCGCGTAGCCGGATTGAGAACTTGGCGTTGTGAGCATTGCGAGGTGCCGAGGGGTGGCAATTGCGCCGGTTGAATCGGCGCGGCGGATAGCGGCGTCAGCGCGCAGGTCGTCAGTGGACAGATCGGCGGCAAATCAATCGAGCTACTGCACAGCGGCTGCATTTGCCCATCGACGCAGCGGCAGCCGCAGGATGCCTCCGCTCCGCCTGTGAGAAGAACGCCAAAAGCAACCGTCAAAATCAATCGGCCCATTCTTAAATCCGCTAAGCCGCTGCGCGGTCTCCCTAGTCAGTGCCGCGTGCAACAATTTCTAACATATCGGGATGAGGAGCGATGGATGCCCGGGACAAGCCCGGGCATGACGGTGGGAGAGATCGCACCCGCTCTCTAGCAGCTACACCCCCAACCCATTCTGCCCCGCCAGCTCCTTCAGCGACACCTGCGGCCGTGCGCCGATATGCTGGATCACCTCGGCCGCGGCGAGCGCGCCGAGCCGGCCGCACGTCTCGTGGCTCGCATCACGCACCAGGCCGGACAGGAAGCCTGCGGCGAACAGGTCGCCGGCGCCGGTGGTATCGACGAGCTTTTGAATCGGGAATGCCGGCACTGACGTCACGCCGTCCTGGCTTGCAACCACGCAGCCTTTTTCGCTGCGGGTGACGACGGCAAGTTTTGTATCCTCGCGGAGCTGCTTCAGCGCGCCCTCGAAATCCGAGGTCTGGTACAGCGAGTGCAGCTCGGCCTCGTTGGCGAACACGAGATCGACCGTGCGTTTGCGCATCAGGTCGAGAAACTCGTCACGATAACGATCCACGCAGAAGGAATCCGACAGCGTCAGCGCCACCTGGCGGCCAGCCGCGTGCGCGATGCTGGCTGCCTTGACGAAGGCTTCCTTGGCGTTCTTCGGATCCCACAGATAGCCTTCGAGATAGAGGATGCGGGAGGCTGCGATCTGCGTTTCGTCGATGTCCGAGGGCCCAAGGTCCTGCGCGGCGCCGAGATAGGTGTTCATGGTGCGCTCGCCGTCCGGCGTCACCAGGATGTAGGAGCAACCGGTGGCAGGGCCGGCGGCGGCGGCCTTGGTCTCGAAGGCGACGCCGGCGGCTCTGATATCGTGGGTGTAGAGGCCGCCGATCTGATCGGCTTTCACCTTGCCGATGAAGGCGGCGCGCACGCCGAAGCCGGCAACACCGACGATGGTGTTGGCGCCGGAGCCGCCGGAGACTTCCGTCGCCGGCCCCATGTCGCGGTAGATCGACGTGGCGCGGGCCTCGTCGATCAGCGCCATGCCGCCCTTGGCCATGCCGTGGTCGGCCAGGAACTTCTCGTCAGTTTGCGCGAAGACGTCGAAAATCGCATTGCCGATCCCGAGAACGTCGTATTTTGCGTCAGTCATTCATCCGTCCTGTTTCACGGCGTTTGCGATGAGGTTCGGGCTACCACGGCACGGCCCGCGGCAGCAAGGCTGCCCGTGCCTCATCCTGAGGAGCGGCGCTCGCGCCCGTCTCGAAGGATGTAGGCCCGCCTGTGGCCGCATCCTTCGAGACGCCGCTCCGCGGCTCCTCAGAGTCTGACTCAAAATAAGTCATTGGCATCTCAGGTTCTAGCCAGGCGGCGGGAGAGCAGGCGGATGCTTGCGATCAGGATCCAGGCTTCCGCGCTGGCGATGGTTGCCTCGAAGTCTTTGGCCAG
>NZ_JAACFS010000001.1 GCF_029051645.1 Bradyrhizobium sp. CSA112
CCCTAGCCCTCCCCCGCAAGGGGGGAGGGAACGGCACCGTCGCGCCGGTTGATATCTCCCACGACACAGACAGTCGGCTCCCTCTCCCGCTTGCGGGGGAGGGTTGGGGTGGGGGTGTCGCCGCGAGTCATACTTTAGAGATGACGCAAGCCTGGCCCACCGTCGTCGTCGCCAAGCAGCACAACGCCATCCTGATCTACGCGCTCGACGATCTTGCCGTCCGCGCCGGCCTCTCAATCGGCCTGCCGCTCGCCAATGCCCGCGCGATCTGCCCCGAGCTGACGGTGTTTGACGCCGACGAGGTCGCCGACCGCAAGACGCTCGAAGACATCGCCGACTGGTGCGACCGCTTCACGCCCTTGGTGGCGCTCGATCCGCCGCATGGGCTCTATCTCGACATCACCGGTTGCGCCCATCTGTTCGGCGGCGAGCGCGCGCTGCTGCAGATCATGAGCGGCGCGCTGACCCGCCGCGGCTTTACTGTCAGCGCCGCGATCGCCTCCACCGCGATCTGCGCTCGCACCCTGACGCGGCACGCGCCGGGGAAAATCATTACCGATGGCGAGGAGGCCGCGGCCGTCGCTCCGCTGCCGGTATCCGCGCTCGGCGCTGATGATGCCATCACCGCCGGCCTGCGCCGCGCCGGCCTGAAAACCATCGGCGACGTCGCCTCGCGGGGTCGCCACGAAATCACGGCGCGGTTCGGCGCAGGTTTTACGACGCTGTTGGAGCAGGCGCTGGGGCAGGGCGATGCGCCGATCAGCCCGCGCAAACCGCTGCCGGACTATATCGTCGAGAAACGCTTTCCCGATCCTGTTACCACCGACACCGTGATCGCGATCAACCTGTCCGCACTCGCAGGCATGCTGATCACGGCGATGGACAAGCAGGGCAAAGGCGCGCGGCGGCTGGAAGCAAGTTTCTTCCGCACTGACGGCGCGGTGCGCACGATCTCGGTCGATACCGGACGTCCGGTGACAAGAGCTGATGTGATCGACCGTCTGTTCCGCGAGCGGCTCGATGCGCTCAATGATCCCCTCGATCCCGGCTTCGGCTTCGATCTGATCAGGTTGTCCGCCAGCCACACCGAGATCGTGGTGCAGCAGCAGCGCGATCTCGACGCCAACGTCCATGACAATGACGAGCTTTCCGCGCTGATCGACCGCATCGCCGCGCGCATCGGCGGAAAGCGTGTCGTCGTGCATCTGCCCGAGGATACCCACATCCCTGAGCGCGCCGTGCTGGCCGTGCCGGCGCAGCATCATCTGGCGGCGGCAACGCAGGCGGCATGGCCGGAGCGCATCGAAAGCGAGCCGCCGCTGCGTCCGTTGCGGCTGTTCGACAAGCCGGAGCCCATCAAAGTGCCGTTTGCAACCGTGCCCGACGGCCCGCCGCATCAATTCACCTGGCGGCGCGTCACCCATGCGGTGGTGCGGGTGGAGGGGCCCGAGCGCATCGCCATGGAATGGTGGAAGCAAAACGGCGATGGTCCGACGCGGGACTATTTCCGCATCGAGGATGAAGCGGGCTTGCGCTTCTGGATCTTTCGCGACGGGCTCTATGAAAGCGAACCGGCGGACGAGGAAGGCGAGCCCGCCTCGGTCAGATGGTTCGTGCATGGACTATTCGCATGAACGGCCCCGTGAACATTCCCGGCTATGCCGAAATCGGCATCACCACCAATTTCTCATTCCTGCGCGGCGGCTCCGATCCGCGCGCCTATGTGCATCAGGCAAGCGAACTCGGCATTCCCGCCATCGGCATCGCCGACCACAACACGCTGGCCGGCGTGGTGCGCGCCTACAAGGAACTCGATAATCCCGAGGTCCGCTACAAACCAAAACTCCTGATCGGCGCGCGTCTCGTCTTCATCGACGGCACGCCCGACATTCTGGTCTATCCGCGCGACCGGGCCGCTTACGGCCGGCTCTGCCAGTTGCTCACCCGCGGCAAGCGCGGCGACGACATCACGCGGATCGAGAAAGGCGAGTGCCATCTGAGGTTCGATGACCTGCTGGAATTCGCCGAAGGCCAGCTTCTGGTGCTGGCGCTGCCGCACCGCTTCGACGCCGCGGGCGCGCAGGAAATTCTACAGCGGTTGAAGGAGAGCCGCGCCGATGGCGTGTGGCTTGCCGCAAGCCTGCTCTACCGCGGCGACGACAAGCGCCGGCTGGCGCGGCTGAATCGTCTGGCGCTTGCGACAAAGGTGCCGCTGCTGGCGACCAATGAGGTACTGTACCACCATCCCGCCCGCCGCCCGTTGCAGGACGTACTCACCTGTATCAGAGAGAAGACCACCATCGACGCCATCGGTCGGCGTCTCGAGGCCAATGCCGAGCGCTACCTGAAACCGCCTCATGAAATGGCGCGGCTGTTTCGCGATCTTCCCGAGGCCGTCGCGGAAACCATGCGCTTTGCTTCTCGCATCAGCTTTTCGCTCGACCAGCTCAAATACCAGTATCCGGACGAGCCGGTGCCGCCGGGCAAGACCGCCCAGCAGCATCTCGAAGACCTGACCTGGGCCGGCGTCGACAAATATTTCGGCGGCGAGATCTCGGACACGCTGCGCGCCACCTTGCGCAAAGAGCTCGCGCTGATCGCCGAACTGAAATATGCGCATTATTTCCTGACCGTGCACGACATCGTCCATTACGCACGCAGCCAGAACATCCTGTGCCAGGGGCGGGGATCGGCGGCGAACTCGGCCGTTTGCTATGTGCTCGGCATCACCTCGGTCGATCCGACCAAGGTTGATCTGTTGTTCGAGCGCTTCATTTCCAAGGAGCGGCTGGAGCCGCCCGACATCGACGTCGATTTCGAGCATTCGCGGCGCGAAGAGGTGATGCAATATGTCTACCGCCGCTACGGCCGCCACCGCGCCGCGATCATCGCGACCGTCATCCATTATCGCCCGCGCAGCGCGATCCGCGATGTCGGCAAAGCGCTGGGGCTGACCGAGGACGTCACCGCAGCGCTCGCCGACACGGTGTGGGGAAGCTGGGGCAAGGGCCTCAATGAGATGCAGGTTCGCCAGGCCGGGCTGGACCCCCAGAATGCAATGGTCGAACTCGCGGTCGAGCTCGCCACCGAGCTGATCGAGTTTCCTCGCCATCTGTCGCAGCATGTCGGCGGCTATGTGCTGACGCAGGACCGGCTCGACACCTATGTCCCGATCGGCAACGCCGCAATGGACGACCGCACCTTCATCGAATGGGACAAGGACGACGTCGACGCGCTGAGCATGATGAAGGTCGACGTGCTGGCGCTGGGCATGCTGACCTGCATCCGCAAATGCTTTGACCTGATCGCCGACCACAAGGGCGAACGCTGGGAGCTCGCTACCGTCCCGCAGGATGAGAAGCCGGTTTACGACATGCTGTGCCGCGGTGAATCGCTCGGCGTGTTCCAGGTCGAGAGCCGCGCCCAGATGAACATGCTGCCGCGGCTGAAGCCGCGCACCTTCTACGATCTCGTCATTGAGGTCGCGATCGTGCGGCCCGGGCCGATCCAGGGCGACATGGTGCATCCATATCTGCGGCGGCGGAACGGCCAGGAAAAGGTGAGCTATCCGTCGCCGGCGCCCGAGCACGGTCCGCCTGATGAATTGTATCGCGTGCTGCACAAGACGCTCGGCGTGCCGCTATTTCAGGAACAGGCGATGCGGATCGCGATCGAGGCCGCCAGGTTCACATCCGAAGAGGCCAATGGCTTGCGCCGTTCGATGGCGACCTTCCGCAACCTCGGCACCATCGGCACGTACGAGACCAAGCTGATCGGCAACATGATCGCGCGCGGCTACGATCCCGAATTCGCCAAGGGCTGTTTCGACCAGATCAAGGGTTTTGGCAGTTACGGCTTTCCGGAAAGCCATGCCGCGAGCTTTGCCCAGCTCGTCTATATCTCGTCATGGCTGAAGCATTATCACCCAGATGCGTTCTGCTGCGGCCTGCTCAATTCGCAGCCGATGGGCTTCTATGCGCCCGCGCAGATCGTCGGCGACGCCCGCAAGACCGGCGTCGAGGTCCGCGAGATCGACGTGTCCTACAGCTTTGCGCAGAACACGCTGGAGGAGGGGAGCGGGAAGTATTGCGCGGTGCGGCTCGGCTTCCGCCAGATCGACGGCTTTAGCTGGGTTGATGAGGACGAGGAGCGGTTGAAGCAGAGCCAGTTGTCGTTCCGGAGGGGCTCATCGTCGTTCCGGGGCGTCGCGATAGCGACGAACCCGGAACCTCGAGATTCCGGGTCTGGTGCTAACGCACCATCCCGGAATGACGGCGGAGAAGCCGACTGGGCCGACCGCATCGTCGCCGCGCGCAAACGCCGTCCCTTTACTTCGCTGGAGGAGTTCGCCCGCGACACCGGCCTGCCGAAGCGCGCGCTGATCCTCTTGGCCGATGCCGATGCGTTTCGCTCCATCGGGCTTGACCGCCGCGCGGCACTCTGGGCGGTGCGGCGGCTGCCCGACGATGTTCCGCTGCCGCTGTTTCAGGCTGCTGTCGCCCGCGAGCAGCCCGACGAGAACGCAAAGCCATTGCCGGAGATGCCGCTGCCGGAGCAGGTGGTCGCCGATTATCAGACGGTGCGGCTATCGCTGAAGGGCCACCCGATGGAATTCTTGCGCGAGAGGTTCACCAAAGAGCGCGTCGTCCCCTGCAAGGACGTCAACCACAAAAACGACAAGCGCCGTATCAGTTGCGCCGGCGTGGTGCTGGTGCGGCAGCGCCCGGGCAGCGCCAAGGGCGTCGTCTTCATGACGCTCGAGGACGAAACCGGCATCGCCAATATCGTGGTGTGGCCCAAGGTGATGGAGCAGTACCGGAAAGAGGTGATGGGCGCCCGCCTCATCCTGGTCGAGGGCTATATCCAGAGCAGCCCGGAACACGTCACGCATCTGGTGGCACAGCGGATGTTCGACCGCTCCCACGACCTGATCGGACTCGCCAACGATGCACTGAGCCGCAAACATCCGGTGCCGGTGGGCCCTGCGCTGGTCGAGCCGCTCAACGACGACCGCCGCGACCACGCTGACACGCCCGCCCAAAAAATCCGCCACCCGCGCGACGTCCGCATCCTGCCGCCCTCACGGGATTTTCATTGATCTAACTGCGACGGTCGCCATCCATGGCAGCTCTGCCTTCAGGTGTGAAAGCCGACGCTGCTCTTTACGATGCACTCATCCTTGAGCTCTGCCGGCAGCGGCGAAGATCGCCTCAACGTTATCAGGCGCAAAAAATTCGGTCGGCGATATCGTGCCGGCGTTCATGCGCGCAAAGCCGTCCATGGCGGCCTGGTTGCCGTGAACCGCGCCAAGGATCTGTTGCAACTCCGGTGGCGGCGGCTCAAGCGTTGCGAGGTCGCAGGTGAAATCATACATCGCCCCAACTTCCGCGTCGCGGATGCGCTGATACTCACCCATCGCGCCCTCGAATGGCCGCGCGCCCGACAACGATTGGTCGATTGCCGTCGCGCAGAGTTCGGCATCCCGGAAGGCGTCGAGAATTCCCTGCGCCGTTATGAAGTCCCTGTTATAGCCGGCGTCGCCTACGAGCGCCCAGCCGGGGCCGTAAGGCTTGCGAAAATAGTTCGACACCGCCGCCCCGGCGAACGGTGCTTCGCGCGTTGCGTTACGCAGCCGCCCGGCAAAGTCTGGCGCCAGCTCGATTACTTTCAAATAATTGCCCTCGATATCCCTCTTGTTGTCCGCAAACTCCGCGTAAGGCCATCCGGCAATGACGAGCGTCAGGTCGTCATGGGTCGGCATCGCCGCAAATGCGCGCCTGTCGCGGACAAAGGTTTCAAAGCGGCCGTGGGTGGGCAGCCCTCTCCAATAGCTGTAATAGCCCACCAATAAAGGTGGCTTCTCGCGGTAATGCTCAGGGTGAACCGCCTCGCTCAGCATGGAGTGCCGGCCGTCAGCGCCCACGACAATTCCGGCATGCTCCGTAACGGCGCCGCCGTGCTTCGATCGACCCTTGATGCCGACGACGCGCTCTCCCTCGACAATGATTTCCTCGACGATGAATCCCTGACGGATCTCCGCACCGGATTCGGCGGCGCCGTCGACCAGCAATTTGTCGAGGATTGTCCGCCGCGGGCAGTAGGCAACAGCATCCTTGTCCGTGCCGGGGGCGCCGGCAATCGTGAAGGCGCCGAAGTCGAAGGAGTAGGTGTGGATCGGCGGGCATCCGGTCGCCACCAGCCGGTCGAGCAGCCCCCATCGCGCCAGCGCATTCACGGCGCGGGGATTCACAAGATGGGTTGAGACGGTGTCGCTCGGGAATGAAGCGCGGTCGACCGCCAGCACGCGGTACCCCTTGCGCGCCAGCAACATCGCTGTCGGCGAGCCGGCGCAGCGCGTGCCCACGACAATCACGTCGAATGCCTTGCCCATCGGAACCTCCTTGCAAAAGTTCTTCGTGCCGGTTCATGGCAGCCAGGCTGACTGATCGCGGTGCCGGACCCCCGGAACCGAGCGACTGGTCAGCTAACCACCTGGTCACGGACGGAAGGCGATCGGGGCTGGGCAGGTTGGAGGGGACGGGCCAACGCGCATCCCCTCGGGCGCGGCGCGGCGTGAGGGCAATCTAAAAAGTATGTGGCTTCTCACAATGATCCGCTGGTTCCAATCTACCAGTAGACCAATCCGGTGCGCGTCTTTCCGGCTCCACTTCTGGCAAATGTTGCTGCGAGCTTCTGCTTTTCGGCGCAATAGGCAGCCAGGGTTTCGTAGAGCCTGGCTTCCATGAATGGAACGTGTTCCCTGCTGGTGGATGCTGCGTCAGCGGTCGCTGATACCAGGGCACTAATCTGGCGTATCAGCAGATCGTCTGTCGATGGCTGCATAACTTTCTCCTTCGATGACGGTCCGACAAGATGATCCCTGATTTCGGTTTATTGCAAGTCGGCAGTGCCGGCTGCGTCAGATTGCTCGCGCCCTGTTGAGCTTCAGCGAGAAAGGGTGAGCCTGCGCATCTCCTGTAACCGGGCCCGGCAATATTCCCGGTAGAGTATGTCGATGATCATCCGCATGACCGACTCCACTGTCTGATCAGACGATCACGTTACGACGATATCGTTTCGGGAGTTCTTCGTCGGTCAAGAAAATGGTTTCGAGCGGGGCGCAGAATATTTCATGCGGTCCGCGAGCGGCGAAACAGCTTCACGGTGCGGTGACTGTTATGCATCGTATGCGTCGGATTGCTCCTTCGCGACCAGTCCCGGTGCATCAGGAAAACCTGGGCTCAATCCGGCTTGGGATCGCTCGTACGGTCGCTCTTGCCACCGTCCCCAAGATCGTCTTCCTGCTTGATCAGTGTCAGCAGCCTCAGCGTCAGGAACGTAAAAACGGCGATCATCACCGCGACGTCGTAGCTGCCGAGCCCGACTGAAACGCCGATCGCGCCGGTGGCCCACAGGCTTGCAGCCGTCGCGGTGCCCTGCACGGTCGTCCCATGTTTGAGGATCGCGCCGCCGCCGATGAAGCCGATGCCGGTGATCACGCCCTCGATCACCTTCGACATGCCGTCGGGTGAGTTCACCATGAGGTGTTCGCTGGCCTGGATAAATCCGCAGCTTGCCAGCGCCACCAGCGGGAAGGTCCGCAGGCCTGCGCTTCGCGCCCGCTTCTCGCGGTCCCAGCCGATCGGAACGGCCAGCGCGAAGGCCGCCGCCAGCGCCACAAAATGAACGCCTATCTGAAATCTGTCCAAAGCTTGCCCTCGTGAAACCAAAGCCCCACGCCGGCGATAGACGCACGCCCGCCACACGACGTAAGGCTTTAGCGGGCACCACGATGGAATTACGGCGCCGCGTTCTTCCCCAACGCTTCCGCCGCGGAAACGTTCATGATCGGCACGGCGCCGCTCGCACCATGGCCGGCCATTGCGTCAGGCGATACGCTCACGATGGCCGCCCCGGTCCGATAGCGCGGCAGGTGATTTTCCAGCGAGTAGAACACGCACAGCGCAAGGCTCGACCAAACCGCCAGGCTGAAATAAAGCGACATCCAGGCGATCTCTTCCTTCCACTCGGCAATGTCGTGCGTCACGACCCAGCGCGTGGTCACATCGCGCAGGCCCTCGCGGGGCGTCAGGCGCTTGTCGCCGTCGGCATCTCCGGTCCGCCAACGGTTCAGGTACATCGGGACGTCGATCGTCATCAGAAACGCCAGAAAGCCCGCAATGCCCGCGATGGCGACGGCGAGCACCACGCGAACCGCACCGTTGAATTCCGGAAGCAGGCGGCAAAGACCCACGCCGATGATAAAAAACGCAACCGCCCATAGCGAATTTTCGATGGCGTTGCCGAGATAGTTCCTGGTCAGCACCGCATACCATGACAGGCATTCCGCGATCAGGATCAGCGGAACGATCACCCACGCTGCATTCACGGTCGTTTCCGCGCCGGTCATGGTGCCGAGCTGGTGCAGGATGATCGCCCATTGCGCCACGAAGCAGATCTCGGCCACGGTCGCCACCGACCGTCCGACCATGACGCTCGACAGCCAGGTGTCGAACAGGCAGATCCGCTGCACGTCCGCGCGCGGCAGAAACGACCTGAAGGCGCAGCCAAAAACATATGCCGCGCAGAACAGCAGCATGATCCCGATGCCGGACGCGCCGCCGGCAATTCCGATCGGCTGGATGGGAAGCTCGCGATACAGCACGAACCAAACGGCGATATTGACGCCGCTCACCAGCGTCAACAGGCCCCACCACCAGGACACGGGATTTGACCAGGCCAGGGAACCTGACCGCGCCTGCCATTCCAAGCTCATTCGCCGCTCCGCTGTAATCGAACTGACATATGAATGTAATAATACATTCACATGTCGAAGCCAATCACGACAAGAGTAGGGCGGCGGGGTGCGGGGCTGGGACGGCGCTCCGGTGGCGAGGAGGGCCGGAAGGCCGCAGACGGGCCTGCATCCTTCGAGACGCGGCGAAGACGCCGCTCCTCAGGATGAGGTTCTAAGGTGGTGCTGGGCGTAAGATTTGATGCGCGGTTGAGCTGTTTCACCTCATGGTGAGGAGGCGCGTAAGCGCCGTCTCTGGACGATGCTTCGCATCGCCAGGAGAACCACGAGGCCACGGTGGTGGCCACATCGCGACGCGAAGCCGCAGATTCTCAGGCCAGAAATTTTACGCCATAGGTCTTGCCCCGGCGCCAAACCACTTCGCACGACTGGCGTGTCGTATGTTCGGGCACCAGCGCCAACTGAAAGCTGTCTCTGACATCGAACGCAGCATCGGTCGCGATCTTGGCGCCGCCCGGCGAGACATCCAGGACGACGCATTCAATCTTCGTCATCCCGTTGTCGATCGTCACCCATGTCGGCCGTTTGCGCAGCTCGCGTCGCGGTTCGCGCTGCACTTTTGTCCTTTGCTCGTCGACAATCATCCTGCCCATCCGTCGTTGGACCCAGCCGGCTGGGTCTTCGAAACAGGCCGTCAGAATGAAGGTAACCTCGTAAAGTTCCCTTAGTCTATCGATTCAAATTTACTCGTTTTGCTTTGCGAGTTGTAAGCTGAGCGCCCGCAGTCCTGCTGCAGGGGCGGCGAAGGGTACGGGTGGATAGAGCGCACCGAAACCTGCCGCCCAGTCCATGATAGGTATCGCTCGCTCCACCCACCTGCGCATTGCCAGACCTCATCCTGAGGAGGCGCCAACGGGTCCGCGCGAAGCGCGGCCCGATGACAGGCTCCGCGCCGTCTCGAAAGGATGAATGGCACCAGCCGGGGCCACATGGTTCTCCCGGCGATGCGGAGCATCGTCCGGTGACGGCGCTAACGCGCCTCCTCACCATGAGGGTCTGATGTCTGCTACACAACTGCTCGATCCCTAGAAATTCACCCGTTCCGAAATCGCGCCGTCGACGACGAGATTGGAGCCCGTGGTGAACGACGACGCCGGGCTCGCCAGGAACACCGCCGCGTTCGCAATCTCTTGCGGCGTGGCCATGCGGCCGGTCGGGTTGCGCGCGAGCGTGTCCTCGTATCGTTGGGGCGTGTTCTGCTCGACCATGTTCCAGATGCCGCCCTTGAAGTAGACCGTGCCCGGCGACACCACGTTGACGCGGATTTTCTTGGGCGCATATTGCCGCGCCAGCCCCTTGGCCATGTGGATCAGCGCCGCCTTGATCGGGCCGTACGAGCTGGCGCTGCTCGCCTGTGCCGCCGAAACCGACGAGATGATGACGAAGGCCGCGTCGCCGCTCCTCTCGCCGCCGGCTTCGAGGAAGGGACGCGCCGCCTCGAACGCGTTGACGGCGCCGAGCACATCAAGCCGGAAATTCTGCTCCCACGAGGCGGCATCGGCACCTTGCGCCATCGCGCCGGCATTGGAAAACAGCATGTCGAGGCTGCCGAGGTTCTGCGCGACATCAGCGATCCACGACTTCAATGCGGTGGCGTCGGTGATATCGACGGCCGCGCCAGCCGCCTTCACGCCCATCGCCTTCAACGCGCTGACCGTGCTGGCGACCTGATCGGCGTTGCGCGCGCAGACCGCGACGCCGGCGCCTTCCGCGGCAAGTGTCGTGGCAATCGCCCGTCCGATGCCGCGCGTGCCGCCCAGTACGACGGCGTTTCTTCCCTTCAAACCCAGATCCATCTTGTTGTCCTTATGTAGTCCCGCCGCATTGTAGCGGTCATGACGGTTGTGACGAAAGCTCAAATCGCCAACGCTTTGCCGTCATTGCGAGCGCAGCGAAGCAATCCATCTATCCCCGTGCTGAACTATGGATTGCTTCGCTGCGCTCGCAATGACGATAGTGCTTCGCAGCCCGGATGGAGCCAACGGGTCGCGCGAACGCGCGCCCGATGACAGGCTCCGCGTAATCCGGGTCAGAGGCTCCTGCTTGGCAAGACCGTCCCGGATTTCGCTCAGGCGCCATCCGGGCTACGATTGCTCGGGATGTTGGACAGGACGTCAGGAAAGTGAAAGGCCGATGCAAAGCCCCCGCGAAATTCTTTCCGATATCTGGACCTCTACCGGGGGCGAGGCTTCCGCGCTCGACGCGGTCACGCTGTCCGGCGACGAGCCGCAACTGCCGTCCTCGTTTCGCGTCGCGGCCGCCGCACAGGTCAGCGTCGCCGCGAGCGCGCTCGCCGCGGCCGAGATCTGGAAAATGCGCAGCGGCGAGGCGCAGCAGGTCGCGGTCGATATGCGCCATGCCGTGGTCGAATGCCGGAGCGAGCGTTATCTGCGCGTCGACGGCAAGCCGGCGCCGCCTGCCTGGGACGCGATCGCCGGTATCTACAAAACCCGCGACAACAGGTTCGTGCGCCTCCACACCAACTTCCCGCATCACCGCGACGCGGTCTGCAAGGTGCTGAACTGCAAGCCCGATCGCGACGAGGTGCAGGCCGCGCTGATGCAACGGGACGGCGAGGCCTTCGAGACCGCAGCCTATGCCGGCGGCTGTGTCGTCGCGTTGATGCGCTCGCATGACGAATGGTCGGCGCTGCCGCACGCCAGGGCGCTTGCCGGATTGCCGCTGATCTCGATCACGAAGATCGGCGAGGCGCCGCCAAAGCCGTGGCCTGAGGGCGATCGGCCGCTCGCAGGGATTCGCGTGCTCGATTTGTCGCGCGTCATCGCCGGCCCCGTCGCGGGGCGTACGCTCGCCGCGCACGGCGCCGACGTGCTGCTGATTTCCGGCCCCGATCTGCCGGTGATTCCTTGGCTCACCATCGACACCGGGCGCGGCAAGCTGACCACCTTCGTCGAACTCAAGACTGAGCAGGGCAGGGCGGTGTTGCGGAAGCTGCTGGCGCAGGCGGATATTTTCTCGCAGGGCTATCGGCCGCGCGCCATCGCCAGTCTCGGCTTCTCGCCGGAGGAAGCCGCGCGCATCAATCCCGGTATCATCTACGTCACGCTGTCGGCCTATGGTGCCGCAGGTCCCTGGGCCGCGCGGCGCGGCTTCGACTCGCTGGTGCAGACCGCCACCGGATTCAACCATGCCGAGGGGCAGGCCGCCGGCGTCGACGGACCGAAGGAATTGCCGGCGCAGATGCTCGACCATGCTACCGGCTACTTCATGGCGTTCGGCGCCATGATGGCCAAGGTGCGCCAGGCGCGTGAAGGCGGAAGCTGGCACGTCCAGGTGTCGCTGGCGCAGACCGGACGCTGGCTGTGGAATCTCGGCCCGGACCGCCGATGGACTGAACACCCTTGATCTTGCGGGGGAGGCGGTGATGCCCTTTATCGAGGAGATTCCGTCCGGCTTTGGTGCGCTGCGCTCGGTCAGGCATTCGGCGATCTTGTCGAAAACCCCAGCATTTTGGGCCCGTCCGGCCATGCCGCTCGGCAGTCACGCGCCGCAATGGCTGCGGCCGGCGTAGATTTTTTGCCGGGCTCCGGTCGTCATCCCTGTGACGCTGCCGGGGCTGATCTCGGTTCTCGCGCGACGCGCGGTGAGGCGTGTGGGCGCGTGCCCATGTTTCCTGCCCACTCGGTTTGTGGTTGACGCGATCCTGCGGCGGTCCCTTGATGTCGGCAGGGACAACCCGCAGGAGCAAGCCGTGCGGATCGAGGAAAGCCAGGGATCTACAGGCCAATCGAACGGCCACACGCAGCCGGCGAAGTCGGCGCCCAAATCGCCGCCGACCGCCGAGCAAATACTCGGAGAAATCCGTGACTATTGCCGTCAGACGCAGACCGCTGAATCGACCTTCGGGCGGCTGGTGGTCAACGACGGCAAGCTGGTGTCGCGGCTGCGCGACGGCGCCAGGATCACGACCGGCACCCTCGACAAGGTCCGCGCGTATCTGTCCGAGCACAGGCCCGCTTCGACCGCAGCGGCCGGCGAAGCGTCGCCGTCAGCCAAACCGTTGAATGACGCGGCCGCCGCCAACGCCGTCGCGCCACCAGGCTTCCGATTCTTCGACAACCGCCAGAAATACCTGCTGTTCGTCTCGACCTGCAGCGAGAAGTCCGAGGTCGGTAACCGCATTTCGCTTGAGCTCGGCAATCTGCAGCCGGCGCCGCCGGCGCTTCGCATCTTCGACGCCGGGGTCGGCGACGGCACCGTGCTGTCACGCGTGATGCGGGCGGTGCATGCGCGATTTCCTACCATGCCGCTCTACGTGGTGGCGAAAGAGATCAGCTACGAAGACGTCCGCCTGATGCTGGAGAAGATGGCGGACCGCCTGTTCGAGCATCCCGCCACCGTGCTGGTCGTGACTAACCTGTATTACGGCGAGGCGCCGTGGCTGACGCCGCGCTCGGTGACATCGGCGCAGGGCCTGATCTGGAAGGATGTCACGCTGACCGGCAACACTGCGCACGGCTTTGCCGAGCAGATCGGCGAGCTCGAAGGGTTCCTGGCCGAGCACTGGCGCGCAGGCATCAGCCCGACCACGGGCAATCCGGTCTACCAGCGCCCGGTCATCCTGACGCTGCGGCGCGAGGATCATTCGTTCCTGCTCGATCCGATCATGCCGCGGCCCGGCCGGGTGATGGCCGACTATGATCTCGTCATCGCTTCGCAGCCTTACCGGGCGCGGGCGAGCGTCGAGTTCAAGGCTTCGAAAGTGGTGACGCCGCTGGTCAAATCGCTGCGGCCAGGCGGACGGCTGATCGGCATCCATTCGCACGGAAGGGATCCCGGCATCGAGATCATCGATCAGGTCTGGCCGGGCGACGATCCCTTCAAGACCGACCGTTACGCGATCCTGCGCCAGGTCAAGCACGAGCTTGGCGCGGCGGCGCGGCACTACAGTTTCAATGCGTCCTCCGACGCGCGCTCGATCTTCCGCTACCACATGCACACGCTGCCGGACGAAGTCAGCGGACCGATCGGGACATCGACGCTGTTCGCGGCCTGGAACGCCGCGATCTACGTCGCGCAGATCGAGGATAACAGGTTGTCGGAAGTGGTTCGTGACGGCCGTTACCTCGAAGCCACCGACCGCGTGCTGAGGAAGCATGGCGGCCTGTGGTTCAACGACGAAACCTACGTGATCTCGCGCCGCCGCGCGCCGGCTTGACCTTGGGAGGCGCCCGTGACCGTCTCCGATCAGTCATCCCACAGACTAGCAGCGCTGCTGTCGTCCGTATCAGTCGAGATCTCCTCGCGCGGGCATCAGATCGCGGAACTGCGCGACCATTTCGCTGAAGGCACGGACGTCACCATCACGTTCCTGCCCGGTGACAATTATCGCCACAACGTCGAAACGGCTGCCGCGCTCCGCCGGGCCGGCTACAATCCGGTGCCGCACATCGCGGCGCGTGAAATGGCCTCACGGGAGGCGTTCGACGATTTCCTGGCGCGTGCGCGGGGCGAGGCCGACGTATCGCGGATCCTCCTGATCGCGGGCGATGTCGCGGCGGCGAAGGGGCCGTTCAAATCGACGCGCGATGTTGCCGCTAGCGGATTGATCGAGGCGTACGGGATTGCGTCCGTCAGCCTGGCAGGTCACCCCGAGGGCCATCCCTATCTCGGACTGCCGGATGCGCTGCAGGGGCTCAAAGCGTGGCGCGAGTGGGGACAGAGGACCGGAACGCGGGTCGATGTCGTCACGCAATTTTGCTTCGAGAGCATGCCGATCCTGCAATGGATCGGCGCGCTCGATCGCGCCGGCATTGATCTTCCTGTCATCATCGGCCTGGCCGGTCCGGCCACGCCGGCGACATTGACCAAGTTCGCGCTTCGCTGCGGCATCGGCAATTCGATGCGCGCGCTGCGGGCCCAGATCGGCCGGTTCGGCCGGCTGTTGACGGATACCGGGCCGGACGATGTCCTCAGGGGCCTGCGTTGCGCCCCTGCGGCCGCGACCGCGCCGATCGCGGGATTTCACCTGTTCCCATTCGGCGGCCTGCGCAAGGCCGGCAACTGGCTGCGCGATTACGACCGCGACGTGCTCCGGCCTGCAGAGCGTGTCGCGGCCTCGCGCGCCGGGTTTCAGAATCCGTAAAGCTGCGCCGGATTGTCGACCAGGATCTTCTTGCGGATCGCCGCGTCCGGCGCCCATACCGGAAGCTGGTTCAAGAGCCGTCCGTCGTCGATCTGGAACAGCGGCGTGACGTCGGTGATCTTCTTGCCCGCAGGCGTGACCGAATTCGGGTGCGGCCAGTCGGTGCCCCAGACGATGCGGTCGGGATTGGCTGATATCAGCGCTTTGGCGAGCGGGATGCAATCGGTGTAGTCGGGCGCCAGTTTCGAGGCGCGGTAGGCGCCGGAAATCTTCACATAGGCCTTGCCCGATTTGACGAGATCCACGAGGTCGGCAAAGTCCGGCTGCTCGACTCCGAGGGCGGCCTTGGCGCCGCCGAAATGATCGAACACGACCGGCACCGGCGAGGCCATGACCAGATCCTTGATCGCTGATATCATCGCCAGATTGGTATAGAGCTGCACGTGCCAGCCGCGCGCTTTCATGCGCTCGACGGCGGCCGTGAAGCGCGGGCGGCCAACGTTCGGGTCATTGACGCCGCCACTTGCGAGATTGAGGCGGATGCCGCGAATGCCGGCCTTGCCCATGAGGTCGAGATCGCTCTCCGACGTCTTGTCGTCGATCACGGCGACCCCGCGCGCGGTCGGGCCTCGCGCCGCGATGCCGAACAGCGTGGCCGAGTTGTCGGTGCCGTAGATCGAGGGCGTGACGATCACCACGCGCTCCATGTGCAGCGTCTTGTGCAGGGCGGTCATTTCCTCGGGCGAGGCCAGTTCGGGCGTATAGACGCGGCCGGAAAAGAACGGGAATTTCTCAGGGTCCGGATGGATGTGGGTGTGACAGTCGCAGGCGCCCGCGGGCACGTCGAAATTCACCGGCGTCGCGGGCTGCGCCGCTTTGGCAGAGGCTGTTCTGTTGTTCATGATCACTCCGGCAGCGATTGAGGCGAGCATCACACTGCGTCGCGTCAGCATTGGTGTTCTCCCTGCGATTCTATTATTGATTGGTGTCTCGACAGGGCGTGGTCGCCCGTCAACTCCAGCGTTCTCCCGCCACGCGCCGGGCGTTGCTTTGCCTCGGTCTGCGCGGAGAGACTATCGGGAGAAGTGGGCCGCGAGAAGGCGCCGTCATGCGAGGTCGCCGATCACCGCGCGAACTTCCGCGACCAGTTCGGGTAACGGCCGCGATCCATCCATCCGCAGCACGGGGCAGGGCAGTTGGGCAAGCCAGGCCTGATGCTTCGCCTGATTACGGCTCACATTGCCGTCTTCATAGCCCGATGCCCATTCAATGAATTCCTCGGTCTCTGCATGCCGCCAGCCGCCGGGCGCCACCGCATCGGCGCCGAAGCGGGTGGCCTCGCGTGCCCGCAGCCGCTGCAACCGCATATCGCGAGGGGTTGTGAGGAAGACGACCGCGTCGAAATTTGGAATCAACACATCGCCCCAACCGTTAAGCGATCCGCTCAATACCCAGGCCGCGCGTGGCAGGAAGACATCCTGCATCAGCTTCAGCCGCTCGGCGACGTCGCGCTTGTCCCGGTACGGCGGCTCCGTCGGCAGCCAGAAGTAATCGTCGGTGTCGTGATGCGGGATGGCCAGCGCACCAGCGAGAGCGCGGCCGAGGCTGGTGACACCCGCGCCCGATGCGCCCATCACATGTATGCGGCAGCTCTTCATTTGTTCGCTCCGGCTTATCGCTTCGGTAATGCAACCGGTCTATCGAACCAGAAGCCGCCCAAATTTGACTAATGATCCGCCCACCCGGAATATCTCGCAATCCCCCTGGAATCAGTTCATGCAAAAATTTTCCCAAAAGCTCAAAACCGGCGTGTCGGTCGCCGCCGTGGCGGTCGTGCTGCTCGGTGTCTACAGCTATCGCAAGCTTCAGGCGCTGGCTGCCGATCCGACCGGGGAGAAGGATTGCGGCCCTGCGGTCGGCGGCGGTGAGCAGACGAAAATCGATCTGGAGCGGATCAAGGCGATTGCGCCACTCAAGGACGTAAGGTGGTCGCAGCTTGGCGGCAGCATCAACGACGCGAGCTGTCTCAGCAAAACCGAAATCTATGGCGTGGTCGACGTGCGCAGCGTCGAGGACGTCGCGAAGACGCTGGCCTTTGCGCGCGACAACAAGCTCTCGGTTACGACCGCCGGCGTGCGCCACAGCATGGGCGGGCACGCCTTCCGCAAGGGCGGCATCGTGCTGGATATGCGCGGCTTCAACAAGATCGTGCTCAATGAGACTTCGCGATCGGTCACGGTACAGCCGGGCGCGACCTGGCACGACATCCAGAACGTGTTGCACCCGCGCTTTGCGGTCCGGGCGATGCAATCGACCGACATTTTCACCGTCGGCGGCTCGATCTCGGTCAATGCCCATGGCATGGACCATCAGGCCGGCGCGCTCGCCAAATCGATCAAATCAATGAAGGTGATGCTGGCGGACGGTTCGCTGCGAACGGTGTCGGCGACCGAGAACCCGGATCTGTTCAACCTTGTGGTCGGCGGCTACGGCCTGTTCGGTGTGATCGTCGAGGCCGAACTCGATATCGCCGACAATCTGGTCTATCAGACTGACCGTCGCATGATGGACTACAAGGAATTTCCGGCGCTGTTCGCCGGCGAGATCGAGAAGGACGCCAATATCGGCCTGATGTACGGCCATCTCTCGACCGCGCCAAGCTTGTTCCTGAAGGAATTGCTGCTCTATACCTACACCAAGGTCGACGGTACCGATTTCAAACGAGAACCGCTCGGCGAGGTCAGCGGCACCAAATTGCGGCGACTGACCATCAACCTGTCCAAGCAAGGCCCGCTGTTTCAGGAAATAAAATGGCTGTCGGAGAAACATATCGAGCATCGCATGGAAAACTGCACGGTCACGCGGGCGCAGGCGATCGGATCGGCGGAGGCCTGCCTCGTCAACCGCAACGACCCGATGCACGATTCCGTGCCTTACCTGCGCAACTCACTGCCTGACGATACCGATATCCTGCACGAGTATTTCATTCCGCGCAGCCAGTTCGTCTCGTTCGTCGATGGCATGCGCAAGGTGTTGACCGACAACAAGACCAATCTGTTGAATGCGTCGGTGCGGGTCGTCCATCAGGAGAACAATTTCCTGACCTATTCGCCGCAGCCGGCGTTCTCGCTGGTGCTCTACATCAACCAGTCCACCGATGAGGAGGGCAATCGGCGAATGAAAAAGGCGACGGAGGAGTTGATCGACCTTACGATTGCGCACAAAGGCCGGTTTTTCCTGCCCTACCAGCTCTATTATTCGCGCGACCAGTTGCAGCGCTCATACCCGGAGATCAACGCTTTCTTCGCAGCGAAACGGAAGTATGATCCGGGCGAGTTGTTCACCAATACGTTTTACCAGAAATACGCGTCGTAACGCCTGTCTGCCATCGCGAGCATCGTGCATAGCTCGGCAAAGCGAGATGGTAATCATGGACATCACAAGAAATCGCGCAGCCTCGCAAGTTCAACGACGAGTTCGGCGGAGATTATCTTGGGGATCAAATCGCCCTGTGGGGCGGTATGAATCTCGTAGAGATGACGTTGGCTGAGCGGTTGCTCCAGAAACTTGGTGATGCATTCGTCCAAGGTGCCATCAAGGACCGAGTACGGGGTCGACCAGACAGCGCCTTTGACGCGCTCGTTGTTCTTCGAAGGCCATTTTTTTAGAGCGGCAGGAGCATTAAAGTCCGTTTGAGCACTCCTTAAGGATTGGCTTCCCGGTTGGGAATGACAAAGGTTTGGCCGGGATAGATAAGGTTGGGATTGCGGATTTGCTCCCGGTTGGCCTTGTAAATCGTGGCGTAGCGCGTGCCCGCGCCGAGGGTGGCCTGGCTGATTCGCCACAGGCTGTCACCGCGCGATACCGTGGTGGTCGAGATCTTCGGCACCACGACGCTGGAGGAGTTCGTGACGTCCGGCAGGGCGCCGGCCGATGCATCCGCCACCTGGGACTTCGGCAGGGCGGCGGAGTCCGGTTTGGAAGGTGAGGTGCGCGGCGGTACCGACGCGGTAACCACCGGGTCGGGCGCGTTGAACGGCACCTCGGCGCGTCCACGCACCACGCCGGACTTCGAATCCACCTCGTCCAGCCTTACGCGATAATTCCCGGGCCCGATTCCCTCATTGATCGTGACGGCAAAACGTCCATCCGTCGCCGCCGTTACCGACGCAATAAAGCTGTCGTTGAGATAGAGCCTCATCGGGGCGCCGGCGCGCGCGCGGCCGCTCACATGGAATTTGCCGCCGGCTTCGATCTCGACCGCCTCCACAATCACCGCAGCGGTTTCCGGCTTCGCCTGAGCTGGCTGTGACATCACGACGGTAGGCTTGTTTGGCGTCATCAGGGCCACGACCGGCCGTTCCTTCAGATTCGGCTCAAGCGCCACCGTCACGCTCTGTTTGGATATGGTCTCTCTGCCGTCGGGCTGCTTGGCGCGCAACGTCAGATCGTAGGTGCCTGGCGGTAGCGGGCGCGGGATCATCGCGAATTGCCCGGATGGATCCGCGACGACGCGATCATGCAGTTCACCATTTCGCAGCAGTTCCACGGTCACGCCCGGCGCCGCGCGTCCCGCGATGACCGCTTCGCCGTTCGGCTCGATGCGGGCGACGTCGAACGCCGGCTCGCCGTCGCCGCTCTCGGGCGTGGCGGTCGATCCGGCCAGCGCGGCCGCCACCGCGTTTGCCTCCGCCTGCACGCTTGCGAGTGCCGGCCCCTTGACGCGCTCATCAGTGGCCGGTTTTGGCGCGACGCTTGCAGCCTTATCAGCAGTCGGCTCGCGCCCAATGTACTGCATGGCGACGATCGTTCCGATGCCACTCGCCGCAACAAGCCCTATCAGGGGCACGACCAACCGGTTCATTGATGTCTTGATCATGGTCTTTAGCCCGTCGGCCGGAAGGTCGGCCCGCCATCATTATACAGGTATTTCGGCCGAAATGGGTACTCAAGCCGAGAGATAACCCGCAGGCACAGAAGGATTAAGCCGTCTAGGGCAGGCCGGCCAGGCTGGAACTCTGGTCCGTCGTCAAAGCTGCACGGTGAACCGCTTCGGCGGCAGGCCGCTGCAGCCGCCGGCCTGTTCGGCGTCGAGCACCAACAGCGCGCCGGCCGCGTAGAGGCGGCCGACGAAATTGGCATCGTCGGAACGCGCGATGGTGACGTAGTTATTCGAGGCGAGGATGCGGCCGTTGGCCTTGGCGATGGCTGCCAGTGCCTGGGAGGGCGGGCCAATGATCGCCATCGACTTGCCGGGGGCTGAGCCGAAGGTCAGCGCAACAACTACCGCGAGCCAGCCGACGCTGACGAGCGCGATAGCGCCGGCAATCCGGCCCCACCGCCAACCGCCGCGTTGACGCCGGTCAGTAATCATAGAAGTGCTCAATGCTTGCACCCCTGGCCTTGAGCTCGCGATTGATGTCGACGAGCCGGTCGATCCTGGCCTTCAGGCCGGCCCTGCGAAAACCGGGCCGGGCATCCAGTTCCAGCGAAAACAGTTCGGTCGTGCCCTTGATATCGAGTTTCGCGGCATCCGGCGCTATCACCGTGATGAGAATGTCGCGATTGCCCGCGATCTCCGCAACGCCATATCCCTGGTCCAGCAGGCCCTGGACGATCTCGGTAAACGCCTTGTAGCGTGGCGTCTGCACGAGCTGCCATTGTGCGTTGAGCGCGCGGATCGGTTTGATGCGTGGCTCCCTCGCCAACGTCTCCGGCGGCAGTGTCGCGACGGCAAACATGATATCGCGCGGCTCATCGTCATTGCTGGCGTCGAGCGCCTTCTGGATCAGCGCGGCATAGCTGATCTTGACGAAATATTCCGCGCCGAGCGCGAAGTCGCGCTCCCAGGTGCGCAGATTGCTCGGCGTTGGCGCCGAGATCGCGAAGAGGCCGTCGAGCTTCTCGCGAAACGGATATTTGTACCAGGGAATGGTATTGAGGAAGGCGGCATAGTCCTGCAGCACGGCGCGGCCGAACTCATCCTGCGGCGTGCGCTTCTCGCCCCTGATCCACTCGAACACGCGGCCGATGGTGTTCTCGTAAAATCCCTTGACGGCATATTCGACGGAATAGCTGATCCCGATCACGTAGATCATCGTCTTGACTTCGGCCAGGGATTCTCCCGTCGCAGGCACGGCGCGGTTGATGGTGCAGAAGCTTCGCCAGAAACCGAAGATATGGCTCAAATAATTGAAGTGGCTTTCGCTGGAGCGATCGAGGAAACGGCCGAAATCCTCGAAGGAATAGACGATGTACCACTCCGGAAAGGTGAAGAACGTATTGTTCAGCTTGCGCCGGTAGCCCGGCTCGTCGATTGCGGGAAGGGTCACCGCGGGTGTGGCGGATGCTGAGGCGCTGGAAGCCGGGCGGCAGGCACCCTCGATATAGGCCAGTGGCATAAGCACCGACAACGCGATCAGGATCGCGACAACAGCGAGGATGCGCCGTAGCCATTTAAGCATGAACGGTGGTCCGCGTCCGCGGCGCCAGCCCATAGCCGATCAGGATTGCCACGCCGCCGAGCCCGAGATGCGGCGCGTTGGCGAAAAACCGCGTCGAGAGCGGCAGGTCAAGGACGCCGTTGATCAGGATGCCGAAGTCGAGATAGCCGCTGCCGGTGAGCAGGCCGAGCATACCGTCGGCAAAGTAGAAAACGCCGAATAATTGAAAGAACAGTTCCGAGGCGCGGCGCGAGGTCATCGCCGCGGTTGCCGCCCATAGCGCGGAGACGAGATGCAGTCCATCGGCGTACCAGGTGCGGCGAAACAGCCCGAAGATCATGTCATTGGCGTCGATGAAGGCTGGGATGTAACCGGTTAGGATCACGAAGCCGAGCAGGGCGGCATAGCCCCAGGCGCACAGTCTGATGATGTCCATGATGTCTCCGGCCGAATCTCGGCTCAGTCTAGAGTTTTCCAAGCGTCTTGAGCAGGGCATCGTTGAACATGGCGGGGTCCTCGATCTGCGGAATGTGACCGAGCCCCGGCAGCAATGTCAGGTCCGTATCCGGCGGCAGCAGCGTTCGGAGATCGAGAGCCTGCTCAACGGGGGTGATGGTATCCTTGTCGCCCCACAGGATCGCGACGGGGACTTCCAGCTTCGCATAGGCATTGCGGTCCGCGCTCGCGGCATTGGTATCGGTGCCGAGGAAATAATACAGCCAGTCGGCGATATCGCTCGTGCTGTCGCGCTGCGCCAGCGGCCTTTGCAGGATCGCGACATATTCAGGCAGCGCACGCTCTTTCTTCGCGATCAACGATTTGAGCAGCATTTGCGTCGCCACGGGATTGGTGATGGTCAGTGACACCAGGACTTCACGAATCCATTGCGGTTGGACCACCCAGGGCGCGTCCGATGGCGCAGCCGTCAATCCGAGCGCGGCATCGACCAGCACCAGTGCGCGTGTCCGATCCGGATATCGCATCGCCAGTTCGGTCGCAGCCCCAGCGCCGAAGGAGTGACCGACGATGATGGCGGGCTCAGCTTTCAGCGCATCAAGCACATCGTTGATCCGGGCGGCCTGATCCTGTCGCGTATAGCTGCCGGGACGGTCCGAGAATCCAAACGGCGGGAGATCGAGGGCGATCACATGAAAGCCGGCCGCGGCCAGCACGTCGCTGGTGTGCCGCCATAGCTCGCTCCACGCCGCCGTGCCGTGAAACAGCACCACGGGAATGCCATCCTCCGGACCCTTCTCCTGCACGAACACGCGGCCTGAACGCGTCGGCACCAGGTGGCCGGTCCGCGGCGCCAGTTGGGCGCGCGCTCCGGTTTCGCGTATCGACGCCGCAAGGCGGAATGAGGTGACCACAAGGATTGCGGACAGGAGCAGGACCAACAAGCCGTTGGCCGACCAGCGCAGAATGTTTGAAACCACGAGGCCTCGCAAAATCGATCAAAATAAACGGGTGATGGAAGCGGACCCGCGTTTTAGGCGAACGCAAATGGCTGGCGACTGAAAATACCGGACATGATCAGCGCCCGGTTAACACTGCGTTTGTCGTCATTCCGGGATGGTCCGAAGGACCAGACCCGGAATCTCGAGATTCTCAGGTGCGCAATTGCGCACCATAGTTCGATGCTTCGCATCGCCCCAGAATGACGGGGAAATACAATCTACTGCCCCGATGGCGTGCGCAGGCCGTGCCAGGCGTCGCGCACCTGATGGTAATGCACTTCCGGCAGGTAGTCCGGCGTTTTGAGGTTGAGCGTCTTCACGTCGAGCCGGCCGATCGCGCTGAGCAGGGTATAGGAGGCGATCACGCGGTCGCGCTGTGCGCCGATCAGCCGGGCCTTCGCCAGGATCAGATCCTGCTGCGCGTTCAGCACGTCGACTGTGGTGCGCTGGCCGCCGGCCGCCTCCCGTTGCACGCCCTGCAGCGCGACGGTGGCGGCGCGGACCTCGGCTTCGGATGCGGTCACCGCGATCTTGGCGCCTTCATTAGCGACCCAGGCACCGACCGCGGCGGTGCGGGCCTGATTGCGGACCTGGTCCAGCACCTGCCGGCTTTGCGCTGCGATTTCCTTGGCTTGCCGGGTCTGTGAGGCGGCCATACCGCCGTCATAGATCGGCTGTGTGAGCTGGCCGGTCACCGAAGCCTGGTCGGTCCCGAGGGTACCAAGCGTGGGATCCGAGTCCTTGCTGCGGCTGACGCTTCCCTGCAGCGTGATCGTCGGCATCAGGCTGCTCTCGGCGACGCGGATCGAGGTGGTGGCGACGTCGAAATCGAAGCTTGCCGCCATCACGGCAGGATGCCCGCGGAAGGCCTGCCCGGTGGCGTCATCGCGGCTGCGCGGCAGCAGGCGATCCACGGCTTCGGCAGGGCGGAGCACGGTGGGCGCGTTGCCGATGACCTGAAGATAAGTCGCCTGGCTGACGGCTAGATTGACCTCAGCGGCATTCAAATCGGCGCGGCCTCGGCTCAGACGTGCCTCGGCCTGCGCAGCGTCGGTTGGCGTGACGTCGCCGGCATTCAGACGCTTCTGGGTGATGCCGAGCGTTTCCTGCAGAAATTCCACGTTGGCGCGCTGGGCTTCGACCAGCGATTGGTTGGCGAGAACGTTTGTATAGACCGTGACCGCATCCAGCAGCACGCCCTGACCGACATTGCGCAGCGCCTCGCGGCCGGCCTGCACCTGCAATTCCGCCACGCGTACACTGTTGGCGGTCCTGAAGCCGTTGAACAACGTCTGGGACACCGTCACGCCGATGGTCCAGGGCTTCAGGTTCGCCGATTGGACGGTGTTGTCGGGCAGCAGGTTGCGCACCGCCTGAAAGCCGGCGGAGAGAGTAGCAATGATCTGCGGCCGATAACCCGAAAGCGCCTGCGGCACGTTCTCGTCGGTGGCGCGCTGGCGCGCCCGCTCGGCATTGAGCGCGGGATTGGTCTGGTAGGCCTTGGCCAGCGCCTCGGGGAGCGATTCGCCATGCGCAGCCGGCGCCGCAAGCGCGAGGCAAGCCGCAGCAAGGCAAATGCCCGATCGAAGCAACCGTCTTTCAACGCGGCCAACCCTTGCGGCACGCTTAGCCATTTGACCCCGTAGTCAACACAAGAACGTGATAACCCTGCTTCGAGTCATCCCGCTCTATCTTTTTGTTTCGGCATGATCTCCAGGGAATGCCGGTTACCCGTCATTCCGGATCATGCACTGTCCGTCCGCCCCCGCCGACAGCCTCGTCTACCTGTTTAGGGGGCACGGTCGCTACAGGCAAACTGCCGCGCGACATCAGTACATTAATTCGGTGAAATCAAAGCTTGGCTGTTGCCGGTTCGTCACAGACGAAGTTCGGCGGCAGATGCGCTATAGCTTCGGTGGCTGGCGTCCGATTCAGGGCGGTTAGCTTCGCAGCTATGCCCCGGGTCCGCTACTGATGCCAAAGCTGTTTTCCGATCCCGAAGAGATCGCGGAGGATATCATCCGCGAGGTCGGAACCGACCTCATGGTCGGCTTGCCGCTCGGGCTCGGCAAGGCCAATCATGTCGTCAACGCGCTGTACGCACGCGCCGCCGCCGACCGCTCGATCAAGCTCACTTTGTTTTCGGCGCTGACGCTGGAAAAGCCCCGGCCTTCAAGCTTGCTCGAACGGCGCTTCATCGGCCCGGTGATCGATCGCCTGTTCGGCGGCTATCCCGATCTGACGTATGCGAATGCGCTGCATGCCGGCGAACTGCCGCCCAACATCAGGGTGATCGAGTTTTTCTTCCTGGCCGGCAAATGGCTGCACGTGCCGTACGCGCAGCAGCATTACATCTCAGCAAACTATACCCATGCTTCGTCATACCTGCTGACGCGCGGGCTGAACGTCGTCACCCAACTGGTCGCGAAACGCGTGGTCGAAGGCGTGACGCGCTACAGCCTGAGCTGCAACACCGACACCACGCTCGACATCTTGCACGCCCGTGAGCAAGGTCGCGCGTCGTTCAAGCTGATCGGCCAAGTCAATTCCGAACTGCCGTTCATGCCGGGCCCGGGCGATTTGCCGGCGGACGAATTTTCCGCTGTTCTCGACAGTCCCGCGACGGATTTCCCGCTGTTTGCGCCGCCGGCCGAGCCGGTCAGCGACACCAAATACGCGATCGGGCTTCATGCAGCTAGCCTCGTGCCTGACGGCGGCACCCTGCAGATCGGCATCGGCCAGGTCGGTGATGCGCTGGCGCAGGGGCTGATCGTTCGCCACCGCGACAACGCGCAATTCGGCACCATCATGAAGCGGCTTGCGCCTGGAATCGAGCAAGCGCACACGGGACCGTTCGAGACGGGACTCTATGGCGTCAGCGAAATGCTGATCGAGGCGTTTCTCGGCCTGATCGACGCCGGTGTTCTCAAGCGCGAGGTCGACGGCGTGACGCTGCACGGCGCGTTCTTCCTCGGGCCGAAATCGCTCTATCGCGCGTTGCGCGAAATGCCGGACGAGCAACTCGCGCGCATCCGGATGATGCCGGTGTCCTTCACCAACGAGCTCTATGGCGACGAGGATGCCAAGCGCCGGGCGCGCGTCGGCGCCCGCTTCGTCAACAACGCGATGATGGCGACGCTGATGGGGGCCGCGATCTCGGACGGCCTCGACGATGGCCAGGTCGTCAGCGGCGTCGGCGGCCAGTATAATTTCGTGGCGCAGGCGTTCGCGCTTCAAGGCGCGCGGTCGATCCTGACGCTGGAGGCGACGCGGCAGGCGGGTGCAAAGACGCACTCCAACATCCGCTGGAGCTACGGTCACGAGACCATCCCGCGGCATCTGCGCGACGTCTTCGTCACGGAATACGGCGTTGCCGATGTCAGGGGCAGATCGGACGCCGAGACCATTGCGGCGATGTTGCAGGTTACCGATTCCCGTTTCCAGGACGAGCTTACGAAGATCGCCAAGGATGCCGGCAAGCTGCCGAAGGCATTTGAAGTTCCGCGCGCGCATCGCGAGAATTTTCCGGAACGGGTGACGGAGGCTTTGAAGCCCGCGCGCGAGACCGGGCTGCTGCCGTCATTTCCGTTCGGCACCGACTTTACCGAGGTCGAGCAGCGGCTGATCCCGGCGCTGCAGTTGCTGCGGGAAGCGCAGCGGACGCCACTGGTTCTGCCCGGATTGCTGTGGCAGGGGATGACGCAGCCGCCGGATGCGTCGAAGCGCGAATGTCTGGCGCGGTTAGGACTCGATCGCCCGACGACGTTTGCCGACCGTGCTTATCGCGCGCTGGTCAATGCGGCGCTGGCGAGGAGCGGCAAGCTATAATCCGTCGTCCCTGCGAACGCAGGGACCCATAACCACAGGGCGTAGTTGCTTAGAGAAGATGTCTGCCCATCGTCGCTTCAACACGACGGCCGAGGCGTATGGGTCCCTGCGTTCGCAGGGACGACGTGCGGAGAGAGCTCGGCGTTACCTGTTCTTGTTCACCGGCTTGCGCTTCTCGATGAACGCCGCCATGCCTTCGGAGCGGTCTTCCAGCGCAAAGGTCGAGTGGAATAGATTGCGCTCGACATTCATGCCTTCCGACAGCGGCGTCTCGAATGCGCGGTTGATGGCTTCCTTGGCCATGGCCGCAGCCGGACGCGACATCGAGGCGATCTTTTCCGCCGCCGAGAGCGCTTCTTCCATCAATTTGTCAGCCGGCACGACGCGGCTGACGAGGCCGGAACGCTCGGCTTCCGCCGCATCCATCATGCGTCCGGTGAGGCACAGATCCATCGCCTTGGACTTGCCGATCGCACGCGTCAGCCGCTGGGTGCCGCCGATGCCTGGGATGGTGCCGAGCGTGATTTCGGGCTGGCCGAATTTTGCGGTGTCGGCGGCGATGATGATGTCGCACATCATGGCAAGCTCGCAGCCGCCGCCGAGCGCATAGCCGCTGACGGCCGCGATCGTCGGTTTCCGGCAGGTGGCGACGCGGTCGCCGCCAATGGCGGTGAAATCGCTGGAGAACATGTCGATGAAGGTTTTCGGCTGCATCTCCTTGATGTCAGCACCGGCGGCGAACGCCTTTTCGCTGCCGGTGAGCAGGATGCAGCCGATCTTGTCGTCGGCCTCGAGGTCATCGACTGCGGCAGCGATTTCACGAAATACGCCGAACGACAGCGCGTTGAGCATTTTCGGCCGGTTCAGCGTAATGATGCCGACCGCGCCCTTGCTCTCGACAATGATGTTTTCGAACGTTGCCATGATCCACCCCGGGGTAGTCCTTTTCGCGGGGCAATGTGCCCGCTGCCGGGGTGGGCTTCAAGTGGGCTGGAACGAACGGACCCAGGACGCGGGGATGGTGCGCCGGCGGCTATGCCATGAACATGCGCGCGGCCGACGCCATCGTCAGCAAGGCGCCGAAGGCGATAAAGATCTTTCCGATCAGCGAGGTCTTGTCCAGGGTGGAGCTGTCGCTACTAGCGGCCTGATCAGGAGCCTCCGATGCCGATTTGGCCGAGGCCATTGCAACCGTCTGCGTAGAGGGGGTCTCCTCCTGCAGCGCCCGATCGACATCGTTGAGCTGGTCGGAGGCAACCACGGCGGCGTCGGCCGGCGCCTCCGCGTCGGCCGGCTTGTCCTCGGCCGCTTGCTGCAGGACCGTGTTGGCTTTCTCCGACATGGCCGCCGACATGGCCTTGGCGGTATCGGGGGCCGCATCGGTCGAAGTCATTTGTGCGTTGGCGTTGGCGAGCCATTCGGGCATCGCGGGTGGGGGGCTGCCGCTCGCATCAGCGACCTGCTTTTCGTCGGCCTTCTTGCTCTCGGTGGATTTCGATGCGGCGGGGGTGGATTTGCGATAGGCGGAGCGCTTCTTCAGGTAGCGCGAACCGGTCCTGGCGGACTTGCCGGATGTCGCGCTCTCCGATTTCGAGACCTCGGCGCTATCCGCAGCCGTACCGGCGGCTATCGCCGGCAGTGGTCCTGCGAAACCTACCAAAAGCCCTGCCGCTAAAATCAATGCCGATCCCGCGCTGGCCTTGATCGTCATGTGGAATCTCCCCATTGGCCGCCGCCCAGTCCCGAAAAAAGACCCCGCCGCGTGTCCACAGCACGGCAAAAACAGGGAATCTTCGGGCAACACCGGGCAAAAGCTGGGCAATGGTGTTGCAGCGGACGTGCGGGCGGGCGTTTTGCCGGCACGGACTTCTCTTGGAGGAGCTACGCCGGATGCTTGTCAGCGCAATCGATGTTATGAGCCTGCCGTCCGCGCAGCCGGCCGTCCCGATTCCCGGATGGACACCGCCAGGCCGGTGCGGCAGGACGCTTCGGCGTCAAGACTTTCGATCACGACTTCGTGATCTGGTCGTCCTGACGTAACAAATTGAAAGATCGACCGAATTCCAGGGTAGGAGCGCGGGTGCGCGAACGGGATGACGAATGGACCGGCCTGATGCGGTCGGCCATTGCAGGCGACAGTGCGGCGTATCATCGCCTGCTCAAGGCCGTCGCGCCGGTGCTCCGGGCCGCCGCGCGCCGCGGTCTGGCGCGGGCAGGGCAACCGGTCGACCAATCCGAGGACATCGTGCAGGACATTTTGCTGGCGGTCCATTTGAAACGGCATACCTGGGATGTCAGCGCCCCATTTGCTCCATGGCTGTTTGCGATCGCCCGGAACAAGCTGATCGATGCGCTGCGCCGCCGCGGCCGGCGCATTTTCGTCGATATTGACGATTTCGCCGAGACGCTGCCCGGCGAAGCACCGGCCGAGACGGCTTCCGCTAGCGAGGTCGCGGCCCAGCTTCAGACGCTGCCGGCACGCCAGCGCGAAGTGCTGCAGTCGATCGCGGTCGACCGCGCCTCGATCAAGGATACGGCGGCGAAATTTTCGATGAGCGAGGGCGCGGTGCGGGTGGCGCTGCACCGTGGGCTGACCAGCCTGACGGCGAAGCTACGGGAACAATGAGAATGGATACCGATCAGCTCATTCGAACGCTGGCGGCCGACAATGCGCACCGCGCGCGCCCCGTCGGCTTCGCGCTGATGCTGGCGCTCTTGGCTGCAGCACCGGTTTCGCTGTTGATGTTCTTTACGGAGCTCGGCGTCAGGCCCGACGTGATGGTTGCGATGCGAAACCCGTTCTTCGACCTGAAATTCGCGGTGACGCTGGCGCTGGCGATCTCGGCAATTGGCGTTAGCCTGCATTTGTCGCGGCCCGAGGCCTCGCTGCGCGGATTTGGCTGGCTGCTGCTCGCCCCCGTCGGGATTTTGGCCGCAGGCATTGGCGGCGAGATGATGATGCCGCAGCGCCTGCCGATGATGACGCGGCTGGTCGGCAAGAACTCCTGGGTCTGCATGACGGGCATCTCGGCGCTATCGTTGCCGATTTTGGCCGGCGCGCTGATCGGGCTGCGGCACGGCGCGCCGGCGCGGCCGGCGGTCGCCGGCGCCATCGCCGGATTGTTGTCCGCGGGGCTGGCGGCGACGCTCTACGCCTCGCATTGCACGGACGATTCACCGCTATTTGTGGCGACCTGGTACACGATCGCAACCGCGTTGGTAACGGCGCTCGGCGCGCTGCTCGGATCGAAGCTGCTGAAGTATTGACGATTCGCGGCTCCATCCGGCTACGGAAGCACAGTGCTCACGCGGCGGGCGTATTCTGCTGCATGCGGTGGAAGCGCAGCACCTGCTGCGCCGTCGACGGCCGCAGCCGCTCGTAAGTATCCTTGCAGGTCACAATATCGGCCGGTTCCGCGCCGGAGAGTTCGTCGCGCATCTTGATGATGACCCTGACTGTCGCCCACGACAGCCCCGCGACCTTCGCCAAAATCATCACGCCTTCGGCGCGGCTTTCGATCATCATATTTTCGGCGATCGCCACCGGTACGTTGGCGAGCGCTGCAATCGAGGCGTTGGCCTCGTCGAATTTCCCGGCCGCGGCAAACGACGCCACCTCAGATTCGTCGAGCCGGCCGTCCTCGTACAGCGACTTGACCAGCGCGTGCGCAATCGCAGTGTCCCTGGTGATATCAGAGGTCGCCGAGCGCGCGCGCCGCGTTGCCTCCTTGACCACGGTCGGCACCTCGGCCGCCTGCTGTGGGTTGGCGGCCTCCAGCCGCTGCCGCACCGTGTCGGAGGCCTTGGCGAGCAGTTTCAGATAGAGATGCCGCGGCACGGCCGGACGCAGGCCGATGCAGGTCGTGAGATTGTCGTCGCCTTCGGCGCGGCTGACGAGGCGGGTAAAGCCGCGCTCGGTGAACTCCGCGCCGGGATTGTTTACGGTCGACTGGATCACCTCATGGTTGCCGCGCTGGACCAGCACGTCGGTGACCGCGCCGCTCAGGGTTTTGCGGGTCGAAATCGCCATCAGATGCGCCTGGCTCTTGCTGCGCGCATTCTCGATCAGAGTCTTGTCGTCGAGCCGCGTCGATTGCGACAGCACGGGACCTGCCACCTCGATGACGTCGTCGAAAGCAAGCGCGCGGATGGTGAGCGGCGGCGCGGTGTCGATCGGGGCGAGACGGTTGGCTAAAAGCATCTTCGCCGAGGTTTCGATGTGATCGATCAGGCACTGGAAGACATCGTCGAACAGCCCGACCTGCTCGTCCGAATAATCCACCGCGCCGTTGATGAAGAGATCGGTTACCCGGCGCAGGGTCTCTACCCGGCGAGCGACGGTTCCGTGCGCAAGCGTGGACTGCAGCTCATCGAGCAGACTTCCGGGAGAGGGAGAGATGGCGGCTTTCGAAATCATGACTCTGTCCTGGAGCAAAAATTGGCGGCGGATTCTGCGCCGCCGGAGCTGAAATGTGTCGGATCAGGCGCTGGTAATGCGGTTGCGTCCCTGCGCCTTGGATGCGTACAGCGCGCTGTCGGCGCGCGCGAGGAATGTGTCTGACGTCTCGTTCGGCTTCAGCGTGGCGACGCCTGCGGAAATGGTCACCTTCATGCCCGGAGAAAATGCGCTCCAATCGAGATCGGCAATAATGGCACGCAACCGGTCGAGCGCCCGCATGGCCTGGCCGGCGTCCATGTCGGGCAGCACCAGCAGGAATTCCTCGCCGCCATAGCGGCCGAACCGGTCGACGCTGCGGATGTTGGCGAACATGGTGATCGAGAATGTCCGCAGCACCTCGTCGCCGGTCGGGTGGCCGTAGGCGTCGTTGATGCGCTTGAACCAGTCGAGGTCGATCAGCGCGATCGAGCATGGCGATCCGCCGCGGGTCGCACGGGCGATCTCCTCCTCCAGCATTCGCATGATGCTGCGTCGGTTGGACGCCCCCGTCAGCTCATCGAGTTCGGCCAGTTCCTCGATCCGCTTGTACGCCGCTTTCAGTTCGAAGCTGCGGTCGTAGAGCATCTTGCGCATGGTGCTGCCGTACAATCCCACGAAGGCGCATTGCCCGATCGTGAGGACATAGGAGAGCATCGCGGCGACACGTTCGGTCTGGGTCGCAACCGGCAAACCGATCGGCGTGCTGGTCAGCAGAAAGATCGGGGCCAGGCCGATCATCGTGAGCGTCCACGTGATGACGGCCTGCCGCGAGGTCATCCGCAGCGCACCGAATCCGAAGATGAGGAATACGACGCTGAGGAAGGCAAATCCGATTCCGGGCACCGCCAGCAGAAAACAGAGCTGGAGCGCGACGTGGCCGGCGACCTGGAAGATCGTGAGATAATGATCCTCGAACCGGTCGTTGAAATGGGCCTCCGACAGCACGACGAAGATCGCCACCAACCCGATGCCGGAAAGAAAGTAGGCCGACGGAATGATGATCGGGACGGTGCCGGCGTAGCAATAGACCAGCAGAACCGAGGTGATGAGCGCGTAGCTGACGCCCTGCACGGCCAGCATCTGGCGGCGCTGGCCGGCCCGGCGGTTCAATATCTCCGGCGGCAGCCGGACCGGACGCGCGGCCGCACTGTGGGAGCCCTGCCCCTGAAGCAATGAAGCCGCGCTACTCATGTCCCGTCGCTATTGGAGTGTGCCCGACGAAACTTTAGGGAATAAAGCCTTTAGGTTTGGTATCTTTTGAAGTCGAATCGGCTCCGTTAAAACCCGGCCATTGCACTGTTTCACAACGGAAATCTGCCAGATTCCGATAGCGCGGAACCCGCGTGCGCGGGACCCTTGGGCGTAACGCAGATGCTGTCCCGCCGGCGAAGCCTTGCTAAGGTTGTAGGGTGGCCGTCTTTAGGAAAGTGTTTCCGTATTATGGTACCAATATCGGGGATCAGCTCCTTCTCGCCGGGAAAATGGCTTGGCAATCCCCGTCTGTGGGGTAGATCACACATGCAATCTGGACATTGCCGTAATGTGAAGAATCTCACCTTTCACATCGAACCGCCGGCCTCTCCCGTCAGACCAACTTTGCGAGACGGCCATTGAACGCGGCACAGGCGCCTTCAGACGAAGTTCTGATCGCTCGGATCGCTCAAGGCGACCGGCTCGCCATGCAGGTGCTTTACGGAAGGCACCATGTCAGGGTGTTCCGTTTCGGGCTTCGGCTCGTAAGGGATGAACAGATTGCGGAAGACCTCATCAGTGAGGTTTTTCTCGATGTGTGGCGTCAGGCTGGCAAATTCGAAGGCCGATCCGCCGTTACCACCTGGCTCCTGGCGATTACGCGGTTCAAAGCCCTGTCGGCGCTCAGGCGCCGCAAGGACGTTGGACTGGACGAAGAGACCGCAAACGCGATCGAGGATACGTCCGACGATCCGGAAGTGGTGGTGCAGAAGAAGGATACCGGTGCAGCGTTGCGCAAGTGCCTGACGGCACTTTCGCCAGACCATCGGGAGATCGTCGATCTCGTCTACTACCACGAGAAGTCCGTGGAAGAGGTAGCCGAAATCGTCGGCATCCCGGAGAACACCGTCAAGACGCGCCTGTTTTATGCGCGCAAAAAATTGGCCGAGTTGCTCAAAGCAGCAGGCATAGAGCGAGGTTGGCCATGATGGCAGCGAGCAGAAAAATGCTGGATCACGAGCCCAGCGAAGTCGAGATGCTGTTGCCGTTCCATGCGGCCGGCACGCTGAGCACGCGCGATGCACGCCGTGTCGAGGAGGCGCTCGCCAGCGATCCCGAGCTTGCCCGGCAATATGCCGTCATCCGGGAAGAATATGCCGAGACGATCAGCCTCAACGAGAGCCTGGGTGCGCCGTCCACGCGCGCCATGCAGAAGCTGTTTGCTGCGATCGACGGAGAGCCCGTGCGCAAGCCGTCGGTTTCGGTCAGCCTGTCCGCCCGGATATCGGAATTTTTCGCAAGGCTGTCGCCGCGTACGCTGGCCTGGTCGGCGAGCCTCGGCGCCGTGGCGCTGCTGTTGCAGGCCGGCGTGATCGGCGCCGTGCTGGTGAAGAACCAGACTGCTTTGTTCGAGACAGCGTCGCTGAGCATGAATGAGCCGTCATCCGCACCAATCACCCGCGATCTCGGAAGCAGCGCCGCGCCGCCGCGCGCGCTGGTGCGGTTTGCGCCGGAAGCGCGCATCGCCGACATTACGACGCTGCTCGACAACTATCAGGCCTCGATCGTCGATGGCGCCAAGGGCGGCATGTTCCGGCTGCAATTCGGCAACAAGGCGATGAGCAAGGACGAAGCCGCCAGCCTGATCGGCAGGCTGCAGCGCGAGAAGATCGTCAGCCTGGCGGTTGCAACGCCATAAGGCCGCCTGGCGTGGGCCGGGCAAGCTGAGGTCCCATGGTTCATGATGGCGTGAGTTGGCGGGCAAGGATCCAGCGTGCGGCATGGGTGTTGTCGGCCGCGCTGTTGCCACTAATCGCTTTCGGACTCTCGGCGGTGCATGCGCAAAGCATCATGCGCACCCCCAGTCTGAACGTTGGCTCGCGGATGCCCACCATCAGTCCGACGGTAACGCCGCGGATCAGTCCGACCATCGCGGCGCGGCCGGCCGTACGCGCCGATACCGTCGCACGGACGCCGCCGTCCCGGATCGGCACCATGAGTTCGACCTTGCGAGTCCGTCCGGGCGCCGGTGTGCGGTCGACGCTGCCCCATGCGCGGTTTTCGCCCAATCTCTATCCGGCTTGCGCATATGCGCTTCGCGGTCCCGACGGCGAATGTTTCGATCGTCCGGTGATGTCAGCCGGCGGCGGCAACGGTATCTCGGCCAAGAAAGGCAAGGGCGGATCGGGCAACAACAACGCACAGGCAGCGGTTAATCTGCGCGTGGTCAAGAACGAACTCGTAGCAGAAATCGACGGCGCGTTATCCACCACCGAAGCCGACGAACTGGCACGGCGTCACGGCCTGGAGCGCATCGCGTCTCAGAACTTCCCGTTGCTCGGCGGCACCATCGGTCTGTTCCGCATCGTCGATAACCGGCCCGCGGACACCGTGCGCCGCGAACTCGCGGCCGACGCCAGCGTGCGTTCAGTGCAGCTCAATTTCCGTTACTTCCTGCAGGATCAGAATAGGGCTTCGACCGCGGGCGATGCCGTGCAATACGCGGTCGTCCAGCTTCGGTTGCCGCAGGCGCATGCGCTCGTCCGCGGCATGAACGTCACCATCGCGGTGATCGATTCAGGTGTCGACGTCAAACATCCCGAGCTCGCCAATTCGGTCGCCGACAGCTTCGACGCGCTCGGCAGCAAGGAAGGTCCGCACGTCCACGGCACCGGCATTGCCGGCGCGATCGTTGCGCATGCCAAGCTGATGGGCAGCGCGCCGGAGGCGAGGCTGATCGCGATCCGCGCATTCGGCGCGGGATCGAAGGGCGCGGAGAGCACCTCCTATGTGATCCTCAAGGGATTGAACTACGCGGCCGAGCATGGCGCGCAGATCATCAACATGAGCTTTGCCGGCCCGAAAGATCCGCTGATCGAGCGGGGGATCGCCGCTACCGCAGCCCGTGGCATCCTGATGGTGGCTGCGGCCGGCAATGCCGGCGCGAAATCGCCGCCGCTGTATCCAGCGGCCAACCCGAACGTCATCGCGGTGAGCGGCACCGACGCGCAGGAACGGCTGTTTGCGGCGTCGAACCGGGGCAACCACATCGCGATATCAGCACCGGGCGCCGATATCTTCCTGCCGGCACCGGATGAAAAATATCAGATCACATCGGGCACCTCGTTCTCGGCCGCCTATGTCAGCGGCGTTGCCGCGCTGATGCTGGAACGCAATCCTGCGTTGAAGCCGGGTGAAATTCGCGCGATCCTGACGAAGACCGCCCGCGATCTCGGCACGCCCGGCCGCGACGATCAGTTCGGAGCAGGCGAGGCCGATGCCTTTGCCGCAGTTGCCGCAGCGGCCGCCGCGCCGGCGGTTCCGCTTGCCTCAGGTTCCGGCAAGCCGACCGGGGAAAAGGCGCCGGCGCTTGACCCGTCTGTCGATAACGCTTCCGTGAGCCGGGCGCTGAATGACTCCAAGCCATCGATGGCGTCGGACAAATCGGCGTCAAACGCTGCAAAACAGCCTGCTGCGCAGTGATTTTCCGGCGATCGTCCCGAACGCAAGGCTAAAAAAATCGCCGGGCATTTTGAACGTTCGGCGAGGGTGCTGCGACTTATTTCTGTGGGAGCGGTAATCCCTCCCCATCGGCTGTATTCGGCGCGAGCGCCCATCCACCCCAAGCGCCCCATATGGCTTGACCCGTCCGGTTGTCCCCCCGGACGGGTCTTTATTTCTCCCTAACCTCTTGATTTTGTTCAACCGACCCCTCTTCGCGTGTCTGTCGCGTGTCAAAAAGCCCTTCGGTCAGCGTGGCGTCTTCCATCGCGTGCGCGTAGGTCTTCATGAACAATCCGATGTCCGCCCAGCCGCCCAGGCTCGCCGCCGTCTTCGGGTCTACCTTGTCGCGCAGCATCTTGGTTGCGAAGCCATGCCGGCAGCTATGGAAGGTCAGCCGCTCGAAACCGGATACCGCCTCCGCAGCGGCCGCAACGTCGTCATCCCAGAAGCGGCGAAGCTGGCTCTCCGACCAATAGAGCGGCTTCTTGTCCCGCGGCAGGTTCGCCAGCGCCACCAATAGAGGCTGCGTCATGTGGGCGAACCGCTCGTTTCCGGTCTTGGTGTCGCGGATCTTGATCGTCCGGCCCTGGAAGTCGATGTCTGCCCACTCCAGGCGATGCGCCTCCGAGAAGCGGCAGGCAGTCGAGAACATGGTCAGCACCAGCGCCTTGATGACCGGCCGGGCATGAGCGCACAGGGTATTGACCCACTCCAGCGAAACCGGCTTCTTGATCTTGGCGTCGAACTTGAATCGCTTAATCCTGATCGGCGGGCAAAGCTCCAGCTCGGCACAGTGATTGATGATCGCCTGCGTCGGCGTGATCACCTGGCGATTCCGCGTGGCGCCGCCGGCTTTCGGATATAGATCGATCGCGCTCTGTCGGATCGCGCCGGCCGTCATCTTGCTGACCTCAGTGTTCTTCCAGTGGTCTTCAATCTTGCTCAGATACTTGTCCGACTTCCCAGCCTTTAGATAGAGGGCGACGGCCTGCGGAAAGGTCAGGGTTTTTTGCGGCCCATCGAGATGACGTTTGTGGGTCCGGTTTTCGATCTCGGACGCAATACGCGCGGCGACCTTGCGGTCCGTTGTGCCAGTCGTGCCTCGTAGTCGATGTCCGGCAACTGACCCGCGGTAGTGCCATATATCTCTTCCATCGCGCGTGCGCCGCTTGAATAGCTTGAGGGGCATAGCTTCGTCGCCTCCAGTATCACATTAATATCTTCGGGCATGAGCGCCATACGATTGCCCAAAACCCGGCACGCGCCAAGCTTCTTTGCGAGTTGCCGCACACGTTTCGGCGACCAACCCATGTCCTTCGCAAAGGCTTCTGGCGTAATGGCCCTTGGCAGCATCATGGGGTCTCACGATCCGACGGAGGGAGCGAGAGCGCCCTGATGCGGTTGGCGGCAATTTGAGCCCCGACCGATTCAGCGACGCCATAATGCGTTCTGATTGAGGGGATCGCATCTTCAGCCACCTTGGCGCACTGCTCGATGATCTCGGCGCGGATGAGCCGGAGCGTGAATTGCGTTGGCGACTCGGTTTTTTGCTTTTCAATCATGGCTGTTGCTCTCTTCCCACACCACCAGTGGAGCCCTCGGTAAATGCGAGATCGGGCCGCAGCTTGCGTATAGTTCTGGCCGCCTCTCTGCACATGAACCGAAGACCATTGGGGCCAATTCCACTATTCTCTGCGGCGACTTCTTCAAGCGCCAGCGTGAAGGAAGCGATCTCTTCGAGTTCTGTGACGCTCATAGCCCGAAAGCCTCCTGCTTGATGGATTTGGTGGCCTCGCCAAATAGGCTGGGGCGAGCAAGTTCTTCGGCGATCCGTTTGCAGGCTGTATCGAAATGTTTGGGATCAATTTCGATGCCGAAGAACTTGCGGCCCAGTTTGACGGCGGCCACACCCGTCGTCCCGCTTCCCATAAACGGGTCGAGCACTATCCAGTCTTGGTGACTCAATGCGGAGATCAGGAACTCAAGTACAAGAACTGGTTTTTCTGTTGGATGAACCATTTCAGATGATGCGACTCTTTTCGATCTAACGATATTGAGTGGCCTTGTGTCGTTGACCTTCATGAGGTGTCTTGCTGGAGCAGAAACATAGATCAGTTCATGCGAGTTTCCGAAATGAGACAGGTTTCCCTTTCCGAGGTCATTTTTGTCCCAAATGACGCAATTGCAGGGCGGGAAAAGGTGTTCAAATGCCGCATGGACGTCGCGCCACACGTCCCATCTGGTGAATAAGCCAAGCGTTTTGGGGTCGCACAAGGCCAACGCTGGCGCGAGGTGGAGCAGCATCCTTCGGAATTCTACTGGCCCGTCGGCGTGCACCTTGCCCCGAGTGTTATAGGGCTTGTAATTCAATCCATAAGGCGGGTCAGTAACCACGGCATCCACCTTGCCAAGCGTTGGCATTATATCTCGACAGTCCCCGAGATAAAGTTCAACGCCTTCAGCCAATGTTTCCTTGCGCGTCACTGGGGGTCTTTCGGTGTGGACACAGCAGCCGGGAAGTCCTCGGGATCAAGTATCTCGCCTGGGTCTAATGCCGCGTTGGCGCCTTCGTCGGTAAGATAAAAGTGGACCATCTTGCCGCCGCCCTTCTCCCGCTCAGCGAGGCCGCGCCGGCACATATCATTCCATTCATCCTCGCTCGGGGTATCGATCGAAGTGAAATACCTGTTGCGGTAGGACCGCTTGCGCTCGCCGTCGAGGCCGAGAGCGTGGCGCGCCATTTTGCGTTGGGATGGTGTCATGGAGTGTTTCTTTCTTGCGAAGACAGCGCGGATACCTTGAAGTTGGCTAAGAGGTCTCGCGCCAACTCCGCACTAGCTCTTTCCTTGAGCCCGGTTGTCCAAAGAAAGTTGGCTAGCGTATCTGCGCTGATAGGCCGCCCATAAGTAGCGGCGGGTTGCGGACCATCAGCCAAAACGGCGTGACAGGTGGCACAGGTTCGATTTTGTGCAATCGTCTTTAGGGATTCGCGGAGAAGTGACGTTATCGACTCCGGCACGCCGTCCCAGTCATCGCCATCGATTGCATTGGTGTATTCAAACAGGAAGTCTTCTGGCGCCGTTGCCAGTTCACCCGGCGCAGGGCAGATGCCTTCCCCGGCAGCCCACAACGCGAAGCGCAGCGCCTCGTAAATAAAACTGAGGGTCGCTTCTCTTTCCCGATCGCGTTTCAGTGCCTCTTTTGCAGTATTCACCTTCGCCATCCGCGCCGCTCGTATTTCGTGGCAAGTACAGGAGCCAAAATTTCCCGCCTCGCAACCAGACAAATGTTTCATTTGGGAGCCTCGCGATGTGGGCGCGACAGGGCGGTATCGTCCAAGAGTTTTCGCCATTCGACGGAACACTCTCGCTCGGCAGCAGTCATTTTTGCTCGCGCCGCGGCGAGTTCGGATTCGAGCCTATGATATTCCTCGCGGGCATCACGGTAGCGCTTGTGCGCGCTTTCGTATGTGATGCTCATGTCTGGCGCTCCGGAGAGGGAAGCGCGGATAGCTTTTCGGCATCAAGCTCCAGTGCGCGGTCCATGCAGCGGCGACAAACGTTGTCGAACTCCATGCTGTTGATGCCCCCGCACGCGGAGCAGCGCCATTTCGTGCGCATGTGCGCTGTATCGTCTTCCTGCTCACGCATGGCTCTTGCCCTCCGTCGATGACACCGAGGATAGGGCGGCGTTCGCGGCATCAAGCATTTCGCGCGGCGAGAAATCGGGGGCAGCCGCGAAACCTAATTCCATCTCAGCGGCGGCTTTCGCCATCTTCGCAACGGCCACCAGGGCAAGATCTGGCGATCGTTGGGCAGGATCGACACCCTTTGAGAGCGCACACCCAAAGAGTTCGCACCCGCGATTATCGCAGTCCTCACAGTTTGGCGGTGTCGCCGCTTGAGCGTTGAGGACGGCAATATCACGGGCGGCCTTCTGCGCAATATCCTCGTTCATCACAGTCGCATGTGACGTGCCGTATATTTCCGGGTCGCGCTTGTTCTTCATTGCACGAAGAACGATGGCTTCCACGGTGTCAGGAGAGCACTTGTGAGGTTCGGTCATGCGTTAACTCCCCCTATAGCCGTTCGAAGCCGCCTCGATCGCAAGCGCGGCTCCTGCAAACAAAATCCCCACCGCCAGAAAGAACAGCGGCGGCCAGATCAGATACAGCGCCGTAACAACAGTGATTAGCGATAGCCAGATGCGAGCAGAGTTCACTGGCAAAATCCTTTCGTCAGAGAAGCCAAAGCCCACCCGAGGGCTAATGTTGCGATGAACATAACGGCCAAGATCGCGTATCCTGTAATTGGTCCACGTCGGATCATTTGAAAAAATCCAAGATCGGCCCGAAATTCCCGCTGTAAAGCTTGAGGGCGACGAGCGCCGCGCCGATGATCAAAAGCCATTTCGTCATTGCCGGTCCTCCCAACACATCCAAAACCAGGCCGCGAAGAAGATTTCAGGAATCGGGGATATCGGGGTCATGGACTTGCCCTCATGGGCTGAATGCGTGGAGGTGTGGTCATGATCGTTCGATCTCCAACATGGAAAAGAAAAGCCCGAGCAGCCAGCCCAAGCCGAGCGCGGCAAAAATCTGCACAGCGCGGCCGGTGTCGAAATAGACCGCAGTCGAGAAATTTGCGGCCTGGAATAAAACTATCAGCGCCATGAGCCTCATCCCCGATCCCCCTTCATCATCGCGACACTGGCGTAAGCGCCACCGCGACCGCCGCGTTGAACATCAGCCAGAGCATCACGAGGTGCCAAAGCGTGATCATCACGCGACCTTCGCGAACCGACTGGTGACGAGCTGCATCACGTTCAAAATCGAATAGAGTTCTTGCTCGCGGCCGACGAACGAGCGCGGATCTGCGTTTGACAATTCGAGGAGCCAGGTTGCATCGTGGCGCAGTGACGACAGAACGGCGTCGGTATCACTCGGCTCTTCGCTGAGAATGATCGTGGTCATTGTGCTGCCCCCATTTCGAAATCGACTGCCTTCAGTTGCTCCTCGAACTCATAATCGAGGCGCGTTTCCTCAATGCGCTTCCAGCGCTCCACCGGGTTCAAGGGCCAGAGAAGATTCCATTGAGCTTTGAGGATGTCGGCGAGTTGCTCGTTGCTCATATCGTCACCGCGATCAAAGCACCGATTGCAAAGAAGATGACTAGCCCGAAGATGCCTTCATAGATGTCCATCACGCTGCCACCTCGACGCCAACGCCGGCCTCGGCCATCAGCTCATCGGTGCAGTCGAAAACGTAGCCGCCCTCGATGTGCTGGATGAACGCGATGTTGGTGTATTCGCCGGAGCTGATGCGGGCGACGACCCCGCGGCGGGTGATCTCGGGATCGACAACGGCCTCTAGGCCGCGCTTCCCGAAGTCGATCATCACGACGTAATAGGAGTGGCTGGCGTGCTGAGTGGTGCTGCAATGTGCGGGCATCTGATTTGCTCCCCGGCTCGATCTGATGGGAGCAACCTACTTCAGACTTTCTGAAATCGCAATAGAGGATTTCATGATTTCTGAAATTATTTCTCGCCCGTAATTCCACGGTTTCTGAAAGATGCAACTTTACATAACGGAATCAGCGTGACACGCTTTCGTCCACAACCCGACACAATCGATTCACGGGGCGGGCTGTTCTATATATGTTCTATGGGGTAAAATTAAAAATAGTGGGGTAGTGCGATGGGAATGGGAATGCCTCTAGGCTGGCACCGCCGAGCCGCAATCATCCTAGCCGGCCAACTGCCAGATAATACCGCGGACGCTCTATTGGTCCTGCAAGCCGTCAGGGAGCTGATTGATACTTTCCTGGTCGATCACCCTGACGAGGGCGCCCGAAGGGCCACAAACGTCATACCATTCGCTGGTTAACGCTGGGTGCCCACTAGGCCAGCGGCTTCTGCCTCTTCCAGGCGGCGCCGCAGGTCCACCGTCATGCCATCCATAACGCCCCTTAGGATATAGTCTGTGGTCAGGCCGGGAACTCGTTCGGCCATCTGGATCGCCGCATTGAGCGAGATCCTGACGCCGTTTTCATAATTACTGAGCTGGGGGAGTGTCCATCCCATCCGCTTCGCCCATCTTGATGAATTAGTCTCGCCCTCTGCCAAGCGAATCAAGCGCAATCGCGTAGCCATCGGGCTAAATTTCCCGCCGCTTTGCTTGGTATGCATTTTTACGCTTTCACCATCCCCTAGGAAATTTTTGCACGCCCTCTGAATAATTCAAAGGCGGAAATGCGATGTTTTGGTCACACGCCTTGGAACCATTCTAATCACGGATGCGTGACCATGCAGATTTCATGGTCCTACATGAACGCAGAAATTCATATTTCTTTTTTCTGAATGCTTGCATGTTCAGAACTTCTGAAATATAAGGGGTTCATGGACACGGATGAACTTCTCACTGCGGACGCGGTAGTTAACGCCCTCGGCGGCACCAAAGCCGTTGCGAATTTGATTGGGCGCACGGACCCCGCTGTTTCGAATTGGCGGAAGGCCGGGAAGTTTCCCGCCTACACGTACCAGCCCCTGAAAAGCCATCTCGTATCGATCGGCAAAGACGCCCCCGATTCTCTTTGGACATCGGATTGGAAAGCTCGTGGCTGACGGCAACTGCTCATTCTGCGGCAAGCGTCACGATCAGGTTTTCCGGATCATCACCAGCGATGGCTGCAAGATTTGCAACGAGTGCGTTGGCCGCTGCGCCAACATCATCGCAACTGAACTCCAAAGGGTGGCGGCTGACATCATCGCGCTTCCGCCGCCACTTCCGCCTACGGAGGGATGAAATGAGAAATTTCGGATTTCCGAGTGAAACAACCCGGCTGATGTCGGGGGCACAACCATCAGCCGGGTCTCACATCGCGCGGGGGGCACAGCGCGATTCAAATTCGTTAGCCGGCAATTCTCCCAGCCGGTTCAACTTGGCCGTCGTTCGCGGCGGCTCTTTTCTTCATAAGCACGAACTCAATCCAGTTCAAAAACTTGATGCGGTCTTCGATCACCGTGAGTTCGCTGCCTGCTTCTTCGTGACTGTCTTTGGAATTTCCGTTGGTGTCCTGCTTGCGATTGCCGTCGCGTTGCTGGACTGGAGCTAACAGGCGGGGATGCCTGGTTAGAAGTGGTTGGTTGTCGTTAGCCGCGTCTTTCATGTCCGAACTAAAAACATGGAAGGGTTTGCAAATGGGAAAAAAGGTTCTGCCGATGTCTGACGCTGCGTATCTGGATCAGGCCGCCCTGTGGTCGAAAGACCTCACGCGTATGAAAGCCCGAGGGCCAGGCGATACTGAAAACGCCATGCGCCAAATCGAACGTCAGTATGGAGTGGATTACGGTTTCCTCTGGTCGCTTCGATATCGCCGGGACCGACTGAGGACAATCAGCATCTCGGTCTACGAGAGCATCAGGGCGGCTTATCGCGCAGAGTGTGCGGCACAAATGCGAAAGCTGGAACATGAAATCAAAGTCACCGAGGAAATTACCGGGGCTGATCACGCTGCTGTGCGGGCGGCTAAGGCTCTGGTGGGCACGACTGAGGGGGAATAGATCATGACACACGACGTTGCAGTGCATGTGCACGATCCCGACCCGCCACAAGGAACAGGCTGCGTTTGCGGCAAAGAGAAGTGGGGGGCGCAAGAATGGATACGCGTCAAACATCTCATCGGCAGGGGTCACGACGTCGCCAGTATCGCCCTGATGATCGGGCGATCAAGGGAGCAAGTCAAAGGCAAGATCCGCTGGGAAAATATGAGTGCGGAGAAGCGGCAAGCTCGTCGTGATCGCATCAACGCCCGCAGAAACGAAAGCGGCGAATACCGCTCCACTCCGCGACCCGACAAGCCAACCATAACCCACAGAGCGCCACCCGAGGCTCTTGCTGAGCGTGCGATGCGGCTATCAGCGCCGCAAACACTCACAGGTGCGTTCTGTGGAGACCCGCCAATCGGTTTCTCGGCACTGGACCGCAAGCTGAGTGGCAAGGCTGAAGAACCTTATATTGATCACAGTCTCGCGCAGCTTCAGCGCAAGCCTTCGCTTGTGCCGGTGCCGGCATGACCATCATCATGGGCGTTGATCCCGGCATCTCCGGCGCCGTCGCGTTCTACTTCCCGATGGTGCCGAGCCGCATCGCTGTCGATGACGTGCCTGTGGCCGGCGGCGAGATCAACGTGAACGAGCTCGCCCGCCTGATCCGCATTCACCGCCCGACGCTGGCGGTTATCGAGCGCGTGTCAGCGATGCCAGGTCAAGGGGTGGTCTCCATGTTCAATTTTGGCCGCTCCTACGGCGACGTTCGCGGCGTCATTGGCGCCATGGATGTGCCTCTGCACTTCGTAACGCCGCAGAAGTGGAAGAAGCATTTCGGTCTGTCCTCCGACAAGGACGAGTGCCGGCTGCGCGCGATCCGCATGTTCCCGACTGCGGCCGAAAGCTTCAAGCTGAAGAAGCATGACGGCCGGGCCGAGGCGGCCCTGATCGCGCTCTATGGCGCTGAAGTCTTGATGAAGGTGGCGGCATGAAATCTTTCGCCAGGCATTCCCCGAGCAGCCTTAACCTCTTCTCCGGCTGCGTTTCAATGTTCGTTGTCGAGAAAATCCTGGGCCGCCGCCAGCCAGTCGGGGCACCGGCCCACCGCGGCACAGCAGTTGAGGACGGCGTGACGCACGGCCTGATGAACCCGGCCGCGTCGATGGAAGAGTGCAACAACGTTGCCTTCAAGAAGTACGACACGATCACCGCACTTTCTGCGGACAAAAGGCGCGAGGAATACCGCACGACCATTCCTGACATGGTGAAGTCAGCTCTTGAAGAGTTGCGACCTTACGGTGTTCCGACCGAGTGTCAGAAGTTTGTCGAGTGGAAACCGGAAGGGTTGGATTATCCCATCGTCGGCTACCTCGATTATCACTGGGCCGAGCACAACATCACCATCGACCTCAAGACGACCGAAAAGATGCCGTCTGCGGTCAAGGTCGCGCACGCCCGGCAAGTGTCCCTCTATGTCACGTCGAACAACGCCGACGCCCGTGCTTGCTACGTGACGCCGAAGAAGCAGGCCACATACCGGATCGAGAACATCAACGACCACCGCAACGCGCTCTACCGCATGGCACTGCGCTGCGAAGCGTTCCTCGCGCTGTCAGACGATCCGCAGTTCTTCGTCAACATTACCGTGCCCGACCTTGAGTCCTTCTATTGGTCTGGGCCTGCGGCGCGGCAGTTGGCTTTCGAGATTTGGGGCATCTAACCCCAATTGGCACGCCACCCGCCTGAGCGGTGGTTTTGTTGCAAGAGGAGAACCCGATGGGTCTCGGTTTATCGACTGGTGGAACTGGTGGCGGCGATATTCAGCCGTATATTAATTACGACGCAAAAGCAGGGCGAATGTTTCGTGTCGATCGCGCGCAGGGAGGCGACGGCACTTGGCACACGGACAAGGTGGAGATCACCAACACCGTGCAGATGGTGATGGACCTCGCCAACATCCGCGTTGGCTGGATCAACTACACAACACAGGGGCCGGTTCGGCGCCTGGTGACGCTCGGCAAGGAGCCGATCCCGCCGCGCCCCGACGACAAGAACGCGGAAGGCAAGCCGGCCTTTAAGCAGGGGTTCGAAGTCCAGTTGTTGCTGGACAAGAACAGCGGGGGCGGCGTTCCGCGCGTGTTCGGATCTGCGGCTGGTTGCGTGATCGAGGCTATGGACGCCTTGCACGACGCCTTCTCTGCGGCGCCCGAGAGCAAGGCTGGCAAGCTGCCGATCGTCAAGATCGCCAGCGTCCAGCCCGTCAAATCGGGCCAGTCCACGAACTACAAGCCGAGCTTTGCCATCGTGAACTGGATGGATCGTCCGGCCCCGTTGGCTGGAGAGGCTGCGGCTGTCGCTTCACCCAGCACGGCACCTTCTACCGGGTCAACCATCGTACCGCCGCCGACTGTGGCACCGCAGCCGGCCCCGTTGGCTGACGCAAACAGCTTCGGTTAGTCGGTCGGCGACACACTGAAGTCTTACGACAACGTGACCGGACCCGCTGCGGCCCGGTCACACTACACGGCATCACAGATAAGTCACGGGGCAGAATGAACGCGGTAGTCCAGCCGATTTACACGCCCGATGTCGCGGCAATGCGGAACCATGTCGAGCATCTGTTCGGGGGCTATCTCGATGGCTGTCACGAGGGCCTCATTGAGCTTTCCTGGACCGACACCAAGGCTGACGAATCCGGTCGATACCGGCTTAACAATGCGCGCCTGTTTGGCACCGACCAACTGGACGATCTGGTCGAAGAAGCCGCGCGACTCAATTCACAGCCCATGTGTAACGTCTACATCGGCGCTGCGCTGCGGCATGCCGATACGGCACCATTCGGACGGGCAAAGGACACCGACGCCTGGGCGCTGACATGTGCCTACGTGGATCTTGATGATCCCGGGGTTGCAACGGCAGCCAAAGAAATTTACGGCACCTCCAAGCCTACGATGGTTGTTGTGACCGGATGGGCACCCCACACGCGAGCCCAAATGTGGTGGCGGCTTGATGAGCCCCTGACCGACTCCGAGGCTTGGCCAGCGCTGCTTCGCGGCATGGCCGCAGCGATGAAGGGCGACCCCACAGTAACCAATCCATCCCGCGTCATGCGTCTCGCCGGCACGATCGCATGGCCGGTCAAGCAGGGACGCAAGACGGAGCTGACCAGCATTGCCCCGCTCAGAGAGCCCGGGCAGCCCGTGTATGCGTTCGGACAGTTGGCCGGGCTATTCCCGCCCGTAGGCGCATCAAGCGTCTCGGCTGCCCCCTCAGCGCGTCTGAACTACACCACCAATTCGTTGGGGCTTGCTGACAAGATCAACGACGGCCGCGAAGGCGTTATGGTCAAGACCATAAACGCCAGCCTTGTACATTTCATTGGAGAAAACGGCTGCACCCCATCCGCTCAGGAATTATTTGACGGGGCGTGGTCGTTTTATGAGAAAAAGGTAGACCTAACCCGCTCAGGTCGCGGTGCAGACGAGTTCGCCAAGAAGTGCGCCTATACAGTCGCACGATTCGAGCGGGGCGATATTCGCGGCATCGAGACAATAGATAAGGCCATCGAGGTCTACCAGCGCAAGCAGGTAACCCAGGCAGAGCGGCCGCAGTCTCAGCCAGCACCCAGTGTCCACTCACCCAAAGCAACTGGGATTCGGTTTCCGTTCGAAACCATTGGCATGCTGCGTAAGCTGCCGGCGCCGCTTTGGCTGGCGAAGGATTGGGTGCCAGAGGGGGCAACCGGGATCTTCTACGGCAAGTGGGCTGCGGGTAAATCGTTCATCGGGTTCGATTTCCTGTTGCACCTAGCCTATGGCTTCAAAGAATGGCACGGCGTACCGCTGCCAGGCGAACCTTGCCATGTTCTGGTTCTGGCTCGGGAGGGTCACCACGGATTCGTAAACCGTGTAGACGCCTTCAAGAAGCACCACAACATCACGGACGATACCGACCGCATTCATTTTATGCGGGCCGCCGTGTCGTTTATGCGCGACGATGAATTTAACGGTCTCCTCGATGCCGTTGCCGCTCAGAAAATCCAATACCGCTGCATTCTGGTGGATACCGTGGCTCGTGTCTTGCCCGGCACCGACATGAACGAGCAGCAGGTTGTCACACTCTTTATGGAGCGGTTGCAGATCCTTGGCGCTGGTATGGGTGCCGCCACCATCGGCGTGCACCACGAGAACAAGAACGGCGGGATGATGGGGTCGATCTATTTCGAGGCCAACGCCGACTTCGTGTTCGAAGTCACCAGGGTGGGCGAGGAAGACGAGCCGCTGACCCGCGGCGAGATCATGTGCACCAAGCAGAAGGACGGTGAGGACCGCTGGAAGCGGTCTGTCCGGTACAAGAAAGTCGAGTTGTCGATCATGCCCGAGGGGCCGACGAGCCTGGTTGTTGAGGCTATAGGCGAACCAGCTAAGCAGCAGAACGAAGGATGGCCGGACAAGGACACCTGTCGGCGGGTTGTTAGAGCAATTGATGAAGCGTGGATTTCCGGCAAGCCATGGTCGTTTGAACCGCAGGCAAAGCGCGCCGGCCGATACGCACCGAAGCTGATTAGTCAGGGCTACCAAATCAACCCGAAGCTGGCCGAGAACATGATTGAAGCGTGGTTGATGAATGACGTCCTATCGGTCGAAATTCGAGACGCAAAAAGCAAAATGCGGGGTCTCAAAGTGATCGGGCAGATCTGATTTATCCTTGGCGGAGAAGGCGGAGAAGGGGTCGTTAAGTCATTGAAATCATTTGGCGGAAGTCTTGGCGGAGAAGCGGAGAACCATAGTGCAAGTATTTGAAAAGATTGGCGGAGAAGGCGGAGGTCTACCCCCATACTACGTATGGGCGGCGTCGCTTGAGGGCGACGCGCCCATTGGCGGAGGGCTGCAACATGATTGAACGAACCACCAAGGACGGCGTGAAGCACAAGCTTGATCCGTCTGACATCGACGAGTTGGACGAGATTGATGAAGACGATCAACTCTCGCTTGTCTGGTGTGAAACCCATCAACGTTACGAATGGCATTGGTTGCCAAGGAGCCGATGATGGCGAAAGCCGGAATCAAACCTCTCGACGATCGCCCCCTCAGCGATCCAAAGTCCTGGGCCAGAACACACGGGACCTACATCTCGGGCCGGGCCTACATTGATGGCGCCGACGAGACGGCGGCCGAGATGGAAACCAAATGGGGTTGCGATCGGTTGCGACTTCTGGTCGGCCCTGAGCTCCGAGAGAAGTTCGACCGCCAGCGTTATCTGTTCAACCAGGCCATCTGGCATGGCGACTTGGAGGACGTGCGCCGGGAGAGCGGGCGCATGGTCAACGCATGGATGGCGCTCGACCGGGCGGCTACTGAGGCGGGCAAGCAACTACTGGCGCCGACCGTCTGGGAGATCCCGTTGGAAGACGGGACGGTCGCCGCGATCGTGCCTGACGACGCGCAAGCCCATGCCGTGGTCGGGGAGGGCCGCAAGGTCTCGGTCTTCACGCTCGAGGAGATCGGGCGGCTGCTGTCGAACTATCCCGACATCGCCAAGGCCAAGCTGGTGTTTCCAGGCGCCACGATCACCGCTGTCCGCCGATCTGTCGAGGATCCGCTGAAGGCGATTCACGACACGGACGAGCCATTAGACGACCCTATAGGCTTTTAAGCATCAAACACGGGGCAGCATCACATGACTTGGTACATTGCAATCACGAATCCGAATTGTCATCGCAGGGCTGAGGCTGGCTTGGCTGCGATCGGGTATCGAGCGTTCTGGCCGCGGCTTCGGAAGTGGGTCTCTCATGCGCGAACGAAGCAAGCCAAGGAATACCCGATCCTGGGCCGGTATGTGTTCGTTGAGATCCCGGACGGGGAGTTCTACGCAGTCCGCAACGTGAACGGCGTAGAGGGGCTGCTGGTGAGCGACAGCGGCGCCCCTGCCAAGATACCCGCCGATGTCGTTTACCGCTTCCGTGAGCGCTACATGGCGGGGGAATGGGACTTCGTGGCGAACGAGACGGGAGAGTTCTACGAGGGCGGCGAGATCATCAGCCGCAAGAACCGAATCCCGATCGGTGCCCTTGTTCGCATCATGGAGGGCGAGTTTGCCGACCTCATGACGGTCATTCGCGGTCGGAAGAATGGCAAGCTGGAGTTTCTCCCGCCAGGCAAGCGGCATTTTTACTACACGCGCGAAGCCAATGTGAGGGCGGCATGATTATCATGTTCGAAAAGACGCCAGCGCAGTTGGAGCGCGAGAGCATTGAGCGGCAGGCTCTCGAAAAAGCCGCGCGCCATTTGGAAACACAGGAGGCCAACCCGCTGTACATGCAGGCGTGGAAGCGAGCGGCGCGGATCATCCGCTCATTAAAGGCAGACTAATGTTTGTTAAACGACAAATCGGAGGAAATCGGATTTATGGAATGTGGCCGGTCTAGCCCGTTTCACCCGCCGGGGGGCTTGTGTCAATTTCCCAAAATTCAAAGTTCGGGCGGCCCCAGAGCAAACCGTCGAGCTACATCCCCCTGTGTAGTGCCGATTACGTGCACCGAGCTGACACTGTGCCGGGGCTGCCCGAAACCCTTACGGAGCAATCGATGGGCGAAGTCGTCCAACTCCGAGACTATCAAAACCCGAAGGACATTGAGCGGATGCGCCAGGCAGAACTCTTGGCGACGCAGCGGGCAATAGTGGCGGCGGTTTCTAGCGAGACCGTCCCCTACAACGGCGCCGGCATCGATGGCATGGGGCTGGAGAAGGACCAATGACCGGATTTGTAGCCGACAGCTTCGAATACATCAGCCGCCGCCAGCAGGAACTCAGGGCAGAGATTGACGAGGCTATCAAGGGCAGCAGCGCGCCTGTCCACATCCAGCATGACTCTGCCACTGGCGAGACGCTGGAATACAAGATCGGCGACTACGCAAAGAGCTGGCCGTATGTCGCGGCTGATTACGATCCTGCGTGAGACAATCGGATCTTGACTGGTTTGCCGCTCGGCTATCGATCGCGGTCTATGACACCAATAGGTTAACCCCCGAAATGTCCGCTTACGAACTCAAGGCGGCGCTGAAGGGAATCGAGGGCTCAGAGCACCTCACGGTGAGCTATGCCAGCAATGGCAACCAGATTTTGCACGTTGGCGACAAAGAGATCGAAGTGGGGCCGATGGCGTCGAACGACGAAATCAGGCTGGCCCTTTTGAACCCGTTTATCAAAACCGAGAACACGAAGATGAGCATTACGGGAATCCGCCCTGGTGACGTGAAGGGCATCCTCCAGAAAGTGCGGGACCGCCAAGCGGGATCTTTGGCTAGGGTTGGGGAGCTCGCCAGCAAGTCTGAGGAAGTAGCACAGGCTATGGACGGGGTGACCAGCGCCGGCATCAGGGAGCTAGATGACCAGTTGGCTGAACTCGGGCAGTTTTCGAACCTCGGCCCTGCCCTGGATGATCTGAAGTGAAATCCCTCGCTCACCCTGAATGGCCCTATACCGGGACGCCGCACGAATGGCGCGGGTTCGCTGATAAGGTAGCAACCGTAATGGCGGGCTCGCCTGAATACCAGAAGTGCAGCGCGACGTTCTTGGAACTTTTGCGCGCTGAAATCCAGCATACCTCAAATCATGTAAATGGCTAAATCTCTTACCGAAATCAGGAGCGCCGCGCGAAGCCACACAGAGGCTGCGCTGAATTGCCTAGTGGGCATCATGGGGCAGACAGACGCGCCGCCGTCGGCCCGCGTGGCGGCGGCAAACAGCATTCTAGACCGGGGTTGGGGCAAGCCGGCTCAGCCAATTGAGAACGGCGAAGACGGCCCGCTAGAATTGCTGCACAGAATCGAGCGCGTCATTGTCCGTCCTGAGAATACCAACGGCTGAGTGCTTCGCGCCGCTTCTTGAGCGGGCCCGGTACAAGGGTGCATGGGGAGGTCGCGGTTCGGGCAAGTCGCATTTCTTCGGCGAGCTTCTTGTAGAGGAATGCCAGGCCGAAAAGGGAATGCTCGGGGTTTGTATCCGAGAGGTCCAGAAGACGCTGGCGCAATCCAGCAAGCGATTGATTGAGGGCAAGATACAGGCCCTCGGCATTGGTCAGGGCTTCAAGGTCTTCAACGACAAGATCCAGACCCCTGGAGATGGGATCATCATCTTCCAGGGTATGCAGGATCACACGGCGGAATCGATCAAGTCGCTGGAGGGTTTCCGGCGGGCGTGGATCGAGGAAGCGCAAACGCTGAGTGCTCGAAGCCTATCGCTGCTTCGCCCGACAATCCGCGCTGACGGCTCTGAGATATGGGCCAGTTGGAACCCAAGGCGCAAGACTGACGCAATTGACGACTTTCTGAGGGGCCGCAAGCCTGACGGGTCGATCGTCGTCAAGGCGAACTGGAAAGACAACCCGTGGTTTCCAAAGGAACTGGAAGCCGAACGACTCTTGGACTTGGAACTATACCCAGAGCGGTATGACCACATCTGGGAGGGCGGCTACGCTACCGCATTCGAGGGCGCTTACTTCGCCTCGATGCTCACGAAGGCCAGACAAGAGGGCCGGATTGGCAAGGTTGCAGCGGACCCGCTGTTGCCCATTCGAGCGTTCCACGACATCGGCGGCTCGGGCGGTAATGCTGACGCCTACACCATCTGGATTGTCCAGTGGGTGGGGCAGGAAATCCGCATCCTCGACTATTACGAGGCGGTTGGTCAGGTGCTCGCGTTCCATGTCAACTGGATGCGAGAGCGCGGCTACGAGAAGGCGATCAACTATCTGCCCCATGATGGGGTGAACGAGAACAACATCACGGGCAAGCGCTACGAGGACCACTGGCGAGAAGCCGGGTTTACCGTAGAGCCGCCGGTCAAGAACCAGGGCAAGGGCGCCGCAGGAATGCGGATCGAGGCTGTTCGCCGGCTTGGCTCAAAGATGTGGTGGAACGAAACAACGACTGAGGCCGGGCGCGAAGCCATTGGCTTTTACCACGAGAAGAAAGACGAAAATCGCAATGTTGGTCTCGGTCCTGAACATGATTGGTCGTCGCATGCTGCGGATTCGCTCGGTCTGATGGCTATTTGCTATGAGGAGCCGGGGCGGGCTGCCGGGTTTAACCGGCCGATTGCCTACAAGAACCAGGGCTACGCCTGATGCCCAAGATGTCGGCGATGGACCTGAAGCCCTTGCTCGCTGCCGCAAAGGCGGATGCGCTCGCGGCAGTATCGGCTGCTCAACTCGCCGAAGAGCGCGCCGATGCGATGGACTATTACCTTGGCGATATGTCCAAGGACATGCCAGCGCAGGACGGGCGCTCGCGCGCTGTCTCGACCGATGTCGCGGATACGATCGAGGGCCTGATGCCATCGCTGATGGACATCTTCGCCGGCTCTGACGAGGTTGTCAGGTTTGAGCCGGTCGGGCCTGAAGACGAAGAGGCCGCCCAGCAGGAGACTGACTATGTGAACCATGTGTTCATGCAGCAGAACCCCGGCTTTATGGTGCTCTATTCGTTCATCAAGGATGCGCTGCTTTCAAAGGTCGGCATCGTCAAGGTCTGGTGGGAAGAGAGCGAGCAGGAAGAGCGGGAGACCTATTACGATTTGAGCGATGACCAGTTTGCGCTGCTGGCGCAGGCCGTGGCGGCGTCTGACGGCATGATGAAGATCGTCGAGCATAGCGTGAACGGCGATGAGCCAGCGAAGCCGGAATACGAGGCGACTAGCTGATGCAGACCAAAGAGGAATGTTTCGCGGCGTTGGATAAATTGGAGGGCGAGATCAAGACTTGGATGGACGCGCTCAAGGGGGACCCCAGCCCGCAGGGGCACGATCGCGAAATGGATATCGCCATTCAGAGGTTAGAGGAATCGGCTATGTGGATGCGGCGCGCAATGGAGCGTAAGTTCACCTAATGGACGCCATTACGCCGCCCGACATTCAGGCCCAGATGTCTCAGGCGCTCGTCCCGCAGCCCAAGCCGGTCACGCACGACGTTACGATCGTCACCACCAAGAAACTTGCTCAGGCAAAGGTGATGGGTGTTCCCCCGGAGGAGTTCGGGGTCGAGCGTGGCGCCAGGAACATCAGGGACTGCAATTACTGTTTCCACGAGGTTGTCACCAAGACCGAAGGCCAGTTGATCGCGGAAGGCTTTGACGAGGCCCAGATCAGGGCGCTTGGGGACTATACCGGCAATACCGAGATTGAGCAGCTCGCGCGGGATTCGGTTGGCGAGAACTACGGCACCCAGAGCGGCGGCGTGAATTCTGCTGCCCGCCTGGTCAAGATCACCGAGCACTACGTCAGAATGGATTACGAGGGCAATGGACGCCCTTGTCTATACCAGGTCATTACGGGCGGCGATCAGGGCGAATTGCTCAAGAAGGACGGCAAGGACTGCATAACGCCGTTTGACGCGATCCCGTTCGCGACGACGACGCCGGTTCCGATCACGCATCGGTTCTTTGGCCGGTCGATTGCCGATCTGGTGATGCCGGCGCAGCGAGAGAAGACGGCGCTCAAGCGTGGCGCGCTGGATAACCTCTACCTGCACAACAACCCGCGTGTGGAGGTGGCAGAGGCAAATGCCGGCCCGAACACGCTGGATGACTTGCTTGTGTCTCGTCCAGGCGGCGTGGTTCGTACTAAGACGGCTGGGGGACTGAACTGGCAGGTTGTTCCCGACATCACGGGATCTGTCTACCCGATGATGCAGTACATCGACGCGGAACTGGAGACCCGCACTGGCCTGTCCAAGCAGATGCAGGGCGTGGACGCCAACGCATTGCAGAACCAGTCGGCAACCGCTGTAGCGCAGGTGTTCTCAGCCTCGCAAATGCGCGTGAAACTGATCGCCCGCATCATGGCCGAGGGTGTGCGGGACATATTCTCGCTATTGCACGGCACGATTCGCAAGCACGGCCAGCAGCAGCAGACCGTTCGGCTGCGCAACACATGGGTTCCGGTCGACCCGCGGCAGTGGAAAACCCGCAACGACATGACGATTGCGGTAGGGCTTGGAAGCGGCGGCAAGGCGCAGCAGTTCGCACAGATCATGGCGCTGGCTAACTTCCAAAAGGAATTGTTGCTCGGCGGCAAGTCCAACCTGGTTGACGATCAGGCGCTCTACAACACAGGCGCGGCGCTTGTGAAGGTCATGGGCTACAAGAACCCTGACAAGTTCTTGAACGACCCGTCAGCGAAGGATCCGCAGACCGGCCAGCCCCTGCATCCGCCTGTTCCGCCGCCGCCTGACCCGGACCTCATCAAGGTGCAGGCCGATACGCAGATCAAGCAGGCCGAGCTACAGCAGCGCGAAAAGGAAATCGTTGCCAACGCTCAGATTGCCCAGCAGGCAGACGAGCGCAAGGCCCAGATCGAGGCCGTGCAGGCTGAAGCCGACATGGCGACCGAACAGCAGAAGCTGCAGGGCGAAATGGCGCTGGCCCAGCAGAAATTCGAGCTTGAGCGCGAGCTAAAGCTGATGGAGTTCCAGCTCAAGAAGCAAATGCACGACGAAGAGATGCAGATGCGCCGCGAGCAGCACGAGCAACAGATGCAGGCCGGCGTGTTCAAGGTGGCGGCAGGCGCCGAAGCGCACGACCAGAGGATGGAGCAGATGAAGAACGCTCCGAAGCCGAAGGGTGGCAAGTGAGCGAAGGCAAGCTCTCCCAAGCCGCAGCAAAGGCTGTACGTGCGCAGAACTTGCTCGACAACGAACTACTGGCCGAAGCCTTCAAGGGGCTGGAGGACAGCTACACGGCCGCCTGGAGAGCAACCACGATTGAAGACGTATCGGGACGGGAAAAGCTGTTCCTCGCCATCAACATCGTTGGCAAGGTCCGCGATCATCTCACTGCCGTTGTTAACAACGGAAAGCTGGCGGCTGCTGAACTGAAGCAGCTTGCCGAGACTGCCGAGCGCAAGAAGCGCTTTGGAATCCTAACCTAACCAAGGAACATCATTTGACCGACGAAACCAGCGCCCCTGCTGGCGGCGAAGCTATTGCCGTCATCACCCCGGCGCAAGATACCGGCGCAGACCTTTCCATCTCTCAGGCAGCGCGAGCCCTCGCAGCAGCCCGGCACAGGCCGAAAGAAGAATCCGCTCCCGTCGATCAGGCTGATCCGGTCGAGCAACCCGAATTGGCGCAAGCCAACGCTGACCCGGCAACGGCTCCCAGCGAAGAACCCGAGGCGACCGAACCGGCAGAACTGCCGCCCATCGATCCGCCGAGGTCTTGGACGCAGGCTGAAAAGGAACGCTTTCAATCCTTGCCCCGCGAGACGCAGGAATACCTGCACTCTCGCGAACAGGAGAGGGAGAGGGAATTTCGCCGAGGTCAAAACGACATCGCTGAAAAGAGCAAGGCCATTGAGGCCAAGCTTTCAGAGGCGGAGAAGGCAAGGCAACAGTACGAGGCCAAACTGCCTGCATTGATGCAGGCGCTTCACGACACCAGCCCGTTCGCCGACATCAAGTCAATGGCCGACGTGGAAAAGCTTCAGGCGGAAGACCCGTTCCGCTTTCAGCAGTTCCAGGTCTACCAGTGGAAGATGCAAGGCGTTCAGGCCGAACTGCAGGAAGCCGAGAGCCGCAAGGCAACCCAGCATCAGACCGAATGGACCAACCACGTTCAGACGGAGAATGCGAAGGCCGCCGAGGTTATCCCGGAACTTGCAGACGAGAAGAAGGCCCCGGAACTGCACAAGCGCGCGGCAGAAAGGCTGTCTGAACTCGGGTTCAAGCCGGAAGAGTTGAACGATCTCGCGAGCGGGAAGCAGAAGCTTTCCATTTACGACCATCGCATTCAGCAACTCATCTTCTCGGATTTGAAGCTCTCCGACATTCAGAAAGCCAAAACGGCTGTAGCTGCCAAGCCGCTTCCTCCTGTTCAGCGGCCCGGAACCTCGAAGCCTACCGGCTCTGCGGTTTCCGAACACATCCAAGCCCTCACCCGTCAATTCAACGAGACCGGATCGCTCAAGATCGCGCAAGAACTGCGCGCTGCGCAAGCACGATCACAGCGCCGGGCATCATAAGGACTTAAGACTATGGCTGCACCTACCAATACCTTCCTCACCTCGGCCGCGATCGGCAACCGTGAGGATCTGAGCGATATGATCTATCGCATCGACCCGACCGATACCCCGCTGATGTCGGCGGTGGAAACCGAGAAGGCGACTGCCGTCAACCACGAATGGCAGACCCAGGCGCTCGCCGCGGCTGCGGCCAACTCACAGGCGGAAGGCAACGACTTTGCCGGCGTTGCGGTCACCCCGACCGTTCGTCTCGGCAATATCGCCCAGATCAGCGCCAAATATGCCGTCGTTTCCGGCACTCAGCAGGCGGTTGACCACGCCGGCCGCGACAACGAAATGGCCTATCAGGAAATGCTGAAGGGCCTCGAACTGAAGCGGGACATGGAATTTATCCTGTTCGGTTCGAACACGGCCAAGGCATCGACCGATCCCCGCAGCACGGCCTCGATCCTGTCCTGGATCAAGACCAACACCAGCAAGGGCACGGCGGGCGGCGCGGCCGACCCGGCCACTGCCGACGGTGCGGCGACTCGTACCGATGGCACCCAGCTTGCGTTTACGGAAGCGCGGCTAAAAACCGTTCTTTCCGCGATCTGGACCGCCGGCGGAAAGCCCAACCTGATCTCGACCGGCGCCTTCAACAAGCAGGTGTTCTCGACCTTCACGGGTCGCTCAACCCCGATGGAGCAGGCCAGCTCGAAGAAGATCGTGGCATCGGTTGACGCCTATGAGTCCGACTTCGGCAAGCTGAAGGTGGTCCCCGATCGCTTCCAGCGCGCCCGTGACGTTCTGGTACTCGAAACCGAGAAGTGGGCCATTGCCTATCTGAACGGTCGTAAGTTCGTGTCGATCCCGGTCGCGAAAACCGGCGACAACGAAAAGCGCCAGATCTTGAGCGAGTATGCGTTGGTCGCCCGCAACGAGAAGTCGTCCGGCGGCGTTTTCGACAACACGACCTCGTAAGCCTTCATCACATCAACCCTTATGGGCGGCCTTCGGGTCGCCCTTTTCTTTGGAGGCTTAAATGGCACTTCCTGTAAATCGACCTATTAACGAGCAGACTGTCTATGCTCGCACGACTTCTATCGGTGCAACCCCCGTAGCCGGATCGACCGTGGCGGTCGCAAAGGGGCTGCTTCAGCGTGTCTTCGCCTTCTCCGAAGGCGCTTCGAGCGGCACCATCGCGGTTGCGGTCTCGGTCAACGGCGGCTCCTCGGTGGGCTCGATCAGCTTCACTGGTGGCGCTAATGCGATTGGCTCGCTCGAACTTTCCACCCCGGTTTCGGTCTCCGAGGGCGATCTGATCACCTTCACGCCGTCTGGTGGCGCGGGCGCTACGATCCCCGGCCACTTCTACGCTGTCATTCGGTGATCCCCATGCCAAATCGAGATAATCTTACCGTTCAATCGATCAGCGTTAATTCGACCGCCGCAACTGCGGTAACGCTGCCGACAAGATACAACATCTTTAATGTCAGCGCGCCATCGGTCGGGACAGACGTGAGCCCATATGTTTGGTCTGTCAGTCTTCCCGCGGATAGCGATACGGCGGTCGGAGATGTTGCGGAATTTTACGTTACAAACAGGCCGTTCGATAGTTCAACTGCTGGTACCCTCACCATTACCGATAGTAGCGGAAATTCGTTCTATCCAAGCGGACCAGATCTATCGACGAGTTACCCTACGAGGTGGTCATTGGCCATTCGTAAGGTTGCGTCAAACACTTGGGGCGTTAACTAATGGCGGTTTTCCAGATCAAACAGCCATCGTCGCGGCCGGGCACGTCGCAAGACATTACTACGGGCGCGGCGTCGGCCACGCTGGCAAATCCGTTCGGCTCCGAGACGTTCCAGGTGCGCCTTTGCACGACCACCACTTGCCGATACCGCGTTGTGGAGGCGGCGGGCGGGACAGCGGTCGCGACAGACACGCTGCTTCACCCCGATCAGCTTGAGTACATCACGGTAACGCCCGGCCAGAAGATCGCGGCCATTCAGGAAACGGCGGCGGGCAAGCTCAACGTTACGGAAATGTCCTGATGCAGACGACCCGCATCCATCTCGATAGCAACGGCCAAGACCTTGCTATCGAGACCATCCAGGACGTTGAGCCGATCCTGGAATGGAACAAGGAGGCCCGCAAGGAGGAGCAGCATTCGGATTGGGGGCGGCATGTGGCCCGCATTCCGAACGTCATCCTCACGCGCTGGCTGAACGAGGAGTGGCAGCGAGGCAATATCACGATCAGGCTGTTCGGACCTGAGATGGACGCGCTTGTCGAGCGCAAGCTGCAGGACCCGGATTGGGCATGGCTGCGCACGGACAAGAAGCGGTCGATCATCAACGGCGGGTTCGGTAGCTGATGGCGATCAACACCTATGCCACGCTGGTTTCAGCGGCTACGGAATGGCTGGCGCGTGACCAGGATACTACGCTGGTTGCGCGGATTCCTGATTTCATCACTCTGGCAGAGGCGAAGTTCAATCGAAAGCTTTTCGTCCGCCAGATGGAGCAGCGCGCAACGGCACTGATCAATCTTGCCTCAAGTGAACCGGAATACATCTCGCTGCCGAGCGACTTCCAGTCCATGCGCAGGGTGCGGCTTTCGAGCGTGACCGGGAAACCGGCTCTTGAGTTCAAGTCCGGCATCCAGATGGATGAGTACCGTTACGCTAATTCCGACATCACGGGCCAGCCGCGGTATTTTACCATCTTCGGCGACGAGATCGAATTGGCTCCAACGCCAGAGGAAGCCTACACGGTTGAAATGATCTACCGCAAGGTTGTCCCGGCGCTGACCGCGTCGGCGACGACAAACTGGCTGCTGACGCTGGCGCCGGATCTGTACCTCTACGGGGTTCTGCTGGAGTCGGCTCCCTACATCAAGGAGGACGGCCGCATCCAAACCTGGGCGCTTGGTCTCTCCGACGCGCTTGATGGCCTCAACAACCTTGGCCTGACATCAACCTTTAATGCCGGTCCAATGACCGTGCGCGTCTCGCAGCAGGTAGTCTGACATGGCGCTAACGCAAGAACGCCTGAAAGAACTTCTGACATACAGCCCCGAGACGGGGCTTTTTCATTGGAAGGTCAGAACATCGAATCGCATCCGGGCCGGCGACGTGGCCGGATGCCATGACACTCATTACGGTTATGTGCTGATTGGGATTGACGGCGTTGTTTATGGAGCCCATCAACTCGCAATCCTGTATGTCACAGGTGCAATGCCAGTTGAGGTAGATCACGAAAACGGAAATCGCCGAGATAATAAGTTCAACAATCTTCGCGACTGTACGCATTCGCAGAATCAGAAAAACCTCAAAAAGCCGAAGCATAATACTTCGGGGCTCAAGGGCGTTCACTTCCATAAACAAAGTGGTCTGTGGCGCGCTCGAATTCAGGCAAATGGTCGTCACCATTCACTTGGTCTTCATTCAACAAAAGAGCTAGCACACGCGGCCTACCGCGAAGGTGCGATTCGCCATCATGGCGAATTTGCTCGTTTCCAATAGGAGGCGACAATCGCAGCCTTTAACAAATTCAACTGCTTCGTGCTCGACGTGGCGAACGCGCTGCACGACATGAAGACCGGCACGGCTCAGGTTTACAAGGTCTACCTGACCAATACCGCCCCTGTCGCGACCAACACAGTCTACAACACACCCGCCGATCTCTCGACTGCGAACGGATACACGGCAGGCGGCACGACCATCGGCACTATCACGGGCTCACAGACTTCCGGCACGTTCAAATTTGTCGGCGGCACCGATCCCGCTTGGACGGCATCCGGTGGGTCGATCGGGCCGTTTCAATATGCCGTGCTCTACAATGATACGTCGGCGACCAACCCGCTGATTGGCTGGTGGGACTACGGAACAGCATTGACCCTAACCAACGGCAACACGTTCACGGTAGATCTCGATCAGACCAACGGCATTCTGACGATTACCTGATGGCAAAACTGTTCAACCTTGCCCGAATGACGACGGCGACGTCGGGCACGGGCACGATCACGCTTGGCTCTGCGGTCTCTGGATATCTAACATTCGCGTTGGCGGGTGTGGCGAATGCTGATGTTGTGGCGTATGGCATCAAGGATGGCGCGAACTCTGAGGTTGGGTATGGCGTCTACACGTCTTCCGGGACCACGCTGACCCGCAATGTACGCAAGTCAACAAACGGCGACGCGCTGATCAACCTGTCCGGTACTGCTGAAGTATACATCACGCCGCTTGATGCTAATATTCGAGTGCCGAAGGGTCATATTTTTGGGCTGACACTCGCAAACAATACGACGGATGCGACTAACGACATCGACGTAGCGGTTGGTGAGGCCGCAGACGACACCGGCACGTTTGTTATGCCGCTCGCATCTTCGATCACGAAAAGGCTTGATGCGGCGTGGGCGGTCGGGACAGGCAGCGGTGGACTTGATACAGGCTCAATCGCGAACGCCACCTATCACCTCTGGCTGATCATGCGGCTGGATACTGGCGTTGTCGATGCACTGTTCTCAACCAGCGCCACGGCGCCGACCATGCCCGCGAACTACACTTACAAGCGACGCATCGGGTCGATCCTTCGGGAGAGCGCGGCTATCGTAACCTTTGTGCAAACAGATGACTATTTCCAGCGCAAGGCACCGTCGCTTGATGTGAACGTGAGCAATCCGGGTACGTCGGCCGTTCTTCGCGCGCTCAAGGTGCCCCTGGGAATCAAGGTCAGGGCGATATTGAACGCATCGATCACTAACCAGCCTGGCGTTGCAAACGGCCGAACGTGGTTTTCTGACCCCGATACCAACGATGTAGATCCGGCTACCGGGACTGCATATGGTCTCGGTATCCCCAATCTCAATGATGCCAACTCAAACGTTTATCTGGAGTGCCGCACCAACACTTCGGCGCAAATTCGCACAAGGGCCGCGGCGTCTGGAGCGTCTTCCGGGCTTGGCGTTCACACTTTTGGATGGATCGATAGCCGAGGACGGCACGCCTGATGCTCGGCTTCGACGCGCTAGGCCGACTCGCGCTTGGTCAGGGCTCTGATTCTGGCGCTTCAACGGTTATCCTCATCGCGGATGCTGGCGCGTTTGCCCTGACGGGAAATGCCGCTCTCTTCGGGATTGTGCAGCCGTCAGCAGCCACGAGCTATTCAGTGACGGGCAACGCGGCTTTGTTCAAGCCGACAATGGCGACAACGCCGGCTACTTACTCGGTCGCGGGGCTGCCATCGCTCTTCAATACTGTGCTTCCTGCCAGCGCGGCTAGCTATTTGGTTTCAGGCAGTGCGGCGGCGTTCGCTACAGTGATGCCGGCGTCGGCAACGTCCTACGTGGTGACGGTCAATGACGCACCGCTAGTCACCGCCCTTGGCGCGGTCGCGGGCTCCTATCTCGTCACCGGCAACGATGCAACGTTCACGCGCGATTTTGAAGATTGGTTTCCCCGCCCGTTCGATACCGACACATGGACCAATCGTACCATCGAGGCCGAGACGTGGACGCCAAAGACAATTGAATCCGAAAGCTGGACCGCACGAACAAAGCAGGCAGAGACATGGACGCCAGCCACCCCACAGACCGAAACCTGGACGGCTAGTTAATGCCTCTGCTTGCCGCTGGCGAATATCGCCCCGATGTATCCGATTACCTCGGTACGGCAAGCCGCAACGTGTTGAACGTCATCCCGCGCGGGGATGGCTACGGCCCGTTTCCGAGTTTTTCGGCCTATACCTCGGCGCTTCCCGCTGCGTGTCGCGGGGCATTCTATGCGCTGAAGTCGGATGGAACGGTCGTTACGTTCGCCGGCACAGCAACCAAGCTATACCAGCTCAACAACACCGATTTTACGTGGACGGATGTTTCTCTCGGGGCGTCAACTTACAGCGCGTTGTCGGCAACGGCGCAATGGCAATGGGCGCAGTTTGGCAACCTTGTCTTTGCCACGCAGGCCAACGCCGTCTTGCAGGTATTCGACCTTAGTTCCTCGTCTGCATTTGCCAATTGCGGCGGGTCGCCTCCGCAGGCGGCGTATATTGCTGTGGTTGGGCGATTCCTGGTTCTCTCTGGGCTACTGTCCAATCCATACCGCATTCAATGGTCCGGACTGAACGCAACGACGACGTGGACGAGCGGCACGAACAGCTCCGACTTTCAGGACTTTCCGGACGGCGGCATTGTCCGCGGCGTTGCGGGCGGGGAGGCTGGCGTCATCTTCCAGGATCAGGCCATCCGGCGCATGTCGTATGTACCGGGATCGCCGATCATCTTCCAGATTGATCGTATTACGCAGGACAAGGGACTGTTTGCGCCATACTCGATCATTCGGGCGGGCGAAAAGATTTTCTTCTTTGCTGGTCAGGGCTTTCACAAGATCGAACCCGGCGGCGTCCCCGAGCAGATCGGCCGCGAGAAGGTAGATCGCACATTTCTCGCCGATCTCGATAAGGGGCATCTTGAATTGTTCATCGGCGCGGCTGACCCGCGCTCTACCAAGATTTACTGGGCGTATCGGTCGGCAAACGGTGTCAACCCGGCGAACTATGACAAGCTCCTGGGGTATGACTATCTGCTTGATCGATTCTTCCCGCTGTCAGTCACGGGCGAATATCTTCTCGGTATTTCTCAGACCGGCCTGACGCTGGAAAATCTCGACACGATTTCGGCGTCGCTGGACGCGCTAACGCTTTCGCTGGACTCCTACGCTACGGCCGTTCAGCCGCAGATTGCTCAATTCAACGCCTCCCATGTGCTGGGCTTCTTTGCCGGGGCGAACCTTGAGGCCACGATCGAAAGCGCAGAGCAGGGAACAGACGAAAACCGCGTTACCCTGCGCGGGTTCAGGCCGGTTACGGATTCCGCAACGGTTTACGGCTCGGTGACCTATCGCGATACACAGTCGGCAGCGTCAACATCGGGCGCTGAGGTGCTGATCAACGCGCGGACCGGACGTTGCGACATGATGCGCGACGCTAGATATATGCGCTTTAAGAACCGCATTCCCGCAGCCGAGACGTGGACGTTCTTTGCGGGCGTTGTCCCTGACATCACCACGAGCGGCACGCAGTGACGGAAAAGCTTAAGCTCAGACTTTTAATGATATCGCTCATTCGAACCGGCAAAAGGTGGGCAGAGATAATGGTCGCATTCGTTCCCGGCCTGACCGAGACCGATCTGAAGAAGATCGTCTTGGCAATCCAGCAACTGGCGTCGGGGCGGTCGAACGCGGTTGGTACGGTGACGCTGACGCAGAACTCGGCGACGACGGTAGTAACGACGGCGACGGGAACGTGCTTCACGGGTTCTGTGCCGATTCTTGTACCGACGACAGCGAACGCCGCAACCGAGTTCGGAGCGGGGTCTTTGTATATCTCTTCGATTGGCAAGGACACGTTCACGATAACCCACGTCAACAGTGCGACGGCTTCGCGGACGTTCCTTTATGCCATCCACGGCTAGTCTTGTCTGCGTTGATCCAGAGCAGATATTCGAGTTCTGGCCGCACGCGAGAGGCTTAATCAAGGCCGCGATCGACGCGACCAACCTGAGCGACTTCGCCGATATCGAAAGCGACGTGCTCGAAGGCAAGCAGCTTCTTTGGCTGGCTTGGTCAGATCACATCGAAGCGGCTGCCACCACGCATCTATCGCGCGGGGTTTGCACGCTGACGGCATGCAGCGGACATCAGCGGGAGCGCTGGCTTCCCTTGTTCGCGAGAATTGAGAAATACGCAAAAGACGAGAGCTGCAGAGCTATGCGGATAATCGGAAGGCCCGGTTGGGAACGCGTTCTCGACGGCTATCGCCGCGAGTTCGTCATACTTGAAAAGGCACTTTAATGGGCGGCACTAGCAAGACGACGCAGACGCAGAGCAGCACCACGGCCCCTTGGACCGAAGCTCAACCTGCGCTTCAGGGCATCCTGAGCCAGTTGCAGGGCAACCTTAGCAATACCGGCGTGACGGGGGCTGAGAGCGGGGCGCTTTCGACGCTGGTCAGCAACGCCAACAACGCATCATCGACCTATGCGCCGCAGATCGCCGACTTCGCCAAGACGCTGCTTTCAGGTGGCGGCGCGACCGATCATGCGGGGAACGTCAACGCCAACTATCAGCGCTATGTCGATCAAACCAACCCACTTGCGTCGAACACCAATTATAACCCCTATGACACTCCAGGGTTCAAGGATGCGCTGAGCACCACGATCGCCGACATCACGAACGCGACTAACGGGCAGTTCGCGGCGGCGGGGCGTGACTTCAGCGGGATGAACTCGCAGACGCTCGGGCGCGGCATCATGCAGGGCGTGGCTCCGACCATTGCATCGCAGTACAACCAGAACGTCCAGAACCAGCAAGGCGCGGCCGGCAATCTCTACAACGCCGGCAACACCAATGCAGGGATCTTGGCTGGATTGCAGCAGCAGAAGCTCGCCAACCAAGGGCAGGGCGTTGCGGCTGCGGGCGCGGCTACGGACGCCGCAAATGCCGGTGCCAACGCGACGTTACAGGCTGAGGCGGCGCGGCGCGGCATTCCCGTGCAGTCGCTCGGGCTGCTGGCGCAGATCGGCATTCCGATTGCGGGGCTCGGGTCGCAGAGCAGCGGCACGGCTACCGGCACCAAGCAGGATTCCGGTGCAATGCAGTTTGGGCAAATCGCGGGCGGCCTCGGCTCGCTGTTTGGCGGCGGCGGCGGAACTACTGTCGGCAATATCTTCAAGATGATCTCCGATCGCCGCGCAAAGGAAGACATTACGCAAGTCGGGACGCTGTTCGATGGAACGCCTGTCTATCGCTACCGCTACATCGGCCAGCCCGCATTCCAGATCGGTTTGATGGCGCAGGACGTTGAAAAGACAACGCCGGAAGCCGTTGGTCAGATCGGTCGGTTCAAGGCGGTTGATTACAAGCTCGCGACTGACAAAGCTGTGGAGGCTGCATAAGTGGGCTTGCTCGACTCCCTCTTCAATCAATCGACCTATGGCGGCCAAGGCGGCGGCTTGCTGGATTTCCTGCGCACCACACAGATGCAGCAGGAGAACTACCAGCCAAGCGCTGGCTTCCCCGGTCAGGCTTCGCCAATCGCCGTTGGTGGCTATCAGATGCCACGTATGGGCGACGCCGCGCAGTTCATGCCGCCCCCGAACGACCCCGCTGCACTCCCGCCGAATGCGCAGCCCGCACAGGGCCAGTTGCCCATGCAACCGCCCCAGCAACAGGGCTTTGGCGGGTTCTTGGAAGGGCTCAACGAAAACTTCCAGAACATGGGTAACGGCGGCTCACTCATTGGAGCGCTGACCGGCCAGCGTCCGAACAACCAGACCGCGCAGTTCCTCGTTTCCAAGGGTCTCGATCCCGCGCTGGCAAGAACCGTTGTCTCGGATCCGGGGCTGCTTCGCGCTGTCCTTCCCCAAGTTATGGGCATTGGAGGCCAGACCGACGACATCAAGGAATATCAGTTCGCCAAGCGCGAAGATCCGACACTGACCTTTGACAAGTTCATGGCGCGGAAGAAGTCTGTTTCTGGCGAATACGGTATGCAGCCGATCTGGGGCATGAAGGACGGCAAACCCGCTATTGTTCAGCTCGGTAAGAGCGGGGAAGCGAAAGAATCCGTTCTCCCTCCGGGATTTTCGCCCGCTCGCGATCCGATCAAGATTGAGGGGCCGACTGGAACGACAATCCTTGATCCTCAGACCCGTGAGTTTGTCAAATTCATCCCGAAGGACGTTGCCGGCGCCGCAAAGTCTAAGGAGATCGGCGAGGCGGAAGGGCAAGCGACAGTAAACTTGCCGACTGCCATTGCAACTGCGGAAAACACACTCAAAACTATCAAGCAACTGGAAGAGCACCCCGGAAAGAAGGCTTGGGGCGCCTTTGGCGTGGGCGCAATGCTGCCCGACATCCCCGGCACAGATACCCGTGGGTTCGGCGCGCTGGTTGATCAGGTCAAGGGTCAGAACTTCATGACGGCGTTCCAGTCACTGAAGGGCGCGGGAGCAATTACAGAGCAGGAGGGCGCGAAGGCAGAGAAGGCTCAGGCCCGACTCGATCGCGCGCAATCTGAGAAGGATTTCGACATCGCTCTGAAGGATCTGAAGGAAGTAGTCATGGCTGGCATGGAGCGTGCTCGCCAAAAGGCCGGCATTAAGAACAACCAGCCATCCCCTACGACCGATTCCGCTCCGAAACGTATCCGCCTCAATGCTGACGGGACCATCGCTCAATGATTGAGGTCGAGCTTCCGGACGGCCGAGTTGTCGAGATCAATACGACTGATCCGTCTGTCGCGGCTCAGGCTGCTCAGAAGTTCTTGGCATCCAGTGCCCCGAAGCCGGACAAGTATCAGCAGGCCGCGATTGACGAGCAGGCCAACCTAAAAGCCAAGGGAATCGATCCCGGCGCCGGCCTGACCCGTCGTCTCGCCCACGGCGCGACGCTTGGGGCCGACAGCACCATCATGGCCGCGGCGATGACGCCGCTGGAAATGTTCAAGCGCGGCATCAACCCCATTGAGGGCTACAACTACGCGAAAGCCCGCGAAGACCAGATCATGGGCGATGCGCGCAAGAACACGGGCGCGCTGGGAACGGCGGCTGAAGTCCTTGGGGGCGGCATCAGCGGCGCTGGACTGGCAAGCGGGGGAATTACCGCGGCTCGGTTTCTCTCGCCTGAGGCCGGCCTACTGGCCCGCACAGGGGCATCTGCGGCCGATGCTGCTGGCCTTGGTGCGTTTTCGGGGGCGATGGAGGGCAACGGGCTCGCCGAGCGTGGCATGAACGCGCTAAAGGGCGGTCTGCTAGGCGGCGTTCTCGGTTGGGCTACACCAGCCGCGCTATCACTCGGCGGCGTTGTCGCCTCTCCCATCATCAGCAATATCCGAGCCCGCATCAACCCGACTGGGTTTGCGCAGTCTCAGGTCGCCCGCGCCGGGTCGGAGAGCGGCATGACGCCGGCCCAGATCGCGGGTGAGGTCAGGACGGCTGCCACTGAAGGGCAGAACATGTTCACCGCGGCTGATGCCATGGGGAACGCCGGCCAGCGCCTTCTTGCGACAACGGCTCGATCACCCGGTCAGGCCAGAACCGATGTCGTTAACTTCCTCGACAACCGACAAGCTGGACAGGGGCGGCGCGTTTCCGGGGCACTTTCTGAGGGCTTTGGCAGCCGTTTGACGCCAGACCAAATGCGGACGGCGATGACTGCTGAGCGCGGCGCGATGGCCGATGATGCCTACGGCGCAGTTCGCGCGGATGCGGGGCGGACCGATATTGTGCCGGCCATAAACACTATTGACCGGACCATCGGGACAGGTCCGGGCCAAGCCTTGCAGGCGACCAATGACAGCGTTGAGGGTGCATTGCGTCCCTTCCGTGAGCGGCTTGCGCGGGTTAACCCGGACGACTTCGAGGCGGTCCAGCGCATTCGGTTCGATATGGCAGATGCGGCGCAGAATGCCAGACAGACCGGCTACAATAACCGTGCTAGGGAAATCGGAAATGCGGTGCGGGAATTAGACGCCGCGATGGAGAACGCTAGTTCCGGGTATCGGCAAGCCAACCGAAACTTCGCCGCGGCGTCGCGCAACATTGATGCGGTGGATCAGGGCCGGGAAGCCGCTATGCGCGGCCGAACTGAAGACATCATCCCGGCTTTCCAAGCACTGCCTCCGCGCGGCCAGCAAGCATACCGAACCGGCTACGTTGACCCGCTAATCCAGCAGACACAGGGTGCGGCGTTTGGCGCCAACAAGGCTCGCCCGCTTATCAATGACGCCTTTGCGGATGAAGCTGCGGTGATCGCGCCAGGCAATGCGCTGATGCAGCGTCGCATCGGCCGCGAAAACACCATGTTCCAGACCCGCAACGCGGCGCAGGGCAACTCCAAGACAGTCGAAAATGCGAACGATGATGCCGCCATGGGGCTTGACCCGACGGTTATCGGTTCGCTGGTTACCCAAGTTGGAAGCGGGAATTTCAGCGGCGCGTTGCGGACCATGCTCGGAGCTGGCCAGAATGCTTGGACAGGCAATACGCCAGCCGTTCGGCAAGCAGTCGCGGATATTCTCTTAACGCGCGGCGGCAACGTCAACGCGGCTCAGTTTCAGCGCATGCTTGATGAAACCGTCCAGCGGATTCAAAACGTGCAGCGGATGGCCCGATCAATGGGGCGTGGCGCGGCTGGCGGCCTTGCGGTCACTGGCCCCGGCCAGAGCCGTCGTTAGTTCCTGAAATAGTACAGTATCGCCACAACGGCGAACATTCCGATCAAGTAGGCGACAGCATCAGGAAGCCCCGGCCCAAAAATGGGTTCGCGGGGTTTTTTGCGTTCTGAACTGTAATCCTTAGGCGGCAGATCGATATCCATGGACAATGCTCGATTAGCTTTCGACTATTTTGTCAGTCAAGGCCTGTCGCCGGTTCAAGCGGCGGGCATTGTCGGCAATCTTCAGGGCGAATCCGGTCAAGGTCTAAATCCTCTTGCAGTCAATCCTGGTGATGGGCGGGACGGCAGCGATAGCGTCGGTATCGCCCAATGGAACGCGGGGCGGGCGCAGGCACTCAAGGATTACGCTGCATCCAAGGGTTCATCCTGGAACGATCTTAACACACAACTTGAATTTCTTCACCAAGAACTAAAGGGGCCGGAAAGCGCTGCCTATAGCCGTCTATTGGCAGCCAAAACGCCAGAGGAGGCCGGGCAGGCCATGCTGGCGTTCGAGCGCCCCAAGGACTGGAATAAGCCCGGAGCGCACCCAGAGCGCGGCCAGTACGCAGCCAAGGTCTTCGCCGCGTATGGCGGCGGCCAGCCAGTAGCCGCCCCAGAGACTCCCGCAAGCCCGCCTAGCGCCCCTCTGATGGCACCCCAGCAGGCCCCGATCTTTCCGGCCGCTCAACCGCAGGCCCAACCACAGGGCGGCTCCATGTTCGCTTCCATGCCTGCCGAGCAAATGCAGGCCCCGCCGATCTTCTTCGCGCCTCGCCGCGCTCCCGATCTTTCGAAACTCCGATCGGCCTTTAAGGCCCCAATCTTCCGAGGACAAGCATAATGGCGCTTCAGCACTACCTTTGGAGCCGCACGGCTGCATCCAACGCGACCGCCGATCCGTCGGTCAACTGGCAGGAAGGACAGGCACCTTCCAGCGTCAACGATTCCGCTCGCGCTATGATGGCGTCTGCCGCTGGCTTTCGAGATGACATTTCGGGGGCGATCGCGACTGGCGGCACCTCGACCGCTTACACCGTGGCTTCATACCAAGTCTTCAATTCCCTGGCGAACATGAGCGGCCAGATGATCGCCTTCACACCGCACGCCACGAACGGCGCCACCGTAACTTTAAACGTGGACGGTCTCGGGGCCATGCCACTGCGTTCGGCTCCATCAGTTGAACTGCCTGCCGGCGTTCTGGTGCAGGGCTCGCCCTATATCGCGCTCTACAATTCGAGCGATTCCGTGTTTTACCTGCACGGCTACTACGTCAACCCGTATTCGATACCGATCGCGGGCGGCATTGACTATTGGGGGACAACCGCGCCCAACAGTTCGTTCGCATTCCCTGCTGGGCAGGCAATCAGCCGGACGACCTATTCGACGCTCTTCGCCATTATCGGCACGGCTTATGGCGTCGGTGACGGTTCAACAACCTTCAATCTGCCGGACAAGACCGGCCGCGTTTCTGCGATGAAAGAGAGTTCGGCGACACGTCTAACTTCAGCCTATTTCGGCGCCAGCGGCGCTACGCTCGGTGCAACTGGCGGCTCAGAGAGCAACACGCTTTCGCTCGCGAAAATCCCCACCGGCATCCAGTCAACAAACAACGGGAGCATTGCTCTCACCGTCACGACAACCCAGAAAGTCGTCAACGGGCCGAATGGCGGCTCGGCACAGGCCGGCGGAACACAGGTTACGGCGGCCGACCCTGGGTCGGGGGGCGCCCTAAGTCTTCTGGCGTCAACCGGCACCCTTGCGGTTGGCGATGTTGACGTAACGTCGATCAACACCAGCGGGGAGCCTCACGCCAACGTGCAGCCGACCATCGTCTGCAACTACATCATGCGAATTATTTGATGGCCCGCCACCACTCATCTTCCGCTGGGTCGGGTTGGGGCGGGGACAGACGACGAGCAATAGCGGCGGCTACAGCGATCGCGACCAGCGGAATAGCGATAAGCGACCACACTGTCTAACCGCATCCAAGGGCGCTAGTCAGTTTATCCAAGACAGTGCGAAACCAAACTGCTTGTGCTACTGGCGAGAGGTGTACGCCGTCCAGGGTCGGGGTTTTCGCTTGGACAAGTGCAGACCTGATATCGATATATTTTCGGCCGGCATAATAGCGGATCATGTCGTCAATCTTGTCTGATGACGCCCGGTCGAGCGAACCGGTGGCGGGGCCAGACTCTAGCGGCGGGATGCCAGCATACAGGACAACATCAGATCGCGTCCTAAGTGCCTTGTCCAGAAAATTGTAGCGATCCGGAAACTCGGACAGGCTTGCCGGTTCTGCGTCATTGGTGCCGATCGCAATGACAACCGCGGCGGCTCTGAACGCGAGGCGCCTAGCCGTTAATGCGTACTGGTAAGTTGTCGCGCCCCCTATCCCGGCGTTGACGACACGATGCCCGCAAATCTCAGCGGGCAATAACGCGGATTCTACGATGCTGTCGCCAACAAACACAATGGAATTAGCGCCCGCCTGAGCGAGCTGGCTGCGAATGACGAATATCCTGACCTCCGTGTGGTCGTGCGCGGTGGCCGGCCCAGCCACAGCAAGAGCTAGTAGAGCAGCGAATGCTGTTGTTCGATTTGTCACCTTGGTCATCTAACCAAAATTTCGGTCACGATAAGGCCGTCCTCTGTAACCGATACCGGGTTGTGTAGCAGGGTGACAGTGAATGGGCGGTCAACCTTGTCGATCGTCGCGATACCGGACACGGCGATGTTTATCAGATCGTCGGAAATATCGACGCGGAAGTCCTTCCCGCCGCAAGACGGTAGCATTACTGGAGTTGGCCTGACGTGGTGCCTGACGGCCTTCTCGGCGAACAGACAGGCTGTCAATTTGATGGCGGGAATCATTGCCGCAAGTTTGGCTTTGCTAAATTCGACCTTCTCGTACCGCATCGGCCCAGACGGCTCTAGCCGCGTCGGGTCGTCAGTTTGCTTCTCGGATAGCAAAAACGGGTACAGCGTCGGCGAAAGCAGCAGCGCCGACAAAAACAGATAGACCGGAACATCAGAGAGGCGAGGCACTATTGGCGCCCTTGATATTTTGCGCGCCAGATTTCGAACTCGACCCACAGCCAAACCGCGGCCGGAACAATAAGCGTTAACCACCACATCCGCCCCTCCCCAAGGTTGGGCGCGAATCCTACCACCACAACCCCGAATAGAGCAAGTCGATGAAACCCAGCACCAGAGCGGGCGCGGGCAGCCTCGCCGTGAGGAGAACCCATGCCTGAACCAGCAGCAATCCGCCACAAAAACCCCGGTGCGATGTGGCCGGGAGCTATCGCCACGAAGTGGGGCTCGAAGAAGTGGGTTTATCTCAACGACGGCACCGGGCAGGGCGGCAACGGTAAGGGCAACAAGATCGCCACGTTTGACAACTGGGTCGATGGTATTTGCGCGCAGCTCGATCTGTGGCGCACCTCGCCGAACTACAAGAACAAGCGCTTCGCCGAAGCTATCCGTATTTGGTCCGGTGGCAACAACGTCCCGGCGTACATCAGCTACGTCAAGGCGCGCATTCCGGGGATGGACGAAAACACCGTCATGAACGATGCGTTCTGGCGCGGGCCTATGGGGGTCAAGTTTCTCCAGGTGCAGGCTGGGCACGAAGCCGGGAAGCCAATTCCGGCTCCCGATGCGGACTGGATCGAGGCGCAGCGGCGCGTGTTCTCCGGTGCAAAGCCCTTGACCTCCACTACCCAGAAGGCGGGTGGCGCCATCGCTGCTGCCGGCACGGCGGCGACTATCGCCCATCAAGCCGGGTTCAATCCCGCCATCATTATCGCAATCGGCGCTGCGGTCGCAGTGGCCGCATTCCTCATCATCTGGAAACTGAAAGGCAAATGACAATGTTCGTATTCGGATCTGTTCTCGGCTTCGTCGCTGGCGGTGCTCTCATCTGGTTCTGTCGTGAGCCCGTGACCGTCTGGTATAAAGGCGCTGAAAACTATGTCGGCGCGCTCAACGACAAAATCAACGCGATCAAAGCCAAACTCTGATGGACTTCGCCGCGCCACTCTCCCGCGTTGCGCTGCGCTATGTCGTCGGCTTTCTGATCGCGAAGGGCTACCAGATCAGCCCCGAGACAGCAACGGACCCCGACCTAGCACAGCTCGCATATTTTCTGATTGCAGGCGGCCTTGCCATGCTTAGCGAAGGCTGGTGGTGGCTCGCCCGCAAGTACGGGTGGGCACAGTAGCATGTGGACCGCCATCATCGCCTTCTTCAAGGCAATCCCCGCCATCACTGGCGGCATAACGGCGTTCACCCAAGCCTACTACAACGCCAAAGTTCAAATCATTCAGGCCCGCGTCGGCGGTGATGTCGAAGTAGCGAAGCAACTTGCAACCGGCATTGTTGCCGAGGGGCAGACGCGCGTCGAGTTCTTGAAGGTCGTCGCGCAAAGCAAATTCCTGATGTTCCTAGTGGGCGGCTTTGCTTTCCCCTGGATGTTCTACCAGGCGAAGGTGGTCATGTGGGACAAGATCATCTGCAAGTGGGTTCTCGGCGTCTACGGATACACCCCTCCGGTTGATGGCTCGGTTGGTGAGTGGGCTGGGTGGATAATCGGCGGCATCTTCGGCACTGGTGGCGTGATGGCGCTGGGGCAAATGTTTTATAACCGGAGAGAGCGATGAGGATACTAGCCGCGGCGGCGGTTGCACTGTTGTTGGCAGGGTGCGCGAGCATTCCTGAACCTGCACCCAAGCCGCAAGTGCATCGCAGTTATACTAAGCCTGCGAAAATAGTCCAACCGGCGCCAGTCGAGAAGCCGGCTGCTGAGAAAGCCAAGACATTCAAAGAGCGTTGGCTCTCGCGCTTCTTCAGGAATCGCGCACAATGAGCGACGATATCCAGCGTTCATTGGGCCGCGTCGAGGCCAAGGTTGACCTACTTCTAGATCGAGAAAGCGCAAACAACAAGCGCATCAGCGCCGTAGAGAAAAAGGTCTGGTACGCCTCTGGAGCCTCCGCGGTCGTCGCATTTTTCGCAACACATCTCATCGGCAAACACTAGGGGGCTTCAAATGCTCAGACTCGCTATCGCGCTGCTAGCCATGCTAGCGGCAACGCCGGCCTATGCCGTGAACGAACTCCAGGGACAGCCGCTCTCCAAGATCGAGGAGATGGGGAGGTCTCACGGAGTCATCATTGAGAAGCTGAGCGCAGCGGACACCGCGATGGTTGACGCCGCATCGCCCGGCCGCCCGCAGCCATCCACGATCTACCTCCTGACGCTCGGCTCCAGCGCGATGCTGGCTCTGGTGCGCGACGGGGTGGTCATCTTCTCTAGCGATCCGGTACCGCTGGAGGAAGTGAACAAGGTTCTCAAGCGTAGTGGTGCGTGATGTTTCTGGGCATCCTCCTTTTCATTGCCGGCATGTTCATTGCCACCCAGAACACGCAAAGCAAGATCGCTTGGCCCCTGATCATTGTGGGCCTTGTGCTGATCGCGGTGCCGGTGAGGGCTCATGACCACGACCATCCAGAACTGGATGCCTGGTACGCGGGCCTGATGCAGCCCGACAATCCAACGGCATCCTGCTGCGGCAAGACAGATGCCTATTGGTGCGACGACTACTACGCCAGAGACGGAAAGGCATATTGCAGGATCACGGACGACCGGGTTGTCGATGGACGCCCTCCGGTGCCGGTTGGCACTGAGATTGAGATACCCGCGCGCAAGCTGAAATGGGATCGAGGGAATCCGACTGGACATTCCGTCGTGTTCCTGAGTAGCGGCGGTTCGGTTTTCTGTTTCGTCCAGGCTGGAGGTGTCTGAATGGCTTTTTCGCCGGCCATCACCGACGAAGAATGTATTCAGGCGGCAAAGGCTAGCCAATCCCACCGCAGGTTTTCTGAGGCCGCTGCCTCGATCGGCATATCGGTATCTGCGCTCAAACATCGCACAAAACTTGCCGCAGAGCGTGGCCTACTCGGCACGAAGCCCGTTCTACCGGGTTTCCGCCTCTCGAAAACGACAGCCGTTACCAATGAAGACGGCGATGTTGTCCGCGAGTTCATCCAGCAGCGGCCAGAGTTGGGGGCGCCATTTGAGGTTCCTCCAGGACATGCTGTTAAAGGTGTGTCTGCTCTTGTTGATTCTGACGGTCGTACTATCCAGCAATGGATCAAGACCAAAGAGCAAACGCAGACCGATCTGATAGCAGCGATCAAGGAAGAGTTCGACCAATACCAGGGCGCTGCCAAGCTCGTTGAGCCTCCGAAAGAAACCAACTCCGATCTGATGCAGGTGTACCCCGTATGCGATCCGCATATCGGAATGCTTTCCTGGGGGCCGGAGACCGGCGAATCCAACGACCTCAAGATTGGTGTGGAGCGCGTTGATAGCGGGCTCCAGCGTCTGATCTCGCTCGCGCCTCCGGCTGAGACCGCCGTCATTATCCAGACTGGCGACTTCCTGCATGCCGATTCGCAGTCTAACGCGACGCCAGCGTCAGGCCACCAACTAGACGTGGATGGAAGGGCGCAGAAGGTCAAGCTTGCTGGCGTCCAACTCTTGCGTCGATCGATCGACTACGCCCTGCAAAAGCATCAGCGGGTTATCGTCAAGAACCTGAAGGGCAACCACGACCCTGAAAGCGCGGCTTGGCTCAACATCGCATTGGGAATGTTCTATTCCGACGAGCCGCGGGTAGAGATCGACCTTGAAGACGGCAACAACGATATCTGGCTGCATCTGTTCGGCGTCAACTACATCGGGGCAACGCACGGCCACACCATGAAGCCAGAGCGAATGGCGATGGTGATGGCGGACGATAACCCGGAATATTGGGGCGCCTCCAAATATCGCTGGATGATCTTCGGCCATATCCATCACGAGACGGTCAAGGAGGTGGGTTCGGTTCGCTGCGAGTCCTTCCGCCAGCCGGTCCCCAAGGATGCCTACGCGCACAGCCACGGTTACCGGGCGGGCAATTCAATGTCTGCGGTGACGCTGCATAAGACTGACGGCGAGATCGGCCGGCACAAGATCAACTTCCCGAGGGGCTGATGAGCCTTCCGCTGAATGCCGAGATGGTGGCGACGGCTTACGACTTCCTGAACACAACGCCGCCGTTCAACAAGTGGAACTTGCCGGATGCCGAAGATGTAGGCTTCCGTCTGTCGCGCCGGAAGAAGGAGCTTGGTCGCTATCAGTGGGACGGCAAGAGGCACACCATCATCGCCTCTAGCCTCGCCATCGGCCACACGTCTACGCTGATGCGCTTTCTCTGCCACGAGATGATACACCTGCATCTCGAAGCAACCGGCACAGAGAGCCGTCGAGGGGGCGAGGACACACACAACGTAGCGTTCCAGAAGTTCGCTGCAGAGGTCTGCAAATATCACGGCTTCGACCCGAAGGCTTTTTACTGATGATGTCTCCCGCGCTCGTGGCCTTCGTGGGCCTTTTGTACGCATACATTGCCGTCGAACAATTCTACCTCGAAAATCCGGGTATGGGCATTTGCTACTTTGGCTATGCCGTGGCGAATATCGGCATGTGGTTTTTGGTAAAATAACCCGCATTTTGTAGGCTTTCGCGCGATTCCGTGTTACTGTGATTTGCATGAACCGCGAGCGTATTTTCCACTATGCGCGCCATCACGCGCTACTAGATTGGGTCCGCCTCGGCTGGATAGTCGCCAAGCCGAACTGCCAAGGGATGTATATGGATGAGTTTAGTGTCACCGTTGAATGGCTTTGCCAGTGCAAAATCGTCAGACCCAAAGACCGCTAGGTTCTTTCGCATCACCTTCCCCGAGAAGGGAAAGCCGCAGCTTTCAATCGGGCCGGGCGACCACACGATGCAGCGCTGGCAGCTATCAATGGAAGAAATCCGCGGGCTCGTTCTCGACTGCCTGCCTGAGCTGCTGAACTCCCGATAACCTCGTGCTCGAATGCGACGCCTTCGGGGTCGTTCTCATCGAACCATTTCTGAGCAGCTTCAGCGGTTGCAAAGACCTTGATCTCGTCGCCGCGCTGATAGATCCAGACAGTCATGCTCGATTCCTCAGGGTCATCGCTAGAGCCCCGATTCCCATTTGTCGAAGTCATTTATCTTCGACCAAAGAACCATTGGCTGGCCGTCGTCGTTGACAGCGTAACGCGGCTCTCCGCACCTCTGGCATCCGACAATCGGCGTTGTTGGGAGTATGGGCTCTTCGATCCGGCAACTCTTGCATACAAGCCAAGTCGTCATGGGGCTACCTCGGTGGTTGGCCATCATCGGCGGTGGTAACTGCCGGTCGCCTCATTGTATTTGAAATTCGGGTCATTATAGGCCGGGAGCGGCGGGGTTGACTCCAGCGCGGCCTGTGCCGCGTCGATTCCGCGATACTGCCCGGCTCGATCAAGCCTCTCGTACAGTGCCTTGCGAGCCAGATAGAGAGCATTACCGTTCTTGGTGCTACGGTCGCAGCCGACAACCCAGAGAAGGCCGTATGCAAGCTCCATCGCGTCGGTGTCGCTCATGTTGGGGCTGATTACCTTATCGACTAAATTCATGGGGGTTCCTCCGTGTTCGCTTATCACTTTCAGTGTGCGGCCTAATCTATACCGGCTGCCGCTCGCATCCCCGTGGCTCAACCAATCAAACTGGCCTTTTGCCACAGAAGAACCTCCGCTCCACTTAGCCGGCTAGCTCGGCTTGGCAGGGGCCGCCAATCGCTGCTCAAGACGGTGGAGGGTGCGGCGGTTTTGCCGCAGATGTCGCAGTGCTCGCCCGGCGGCAGATGACATTCGCCACAATGCTTACCTTCCATTAAGATTGCCTCAAGATCGTCAATGATGCAGATCACGGCGCGGTCGTAGTCATCGCGCTCGGCGTTCGATAATTCGCGGCAGCGGTCGCGCATTGCTTGCGTTGACTTCAAGTCGGGTTTCATTTGCTATCCCAGCATTTGCAGTTCGGATGATTCCAATCGCCCTTCGGGAAGCATTGCCAGTACGGCGGGCAAGCCGCGGCGCAGAGCAGGATGACTAGAAGCGCCTTCATGATTTACTCAACGTGGTTGAGTTCTCTCCTGCAATCGCAAACCGCAGCGCGCGACGGGCTATCTCTTTAGCGTCCGCCATCGAAATCAGCGGCTCACCCGGAACGGCGGGATCAGTTTCTGTGCGAACGGCGACGCCATGGCCGGTAAATTCGCGCTCAATCCAGTCTTCGATAGTGCAGGGATCGATGGCCATAAGGCCCGCCCCGATCTCGCTATCGCCTTCCAGATCAGCCATCCGCATGCACCAATCTTCCGAGAAAATGCGATGCAGTTTTGGCTTGTTCGGGCAGTCGGCACTGTCGCAGGTTGGGGCTGTGTTGGCTTCTCCAATCTGGAGGCAGCCCTTCATGAATCTTTCGCAATAGACTTGTGCCATCAGGGGCTCCGGTGTTTGGTTATACTATCTTCGCGGCTTGAGTATAACGACTGGTTCTCGCCATCCTCGGTCAAAAAGAGCGTGATAGTTCATGCGTATATTCGTGCATCCGACCACCGCTCAAGCATGCAAACGATAGCTCGGCTGACAAAGGCGGCGAGCTCGGATCGCGTGATCAGCGCCATCTCTGGGTATTCTGCCGGCGAGGTGCGGTCATCTTTTTCGATCAGCTCTTTCCAGAACGTAGAAATGTCAGCTTCGCGCTCCCCGCTCAAAGAGCGTGAGACACTACAATCACAAGGCCCGTTCGGGTACGCGGGCATGTTGTGGGTGGCGCAGTCGCTGTCGTGGCTTGCGACCATTTCTGGTATGGAGCGAAGGGCAGCTGCGGCGTTCATATCGGTGCACCATGACGATATCTGCCCCTTGTCGCCGTAATTCTGGCAGTGGCAGCGGTCCATCCAAAAGCCGTTTTCTGATCTCTCGACGCAATCACACGGCTGCTTGCCTGCCACCCTCTCGATGAGAGCCGCAGCTTCTTCGCGCATCGAAATGCGACCTTGTAAAAATTCCGGGCTGGTCATTTGATCGATTCCTTGTTTAAGGGCTCAGTCCTCGTCTGCTCTCAAGGGCCGATTAAGTGCGTTAAGCGGCTGTCCTTAGCCAATCGGCGTGTGACCAAGCGGCCGGCTCGGCCGTGGTGGTCCATCGCGTGCATCCATTTTGGCGAAACGCTCACGCATGCGGCTCTGATGGATATCGACGCGGGCCAGGATCATGGCGGCTTTTGCTGACTGCACTGACGCCAGTGCCTTGGTGAGTTCAGGATGAGCTTCCAGCGCTTCGATGCGGTGGACCATGCTGTCGAGATCGTTGACGATGATACTCATGGTGGAATCTTTGTTCATGTTTGTTCTCCTCACTGGTTGTCGGGCGTGTTGGCCGGCCACGGTGTCACCAACTTGGCAATAGCGCGAGTGAGCAAGGCCTCGGCTTCCTCGGCGCGCTTTCGCCATGCGCGGTGCATCACACGTTCGGTCGCTAACGCGGAGCGCCATTTCAGTGAACATGTGCAGTTGCTTTCGCCATAGCTACCGTACCAGCCGCAATTCATAGCGTGCTTTGACAGGTCGCCTAAGCCGGCGTCGCCGCCGACTGGCGCGCCTTCAGGCCATTTGCTACCCGGCGTCAGACCGGCCAGATGAACCATCTTGCGACGGCAAAGACTGGTCGCGCAGACCTCAGTTGTGAACTCGCACTCGCAGATTGCCATATTAATTCTCCGTTGCTACCCGCGCTTGGTCGGGTGAGTATGGCGTGTCGGCGTCTGGCGGAACTTGGGGTTGGATATGAGGAAGTAAAACCTTTTCCAGCAACTCAAGGCACATGGCCCGAAGAGCGTAGACGCCACCGCTCGCGCCCTCCCATGCCCGCGCGACCTCGAAAATCTGCTCGAATAGTTGATCCTTGTCCGGCGCCGCCGCCTCGCTGGCGCCTGAGCCTTTGGCAGCACCAGCGTAGAGGGGCCGGTATTCGTTGTCTGGATTTCTCCAGCCATCCCAGCCATCAGAGAGCGTTGACCACTCTGACCACTCTCCAGCCCATCGCTTGTATCGGTACTGCCACGCGACCGGCTCTTGCCGTGTCGCCGCTTCGCCGCGCATCTTGCGAGTGCACCCCAGGCCGCAGCCACCCTTGCAATCGGGATACCATGGACATTGTGCTCCATAGAAAGCGGCTTTCACGTCAGTCATCATTCTCTCCGTGGTGTGGTGGTGTTCGATCAGGTCTTGGGGCGCTGTCGGCGATTCCAGTGGCGGGCTCTGCCGTTCTGGGCAAGCCAGAACTTCAAAACGGTTCGAAACCCGTACCGTCGATGCTTGGGCCACTTAAAATATAGACGGGGCGGAAGGTTCACTTGCGCTCTCCATTCGCGGCCCGATTGTGCGCCTCAACGATAAGTTCGGCGTTGGCCTTGGTCATGCACGGGTAGACCAAGATTGCCTCGTTGTTTTTGACCGAGTCGGGGTCATTCGTCTCGATGCCGTACAACCCTCTCGGGTAGGTCGGAACTTGAATGATGCGCCACTTGGTTGGTTCTTTGGTCATGGGTTCCTCGGTGTTCGGTATATTCGTCCCGTAACGACAGCACTACGCGACCCCGGCAGGGTTTGTTCTGGTCGTCGGCGCGCCTGACAACCCCGCACTTTCGGCAACACTCATAGCCAATGAACTGAGGCGCGAACCAGTCGTGGATGCCGACGCCTAGAAGGTCTGGAAGAGGGTTCTCCATGGGGGTTCCTCGTTGATCGGTCAACTGCGGGCGGCTAGGGCGATTTCGTCTGCGATCTCTTCCAGCAGTTCCTGGGTGTCTATGTTCAGGATGCGCTGGTTATTATCGTAGTCGCGCTTGCGCTTCGCCATGATGCGCCGAAGGATCAGTTCTAGGCGTTCAAGATCGGTCATTTTGCCTCGCTCTGTTGATGACCATTCGTCACTGGTGGGAAGTCCTCGGGGTCGAGCGTTTCGCCGCGGGCAAGAGCCGCGCGAGCGCCGGCTTCCGTCAGGTAGAAGTGAGCGAGCTTGCCGCCACCCTTCTCGCGGGCCGCCATACCGTCCTTAACGAGTTCGTCCCATTCGCGTTCAACGGCCGAGCCGCAAGACGTGAAGTATCGGTTTCGATATGATTGGCCGCTCTCGTTCGGCAACCCAAGCGCATGGCGCGCCATGGCAATTTGCTCGGTAGTCATCATGCCTCGGTCTCCCTATGCCTACTGAATACTGCGGTGCCCGTCGCCGAACAGCGCATTCCAAAGTTCGTTGGCCTCGGTGCTAGCCTGTTCCATTTCATGGGTGGTCCAGATCGCGCCGTTGACCATCAATTCGCCGTTGACAATGTAAATGTAACTCCCCGGTTGGAGGTCTACGCGCTGGCTTTCCATGACCAGCAGAAGCGGAATCCAAAACGGCCACTCCTCGCCGTTCCGCACCGTCCGGCCCCAGACGATGCCGTCATCAACCTCATCGATCCAGCCTTCTTCAATCATGGGCATCAACGCTCTCCTTGCCTCACTGAGCAGCTAGAAGCCGCTGCAAGCCATCCATCTGCCGTTTGAGCAGGTCGGCTGGCGGATTGGGCAGCTTGATCAGCTCGGCTATGTTTGAGCAGTGGCAGCCGACCGCGCTCTTGGCCCCGTGCTTGACCCTGGTAGCGATCAGGTTGGCCCTGAGAACGTCCCGTGAACTCCCGTGTGCCGCTGGCGTGTCAGTTTTTGAATCTGTTCTATCCATGTTCGCTCCTGTTCTTCCGTTATCGGAAGGGCTAGACGCAAAAAGCGTAATAAAATCATTGGTGGTGTTCTCCTATGAACACCCCCCGGACGGGTCTTTTATTTTCGGCCTGATTTTCAGAAAATGCCGCGTCGGGCCGACTTGCAGACCGCAAGCTCTCCGTCCGCGTGACGCCTCGATTCCCCGCGTCTTTTCAAACAAAGTTATCGAGCGCGTTTCGCAACGCGGCCATGCTGCCGTGCAGCTTGACGGTGAATAGAACTGACAACTCCGTACTTGTCCGGGTTTCTTCGATCCGTTGCGCGCTCCATAACGCCACGTACTGGACAAGGAGAAAGTTTTCCACAGAATATACCTGTCACGTCCAATTGATTCGTCTCAGGTAGCGTCTGCGTCCGTCTCTCTCTTACGGGCTGATTTATGGCACATCCTGCAGACGTAGCGCGCGGCCGCAATATCGTTGCGCGCTGGTGCAACCTTGCCGAGCAGCGGCTGGAATACCTCACCGAACTGTTCGAGACCGGGCGCTGGCGCCGCTATCACACCGAAGTCGAATTTCTCGAAAACATCCAGGAAGCCAAGGCCGCCGTCGAAACCTGGCGCGACCTGTTGAGCCAGGAGGCCGCGCTCGACAACACGGCGATCGACATGGCCTGGCTTGGCCGCCGTCGCACGACGCCAATGCTGCTGACGCCGCTGCCGCGCGATGAAGGGTTCCGTCAGCCGGTTGTGCAGCTTCAGCCAGCGCCGGTTGCCGCCGCGCCGCCGCGCGACGTTCCCGCCGACGTTCTGGTCGCGCTGGAAAGCCAACTCGTCGCTGCGGACGAGGCGCCTTCCGTGCCCGACGCACCGCCGCTGGACGAAATGCCGTTGCCGGCACTCAGTCTCGATGTGATGAAGGAACGCTATCCGCTGCTGCGCAACGCGCTGTAGCCGAGCGAGGGAGGGCGCCAACTAACGCCGCACCGCGTTGCCTCCGACCACCACCTGCGCGTAGCGCTGGGCGCCTTCGGCTGACAGATCGGTCGTGATGGTGCGGGCGTGATCGAGGCCGACCACGGCGCCGCGCGGGGTTTCCGAAATCATGTTGTTGTTGACCAGCGCCGTGCCGGCGCCGGGCACCACCGATACTCCGACACCGACAAAGGCGTTGCGGATGACATTGCCCGTGATGGCGACGTTGCGGAGATATTTGCCCCAGCCGGCAATGATGCCGAATGAGGGCGCGTTTTCGATCACGTTGCCTGACACCGTCGAGTCCGCCTCGACATAGATGCCGATACCGGCGTCGTCGTCGGGCGCGGTACCGATCGGCCGTTTCGGCAGCAGATTGCGGATGATGTTGCCCTGGACCACGGCGATGCGGCCGCCTTCGTTGAAATTGCAGACGGAGACGCCGACGGCGGCGCCGTCGACGGTGTTGTTGGCGATTACGGCGGCTTCGAACGCGAATTCCGAATAGAGCGCGACCTCGCGGACGTTGCTGACGCTGTTGCCCGTGATCTGGATGTTCGAGGCCGAATTGCCGCGCACCGCCGAGTAATCGCAATTCTTGATGCGGTTGCCGCGCACGATCACATTGCCGGCGCGGTAGGCGTTGATGGCGTTGCCATACTGCCCGGAGCCGCCGGGCCCGGCCTTGATGTCCTCGATGCGGTTGTCGAGAACCAGCGTGCCGTCGTCACCGATCGACGTGCGGAGGATCTCGATGCCGTTGTCATTGGTATCGATGATGGTGTTGCGCGACACGATCAGGCCCCTGGCGTCGAAGGACACAACCGCGGTAGTCGCGATCTTCGTGAAGATGTTGCCGGAGATGTCGCCCGAGACTTGCTCCAGCCAGATGCCGTTGCCGCCGCTGCCTGATATTTCGCAGTCGGCGATGCGGACGTCGCGACCGCCGAGGCAGTGCACGAGCCCGCGGCGCGTCGGCAATGCAATATTGCCGCCGTCGAAGATGATACCGGTCAGGTCGATGCTGTTGGCGCTTTCGCCCTGCAGCATCGATGCGCCGCCAGTGAATACGAGCTTGGTCGCGCCGCGCACGCCGACCAGTTGGGTGCCGTTCGAAAGGCGCAGCATGCCGGTGCGGTAGACCCCCGGCGGCAGCGCCAGCGGCACTTGCGCGCGCGCAGCCTCGTCGATCGCGCGCTGCAGTTTCGCGGTCTGATCGTCCGGGCTGCCCGGACGCACGCCATATTGCGTGACGTCGCGCCCAAGCGCGGAAGCGGGCGGCGCCGCGCGGGCGGGCTCCGGCGACATTGCGAGCGCGCCGGCCATACCGGCGGCGGATGCTCCAATGAGGTGGCGGCGGTTCATGTCCATGGTGAATGGCCCTCGCGCAATGCAGATCGCTGCGTCAGCGCCTTCATAGGTATCGCGAAAATGCGGCCGGGCATGGTGAAGACCGGGAAGAAGGGCGGCGATTGTTTGGGGTAGGGTTAATGTTGGGTAGGATGACGAACTGCGCTCCGAAGCAATCATTAAACCCTCATGGTGAGGAGGCGCGTAGCGTCGTCTCGAACCACGAGGCCCGGCTGGTGCCATTCATCCTTCGAGACGCCGCTGCGCGGCTCCTCAGGATGAGGTCTGACACCGGTGAGCCAGCGAAGCTACGCTGCCCTTCGCGTCAGCCTTACCATTTCCAGCAGCATCGCTTCGCCGGCGTCGACCAGCTCGTCCAGCGTGATGCGCGGAAAGCCCTTGCGCCTGACAGCGCCGCCGCGCGCGAGCGGCGGGATGTGGACGAAGGCGGCGAGGCGGGGACCGTTGTCGGTATCGACCGCTTCGATCGCGCGCCAGCTCAGGTAGTTGCAGAGATAGCTTCCTGCGTCGCGCGAGGCGCGGGCATCGAGGCCGGTGCCCCTGGCTGCACGCAGCAGCTTTGCGGTATGCGGGCCGAACTTCTGCGAATCAGCACCGTCGGCGATCGATCCCTTGTGGGAACGTGTCTGAGCCGCGTCCGGCCACAGCATGGTGACGGCGTTGCGGGCGCGGGTCTCGACCCGGAGATATCCGGTGCGGCCGGCGAGGCCGAACATCAGGAGCGCGTGCGGTTTGTGCTGTGCCAGCGCGACCGGCAATTCGCGATCGACCGCCTTGTAGGTCACGGGAAAGATGTGGCTGGACAGTTCGACCTCGGCGAAGGCAGGACGTCGCAGCCGCGTCAGGCGAACCACCAGCGACTGCGTGGGATTGTGGGGCGCACCGGGAAACGGGCCGAAGCCGGTGACGAGAATGCGAAGTTTTTCGCTCAAATGAATCAGCTTCTCCTCTCGTCATGCCCGCGAAGGCGGGCATCCAGTAAACACCGACATACGTGTGATCCCAACTGACAACTGTGGAATACTGGATCGTCCGCCTTCGCGGACGATGACACAAACATCGTATCGAGCCAACCTAGCGCAGCATCTCCGCTATCTGCTCCGCGGCGACGGCCGGCGTGATGCGGCCGTCGGCGACCTCAGCCTCGGTCTTCTTCACCTTGGCGCGGATCGCGGCATCGGCGCGCAGCCGCGCCATCATGCGCTGCTCCAGCATCGACCACATCCATTTCACCTGCTGCTCACGCCGCCGCGCGGCGAACTCGCCAGAGGCGTTCATGGCGGTGCGGTGATCGAGGATCTTCTGCCATAGCGCGTCCATGCCGGTGCCGGTCAACGCCGAATAGGTCAGGACCGGCGGATGCCAATGCTGCGAGCGGGCGCTCAGAATATGCAGCGCGGAGCGATATTCGGCCGCCGCCAGGTTGGCGCGCTTGACGTTGTCGCCATCGGCCTTGTTGATCGCGACCATGTCGGCGAGCTCGACCAGCCCCTTCTTGATGCCCTGCAGTTCGTCGCCGGCGCCGGGCAGCATCAACGCAAGGAAGAAATCGGTCATGTCGCAGACCGCGGTTTCGGACTGGCCGATGCCGACGGTCTCCACCAGCACCACGTCGAATCCGGCCGCCTCGCACAGCAGCATCGCCTCGCGGGTTTTTGCGGCGACCCCACCAAGTGTACCGGACGAGGGCGAGGGTCGGATGAAGGCGGCTTCCGAATTCGCCAGCCGCGCCATCCGCGTCTTGTCACCGAGGATCGAGCCGCCGGTGCGTGCCGAAGAGGGGTCCACCGCCAGCACCGCGACCTTGTGGCCGCGCTCGATCAGGAACATGCCGAGCGCATCGATAGTGGTGGATTTGCCGACCCCGGGCGAGCCGGTGATGCCGACACGGACTGCCTTGCCGGTGTCTGATAGCAGCGCTTGCACCAGATCGCGGGCAGCCGCCTGATGATCGCCGCGCCGGCTTTCGATCAGCGTGATCGCCCGCGCCAGCGCCGCACGCTGGCCGGCGCGGAGATCCTTGGCAAGCTTCTTGAAATCGGGAGGAACATTCTTCGGCAGGGTCATGCCATGGTTTACAACGGCCGTGCCGTGCAGGCGAGGGGGCCTGCGCGGTCCCGTCAGCCGGCCGACGTGGCCGGGGCATGCGCGCGCTTGAGCCGCCGCCACACCCAGACCAGCACCGGCCAGATCAGCGCGCCGATCGCCAAGGCGGCCAGGATCGCGGCGATCGGACGCTCGAAGAACGGGAATACGCTGCCGTCGGATTTGATCAGCGAGGTGACGAAGCTCTGCTCGATCATGGTGCCCATCACGATGCCGAGCACCATCGCGGCGACCGGATAGCCGTTCTCCTCCATCACATAGCCGATAACCCCGAAGGTCGCGACGATAACGACGCCGAATATGTTGTTGCCGATGGCAAAGGAGCCGACCGCGCAGCACAGCATGATTACCGGCATCACGGTGGAACGCGGCGCGCGCAGCACGTAGCTCGCAAGGCGAATCATGACGATGCCGAGCGGGATCATGATGATGTTGGCGATGATGAACATCAGGTAGATCGCATACATGCTCGACGCTTTTTCGGTGAACAGCGTCGGGCCGGGATTGAGGCCCTTCATGTAGAGCACGCCGATCGCGATCGCTGCGATGGTGTCGCCGGGGATGCCGAACAGCAGCGAGGGCACCCAGCCTGAGGCGATGCTGGCGTTGTTGCTGGCGCCGGCTTCGACCAGGCCCTCGACATGGCCGGTTCCGAACTTCTCGGGCTCCTTCGAGAAGCGTTTTGACATGGCGTAACTGACCCAGGCGGCCATGTCGGCGCCGGCACCAGGCAGCACGCCGATGATGATGCCGATGATGTTCCCGCGCGTCATCTGCCAGTTGTATTTTTTGGTGAGCTTCCACTGGCCCGCCAGTATGCTTCCGAATTTCCGCCGCGGGATCGGCGGCGGTTCCGGCGTCAGCATCGCGCGCATCACCTGCGCCACGGCGAAGACACCGACCAGCGCCGGGATCGGTTCTATGCCGCCGAACAAATTGGTCATGCCGAAGGTGAAGCGCGGCACTCCACCGGGATTTTCGATACCGATGCAGGCGACGAGCAGGCCGATGAACATGCTCGCGATCGCCTTCACCGGAGAAGAGCGTGCGACCAGCGTGGCGCACATCAGGCCGAGGAACGCGAGCCAGAAATATTCGAAGGTCGAGAACGACAGCGCGATCTCGGCGAGCGGTGGCGCCAGAATCATCAGCGAGAGGGTGCCCGCGATGCCGCCGACGGCGGAGAACCAAACGCCGGCGCCGAGCGCAAGTTCAGCCTCGCCCTTGCGGGTCATGGCATAGGCTTCGTCCGCGTAGGCCGCCGAGGCGGGGGTACCTGGGATGCGGAGCAGCGCGCCCGGGATGTCACCGGCGAAGATCGCCATCGTGGATGCCGCGACGATGGTGGCGACCGCGGCGATCGGCGACAGATAAAAGGTGACGGGGACCAATAGCGCGGTCGCCATGGTCGCTGATAGCCCGGGCAGCGATCCGATGACGAGGCCATAGACCGATGCCGCGAGCATCGCGACGATGACTTCCCAGGTGGTAATGAGCGCAAACGCTTGGGCAAGGGTGTTGAGCATCGATCACCAGGGCATCGGCAAAACGCCGGGCGGCAGCGGCACGCGCAGCAATTTCGAGAAAATCAGGTGGATGCCGATCGGCGCCAGCAGCGCGAGCGGCAACGCAACCTTCCAGCGGGCGCCGAGCGCGGTCGAGGTCACGTAGACGATCATCGCCGCCGTGAGGATGAAGCCGAGCCGCTCGGCGACCGCGACGTAAAGCAGCAGCAACGCCGGCGGGAGCAGGGCGCGCAGACCATAGAGCTTGCTGGTCGGCGGCGGCGGCTGGCCGCCCTCGACCGGAATGAGGTGTTCTTCCTCTTCAAAGCTGCGGCCGATCCCCAATGCAATCGCGAGCCCGCATAGCGCGAGGCCCGTTCCGATCACGAGCGGAAAGACGTTCGGCCCGACCGGCTGGCCGGGCACCGGCGGCAACTGCCATCCGCCATAGGCGGCAGCCGCGCCGAGACCAACGAGGAACAATCCCGTGACGCGATCGGGAAGACGCATGAACTGGCTCCGCAGATATCGGACGAGGTCAGCCGATGAAGATCAGGCCTTCGACAGGCCGGCGGCCTTCATCGCCACGCCCATCTGGGCGTCGCCCTTGTCCATAAAGGCTGCGAATTGGGCCGCATCGCCCCACACCGTTCCGAAGCCGCGATTGCTCATGAAGTCCTTGAACTCCTTGGAGTCGTAGACCTTCTTCAGCGACGCCGTGAGCTTGGTCGCGACATCAGCTGGCAGGCCTTTGGGACCGGCAATGCCGCGCCACGCGCCGGTCGAATAGTCGATGCCTATGGCTTCCTTCAGCGTCGGCACATCGGGGAATGCCGGATTGCGCGCCGTAGCCATGACGGCGAGGCTGCGCGCCTTGCCGGCCTCGATGATCGCGCGGGCTTCCGGCACCGAGCAGGTGGTAAGGTCGAGGCCACCGGCCGCGAGATCCTGCATCGCGGGGGCGGCGCCGTTCGACGGCACCCATGCCACGTGGTTTGGCGCAAGTCCCATCGCCTGCATCCAGCCTACCAGCGCCAGATGCCAGATGCCGCCCTGGCCGGTGCCGGAGGCCTTGAACTTGCCGGCAGGCGCGGCCTTGATGGCGTCGGCGAGCTCTTTCACGGTCTTGTAGGGCGATGTGGAACTGACCTGGATGCCGGGCGGATCCTCGTTCATCAGCGCGAGCGGTGTGTAGCTCTTCGGCGCCAGTTCGGTGAGCCCCTGCCAGTGCATCATCGAGATTTCCACCGTCAGCATGCCGATGGTGTAGCCGTCGGGCTGTGCGGTCGCGATCGCCGAATGGCCGACCACGCCGGAACCACCGGTGCGGTTGACCACGTTGAACGGCTGGCCGAGGTCTTTTTCCAACAGCGCCGCAACAATGCGCGCGGTCGCGTCGGTGCCGCCGCCGGCACCCCAGGGCACGATCACGGTCACCGGCCGTGCCGGATAGGCCTGCGCCAGAGCCGGCTTAAAACCAAAGCCCGCGACAGCGGCGGCAGCAGCGGATGAAGCCGCAAAGGCGCGGCGCGTGATCTTTTTGGACATTGGTGGTCCTCCCTGCGGCGTCCGTGACGCCGGACGCTCTTGTGATCAGACATTCTAGGCGGCTTTGCGTTGTGCTCGCAAGGCATTGGCGCAAGAGGAAGATTGTCGCCGGTGGGCATCTCGCCGCATCCGGAAATCGGGTGGCGGCGATCAGGCTACCCGAAATAGGTATTCCATGTGCGGCCAGTCAGCGTGCCGCGATCGATTGCGGAGAGAACCATGACGACAGCCTACTACAGCACCGTGCTGAACCATCCCCTGGAAACCGTGTGGGCCCTGATCCGCGATTTCAACAACTACCCGGCCTATATCGATGGCGTCAGCGAAAGCGTGATCGAGGACAACAAGGGCGGCGACGAAGTCGGCGCCATCAGGCGCTTCTGCTACCTCGGCAACTGGATCCGGCAGCGGCTGGCCGGCCATTCCGACCAGGCGCATATGCTGACCTATGCGGGCATCGATCCGCTGCCGTTTCCGGCCGAGGCGACGGCAGATTCGCCCGCGCCGACGCGCTACGAGGGGACGATGCATCTGCTGCCGGTCGTCGAAGGCAACCGGACTTTTATCGAATGGAAGGTGCAGCTCGATGCCGCGCCGCAGGATGCCGATCGCTGGCAGACGCTGTTCCAGTCATGGATCCCGGACTGGACGCATTCGCTCGAGCGGGCGCTGGGCCGGAGCGCTTAGTCAAAGCGCAGCCGCTATTGCGGCCGGTCTTCGTCGTCCCTCGGTCGCGCACCGCCGAAAATTTTGACGCCTTCCGGCGTCAGATACGGCTTCAACGCCTCCCACGGCACGAAGGCGATGTACTCGCCTTCGGCATAGGAGCCGACCGCGTAAGGCGCGTAGTGAAAGGTCAGGCCGGAGCTCTTGCCTTCCGCGGTCGATGGCGCCAGCGAGACCGGACCGATCCTGAGAAGTTTTGGCTCGATGCCTTCGATGGTGCTGGCGTCAGAGCCTTCCGCGCCGCGCTTCTTTTCTCGGCCTCGAGAGATGCAATGACGCCTTGCCGCATCGCTTTCAGCGTCGGGCCGTTGTCAGCCGTTTCAGTGAAGAACGGGCGGATGCTGATGCGTTTGCCCGCTGACTTGTCCCACAGGATCGTGTCGGACGAAGAGTTGGGGTGCGCGCCGCCAGTATATTCGTAGTCGGACCTGACGATGCTGACATAGCGGCCGTCGACCACCGAGCGCGTCTCGTATTTCCGTTCAAACGACCATGCGTTGCGGAACAGGTCCGGATCCTGCTTGCGTTCCTTGTCGGCATCGGCGCGGTTCTTCTGCGCCCAGGCTTTTCCCTCCGCCAGGCAGTTCGCCGCCAGCGCCGGATCGGCCTTGATCGTCGTGTCGAGGGTGACGCTGGCCTCGACCCATTTGGTCTTGATGGAAAAGTCCGGCTTGGGCTCGGCGGCCAACGCTACACCAAGTGCTGCACTGCATGCGACCGCGCCCGCAAAACCAATTGTCCGGGCAAGTGTAACGAATGCGATGCTGCGCAAGGACGATCCTTTGGAAATGACTGGCCGCCGGAGACCTACTCCGCTGCCTCACTGCTGTGGCCAAGGCGGGCGTTCAGCTTGTGGATCAGTTCCTCGGCGGCATCCGCGATCACGGTGCCGGGCGGGAAGATCGCTTCGGCGCCGGCCTTGTAGAGGGCGTCATAATCCCGCGGCGGCACCACACCGCCGATAATGATCATGATGTCCTCGCGGCCGTGCTTCTTAAGCGCCGCCTTTAGTTCCGGCACAGCCGTAAGGTGGGCTGCCGCCAGTGATGATACGCCGAGGATATGGACGTCGTTCTCCACCGCCTGCCGCGCCGCTTCGTCGGCGGTGGCAAACAGCGGCCCGATATCGACGTCGAAGCCGACATCGGCAAAGGCGGATGCAATCACCTTCTGGCCGCGGTCGTGACCGTCCTGGCCGATCTTGGCGACGAGGATGCGGGGCCGGCGGCCCTCGGCGTTCTCGAACGCATCGATCAGCGCCTGCACTTTTTCGACCCGGTTGGACATGGCGGACGCCTCCCGCTTGTAGACGCCGGTGATGGATTTGATTTCGGCGCGGTGACGCCCGAACACTTTCTCCATTGCGTCCGAAATTTCGCCGACGGTTGCTTTCGCGCGCGCAGCATCAATCGCCAGCGCCAGCAGATTGCCGTTGCCTTCGCCGGCGCTGCGCGTCAGCGCTGCAAGCGCCTGATCGACTTCCTTCTGGTCGCGCTCGGAGCGCAGCCGCTTCAGCTTGTCGATCTGCAGCCGCCGCACGGTGGAGTTTTCGACCTTGAGCACGTCGATCGCGGCCTCGTCGACCGGCTTGTACTTGTTGACACCGATCACGGCCTGCTTGCCGGCATCGATGCGGGCCTGTGTCTTGGCGGAGGCTTCCTCGATGCGCAGCTTCGGCACGCCGGCTTCGATCGCCTTGGCCATGCCGCCGAGCGCCTCGACTTCCTGGATATGTCCCCACGCCTTGACCGCGAGATCGCGGGTCAGCCGCTCGACATAATAGGAGCCGCCCCAGGGATCGATGATGCGGTTGGTGCCGCTTTCCTGCTGCAGGAACAATTGCGTGTTGCGCGCGATGCGGGCCGAAAAATCCGTCGGCAGCGCCAAGGCTTCGTCGAGCGCGTTGGTGTGCAGCGATTGGGTGTGGCCTTGGGTCGCCGCCATCGCCTCGATCGTGGTGCGCATCACATTGTTGAAGACGTCCTGCGCAGTCAGCGACCAGCCCGAAGTCTGGCAATGGGTCCGCAGTGACAGCGAGCGCGGATCCTTCGGGTTGAACTGGGTCAGCAGCTTCGCCCACAACAGCCGCGCCGCGCGCATCTTGGCGACTTCCATGAAGAAGTTCATGCCGATCGCCCAGAAGAACGACAGCCGCGGCGCAAAGCGGTCGACGTCGAGGCCCGCGGCAAGCCCGGCGCGTAAGTATTCGACGCCGTCGGCCAGCGTATAGGCGAGTTCGAGGTCCTGCGTCGCGCCAGCTTCCTGCATGTGATAGCCGGAGATCGAGATCGAATTGTACTTCGGCATTTTTTGCGAAGTGTACGCAAAAATGTCGGAGATGATCCGCATCGAGTGCGCCGGCGGATAGATGTAGGTGTTGCGCACCATGAACTCTTTCAGAATGTCGTTCTGAATGGTGCCCGACAGTTTTTCCGGCGGAACGCCCTGTTCCTCGGCGGCGGCGACGAACAGCGCGAGGATCGGCAGCACCGCGCCGTTCATGGTCATCGACACGCTCATCCGGTCGAGCGGAATGCCCGCAAACAGCGTGCGCATGTCGTAGATGGAATCGATCGCCACGCCGGCCATGCCGACGTCGCCGGAGACGCGCGGATGATCTGAATCGTAACCGCGGTGGGTGGCGAGGTCGAATGCGACCGAAAGGCCTTTCTGGCCGGCGGCGAGGTTGCGGCGGTAGAACGCGTTGGAATCTTCCGCCGTGGAGAAGCCGGCATACTGCCTGATCGTCCAGGGCTGGTTGACATACATGGTCGGGTAGGGGCCGCGCAGATAAGGCGCGACACCCGGCCAGGTTTCCAGGAAATCGATGCCTTCGAGATCGGCTTCGCTGTAGCCGGGCTTTACCGGGATGCCCTCGGGCGTCAGCCAAGGCTCGGCGCTGCCCGTGGGCTGCGCGGGCGCGGTGGCTTCAAAGGCGATATCTGCGAAGTTCGGTATGCGGCTCATGGTACCCATTGTAGCACATGTGATTGTCGGGGAGCGTAACCCCTAATCATGGTCCGGATGCTGGTGGCTGACGATGCGGTTAAGCGTTTCGGCGCCCACAGCTTCAAGCGTGCTTCGACCAGGTAGACAGGCAATCCTGCCGACCCAAGCCAAATGGGACTCGGTGCCCGTGGCATAGGTCGGAACGACGAGGTCCGGCCGGTCGAAGCTGCCGGTAGTGAGCTCAATCACGTCAACGCCGATCGCCCGATAGCTGAGTGGTGTTCCGCAGGCAGCACAGAAATCGCGCTCGGCGATCGATGACGAGCGGAAGGTTGCCGGTTTGCCGTGTGTCCACGCAAAATCCTCATGCTTGACCTCGGCGAGCGATATGAATGGACCGCCAACCGCTTTCTGGCACATCCGGCAATGACACAGCCCTATTTTCACCGGGGTCGCGTATACGGCGAAGCGTACCGCGCCGCACTGACAGCCGCCGGTCAGAATAGCCTTTCTGTCCGATGTCATGTTCCCTCCATCCGCCGCCAGGCTTCCTGCAGCACCGCCAGCGCATCGCCGCCGGCAAAGATGAAATCGCCGACGCCGGCCGAGCGTAGCGCGGCCTCCTGCTCGCCGGGCCGCCCTGCCAGATAGATATGCTTGGCGCCGGCGGCTTGAAGGGCCTTTGCGGCCGCCGCCGCGTGTTCCGCATAGACCTTGCCGGACGAGCACAGGCAGGCGATCGCAGCCCCTGACGTCTTGAACGCTGTGGCCAGCGCCGCAGGGTCGGCAAATCCTTGCATATCGATTGCCTCGATGCCGCCGGTCTCGAAAAAACTCTTGGCAAAGGTGGCGCGTGCGGTGAAGTCGGCGGGCGTGCCGAGATTGGCGAGGAAGATTTTTGGCCGCGCGCCTGACGTCTTGAGCTTTTCGTCCGATTTGTCGCGGAGCGCTTCGAAGGGCGTGGCCAGCCGGAGCGGCGCCAGCGGATCGAATTTGAATTTCGCCTCGCCATAGGGCGGCAACACGACGGGTACCTCGTCAAGGACGGCGATCTCAGCCTCATGCAGGTTCGGGAATTCGCTCGCGCCCGTCAGCACATCCTTGCGCTTGGCGATATTGGCCTCGCGCACGGCCCGCGTCGCGGCGACCTTTTTTTGGATCAGACTCTGCTCGAGTGCGGCGAAGATGCCGCCGGCCTTTTCGATCTCCTGGAACAGCGACCATGCGGCTTCGCAGAGCTGCTGGGTCAACGTTTCGATGCCGCCGGAACCGGCCGCGGGATCTGAGACTTTTGCGAGGTTGGACTCTTCCAGGAGCACCAGTTGCGTATTGCGCGCGATGCGACGCGCGAAGGGATCGGGCAATCCCAACGCCAGCGTGTGCGGCAAGACCGTGATGGCGTTGGCGCCGCCGAGACCCGCGGAGAAGGTCGCCATCGTCGCGCGCAGCATGTTCACGTTAGCGTCGCGCTGCGTCAGCATGCGCCAGGCCGTATCCGCCGCGACGACCAGCGGCTTGGGCGTCAGGCCGCAGGCCTGTTCGATCCGCGCCCAGAGCAGCCGCAGCGCCCGGAACTTCGCCAGCGTCAGGAACTGGTCCGCGTCGGCGCTGAGCCGCGCATACACCATGCCCTGTACGTCTTCGAGCGCGAGGCCTGACTGCTCGATCGCGCGCAGATAGGCAACGCCGCAAGCCAGCACAAACGCCAGTTCCTGGACTTCCGATCCGCCGGCATCGTGGATGACCCGTCCATCGGCAACGGCGAGCGGACCCTTGAAGCCCATCGCGGCGAGGCCCTTGATCGCGCTGGTGACCGCGGTCGCGATCTCCTCCCAGCTATAGGGACTGGAGCCCCACACCGCACAGGAGCCGAGCGGATCGAGGCCGAAGCGGATGTCACAGGCCGCGGGATCAATGCCTTTGCCCTTGATGTACTCGGCGACGTGAACGGCCGCCATTCGCGACTGCGGCCCGATCTGAAGTTCGATGCCGATGCCGGCATCGAGATAGATGCCGTCGAGAATCTGCGCGATCGCATCCGCCGAAGGATCCAGACCAAACCCGTGCGCGCCATTGGCGCCGGCGAACACAAGTGTCAGCCCCGTTGCCCCGTTCTCCAGATCGTGCAGCGCCTGCGCGTTGGCCGCCTTCGCATCGGGATGATCGATCCGCTGCATGATCTGCCAGGGCGCAGCCGCGGCACGGCCGGCGACCGGCGCGGCGCCTTTCGCGCGGCGATAGATCGGATCGATCCTCAATTCATCGGACGTCTTGCTGACTAGTTTCTCGAACGGCGCGCCCTTCAGCACCCCGTCGACCAGCTTACGCCAGTCCTCAAAGGTCGCCTGCGGAAATTCCGCGCCCAATGTCAGCTCGTCAGTATTGGTCATCCGGCCCATTATTCCCTGGTCGTCTCTTGGTTTGGCCGGAAATTGCCACGGGGCGGCCGCCAAGCCAAACGGTTGTTTTGGGGACTTTCAGGGTCAATCGAGGTCAGGCAACCGCTGGATACCCTCGGTTGAAAGCTGCGCCAGCGCCTCGCGAACGCGGCGTCCCGCAATGATACGATCGGGCGCGATTTCGGCCAGTGGCACCAGCACGAAGGCGCGTTCGAAAAGGCGCGGATGCGGCAGCGTCAGTTCCGGCTTGTCGAGCCTGACATCGTCATAGGCGATCAGGTCGAGGTCGAGGGTGCGCGGGCCCCAGCGTGTCTCATGGGCGCGGTCGCGGCCGAACTTCTTCTCGATCTTGTGCAGCGTAAACAGCAGCGCATGCGGATCGAGGCTGGTGTCGATCTCGATGCAGGCGTTGGTGAACGGCGCCTGGTCTTCCTCGCCCCAGGGCGGAGTGGTGTAGTCAGAGGAACGCGCGAGCAGGGCGGCCTGCGTCATGCCGCAGATATTGCTGATGGCTTTGCGGAATGTCGCGCGGACGTCGCCGACATTGCCGCCAAGCGCTATCAGCACACTTGCCATCAGGGCGATGGCCGATTGCGCATCAGCACCACGCCGACATCCTCGAAGATCTCGGCAATCGGCGCATGCGGCTTGTGGACCGTAACCTTGACCGCACGGACGCGCGGGAACGCCGCGAAGATCGCGTCCGAAACGGCGCCCGCCGCGCGCTCCAGGAGCTTGTAATTAGCGTTCGTGAACGCAGCGGTCGCGGTCTCGACCACGCTGGCATAAGAAACGGTGTCGGACAGCCGATCAGAGTGCGAGGATTCCGACAGGTCGATGGAGAGTTCGAGATCGATCACGAACCGTTGCCCGACTTTGGTCTCGTGCTCCATCACGCCGTGGCGGGCATGGGTTACGAGGCCGGCGATGAAGATCGTATCGCTCATCCCTGTTCCCTGATTGCAGCGGCCACGCGCAGCGCCTGTACGGTTTCGGCGACGTCGTGCGCCCGGATGATCCGCGCCCCATTCTGGGCCGCCAGCAGATGCGCGGCAATCGAGCCGCCGAGCCGCTGATGCGGCTCCGACGGCGTCACCGTGCTGATGAAACGCTTGCGCGAGGCGCCGACCAAGAGTGGCAGTCCGAACGACTGCAACTCGCCGAGCCGAGCCAGCGCGGTCAAGCTCTGCTCGGGCGTCTTGCCGAAGCCAATGCCTGGGTCGAGCACGATCTTGTCGGATGAAATTCCAACCTTCGCTGCGATGTCGAGCGACCGCGCAAAGAAATCGGCGATGTCCTGCATAATGTCGATTGCGGGATCGGCGCGCTCCCGGTTGTGCATGACGATGACGGGCACGCCGCGCTCGGCGACGAGGCCAGCGATGCCGGAATCGCGCTGCAGGCCCCAGACATCGTTGGTGATGGCGGCGCCCTGATCGAGCGCCCAGGCGACGACGGCCGATTTCATGCTGTCGATCGACACGGGAATGCCGAGCGCAACGATATCAGGCAGCACCGGCTGCAGGCGCTTCAATTCTTCTTCCGCTGAGATCGGTTCCGAGCCGTAGGGCCGGGTGGACTCCGCACCGACGTCGATGATGTCGGCGCCCTCGGCGATCATCCGCCGGGCCTGGGCCAGCGCGCGCTCGGGCGCGGTGAATTGCCCGCCGTCGGAGAATGAATCGGGTGTCACATTGAGGACGCCCATCACCGCCGGATAGGGCCTGGACAGCAGCGCAGGCAGCACCGGATGACCGGTCGCGGCGGTGGGGCTGGGCTTGGCTGCGATCATGCGGTCGCTTTGCGCGGTCCGTGCCGCCGAGTCAAGGCGTTGAGAGCCGCCCGCCCGCGGGCCGGCCTGACCGGCTTCAGTAGCTGATCATCGGCGGAAGCTTGCGTGCCTGCTCGATCAGTTGCTCGACCGATCTTTCCGAGGGCAAAACCCGGACGAGTTTGCGCTTTGTGTTCACGTCTTTCATGTTCTGGGCCAAGCGCGCAGGGTTGCGGTGGGCAAGTTCGCGTACCGTGGTGACACCGGCCGCGCGCACCAGGCCCACCTTGGCCTTGCCCATCCCGGGAATGCGCATGTAGTCGGAAAAATTGGCCCATTCGAGCAGTTGCTGCTCGCTGATGCCGGTCTTCGCCGCGAGCGCCTTGCGCCCCTTGACCGTGCGGGCGGCTTCCAGCAGCGCTTCCGTGGTGCGAATGCCCTGCGATTTCAGCTTCGAGGCAGAGTAGGCGGTCAAGCCTTCGATCTCGGAGAGGGGATATGTCATGATACTCAATGAAAAAAATGTGCTCAGGCCGAATGTGCTCAGAAGAGATGCGCTTTACGCGAACTGGCTGAGACCCGGTGTCCCCGAAATGATTTCGCCCATTTGATCCGCTCCGATTTTGTCGCGGCCGAACCTGAAAAGTTCACGCGCCACGTTTTGAATCTCGCTCATGCCCAGACCAAGCGCCATCAGCCTGGTGCCGACCGCCATCAAGCCTCCGCCCATCAGCCTTGAGAATCCACCATTGCTGCTGGAAGCCGCAATCGCAGCCTCGGCACCCGGAATTTGGTCGATCAGGGCCTGAACCTTGTCGGACGGCCCCTCGTTACGGAGAAAACCCAGAACGATTCCGACGGTTTTTTCAGCGACAGCGCTATCGATGCCGGCCTTGGAGGCCAGCCGTCCTACCAGTTCGTCCATATTGCCCCGTCCCCAACCGGTTTTACCGGGTCGTCTACTTGTCAATTTGATCTTGAGCGCCTGCGATCTGAAATACAAGCGATCCGCGCACATCAAGACGAGTTTGGTTCTAGATCGCGCCGCGAGTGTTGCAGCAATGCAAGAGTGAATGCCGGATTCACGCTGGCTTATTGCGCTGCGTTCTGGATTTCACCGCCGGAGGTCGGAAAAAAGTATGAAAAATGCGAACGGCGAGGTAGGCGAACGGTCGCGTATACGCTGCTGACGGTTTCAATCGGCGGGCAGGATGCGATATGATTGCCACCAAATCTGTCCGATGTGCGCGAAGAGGCGATGCGATGACCTCCGATAACAAGACGGCCGATACCGATGAGAAGATTTTTATCGGAAAGGGTGAACAGACGGCCTGGCTGTCGCTGGCGCTTGCCAATCGGCATGGCCTTGTCACCGGCGCGACCGGCACCGGCAAGACCGTGTCGCTGCAAGTGATGGCGGAGGGCTTTGCCCGCGCCGGTGTTCCCGTGTTCGCGGCCGATATCAAGGGTGACCTGTCCGGAATCTCAGAAGTCGGCGAGGCCAAGGACTTCATCCTCAAGCGCGCCGGAGAGATGGGCCTCAATTTTCAGCCCGACCAATTCTCGACGGTGTTCTGGGACGTGTTCGGCGAGCAGGGCCACCCGGTTCGCGCCACGGTCACGGAAATGGGGCCGCTATTGCTGTCACGGATGCTCGATCTGAACGACGTGCAGGAAGGCGTCCTCAATGTCGCATTCCGCGTGGCGGACGAAAACGGCCTGACGTTGATCGACATGAAGGATCTGCGGTCGCTGTTGGATGCGATCGCGCCAATGGGCGGCAAAAAGGGGCCGGATGACGAGGAGGATGAACTCGCCGAAATCCGAAAGGCCGCGCAGAGCTTCGGCAACGTCAGCAAGGCGACGATCGGGACCATTCAGCGCCAGCTTCTGGTGCTGGAAAACCAGGGCGGAACGAAATTTTTCGGCGAGCCGGCGTTGTTGCTGAAAGATTTCATGAAGACTGACAGCGACGGCCGGGGAATGGTCAATATTCTGGTCGCCGATAAGCTGATGCAGAATCCGAGGCTCTATGCGACCTTCCTGCTGTGGATGCTGTCGGAGCTGTTCGAGGAACTGCCGGAAGCCGGCGACCTGCCAAAGCCGAAACTGGTGTTCTTCTTCGACGAGGCGCATCTGCTATTCAACGACGCGCCGAAGGCGCTATTGGACAAGATCGAGCAGGTGGTCCGCCTGATCCGCTCCAAGGGCGTCGGCGTCTATTTCGTCACGCAAAACCCGATCGACGTGCCGGACAAAGTGCTGGCGCAGTTGGGCAACCGCGTGCAGCACGCGTTGCGCGCCTTCACGCCGCGCGACCAGAAGGCGGTCAATGCGGCGGCGCAGACTTTCCGGCCTAACCCCAAGCTCGACACCGCCCGCGTCATCATGGAACTCGGCAAGGGCGAAGCGCTGGTGTCGTTCCTCGAAGGCGGCGGCACGCCGACCATGGTCGAGCGCGTGATGATCCGGCCGCCGACGGCGCGGATCGGGCCGATTACGCCGGAAGAGCGTAAGGCGATCATGAGCAAGAGCCCGGTCAAGGGTAAATACGATACCGCGGTCGACGCCGAATCTGCCTATGAGATGCTGCAGAAGCGCGTCGCTGGAACGGCGGCGCCTGCAAACGGTGCGGATGCCGGCGGAAGCGGCGGCGGGATTCTCGGCCAGATCGGTTCCATCGTCGGCACGATCTTCGGCACCAACGTCAAGCGCGGCAGGCTGTCGACCGGTCAGGTCATCGCGCGAGACGTTACCCGTTCGGTCACCAACAGGGTGGTCGGCGGCATCGTCGCCGATCTCGGCAAGTCGGTCGGCGGATCGCTTGGCGGTTCCGTCGGGCGCGCGCTGGTGCGCGGCGCGCTTGGCGGACTGCTGCGGCGGTAAAGTTACGATCTCCCCTCTGACCTCTGGAACGAGCGCGTGCTGAGATATCCGTCGCTGCGAAGGCCGCTCGATATCCTGTTTCTGGTCTGCTGCATCGCCTTGACCGCCGATGTCCTCGTCCCGGAAATCTGGGGCAACGGCAAGACCAAGGACTATCCGCTGTGGTTCTGGGCGGGGCAGCAGGTGCTGCAGGGCAAGAATCTCTACCCCGACGATCCCGCCAGCTATTTCGAATTCATCTATCCGCCGCTGTCGGCCCTGCTGCTCGCGATCCCGAGCTGGTTCGGCAAGATCCCGCTTTATCTGTGCCTGTCGTTCCTCAACATCGTCGCGTGGTGGATGACAGCGCAGTTCTCGCACGCGATGGCGGGATCGGGGCGGAAACCCGGGCCGTGGCTGGAAGCGCTGCCGGGCTTCGTCACCGTCACCTTCGTGTTCGACATGTTCGACCTCGGTCAACCGAACCTCCTGCTGCTGGCGCTGATGCTCTACGGGTTCTGGCTGCTGCGAAGCGAGCGAGGCTGGATGGCAGGCAGCATGTTTGCGCTGGCGACCGCCATCAAGGTGTTTCCGGTGGCGGTGTTGCCTTATCTGGTGTGGCGAAGACAGTGGGCGGCGGCCGCGAGCATGCTGGTGTTCACCTGCGTGTTTCTGTTCGTGCTGCCGGCGCCGTTTCGCGGCTTCCAGCACAACGTCACGGAGCTGAAGACCTGGTACCAGGGCATGGTGGGGTCCAGTTCGGAGAAGGGGTTCGGACAGCGCGACGAGCAGAACTGGTCGTGGGTCAACCAGTCGATCATCGCGGTGACGCACCGCCTGACGCGGCCCGTGAATTACAATCAGGACGACCCGTCCAAGCCCGTGCGCACGATGAACGTCGCCAATCTCGACTACAAGACGGCGAACTGGATGGTGCTCGCGATATCGCTCGCGATCGGGCTCGGCTATGTCGCCGTGATGCCGCCGGCATCGCGCCGGACCGAGCGGTCGGATGCCGAGGAACTCGGCATCCTCTTCTGCCTGATGACGGTCGCTTCGCCGTTGGCGCGACAATATTACTTTCTGTGGCTGTTCTTTCCGATCACCGTGTTGGCCCATCGCGCCGCTTATGATCCGAGGCCCGCGGTCAGAACCGGCACATGGGCGCTGCTCGCCGTGGCGGGCGGTTTGTTGTGTTTGTCGCTTCCACTGTTCCCGATCGACCTGCAGGCCTATGGCAACAATCTCGCTGCCACCATCCTGCTCACGGCAGGGCTGGTCTGGCATATGCGCCATCCGCCTGCGGCGGATGCCGCCTTGCCTCGGGCCGCAGGCAAGCTACAACTCGATGTTAATAACAAGGCTCACAGCCAGGGATGATCAGCATGTCCAACGCAAAGATCCAGCCGGTCCTCGATCACATCGACGCCGATTTCGACAACAGCCTCGAGCGGCTGTTCGCCCTGCTGCGGATCAAGTCGATTTCGGCCGATCCGGCCTTCGCCGGCGACTGCAAGGCGGCTGCCGATCATCTTGCGAAAGATATCGCGACGCTCGGCTTCAAGGCCGAGGTGAGGCCGACGGCGGGGCATCCCGCGATCGTCGCCAAGAACAATGGCAGTACCAATGGCAATGCGGGCGGCCGGCCTCACGTCCTGTTCTACGGCCACTATGATGTGCAGCCGGTCGATCCGCTTAATCTCTGGCACCGCCCGCCGTTCGAGCCTGTGGTCACCGATCACGCCGATGGCCGAAAGATCATCGTTGCGCGTGGCGCGGAGGACGACAAGGGCCAGTTGATGACTTTCGTCGAGGCCTGCCGCGCCTGGAAAAAGGTCACGGGATCGCTGCCGGTCGACATCACCATCATCATCGAGGGTGAGGAGGAAATCGGATCGAAGAATTTCGTGCCGTTCCTGGAAGCGAACAAGAGCGACCTCAAGGCCGATTTCGCGCTGGTCTGCGACACCGGCATGTGGGACCAGAACACGCCGGCGATCACGACCTCGCTGCGCGGGCTGGTCTATGACGAGGTCAAGATCAAGGCCGCCAATCGCGACCTGCATTCCGGCATCTTCGGCGGCGGTGCGCGCAACCCGATCCGGGTGCTGACGAACATTCTCGGCCGCCTGCACGACGACAACGGCCACATCACCATCCCCGGGTTCTACGACGGCGTGAAGGACCTGCCGCCGGATATTCTGGCGCAGTGGAAGAATCTCAACCTCACGCCGGAATCATTCCTGAAGCCGATCGGCCTCTCCATTCCTGCCGGCGAGAAGGACCGTCTCCTGATCGAGCAGGTGTCCTCGCGTCCGACCTGCGACATCAACGGCATCATCGGCGGCTATACCGGCGAGGGCTCCAAGACCGTGATCCCGGCGGAAGCCTCCGCCAAGGTCTCGTTCCGGCTCGTGGAAGGGCAGAACCCGGAAAAGATCCGCAACGCCTTCCGCGACTATGTGCGGACGCGCGTGCCCGCCGACTGCAAAGCCGAGTTCACCGACCATTCCAACGCGCCGGCGATTGCGCTCGACTGGAACATGAAGCCGCTGGCGGCAGCCAAGCGCGCGCTGACGGACGAATGGGGCAAGGAGGCGCTGTTGATCGGCTCGGGCGCCTCGATCCCGATCGTGGCGGATTTCAAGCGTACGCTCGGCCTCGATACCGTGCTGGTCGGCTTCGGCCTCGACGACGACAACATCCATTCCCCGAACGAGAAGTACGACCTGAAGAGCTACCACAAGGGCATCCGCTCCTGGGCGCGGATCCTCGGCGCGTTCGCGGAAGGGGCGAAGTAGGGAGGGGACGGGTGGCGTTGTAGAAGTGTAGGGTGGGCAAAGGCGCATTGCGCCGTGCCCACCATCTATCCGATGGGTTGGTCTTTGAATGGTGGGCACGCTTCGCTTTGCCCACCCTACTGAATAAAAACGCCGCCCGGGATTGGGCGGCGTTTTGATTCCTGACGTGTAGAGGTATATGGGCGATAGTTTAGCGCATTCGTGCGGCGCGTCCAACGGATATTTCCGGCGCCTCACTCCACCGGATAGGGGCCATCGCGAAAGAGGCGGTCGTGATAACCCTTGCTGCCTATCTCGCGTGCCAGCGGGCTGCGAATGTCCTCGTCGGCCCGCAGCCGCGCAATCAGCGCGCGGAAGTCATGGCGTGGCTGCCAGCCGAGTTCGGCCCGCGCCCGGTCGTTGACGTAAACGCGATCGATGCCTGGAATCATCGTCCAGCCGCGCCGCGCAAATTCGGCTTCATAATCCGGCACGTAACGGCGGACTACAAGCGGCGCGTCGGTGCGCAGTTCCGCGGCGTCGTGGCGCGTGAAGGGCGTAGTAGCGCTGATGATGTATTTCGCGAAACCGGCCGCTGGCGCGTGACGGGCCGCCAGCAGATGCGCGCTGACTACGTCTTCGATATCGACGCGGCGATAGAGGAACTCGTTGGTTTTGGCGTTGGCATCGGTGTAGGCCTCGCGTACCGCGCGATTGTCGTCCTCTTCGGGAAAGAAGCGCGAGGTGCGCAGCACGATGGCGCGAAGTGAATGATTGCGCGCGAATAGCTGGCACAGATCCTCCGCAGACGCTTTGGTGACGCCGTAGATATTTTTCGGTACCGCCGTGACGTCTTCGGTTATCCAGGCGGCCGGCTCGCCCGGCGGCGGAACCAGCGCATCGCCGAAGACGCTTGTGGTGCTGGTGTAGACGAACGCCGTGACGCCGCCGGCAGTGGCTTCTTCAAGCAGATTGAGCGTGCCGGTGATATTGACGTCAACGAAGTCCTGGCGCCTGTGCGTCGCAACGTGCGGCTTGTGCAGCGTGGCGGCGTGCAGCACGGTCGTAACGTGCTTCATGCAACGGCGCACGAAAGCCCGGTCGGCGATCGAGCCTACCTGGTGCGTAAACGCGCCAGGCCGAACATCAATGCCAACGGTCTCGCGGCGCTGCGCCTGTAGCGTACGCACCAACGCCTCGCCCAAATGGCCGGAACTGCCGGTCACCAATACCGTCACGCCGCTGTAACCTTTCGCGCGCCTGCCTGGCTCAGGTCTTGTAGCTCGGGTCGATTCGATCCAGCTTGCGCAATAGCGGCGGCCACACCAGCTCGGTCGAGCGCCGTTCCGCGAAATCGGCATTGGCGAACAACCGCTCGTTCTTGTCGATCACGGCCTGTTCGATCGGATAGGCGGTCGGACCCAGCATGCGGGTGCGCACCTGCATCGTGCAGGCCCGTTCCAGATGGTACATGCGCTCGAAGGCGGAGGCGACCGAACGGCCGACAGTCAGCGTGCCGTGGTTGCGCAACAGCATGTGGTTCTTGTCGCCGAGGTCCTTCTGCAGCCGTGGGCGTTCGTCGTGATCCAGCGCCACGCCTTCGTAATCGTGGTAGGCGAGGTCGTGGGTGACGAATTGCGCGGTCTGGTTCATCGGCAGCAGGCCTTCCATGCAACTCGCGACTGCCGTGCCGTCAGGCGTGTGCAGATGAAGCACGCAGCCGGCATCCTCGCGCACTTCGTGGATCGCCGAATGGATGGTGAAGCCGGCCGGATTGATGCTGTACTCGCTCTCGCTGAGCTGATTGCCATGGAGATCGACCTTGACCAGGCTCGACGCCGTGATTTCCTCGAACATCAGGCCGTACGGGTTGATCAGGAAGTGATGGTCGGGGCCCGGCACGCGCGCCGAGATGTGGGTGTCGACCAGATCATCCCAGCCATACAGCGCGACGAGGCGGTAGCAGGCCGCGAGATTGATGCGCTGGTTCCACTCGGCGTCCGTCATGCCGGAGGGAACTTGCTTCAAGCGAGCTTTAGCTGGCGACATGGCGCGCTTTCTCCCGTGCGTTGCTGATTTTCGAGAGCAAGCCTAATCCCGTGCCGGACGGCCAGCAAGGCAGTCGTCACGGGTGGCAGTCATGCCTTTGCGGGCTACTACGGCGCCGGAATTGCCAGCAGTGTGGAGATGCCACGGCCGCGGATATCGTAGACACGCGCGAACACGACATCGTCACGCTTGATTTCCACCATGACCGGCGCGGTGAGGCCCTTGCAGTAGAACTCGCCCAGCGTCATCGCGAAATCGGCGGACTGGCTGTCCCAGCCGATCGTGAAGTCGGGGCCGAGCGCCACCTGCGCCGGACGCTGCGGGCCGCACACCGCGACCTTCCATTTACGTCCCAGCGGCGGCACTTCCTGCCGCTCGACCAGCTCTTCGCGCAGGCCGTCAGACGCCTGCTTCAGCGCCAGCCCCCAATAATCGAGCATGAACAGGCTGTCGGCGCCACGAACGGTGCCGGCGATATGATTGAAATGGGTGTACTCGTAAGGGTGCAGGCGGATCATCTCGCTCAGCGGCAACAGCAAGCCGAACGTGAACACCGCCAGTGCGGCAGGTTGCCAGCGGCGGTGATTATCCTTGAGCCAGGTCATGGCCCAGGAGAACGATACGCCGGCGAGCACCGCCATCGGCGGGATGACGAAGACGAAATGCCGGATGCCGTTATAGAGCGCCGGCCGCTTCACCATCGCGATCACCAGCGGCAGGCTGGCCGCCAGCGTCAGCATCAGCAGGATCGTCTTGCGGCGGGCCGACACATCGCCGCGCGACAGCGACATGAAGGTGCCGACGACGCCGGCGAACAACAGCGCGAGCAATACCTCGGGAAGCTGCAGCGCGAACAGCGTCGGCAGGTAGGACCACGGCATATCGGGCACCGATACCAGCGCGCCGTCGAACATTTCCTTCCATGGCTTTTCGAAGAAGTGCGAGAAATAGGTCAGCGCCTTGAAGGGATGGTCCGCCTCCATGATGGACCATGGCCACACCAGGCCCATGATCAGGTATCCAAGCACGAGGCCCGGCAGCAGCACGTATACGACATGGGCGAAGCGGCGGATCGCTTCGCGCCGGCCTTGCGTGCGAACTTCGTCGATCAGCAGCGGGACGAAGCCGACCATCGCGTAGACCACCGCCATCCCGCCGAGAATCCGGCAGCCGATGGAGAGACCGGCGCCGAGGCCGACAATCAGGATGGTTCGCGGCGAGGGCGCGGGATATTCCTCCGCCAGGCGCACCAGACCCAGGATCAGGATCACCATCGAGACGGCAAACGGCGCGTCCTTCGGGTTCATGAACATGTGCCCGTAGAAGGTCGGGCACAGCGTCAGCAGCAACAATGTCGCAAGCCCGGCAAGCGGGCCGCCGACACGCCGCGCCAGCCGCCAGGTCACGGCAAGGCCGATCACGCCGACCACGGCGCCGAGCAGACGGCGCGTTTCAAACAGTTCGAGCGGGATGACCTTGTGCAGCAGGGCCGCCGCCATGTCGAAGCCGCCGCCATACATATAGAGGTTGGCGAACGACAGCGCGCCGGTGTCCTTGAAGCCGGAACCGTACATCCGCAGCAGCAGGTCGGCATATTCGGCGTGCGTGTAGTCGTCCCAGCCCAGTCCGTAGTCCCGGAAGGTCAGACCCGCGACGAGAGTGACCACGGCCAGCACGAAGATGGCAAGGTCGTCGCAGGTCCGCTCCAACGAGCGCCGCGCGGGCGTATCGAGAGCAGAAGTCGTGATGGCTGACATGGCGATTGGTAACCCAGCGTCCCCTATGGCCCAGCGCGGATATTCTTGAGCCTCATTCCCCGGGTACCCATATAGCGCAGTTCCATTTCCAAGTAATTGGGAATTGTGGCTTTAAATCCCTGATGCGATGCAACAAAAGGGCGGTAATTGATAGTTGGTAAAACTACGGTCGGCGGGCTGAACGGTATCTGAATGGCAAAGATCGCGGTGAGCGAAATCCTGCAACCAGACGAAGCGGGTACGGAACCCTGGACGCAATTGGCGGTTGGCGGTGCACACAATATGACGGTATCGTGGCGTGGGGCGGCTTGCGAGCGTTTCGGGCGCGGCTGAGGGGTTAATTCGATGATGGTTGTCATGTTGATCGCCGGAATCGGCCTTGTTTTGGCGGGCCTGCTGGCGATCGGCTTCGGTATCCCGATCAAGGAATTCAGCACCGGCAATACGCTGATTATCGCCGGCGTGATCGGCGTTTGCAGCGGCGCGATCATGCTCGCGCTCTGGATGACGGTCCGGGAATTGAAGAACATCGCGCGGCGGCTCGGTACCGGCGTGCCGGAAGCGCGTAGCGACGTCGCGATGCGGCCGGCGCTCCCCCTCGGCGCGACGCGGGATTCCGCTTCCAATGGTGGCGGCTTCCCGGCCGCCGAACAGCCTGGCGGCCCAATGGCCGCACCGCCGCCTTGGCAGAATGAAGCTGTCCTGCGCGACCATCCGGTTCCCGAGCCGATGTTTCCGGAAGAGGCGGCGCCTCCATCGGCATCCAAGCCAAAGCGCAACCTGTTGTTTTCCTCGACATCGCGGAAAGAGCGCGAGCGCGCCCAGGCCCGGGCCGGTGAACCGCCCGATCTGTTGTCATCCGACCTTCGCTCCAAGCCGCCCGCCGTGCCTCCGGCCGAGCCGCCTCCGCCATCGTTCGAAGATGCCTGGCCGAAGGCGGACCGCGCAAAGCCCGGTGAAGGTCCGCTGCAGCGGCGCGGCGGGCGTACGCCCCAGCCGAACGCAGAAACCAATGGCGGACCGGCGCGCGCCGAGGATCAGCCGGCGGTGACGGTGCTGAAGTCGGGCGTTGTCGATGGCATGGCCTATTCGCTCTATTCCGATGGTTCGATCGAGGCCCAGATGCCGGAGGGGATGATGCGCTTTGCCTCGATCGATGAACTGCGTGAGCATCTCGATCAGCGGCACTGAAACCGGCAATACTTGCGGCGAGGCCGGTCTTTGAAAATAAAGCGCCGCCGTTCTTGTCAGTTTCCCGGCACTTCGTTCATATTCGCCAAGTTGTACGAGGTTCCGCGGATGTATAGGCACGGTTGATGCTGCTCGAACCGTGTGGCCGCCCGATACATTCGCGATCCCAGAAGGTTGAGCCATGACCGATTCCGCCGGCAAAACGCCCGTCGAACTGACCGCCAACATCGTATCGGCCTATCTCAGCAACAATCCGACCCAGGCCTCGGAAATCCCGAACCTGATCAGCCAGGTCCATGCCGCGCTGATGCGGGTGTCGAGCGGCCGCCCCGAGACGCCGCTCGAGCCGGCCAAGCCGGCCGTGTCGGTGAAGAAGTCAATGACGCCCGAATATCTGGTGTGTCTTGAGGACGGCAAGCGCTTCAAGTCGCTCAAGCGCCATCTGCGCACGCAGTACAACATGACGCCTGAGCAATATCGCGACAAATGGGGCCTGCCGCCGGATTACCCGATGGTGGCGCCGAACTACGCGGTGGCGCGTTCACAGCTCGCCAAGAAGATGGGACTGGGCCAGCAAGCGCGGAAGCGAAAATAGACCCCCTCATTGCGAGCGTAAGCGACGTGTCCGCCGTAGCTCAAAGAGCGAAGGCGGAAGCAATCCGTCTCTTGGTCCGGGGATAGATGGATTGCTTCGTCGCTTCAGCACAAAATTGCTTTGCAATTTTGTCGCGAGCTCCCTTGCGCAAACGCTTCGCGTTTGTCGCAGGCAATGACGGTGTCTACGAAGCCGCAGCCAGCGCCTCGCGCGCGTCGGAGCGAATGCGCTCGACCATCGAGCGCAGGCCGTTGGAACGCTGCGGCGTCAGGTGATCGCGAAATCCGAATTCGTCGAATACGGCAAGCGCATCCGCTGTCAGAATCTGCTGCGGCGTGCGGCCCGAATAGAGCGTGAGCAGGATTGCGATCAGGCCGCGCACGATATGGGCGTCGCTATCGCCCAAATATTTCAGCCGCGGCTCGCCGTTGCCGCTACGGTCGATCTGCTTGGAGAGCCAGACCTGGCTGACGCAGCCGTTGACCTTGTTCTCGGCGGAATGCTCGGCCTCCGGCATCGGATCGAGTGTGCGGCCGAGCTCGATGACGTACCGGTAGCGGTCGTCCCATTCCTCCAGCAGCTCGAAATTGTCCCTGATTTCGTCGATCGTCATGTTGGCCCGCGTCGGTTTCCTTAAGGCCTATATAGGATGCGGATCAAACGAAAGCGATGGAAATGGAACCGGTTCCGTGGCCTTATTTTTCGGCCAACGGCGTCCGCGGCAGACGCCATTCGATCGCCACGTCGTCCTCCGTCAAAGCTTCGGAGGGCGACGCCACTAGGGCCTCAGCGTCGCCGGCGGTGCCGATCGAACTGGTATGGTCGGACTTCTTGTCCGGGACGCTGGGCTGATCGGGCTTGGTGATGATCTTGTACAACTGGCGAGCGCCATCCTGCGCGCGCTGGCCGATCGCAGTCGCGGCCTGACCGCCGATTTCGCAGGCCGCCGGCTGACGCTTGCAGAATTGGCTCATGTCGGAGACGGCGGCGGTCGCAGCCGATACCGCTTCGGACGCGCCGATCTGCGGCACCTTGTCCAAGTCAGGCGTCTTTTCCCTGGGCAGCAGCACGAGCACCAGCCCGAGCCAGAATGCCATGCGAAGCAGAAAAAACATCTCGCGATCCCGGTCGTCTTATGGTTGTGCTGCGGTTAACCCGCAGCTTCGTTTCTGACTACCAGTCGTGGATAAATCGTAAGTGTTTGCATTGAGGTAAATTCGGCGAAAATTTGCAGAAAATTTCAATGATCTGATTCTGCGTAAATATTCGATTGATGACGGTGAGTGCGGGAAAAGCGGCGCATCCACCATTTCGAAACCATAGACCGGTCGCGCTGGAAACCTGTCGTTCACCATCTGCGTCGAATGAAGGTCGCGCAAGGTGCCAAATTTCCGGCGAAGACGCGGTGTCGGGGCGCTGATCCACTGCGCCTTAGCGTTCGCTTAAGTTCGCTCTGACACGGTGGCGCAAAGAATAGGGGGCGTTCCGGCGCGTCTGTCTGACGAACAAGCCGAAGCGCGGAGCCGTGACTGTTTTGAGTATCATACGCGATTGTCTCGATGCGTTGCTGCATCCCTCGGCACGATATGATGCGCTGACGCGTGCGCGTCATCGCGCGTTCATGGCGCCGCGGCTGCTCGGCAGCCTGGTGGCGCTTGCGGCTTTTCCGGTTTATCTGGCGATGCGCGGCGCGCCCACGGCGCTCGAGGTCGCAGCCTTCGCCTGGCTGACCGCGCCCATTCTGTTGTCCTGGTTCCTGTCGCGCACCGGCCGCTACGAAGGCACGCATATTCTCTCCGCGCTGGCGCTGGCTGGCCTCGTCATGATGGTCGCCGTGACCACCGGCGGTATCGAATCATTCGCCGCGGTCTGGCTCATCGTTGTTCCCCTCGAAGCGGCGCTGTCGGCTTCGCGCCGCGTGGTCGCATTCGCCTCCGCGCTGGCGCTATCATGCGCCGCCTTGCTGATCGCGCTCGGACATTTTCACCTCCTGCCGGTGGCAGAGCCGAATGCGGCCCTGCACGGCGTGCTGATGGGGGCTGGCGTCGCCTCCGCAACGCTCTATGCCGCGGGATTGGCCGTCAGCGCGGAATCGCTGGCGCGCACTTCCGTGGCGTTGCTCTATCTCGAGGAAGACCGCTATCGCTTGCTCGCGCGAAACATGAGCGACGTGATTTCGCGGCACAGCCGTAACGGCGCAGTGGAGTTCATTTCGCCGGCGGCGGAAGCCATGCTCGGCACGCCGGTCGCCCGGCTCACCGGTCATGGCCTGTTCGACCGCGTCCATGTCGTCGATCGTCCGGCCTATCTCACTGCGCTAGCGGATGCCGCGCGCGGCAGCGAGCAACGCGTCGAATTCCGTCTCCGCCGCGACGCGGTTCGCGGCCAGAACATTTCCGCCGATTTCATCTGGGTCGAGATGGGTTGCCGGCCGCTCGAGCAGGGCTCGCCCGAGGCTGAGGTTGTCGCCGTGATGCGCGACGTCACTGACCGCAAGATCCAGGAGCAGGCACTCGAACTGGCGCGCACCGCTGCCGAGCAGGCGGATGCCTCCAAGACGCGATTCCTGGCCACCATGAGCCACGAACTGCGCACGCCGCTCAACGCCATCATCGGTTTCTCCGAGATGATCGTGCACGAAGAAGCGATGATGATCGACGCCGCGCGCCGCAAGGAATACGCGCAGCTCATCAACGATTCCGGCCAGCATCTGTTATCGGTCGTCAACGGCATCCTCGACATGTCCAAGATGGAAACCGGCAATTTCGAAATTTCGCCGGAGCCGTTCGCGCCGCGCGCGGCGCTGTTGCACTGCTGCGATTTGCTGGCGCTGAAGGCGCGCGACAACGGCGTCGACCTGATCACCCGCGCGGCGGAGGACTTGCCCGTGATGAACGGCGATCCGCGCGCATTCAAGCAGATCGCGCTGAACCTCGTCGTCAATGCCATCAAGTTCACCGAGCGCGGCGGCAGCGTGACGGTTTCCGCCGAGGTCGAGGGATCGCGGCTGATGCTGACCGTCACCGATACCGGGGTCGGCATCGCCGCCGAGGATCTCGCGCGGATCGGCGATCCGTTCTTCCAGGCCGGCAAGACCTATCAGCGCAAGCACGAAGGCACCGGCCTCGGCCTGTCGATCGTGAAGGGCTTGGTCGGATTGCACAATGGTGAGATGAACGTGGAGAGCAGGGTGGGCGAGGGCACCACGGTGGCTGTTGCCTTGCCGCTTGACATTGCGCCGTTGCTGACGACTTCAAACAACGTCGCGACGCTGAAACCGGCGCCGCGGCCGGAATCGCAGGATCAAGTCCATCAGGTGAAGAAACGTGCCCAGGCGAATTGACGACGATGACGAGATGCCGCGCCGCCGCCGTCGCAGCGCGAAAGCGGTTGCGATCGAAGCGGAGGAGCAGCGCGGCCTCGTGATGCGCATCTTCCTGCACAGTCCGAAAGACATGGTCGCGGGCCTGCTCGCCGCTGCCGCGATCTGCGCCATCGTCGCCAATGCACTGTTCCTGCAGGCCGGCCGCCATCCCTCGCCGATGTTCGGCTCGGTCGTAACGCTGCCGGCGCCGCAAGGCCCCGTCGTGAGCCCGTTGCCGCGCCCGCGCCCGGTCGAACTGACCGCAAGGCCGGTCGAGGCGGAGCCGCCGGAAATCAGGCCCGTCGAGGTGAGGAGCGCTGATCCCAAACACGCCGAGACCAGGAGTGCCGATCCCAAGAGTGATACCAGGAGCGATTCCAAAAACCCTGACCCGATGGCCAATCTGGTGGTCAAGTCGACCGGTGCGCCCACGGCTGCGCCTTCGAATGTGGCACGTCCGCCGGCGTCGATACCGGCCACCGCGCAAAGTGCCGGCGCACGCCGCGTGGCGGCGGTGCAGCGCGCGCTCACGCAATATGGCTACGGCCAGTTGAAGCCGACCGGCGCGGTCGGTGCCGACACGCAGGCCGCGATCTCGAAATTCGAGCGCGACCGCAAGCTCCCGGTGACCGGCCAGATGTCCGATCGCCTGGTGAAGGAGCTCACGGCGATGATCGGCCACCCGATCGACTAGCTTCCGGCAACATGCTGGCCTATACCGTCGCCATCATGCGATTGAAATCAAGCATCTGGGTGGCCGCTTATCTGCGCCGCTGCCAGAACGAGGGAATCTTTGGCGCCGTGCGCAAGCGCGGGGCGGAGGAGGCGGGGGCGGTGTTCGTCAAGGTGGCGCTGCTCGACGGCAACGCCATGCTGTATGCACCGGCGCCGCAGACCGTCTATGACGAGAGCCGCCCGGCCGAGCGCTTGTTCGCGCCGGCTTCGCCGCAGCCGGTGCCCGAGCAGTCCGTGGAAGAGCGCCTCGCCAAGGAACTGCGGTTCGATCCCGATGCCTGGATCGTCGAGACCGAGGACCGGGCAGGGCGGCATTTTCTGGATCTGGCGAAGTCTTAGCGTTTCGGGCCGTCGGTGCCGGTGCGTGTCGCCGGAGAGCTTCCGGGCTGCACCGAGGGGCGTGTTTGCGAGGTCGCCGCGCGGGCGTGATGTCGCTCATCGTCGTACAGCGCTGAGCGATATTTGGCGCGGGTGACGGCCATGGTCGAGCCGCGCCACGCCGCCAGCATCACGAGCGCGGATCGCTCGCTCAGGCGGTCGTAGAGCCGCGACAGCCTGTAGACGTGGTGCACTGAGGAGCCGAACTCGGGATTGAGGAACAGCAGCACGCGCTGGAATGCGGCGCTCGACATGTCCAGTGCGCGCGCGGCGCAGGCCAGCGGCTCGCCACCGGGATCGTGGACCACCTGTTCGGCAATCCGCTGCGGCAGGATCAGCGCTTCGCCGAGTTCGAGCGCGAAGTTTGCGGTGTCCTCAGCGAATGCGGCCATTTCCAGGATATGGATCGCGCGCGCGGCGCGGGCTGCAGGAATGCGCGCCGAGGCTTTCAGTGGCGTGTCGGCGAGATTGTGCAGGATCAGCGCGCGCTCGCTGGCGCCGGCCGCGAAGAACATGTCGCTGATTTCGGCGGCATCGTTGGGCCGCATCGACAGGCTGGACGCCATCCGCAATTGCGCTTCAGTCGGCGGTTTCACCGCCGGCGCGCTGGTTGGAGCTGCGGCAATCGCAGCCGCGAGCGGAAGGGGCTCGCCGCGGTGCGAACGCTGCAGCCCGAGCTTGTCCATGATCTCGGCCGGCGTCGCCGGATAGATCGCGAGCCGCGCCCGCACCGCGGCGCGGGTGGCGTCGTCGACCTGGTTGATCAGGCGGGACGTCAGTTCGACGAACTGCCGCTCCTCGTCGGCGGAATGGGCGTTGGTCTGGACATAGAGGTCGGTCAGCACGCGCAGCAAGGTCGGCCTGATATCAACGCCCTCGCGGCGCGAGAGCGTCATCAGCCCGTCGAATCCCGGAAACAATGGAGTGGCGGTCATGTCAGGTGTACGCGACTTCGGTAATCCCTCGCGTCAGCCTATGCACGGCGCTTTAAGAGTTGGTTAAGGAAAACAGCCCGTGAAGGAATCCGATAAAATGCGAGCTTTCGGCAAGGGAGCGCCGGGATCCGTAACTGTACCGCCCACACAAATTAAGATGCCGTTAACCACGTTCTGTTCTGAATAATGGCATGTCGCTGGCCGGATCGTGTCCGTGCGGCAACCAGAGAGAACGGAACATGGGCACCATCATTGAATTTCCGGCGGATGCGGCTTCGCGGCGGCCGGGCTCAACCATGGATGGCGCTCCGCGCGATGGCTTGGGAACCGTGCTGATCCTTCCCGTTGTCCGCATCGAACGTAAAGCCGGCGAGACCGGCGACGGGCGCGGACCGGAAGAGGGGGCTGCGCCCGGTCGCCGTCGCCGTCGGCGCCCCTGAACGACGGACATTTGAAATGCCGGAGCTGTGCCTCCCGATCCGGACCACCGGGCTTCGGTCACTCCCGGTCCTTATGCTGCTGGTGGCAAGCACCGCGCTCGGCGGCTGCAGCGGCGGCGATTTCGGCCGCACCCGTGCGGATATGCGCAACGACGACATGCACCGCTGGCTGGGTGCCGAGGCCACGGCCAGCGTCGGCCTCAAGCCCTCGCACTTCCAGCTTACCGAAAACGAGCGCCAGCTTCGCGATCTCGCCTATCCCCTGATCGAGCCGCCGCACTCGCGCCCGGCCTGGAAGAGCGTGTTCGGCGATTACCAGCCGTTGCCCTCGCCGTGGCGGCAGAAGGTGGTGTTCGACCGCACCACCTATGGACGCGCTTTGATCGACGAGCCGCACCGCTCGCACACCTCGCGTTATCAGCAGTTGATCGAGGACGTCCGCAACGACATCACGAGGTTCGAGCCGTTCTTTGCCTCCGCTACGAGCGTCATCGAGCTCGACCGCAAGCGCAGCGCCAGCCTGAAGATGGTCTCGGAACTGTCGCCGGCCGAGCAGGCCGATGCGATCGCCCGCATGGAAGAGAACACGCTGATCGTGCAATGGGTCCAGCAATGCCTGGAGCGGCGCATTTCATCGTACCGCTGGGCGCTGGAGCGGCTGGTGATTCACGCGCCCGACGGTATCGCATCCGACGCCGACCGCCTGATCGGCGAACTCGCCGCGCAAACCGCCAACCCGCCGGTCGCCGCCCAGCCGGTGATCGGGCGTGCGGTGACGGTGAAGGGGTAGAGGCGTGGACTCATTAGCACGCAGCGAAATGGCCAGCGGTGGCGCCGGAATGTTCTGAATTTACTTCGGCTTTCTTGAGCGGACCGGAAGTCGGTAGTCCTGCCAAACCGGACGTGAATCACCCATCTCGGACTTGATAGGGTCCTTGATAGGGTCCTTATGTGCCTGCGCGGTCGATCTCAGAAATTGCACCGCCAATGTCAGCCGGTTCACACTTACCCGCACGTTTCGTCCCACGCCCACAGATTGCAAAGATCACCGACGTGAAGTTTGTGCCACCGCCTAATGGAACGGAAGCCTAACCCGGATGTCCGCCCGTCAATAAAGCGGGGCAGAAGCGGCTCCGCTAAATTTCTGCGTGTCGAGGCTGCATTGCAGCAATTCTTCAGGCGCGCGCCAAAAACGTCATTCAGGTGCCAAACCCGGAACTTACAACCACAGGACGGCGTTACCGCTGGCTTGTCGGCCTCATTTCCATATCTGTACTGCGTTGGGAGAAGAGCTGTGGTCACCGGTACGGTCACGAACTTCACCGACCCACTACCCTTTCAGCGGGCGCTTCCGGCGGGCGATTTTGAGCTCTTGCCCACAACGCGCGGCGCGTTCCGCGGCAAGCTTGTTCAAGCCAAACTCAACAAGATATGGATGACGCGAGGCCAGGAAAACCTGCCTCGCGTTCTGATACGTTCTACAACCGCGGATCGGGCAACGATCGCCTTCCATACTGATTGCAATCAGCCAAGAATGCATCATTGCGGAGCGGACGTCGCGCATGACGCTCTGATCGTCAACAATTCCAGTGTGATGCATCGTCGGACCTATGGAGCCAGTCGCTGGGGGTCAATGTCGCTTGCTCCGGAAGAACTGGCCTCGGCCAGCAGGGTCATTTGTGGACATGAACTGGACGTATCGCAGGTGGCTCCTCTTGTGCATCCCGGTTCAGCACTGATGGGCCGATTGCTCGATCTGCATCGCCAGCTCGGCGGACTTGTCGAAGAATCCGATGAAAAACTTGCGAACGTCGAAGTCGTGCGAGCGATCGACGATGAGCTGGCTTACCTGATGGTGAGATGCCTGGACGAAGGTTTGCCGGTCACAACGACACAAGCTGAACGAAACCACTCCAGGATCATCCGGCGTTTCGAGGAATTTCTCAGGGAGAATCTGCTTCAGCCGCTGTATGTCGCGGAAATATGCGCGGCGACGGGAGCTTGTGAACGCAGCCTGCGGGCCTGTTGCCTTGAGCATTTCGGCATGGGTCCGGTTCATTATCTTTGGCTGCGCCGTATGCATCTCGTGCGGCGGACGCTGCTGCTGGCCACACCGGAAACCGCCACCGTCACCCGAACTGCGATGGATCACGGCTTCTGGGAGCTTGGAAGATTTTCGACGCAATACCGTTCGCTGTTCGGCGAGCCCGCCTCGGCAACATTGCAGCGCTCGCCGCCGCCAGGATTGATCTTCCACTGAAAATTTGCCGAATTTGCATAGTGTGACGCAACGCGCGCTGTTTCTCTGGACGCAGGAAGTATCGTGCCGGAAGCCGGGCTCAAATGATCCTGAGTCATCCGCACGCCGGCACTTGGCAGACCAGAAAAATTCCTCGGGGATTTCACGAGGAGAACAGCCATGGTGTGCACCGAGCACGCCACTATCATGGCCGCGTCCGGATTCCGCGAAGGGATGATCTGGATCCCCGGTGGTACGTTCCGCATGGGCTCGGACAAGCATTATCCGGAAGAGGCGCCTGTTCATCGCGTCACCGTGGACGGCTTTTTTATCGATCGGACGCCCGTCACCAACCGGCAGTTCAAGGCATTCGTTCGTGCGACCGGATATGTCACGCTGGCCGAGATCCCGCCCGATCCGACGCAATATCCCGGCGCGCTGCCGCACATGCTGTTTGCCGGCTCGCTGGTGTTCACACCACCCAAACACGCGGTCGACCTCCGCGACTGGTCACAGTGGTGGGACTTCACCAGGAATGCGGACTGGCGTCATCCCTATGGACGCAAGAGCAACATCAACGCGCTCGACAACCATCCTGTCGTGCATGTCAGCCATGACGATGCAGCCGCCTATGCCAAATGGGCGGGCAAGGAGTTGCCGACGGAAGCCGAATGGGAATTCGCCGCGCGTGCCGGACTGGACGGCGCCGAATATGCCTGGGGCGACGAACTGATGCCCGGCGGCCGCCACATGGCCAATACCTGGCAAGGCAATTTCCCGTACCAGAACCTGAACGAGGACGGTTTTCCGCGCACCTCGCCGGTGACGGCGTTTCAGCCGAACGCCTACGGCGTCTACGACATGATCGGCAATGTCTGGGAATGGACGAACGACTGGTATTCGCCGAAGCACCAGGCGGAAGCGCCGAAGGCGTGCTGCATTCCCGAGAACCCTCGCGGCGGCCCCGAGGCCGCGAGCTATGACCCCAGCCAACCCACGATCAGGATTCCGCGAAAGGTCATCAAAGGCGGCTCGCATCTGTGCGCGCCGAACTACTGCCGTCGCTACCGGCCGGCTGCGCGCCATGCGCACCCGGTCGATACGTCCACGAGCCACATCGGATTCCGCTGTGTGGTGCGTGGAAGCCGACCTGCTGGAACAGAAACCAAGAACGGGAGAATTGATGATGAGTGACCAGTCCAAGAGTTCAACACCGGACCAGGCGACGGATTCGTCCAGTCAACTTGACCGCCGCAACCTGCTGCTTGCCGGTACCGCACTCGTGGCGGCCTCGGCAGTCGGCTCGACCGCCGCAGTCCAGACGGCTCAGGCCCAGCAACAGCCGGCCGCGACTGGCGGCCGTCCGCCAAACGTCCTGGTGATCTGGGGCGACGACATCGGCATCTGGAACATCAGCCACAACAACCGCGGCATGATGGGCTACATGACTCCGAACATCGACCGGATCGCCCGCGAGGGCATATCCTTCACCGACTACTACGGACAGCAATCCTGCACGGCCGGCCGGGCTGCTTTCATCGGCGGCAACGTGCCGGTCCGCACCGGCATGACCAAGGTCGGCCTGCCTGGCGCCAAGGAAGGCTGGCAGAAGACAGACGTGACGATGGCAACCGTCATGAAGAGCCGGGGCTACGCGACCGGCCAGTTCGGCAAGAACCATCAGGGCGACCGCGACGAGCACCTGCCGACCCAGCATGGTTTCGATGAGTTCCTCGGCAATCTCTACCACCTGAACGCGGAAGAGGAGCCGGAAAACCGGGATTACCCGAAAGATCCGGAATTCCGGAAGAAGTTCGGTCCGCGCGGCGTCATCAAGGCTTCGGCGGACGGCAAAATCGAAGACACGGGCCCGCTCACCCGCAAGCGGATGGAAACGATTGATGACGAGACGGTGGCGGCCGCCAGTGACTTCATCCAGCGTCAACATCGCGCCAACAGGCCTTTCTTCTGCTGGTGGAACGCCACCCGGATGCACTTCCGCACGCATGTGAGGAAGGAGCACGAAGGGTTGTCGGGACCGAACGGCAACGAGTACCAGGACGGAATGGTCGAACACGACATGCATGTCGGCCAGTTGCTCAAGCTGATCGACGATCTCGGCATCGCCAACAACACGATCGTGTTCTACTCCACCGACAACGGACCTCACTTCAACAGCTGGCCGGATGCCGGAACGACCCTGTTCCGCAGCGAGAAGAACTCGAACTGGGAGGGCGCGTACCGCGTACCGGCGTTCGTGCGATGGCCGGGCAATTTCCCGGCCAACACGACGCTGACCGGCATCGTCTCGCACGAGGACTGGCTGCCGACGTTCGCCGCTGCAGCCGGCGATCCCAACATCAAGGACAAGCTGCTGCAGGGCGTCGAGTTGAACGGCCGCAAGTATCGCAACTACATCGATGGCTACAACATGCTGGATTACCTTACCGGCAAGGCGAAGGAATCGCCGCGCAAGGAGTTCATGTACGTCAACGACGACGGCCAGGTCGTGGCGATCCGTTACGACGCCTGGAAGGCTGTATTTCTGGAGAACAGGGGCCAGGCATTCGAGGTCTGGCGAGAGCCATTCGTCGAACTCCGGGTCCCCCTGCTCTTCAACCTGCGGCGCGATCCGTTCGAACGCGCCCAGCACAACTCGAACACCTACAATGACTGGTTCATCTCCCGGGTCTTCGTCATTGTGCCGCTACAGACCATGGCCGGCAAATTCCTGATGTCCATGAAGGACTATCCGCCGAGCCAGTCGCCGGGCTCGTTCAATCTGGAGAAAATCCAGAAGCAAATTGCTGCTGCCAGCAGCGGTGGCTGATCTTCATGCCGGGCTGCATCAAGAGGGTGCAGCCCGGCTGAACTTTTGGAGATGCCAGATGAAGCGTCGCAAAATTTCTGCCTTGGCCAGGAATTTCGTCGTCGCCACCGTCGTGGCGGCGATGTGCCTGCCCGCCCGCGCGCAGAATCGCCGCCGATGCGGACCGCCTGATCGGCGAACTCGCCGCGCAAACCGCCAACCCGCCAGTTGCGGCCCAGCCCGTGATCGGGCGCGCCGTGACGGTGAAGGGGTAGACCAACGCGTTACTCATAAATCTGAAAAGAGCCATGTACATGGCGATGTCGGGATTCCGCTCAGAAGCGGACATCTGGGCAGGTCTTCAGCGAGTCTGCTATGTGGCCAAGAGGCGACATGGCATCGCATCTGCAAATGAAAAGAGGCCGCCTCAGTTGGCTGCCTCTTTTCCCATACTGGAGCTTACTTGGGCCGTCTTTGTACGCAGATGGCGGGATACATCCAGAACGCGGAGACGCCCCCGAGACCGCGTAGACCGCCCCGGCTTCGAGCCGCCGCTATGAGAAACAGGATTCTGCTCAACCAAAAGCGGCTATGTGTCGATTTCGTTCATGAAGATGAATGGGAACTCGATGGGACGGTTCGCATCTTAACGCACATGCAACCCTTGCGCGCCGGATTTGCCGAGCGCACACTTGCCACCTCAAGCAGAACTTACGGAGGATGCAGACCATGCCACGGGTCAAGCAAGCTTCGAAGCAGAAACGCACAACCAAAGCCGCCGCCGTGACGGTGCTGGGTGCCACCGGACTGGGTTTTTCGCTGCTGGATAGCGCATCAGCATCCACGATGCCCGCTGCTGATATCGCGCAATCTGACAATACCTCGCCCAATCAGCGTTTCGTTCTTAGCGAAGAGGAAATGGCCGACGTCAGTCTCGCCACGTTCCATCTCCTCGATAAGGAAAACGTTGGCAGCGGCGTGCAGCTAGCCGCCCGCGGTGGCTGCCGTGGCTGCGCGGCCCGTGGCTGCCGTGGCTGCGCGGCCCGTGGCTGCCGTGGCTGCGCAGTCCGTGGCTGCCGTGGCTGCGCGGTCCGTGGCTGCGCGGTCGGTTGCGCGGCCGGCAGCTGTTGCGCATCTTGGGGATATTGCCGCGTGTGCTAAGTCCCACGACCTAACGGCCCGACGCTGAGAAAATTGCATCCAACGAGCTCAATAGCCGATTTTCCCAAGGTCGCCTTCGGGTCAAAACGCGAAGTCCGGGCGGCCTTGCTCCACGTCCGCTCTAACCCAAGCAAGCAGACGTCGACGGGGGCGCTGCCTGCGTCACATTGTCGTCGCTCCCCTCGTCCTTGCCAAACAGCACCTGCCACCACCATCCGACCAGCGCAGCGTGCGTGCGGACCTCTATGCTGCCAGAAATGGTATCTCGACCGCCAGTGTATAGCCGTTGACCATCAGCAGACCACCCGCGGCACCGACGATGCCGCCGACGATCGCAAGCCAGGGCAGCGTCGCGACGATCGAGACCGAGATCAGCACGATGGCGATCTGCAGAAGCGCTTCGGCATAGTCGAAGTAGGGATCCTGCTTCAGCGCATGGTCGCGCCTGCTCTCGTAGTCCTTGGCCCGCGCCATCAATTCCTTCTTGCCCTCCTGCGTCTCGGGCTCGGACTCGTAGCGTGCCGCCGTCTTGCGATAGGCCTCCGCTTTTGCCTTCAGGGCGGTCCTGGCCTCGGCGTTGAGGCTTCCGTCCTGCAGGAACGCCAGTTCGATCGCGTCGGCCGCGAGGTTGTAGTCGGTCTGGCGGATGTTCTTGGCCTGGTAGAAGGCATAGTGGTTCGCGGCATAGATGTTGTTGTTGGTCGCCTCCTTGCCGGCGTTGGCGCCGCCAAGCCCGGTGATGGCCAGCAGCATCGCCAGAATGGCGATGCTGACCGCCGCTCGCTGCTTGAAGCGGTCGTTCGCCTTCTCCTGATCCATCATGTCGGCGGCGTCTTCGGCTTTCATCGATCGGCTCCTCCTCGCTCCTAAAGGGCAGGCACCATAAACAACGGCGTTATGTCACCATCGCGACGCACGAGCATATTGATTTGTTCCGCAGAATGCTGCAGGCGCGATCGGTCATACGAAGGGATCGGCAATTCCCATGCAGCGATCAGGGTTTACGCAAACGTTCGGATGCTTGAGTTCAAGCGTCCGAGGAACGGCGCGCCTTTACGGGAGAGAAGTCGGCCAATATGAGGTCGAAACAGGCCAGCCACAAGGCCAATACAAACGGTCCGCTCCGGGTCCGAAAGCGGACGTCGTTTCAGAAGTTCATAGGCTTAAGAATGACCTGCCTCACTAGTACCGCTGCACAGAGATTGTGACAGGTCTGCGCGGTTGCCTTTTGATGAATTCCCTCGCGCTCGAGCGTTAACACCATCGTTCACTACCTGAAGATCCCGGTGAAGCTGGCGAGTTGAGGCGCCGGCGCGGCAGCCGGACTGAAACTCCCGCGGCACCTTGGCCGTACTTGTGCGCTGGGAGGATCAAATCATGAATGCGAGCCTCGAAGCCGGGCAACGGGGAGGCCTGTCCTGGACCGGCCAAGCGAGGAAAGGAATCGCCGGGCAGACGGCGGCGCGCACGCGCATCGATTCCGTCGACCTCGTGCGCGGCCTCGTGATGGTATTGATGGCCCTCGACCATGTGCGCGATTTCTTCGCCCCGGGTGGATTCAACCCGCGCGACGTGACCGATCCCGCGCTGTTCATGACGCGCTGGATCACGCATTTCTGTGCACCCGCCTTCGTCTTTCTCGCAGGTGTGTCGGCATTCCTCTACGGTGAGCGTGGCCGTAGCACGCGGCAGCTCAGCCGCTTCCTGCTCACGCGCGGGATTTGGCTCGTACTGATCGAGCTCACGCTCGTCCGCCTTGCATGGACCTTCAGCTTCGATCTCGGCTACTTCTTCAGCCAGGTCATCTTCGCTATCGGCGCGTCGATGATTGCGCTCTCAGTACTGGTCTTTCTACCGCGCAGTGCTGTCGCGACCATCGCGCTCGTCTTGATCGCCTGGCACAATCTACTCGATCCCATCAAGGCAGAGGCCTTTGGCCCGGCCGCGGCAATCTGGAATTTCCTGCATGAGCCGGCCTTGCTGCAGTTCGGCGCCACCGTGAAGTGGTTCGCGGTCTACCCGTTGATCCCGTGGATCGGCGTGATGGCGGCGGGCTACGCGTTCGGTCCGGTCTTCACGCTCGATCATGCGAAGCGGACGCGCCGGCTCGTTGGATGGGGCACCGTCGCTGTGGTCGGTTTCATCCCGCTGCGGGCGAGCAACGTCTACGGCGACCCCGCGCCCTGGAGTGTTCAAGCCGGTGCAATTGCGACGTTGCTGTCCTTCATCAACTGCGAAAAATATCCGCCATCGCTGCTGTATCTGGCCATGACGATGGGGCCGACATTGCTGCTGCTTGCTGCGGTTGAGAACGCGCGCGGCCGCTTCGCGGCGTGGGTCACCACCTTCGGCCGCGTTCCATTCTTCTATTATGTGATTCATGTTTTTGTCATCCACGCGCTCGCCGTGATCTTCGCGTGGGTGAGCGGTGCGGAGACCGGCTGGCTGTTTGGTCCATTCCCTGCCGACAAGCCGAACGGATACGGCGTCGGCCTCCTGGGCGTCCTTTCCGTCTGGCTTGCGGTTGTGGCGGCGCTCTATCCGCTTTGTAACTGGTTTGCCGGCATCAAAAAACGTCGCAGCGACTGGTGGCTATCCTACCTCTAGTACCGCTGCACGGTGATTATGACTCATTGGTCGAGGCGTTTGGCCCGCCTGCCAAGGCGGTAGGTGCGGCCATTTGGGCACGAGCTTTCGCGGTTGTGAGCATCCATCTGATGCGGGCGCGTGATGCGTTGCGCTGTCGCTCGCAAGCAGCGATCTCGGATACGAGTTGTTGCCGGTTGGCGATGCGCCTGTCCAGACACTGGCTGCGCAGCACGCCAATCTCGATCTCCACGATATCTTCTGGTCACTGCAACCAAATGATCAATAACCTCTGTATATCCTTGAGGCCAGCCAGCACCCTGTTGACGTCCTGGCAATTACACCGGGCCGCAGCTTCGCGTCAGTACCGGACATCCCGCCCAGTAGCGCCAGACAACCGCTCGCCATCCATTTCGGGCGATCAATTCGCTGGGGGGAATGACCGCTTTGGTTCAAAGTCGGAAGTTGGCTCGCTTGAACGGCATGTCCGCTCTGCCCCTAACAGCGGACCTCATCAGACCGACCCGGGTGGTCCGGTTCGTGCCAATAAGCGACGTAGTAGGTTTATGCGAAAGATCGTCTGACAATCGGCCGTCGAACTGTTAGGTGCGCGAACGGAACGTCAGATGCACACTTCCACCATATTTCAGCATTTAACGCCTGTATCCACGAGCGAATCGAACCCTTGAGCACCAACAAGCTGCGTGGCATTGTGACCCTCAAGGTCCAGGCCGGAGCAACATGACGATTCCCTGCCGCGTCCTAATGATCTATCCGAAGTTCGTCCCGGACTCGTTCTGGAACTATACGGAAGCTTGCGAACTGGTCGGCGCGAAGTATCCGGCGGCGCCACTCGGCCTGATCACCGTCGCTGCCATGCTGCCGAAGCATTGGGACATCCGTCTCGTCAACCGTAACACCGAGCCTTTGACGGACGCGGACCTCGACTGGGCCGATCTCGTGATGATCGGCGGCATGCTCAACCAGCAGCCTGATTTCATCTACCTGATCGATCTCGCCCACCTGCACGGCAAGCCAGTATGCGTCGGTGGACCTGACGTGTCCTCCAGCCCGCATCTTTACGCGGACGCGGACTTCCAGGTGATCGGCGAGGCCGAGCAAATCATCGAGCAATTCATCGCCGCCTGGGAAAGCGGCGAGCGCAAGGGCGTGTTCATCGCCGAGAAATTCAAGATCGACGTCACGCTAAGCCCGATGCCCCGCTACGATCTGATCAAGTTCGATCACTATCTCTTCATCGGCGTGCAATATTCGCGTGGCTGCCCGTTCACCTGCGAGTTCTGCGATATTATCGAGCTGTATGGTCGCGTGCCGCGCACCAAGACCAACGATCAGATTCTCGCCGAGCTGCAAGCACTCTACGATCACGGTTATCGCGGGCATGTCGATTTTGTCGACGACAATTTCATCGGCAACAAGAAAAACCTTCGCACGCTACTACCGCGGCTCAAGGCCTGGCTGGAAGAGCGCGACTATCCGTTCGAGTTCTCGACCGAAGCCTCGATCAATATCGCGGACGATAGCGAGCTGTTGCAGGCAATGAAGGACGCGAACTTCTTCGGGATTTTCGTCGGCATCGAGAGCCCGGATCCAGAGACGCTCGTGCAGATGAAGAAGAAGCAGAACACCAGGCGCAACATCGCCGAGTGCATTCATAAGATCTATGGCTACGGCATGTTCGTCACCGCGGGTTTCATCGTCGGGTTCGATACCGAGAAAGTCTCGATGGGGCAGGCGATGATCGACTTCATCGAGGAGGCGAACGTTCCAGTCTGCATGGTTGGACTGCTCTATGCGCTGCCTGGTACACAGCTGACGCGGCGGCTAGCCAAGGAAGGTCGCCTGCACAACGGCCATGACCTCATGAAGGTCGAGCAGGCGGGCGACCAATGCACGCTCGGCTGCAATTTCGACACCAAGCGTCCGCTTCGTGACATCCTTGCGGATTACAAGGCCGTGCTCGGTCACGTGTTCAGCCCGACGGCATATGCAGGACGGCTGTCGCGGCTTGCCGTCATGCTCGACCGGTCCGACCGGCGCCGCGACCTGCCGGATGGCGACATGCGCAAGAGGCTTGGCGGCATCGACAGCGTGCACAAGATCATGCGCGCCCTGCCGGAGGTTTGCGAGCCGTTCTGGAAGACCTTCGTCGAGGTCGCCAAGACCAATCCACGCGCGCTGCGTTACATTGTGATGCTGATGGCGCTGTACCTGCACCTCGGGCCGTTCTCGAAGCGCGTGATCAGTGAGATTGACCGCCGGATTGCCGAGCTGGACGGTATGCCTCCGGTGAGGGCCACGGGGGTTAAGCAGACGCTACCGCCAGCGACGGTGTAGCCACAGCCACTGATCGGGATATTCGCGGATCCAGCCCTCGATCGCCGACGTGACCGCCTGCATCGTTCCCTGAATGTCGATTTGCCCGGCGGCGTCGCGGTATGCCCCGGTGAACGGACATTCTCAGGATAGGCGAGCATAGTTGTCCTTAGAACTGGATGGGCTGGGGCAAAAGTCCCGATAGTTGCAAAATGAACACTATCAAAACAACCGGCCACAATAACCCGGTGGCTAGGTGGTATGATCCGATGATCGCTAGATCAGCCAAACTGTGCGGACGATCAAAGCCTCCACCTTGGTAAGCACTCAGAAGCAAAAGCAATTCGCATATCAGAAGACCCACGAGGTAGGCTGCAAGGATGACCTTCCATCGACGCCTTGGAATGAATGCAGGTGGCTGTGTCATCATCCAGATCACTATAGCAACAGGACACTCCTAACAGGAAGTGGCCGTCCGACCAGATGTCTGCTTGGGGTCAAAGTCGGAAGTTGGCTCGCTTGAACGGCATGTCCGTTCTACCCCTAACAGCGGACCTCATCAGACCGACCCGGGTGGTCCGGTTCGTGCCAAAAGCCGACTTCATCGACTTTCCCCGGCAGATCTAAGGCAGCATCGCCCCGTCCGGCCAAACTAGGGCAGCTATAATGTGAAACGCGGATCGGCTGAGAGCGCCGATCGGGCGACGTAGTCGAGTTCGCCCCGTGCAATCCCGATATCCATCAACTCTCTGTCGCTCAGATCGTCCAGCGCAGCACGCAGCCTCTCGCGTTTGCGCCACTCACGAAATGCATTCCAATACGCCTCGAGGGGACTGTAAGGCTGCCGCCTCGCCGTCGCTAGTCCAAACTCACTGTTTCCGTGGATGGTGCTCATTGGAGTGTCCAGGTTGCTCTATTTCTGCCAAGCGAGATTGCCGGAAAATCCCCTGGCGCGTTTAACAGTTGGCTTACATTTCCCTTACCGACAGCTTATTCTTGGGGTTTCAGAGGTGGCCGCGAGAGGGAATGCAGCTTGCGTTTTCTTTTTGAGGATTACGCATTGGATACTGACAGGCGCGAACTGCAGCGCGCAAGGGAAGAGGTCGTTGTCACACCCCAAGTATTCGACCTGATTGAATACCTGATCCGGAACAGGGAGCGCGTCGTCAGCAAAGACGAACTCGTCAGCGCCGTTTGGAAGGGTCGCATCGTCTCGGATGCCGCGCTAACGACTCGCCTGAACGCCGCCCGGAGCGCAATCGGCGACACGGGCGAGAAACAGCACTTGATCAAAACATTGCCGCGCAAAGGTTTCCGCTTCGTTGGCGCAGTGAAGGAAGACCGGAGGCCCGCAAATGAGACGATTGGCCTAATTGAGCGAACCGGCGAAGCGCCGCCGCGCCTGTCCATCGTCGTGCTACCCTTCGCGAACCTGAGCGGTGATCGTGAGCAGGACTATTTCGCGGACGGTATAACCGAGAGTCTGACCACGGACCTGTCGCGCATCGGTGGTTCATTTGTAATGGCACAGAACAGCGCCGTCTCATACAAGGGCAGAGCTGTCGATGTGCGCCAAGTCGGCCGCGAATTGAATGTTCGCTACGTGCTCGAAGGCTCAGTGCAACGCAGCGGCAAGCGACTTCGGATGAATGTTCAGCTGATCGATGCCAGGAGCGGCCAGCATCTTTGGGCCGAGCGCTTCGAGAAGCCTGTCGTCGACCTGTTCGATATGCAGGACGAAATCGTGTCGAGGCTCGCCGGTACATTAGGTGCCCAACTCATCGAGGCTGAGGCGCGACGAGCCGAGCGTACGCTGCACCCCGATGCAATGGACTTGTGCTTCCAGGGCCGGGCCTGGTTGATGAAGGGGATTAGCCTTGAATGCGTGACGCAAGCGCGGGGCTTCTTCGAACGCTCGCTGGAGTTCGATCCCGGCAACGTCGAAGCAATGATTGGTCTGGCAAATGTTGATACGGTAGTTGGAGGTAGCTTTACGACGGATGATGGGCCCGCGCGGCTTGCGGCGGCCGAGGCGATGGTGAACAAGGTATTGTCGATTAGGCCGAACAGTGCCTCAGCCCACATGGCTCGGGGTTGGGTCCAGACCTTTACGAACCGGGCCGCCCAAGGCATCCGTGAGTTCGAACATGCGTTGGCGCTGGCTCCGAATTTGGTCCACGCTCATGCTGCCCTTGGTTTCGCCAAATCCTACATAGGTCGCGCTACCGAGACCGAAGGCCATATACTCGAAGCTTTACGGCTCTCTCCTCGCGACGTTTTCGCCTACCAGTGGGCGTGTTTTGCGGGCGTGGCCAAGCTGCTGCTTGGTTCAGACGTCGAAGCTGTCAGTTGGCTGCGACGAAGCACCGAGGCGAACCGTAACTTTCATCTCGCTCATATATCGCTCGCCGCTGCCTTGGCCTTGACCGGCGCGCTCGATGAGGCGCGAACTGCTGCGACAACGGGACTTGCGCTCAACTCAGGTTTTACCATTCGTCGCTTGCTCGCAGCTCAACAAAGCGACAATCCAATTTACCTTGCCGGGCTGCAGCGCTTGTGTGAAGGCTGGCGCCTCGCTGGCGTGCCGGAAGGGTGATGAGCGCTTCGGGCCGACTTCAGTGCTTTACTGCCCTGCGTCGGCTTTGGGTCAATCGCGTCGGTTTGGCCGGACCATGGCGACTTCCGGTCTACCCCGGTGAACGGACTTTCTCAGGATAGGCGGGCATGTCTCCAAAGTGCCAGCAGCGGACTTCCGGCGGTAGTGATTGGTCACAAACCTCAGACAGCCTGACTGGGTGTCAGGGCTTTGCCAGGGCACGCTGTGCGAATTCCGGCAATGAAAAACGGAGTCTGGCTGAACCTTTGTCGGTTAATATCACTGATGGACGAGCGCCGCCTCCGCGGGCGCGGCTTTATTGGACCGCACGAATAGAAAACGGGACCTAACAAAGATTTCTGCGTCGGCGCCGCCATCTTGGCCGATGAGGATTAGTCCTGCTCCCCCATTTGCTACAGTTAAAATCACCGGCTCGCCCTTCCATGTTTTGATCGGCTCCATTCCGATGATGAGAAATTCACCGATCGGCTGGTCTAAGTATTGAAGCCTCAGTTGCGGAGCGATCTCTGCTGCCGCAAGTCCAAAACCTAGCTGTTGAGCACGGGCATAAATTTGTCCCAGCGATGCAGTCTCGGCCTGAAACCCGAGTTCGGCCGCCGATAACCTAAAAAGTTCCACGTCTGCTTTCGCGGCGGGTAAAGGCCGGTCGAGCAAGAATTTCCCCAGCCGAGTCTCCGACGCCACAACCTGTTGCATTCAACGCGTTACGAAGAGCACGCAAATCTGAAAAATTCCCCACTGCAATCTTCTTCCAAATCGGAACATCCACGGCGGATCTGACTAGAAAATGCGGCATGATAGGCGAGGGATTTTTGTTAAGCCTTAGTTGGTTCTGCAAGACATCTCTCGCCGTGCATTGCGCTCTGGCTTCGCTCGCGAATACGAGGAGGCACGCGCTGCAGAGCATGATGAAGATGGGAGCGCTGCCATTGTGCCATCCTGTCGAACGACGCGGCATTGCGGTACGTCGCTTCGAGGCAAGGTAATCGATCTCACCGCGCGTAATACCAATGTCCATAAGCTCGCTGTCCGTCAGGCGGCATAATTCGGTTTGCAGCCTCCGGCGTTTGCGCCAATCCCCAAATGCCTTCCAATATGCCTCGAGAGGACTATAGACCTGCCGGTTGGTAGTTGCTGGGTGCTGCAACTTGGTGATCTCGTGGATCGTGCTCATTGCGGCGTGTCCTGTCTGGAGTTGTTACCAGATGAAATTGCCGCACAATGCGCCAGCGCGCTTGACATCCGGCTTACATTTTCCTTACCGGCAGCTTATTCTTTGCGTTCAAGCGGCGCTGGAGCCCGGTGATCGAAGGCTGCCTGAGGGATCGACAGTTGCGCTATTTCTTCGAGGAGTACGCATTCGATACTGACCGTCGCGAACTCCATCGCGGGACGGACCTCGTCTCCATCACGCCACAGGTATTCGATTTGCTCGATTACCTGATCCACAATAGGGAGCGCGTCGTCAGCAAAGACGATCTGATCAGCGCGGTTTGGAATGGTCGCATCGTCTCGGATGCCGCCCTGACGACCCGCCTGAATGCCGCTCGGGCCGCTATTGGTGACGGCGGCGACAAGCAGCGCCTCATCAAAACATTGCCGCGCAGAGGCTTCCGCTTCATTGGCGCAGTGCATGAAGGACAGAGGTCCGCCGCTGCGCCGGCTAATTCGCAGAACGACGACCCGGCACAAAGGCCGTTTTCACCGCCTCATCTTTCCATCGTAGTTTTGCCATTCACCAACCTAAGCGGTGATACCGAGCAAGACTATTTCGTCGATGGCGTGACCGAGAGCCTGACCACGGACTTGTCGCGCATCAGGGGCGCGTTCGTTATTGGCCGACATACGGCTTTCACTTACAAAGGTAAGGCCGTCGATCTCAAACAGATCGGCCGAGACCTAAACGTGCGCTACGTGCTTGAGGGCTCGGTACGGCGGGGTCAAAATCGACTTCGCGTCAACGTTCAGCTCGTGGACGCAGAAACACGCACACACCTTTGGACAGATCAGTTCGACAAGCCGGTTACCGATCTGTTCGAAATGCAGGATGAAGTCACCGCAAGAATTGCTACCGCGCTTAACGCCCCGCTTATCGAAGCCGAAGCGCAACGTGGGCAACGCTCGCTGCATCCCGATGCATTAGATTTCTATTTCCAAGGGCAGAATTACTTAAACCAAGGGGTTACACCTAAGTACATCGCACTTGCTCGCCGCTTCTTCGAACAGGCGTTGGCGCTCGATCCGGAGAACATCGCCGCGTTAGTTGGCATCGCAAATGTCGAATTACAAGATGTCACAAATTTCATGGTTGATGACCGGGGTTCGCGCCTCGCTCAGGTCGAAGCGACGCTGATTAAGGTCTTGTCAGTGGCCCCACGTCACGCCTTCGCTCATCTCATACTGGCTGGATTGCAACTATTCACGAACCGCGCAACGCTGGCGGTGAGAGAATGCGAACAAGCACTGGAGCTTGATCGCAATTTGGCCTACGCGCACGCATTCCTCGGATTTGCAAAGGTCTTCATTGGTCGTGGGGCAGAAAGTGAGGCTCACATTCAGCAAGCGCTGCACCTTTCCCCACGCGACATCAACGCCCATCGTTGGATGCACTTGCTTGGCGTCGTGAAGTTGATCCTCGGCGCAGACACTGAAGCGGTTGAATGGCTACGCCGGTCGTTGGAAGCCAATCGAAATTATCCATTCGCGCACTTCCAGTTCGCTGCCGCATTGGCGCTCGCCGGTTCAGTGGAAGAAGCGCGGGCCGCTGCGCTCGCGGGATTTGCGTTGGATCCGGATTTTACGATACGCCGGACGAAAGGGCTCTCCTTAAGCCCTGACCCGACCTTTCGTGCCGGCAGCAAGCGCATCCGCGAGGGAATGCTTATGGCCGGAATACCTGAGGACTAATGTCATCGGCCGACTACTTGCGGTCTTCCACCGGAAACGGACATCGCCAGGATCGGTCGCTGTGTCTCATCGGTGCCACAAGCAGACATCGGTCCCTTGCCTACACCGTGTTCGATAGCGGCTGGAAGGCGACATCACGGATTGCTCGGTAACGGCGAGTCGCTCGTTGGAGGACCTAGCCAGACGCGTCTGAGCCGCCCCGCTGCACCAACTCGAGGGTGATGCCCTCGGGACCCTCGAAAAGCCGTAGCTTTCGGCTGATGTAGTCCATTTCGTCGCTCAGCATGGTTACGCCGTTGGCCACGAGGTGCGCAGTGGCCGCCTCAATGTCGTCGACGCGGAACGCGAGGTGATTGAAGCCCCGTTTTCGCAGATTTGTCGGGTGCGCACCCGGATCGGTCCCCGGAATCGGCTCAAACTCAAGCAGCTGGATCTCGAAAGGATAAGCCGCTCCTTCGAGTGCGAGGGTGATGTGCTGCGCTTTCATGCCCGGCATGCCCATGTACCGGGCGGGAAGGCCACCGTCGATCGTCGCGACGTGATCTTTTCTGAAGCCAAGGAGCGCGAAGAACTCGATCGCCGCGCCGGCGTCTGCCACCGCGATAGTAACATGATCCGGATTGAGTATCATATTGTTACTCCCCACGCGTGCGCTCGGCCGCGCGGCTATACGTCTGCCGGTCTGAGCTGCCATCAACCGGCCCTCCCGCTCTTGCAAGGCTACCAGCTCGCTCCGTCGCACGGTAGGCGGGTTGGCCTGCGGCGAAGTCTGCTTCGGGTCAATCGCGTCATTTTGGCTCTCGGCCGGCTATTTCCGCTCTTCCCCTGTAAGCGGACGCCGTAACGGCCGGTCGTAATGTCTCAAGGTGCGAGGAGGAGACATTCCGATCGGATAATCCCCATTCTGCTCGATCAGGACTTCCCCTTGAATTTAAAGGATCCGAAGAATTTATCTTTCTTTTCCGCCACCACGTCGCGATACGCGTGGGGGTATTCAATCGTTAGTATGTAGAGCGTACCTTTCATCCTGATGTAGCGGAAATGCGCAGTCGTTGCCGAGTTGGCGACTGAGAAGAACAGATTATCGACGTCATCCTTGGTATTGCGGATTTCATCATACACTTTGTTAGCCGGTTTGGATGAGAAAGATTTGGGGATCGCCGCGAGGTCGACAGGCGTCTTTGCAGTTACCGGCAGTTCAACCGCTGTAAACTTGATTCCCTCAGAACTCTTGCCGCCGACGACATGGCTCACTTCGCCCGTGCCCGGGTCGCGAGTCGTGAAATCATTGAAGGGAATTGGCAGGAGGATCGAGAACAAGCCCTTGGTCGAAACAGCCGGATACCATCCCGAGCCATCGTCTACGTTAACGCCGACACGATGCATTTCAAGTTTCGGTTCTGCAGTCGCGGATGTAGAGACTATGAGCGCCAGCCAAAGGACACTCGCGAGCAGCCGCAGAATTGAGATGGGCATGGATGCTCTCCTGACGTTGCAGTCGGCAGGGGATGTCCGTTGTTTGTTGAAAGAAAGGCATGGTGGCGCCGCCGGCAGCTGGCGCGACGCGTCTGTGGTTCTAGTGCAACAACTAGACCTCGCGAATTTAGTCTTGAAAGAGCTTTGGCCGCCGAGCGCGCGCCGTCGCGACAACAGAGTCCGGAATGGGTCAAAACGCGAAATTCCGGAGTGGCCAGCGCATGTCTCTTTTGCCTCAAAAGCAAGACATCTCTCGTTTTATGAGTGTACGTCCTAACGCCCGGTCCCCGCCGGTTTGACGCGGCCCGCTTTGGGCCGTTGCCGCTGCAGCTTTGCGATAAAGCTCTGCAAGACTTCTGACGGCGGTAGCGACGCGCTGTAGGCGAGCCCCACCTCGCGCTTCACGTCGACGTCGATCTCGCGCACGGCGACATCGGAATTGGCGCGCGCCACCCCTTCGGGAACGATGGCAATGCCGACGCCAGCGGCCACCAGCGCGATCGCCCAGTCTTCCGATTCGGCGATCGCCGCGGGCTGGCGTGACGCCGATACGGCGCGGCCGAAGAATTCGCTCTGCTCGCAATGACAGCGATCGATCATGGCGACGCCGGCGAGATCCGTGGTGCGCAGCCGCTCCTTCAGCGTCAGCGGATGCGACGGCGGCAGGGCTGCGACGTAGCGCTCGACCCAGAGCGGAACGAAATGCTCGTCGGCGCGCAGCAGATTTTTGGAGACGATCCGCGCATCCGAAGGCTCATCGACGCCAACGAGACGAAGTGCGATGTCGGCGCTCCCGGTCAGCGGCTTCAGCAGCGCAATGGTTTGCGGCCGGTCGAGCGTGCGCATCAGGCCAAGCGTCAGCGCGTTCCGCGTCGCAGGTTTGCGGAACAGGTTTTTCGCGGCGTCCGCCTCATCGATGATGCGGCGAGCCACGGCGTGGAATTGTTCAGCCGCTTCCGTCGGCGCCACGCCCTTCTTGTGCCGGATGAACAGCGCGGTGCCGAGTTCGGCTTCAAGATTGGTGATCGCCGCCGAGATCGAAGGCTGCGAGATGAAGCAGCGCTTGGCGGCCGCCGTCAGGTTGCGCTCCCTGAACACGGCCGCGAAGTAGCGGAGCTCGCGGATATCCATAGGTGTATCCTATTGGTACTATCAGATATCGATACTTTACCTATGAGTAGCCGAATGGCAAGCAAGACACCTGACCTCTAAGGAGACATCGTCATGCGTGTCCATCATCTCAACACCGGCACCATGTGCCCGATCGGCCGGCGCCTGGTGAACGGCACCGGCAGCATTTTCCAGCGCGCGCGCATGGTGTGTCATTGCCTGCTGATCGAGACCAATGACGGGCTGGTGCTGGTCGATACCGGCATCGGACTGGACGACATTGCCAGCCCGCCGCGGCTCGGCCCCAAATGGGTTCGGCAGACGACGCCGCGGCTCGATCCGGCCGAGACCGCCGTGCGGCAGGTCGAGGCGCTCGGCTACTCCAAGCGCGACGTGCGGCATCTGCTGCTGACGCATCTCGATCGCGATCATGCCGGCGGCATTCCGGATTTTCCGAACGCGAAGGTGCACGTCCATCGCCGCGAGTACGACATGGCGGTGACCGGCCGGACGCCCGCACCGAAGGGCCGCTACATCACCGACCAGTGGAAGCATGGGCCACAATGGGCCTTCTACGACGAAGGCGGCGAAGATTGGTTCGGCTTCAAGGGCGTGCGCGCGCTCGGCGACCGCGAGCCCGACATTCTGATAATCCCGCTGCCGGGCCATACATTAGGTCATTGCGGCATCGCCGTCCGAAGCGGGGACAAATGGCTGCTGCACGCCGGCGATGCCTATTTTTTCCATGGTCAGATGCAGGCTTCGCCGCGGATGCCGCTGGTGCTCGGCATGTTTCAGCGCCGCGGCGATATGGATCGCGCCATGCGGATCGAAAACCAGGAGAGGTTACGAACGCTCAAGGCCAATCACGGCGATGCCGTGACGATCTTCAATAGCCACGACCCCGTGGACTACGAGAATTGCCGCTGCGGCCAACACCAGCGGACGCAAGCGGCGTGAGTGCTGCGAGCGGGGCCCATTCTTTGCATGGGGTTGTTTTCGCGATTTTTTGTCTGGGCCCTGCGGTGTACCGCCGAAGAGCATCTGCGCTGCGTCCGGGACACGAGATCGTTGGCTTTGCGCTAATGAGGAATCGATTCGACTCCAACCCATCCCGCTCGAGGCCGTGATCAGCGCCTGGACCGCGGCGCCGGGGGTGGCGGGGGCGGTGCCGGTTCGGGTTGTTTGGCCGGCGTCGGCTCGGTCTGCAGGGTGCAACGCGACGCCGCGAGCGAGGCCTGTGCCTGCGGCATCAACCCGGGCTCCGGCGCCAAGGCCTTCAGCACGATCAGGCCAGTCGTGGTGGGGGAGTCGATGATCAGCCGGTCGGCGGCGGTGATTTCCTCGTCTTCCGGCAATTCCGAATGCTGCTCTTCCGTCATCAGGTCGAGTTCGATCACCTTGCGGCCGGCCGAGCGGTCGTTGATGGCGTAATAGGCGACCTCGTTACGCGTATAGAACGACACCGACGTGTAGGCCTGGCTGACCGGCACCGTGAGTTTCAGCGGGCCGCCCGTGAGGTCATAGCGGCAGATCGCGACCGCAAAGGCCGGGTCCATGAACGGCATCGGCGCGTTGTTGGGCTCGGCTAGCGGCAGCGCCGTGACCGCATTCTCCGTGGTCATCGGCGTCAGCCGCGAATAGGCGTCCTGGGTGGCAATGCGCGGCAGCGCCAGCACGCTGACGAGGTGCACCACGCCGCCCAGCAGCACGCCTGCGATGATGGTGAACAACAGCCGGATCATGGGCAGTTCACCGTCGATATGGAAGGCATCGGCGCGTCGCGCTGCGTCCGCGTCGCAACGCCAACCGGCGTATCGTAGAGCCGCAGCATCAGCGCGTAGCGCTCGATGCCGCCGGTCGGCAGCCAGTTTCCGGCGCGGGAGCGCGCCGCCACGCGGATCTCGAACGCGCCGTCTGAGCCGCGAACGATTTCCTGGCTGGTGAAGCCGTAGCGTTGCAGCGAATTGGCGACCAGATGCCCCTTGCGGTCGAACAGCGTCAGCGTCCAGAACCGGGCCGCCGGCGTCACACCGCTGACGACCACGTCGCAGCGCCCGTCGAGCGGCTTCTTCTTGTCGTCGGTGGTGGCCGTGAAGGCGATGCCGTCGCCGGTGCCAACAGGCAATTCGCCGCTGCGGGCAATCAAGGCGCGCGAATAGGGATCGACGTCGGCGGTGCCGCTCTTGGGCCGCGCGGTCCAGGCGCCGATCGTCAGCGTGCCGAGATCGGTGCCGCGCGTCGCCGTCATATAGGTCGAGCCGAGCCCGACGGCCGCGGCAAGCGCCAACGCCAGCAAGGTGATGAAGATCAGCCGCACAGGCCAGTGCTCCGAAATCTCACGGCATCAGATTCCGGTTGAACCGGCTTCATCCGAAACCTGAAGCGCTTCTTTTTGTTTGGGCATGCCGGGGCAGACGCCTGGTGTCTGTTCCGAGGAAAGCCGGTTAACACTCTGCCGGATCATGCCTTTTAATTCTTCCGCTGCGCCGGCGGCGCAGCCTGCTCGCCGGCGGCTGCGACATAGTTCTCCGGAAACGCCAGCGCGCCAGACGTGACCGGCTTGGCCGGCGACTTCTGATCGTTTGACGAGGTCTTGCCCGCGGCCTTGCCGGCCTCGTCGAGCAGTCGCTCGACGCGCACCAGAATATCCGCGCCGCGCTTGGTCAATACCGGCGGAGGCCCCGGCTTGGTCTCCAGCACCCGTGCTGCGCTGTTGGCCGCGACGTTGGCGGGCTGGGCGGGCTGCGGCAGTTTCGTGCCCATGCCGATGCCGGGGATTTCCTTCACCTCGACGCCCTGGTGCGCGACGACCATGATGTCGTGCCAGGTTTGCGCGGGCAGCGATCCGCCGGTCATGCGGTTGGTCGGCGAATAGTCGTCATTGCCGTACCAGACCGCGCAGGTGAAGTTGCCGGTGTAACCGACGAACCAGGCGTCACGGTAGGCGTTGGTGGTGCCGGTCTTGCCTGCGGTCGGAATACCGTCGAGCGCGGCGCGGCGGGCGGTGCCTTCGCTGACGACATGGCTCATCATCCATGCCATGTCGGAGGCGACGGAGGCGGGAATTGCCTGCACCGGCTTCTTGCCGTCGCGGTCAAAGCGCCAGACCAGGTCGCCGGCGCCGGTGCGCACTTCCAGCACCGCGTGAGGTTTCACCGACTTGCCCTTATTCGGGAAGGTCGCATAGGCGACCGCGTGTTCGAGCACGGTGACTTCGTCGGAGCCGATCGGCATCGACGGCGTATCGGGCAGCGGCGCCGTGAGGCCGAACTTCCGCGCCACCTCGGTGATCTTGACGCGGCCGGCCTTCGCAGGGTTCGGCGACTTGCCGCCCAGCGCAATCGACAGTTTTACGGGCACAACGTTGATCGAGCGGGTGATCGCCTGCGTCAGCGTGACCGAGCCGGAATAGGAATGGCCATAGTTCTGCGGGCACCAGTTGCCGATGCATACCGGGCCGTCGACCACTTTCGAGTTCGGGGTGTAACCGTTCAGCAGCGCGGTGGTGTAGACATAGGGCTTGAACGACGAACCCGGCTGCCGGTAGGCGTCGGTCGCGCGATTGAACTGGCTCGATCCATAGTCGCGGCCGCCGACCATCGCGCGAATGCCGCCATCGAGATCGGCCACCACAGTGGCGGCCTGCGTCGCGTGATAGTCGCGGCCGAACTGGCGCAACTGGTTTTCGACCGCGTCCTCGGCGGCGCGCTGCACGTTCATGTCGATGGCGGTGCGGACCACGAAGACGCGCTCGACATAGGATTTCGGGAAGGTGTCGACCAGCCTGCGCATCTCTTCAAAGGCGTAGTCGAGGTAATAGTTCGGCGAATTCTCGTCGCGGCGGTCGACGGCCACGGCCGGGTTGCGCCGGGCGCCGAACACCTGGCCTTCGGTCATGAAGTCGGCATCGACGAGATTGTCGAGCACGATGTTGGCGCGGGCACGGGCGGCGGGCAGGTTGATGTGCGGGGCGTATTTGGTCGGCGCCTTGAACAGCCCGGCCAGCATGGCGGATTCCGCCAGATTGACGTCGCGCGCCGACTTGTTGAAGTAGAAATGCGCCGCGCCGTCGACGCCGAAGGTGCCGCCGCCCATATAGGCGCGGTCCAGATAGAGCTTCAGGATCTCGTTCTTGGTGAGCCGCGTCTCCAGCCAGATCGCCAGGAACGCTTCCTTCACCTTGCGCTCGATGGTGCGCTCGTTGCTCAGGAACAGGTTCTTGGCGAGCTGCTGCGTGATCGACGAACCGCCCTGGCGCACGCCGCCGGCCTGCGCGTTGGTCACGAGCGCGCGCGCGGTGCCGGGGATGTCGATGCCGAAATGGTCGTAGAAACGGCGGTCTTCGGTCGCGAGCGTCGCCTTGATCAGGTTGTCCGGAAAATCTTCCAGCGGAATCGAGTCGTTGTGCTTGATGCCGCGGCTGCCGATCGGATTGCCGTAACGGTCGAGAAACGACACCGCCAGATCGGATTTCTTCAGCCAGTCGTCATCGGCGGTTTCGCGAAACGCGGGAACCGCGAGCGCCAGCATCACGATCAGCCCGGCAAGGCCGATGGTGGCGGCTTCCGAGAACGGTTCGATGAAAACCCAGCGCTTCCAGCGGCCGACATAAAAGCGGTCCATGAAGGTGGAATAGCGCTCGTACAGCTCGCGCAGGCCCTTGCCCGACGAAAACAGCGTCGAGTCGATACGCGCGTCCAGATCCAGAAGGAAGATCCGGATCTTCTGCTTCCACTGCGGAGGTAAGATCTGGCGCACCGGGACCCTTGGTCGGTTCGAAACGCTCACACACGCCCGGCCGGGCGCTGTCGAGACGTCATGCGTTAGTGTTGCGGCAAACCCAAGGCGCTTTTAGGAACCCTTGGGGACTCGCCATTGTTCTAGCCGAGCGGAGGCCATAAACCAATGCTCACGCTCACCATTTTGGTGGTCAGCCCTAACGCGGTCCCGGCTTTTTTGCTCCCGTATTCAGCCCGCTTGCACCGGGGTCGCCCTAGCTCCTAGAAGGTTGCAGCCGAACTCGATCTGGAAACCATCCGACTTCATGACCGCGCCGCCCAAGCGAGCTTCCAGCCAGGAGGGATTCTTCTGGAAAACCAAGACGTTGGAGGAAATGTCCAACGCCGAATGGGAAAGCCTGTGCGACGGCTGCGCGCGCTGCTGCCTGGAAAAGCTCGAGGACGAGGATACCGGGAAAATCTACTTCACCCATGTCTCCTGCAAGCTGCTCGATTCCGGCCTGTGCGCTTGCAAAGACTACCCCAACCGTTCCGAGAAAGTTCCGGATTGTGTCCGCCTGACGCCCGAGAACGTCCGCACCCTGAGCTGGCTGCCGCCGAGTTGCGGCTACAAGCTGGTAGCGGAGGGGCGCGATCTCTACTGGTGGCACCCGCTGATTTCGGGTGACCCCAACACCGTGCATGAAGCCGGGGTTTCCGTGCGCGGCAGGGTGCAGGGCACCGAGGACGAGATCGCCGATGAGGATCTCGAAGACCACATCGTGCAATGGCCGGCGCTGTTGCCGAAGCGGGCGCGGCTGAAGAAGCGGCCCTGATCACCTGCGCTTCCGCCGCAGCCACATGCGCCTTTTCATTCGCCCGTCAAAGCGCTAAGGTAGTTGTATATTTAGCGCCGAACATCCTTAAGCTTTGCACTAGATTTCTATTTCCCATCAGTGAGATGTCCCTCAATTTTTGAGGTGTCCCATGAATACTGGTCCTGTTCAGCCGATACCGAAGGACGACGAGAACAGGACGCCCGAGCCGAGCTCCGCGCTGTGCCTTTCCGGCGGAGGGTATCGCGCGATGGTGTTTCACATCGGCGTGCTTTGGCACCTCTATGAAACCGGGCTGCTGCAGAACATCAAACGGATATCGAGCGTGTCGGGCGGCTCCATCACGGCCGGCCACCTCGTGCTGGCCTGGCGCAACCTCAGCGACGCGACCACGCAAGAGAGATTGATCAACTGGGGCTACGCGGTTTGCGATGCCGCGCTGCGCAAGCATTTGGACTCGGAGCTGAAGCCGAAGCCGGTGTTCCCCTATCCTCAATCCGGGGTGTGAGGCAGAGGCGAGGGGGCCGAACGTGGCAAAGCAACGCAAGCAGCGGGCGCCATCGCGGGGCCGCAAGCCAAAGTCGACGGATGACGCCACGCGGGCCGCCCCGGAACCAGAGAGAGCGGTATCCGGCACGACAGCGCCTGCAGATGCAACGCCGGTAGCCGCGCGGCCCGACATCGTGCAGGACGTGCCCGGTGGCGCGAGAACCAAGGCTGACAGGCCGCTGCAATTCTCGATTCCCGCGGAGCTGGTCGAGCACATCCTGTTAGGCCCGATCGACGACCGCCGCGTGTTGCAGGATTCTCCGCTGCTCGGAGACGTCTGGGCCGCTTATGCGCTTGATCCCGGTGTCGTTCAGGACGTGTTGATCACGCCGCACAAAAATACGACCGCCGCAGTGGTCGCCCAAATCATCCCGCGCGGAATAGCCCTGCGCGAGCAGGAGCGCAAAAGCGAAACACCGCCGCCGCCCGAGCGGCCGAAAGTGAGAGCGAAGGTCGCCTATCTGCAGGGGCTTGTGGGTGCAAAGCTGTATTTCGACGAAGTGCTGCGCATTCTCGTGCCCCTGACACAGTGGTGGAGCCAGTCAAAGCTCCAGGAAAGAATATTGAAGATCGACCAGGCCAACCTCCGCAGGTTGCTTGAGCGGGAGCCCGGCCGTCCCGGCAACAATCCGGAGAACTTTACATCACTGGAAAGATACATCGCGCTCGCGGGGTTGATCTATTGGATCGGCAGGCTCGAGCGTCCGACTATCCCCGGCAGCGCTCCACCCCAGCCGGTGGAGCGTTTGCCGCTGCTCAAGGTCGATGAGGCATTCCGGAGATATCAGCCCTATATCGATGAAATCATCAAAGGAATGTTCGACCTTTACGGGGTCATTCAGGCCAATCCCCACGCCCTGGCATCGGATGATCCCGACGACAGCGAGCAAGCCAGAACCGATAGCCTTATCTTTCAGGTCTCGCTGAACCGCGTCGCGTCGGCAGCACTCGATCGATCCATTCCGGCCGTGAAGGCCGACGCTGCGCACTCCCTGTTCAAGGTGAATTGCAAGAACATCGTTTGGGCGGTGCTTGATTCCGGCATCGACGCCCAGCACGCGGCTCTCGCCGACCCAGACAAGCCGGACAGATCGCGCGTCAGGAAGACCTTCGACTTCACGAGAATTCGCGAGATTGTCAGCAATGACGAGAATGACATCGCTCCTGCAGAACTAGAGGAACTCGCGACAGCCGCCGGCATCAGGCCGGCCGACGCGTCCCGCTATCTGAAGGAGATTGCCGAGGACGCCAGAGCAAAACGGCCGATCAATTGGGGCGCCGTTGAAAAGCTGATCACGCTCAAGAACCCGCCGCAACCACCCAGCACGCATGGCACACACGTCGCGGGAATCATCGGTGCCAACGGACGTGCGACCAACCATCCCGACGGCATGTGTCCCGATATCCGCCTCTACGATTTCCGCGTTCTCGGCAAGACCATCGACGATACCGAATTCGCTGTTATCGCCGCGCTGCAATACATTCGCTACGTGAATGAGCGGCATAGTTATATCACCATTCACGGCGCCAACCTCAGCCTCTCCATCCCGCATAACGTCCGCAATTATGCCTGCGGGCGCACGCCGGTGTGCAATGAATGCGAGCGGCTGGTGGAGAGCGGGGTCGTGGTGGTCGCCGCGGCGGGCAATCGCGGCTTCCAGAAATTCGAACTGACGGATGGTGGTGTTTTCGAAGCCTATGCGGCGTTCAGCATCACCGATCCGGGAAATGGCGAGAGCGTCATCACCGTCGGGTCCACGCACGGAAACTGGCCGCATACCTATGGCGTGAGTTTCTTCTCCAGCCGCGGTCCAACCGGCGACGGCCGCCTCAAGCCGGATCTGGTGGCGCCGGGGGAGCGGGTGCAGTCGTGCGTCACCGGCGGCAATCACAAGGAGTGGGGGCCTGAGTCCGGCACCAGCATGGCGGCGCCGCATGTCAGCGGCGCCGCCGCGATGCTGCTGGCGCGCTACGAGGAACTGATCGGCCAGCCGCGCAGGGTCAAACGAATCCTGTGCGAAAGCGCGACCGATCTCGGCCGCGAGCGAAGTTTCCAGGGCCACGGCATGCTGGACATCCTGCGTGCCTTTCAATCCATCTAGAGAGGCAGGAAATGCTCTTCAGTCTGGATGTATTGCGGGCACGCAAGGGCGACTGCCTGATGCTGCACTTCGGACCGGAGCAGGATCCGCATCTGATTCTGATCGATGGCGGCCCGTCCGATGTCTACAAGCCGTTCCTCAAGCCGCGGTTGCAGAAAATCCACCAAGCGCGCGATCTCGACGAACAGGCGGCGCTGCCGGTCGACGTTGTGATGGTGAGCCATGTCGACGACGACCACATCAAGGGAATTCTCGACCTCACCAGAGAGCAGCGCGGCAACAGTCCAGACATGCGGCTCGACGTGACAAGCCTCTGGCACAATAGTTTCGACGATCTGCTCAAGACCAAGCCCGATGAACTGGTGGCAGGGTTCGGCACCGCATCGGTTGCGGCGGCCGCGGAAGGTGAGGCGGGTATCGATTCCGGAAGCGTGCTGGCCAGCTTCGGAAACCAGATGCGCGAGGACGAGATCGAAGACGAGGACATGCATCAAACGGTCGAGGTGCTGTCCAGCATTCCGCAGGGCCGCACGTTGCGTGACGACGCCAAGGCTCTCGGGTGGAAACCTAACCACAAATTCAAGGGCAAGCTTATCCTTGCGGCCAAGGCTGCAAAGCCGGTGACGCTCGGCGACTTGAAGGTGACGGTGATCGGGCCGATGCAGCCGCAACTGCTGGCGTTGCAGAAGCAGCATGACGAATGGCTGCGCGCTCAAAAGGAGAAGAAAAAGAAGTCGCCCGAAGCTGCGCTGGCAGCTTTCGAGGATGAATCCATTCCCAACCTGTCCAGCATCGTCGTCCTTGCCGAACTCGGGGGCAAAAGCATGCTCCTGACGGGCGACGCCCGTGGCGACAGGATTTTGGAAGGAATGGAACTGGCCGGGCTATTGAAAGCGGGCGGCAAAAAGCATGTCGACCTCTTGAAGGTCCCGCACCACGGCAGCGACAACAATATGGAGACCATCTTCTTCAAGCGTGTGCCGGCCGATCATTACGTTTTCTCCGGAGATGGCGAGCATGGCAACCCGGAACGCGCCACGCTGCAAATGCTGCTGGATGCGCGGGGCGCTGACGCCGGCTACACGATTCATCTGACCTATCCGGTTGCGGAGATCGACGCGGGACGGAAGGCGGATTGGGAAAAGGAGCAGGGCAAGGAGAAGGCCCGAAAGAAAAAGAATCCGGCTTCCAAGAAGCCGGTGCGGGAGGACTGGTCTGCCGAGAAACACAGCCTGACCGCATTCTTCAAGAACAACCCGAAGATGGCGAAGAAGCTCTCGATTGTCGAAGGGAGCAAGCCGCATCTGATTGATCTGCTCAAGCCGTTGAAGCTCTAGTCCGGCCGACCGGAGATTTTACGGGGATTGGTTTCCTGGAGCCTCCACCAAGGTGGAGCCGAAGGCCTGGGCTTGCGAGGCGCCAAAAATCGCTCACGGAAACGCGATGAGACCCCCGCGGGATGCACCCATGCGCGCAGGCGTCTGCCGCGAGAGGAAATTGCCCTCTAAGGTGCGTGCGATATGGCGATTCCATCTCGGCGGCCTTGGCCGCGCAGAACAATATTACGCCCGACATGAACAAGCACCAACGGCAGGGCCGCGAGCCTGCCGACCAGACGACATTGCCTGACGATATCGGCGGCGAGCTCTCGCGCATCACGACCGAGGTCATCGATGTCAGCGATGCGCCGCCGATCGCGCCGCCCGCGCCGCTGACCCAGGACGAGGTCCGCACCATCCTGATGAGCCTGCTGCTGACGATGTTCCTGGCGGCACTCGACCAGACCATTGTGGCGACGGCGCTGCCGACCATCGGCCGCCAGTTCAACGACGTCAGCAATCTCTCCTGGGTGATAACCGCCTATCTTTTGGCCTCGACTGCGGTCGCGCCGGTGTTCGGCACGCTGAGCGACATCTACGGCCGCCGCGTCATGATCACCGTTTCGCTTGTCCTGTTCACGGTCGGCTCGATTCTGTGCGCGGTGGCGCCGAACATGCCGGTATTGATCGTCGCGCGCGGCCTGCAGGGGCTTGGCGGCGGCGGCATCATGCCGGTCGTGCAGACCGTGATTTCCGACGTGGTCTCACCGCGCGAGCGCGGCAGGTATCAGGCCTATTTCAGCGGTGTCTGGATGGCGGCAGGCTTGATGGGTCCCGTGCTCGGCGGCGTGTTCGCCGAGCATCTGCACTGGTCGATGATCTTCTGGATCAATGTGCCGCTCGCCGTCGGGGCGATGTTTCTACTGCTGCCCAAGATGGGCAAGATCCCGGTGTTCCACCGCCGGCGCAAGGTCGACTGGTTTGGCGGACTGCTGCTGATGGCCTCCGCCGTCGTGGTCATGCTGGTGCTCACCTGGGGCGGCAACCGTTATGCCTGGCTGTCGCCTGCGATCATGGCGATGATCGGCGCATCGGTGGCGCTGGCGCTCGCCTTCGTCTGGCACGCGCGCAATGCCGAGGAGCCGTTCCTGCCGCTGCCGCTGTTGAGCGGAACGGTCGCGCCCTATGCCATGGTGGCCGGCGGCTGCGCACTGGGCGCGATCACGGGGCTGACCGTGCATCTGCCGCTGTATTACGAGGTTGTCTATCATCTGACCGCGAGCGAAGCGGGGCTTGCGCTGATCCCGCTCGCCGCGATTTCCACCTGCGGTGCGGCGATCGCCGGACGGACGATGGCGCGCGCCAAGCATTACAAGCGCGTGGCGATCGCGGGCACGTCGGCGGCGGCGATCTTCGGTGCGGTGCTGACCGCGACGACGCTGCCGCTGTGGGCATTGCTGATCGTGCTGTCGCTGTTTGCGCTCGGGCTCGGCACGACGTTCCCGGTCAGCGTGGTCTCGCTGCAGAACTCGGTGGCGCGCGCGCAGATCGGCACCGTGACGGGTGCGATGAATTTCTTCCGCTCGCTGATGTCGTCGTTTACGGTCGCCGCTTTCAGCGCGATCCTCTTGATGGCGCTGGGTGCGGGCATCTCGCTCGGCGAACACCGCGGCCCTGCAAACGCGATTCCCGTCGCCGACATGATCACCGCGTTCCGCTACGTGTTCGGCGCCGCCACGGTGCTGCTGGCCTGCGCCGCGCTGTGCATTATCGCAATGGAAGAGCGGCCGCTGGCCGGCCCCTCGACACCGGCGGAGATGGCGGAGTAGGAGTAGTTACCGTCTCCGGCCTCGTCTACTTTGCATGGGGTTGTTTTCGCGATTTGTGGCTGGGATCCGTGGAGCTCGCGGTTCTTGGGGCTGACCAGCCCGGTTTCGCTGATGGTGACGCGCGGCATCGGCGATGATCTGTGCGTTGAATCTCAGGTACCCGGCCGCGACACCTCGGTCTCCTTGCTGGTGATGAACTCCAGCAGCACGGGTACGCCTTCCTGCGTCTTGGCAATGCCGCGCCGGATGGCGGGGATGATGTCTTCCGGCGTGGTCACCCGCTCGCCATAGCCGCCAAAGGCCCGCGCCATCGCGGCGTAGTCGCCGGAAATGTCGGTCGAGCGGTATTTCTCGGTCGAGATCGGCATCACCTTCAATTCGATCGCCATGGAAAAATTGTTCAAGAGGATCGACATGATCGGGATACGCTCGCGCACCGCGGTCTCGAAATCCATGCCGGTGAAGCCGATCGCGGCATCGCCCCAGACGTTGATGCAGAGCTTGTCGGGTTTTGCCAGCTTGGCGCCCATCGCAAGGCCGAGGCCGTAGCCGAGCTGCGTGGTCTTGCCCCAGCCGATATAGGAGAGCGGCTCGACCGATTTCCAGAACGGCGAGAGCTGGTCGCGCGGGCTGCCGGCGTCGTGGGTGATGATGGTATTGTTGATGTCGACGGTGCGCTGCAGATCCCACAACACGCGATAGGGGTTCAGCGGCGCGTCGTTATGCGTCAGCTTCGGCATCCATTTCGCCAGCCATTCCTTGTGGGAGGCTGCGATCTCGGCGGCGACCGCCGTCGCGTCGCGATCGGTCGTGACGCTCTTGCCGATCGCTTCCAGCAAGGCATCGAGCACCAGGGCGGCATCGCCGACCAGGCCGACCTTGGCCTCGACATCCTTGTTGAGATGGTTGGGGTCGAGCGTTGAATGGATGATGGTCTTGCCCTTCGGCATGGCGATGCCGAATGACGTCTCGGTGAACGAGCAGCCGATGCCGAAGATCACATCGGCTTCGCCCAAGAATTTCGGCACCGCGCGCGGCACGGCGAGGCCGCCCGATCCCAGCGACAGCGGATGCGTTTCCGGAAAGGACGACTTGCCGCCAAGGCTGGTCGTGACGGGAATGGCGAGGCGTTCGGCCAGCCGCCTGAGCTGCGGCCAGGCCCTGGCGTAGTGCACGCCCTGGCCGGCGTAGATCACCGGGCGCTTCGCTGCGACGAGGAGGGCCGCCGCTTCCGTTATGTGTACGGGATCCGCGCCGTAGCGGGTGCGTAGCACCGGTGTGTAGTTCAGCGGCTCCGGCACTTCCTCGTTCCACATGTCGGCGGGGATTTCGACGATCACCGGCCCGCCGCGGCCGTTTTTCAATTTGGTGAACGCTCTCCGAAAAATGTTGCAGACTTCCGCCGCGATGTTGATCGGTTCGGACGATTTCGAGAACGCCTTCATCGCCTGGCTGGAATTGAAATTCGGGTCGATGTTGGCGAGCCTGCGCGCATAGCCCATCGGCAGCACCAGCACGGGCACCGATTCGCCGTAACATTGCGCCACGCCGCCCATCGCGTTCTCGGCGCCGGGTCCATGCTGCATGCAGAACGCGCCGATCGACTGGCCCGAGGTGACGCGCGAGATCGCGTCCGCCATGTGAACGCCGATGCGTTCCTGGCGCACCATCACGGGGCGGATGTCGGCATTGGCGGCATATTCAATGAGATGATTGACCGGATAGCCGCAGAGGATTTCGATTCCCTCCCGCTTCATGATTTCCGCGATGGCGGCGCCGAGCTTCATGACGGTCTCTCCCCTCGATACGGGCCGGTTTGGTCCAGCCGATTTGCGACAGTTGGACAGGATTTTCCGACCCGGTAAAGCGCGGACGGCGCGTGCGTTCGGAAGTGCTGATATGCGTTTTGCCGCTCAAGCCAAAAGATGAGGCAACCGGGGGAGAATATTCCTGCTGTGAGCGCCCGAGCTGCAGGCGAAAGTGGATCGTTTTGACTCGGCTTCGACGCTGCTGCGTTGCGAAAAAATCACAGCCGCCGGCCAACCGAAGCGGCTTCACGGGTTTGTCATTCTCGCTGGAGATTTTTGCATTAGGTGTGTGCGCATGCATTTGCATGAAGCGCGGGGCATCGCGGGACACAATTTGCATACGTCGCGGGGCATCGCGAACAGGAGATATACAACAATGAAAACAGCGCGAACTTTAATTCTAAGCTCGGCGGCGGGGCTGCTCGCCCTGGGTGGGGCACAGGCGGCAGACCTTCCGGTCAAGGCCAAGGCAGTCGAATATGTCAGAGTCTGTTCGCTTTACGGCGCCGGCTTCTACTACATCCCAGGCACCGACACCTGTATCAAGATCGGCGGCTATCTGCGCGTCGACACCACCTTCAACGGCGGCGCCCACGGTGCGCCGGCCTGGAGCGGCGATCTTGGTCAGCAAAACCGCTTTCGCGACTATTTCGTCAGCCGTTCGCGCATGGCGCTGACGGTAGATACCCGCACCGCCACCGAGTATGGCGTGGTGCGCACCTTCGGTCAGGGCGATTTCCAGTTCAACAACTTCGGAACGTCCAACGCGACCGCCCTCAGCGCATTCCCTGGCGGCGCAGCAAACTCGCTTTCCATCCCTGGCGGCGGCTACGTCGCGGTCGAATACCTCTTCATCCAGTTCGCCGGCTTCACCTTCGGTAAGTCCTCGTCGGCCTATTCGACGCCCTGGAACGGCTTTCCAGGCAACATCAACTCAAACCTGCTCGGCGGCAACAACACCGACACCGGCGTCAACAACATCCAGTACACCGCCGAATTCGGCAACGGCGTATCGGGCTCGATTGGTCTCGACGACCCGACCGTCTGGAATCGCACCGCCGTCTATAACCTGAGCATCCCCGGTGCGATCGGCGCCAACGGAACCGGATCGAGCGCCTATGCCGGAACTCACGCTCCGGACATCGTCGGCAGAATCCGCGTCGATCAGGCCTGGGGTTTGTTCCAGGTTTCGGCTATGGCGCATGAGGTCAGCGGCTCGTACAATACGCTTGGCGCGAGCGCCGTGCCGAACAACTTGTCCGAAATCAGCGGGCATCCCGAAACCAAGTGGGGCGGCGCGGTAATGGCTGCGTTGCAGATCAAGAATCTGCCGACCGGCCCGGGCGACGACATCAAGTTCGACGTCTCCTATGCCAAGGGCGCCACCAAGCAAGTGATCGCCACCAGCGGCACCTCACCGAACTTCGCGATGTTCGGCGACAGCGGCTTCGGCTACCAGAGCGTCGGCTTCGGCGCGACCACGGATGGCGTCTACATGCCCGGCGCAGGCGGCACGGGCGGCATCGTCCTGACGACGGCCTGGGGCCTCCGCGGCGCGTTCAATCACAACTGGAACCCGAACTGGTCGACCAGCCTGTTCGGCAGCTACTCCGCGGTCAGGTATGACGGCAGCGCCGACGACAATCTGCTGGGTGCGGGAACCACGACCGCTAAGGGCGCTTACTGCGCCGCCTTCGCCCTCAGCCACCCGGGTCAGGCAGCGGGAACCTACAGCTGTAACCCCGACTTCAACGTCTCGCAGCTTGGCGTCGTTACCCGCTGGACCCCGGTCAAGAACCTGACGTTCTCGGGCGAAGTCCAGTGGTTCCATCTCGACCAGAAAATGTCGGGCTCTTCGGTGTTTACGGCAACCGCGCCGAAGCCGAACGCGGTGTACGAGTTCAAGGATCAGGACACGGTCCTGCTCCAGCTCCGCGTCCAGCGTAACTTCTGAGAATGACTTTAAGGACCGGGCTATTGTGCCCGGTCCTTTGTTCAACGCCGCGGTGCGGCGGGGTGACTACCTCGCCATGCCGCGGCGTCTGAACATCGCCGCCATCGGCGACGGTGGACGGGCGGCGCTCAATCGATGGTAAATTTTCCGTATCGTACGATTCCGGAGGCGCAATTCTTCGTTCGCCTTAATCAATCGTTCAGTCCGTTCCTCAAGGCCTCTTCAACCGTTCCGACCTAGAGTTTAACCAGTATGGCGCGGGAGAATTCCGGGGAGCGTCGATAGGAGTTTATCTATGCGTCGAATACTGGCACGATTTGTCGACGATGAGCGCGGTGCTACCGCCATCGAATACTGCCTGATTGCGACAGGTATCAGCATCGTGATCGTGACCGTCGTCAGTGGCATCGGCAGCACGCTCAGCACGAAATTCAACGACGTCAGCACCTCGCTCAAGTAGCGGCAAGGCCGCGCAGGCATCATGCTAGAGCTGCTATTTGGGTCAACGTTGGTGGACTGGGGGCCGCCGATCCTGGCCTATGTGCAGCAAAATCCGTGGCGCGTATTCTACGCGATATTGGTCGCAGCCCTGCTGATTGATTGGATGGTCAACGACCGGTCTGGCAATTGCGATGGCGGGCTGGACTTTGGCAGCGGGGACGGGGACGGCGGCGGGGATTGAAACCGGCGCTATTTATCTTTCCTGTCCGTATTCAGCGCCCGCACCATCGCGATCCGCGAAAACATCAGCCAGCCGCCACCAGTCTCCGCCGCATTGATTAGATTCTCGACTGCGGTCTGCCAGTGCGCCTCGCGTTGCACTTTTTCCGGCAACGCCATGATGTAGTCGGCGGCCTGCTGCAGCGTCACGAGCCTGCCTCCGCCGCGAAGCGGTATCGGATCATCGAACGGGGTCGACCACGGCATTGCGCGCTAGATGATGCTATCGCGCTCCTTGCCCAATCATCCGGCCTTCTTGGTGCGGGCGGCAGCGCGCACCGGCTTCTCCGCCTTCTTGGGCGCTTCCTTCGCCGTCTCCTTGGCGGCGCGTTTGCCGCTGCCGCTGATCGGCAACAACATCTCGCGCTGGCCGGCGGCGGCCTTCTTCGGCTTCTTGCCCTTGGTCTTGGCGGCGGGGGCGGCCTGCTTTTCGCTGGCGAGGCTGCGCTTGAGCGCGTCCATCAGGTTGATGACGTTACCGGTGGTCTTTGGCGCCGCCTTGGCCTTGGTGCTGAGGCCGTTGCGCTTCTGGTTGATCAGGTCGATCAGCGCCTGCTCATAACGGTCCTCGAACTGCTCGGGCTCGAATGAGGCGGATTTCTGCTCGACGATATGCCTTGCCAGATCAAGCATATCCTTGGTGATCTTCACGTCCTGGATGTCCTCGAAATATTCCGTCTCGCTACGGACCTCGTAGGGGTAGCGCAGCAGCGTTCCCATCAGCCCCTTGTCGAGCGGCTCCAGCGCGATGATGTGCTCGCGGTTGGTCAGCACCACCCGTCCGATTGCGACCTTGTCCATGCTGCGGATGGTTTCGCGGATCACCGCAAACGCATCGTGGCCGACCTTGCCGTCAGGCACGAGATAATAGGGGCGGATCAGGTAGCGGCCGTCGATATCGGATTTCGGAACGAATTCGTCGATCTCGATGGTGCGGGTCGATTCCAGCGCGATGTCGTCGAGCTCGTCCTTCGACACTTCGATGTAGGTGTCGGTGTCGATCTTGTAGCCCTTCATGATGTCGTCGTTGGCGACTTCCTCGCCGGTCTCGGCGTCGACCTTGGCGTATTTGATGCGATGGCCGGTCTTGCGGTTGATCTGGTTGAAGGAGACCTTCTCGGTATCCGACGTCGCCGGATAGAGGGCGACCGGACAGGTCACGAGCGAAAGGCGCAGAAAACCCTTCCAATTGGCGCGGGGGGCCATGGGGATACTCCGAGGACGCAACAGACGACTGGTAAGAATACCATCGGATGCCCTCGTCTCAAACATGGCGTTAATCGCCGAACGGCCCGTTCTGCCAGCCGGCCTGCGACCTTTTGGACGCTGCGGCCCGCAGCATGGCTGCGAAGCCCGGAACATCGTTTCCGATCAGGCGTTGCTTTAACAAGCGGTGCATTCGCTGGCATTACAGGCACTTACTCAAAGAGGTCCCATGGCAACACGACGACATGGCCAGATCACCGAAACCCCGACCGAGGCGCGTCAGGCTGAACCCGGACCGTCGGTACTCGCTCTCCTGACGGTTTCGACCGGGCTCGCGGTTCTGATCCTGGGCATCGTCTGGTTCGTATTCTTCCGCATCTGAGGGACTGACCGAGGCGGCGGGATCAGGGCTTGCCTGTCCCTGCGTGGGAGGCGCGCCGCCTTTTCGGAAATCGACGCAAAGCAACCTGCCCGGCCCTTGGGGCATTCAATTGGGCATGTTAGGCGTTCGGCCTGCGGGCATGCCCGGCCGCGGAAAGCCTCATGACGAAAAAGTAACATAGCGCCATGTGCCCCGTTCATGGCCCGTTCACGCCGATGAGCCTCATCTTGAGATCTGATATCGTAGGGCTCACTTTTGGAGGCCAGCTTGCGCCTGCTCGTTGTTGAGGACGATCCGGATCTCAACCGTCAGCTTACGACGGCCTTGACGGATGCCGGTTATGTGGTCGATCGCGCGTTCGACGGCGAGGAGGGGCATTTCCTCGGTGACAGCGAACCTTATGACGCCGTGGTGCTCGACATCGGGCTGCCCAAGATGGACGGTATCTCGGTCCTGGAGGCATGGCGCCGCAACGGCCGCGGCATGCCCGTCCTGATCCTCACCGCCCGCGACCGCTGGAGCGACAAGGTACAGGGCTTCGACGCCGGCGCCGACGACTACGTCGCCAAGCCGTTTCACCTCGAAGAAGTGCTGGCGCGAATTCGCGCGCTGCTCCGCCGCTCCACCGGTCATGCGCAGTCGGAACTGACCTGCGGCCCGGTCTCGCTGGATACGCGCACCGGCCGCGTCAGCGTCTCCGGCAACCCGATCAAGATGACTTCGCACGAGTACCGGCTGTTGGCCTACCTGATGCATCACACCGGCCGCGTGGTGTCGCGCACCGAACTGGTCGAGCACCTCTATGATCAGGACTTCGATCGCGACTCCAACACAATTGAAGTATTCGTCGGCCGCATCCGCAAGAAGCTCGACGTCGACATCATCCAGACCGTGCGCGGGCTCGGCTACCTGCTGACGCCGCCGTCGCCCGGGGCTTGATTTGCTGACGGTTTAATTCGAGCATGACCCGATCCGAAGGCCGGTCTGCACCCTTCGGGTCGAGGCCTTAAAAGACATGCTTTTCTGGATCGTGCCCTGATGCGCGGAAGCTCGCTCGCCACGCGGCTGTTCCTGTCGGCGACCGCGTGGGTGGTCGTGATCCTGCTCATCACCGGCGTGATCCTGTCGTCGGTCTATCGTAACGCGACCGAACGCGCCTTCGACCGCCGTCTCAACCTCTATCTTCGCACCCTGATCGCCGAAGTCGCGACCCCGGACGAGCCGCCCGACCACCAGTTCCAGTCGCTCGGCGAGCCGCTGTTCGAACTGCCGCTGTCCGGCTGGTACTGGCAGGTCGTCCGCACCGACGAGAAAGCCGAGACGCGTGCGTCGCGCTCGCTGTGGGACAAGAAGCTGCCGAAGCTCGACGATATCGGCGCGGAGTTGACCCCCGCCGGCATCCGTCTCGGTTACGTCGATGGGCCCGAGGGCCAGGACCTTCGGATCGTCGAGCGGCCGGTCGATCTTGGCGCCGACGGCAAGTTCCTGGTCAGCGTGGCCGGCGACGCATCCGAGATTTTCGATGAGATCCGCGCCTTCGACTATTATCTCGGCGGCACCTTCACGGCGCTCGGCATCGTGCTGCTCTTGACCACCATCTTCCAGGTCCGTTTCGGGCTGGCGCCGCTCAAGCGCATTTCGGAATCGATCGCCGACATCCGCTCCGGTCGCGCCGAACGGCTGGAAGGCGAGTTTCCCGTCGAGATCGCGCCGCTGGCGCGCGAGACCAACGCGCTGATCGACGCCAACCGCGAGATCGTGGAGCGGGCGCGCACCCATGTCGGCAATCTCGCGCACGCCATCAAGACGCCGCTGTCCGTCATCGTCAACGAAGCCGCGGCCCACGCAGTAAATCCCTTTGCCAGCAAGGTGTTGGAGCAGGCCGATGTGATGCGGGATCAGGTCGCCCATCACCTCGAGCGCGCGCGCATCGCCGCGCGCGTCACCATCGTCGGCACCGTCACCGAGGTCGCGCCCGCCATCGAGGCGTTGCGGCGGACTATGGAAAAGATCCATCGGGATCGCGACCTCACGATCGCGGTGAAGGCCGACGCGCAGGCGAAGTTCCGCGGTGAGCGCCAGGACCTCGAGGAGATGGCCGGCAATCTGGTCGACAATGCTTGCAAATGGGCGGCCTCGCAGGTCTTCATCGAGGTGAGGGCGGAGCCGCCGTCAGAGCCCCTTGCCGGGCCGCGGCTGCGGATCATTGTCGATGACGATGGCCGCGGATTGTCCGCGGCCGAGCGCGCGCAGGTGTCCCGGCGCGGCCAGCGGCTGGATGAATCCAAGCCGGGGTCCGGGCTCGGGCTTTCGATCGTGATTGATCTCGCCGCCCTTTACGGCGGCAGCCTTGTCCTGGGCGATGCCCCGATCGGCGGGTTGCGGGCCGAGCTGGTGCTGCCAGGGATCTGAACGCCCCGGTGGTAGTTACCTGGGGTTGAGGAGAGGGGCCGGCAATGCGCGGGGTTGATTTCGTTATTCCTAAACGGGTTCTTAACGCGCACACTCCTAAAATCGGCGGCGGACGCGCTTTGCCGGCCGTATGACACAAGCATATCCACACCAGGCGAATGAGCCAGACATCGACCGAGCGGCTGAGGGACTATCTTGCCCAGCTCCCGCCCCAATCGCAGGCGCTGCTGATGCGCGAGTTCGAGCGCGCCATCGAGCGCGGGGAAGACGTCGCTGTCGCCAATTTCGTGCTCGAGCAGTTGCGCAAGGTCGTGCGCGGAACCGAGACGCGTCCGCGGACCGACGATCCGGCGCGCCTGCTGTTCCGTCCGCTTGAGCCGTTTCTGGTCGAAAGCAACTTTCCGGTCAGGGCCGGGCAGGTCCGGCGTGCATCGCTGCTGCCGGTCTGGCAATGGCTGGGCCGCGACGGTGCGCCCGATGCCGCGCGCGCATTCGAAACTGCGCTTGCCGAGATCAGGCAGAGCGGCAGCAGCGCGGGCCTCGAAGGCGCGATCCGCAAGTTCCAGTTCGCGGCAGCCGACGCGATCGTCAAGGTCGCCACACCGGTCTCGGGCGACGACAGGCATCGGACGCTCGCCCGTATCGGCCCGCCCAATGTCGTCGAGGATTTGTTGTCGATCGGAGGAGTGCTGCGGGCGCGCGAGGCGTTGGATACGCTCGGCAGCCGGATGCCCAGCCAGTTGCGGGTATTTTCCGAAGCCCAGATTGCCTCGGTGGGTACGGCGCTCAATGTTCCCTCGTTGCAGACGCCGCAATTGCTACCGTTCGCGCTGTCGCTGATCATGCAGCGGCTGGCGTCGCCGTGGCAGATCATCCGCCTCGCAATCAAGATGGCGGCATCGGACGACGAGATTCGCGTGGCTGCCACGCCCTACGGCGTCGCCGTCACGATCGCGCTGCACGACCTCTCGTTCCTCACGGCCTGCCTGCGCACGGACATCAGGCGCGGCCATTTCGACAATGTCGGCGAGCAATTGAAAGCCCTGCACGACGGCGTGCGCGGTCTCCGCACCGAGCTCGATCTGCGCAACGATTCCGTGTGGGGCCGCCAGCTCACCTCGATCCGCGCGGATATTTCCAATTCGCTGCAGTCAGAGATCGAGAGCGTGCCCGGCCGGGTCCGCCGCATTCTACGTCAGCGCGCCGACAAGGATATCGCTTCCGCGCCCAAGATCGATGCCGCGGAGGTCGAAGAGATCGCCGCCCTGATCGACTTCGTGGCGGTGTGCCGCACCTATGCCAGCGAGCTCGCGATCAACGAGGTGACGCTGCGGACCTATTCCGACCTGCAGCACTACGTCGAGCGATCCACCGAAAGCCTGGTGCAGGCGCTGCGCGGCGGCGACACGAGGGCGCGCGCCTACCGGCAGATGCAGGCCAAGGCGGCGATCCGCTTCTGCGAAACCCTGTTCGGTCATGACTATGCTTCGCTGATGAGCCGGGCAGCCGAAAATGCCATGACCGGCGAACGCAAGACGACCAAGGTCGGCTAGCGTTACTGCGTTGCAAGCCCCTCATGGTGAGGAGCGCCGACGGGTCCGCGCGTAGCGCGGCCCGATGACAGGCTCCGCGCGTCTCCGGACGATGCTTCGCATCGCCGGGCGAACCATAAGGCCCCGTCTGTGGCCTACATCCTTCGAGACGCCCGCTCTGCGGGCTCCTCAGGATGAGGGCTTTGAGCAGCTATCACGCAGTAGACTTAGCGCGCCTATCGCGTCATGCCTTGCGCCGATCCTTGGCATCGCGAAGGAATTCGGCGAAGGCCTTGAGTGTTACATCGGAAACGTGATGCTCGATGCCCTCGGCGTCACCCTCCGCGGCTTCCTGCGGGACGCCCAGCGCCAGCAGGACATCCACCACCAGGCGGTGACGGGCGCGGACGCGCTTGGCAAGGGTCTCGCCCTTTTCGGTCAGGAACACCCCGCGATAGGGGCGGGCGGTCACCAGGTCTTCACGCTTCAACCGGGCAATGGTGTCGATCGCCGTCGGATGCGATACGCCCAGCCTGCGTGCGATGTCGGTAGGGCGCGCCTCGCCGGTCGTTCCGAGCAGGTCGGAGATCAGTTCGACATAGTCTTCCAGGACTGCCGTCGATCGCGCCGATCGCGCCTTTCCAAAGCGGCGCGCCTGCGTTTGTTCCGCAGGCAATGGCTGCATCGATTTGGCCCGATCTGTCGAGGGCTTGCGCAACTCTGCACCTTCCAGGCGAATCCGTCCAAACGAGCGCGACCATGGCGCGCGGCCGGCCACATTGCAAGTTGGCGGCTTGTCGCTGATCTGCGACAGGCCGGCGGTGCTTGCGAAGACCGGGCACGACATCTTGACAGTTAACGGTACAACATTAACATGTAGCCTTAGCTACATTTTGATGCCGCGGCTTATCAGTTCGGGTTTTTCTGTCGCGCGATCGGTTGGGGAAGAAGATGCGCGCGACTGCAATGGCCCTTTTGGGCACCTCGGCATTGGCTATGGTTTGCCTGAGCCACACTGCGGCGTTCCCGCAAACGGCAGCTCCTGCGCCACCGGCGCCGCAGGCTGCACCTCCTGCCGAGCCGCCGGCTTCCGCACCGCCCCCGGCAGCCGGGCAAGTCCCGGCGGAGCCAGCTCCGTCGCAGACCGCGCCTGCGCCGCCAACCGCGTCGAACGCGCCGGCGGAAGTCGACATGCCGCAGGTGACCGTGGAGGGACGTCAGCCCAAACCGGCGCGGCGGGCCGCACGCGGCGAGCCTGGTCGGCCTTCGAGGGCCGTCGCCGCGCCGTTGCCGGGTCCTGCGCCGACAAGCGCACCGGCGTCGCCCTTCAATCCGCCATTCGCGCCGTTGTCGACGATCGGGAGCAACCAGATCCAGACCGGCAGCAGCAACGGCGGATTCGGCAGCCTGTTCACCAACACGCCCGGCGCGACGTCCGCGGGCCTTGCCACGGAATCGTCACGGCCCGTTCTGCGCGGTTTGACGGATGCAAAGGTCCGCATCCAGGAGAACGGCGTCGGCGCGGTCGACGTGTCTGACATCGCGCAGGACCACGCGGTGCCGATCGACCCTCTCGCAATCCAGAAGGTCGATATCGTTCGCGGACCGGGCGCGCTCCGCTTCGGTTCGCAAGCCGTCGGCGGCGTCGTCGACGTCAACAACAACCGGATTCCGACCGCCGCGCCGCTCGGGGGAGTGGCCGCGGAGCTGAGGTCGGGCGTGACCAGCGTCAACAGAGGGTGGGAGAGCGGGCTCTTGCTGGATGCAGGCGGCCGCAACGCTGCCGTTCACGCCGACATCTACGGACGATCCTCCGGCGATTACAGCATCCCGAGCTATCCCTATCTCGTTCCGCCTGTCCCGGCGCCTGCCTTCAACGGCAAGCAGCCGAATTCGGCCTCGCAGAGTGCGGGCGCGACGGTCGGCGGCTCCTGGCTTTTCGACGGCGGTTATGCCGGCATCGCCGTCTCGCGCTTTACCAGCGACTACTACGTCCCCGGCATTGCGACCGCCGCTGCCCGTCAGCACAACGACCTCGAGCAAACCAAGATCAGCTCCAAAGGCGAGTATCGTCCGGACGCCAGCGCGCTGGCGGCCGTCAGGTATTGGACCGGATATTCGGAGTATCGGCACGACGAGACGGTGCTCGCCACGACCGGATTTCAGGAGATTACCGCCACCTTCAAGAACAAGCAGACTGAGGGCAAGCTCGAGTTCGAGTTCGCGCCGTTCGCTACGCCGCTAGGTCCGCTGACCAGCATTGTCGGCGCGCAGGGCGCCTACCAGCAACTGGATACGGCTGGTCAGGCGATCTTGCTTCCGGCCCAGACAAGAACGGCGGCGGCGTACTTCCTCAATGAAATCAGGCACACGGATACGCTGCGCACGCAGTTGGCTGGACGCATCGAGGGGGTCAATGTTGCGGGAACGGCATTCACTTTCCCGCCGAATTTTCTTCCGCCTCCGGATGAGCCGGGCAGGGCGGCTGCCAAGCTCGACTTCATGCCGAAGAGCAGCAGCTTCGGCATCATCAAGGATCTTCCATCCTCGCTGGTCGGAAGCCTGACGCTGCAGCGTATCGAGCGTGCGCCGCGCGCCCTCGAACTGTTCGCGCAGGGACCCGACGGCTCGGAGAAGACGTTCAAGATAGGCAACCCGAACCTCGGAATTGAAACCGCGCAGACGGCGGAAGTCGGCTTGAAACGCACCGATGGCGATTTCAGGTTCGCCGCGAATGCCTACTACACGTCGTACAGCAAATTCATTTTCTCGCGCGCCACCGGTATCATTTGCCAGGAAACGTTTGCTTCCTGCGGAGCCGGCACCGATTACATCCAGGTCAACTACGATCAGCGCGACGCAACCTTCCGCGGCGGAGAGCTGGCCTGGCAATGGGACGCCGTACAGCTCGCCAACGGCACCCTCGGCCTTGACGGTCAATATGATATCGTGCGGGCGACTTTCACCGACGGGAGCAACGTGCCGCGCATCCCTCCGATGCGCCTCGGCGGCGGGGTCTACTGGCGCAACGACAACTGGTTTGCGCGCGTCGGCTTGCTGCATGCATTCGCGCAGAATGACATTCCGCAGTTCGACACGACTACCGCCGGCTACGATCTGGTCAAGGTGCAGCTCGAACATCGAAAGTTCTGGAAGGATTCGCCATGGGGCGCGGTCGAGGTCGCGACGGGCCTGGTCGGCGACAATTTGCTCAACGCCAACATTCGCAACTCCGTCCAATTCCACAAGGACGAGATCCTGCAGCTCGGGCGGGGCTTCAAGCTGTTTCTCAACGTCAAATACGGTGTCGACCGGCCGAGCGGATCGCCGGGCACCTGGATCGGCGCGGCGAAACGGTCGGCTGCCAACGGCTACTACAAGAGCCCGGCGCTGGATGCCGCGGCCTGGAACTGGGCGGGCATCTATGCCGGCGGTAACGTCGGATATTTGAGGGGTGAGGGGGTTACCAACGCGGCGTTCAATGACGCGGCAACCGGTGCGTCGCTTTCCGGAGCCCGCCTGTCGTCCACGCACGACACCGCGAGCTTTGGCGTTCAGTCCGGCTATAACTGGACATCGGGCCGGATTCTGGCAGGCATTGAAGGCGATTTTGAATACCGCAATCAGCGCGGAAGTAGCGCGACCGCATGCCCCGGCAACATCTGCAACCCGGCGTTCGCTCCGCTCGACGCCACCGTGACGGCGAGCCTGGACTATCGCTTGGGGTGGGTCGCCTCGGTTCGCGGCCGCGTCGGAACGCTGGTGACGCCGGACCTGCTTGCCTACGCCACCGCGGGCGTTCCGTTCGGCAAGATCACGACGTCGACTTCCGTCGCGGGCTTCGACACCGCTGGTGCTGCGACGACGGCGTCTTTGGATCGGCACCTGTATCGATTCGGCTGGGCGGTAGGCGCCGGTTTCGAGGCGCGGCTGACCGGCAACTGGACCGGAAAGCTCGAATACCTTCACATGGATTTCGGTTCGGTGCGTTCGACGCCGTCTACGGCTGCCAATACAGCACTTGCATTTGATGCCAACACGCGGGTGACCAGCGACGGGGTCAGGATCGGAGTGAACTACAAGTTCGGCGGTACTATCATCGTCGACTAACTGTCGAAGCGATACTCCGCGACCGGACCGCCAGTGGTTCTATTTGACGGTGAAGCGGATCGGCTGCCGCACGACAACGAATTCGCCGGGAAATGTTGCGGGCGGCGCAGGGAAAGGCTGCGCGCGCCTGAGGAGCGCAATGGCTTCCTCGTCAAGGGCGTTGGAGCCCGAACTTTGAGTCACGCGGGCGTTGATCACCATACCCTTGCGATCAAGCGTAAACGACACCTGCGCCGTCCCTTGCTCGCGCCGCGACCGCGCGGCCTCCGGATATCGCTTGTTCTTTTCAACCAAGGCGAGGACCTGGGTTCGCCATGTCACCACGGCCTCCGAATTTTTGTTATTCGGCACGCCCTGGATCGGCGCTACGGCTACCGGTGCGATGCGTTCGTTGATCGCGTGAGGTGCGGAGGTGGTGGTGGCTGCCGCCTGCTGCTGCGTCAAGTCAGGCTGCGGTTTGGTCTGCAGCGCCACGGCGGCGTCCGGATTGGAAGCGGCCGGCAACTCGGGTGTTTCGTCGGGCGGCATCTCGTCGGGCTTCGCCACCGGCTGGGCCTCCGACATCACCTGTTCCGGACCGGGCGCGATGTCGGTCGGCGTGGTCGAGGGCGCTGCGGCCAGCGGCGCCAGATCGACCACGATCGCGCCCGAAGACTCGGCAGCCACGGTGTCGTCCTGAGAGCGCCAGCTGGCGAGCGTGGCAGTCAATCCGGCGTAGACGGACAGCACCGCAAGGCTACTGAACATCCAGCGTCGCAGGTCGGAACGATCTTCGGCCGCAAGCTCGATCATAGCGGTGAGGCTTGCTCCATTCCGACCAGGGCGACCTTGAGGTAGCCGGCGGTGCGCAGCATGTTCATGACCTGCATCACCTCGCCATACGGGACGAGCTTGTCGGCGCGCAAGAAAATACGGGTATCCTTCTGGCCCTTGGTGCTCGCATCGAGCGCGCCGGGCAGTGCGGCCCGGCCCACGGTCTCGTTGCCGACCGAAAGCGACAGGTCCGGCTTGACGGTCAGATAGACCGGCTTGTCGGGTCGCGGCTGCGGCTGCGCGTTCGACGCTGGAAGATCAACGGCGATATCGACGGTCGCAAGTGGGGCTGCGACCATGAAGATGATGAGCAGAACGAGAATGACGTCGATGAACGGTGTCACATTGATCTCATGGACCTCGGAGAGATCGCCATTGCCCTGGTTCAGTCCGGCGGCCATGGCTGCTACTCCGCTGCTGCCAGATGTCGCCGCACCAGCATGGTGCCGCTGTCGAGGTCGCGCCCGACCAGCCGCGTGATTTCTGCGGAGCCGTCTCCGAGCAGCGCCCGATAGGAGGCGATCTGGCGCGCGAACAGATTGTAGATCACGACCGCAGGGATCGCAGCCACCAGTCCCAGCGCCGTCGCCAGCAACGCCTCGGCTATGCCGGGCGCGACCACGGCGAGATTGGTGGTTTGCGACTTCGAGATGCCGATAAAGCTGTTCATGATTCCCCAGACCGTCCCGAACAGCCCGACGAAGGGGCCGGTCGATCCGATGGTGGCAAGCACGCCGGTGCCGAGAGCCGCCCGCCTGCTTGCCGCCGCCTCGATCTGCTGCAGCCGGGAGGCGATCCTCACTTTAACCCCTTCCTTGTCCATGCGGTCGGTGCTCAATCTGAGTTCGGTCATGGCGCCCTCGATCAACTGGGCAACCGTGCCGTCGGGGACTTGCCGCACGGCGTCGTCGACGCTGCGGGCGCTGGCAAGCTCGCGCAAGGCGCTGCGGGCATTCCGCCGCGCCTTGATCAGCTCGATCGTCTTTGCCAGCCACACCGTCCATGTCACGGCGGTCGCAAACACCAGGCCGATCATCACGGCTTTGACGACGATATCGGCCTGCATGAACATGCCCCAGGGACTGAGATCCCGGGGGAGCATCGCGGTGGCGACCGCGGTCCGGTCCGTTGCGTCCTGGGCCAAGGCTGGAAAGCACAGCAGTAGTAACGGAAATGAAAGAAGCGGAGCGCCGCGACGAAATTCGCGTCGAAATGCTTTCCAGGCTTGCATCGGTTAACCTCTGAGGGGGAATAATGTCTGGACTCATTTTGTAGCATCGCCTACGTCTTGGTGTAAATACTAACGGGCGTGCTGTTCCTCCGTGTATGCTGTTTCCGGTGCAATTTAGGCGATCGTTTACCATGGGGACCTGCGGCGAAGCGGGCCAGACGGGGGATCTCTGTTCCGCCGGTTTTCCTGCCGCAATTGTCAATTGCCGGGCTTGCCGCCGGTGGTGTAAAGCGGCGCAGCGGCGCTTGCTGGATGCGCCGTTCCGCCCCCGGGAACCGCTTGATGACACTGTGGTTTGTGTTCGCGCTGATGACGGTCGCGGCGATCTTCGCCGTGCTCTGGCCGTTGAGCCGCAGCTCTGCTGCGCAGGCCGGCGGCAGTGAGGCCGCGGTCTACAAGGACCAGCTCGCCGAAATCGACCGCGATGTCGCCGCCGGGCTGATCGGCGTGTCCGAGGCCGAGGCCGCGCGTGTCGAAATCAGCCGCCGCCTGCTTGCCGCCGTGGACAGCCAGCACAATCTGCCGGCGCGGTCGAGCCTTGGTCTGCGCCGCGCTTCGGCCATCGTGGCGCTGGTGGGTCTGCCGATCGCGGCGGTGACGTTCTACTTGTCGCTCGGATCGCCTCAGCTCGGCGATTTTCCGCTTGTCTCGCGCACGCGTACCGCCGATGCCAATCAGCCGATCGACAACATGGTGGCGCAGGTCGAAGCGCATCTGGAAAACAACCCGACCGACGGGCGCGGCTGGACCGTGCTGGCGCCGGTGCTGGCGCGGCTTGGCCGTTACGACGATGCGGTCCGGGCCTACCGTAACGTCATCACCTATGCCGGTGACAGCGCGGAGCGTCGTTCTGATCTCGGCGAGGCGCTAGCGATCGTGGCGGGCGGCGTCGTCACGGCTGAGGCCAAGGCCGAGTTCGAACGCGCCGTTGCGCAGAACGCCGGCGAGCCCAGGGCAAACTATTTCCTTGGGCTTGCCGCCGAACAGGACGGCCGCCAGGCCGATGCCGCTGCGATCTGGCGTGGCTTGCTCGCCAAGGCGCCGGCCGACGCGCCATGGCGCCCGCTGATCGAGGCGGCGCTGGCGAGGGTCGGCGATCCTGCCGCGCCTGCGCTTTCCAATGATGCGATGGCCGCGGCCAAGGACATGAACGAGGCCGACCGCGGCGCCATGGTCCGCGGCATGGTCGACCGGCTCGCGACCCGGCTGAAGCAGAACGGCGACGATGTCGAGGGATGGTTGCGGCTGATGCGGGCCTATATGGTGATGGGCGAACGCGACAAGGCGGCGAGCGCGCTGACTGAGGCGCGCCAGGCGGTCGCCAACGATACCGAGCGCTTGCGCCAGCTCAATGAGGGCGTGAAGAATCTCGGGATTGGTGGGTGAGGCATGATGCCGGAACCCAAAGGCGAAGACAGAGGACAGAAATGACGCGCAAGCAGCGGCGTTTGACCATGATCGGCGGTTCGCTCCTGGTGCTCGCGATTGCGGCGGCGCTGGTCTTGAACGCCATGCGCGATTCCATCGTGTTCTTTTCCACGCCGACCATGGCGGCCGAGAAGCAGATCCCGCCCGGCCAGCGGTTCCGCCTCGGCGGCCTGGTGCAGCCGGGCTCGCTGGTGCGCGGCGACAATCTCGCAGTCAATTTCAGCGTCGCCGACGGCAGCGCCACGCTGCCGGTCGCCTACAAGGGAATTTTGCCGGACCTGTTCCGTGAAGGGCAGGGCGTCGTCGCCGAAGGCGCGCTGGATGCGTCCGGCGTGTTCAAGGCCGACACGGTGCTCGCCAAACATGACGAGACCTATATGCCCAAGGATGTCGCCGACGCCCTTAAGAAGCAGGGCCACTGGAAGGATGATTACGGCGCCAAGCCGGGCGCCACAGCGGCGTCTGCGCCGGTCCAGGGGAATTCGAAATGATCGCGGAAGCCGGGCACTATGCGCTGGTGCTGGCGCTCGCGCTGGCGCTGATCCAGTCCACCGTGCCGATGCTGGGCGCGCGCTGGGGCGATCAGGCCTTGATGAATGTCGCGCGCTCCACCGCGCTCGCGCAATTGCTGTTTGCCGGCGCTTCGTTCACGGCGCTGACGATGCTGCACGTCACATCGGATTTCTCCGTCGTCAACGTGTTCGAGAATTCGCACTCGATGAAGCCGCTGCTTTACAAGATCACCGGCGTGTGGGGCAATCACGAAGGATCGATGCTGCTGTGGGTATTGATCCTGGCGCTGTTCGGCGGCCTCGTCGCCGCCTTCGGCAACAATTTGCCGCTGTCGCTGCGCGCGCATGTGCTGGCGGTGCAGGGCTGGATCGCCGCCGCTTTCTATCTGTTCATCCTGGTCACCTCGAATCCGTTCCTGCGCATCGCGAGCCCCCCGATCGAGGGCCGTGACCTCAATCCGGTGCTGCAGGACATCGGCCTCGCCGTGCATCCGCCGATGCTCTATCTCGGCTATGTCGGGTTCTCGATCTCGTTTTCCTTTGCGGTTGCCGCCCTCATCGAAGGCCGCATCGATGCGGCCTGGGCGCGCTGGGTGCGGCCGTGGACGCTTGTTGCGTGGATCTTCCTTACCCTCGGCATCGCCATGGGTTCATACTGGGCCTATTACGAACTCGGCTGGGGCGGCTGGTGGTTCTGGGACCCGGTGGAGAACGCCTCGCTGATGCCCTGGCTGGCCGGCACCGCGCTGCTGCATTCCGCGGTGGTGATGGAAAAGCGCAATGCGCTGAAGGTCTGGACCATCCTGCTGTCGATCCTGACCTTCTCGCTGTCGCTGCTCGGCACCTTCCTGGTGCGCTCGGGCGTCCTGACCTCCGTACATGCATTCGCGACCGACCCGGCGCGCGGCGTGTTTATCCTGTTGATCCTCTGCCTGTTCATCGGCGGCAGTCTTTTGCTGTACGCCTGGCGTGCGTCGACGCTGAAGCAGGGCGGACTGTTCGCGCCGATCTCGCGCGAAGGCGCGCTGGTGCTCAACAACCTCTTTCTCACCACCGCATGCGCGACCGTATTCATCGGAACGCTGTATCCGCTGGCGCTGGAGGTTGTGACCGGCGACAAGATTTCGGTCGGTGCGCCCTTCTTCAACCTGACCTTCGGGCCTCTGTTCGTGCCGCTATTGGCCGCCATGCCGTTCGGGCCGATGCTGGCGTGGAAGCGCGGCGACCTGCTCGGCGCGGCACAGCGGCTGACAGCGGCGGGCATCGCAGCGCTGATCGCGATTGCGGTTCTGTGGGCGTGGACCTTCGGCGGAGCTACGTTCGCGCCGCTCGCGATCGGGCTTGCGGTATTCGTCGTCGCCGGCGCCGTGAGCGATCTCGCCGAACGCGTGGGCCTGTTCCGCACTCCCTTGACGATCGCGATGGCCCGCGCGCGCGGATTGCCGCGAGCTACCTGGGGCACGGCGTTCGCGCATGCCGGCATCGGCATCGCCCTGATCGGGATCGTCTGCGAAACCACCTGGAATAGCGAATATATCGGCTCGATGAAGCCCGACGATGTCGCCAGGGTCGCCGGCTACCAGTTGAAGCTCGACGGCGTCACGCAGCGGCAGGGGCCGAATTTCCGCGAGATGATCGCGCAATTCACGGTCGTCCGCGACGGCGAAACGCTGGAGGTGATGACGCCATCGAAGCGCAACTTCACCACGCGCGGCGCCTCGACCACCGAGGCCGCGCTGCTGACGCGCGGCGCCAGCCAGCTCTATGTTTCGCTCGGCGACACCAATGCCGACGGCGCCATCGCGGTGCGCATCTATCACAAGCCGCTGGTGCTGCTGATCTGGTGGGGTCCCGTCTTGATGGCGTTCGGCGGCCTGCTGTCGCTGTCCGACCGCCGCCTGCGCGTCGGCGCGCCGAAGCCTGCCAAGGCTGCTCGCGCGCTCCAGCCGGCGGAGTGAACCGTTGAAGAAGCTCCTCGTCAGCATATTCGTTGCCGCCCTGATGTCGGGCGCGCCGGCCGCTTACGCCGTGCAGCCTGACGAGATCATGTCGGACCCTGCGAAGGAAGCCCGCGCGCGCGACCTGTCGCGTGAGCTGCGTTGCATGGTGTGTCAGAACCAGTCGATCGACGATTCTGATGCGCCGCTGGCGCGCGACCTGCGGCTTCTGGTGCGCGAGCGGATCGCATCCGGCGACAGCGACAACCAGGTGATCGATTTTCTGGTGGCGCGCTACGGCGAGTTCGTGCTGTTGAAGCCGCGCTTCACGCCGCACACGCTATTGCTGTGGCTGCTGCCGCCGCTCGCATTGGCCGGCGGCGGAGTGGCGCTCTGGCTCTACAGCCGCCGCCGCTCGAATCCCGGCAGCGCGGCCGATCCCGCGCTGCGGCGCCTGACGGAAGAGGAAGAGGCGAGGCTGGAGCGCCTGCTCGCGGCCGATGCGCCGGACAAGCAACCCTAAGCCCGCGCCATTGTATGCGGACAGGTTTCCGCTATGACTCCCTCAGTTCAAAAACATAACCCTGGGAGAAACCGGACATGGCTCTTTCACTCTACGACGCCACCGTCGCGAATTATCTGCAGACGCTTGGCGCGGTCGGCGGCTTCCTCGATCGCAGCCTCAAGCATTTTCGCGATAACAATATCGATCCGGAAACCATGGTCGAGGCGCGACTGGCGCAGGATATGCTGCCGTTGCGTTTCCAGATCATCTCCGTCGCCCAACATTCCCGCGGCGCCATCGAAGCCGTGCAAAGCGGAGAGTTTCGTCCGCCCGCGTCAAAGACGCCGTACGATTACGCCGGATTGCAGGGGCTGATCGCGCAGACCCGCGAGGCGCTGTCGGCGTGGACGCCGGAAGCGGTCAATGCGCTCGGCGGCCGAGATGTCGTCTTTCACGTCGGCGAGCGCCAGTTGCCATTCACGGCGGAGGACTTCCTGATGTCGTTCTCGCTGCCCAATTTCTATTTCCACGCCACCACCGCCTACGACATCCTGCGCACCAACGGCGTGCCGCTCGGCAAGCGGGATTTCATGGGCCGGCTCAAATTGAAGAGCTGAGCGGCTTCGGCGCGGCGCAGGACACAATCGCTGCGCCGTCGAACGCCGCTCCTTTCAGCGAACAGAAGCGTCGCGATGCTGCCGCGTGAAGGCGCGTATGAAATCGCCTGCTAAGCGCGGTCTTTTGATTGCAATCCTTTGAACTGAATTTGCTGGCAAAAAAGTCGGTGAGCGTTGAGAACGATTGTCGACGTCAGTGCACGCATATCGATTGTCTGGATTCGCTGCTGTCCAAAACTTTATTTCCTAGCTCTATCGCAAATGAAATTTGAATGAAATTGTCCTTGTAGAACTCGCGCGCTCAACGTCGACTCCGAAGAATTCTAAGCCCTGCAACGTGCGAATGCTCGAAGAGACGATTTGGCCTTGCGCAACATAAGGTCGCATGGAATGCTTGCGCAACTTCGATGCAATGACCGAAGCCCAACTTAGATTGGTCGATCTTCTAGAAGTGTCGGTAAGTGAATTGCCGAGGGTGGTATGGATTGTAAGAGAATTGAGCCTGCTCTGGATGCGATTGCGCATGCACACAAGTCAAACGAATTGCTGAAGGTGATGAACGAGTTGCGGGAGATCTATGGTCTTTCGCATCTGGCCTATGCTGGTCTGCGAATGCCGGACCTGGCCGATACGGATCCCTATTTTATCCTCACGTATCCAGATGAATGGGTGGAGCGATATTGGCGCGAGGATTTTTTCCGGATTGATCCTGTCTATGCAGCCAGCAGGACCGGTTTTTTGCCGATCGACTGGCATGCGCTCGATCTGCAGTCGCCCGATGCTCACTACTTTTTTTCCCAAGCGGCAAAATACGGAATTGGCGCGCCCGGAATGTCGTTTCCGATGCGTGGTCCCGACGGAGACGCGGGAGCGTTTTCCTTCACGGTTAACGTGAAGCCGGAAGCGTGGGACGCATTCAAGAATAGAAACCAATCCGAGATCGCGTTCGTCGGGCTCTATTTTCATGAGCGTGTCATTCGGATCTGGTCTGATGAGCACGGGCTGAAGGTGCGGCCTTCGCTGACTGCGCGCGAGCGCCAATGTTTGCAGCGGCTCGCCGAAGGTGATCCGCCCAAGAAGATCGCGACGGCTCTTAAACTGTCGGAAGCCGCAGTGCGTCTTTACTTGAAACGCGCGCGTGCCAGATTGGGCGCTGTGAATCTCATGCAAGCCGTGATCATCGCGCTGCGCGCCAATCTCATCACTGTCCCTTGAGCGCATGGTTGCTGTTGCAGGCGGCGATGGCAAGTCGCTTGTGGCTTTACCGACGGCTTTGAATCAAGTTTGAGATGCGCAGATCAAAGGACATGGTGAATGATTCAAATTGTCGTCGATCACATCAGGCGCTATCGATTTTGATATATTGTCGCACGGTTGGTTGTCGACGACAGTAGCCGTCGCGAGGACACGCGCAATCTCGTTCGCTTGCGCGTAGGCCGCAGCCTTGGAATGACGGCGTGGTATCGACATGCAATTGCCGCGGCAATCGAATGCCGGATTGAATCTTCGTTTCGCCGTCTGGAGTGCCGCCATCTTTTCAGGAATGGCGAACCTGCTTGGGCTGACGGGTCCGATATTCATGCTTGAAATCTACGACCGGGTCATTCCCAGCCGTAGCATTCCGACGCTGAGTGCTCTGCTGGTCCTTGCTGCCGGCCTCTATGCGTTTTCGGGTTTCTTTGACGTGTTGCGCTTTCGTGTGATGGCGCGGATCGCCTCAAGCGTGGATGCCAGCCTGTCAGCCCGCGTATTCGCAATCATCGCCAGGGCACCCCTCAAGGGACAGGTCGAGGGCGACGCATTGCGCCCGGCCCGTGATCTCGATCAGGTGCGAGGCTTCCTGACGAGCCAGGGACCTTCAGCACTATTTGATCTGCCCTGGACGCCGCTCTATGTCGCCGTCTGTTTTCTGTTGCATCCGTTGGTGGGATGGTTCGTTGTTGCGGGAACCGTCATTCTCGCCGGCCTGACAGTCATCACGGATATCCGGACCCGGCGGCTGCTCAGAGAGGCGAGCACCACGCAAGCTGCCAGAAACAAGTTTGGGGAGGCCGCCAACCGCGACGCAGAGGCGTTCGCGGCGATGGGTTTGACGTCGAGAGCGTCGGTTCACTCGGAGCAAGCGCACCGCGAATACACACGGCTTCAGCGCGTGGCAGGCGATATCGGCGGAACGCTATCGGGCGTATCGAAAGCGTTTCGCCATCTCCTGCAATCGGCCACCCTCGGCCTTGGGGCCTATCTCGTGATCAATGACGAGATGAGTGCAGGCATGATCGTTGCGGGATCGATCATCGTCGCGAGGGCGCTCTCACCGGCCGAGCATGTGATCGGAAACTGGCGCGGCATGCTTGGTGCCCGCGAGGCATGGAAGCGCCTCAATGACCTGATGACGCATTTTCCGGTGGAGGGCGAGCGCACGGCCATTCCGCCGCCGTCTCGTTCGCTTGCCCTCGAAGGTGTCTACATCGCGCCGCCATCCGATCCCCGCAGGCTTACGGTGCAGAATGCGACGTTCACGCTGAAAGGGGGCAGCGTCCTCGGCGTTATCGGTCCGAGCGGTTCGGGCAAATCCTCTCTCATTCGCGGGATCGTCGGCGTCTGGCCTCTCATCCGGGGTTGTGTTCGTCTCGATAATGCGACGTTCGATCAGTGGAGGGCGGAAGAACGTGGCTGCTTCGTCGGTTACATGCCACAAGCAGTCGATTTGTTTCCCGGCACCGTTGCAGAAAACATTGCGCGGCTCGATCCGTTCGCGGACGATGACAAGATTGTCGCAGCAGCACAGGCGGCGGGCGTTCACGACGTGATTGTCCAGCTCCCGGACGGATATGAGACGCGCGTTGGCGAAAGGGGGCTCGGCCTTTCGGCAGGACAGCGCCAGCGGATCGCATTGGCGCGCGCACTCTATGGCGATCCATTTCTGGTCGTTCTGGACGAACCAAATTCCAACCTCGACACCGAGGGGGAGCGGGCTCTGACGCAGGCGATCAAGGGTGTACGGTCGAGAGGCGGCATCGTCATCGTGGTGGCGCACCGGGCCGGCATTCTGGCATCGCTCGATTTTGTTCTTGCGATGGACGCCGGCATGATCCGCTCCTTCGGACCGCGCGATGCCGTCTTGAAGCAGGGCCAAAGAGCGAAGGCCGTTCCGCCGCTGAAGGTGATCGAAGGCGAGGCTGTCGCAAATGAAGCCTGATGACCAGCGAGTGATCGGGCGCTCGCTCCGCCTTCATGCGCTGGTGGGTGTTGCCGCAATCCTGATGCTGGTGTTCGGCGTAGGTGGGTGGGCCGCGACCACGGAATTGTCCGGCGCTGTCATCGCGCCAGGCAACGTCATCGTGGAAGGCAGCGTGAAGCAGATCCAGCATCCGACGGGCGGCGTGGTCGCCGAGCTGCTGGTTCGCGAGGGGCAGATTGTCGATGCCGGGGACGTGCTGGTGCGGCTGGACGCCACCACCACGCGGGCAAACCTTGCGATCGTCACGAAGAATCTCAACGAATTGTTCGCGCGCCAGGCCCGGCTCGAGGCCGAGCGGGACAATCTGTCCGACGTGGCGACGCCCGCCGAACTCACGGTGCGGCTGAATGCCGCCGCCGTTCGCAACGTCATGGAGCGGGAACGCAGGCTGTTTGCGCACCGCCGCGAAGCGCGCGAGGGACAGAAAGGGCAATTGCGTGAACGGATCGCGCAATTGAACGAAAAGATCGGGGGGCAGGCCGCGCAGCAGGAAGCCAAGACCGAGGAAATCGACCTGATCGAGAAGGAACTGGTCGGGGTTCGAAGTCTCTTTAGCAAAGGCCTCGTCCCGATCGACCGCGTCAACAATCTGGCGCGCGCGGCGGCCCGTCTCAACGGTGAGCGCGGCGCACTCATCGCGGCGACCGCTGAGGCGCGTGGACACATTACGGAAGTCGAGCTGCAGCTTCTGCAGGTTGATCAGACGCTGCGCAGCGAGGTCGCAACAGAACTTCGTGATGTGAACGTGAGACAGGGCGAACTGCTGGAGCGCGAGGTCACGGCAAAGGATCAGCTCAGTCGCGTTGAACTGCGAGCGCCGATAAGAGGCCTAGTTCATCAGCTCGCTATACACACCATTGGTGGGGTGATCACGCCGGCGGAAGCGCTGATGCGGATCGTTCCCCAGGGTACTGATCTGACGGTCGAGGCACGTGTCGCCGCAAAGGACATCGATCAGATCGCGCTTCAGCAGAGCGCAATCCTTCGGCTGACGGCCTTCAATCGAAATACGACGCCACAACTGAGCGGCACCGTGACGCGCATCTCGGGCGACGTGGTGAAGGATGACAGCGGCGCGACGTACTACCGCGTCGGCATTGCCATCAGCCAGGATGAGCTTGCGAAGCTCGGCAAGCTGACGCTCATCCCCGGCATGCCGGCGGAATCCTACATCCTCACCGGCGATCGCACCGTCCTGTCGTACTTCGCGAAGCCGCTGCGGGACCATACGCACCGCATTTTCCGGGAAGACTGATCTTCCGACAAGCGTTGTGACCTCTATGTGTAGATCACGTGACGATATGCGCATGCATCACACGCGTGCGCTTGAAGACGATTAATCTCAAACCGGAAATATCGACTATCGAAATCGATATAGCGTTTATCGAGATCGATATATTGAGAGAAAGTGAGAAGCGTAATCCCATGGTGAAGCCGACGAGAGCGGCGATAATCATGGGAGATGGCTATGAATTATATTGGTGACGACACGCAAAACATTTTCACTGGTACGTTCGAGAATGACTACATGGACGGCCGGGGAGCAGTTGACTTTCTATCCGGCGGCGGTGGCGACGACCGCATTGAGGGCGGCGACGGCAACGACTTCCTCAATGGTGACGACGGTTGGGACACCATCATTGGTGGCTATGGTGGTGACCATATCTCCGGCGGAACCGGGAACGATCAACTCGACGGCGGACCGGGCTTTGATATCGATGACATCCACGGCGACGCCGGCAACGACACGATCTGGGGTGGCGATGGCGACGACATTCTCAACGGCGGCGCCGATATCGATACCATCATGGGCGAAGGTGGCAACGATCTCATCCTTGGCGGCACTGAGGGCGATTTTCTCTATGGCCAGGATGGCGGCGATACACTTCTCGGCGAAAGCGGCATGGACCGCCTCGAAGGCGGCATTGGTAATGACAGTGTGTCCGGCGGATCTGACGGAGACGTAATCCTCGGTGGCACCGGAAACGATTATTTGAATGGTGATGGGGGTAATGACATCATTCTGGGAGGGGACGATATCGATACGATCGATGGTGGTGACGATGACGACACCATCTGGGGAGAGAACGGTGATGACACGATCAATGGTGGCGGCGGATATGACCAAATCAACGGGGGAGATGGCATCGATACCATTACCGACCTATTCGGCACTCGCAGCGTTGTGGATGGTGGAATTGGCAACGACGACATCACGGTGGCGACCGCGCTCAACGAGGTTGTTGGTGGCGCGGGTGATGATACTATTAGATTGAATGGTGGTAACAATCTAGTCGATGCAGGCGCCGATAATGATGTCATTATCGACAACACGAGCGGTGTCGTCGCAATCGATGGCGGCCTCGGCAATGATACGTTCGTTCACAATAACAGCGGCGTAACGAGCATCTCGGATGCGGGCGGATTAGATGTGCTGGTCTTCAATGTCGCCGATGTCACCACGCTTCAGTTCTTCCAGTTGGGGAAGGACTTGATCATAGCCGATGCGCTCGACACTAACTTCCAGAACTACGTCGACGTGGTCGGCTTCTTTGATCCATCCAATGCGGACACGCTAGAGTATGTGTTCGACATCAACGGCAACGGAATCCAGATCAGCTAAAACTATAGCATGCAAAGAAAATGGCGCAGGAGGGAGCCTCCTGCGCCATTCCTTTTCCAGATTGCACTGCTATTGACCAATCAGCGCGTCGCGCTGCGCGACGAGGCTCGCGCGAGCGTTGCTGTTGTCCCGGATGTCGCTCGAGATAAAATCCGTCATGGCACGTAGGGAAGCCAACGCCTCTTGCTGATCCTCAACTGACGTTGCGATACCTTCCTTGCGGGTGGTTACCGTGCCGTCGCCCCGGAAATTGTATTGGACACCGTCCTTCACGAAGCCATAGGTAACATTTGGACCGAGAGGAGGCAGTGTCCGACCGGCGTCCTTCAACATCTGTAATGCCTTTGCGGTCTCCGCAGCATTCAGCGTTACTAAGGGAGATATCGGAGAGTTCAGCATCTTGTCATAGGATTTCTGAAGTCTCTCGATGCCTGCCTTGTTCGTATCTTGCCTAGCGTCCTGCAGATCGAGCATGGTCAGCTGGGAGCTAATATTGGCCAATTCCGCCTGACGATGCCTAGCATTTATGTCTGCCTGGAAACGATCCTCGGTCGTCTGCGACCAGTCGTCCATGGCTTGCTGTGCAGCCATCAGACGATCCCGCGCACCCTGCGACAGCGACAGTTGCGTGGCGGGGCCACGGTCGCTGTCGTTCGTCGTCGCGTTCGATGCGGGTTGTTTAGCGTTGTCGGCCGTATCGAGAGCCGTATGGGTGAGGGGATTCAATGTGGCGGCTTGGCTGGAAACGGCGCTGACCATGGTTTTCTTCCTGATCCTTGTCGCGTTGACGGCGATGATTGAAGTTCGCCTTCGGCGACCCGCAACCTCGCTTTCCTTGTTCGTGCAGAGGTTGTGCCATGGATAGGCTTAACGTAAGATTTATAAGGGTCTCGTTCGACGGCTATCGAATTCGATATATTAACGGCAGGTTAATGCGGTGAGCGGTTGCTGCGAGCAGTTTGCCAGCGAGCGATCATCGCCGATGCGCTCGCACCAACTTCGAGAATTTTGTTGACGTGATCGGCTTCTTCGATCCGGCCAACACCCTCGAATTCGTGTTCGACATCAACGGCAACGGCATCCAGATCAGCTAAGCTGTAGGAAGCCAAGAAAACGGCGCAGGAGGGAAACCTCCTGCGCCGTGTCTTCGAGAACTGCTGCCATTATTGACCGACCAGCGCGTCGCGCTTGGCGATCAGGTCAGCACGCGAGACGCTGGGGTATTCAATCCTGGTGGACAAATACAGCATCGTATCTTGGAAGGCCTGATAGCCTCGTTGCTTCTGCTCCTCGGAGGTGGGCACTCCGCCCTCATTTACCCAAGCCGTTCCATCCTTCAGGAAGGTGTAAATTTTTCCATCGTCACCGAAGGAGTAGGTGTCGGCACCGCCGATCTTGGATGGATCGATGCCGCGCGGCGCGACCTTCTTCAGAATCGCGCTGATCTCGGCATCCGATAGCTGTACCGCCGGCACTGGCGTCGTATTTTGCCATTTGATAGCGGACTCTCGCATTGACTTGATCGTGGATGCCAAAGAGTTGTTGGTCTTTTCCCGCCAGTCGAGCATCCTGAGCTCAGCGTTGATCTTCATCAATTCTACCCGGCGATCCATGGCCTCGCTCGTCGCCTGCCAGTGTGCATCCAGGCCTTGCTGCGTGGCGTCCGGGCCTTGCTTGAATGCGGCCATCAGGCGATCCAGCGCGTCCTGGGATAACGACACCTGCGTGGCCGGGCCGCGGTCGCTGTCGTTTGACGTCGCGTTCGACGCGGGTTGTTTGGCGTTGTCGTCCCCGTCGAGAGCCGTATAGGCGAGGGGACTCAATGTGGCGGCTTGGCTGGAAACGGCGCTGACCATGGTTTTCTTCCTGATCCTTGTCGTTGACGGCCGGATGCAAAATTCGCTTTCGGCGACCGCAACCTCGCTCTCCTTGTTCGTGCAGAGGTTGTGACACGGATAGGCTTAACGTAAGATTTAGGAGAGCTTCGACGGGTACGGCGGGGACTCTGCGCCCTCTGAAAGCCGTCTTTCCGCCAGCGCTAAGCCATTGATTGCCTGCGTTATTCCGCCGCAGCCATAAAGCCTGCGCATTACCAAACTTTAATTCCCCAGCCAGCGCACGGTAAGGCGGCAAACCCCATCTTCCGTCCTGTCAGGTGCCCCAGCCCCCGCACCCCGTACCGTCGAAATTCAGGCTCTGGAGATTTTTGAAACATGACCGAACGTCCCATCGATCTTTCCTCGCTACCGTCCAACGGCGCGCCGCGGCGTTCGCTGTTCTCCGCGCGCAAGTTCGCGCTGATGGCTTCTGTCGTCGCCGGCCTCGGCGCCGCCGTGTATGGCTTCTCGCCGCAGCAGGGCCCGCTCGATGTCTTCACCAGCGCGGCGCAGGCCCAGGTCAATACCGAGGTCCGCAAGGTCGAGCGTCCGATCGGATTTGCCGACGTCGTCGAGCGCGTGAAGCCGTCGGTGATTTCGGTCAAGATCAACATCGCCGACAAGAGCTCCAAGGACGACAGCGCCAACAAGGACGAGGACTCGCCGTTCCCGCCGGGTTCACCGATGGAGCGCTTCTTCCGCCGCTTTGGCGGTCCGGATGGCTTGCCTCCGGGCTTGCGCGGCGGACCGCGTGGCGGCCGTGGCCCGGTCACGGGTCAGGGTTCCGGCTTCTTTATCTCGCCTGACGGCTTTGCCGTGACCAACAACCACGTGGTCGACGGCGCGGACAAGGTCGAGATCACAATGGACGACGGCAAGACCTACACCGCGAAGGTGATCGGCACCGATCAGCGCACCGACCTCGCGCTGATCAAGGTCGAGGGCCGCACCGATTTCCCGTTCGCCAAGCTGTCCGATAGCAAGCCGCGGATCGGCGACTGGGTGCTGGCGGTCGGTAACCCGTTCGGCCTCGGCGGCACCGTGACTGCCGGCATCGTCTCGGCCTCCGGCCGTGACATCGGCAACGGCCCGTATGACGATTTCATCCAGATCGACGCGCCCGTGAACAAGGGCAACTCCGGCGGTCCGGCGTTCGACACCAATGGCGAAGTGATGGGCGTCAACACCGCGATCTATTCGCCGTCCGGCGGCAGCGTCGGCATTGCATTCTCGATCCCGGCTTCGACGGTCAAGAACGTGATCGCCCAGCTCAAGGACAAGGGCTCCGTCAGCCGCGGCTGGATCGGCGTCCAGATCCAGCCGGTGACATCAGACATCGCCGACAGCCTCGGCATGAAGAAGGCGGAAGGCGCGCTGGTGGCGGAACCGCAGCCGAACGGCCCGGCTTCCAAGGCCGGCATCCAGTCGGGTGACGTCATCACCGCCGTCAATGGTGAGCCGGTCAAGGATGCCAAGGAGCTCGCCCGCACCATCGGCGGCCTCGCGCCGGGCGCCGCGGTGAAGCTCACAGTGCTGCAGAAAGGCCAGGAAAAGGTCATCAACCTCACGCTCGGCCAGTTGCCGAACACGATCGAGAGCAAGGCCGACACCGACAAGGAAGACAAGGGCGGCCCCACCAAGGGAACCGGCGTGCCGAAACTCGGCCTGACGGTTGCTCCCGCCAACAGCGTAGCCGGCGCCGGCAGGGAAGGCGTCGTAGTCACCGAGGTCGACCCGAAGAGCGCGGCGGCCGAGCGCGGCTTCAAGGAAGGCGACGTCATTCTTGAGGTCGCCGGAAAGAGCGTGGCCAGCGCCGGCGAGGTTCGCGATGCGATCGACGCCGCCCGTACCGAGAACAAGAACAGCGTTCTCATGCGCGTGAAGAGCGGCGGTTCGTCGCGCTTCGTCGCGGTGCCGCTGGCGAAGGGCTAAACGAGGACTAGATATCAGATGGAGGGTTTCGCCGGCATTCGTCGCCCCCGCCGACGTCTCCTTCCGGGGAGCGGGTGCAAAACTCGCTCCCTCAGGCAACCTTCCTTCGGAACACGCCCCCCTCCGTCGGAAGGGCCTAAGGGCGGTGAGGTCCCCCAGCTTCACCGCCCGCTTTTTTTACGTGATCGAGAGAACGGCCGGCCGCCTTGCATGTGCAGGGCGGCCGCGCCATGGTGAGAGAAAGCCTGTTCCCGTGACCGCAACTGCCCCCCAAATGCGCCTGTTGATCATCGAAGACGATCGCGAGTCCGCCGACTATCTGGTCAAGGCGTTCCGCGAAGTCGGCCATGTCGCCGATCTCGCCAGCGATGGCGAGGAGGGCCTGTCGATGGCCGATGGCGGCGATTACGACGTGCTTGTGGTAGATCGCATGCTGCCCAAGCGCGACGGCCTGTCCGTGATCGGCGCGCTGCGCGAGAAGGGCAACCGCACGCCGGTGCTGATCCTCTCCGCGCTCGGCCAGGTCGACGATCGCATCAAGGGCCTGCGCGCCGGCGGCGACGACTATCTGCCCAAGCCCTATTCGTTCGCCGAACTGCAGGCGCGCGTCGAGGTGCTGTCGCGCCGCAATGTGGGCCCCGCCGAAGAGACCACCTACCGCGTCGGCGATCTCGAGCTCGACCGTCTTTCTCACCGTGTCGCCCGCGGCAAGGACGAGTTGACGCTGCAGCCGCGCGAGTTTCGCCTGCTCGAATATCTGATGAAGCATGCGGGACAGGTCGTGACCCGCACCATGCTTCTGGAAAACGTCTGGGATTATCATTTCGATCCGCAGACCAACGTCATCGACGTGCATATTTCGCGGCTGCGCTCCAAGATCGACAAGGGTTTCGAGCGGCCCTTGCTGCACACGATCCGCGGCGCCGGGTACATGATCCGTGACGGCCTTCGGTAAATTGATCCGCACCACAGCGTTCCGGCTGACGCTGGTGTATCTGTTCCTGTTTGCGCTGTTCGCCGCGTCGCTGCTCGGCTATTTCGCCTGGAATACGCGGCGGCTGATCAACGAGCAGATCACCACCACAGTCAACGCCGAAACCGCCGAGATCGAGACCATCTACGCACGCCGCGGGCTGCGCGGCCTTTCCCTCACGCTCGCCTACCGGGCGCTGCGGCCCGGCGCCAACCTCTATCTCGTCACCACGCCGGAGGGGAGGTCGTTCGGCGGCAATGTCGAATCGCTGTCCCCGGGCGTGATGGCTTCGACAGGCTGGTCTGAGACGGCGTACCGCAGGCTCGACGAGCAGGACAGCGCCAATCATCGCGCGCTGGTGCGCGTCACCGAGCTCACCGACGGTTTCCGCCTACTGGTCGGCCGCGATCTGGAGGAGCGGCGGCGTCTGTTCGGCATCGTCGCCAAAGCCGCGCAATGGTCGCTGCTTGTCGTCATCGTGCTCGGCATCGGCGGCGGCATCTTCGTGGCGCGGCGGGTGCTGCGGCGGATCGACGCCATGACCGGCACCACAAGGCGCATCATGGCCGGTGACCTTTCCGGGCGCCTGCCGGTCGGGCGCTCCGGCGACGAGCTCGATCGCCTCGCGGAAAACCTCAACGCCATGCTGGAGCGCATCGAGGCCCTAATGATGGGGCTGAAGGAAGTCTCCGACAACATCGCCCATGACTTGAAGACGCCGCTGACGCGCCTGCGCAACCGCGCCGAGGAGGCGCTGGCGAGTTCCGGCAGCGAAGCCGAGTACCGCGCGGCACTGGAGCGGACCATTGAGGAATCCGACGGCCTGATCCGCACCTTCAACGCGCTGTTGATGATCGCACGCGCGGAGTCCGGGCAGGCGCGCGGCAACATGGATGATTTCGACGCGGCCGACGTCGCCAAGGGGATCCACGAATTGTACGAACCGCTCGCCGAGGACGACGGCATGACCCTGCGCGTCAGGACCGGGACCGCGCGGCTGCACGGCAACCGCGAGCTGATCAGCCAGGCGCTCGCCAACCTGGTCGAGAACGCCATCAAATACGGCAAGCCGTCGCCTGTGGTGCAGCCGCTTGATCCCGCCGCGGCCGCGCGCACCAGGGAGGTTCTGATCGAGGCGCGGCGCGAGGGCGACCGCGTGCTGCTCAGCGTCACCGATCATGGGCCCGGCATTCCCGAAGGGGATCGCAAGCACGCGGTGGAGCGGTTCGTGCGGCTCGAGGCGAGCCGGACGTTGCCGGGTTCCGGCCTCGGCCTCAGCCTGGCCAACGCCGTTGCCACGCTCCATGGCGGCGAACTCAGGCTTGGCGATTCGCGTCCCGGCCTGACCGCGACGCTGGTGATCCCGGCGCTATCCGCCGCGGGTGACAGGCTTGCGGCCCAAACGCCGGATGTGCCACAGAAGGTGGCATGAATGCCTCCGCCTTGGCCGCGCGGTTCGTCAGCGGGCCGCATCTCACCGCCAGTAGCAACGCCGAACAACGTCTGGGAGACTGGCTCGCCGAACTGCAGCCGGAGCAGGCGGCCGAGATCGGCGCGTGGCTGGAGCGGCCGCCGGTCCGGGCCATCCTGCTCGGCATCGTCGAGTTCTCGCCATACCTGTTCGACCTGATCCGCGCCGATGCCGCGCGGCTGCTCCGCCTGTTGGCATGCGATCCGGAACAGCATCTCGCCGCGCTGATCGAGAAAACCTCGCGCGACGTGCTCACAGCCGCCGGCGAGGCCGATGTGATGCATCTGCTTCGCCGCGTGAAGTCCGAGGCCGCGTTGTTGATCGCGTTGTGCGACATCGGCGGGGTCTGGCCGGTGATGAGGGTGACGGCGGAGCTGACCGGTCTTGCAACCGTTTCCGTGCAGACAGCGCTGCGCTTCCTGCTCCGCCAGGAGGTTGCGCGCGGCCGCATGACCGCCTTCAATCACGACCGGCCGGAGGAGGGCTCCGGCCTGATCGTGCTCGCCATGGGCAAGATGGGCGCCGGCGAACTGAATTATTCCAGCGACATCGATCTGATCGTGTTTTTCGATCCCGCCGCGACGTCGCTGGTAGCAGACATCGAGCCGGCGCCGTTCTTCGTGCGCGTGACGCAGGCGCTTGCCCGCTTGCTGCAGCAACGCTCCGGCGACGGCTACGTGTTCCGCGTCGATCTGCGCCTGCGGCCCGATCCGGCCTCGACGCAGGTGGCGATTTCGACCGAGGCGGCGCTGCATTATTACGAGCGGGAGGGGCGGACCTGGGAACGCGCCGCGATGATCAAGGCGCGCGTTTGCGCCGGCGATGCCAAAGCCGGCGAGGCGCTGATCGCGGAGCTTTCGCCGTTCGTCTGGCGCAAGCATCTGGACTTTGCCGCGCTCGCCGACGTCCACGACATGAAGCGGCAGATGCAGACCTATCGTGGCCAGAGCGAGATATCGGTCGAAGGCCACAACGTCAAGGTCGGCCGCGGCGGCATCCGCGAGATCGAGTTTTTCGCGCAGACGCAACAGCTCATTGCCGGCGGCCGCCATCCGGAATTGCGGGTGCGCCCCACGCTGCATGCGTTGCAGGTCTTGGCCACCAGTAACTGGATCACCTTTCAGGCTTGTGACGAATTGACTGATGCCTACGAGTTCCTGCGCCGCGTCGAGCACCGGCTGCAGATGATCTGCGACGAGCAGACCCATGCACTGCCCGAAGATGCCGAGGCCGTGGAGCGTTTTGCAAACTTCTTCGGCTATGAGAGCCGGGCCGCCTTTGCGAAAGATCTGCTCGGTCATCTCAACATCGTGCAGGGGCATTACGGCAAGCTGTTCGAGGGCGATCCGACCGGCACGGTGAAGCTACCGCAGCTCAACTACGCCGCAGGTCCTGAGGATGCGCGGCTGCTCGATCACCTGACGACGCTCGGTTTCAAGAAGCCGGTCGCGGTGGCCGGGACGTTGCAGCTCTGGATGCAGGGCAACTATCGCGCGCTCCGCAATGAAGCGACCAAGGCCGCCTTCATCGAATTCGTGCCCGGCCTGATCGACGGCCTCGCACATGCCGAAGACCCCGACGACGCCGTGACCGCGTTCGATCGCTTTCTCGGCGCCTTGCAGCGCGGCGGCCGGCTGATTTCTCTCCTGAGAGAGAACCGCGACCTGGTCGCGCTGGTGGCCCTGATCCTCGGCGCAGCGCCGCGGCTCGGCGACATGCTAGCGCGCCAGCCGCAGATCATGGACGGCTTGATCGATCCCCGTTTCTTCGGCGCGATGCCGGACCAGAAGGAGCTGTCGGCGCGGCTGGCGGCGACGCTGAAGGACTCGGATTCCTACGAAGACTTCCTCGATCGCCTGCGGCTGTTCGGGCAGGAGAGCCTGTTCCTGATCGGCACGCGCATCCTGTCCGGCACGGTTTCCGCCCAACAGGCCAGCGTTGCCTTTGCCGACGTCGCAGAGGGCATCGTGCACACCGTGCACGGTCTGGTCAGGGATCAGTTCGCCACCCAGTACGGCCGCATCAAGGGGCAGGAGACTGCGATCCTCGCGATGGGCCGGCTCGGCAGCCGCGAGATGACGGCGTCCTCCGACCTCGACCTGATCCTGCTGTATGATTTCGACTCGGACAATCCTGATTCCGATGGCGAGCGATCGCTGCATGGCGCGCAGTATTTTGCGAGGCTGACCCAGCGGCTGATTTCGGCGTTCACGACGCGGACCAATTACGGTGTGCTCTATGAAGTCGACATGCGGCTGCGTCCGTCGGGCCGCGCGGGGCCGCTGGCCTCGCGGATCGATTCATTTGCCGACTATCAGGAACGCGAGGCCTGGACCTGGGAGCATATGGCGCTGACCCGGGCGCGGGTGATTTCGGCTTCTCCGGCGTTCCGCCAGAAGATCGAAGCCATCATCCGCAGCGCGCTGACCCGGCCGCGCGACGCTTCCGGCACGGCGGGAGATGTCGCCGACATGCGCCGCGCGATTGCGCAGGAAAAGGGCGAGGATGACGTCTGGGATCTCAAGCTCGCCGCCGGTGGGCTCGTCGATATCGATTTCATCGCGCAGTATCTGCAGCTCGTTCACGCCTCGGAAAAACCCGAAATTCTCAGCGTCTCCACGCTGCAGGTGCTCGACAACGCCGCTCGCCTCGGCGTGCTGCCGCAATCCGACGCCGAGATATTGCGCTCGGCGGCGCGGCTCTATCACGACCTGACGCAGATCCTCAGGCTTTGCGTCACCGGCAAGTTTAATCCGGAGACTTCGGGCGAGGACCTGCTGCGCGTGATGGCGCGCGCCGGCGACACGCCTGATTTCTCGACGCTGGAAGCGCGGGTACGTGAAACCCAGGCCGAGGCGAGACGGGTGTTCCAGGCGCTGGTGGGCTGAGGATACCGCCCCGCCCGTGGCAGCGTCAGTCGAACCGCGCCGTTGCAGTCTTGCCGTCGGGCGCTGTGAGCTGAACCGCACCCTTGGGCCTGGCCGGTAGGGCGGTTGTAGCTGTTCCGCTCAGGTTGTTCTTTTCCGAAGGCACGAGCGTGATGCGCTCGGCCTTTCCTCCCAGATTGAAAATGGCAACGCCCTTGAAACCCTTCGGGTCAACCGGCTTGTCGTTTTCGCCTAGGAGGAAGATTTCAATCGCCTTGTCCTTCGCGACGAGTTCCACATGGTATGGACCGGCTTCGGCGAGACGTCCGCCATGGGACGCTTTCGGCTCGTGTGCGTAAGCTGGCATGCCGGCCAGCAAGGCAATGCCGAGAGTGAGATATCTGAACTTCATGCGCGATCTCCTTTCAAGACGTGAGCGTTCAATAGGAATGTGAAGCGGCTTGCTTCCCGAGAGACTCGTCGGACTGCCGTTGCATGAGCCGCATCAGTGGCTTTCTGCCGAACATGAGAAACAGCACGGGCGTAATCAGCGCATCGAGCAAGGTCGCGCTGACGAGCCCGCCGAAGATCGTCACCGCGACGGGGTGCAGGATTTCCTTGCCGGGCTCGTCCGCCGCGACAAGCAGCGGCAACAGCGCAAGCCCCGCGGACAGCGCGGTCATCAGCACGGGCGTCATGCGCTCGAGGCTTCCGCGGATCACAAGCTCCGGCCCGAACGGGATTCCCTCCTGCAAGGCGAGGTTGATGTAGTGGCTTATCTTGAGAATCCCGTTGCGCGTCGCGATTCCCGTCAGCGTGATGAAGCCGACCATGCTGGCGACAGATAGCGGCTGGTCCGTCAGCGCCAGCGCTGCGACCGAACCGACCAGCGCCAGCGGCACCCCGCCCATGATGATCACGGCGAGCACGGTAGAGCGGTAGCGGCTGTAGAGGATGGCGAAGATCAGCGCGAGGGAAAGGCCTGCCAGGATACCGATTCTGAGGCTGGCTTCCTCCTGAGCCTGGAATGTGCCTTCGAGGCTTGCGGTGACGCCTTGCGGCAGGCTCGCCGCCTGCAATTCGGCGCGAATGCGGCGCACGATCTCGGCCATGTCGGTCTTGCCGTCAGAGTTGGCGAGTATGACGATGCGTCTGCGGCCGTTCTCCCTGAGAATTTGATTGGGCCCGTCAGTCTCCTTCACGTCTGCGATCTGACGTGCCGGGATCCACCCCGACGGGGTCCTGATCAAGAGGTCGCCGAGCTTCTCTGTGGTGCGCAGCCGGTCGGGCAGCCGCATGACGACGTCGTAGCGCTTATAGCCATCAACCACGCGCGAGATGACGCGTCCGCTCGACAGGCGCGATAACTGCTCGGTCACGGCGCCCGGCTGCACGCCGTACAGAGCGGCCCGCGTGTAATCGACACGAATTTCGAGTTGCGGGATGCGTACCTGCTTTTCGATCTGCAGATCCTGGACGCCCTCGATCTTCGAGAGCCGCAGGCGAAGTTCTTCCGCGCTGTTTCGTAGTGTGTCGAGGTCGTCGCCGAACAGTTTCAGGGCGAGTTCGGCGCGGACGCCCGAGAGGAGGTGATCGAGCCTGTGCGATATCGGCTGCCCGACATTGACCGAGAGCGGCAGCACCGAAAGCCGGGAGCGTATGTCCGCTACGATCTCGGATTTTGGCCGCTGCGAGGCTTTGAGATCCACATCGATTTCAGACGAATGGACGCCCTCCGCATGCTCGTCCAGTTCGGCGCGCCCGGTCCGCCGCCCCACGCTGATCACTTCTGGCACATCAAGCAGAAGGCGTTCGGCGATCGACCCCACTCGTGTCGATTCGGAGAGCGAAACTCCGGGGTTGAACGCAAGATTGATCGTGAATGTGCCTTCGTTGAAAGCTGGCAGGAACGCGCGCTTCAAGGCGAATACGCCCGTGCCTGCGCCCAGCACGGCAAGCGCCGTCACGCCGAGCAGCAATCCTTTGCGGGCGAAAGCGAACCGAAGCGCAGCGTGGTTGGCGGACTTGAGCTTGCGGACCAGCCAGCTCTCCCGTTCGGCGAGGCGCTTCATTCCCGGCAGCAGGTAGTATGCCATCACGGGCGTCAACGTGATCGAAACCACCAGGCTCGCGAGGATCGAGATGATGTAGGCCTGCCCAAGCGGGGCAAATAGCCGTCCTTCGATGCCCGAGAGGGCAAACAAAGGCACGAACACCAGCACGATGATCATCGTGGCGTAGAGGATTCCGGATCGCACCTCGCTGGATGCCGAAACCACCACGTCGAAGACCGGCCGGGGACTACCTTGCTCCCTGTTCTCGCGAAGCCGGCGGAAGATGTTCTCGACGTCGACGACGGCGTCATCGACCAGCTCGCCGACGGCAATTGCAAGGCCGCCGAGCGTCATCGTATTGATCGACAGGCCAAGCAGCTTGAAGATGATGGCCGTGGTCAGGATCGAGACCGGAATAGCCGTCAGCGAAATGGCCGTCGTGCGCCAGTTGAGAAGAAACGCGAACAGAATGACGGCGACGACAAGTGCTGCTTCGAGCAACACCCGTTCTACGTTCTGGATCGAGTTTTCGATGAAACTCGCCTGCCTGAATATGATCTCGTTGGCTTTTACGCCGGACGGCAGACTGGGTTCCAGCTCCGCCAGCACCTGCGTGATCTGTTGCGTCAGCCGCACCGTATCGACATTGGGCTGCTTCTCGACCGAGACGACCACGGCAGGCTTGCTCATATAGCCCGCGTCGCCGCGCTTGACCTTGGGCGCAAAGTCGACGTTCGCTACCTGCCGCAGCAGAATGGGGCGTCCTTCGATGGTGGTAACGACGATATTGCGCAGGTCTTCCAGGCTCGTCGTGCGTCCGATATTGCGGATCAGAAACTCGCGGGCATTCTGATCGGTGAACCCTCCGCCGGTATTGGTGCCGAACTGCCTGAGCGCCTGCTCTATTTGCTCATAGCCCACCCCAAGCGCGCGCAGCGCGGAAGGCAGCGGCGCAATCCGGTACTGACGGACCTCGCCGCCGATCGGGATGACCTGCGCAACGCCCGGTATCGCGAGCAGCCGGGGCCTGATCGTGAAGTCCGCGATCTCGCGCACCTCCATCGGCGATGCTGTCTTCGACGTCACCGCGATCAGGAGAATCTGACCCATGATCGAACTGATCGGGCCGATCTGCGGGGTGATGTTCAGGGGGAGCTGGCCCTGCACTTGCGCCAGACGCTCCGCGACCAGTTGACGGTTACGGAAGATATCGGTTCCCCAATCGAACTCCACGTAAACGATCGAAAGCCCGATGCCCGAGACTGATCGTACCCGGCTGACGCCCGGTACGCCGTTCATCTGGGTCTCGATCGGGAAGCTGATGAGTTGCTCGACTTCCGGCGGCGCGTACCCTTCGGATTCCGTCATGATGGTAACGGTCGGACGGTTGAGGTCCGGGAACACATCGACGGGCAACTGGCGCGCGGTGTAGGCGCCCAGAAGAACGAGGACGCCTGCCATCGCAAGAACAAAGAGGCGATTGCGGAGCGAGGTGCTGACCAGGAATGTGAACATGAGCGTGCCTCTTCAGCGTACGTGATCGAGAAGATCCGCGCCTTGCGACACGATCCGCTTGCCCGGGGAGAAGCCGGACACAATCAGCACACGATCGCCGTCGAGAGGCTCCGTGCGCACGCTCCTTGCCATGAACCGCTCGGGGGCGACGTGCTCGTACACAAAATCCTGGCCGTTCGACCCGCGCACGACGCTGCTTCGCGGTACCGCAAGGCCTTCCTTCGTCTCGTCGGTGGTGACCAGCACGGTCAGGAACTGGCCGGCCCTCAGCCCCGCCGTTTCGCCCGTCACGGCAAAATGCACCGGCACCGACTGGCTGCGATCGGCGAAACCGGTCCCCTGGTAGATGAGGTCGTAATTCCTGCCCGTATATGTCGATGCCCGCGCCCCTTGCGATGATTCGACGTTCTCGAAGCTGAGCGCTTCGACCCACAGCCGCGAGGGATCGATGATGTTGAAGACGACAGAGCTCGGCTGGACGATTTGGCCTGCCACGGCGGTGCCTTCCGCGATGACGCCTGCAACCGGGGCGATCAGCGGTTCGGGTTCGCGGCGCGATTTTTCAATCGATGCGCGCCGCTCGCGAAGCCCTTCCAGCTCTAACCGTGTATCTTCGAGTTGGGTTCGGGATATGGCGCCCGATGGCGCGAGTTGCTCGTAACGCGCGAACCTGCGTTCCACAATCGAGATCTGCTGATCGAGCTCGCCCTGGCGCTGCCGCATGTCGGAAACATCGATCGCCTGAATGGGGGGCGTGACATAGCCCAGGATGTCGCCTTGTTTCACCCGTGTGCCGAGCCGGGGAAAACCTGCCGGCGGTGCCGAAAGCCGGCCGCCCACGGCGGATTGCACATACCCGCTGGCGTTGGGATCGGGAATGATCCTGCCTGGCAGCTCGGTGACTTTCCTGTGCTTCGCCTGTTCGGCGACCAGCGTCCGCAACGCAAATATCCGCTGCACGGTCTTGGGCACGAACACTGCTCCATCCGGCAGGCGCTGGGCGCGCTCCCCCGAAACGACGCTGATCGCGACCTGCGCCTTGTCTTCCTCATGGCCGTGGCCTTCATGCGCATTCGTCCCGCGGATGCCCGCGAACGCGGCGAGGATGACGACAATGGCCGCCACCCGTCGCCCGCGGAGTGCAATGGCCGTTAGCAGAGCGCCTGCCAGCAGGCCGCCCAGCGCGAGAAGAACCGAAGTCCTGCCGATGTGTTCGCCATGAGCCGCGTCCCCTTGTGCGTCGCTTTGCGCCGCCTCACGCGCAGTCTGAATCGTCATCGGCAAGATGTCGGTGGCGTCTCCCGCTGTAACCGTGAAGATGAGGTCGGTACGTCCGTTCTTTGCCAGCCACGGCGCCGGCAGTCGGTATGTGCCGTCGGCATTCTCGGTAGCCTTTACGGAACCATCAGGGGTTTCAACTTCAAGTACGGCGCCGGTCACCGGCTCGTTCGTGGCGAACCGGTCGAGATGGATCTCAAGATGGTCTCCGCGGGCGACGGCAACGATCTCGAACGCGTTGGAATCGGCCTCGCCGCGTGGCAACGCGCCTGCCGAGACGGCAGGCTGTTCGCCGTGGTCATGACCCTCATGGGCGGAAGCGGGAGCAATCGCAGCGCACAGAGCTGCGATTGCCGCGAGAGCGCACAGGGCGCGCCCGAAATGGGAAAGCATACCAAAAATCCTTCAATCTGAATGGCCGTCAGTTGCGGGCAGCAGAAGCTGCGCGCAAACTCACTGATCGCTGCGTTCAGATGAAGTATTTGGGAGGGCGCCTGAGGGACTCAGGCGCGCGATCTGGCCTTATCTGGGACGGGACAAACGCAACACGCGTTGCCGATCGGGACAGCGGGACAAGTTGCACGAAGCTCGGCAACCCGGCCGCACAGCAAGCGGCGCATACGAATGTGCAGCAGGCGCCGACGCAATTGCGGTCCGAAGAGGCGGGCGTCTCGGTTTGCCTCCGCTGAGCCTGTTGCAAGACTGCGGGCGTCGCCGACCGATCGGATTGATCAAAGGCGGCTTGGCCATGGCCGCCGTGGACGTGAGCGGCAGCATGATGCTCATGGCCGCCATGCGCTTGGGCAACAGACGGCGCGAGTGAAAGCACGATCAGGACGATCGCGGCTCCCAGAGCACACATAATTCGTTGCTTCAACATGACCGTCCGATTGTAGCACAAGCGCTGCACTTGATATCGCCGGGGAACGAGGAATTCAAGACCGGAACGCGGCGGTGCCGGCATGGTTATCGCCGCGTTATTGCGGCAGATGCGCGCTGCACTCCTCGCTCTCTTTTGCCAAAAGCCATCAAAGCCTTGTCTGGCCGTCTCGCTGATGACGTATCCCGAGGCCCCATCGCCCCTATTGGGCTTTCATGTCCCGGTGGCCGGGAGACCGGCGGGTTCGCTTCGGAACTCCGGCGGCCGCCCGGAATTGTCGCGGGATCAGGAGGCCGGGATGCATACGCAGATCAATATCTTCGACAAGCCCATCGAGCGCATCAGGAAGGCGTGCCAGCTCATGGGCCGTGGTGCCGACTTCGACCGCAAGCTGCCGGAACTGGAAACCTATCTGGAAGGGCTCGTGGCCAACGGGGAAACCAGCGAGGAACGGCTGACCCTGAGCGGCCTGACCTTCGTCAAGCAGGCACGGTAGGGCCATGCGAGGGCACCGACGAAAACGGCGTCAGGGAATTTCGTCTGGAAGCTTCGAGGCCGGATCCGGCGCGCAGCGCTCTTCCCTGATTTCCTTCACGTGGTAGCGCGCGGGCAGAACCTGTCCGCCTGCCTCATCGGCGACGGGAACGTCGGAAATCAGGCCATCATCGAGGGCGTGCTTCCAGACCTCTGGCTCGGTCGGCAAGCCAGGGCCGATCTGCCTGTCGCCATTAAAAAGCGCGTAAGCCAAGAGCCCTCCTACATCAAAACCCCGCCAGCTATTTCAATAACTGACGGGGCTTTGAGCTGATATTTCCGGTTGGATTTCTCCTTCCAGATCTACCGCTCACACCTTCAACGCGGGAGCAGCGATCTCGTTCCGGGCTTTCCGGTTCAGGGACGAAAAAATACGATAGAATCTATCGTGGACCCTACGTTCAGTCGGTACTGCCCGTCCGCCGGTAGCGAAAATCGCAATGGCCGGCGCCCTGCATGATGGTCTGCGTGCGGGTTAACTTGACGTCGGGCCCAAAACCTTCGACGGTATCGAAATCCGCCGCGCACACCAACAGGAATCCGAGCTCCGGCTCACCCAGCTCCTTGTAGAACTCGGCGTACCTGCACCGTCTGACATTGAACGCGAAGACGTCCTGCGACTGGTCGATCACGTCGTAATGCAGCGCATCATCACGCGCATAGGTCGTGAACGCCGAAGCGATGGCCTTGCCCAGATTCTTCTCGTTTTTCGCCCGCCAGAATTCTTCGCCGAAAGCGCGGTAGAGATCACCCAGGGCCTTTCGGACGATTCCGTTGGCGCGCTCCTCTCCCAGCTCCGCCTGCAGAGCCTTGACGAGAGGGACCAGAACCTGGGCCTGGATCTTGGCCTGTTGGATGACGGGAATGCTCACCGGCAGCCTCCATTCCTGTACTTGAAGTTGAAGTTAGAGAAATCGACGCGCTTTCGGAAGTCCGCCCCATTCGCGCGGAACTATTGCCATTTTTTCCTGTTCTGACGTCGCCTCCTTCAACTCTGGAGCCGGTGGGGCCATGCGCAAACTACTATTCGGAATCGCAGTCGCAATGCCAATTGCTTTTATGTCCCCGGCGGCCACGGCGCTGCCCGCGGGCCATGTGATGATCCACGCTTCTCTGGTCAAGGCCGATCTGATTGAGGTAAAGGGCGGGCACGGCCGCGGGCACGGTTGGGGCCGCGGACACGGCTATCGTCCGTTTGGTTGGAGCCGGGGCCGGAAGGTCGGCTGGCGCGGACGTGGCTGCCCGCCCGGTCACTGGAAGAAGGGCTGGTGCTGAAACCGGACGGCCAGCCACTTTCCCTCAGGACGACGTGCAACATCCAACGCCGTCGTCCCGGACAAGCGAAGCGCGATCTCAGATGTGCAATTGCACATCGGGAGACCCATACGCCGCGGCGGTTGTTGTCCTGGCAAGATGGTTGACGGCTTTCCCTCAACAATTGGCGACGGTGGTTATGGGTCCCTGCTTTCGCAGGGACGACGGCTAAACCGGCAGCGTGATCGAATACTTCTTTCCCTCTGAGGCGACTACAAGGCCCGTGCCGCATTGCCCTTGAACAGAATTGGGCCGGTCGGTCGTCCGATGGGTGAGCCGCCTTCAGGCTCCAGCGTTATCTCGAACAGTTGGTCTTGCACGGTTTCCGGCAGCGACTCCAGTTCGAGCTGCAGCGTGCGCGGCTGAGCGGTGAGGCCGATCGATTTCGGGCCGATCGCGCGATCCCACAACGTCCAAACCTGCAGCGTGCGGCCGGCAGGAACCTCGATCGGCCGCAACGGTATCAGCTCGACCCGGCCGTTCGAAAACGCGTTGACGATGGCGCCGGCCTCTTTGGTCGTGTCGTTCACCAGCACGGCGACGTAAACCGGCTTGCGCTGGGCGAGCGCGATCATGTCATGACGAAGCTGGCGCGACGTCGCCAACGCACCAACCATGATCGCCGCAAAAAACAGCGCAGCGAAGACGCCGCCGATACCGAGGCCGCGCCAGAACCGGATATTGTCCCACAGTGTGGCGCCACGCAGCGCGGTGCGTGCGGAGGGCAGGGCGTCGATCGGCGCGATTCTGGTTGCATCCACGATGCGCTGCCAAAGCGCCGGGTTCGGTGGGATTTCCTCGGCCGTGAGATCGAGGTCCGCAAGCCGTTCCCGCCACGCGCTGACAGCCTGAGCAAACGATTGGTCGGCTGCGATGCGCCGTTCAGCGGCGGCGTGCTCCGCACCGTCCAGGAGGCCCATCACGTAATCGGCGGCCATAGCGTTATCGGCATCGTGCAGGTTCATCCCATGCACTCCTGCAGCGCAAAGAGGCTGCGCCGTACCCAGCTTTTGACCGTGCCGAGCGGAACCTTGAGCCGTCCCGCCAATTCGCCGTGGCTCATGCCGTGAACATAGGCGAGCACCACGACGTCGCGGCGGGGACGGTCGATCTGCTCGAGGCACCGGCGCAGCGCGCTGGTCTCCGGCATCCGCGACAGGGTGGCCTCGCAGTCGACATCCTGGGTGCTTTCATCCGATGCTTCATAGCGGTGCTCATCGCGATGAATGCTGAGGGCGCGGTTGCGCACCACTGCATAGAGCCAGCCGCGCGCGCTGCCGCGGCGCGGATCGAAGCCGGCCGCGCCGCGCCAGATCCGGATAAAGGCGTCGTGCACCTCCTCTTCCGCCAGGTCCTGCCGAAACAGGATGCGGCGCGCGATGCCGACCATGCGCGGCGCCTCGCTGTCGTAGATCACGCGCAATGCGGTGCGGTCGCCGGCCGCGCAGCGCGCCAGGGCCGCGGCAAGCTGCGCCTCGCGCTCCCCATCGAACAGGGCGGGAGCCTGCAGGTTGGCGGTGATGGTGCCATTTCCAGTCATGTCTATGCCCTTGCATAGTTGTTCTACCTTGAGATGCGACATTTGGATGCATGTGCCGAAAATTATTTTCAGTGTGCTGCATCCGTTTCGCCGTGCCGCCGGTACCCGCTGTGTTGGTCCCGAGAGGATCATAGCAACACAGGGAGCTCACCGATGAACTATCGTTCGATTTTCGCCGCTTCGGCCGCACTATTGCTGTCATCCGCAGCCGCCAACGCCGCGCAGGTCGCAGCCCTGATCGGCGGCGACACAATTGCGATGGTCGATACCGCGCAGAAGAAGGCGACCGGGTCCGTCAAGGTCACCGGCATTTCCGGCGCGCTGGTCGGCATCGACGTCCGTCCGGCCGACGGCATGCTCTATGGATTGGTCGACGATGGCACCATCGTGACCATCGCGCTGGACGGCAAGGCCACCACGAAATCGAAGCTCGACACCATGCTGGCCAGGGGCGTGGCCGCGACGGTGGATTTCAATCCGGTGGCGGACCGCTTGCGTGTGATGGGCGCGGACGGGATGAACCTGCGGGCGAATGTCGATGACGGCAAGGTGACCAAGGACGGCGACCACAAGTTTGCCGACAGCGACATGCACAAGGGCGAAAAGCCGAACATCGTCGCCGGCGCCTATACCAACTCGGTGAAGGGCACAAAGGAGACGGCGCTGTTCAATATTGACGGCACCATCGGCGGATTGATCAAGCAGGCGCCACCGAATGACGGCGTGCTCGGCGCGATCGGCAAACTCGGGATCAAGGCGGATACCGTCGCGTTTGACATCTGGTCCGACGGTAACGGCAAGAACGAAGCCTGGCTGATGGCGGGCGGCACGCTCTACAGCATCGACCTCGCGACCGGAAAGGCGACCGAGGCTGCAAAGATCGCCGGCGTCAGCGGCGCGGTGAAGGATATCGCGATCATGGGAATGTAGCCGGCCGCTGCAATCCCGGACGCCTGGGTTCTGCCGGTTGCTTGCGCGGCCGGCAGAACCTTGCAGTGAATTCCGGCTCGGCCCGGTGCCTACGCCTGCTTCAGCGTCTCGAGCGCGTCGCGGACATTGGAGTCGAGCCCGATACCGCCGGCGTCCAGATGCGCAAAGATCGCCTTGCGCATCCGCGGGTCCCAGAACTTCTTGATGTGCTCGGCGATCCCGGGCACCGCCTTGTCGTGGCCCTGGCTCTGAAAGAATTTTCCGATTTGATTGGCCATGTAGATCAGCCGATCAGGCGACATGGGTAGCCTCCGCAACGCCAGTACATTGTGTAACCGCAATCCGCTGTGGATGCGTGAAGATCTCAAATCCATCGGCGCGCGCTATGGCCGCGAGCGTGATGCCGGCGGCATCCGCCGTGCGAACCGCGAGCGCCGTCGGCGCCGACACCGCGACCATCAGCGGAGCGCCGATCGCGGCGGTCTTCTGCACCATTTCGACCGAGACGCGGCTGGTCAGCAACACGATGCCCTGGCTGGTGGAAACGCTCTCCTGCGCCAGCGCGCCGGCGAGCTTGTCCAGCGCATTGTGGCGGCCGACATCCTCGCGCAGCGCTACAAGGCCGTGCGCCGGTGTCCAGAATGCCGCCGCATGCACCGCGCGGGTCTGGATGTTGATCTGCTGCAATACGGTCATGCTCGCCATCGCGGCCATGATCTCATGGGGCGAGAACACGCGCCCCGCTGTCACGACCGCGGACGGGCGCACGGCTTCGGCGATGGATTCGATCCCGCAGATGCCGCAGCCGGTCGGTCCTGCGATGTGCCGCCGTCGCTCGTTGACGCGCTCGGCCTGCGGCGCCGCCAGCCACATTCGCAGTTCGATGCCGTCATCGAGTTCCACGATATTGAGCGAGACGATCTCGTCGGGCGACTGCACGATGCCCTCGTTCAGGCTGAACCCTATGGCAAGGTCCTGCAGGTTCTGCGGCGTGCCCATCATGACGGCATAGGTGCCGCCATTGTAGGTGAGGGCGATCGCGGTCTCCTCCGGGATCAGGCGTGTACCTTCACCAAGGTGACCGTCGCGCCAGATCTGCCGATCGGCGGTGGTGACCGCATCAGCCATGCCTTACTCCGCGGCTTCCGCCGGCGCGATGCGGCGGGAGTGGCGAGCCTGCTCGTCATAGGCCTTCTGCCAGTCGGATGGTCCGTTCGACGGCGAAATCTGCACCGCCGTCACCTTGTATTCCGGACAATTGGTGGCCCAGTCCGAAAAGTCCGTCGTGATGACGTTGGCCTGCGTGTCCGGATGGTGGAAGGTGGTGTAGACGACGCCCGGCGCTACGCGGTCGGTGACCTCGGCGCGCAGGGTGGTTTCGCCGGCGCGGCTTGCCAGCCGCACCCAGTCGCCGTCGCGCACGCCGCGCTGCTCGGCGTCATGCGGATGGATTTCCAGCCGGTCCTCGGCATGCCAGATGACGTTATCGGTGCGGCGGGTCTGTGCGCCGACATTGTACTGGCTGAGGATGCGCCCGGTCGTCAGCAGCAGCGGGAACCTCGGCCCGGTACGTTCGTCGGTCGGGACATATTCTGTTATGACGAACTTGCCCTTGCCGCGAACGAAGCCGTTGATGTGCATCACCGGTGTGCCGTCCGGCGCCTTCTCGTTGCAGGGCCACTGCACCGAGCCCAGCTCGTCCAGCCTGGCATAGGAGACGCCGGCAAAAGTCGGCGTCAGCGCGGCGATCTCGTCCATGATTTGCGACGGGTGATCGTATTGCATGTTATAGCCCATCGCCTTGGCGAGGCCGATGGTGACCTCCCAGTCGGCGAGCCCGTTGCGCGGTGTCATCACCTTGCGGACGCGCTGGATGCGCCGCTCGGCATTGGTGAAGGTGCCGTCCTTCTCCAGGAAGGTCGATCCCGGCAGGAAGACGTGAGCATAGTTTGCGGTCTCATTGAGGAAGAGGTCATGCACGATGACGCATTCCATCGACGACAGCGCCGCCACCACATGCTTGGTGTTGGGATCGGACTGCAGGATGTCTTCACCCTGCACATAGATGCCCATGAAGGTGCCTTCGATCGCGGCGTCGAACATGTTGGGAATGCGCAGCCCCGGCTCGGGATTGAGCTTGACGTTCCACATCGCCTCGAACTGGTCGCGCACGGCGTCGCCCGAGATATGGCGATAGCCGGGCAGTTCATGCGGGAATGAGCCCATGTCGCAGGAGCCCTGGACGTTGTTCTGGCCGCGCAGCGGGTTCACGCCGACGCCGGGCCGGCCGATGTTGCCGGTCGCCATCGCGAGGTTGGCGATCGCAATCACGGTGGTCGAGCCCTGGCTGTGCTCGGTGACGCCAAGGCCGTAATAGATCGCGCCGTTGCCGCCGGTGGCGAACAGCCGGGCGGCTTCGCGCAGCACCTTCGGATCGACGCCGGTCATGATCGCGGTCGCTTCCGGGCTATTCTTCGGCAGCGCCACGAAGGCGGCCCATTCCTCGAACTCGCTCCAGTCGCAGCGCTCGCGCACGAATGCTTCATCGACCAAGCCCTCGGTGACGATCACATGTCCCAGCGCCGTGAGCACGGCGACGTTGGTGCCGGGCATCAACGGCAGATGCAACGCCTTGAGGTGAGGGGCTTCCACCATCTCGGTGCGCCTGGGATCGATCACGATCAGTTTGGCGCCCTCGCGCAGCCGCTTCTTCAAGCGCGAAGCGAACACCGGGTGGGCGGAGGCCGGGTTGGCGCCGATCACCATGACGACGTCGGTATGCTCGACGGAATCGAAATCCTGCGTGCCGGCCGAGGTGCCGAACGTCGTCGACAGGCCATAGCCGGTCGGCGAGTGGCAGACGCGAGCACAGGTATCGACATTGTTGTTGCCGAAACCGCCGCGGATCAGCTTCTGCACCAGATAGGTTTCTTCATTGGTGCAGCGGGAGGAGGTGATGCCGCCGACGGCATCGCGTCCGTGTTTCTGCTGGATGCCCTTGAATTTCGCCGCGGCAAAATTGAACGCCTCATCCCACGACACCTCGCGCCAGGGATCGGAGATATCTTCGCGGATCATCGGCTTGAGAATGCGCTCCTTGTGGGTGGTGTAGCCCCAGGCGAAGCGTCCCTTGATGCAGGAATGGCCGCGGTTGGCCTTGCCGTCCTTGTAGGGAACCATGCGCACGACTTCCTCGCCGCGCATTTCCGCCTTGAAGGCGCAACCGACGCCGCAATAGGCGCAGGTGGTGACGACCGAATGCTCGGGCAGGCCGATCTCGATGACGGACTTTTCCGTCAGTGTGGCGGTCGGGCAGGCCTGCACGCAGGCGCCGCAGGACACGCATTCGGAGCCGAGGAAGCTCTCGCTCATGCCGGGCGACACCCGGCTGTCGAAGCCGCGGCCGGCGATCGTCAGCGCAAATGTGCCTTGCACTTCCTCGCAGGCACGAACGCAGCGCGAGCAGACGATGCATTTCGAGGGATCGTAGGTGAAGTACGGATTGGATTCGTCCTTCGGCATCCAGTTGTCATTGGTGCAGCCGTCGGACTTCGCGAACACATGGTTCTCGCCCTCATAGCCGTAGCGCACGTCGCGCAGGCCGACGGCGCCCGCCATGTCCTGCAATTCGCAATCGCCGTTGGCGGCGCAGGTCAGGCAGTCCAGCGGATGGTCGGAGATGTAGAGCTCCATCACGCCCTTGCGCAGCTTCTTCAGCCGCTCGGCCTGAGTATGGACGACGAGGCCGTTCATGGCCGGCGTGGTGCAGGACGCCGGCGTTCCGGCGCGGCCCTCGATCTCGATCAGGCACAGACGGCAGGATCCGAAGGCGTCGACCATGTCGGTGGCGCAGAGTTTCGGGATCTGCGTGCCGGCTTCCATCGCCGCGCGCATGATCGAGGTGCCCTCGGGCACGGTGACACTGTTGCCGTCGATGGTGAGCGTCACCATTGTTTCGGATTTGGCGCGCGGTGTTCCGAAGTCGATTTCCTGGATCAGCGACATGGCGTTTCTCCTATTCCGCGGCCTGTAGTCGGGCCGGTGCCGGGCCAAAATCTTCCCGGAAGTGTTTCAATGCGCTCAGCACGGGGTAGGGCGTGAAGCCGCCGAGCGCGCAGAGCGAGCCGAATTTCATGGTGTTGCAGAGGTCCTCGACCACGGCGAGGTTTTCGGAAGTACGCTCACCCAGGATAATCTTGTCGATCGTCTCGACGCCGCGGGTCGAGCCAATCCGGCACGGCGTGCACTTGCCGCAGGATTCGACCGCACAGAACTCCATCGCAAAGCGGGCCTGTTTTGCCATGTCGACGCTGTCATCGAATACCACAATGCCGCCGTGGCCGATCAGCCCGTCACGCGCAGCGAAGGCTTCGTAGTCGAACGGCGTGTCGAACAGCGCACGCGGAAAATACGCGCCGAGCGGCCCGCCGACCTGCACCGCGCGAACGGGACGGCCGGTAAGCGTGCCGCCGCCGATATCGTCGACGAGTTCGCCGAGCGTGATGCCGAATCCGGTCTCGAACAGGCCGCCATAGCGGATGTTGCCGGCGAGCTGGATCGGCATGGTGCCGCGCGAGCGTCCCATCCCGAAATCGGCGTAAGCCTTGGCGCCGCCGGCGAGGATGAACGGGATCGCCGCGAATGAGAGCACGTTGTTGATCACGGTGGGCCGGCCGAACAGGCCCTTATGCGCCGGCAGCGGCGGCTTGGCGCGAACGATGCCGCGGCGGCCTTCCAGGCTTTCCAGCAGCGAAGTCTCCTCACCGCAGACATAGGCGCCGGCGCCGACCCGCACCTCCAAATCGAAACTGTGGCTGGAGCCGACGATGCGCTCGCCGAGATAGCCGGTGCGACGCGCGGCCGTGATCGCGGCATTCATCGCCGCCACCGCGTGCGGATATTCCGAGCGGATGTAGATGTAGCCCTTGGTGGCGCCGACGGCGACACCTGCGATCGTCATGCCCTCGATCACGACGAAGGGATCGCCTTCCATGATCATGCGGTCGGCAAACGTGCCGCTGTCGCCTTCGTCGGCATTGCAGACGATGTATTTGCGGTCGGCTTGGGCTAACGCCACCGTCTTCCACTTGATGCCGGTCGGGAAGCCGGCGCCGCCGCGCCCGCGCAGTCCGGAGGTGGTCACCTCAGTGACGATCTCGTCCGAGGTCAGCGTCAGTGCGCGCTCAAGCCCCTTGTAGCCGTCATGGTCGCGATAATCGTTGACCGAGCGGGGATCGATCACGCCGCAACGTGCGAACGTCAGGCGAGTCTGCCGCTTCAACCAGGAAATCTCGTCGGTGACGCCGAGCCGCAGCGGGTGCGGGCTGCCGGTGGTCATGGCATCGAACACCGTCGGCGTATCTGCCGTTGTTACGGGTCCGAACGCGACACGCCCCTGGGAGGTTGCGACTTCGACCATCGGCTCGAGCCAATAGAGCCCGCGCGATCCCGTTCTGACGATCTCGACGGCGACGCCCGATTTGATCGCTACCTGTTCCAGCGCGATTGCCACTTCATCGGCGCCGACGGCGATCGCGCCGGCATCGCGGGAAACGAAAATGCGCATCGTCATCGCTGTGCCTCCGCCACCAGCGCGTCGAGGCGCGGTTCATCCAGCCGTCCGACGACACGGCCGTCGAGCATCGCCGACGGCGCGGTGGCGCACAGCCCGAGGCAATAGATCGGCTCCAGTGTCACGCGGGCATCGGCCGTGGTGTTTCCAAGCGAGATGCCGAGCTTGGCTTCCGCGCGCGCGGCAAGTGCATCGCCGCCAGCGGCCTGGCACGCTTCGGCGCGGCACAGTTTCAGCACGTGGCGGCCGGCGGGTTCGCTGCGGAAATCATGATAGAACGTGAACACGCCATGCACCTCGGCGCGCGACAGGCTGAGCGCGGATGCGATCATCGGAATGGCGGGCTCCGGCACGTAACCGAACGCCTCCTGCATCGCATGCAGGATGACCAGCGTTGCGCCTTCGAGCTTGTCGTGCTCGGCGATGAGCGCGGCGCCGCGCGCTTCATTCCATGGTTCGTATGCCGATGTCATTTCCGCGTTCTCATCAGAGGTTGTGTGCTCCGATGAGTAGGGCAATCGCGCGCAATATCAATAAAGCTGTCTCATGTTGCGATTTCAAAACGCAATCAAGACAAGGGCATAGGCAAGGCCTATGGGTGCGATGGCAGGCGGATAGAGGTTAACGCCGATTAGCGCGCGCTCGTCAGGTCTGCCGTGACGAGCGCGTCTTGGATGTCTAGTCGTTGTTTTCAGAAGATGCCCGGCACCAGCATCGACACCTTTTCGCGATAGCGCCGATACTCATCGCCGAACATCGCCACCAGATCGCGTTCTTCGAGATAGATGCCGACGAAGATGTAGGCCGTCGTCACCGCCGCGAACAGCAGGTGGCCCAGCGTCATCGTCGGCGTGCACCAGAAGGCGATGATGAAGCCGAGATAGATCGGGTGCCGGATCAGGCGATAGAGGCCCGGCGTCTTGAACTTCATGGGCTCGACCATGCGGCCGGCAAAATGCGCGACTACTTGCGTCAATCCGAACAGCTCGAAATGGCTGATCAGGAACGTGCTGTAGAGCACGATGAGCCAACCCGCAAAGCCGCCCGCGGTCGCGATGCCGGCGACAACGGGATTGTCGATGTGCCAGACCACCGCAGGCATCGGCTGCCACTGCCAGAACAACAAGATCAGCGTCAGGCTCGCCAGCAGCACATAGGTAGAGCGTTCGATCGCCGGCGAAGCGAAGCGCGCGAACAGTCGCTTGAAGCCCTGCCGCGCCATGCCGCTGTGCTGCACGGCAAAGATCGACATCAGCACCAGGTTCATCAGCAAGGCCGTCGTCAGCGAAGACGCCGTACCGGTATTGATGTTTTTGGGTACGATGTATTGCGAGACGAAGCCGACTGCGTAGAGGAACGTGCCGAGGAAGATCAGATAGGCGAGCCCGCCGTAACAGAGCGTGAGCAATCTCGTCGCGAAAGAGACGGCTTTCGCAGGACTGTTTGGTCCGGTGTGCATGGTAATCGACATTTTCGATCTCCTTGCGTTTGAAATGGTCGTTTGAAATGGTGATGTCTGGCAATGGTCTTGTTCAGGGCTATCCGAGGCGGCGTCGCTTGCGGAGTTGCGCTGCTTTATCGACGACGTCATCGATCGGGCCGCGGTAGATACGCGTCTGATCGAGTTCTTGGCCCTCAAGCCGATGCAACGCGAACAGTTTGACCTGCCGCTCATGATAGGCGGTGGTCGCGGCAGCCCAGCGGTTGAAAAATCGTCTCAGGCGCGCGACCAGGAGGAGGGCGCTTCTCCACATCGCTGGCGTTGTCGCTGACGGGATTGCGGTGATGATAGTCATGGGTCAGCCCTCCGGCGGGAGCGCCGGGCTCGCTTCATGGAAGGAGCGAGGCGCGGGTAAACGGCGTTGGCCGCGTGCCGTTGCGGCATCAGGCCTTCTGGCGAAACATCGGAATTGGTGGAATCAAGCAGGCCGGTCATCGGTCATCTCCGGTTGAACGAGAGTTGACCCGTCTGTAAATTGAGATGCCCGCTCAAGCTTGGCGGAGTTCTTCAGAAGGCCTTGGTTTTCCCTCCTGAAGCGGTTGTTTTTGCTCGATTTGTTTCATTGATCCGTCTGGTGTTTGCGAGGTACGGATCGCATTAACCTCGGCCGGGGTGGTAATGCAGTACCGATTTGCCGAGTTTGAGCTAGACCTCAGCCAGCAAGAGCTGCGTCGGCTTGGCGAATCCGTCCATATCGAGCCTCAAGTGTTCGATCTCATTGTCCACCTGGTGCGGAACCATGACCGCATCGTCAGCAAGGATGAGCTGATCGAGACGGTCTGGAATGGCCGGATCATCTCGGAAGCTGCGCTCTCAAGCCGCATCAACGGCGCCCGCCGCGCGCTTGGCGACAATGGAACCGACCAGCTCTTTATTCGGACGCTGCACAAGCGCGGCTTCCGTTTCGTCGGCGACGTTCAGGCCGTCAGCGCGCCGGAAGCCGGCATGGAAGCGGCCCCGCTGGTTCCCAAGGATAGTGCTGCGCCGGCCGACGCTCCCGCCCACGTCTCGGTCTCTGCCGAAGTATCCCGCCTCGATGACATCGTCTCGGAATCCGTGAAGGCCGAGGCCAGTACGCGACCGTCGATCGCGGTGCTGCCGTTCGGGAATATGTCCGGCGATCCGGAGAACGACTATTTCAGCTATGGGCTGACCGAGGACATCATCCGGCTCCTTGCGCGCAACCGGTGGCTTTCGGTGATCTCGCGGCATTCGACCGTCGGATTCCAGGGGCGGGTGGTCGATGCCCGCGAGGTCGGTGAGCTGCTCGGCGTCCGGTATGTGATGGTCGGCAGCGTTCGCAAGAGCCGCGATACCGTGCGGATCACGGCAGAGCTCGTCCGCGCGGCGGACGGCAAGCAGTTGTGGGCAGACAAATACGACCTGCAGCTCGAATATATCTTCGATATCCAGGAAGAGATGGCTCGCCAGATCGCCGCAACGATCGAGCCGGAGCTATCGAAGGTCGAGCAGCAGCTTGCCGCCCGCAAGGCGCCGGAAAGCCTCGACGCCTGGGATTGCTACCAGCGCGGCCTGTGGAACCTGTGGCGCTTCACCACGCCGGGGTTCGACTCGGCCGAAACCTATTTTCACCGTGCGATCGCCGCTGATCCGAATTTCGCGCGGGGCCATGGCGCGCTCAGCTACGTCAATCTGCAGCGCGCCTTTATCGACGAGCCGAAAGATCGCCCGGCGCGACTGGAGACGGCGTTGCGTCAGGGGCATCATGCGGTGGCGCTCGACGAACTCGATTGTTTTTGCCATTGCGCCCTCGGACGCGCCCTGTGCCTGACCCATCAGAATGACGAAGCGCTGGCAGCGCTCGATGTGTCGCTGGAGCTCAATCCGAGTTTTGCGCAAGCCTATTTCGCGCAAGGGTTCAATATGCTGTGGTATGGACGGGAGATCGAGGCGGAAACGCTGCTCGATCGGGCGACCATGCTGAGCCCCCGCGACAGCCACATTTCTGCTTTCCACCATGTCCGCGCCTGGGCGCACTTCTCGCTCAGCGAGTATGACATAGCAGTCGAGTTCGCCCGACGGGCAACCCGGCAGCCCAATGCCACCTATCAGGCCTTTGCGACGCTTGCAGCTTCGCTCGGCTTGCTCGGCGACTCGATGCAGGCGAAAGTGGTGACCGCCGAGCTTCTGCAACGCAAGCCGAACTACACTACCGGGACAGCACGGCAGGAGTTCTTCTTCTGCAACGATGCCGGCTTTATCGACCGGTTCGTCGAAGGGTTGCGCGTGGCAGGCATACCGAAAGCCGGCTGACCATCAGCCTCATGCGTCGCGATGATCGCGTTGCCGATCGCCTGCAGGGCCAAAAATCAAGATTATCTGGAGACTATCTGAACGCCGGCTCTAAGCGCAGAACGCCGGCCCAGGCCATATTTGCCGGCATGAAACGACGAGATTTCATTGCATTGGTCGGTGCTGCGCTGGCCTGTCCGGCCGCTGCGCTCGCGCAGGAATCGGCGCGGGTCTATCGCATCTTCTGGCTCTCCACGCAGTCCCAGCCGGATCCATTCCTGGATGGCTTCCGGGAGGGATTGCGCGCGCGGGGCTATGTCGAGGGCAAGAATGTTGTCCTTGAACTGCACTATGCGATCGGCAACCCGCAGGCGCTACGCGAGGTGGCATCCGAACTCAGGCGCGGCAAGGTCGATCTGGCCGTCTCGAGCGGCCCGGCGACGCGCGCGATGACCGCGGTCGAGGAGGTGCCGGTGCTGTTCGCCCTGAGCGGCGACCCCGTGGAACTGGGCCTTGTCAAAAGCGTCGGGCAGCCCGGCGGTAATTTCACCGGCTCGACCTTCCTGTCGCTGGAGCTGGCAGGAAAGCGGGTTGAGCTGTTGAAGGAGGTCCTCCCGAACCTGCGCAAGCTTGCGGTTCTATCAAATGCCAATCATCCGGGCGAGCAATCGGAGTGGCGCGCGACCAAAGAGGCCGCCGAGAAGCTGGGTATCGTGCCGCATTACGTTCCCTTCTCGGGCGCAGACGAGCTGGACAACGCGCTTGGGTTGGCAGGAGAGGCGCGTGCGGATGCGTTGCTCGTCTTTCCGGACGTCCTCACCATGGTGCACCGAGGCAAGATTGCCGACTTCGCCATCGCGCATCGGCTGCCATCGATGTTTGGCTGGAGCGAATATTGCGACGCCGGCGGGCTTTTGAGCTATGGCGCGAACCAGCGGGCGACCTATTTTTCGCTTGCGAGCTATGCCGACCGGATCCTGCGTGGCGAAAGGCCGGCCAATCTTCCCGTCGTTCAGCCAACCAAATTCGAGCTGGTCGTGAATCTCAGGACGGCCGAATTGCTCGGCATCGACCTGGACAAATCCTCCGTTCTTTTCCGCGCCAATCGGGTGATCGAATGATCCCGGCGCATCTCACATTGGTTTAAAGCTCTTTTCATTGGATTTTCCTTCGGTGAACTCTCCGCGCCGCTCCCTGTTCATGAAGTACTTCGTCACACTGTTTGTCGCAGTGGTGACGCCTCTCATGCTTGGTTCCGCAACCGAGGCCTGGTTTGCGTTTCGTGACAATCGCCTCTACCTCAATGAGATTCTTCAAGTCGAGGCCCGCTCCGCGGCCGACAGGATTCAGGCCTTCACCGATGGTATTCGCGATCAACTCGGTTGGGTCGTGCAGTTTCCCTGGACGCAGGGCGAGGACGACCGGCGCAGGATCGACGGGCTGCGTCTGCTGCAGCAGGTGCCGGCGATCGTTTCGCTCTCGATGGTCGACCCGACCGGTACCGAACGCGTTTTTGTATCCCGCGTCAGCATGAACCGGACCGGTCGCGGCACGGATATGTCGGCCGATCCCGCAGTTGTCGGCGCGCGTGCCAACCGGGTCTGGTATGGCCCGGTGCACTATCGGCGCGATTCCGAGCCTTATATGCGGATCGCGGTCGCGGGAAACCGCGCGGCCGCCGGGATTGTTGTGGCCGACATCAACCTGAAACTGATCTGGGATATCATCGCAGCAATCAAAATCGGCGACACCGGCCATGCCCTTGTCGTCGACGACACCGGACGTCTGATTGCCCATCCGGACATCAGCCTGGTCCTGCGCAGCGGAGCAGGGGCAGGTGACTTTAACCGGCTGAAGTCCGTCGTCAGCGAAGCGAATGGATCGGCGGTCTCGACGACCGGTGAGGACGGCGAGCCGGTGGTCGCGCTCGCGGTGCGTGCCGCCAACGTGGATTGGACGGTGATCGCCGAACAGCCTGTGCTGGAGGCGTTCGAATCGATCCGCGCCGCGTTGTGGCGTTCCCTGATACTCATTGCCATCGGCATCGTTTTCGCGTTTGTGCTCGCTTACTGGCGGGCGTCCCGGATGTGGGGACCGATCAGGCAGCTCGAAGACGGCGTTGAGCGGATCGGGATGGGGCAGTTCGACCATCGCATTACGATCCAGAGCCGCGACGAACTTGAGCAATTGGCGATCCGCTTCAACCAGATGGCGGAGGAGCTCGGGGCCTCGCAGCAGAAGTCCGAGCGCATCAATCGCCTGAAGCAATTCCTTGCTCCGCAGGTGGCTGAACTGGTTGAGCACTCCGATCAGCGGCTGTTGGACGCACGGCGGCGGGAGGTGGTTGCGATTTTCGGCGATCTGCGCGGCTTCACTGCGTTTACCGCGCGTGCCGAGCCCGATGCCATTCTGGCCGTGCTGAGGCAGTACTATGAAGCCATCGGCGCCGTCACGGCCAGCCATGAGGCGACCTTGATCCGCTTTGCCGGCGACGGCGTGATGGTCCTCCTCAACGCGCCGGTCGCGTGCGAAGATCCGGCGCAGCGCGCTGTTCGGCTTGCGATCGACATGCAGGCTGCGGTGCAATTCCTTGCCAATTCCTGGAACGCCCGTGGCTGCGCCATTGGTTTCGGCGTGGGTATCGCGATGGGACCTGCGACCGTTGGAGCGCTCGGCTGGCACGGGCGCCTCGACTACACGGCGATCGGAAACGTCGTCAATCTGGCATCGCGGCTTTGCGATTTGGCGGAGGACGCGCAGATACTGGTGGACCCGGCCGTCACCGGGCATGTCAAGGACAGCATCGCCCTTGCATCCATCGGCGAGCGAACCATCAAAGGCTATGACCATGCCTTGGAGATTTTCGCCGTAAGTCGCATCTACGCGCCGATCCGGCATTTCGATCATCGTTTCCAGACTGCTTACGTGCAACCCGCCGAAACGGAATTCGACAGAATCGCGCCGAAGCTTTCTCTGACCGATGCCGACTGAATCCGATATCGCCTGTGCCGCGAACAGCGCTAGCGGCTCGTGCCCTGACGCGTCATGGCGCTGACGAGCAGACAGGCAGGAATGCTGTGGGCAGGGCGGTCCAGATCACCCCCGAACCCGACAGCCCTGCAAGCAGCAATGTTATCCGCCGGAACCACGCGCTCGTCTGACCCGACCGAGGCGGAACACCATCTCCGGGCCGCGCTATGGCTTGCTTCGCGGAGCCTGTCATCCGGCGGCGCTACGCGCCGACCGGGTGGCTCGCAATGTCGGACAAGGCAGCAGCGACGGGTCGCCGCTTTGCTCCTTGCAATGCCGCTGATAGGGTTGAAAAATGAGGCGATATGAGAACCAGATTGGCTCGGAATCCGGCGCATCCGGATGCCGCTTTTGAAGTGTTGATACCCGCCGGTCCATGCTATTTCTGGCCGCCGGACGACCATCTTCACCACCAAACGCCTTGGGACCATCCCTTTGATCGACAAGCTTGAACTCCTGCTGGCCCTCGCAAAGGAGCGGCATTTCGGACGGGCGGCGGAAGCCTGCGGCGTCACCCAGCCGACCATGTCGACCAGCCTCAAGCAGCTCGAGGAAATTCTCGGCGTCATGCTGGTGCAGCGTGGTTCCCGCTTTCAGGGGTTTACGCCGGAGGGCGAACGCACCCTCGACTGGGCGCGGCGCATCGTCGGCGACGCCCGCGCGATGCGGCAGGAGATCAACAGCCTCAAGGACAAGCTATCCGGCGAGATCAGGATCGCCGCGATCCCCACCGTGCTCGGTATGGTGGCGTCGCTGACGACGCCGTTCCGCGCGCGGTACCCGGACGTGCGCTTTCGTATCCAGTCCTGCACGTCGGCCGACGTGCTGGGCCTGCTCGAAAATCTCGAGGTCGACGCCGGGCTGACCTATATCGAGAACGAGCCGATCGGTAAGGTTCGCACCATTCCGCTCTACAACGAAAGCTATCGCCTGCTGACCTCGCCCGATGCCATGTTCGGGGATCGCAAGCAGGTCACCTGGAAGGAAGTCGGGCAGGTGCCGCTGTGCCTCTTGACGCCGGACATGCAGAACCGCCGCATCATCGATCGCGCGCTGGCGTCGGTCGGGGCCGAGGCCACGCCGACGCTGACCTCGAACTCGCTTGTGGTCCTCTATACCCATGTGAAGACCGGGCGCTGGGCGAGCGTGATGCCGGCAAAACTCGCCGAGACCCTGGGGTTGGCGGACACCATCCGCAGCATTCCGATCGTCGATCCCGTCGTCGACTACAGCGTCGGGATGGTGATCCCCCAGCGCGATCCGATGACGCCGCTGATCGCGGCGCTGGTGCAGGTCGCCCGCGAAGTGGCGCCGACGCTGGAGTAGGTCACGCGGCTACTGCCTCGACTTTTGCTTTCGCCATCGGCTGCTGCGGTTCGCGCGGCAGGACGATGCGGACGACGGTACCGGTGCCGAGCTTCGAGCGCAGCCGCATCGTTCCGCCGTGCAGGCTGGTCAGCGACCGCGCAATGGCAAGGCCGAGACCGGAGCCCTGGTAGGTCTTGGTGAGCTGGCTCTCGACCTGTTCGAACGGGTTGCCGAGCCGCCGCAGAGAGGCCGGCGCGATGCCGATACCGGTATCGGCGATCATGAGCACGATCGAGTTGGGCAGCACGTGGCTCCGCACGGTGACCTTGCCGTCGTCGGGGGTGAACTTTACGGCGTTGGACAACAGGTTGACGAAGATCTGCTTGACCGCGCGGCGGTCGGCCATCACGGAAATGGTGCTCTCGATATCGGCGTCCAGCGTCAGATGCTTGTCCTCGGCGCGCCCCGAGACCACGCGCAGCGACTCCGCCAGTATCTTCGACAGGTCGAGCTGCTCCATGTCGAGCTTCATGCGGCCGGCCTCGATCTTCGACATGTCGAGGATGTCGTTGATGACTTCGAGCAGGTATTTTCCGCTGGTCAGGATGTCGTGGCAGTACTCCTGATACTTGTCGGAGCCGAGCACGCCGAACATGCCACTGCCCATGATTTCGGAGAAGCCGATGATGGCGTTCAGCGGCGTGCGCAGCTCGTGGCTCATGTTGGCGAGGAATTTCGACTTGGCCTGGTTGGCCTCCTCGGCGCGGTTCTTCTCCTGCGAATATTTTTCGGCAAGATCGGCCAGCTCCGCCTTCGAGCGCTTGAGGTCGAGTACGTTGGCGCGCATCCGCGCGTCGTTCTCGATCAGCTTCTGCTCGTGTTCCTTGATGCGGGTGATGTCGGTGCCGACCGAAACGTAGCCGCCGTCCTTGGTGCGGCGTTCGGAGATGTGCAGCCAGCTTCCGTCGTCGAGCTGCGCTTCGAAGGTGCGGGCTCCCGGCGCTTGCGCGCCGGTCTCCTGCAGGCGGGTGCGCACTTCCGGCATGCTGCCGACCTCGATGACGGTCTCGTACGACGTGCCGGGGGTCACCGCCGTATCGGGCAGTTTGTGCAGGCGCTGGAAGTGCGAGTTGCAGAGCACGAGGCGGTCTTCCGCGTCCCACAGCACAAAGGCTTCCGGGATGGTCTCGATCGCGTCGCGCAGCCGCAGGTCGGCTTCCACGGTCTTCTCGGCGAGGCTCTTCTGCTCAGTGATGTCGACCGCGATGCCGATCAGGTGCAACCCGCCGTCGGCTGAGGTGTGGCTGAGCTCGCAGCGCACCCGCAGCCAGATCCAGTGGCCGCCGGTGTGCTGCATGCGAAAGCTCTGGTCGATGTGGTCGAGCTTGCCGGCGATCATCTGGTCGGCGATCGCAAACAGGTCGATGTCGTCGGATTTCACCAGCGCGTTGACTTCGCCGAACGTAAGGAGGTCGTTGCGGGAATCGAGCCCGAGCATCGTGAACATCGATGCCGACCAGAAGATCCTGCCGCGGGAGAGGTCCCAGTCCCACAATCCGCAGCGGCCGCGATTGAGCGCGGTGTCGATCCGGCCGCGCACCGCGTCGTTGATGAGGTCGCCCTCGCGGGCGCGGGTCGACTGCCAGTGAAAGGCGAAGCCGAGGATCAGCACGACGAAGCCGGTGGTGGCCGAGAGCGTCACCGACAATGCGGCGTCCGAACCCCACAGCGGCTCGTTCTTCTCCTGGATGACGATGACCTGGCCCGGCAGCGACTTGACCAGCCGCGAGATCGCCATGGCGCCATTGCCGTTCGGAAGCGTCATGTCGGTGACGACGCCCTGCTGGCCGGGAGCGGCGAGCAGTTGCGCCGTGCTGATGATGTCGAGGACGCGATCGCTGCCGCCGAGGCTGCTCTCGACCGGGACGCGGGCCAGAATCCGGTGATCGGAGCCGGTAATGATGACGTGGCGGCCGGAGGCGACGCCCCAGGCCGGAATCAGGTCGGGCAGCAGGCTCTGCAGCCGCTCGATGCTGGCGGCGCGATCCTGCCGGATGGCGGCGAAGCGGTCGAGCCGTTCGGCCAGGAGATCCGTGAGCGCGGAGAGGTCGCGCTTCATGGCGGCGCGTTTTTGCCGGCTCTGGTCGATCACCTGTACGAAGGCGCCGAGGCAGATGGTGATGAGGAAGGCAATGATGAGCGTCGGCACGGCGCGACGAAGCGCCGGCTCGGCAGTGAGCAGCCGGTGGTAGGCAGGTTTCGCAATCGATTGCGCCAATCCCTTGATCGAATCGGATTGGACGCACGCGTTCGCTGCATGCGCGCGCGCCATGCTTTAGACCCCCGCCGAAGGCTCTTTGCACATTGTCCGGAAGCGCGCCCCACGTCGTTTCCGAATCATGGCGATTTGAATCCACTTTTTTCGGGCTGTCGAGAGTCAACGATTCGTTAATTCGAAATAAATGTTGTCCAACGCGAATTAAGGCATCGCCAAGCGAGTCCGAAACGGGAACACGCCCGCAAAACTACGCGCGCGGCGGTTCGGCATGACTGATCACGCGCTTGATCGAAGGAAAGGCGCCGCGCAGCGCGCGCTCGATCTCGTCGACTTTCTCGTGCACCTTGATGACGCTCATCGACGGTGCGGCGCGGCAGTGGAAGTTAACGATTTCGCCGGCATCGGTGTCGCGCACCCGCACATTGTGAATGTCATGGATCGCGCCGTTGCCGGCAAAGCGCGACAGTGCAGCCTTGATGGTCTCGACGCGCTCGGGCGCGGCGTCGGTGCCGTGCGGCAGTTCAGGCTCGAGCGGTTCGATGTGGGTATCGACTTCGACATCCTCACCGAAATCCCCGCGGATGCTGCGCTCCAGCCCGTGGGCGATATCGTGCGCGGCTGACAGTTCCATGTCGCCGTCGACTTCGAGGTCGATGCCGACGATCAGCTTTTCGCCGAGATCATGCACGGTGACATGGTGGACGGCGAGGCCGGAGTTGCGGGCGATCACCATGATGCGCTCGCGCACGCTCTCATTGTCGCGCGCGACCGGCACCGCGGTGAAGGTGAGGTCGGCATCGCCGAGCGCCTCAGTGACCGCCGCCTGCGCGGTTTTCTTGATCGCCTCGACGCGGTCGATCGGGTAGCTGCGCGGTACGTTGGCGATGGCGTCGATGAAATGTGTCGGCCCGACCATGCGAACGCGCAGGCGCTCGACGCCGACCACGCCGGGCACCGCGCGGATCGCAGCGGTGGCCTTCTCGGCGGCTCCCTGCGGCGCACGATCAAGCAGCGTCTCAACGGTGGAGCGTCCGAGCCGCAGGCCCAGGATCGATATCATCACGGCAACGGCGATGGCCGCGACCGAGTCGCCCCAGACATAGCCGAGGCCGGTCAGCACAAGCCCGGCGATGACGGCGATGGAGCCGAGCACATCAGAGGCAAAATGCAGCGCATCCGCCGCCAGCGCCTGGCTTCGGGTCGCGCGCGCCGTGCGATGCAGCGCCCGCGCCCGCCAGAAATTGACAGCGATATCGATCACCAGCACCACGAAGGGAATCGCCGATATCGTCGGCGGGGCTGCGCCCTCGCGCAGGCGGCTGTAGGATTCGACCAGGATGCCGCCGGCCAGCACATAGAGCAGCGCGATGACAAAGAGCGCCGACAGGCTCTCGAACTTGCCGTGGCCGTAATGATGTTCCTCATCGGCCGGCTGGTCGGAAACCCGCACCACCAGCCAGGTGATGACGGTCGCGATCACGTCGACCGAGGAGTGCAGGGCCTCCGAAATCAGCGCGAGAGAGCCGATCGCGATGCCGACGGCGAATTTGGCCGCGGCCATGCCGGCGCTGGCGAAGATCGAGATCGCCGCGACGTTGGTCTTGATGGTGGGGGTATGACTCATGGGCGGCGGTTTAGCAGGGCGTTGTCCAACATTAAAGCCGACGGTGGGAGGCGCAATCGCCACTCACTTGCAGGAGCGGTTTGTTGCGAATTGTTCTGAGTTGAAGGACCGTCATTGCGGGCGCAGCACTCAGAATTTCTCCGTCATCCTGAGGTGCGAGCGAAGCGAGCCTCGAAGGATGAGCGGCCCCGCTGGTGGCCGTCGCCCTTCGAGACGCGCGCAAGAGCGCGCTCCTCAGGGTGACGGGGATAGAATGAGCGCCAGCGAGCAAGGTACACCTCCGCATTCTCGCGGCGCATTGCACCCCGAGGTTTGCAAATCATTCGCCTCTCCGGAAGCTTCGAAGTCAACACGGCTTGCGACGTCTCCGTTCTTGCCTTGAACGCGAGGCGGTACTCGTACTAATGCAGCTCGCCAACGTCTCGAACAGCCAAGCGATGCCGGCATCGGCCATGGCGGTCTGCGCTGCGACAAGGCGTATTGGATCGGGCGTCCAGGGCAGCGGCACCGGGCGCACCACGAGGTTGAACCGCGCGGCATGGTACTCCACCAACTTCCGGGGCAAGGTCGCGACCAGATCGCTTTCCGCGAGCTGAGCCAGCGCCATCATGAAATTCGGCACCGTCAGTGCCACGCGCCGCGAATGCCCTACTTCGGCGAGCTTGGCATCGACGACTCCCTGCGCATCGCCGATCGCCGAAACCAGCATGTGCTTTGCCTTCAGGTATGCTGCCTGGTTCGTTGCGCGCGCCAGCGGGTGACCTTTTCGCATGGCGACGACGAAATCTTCCTCGAACAGCAACCGCTCGGCGAAACGGGGCGGCAACGGGCCGATCGGTAGCATTGCAAGATCGAGCTTGTGGGAATCGAGCTCCGTGAGTGTGCTTTGCCAGACTTGGCTCGTCGGCTTGCCGTGATGTTGCGGCATGAGCTGCAGCAACCGAATGTCGACATGCGGCGCCTCGCGGGCCAAGCGGGAAACGAGAGGGCTCAGAAAGATGGCCGCCAATGCATCTGGTGCACCGATAGTAAAGCATCGCCGCGCGGTTCCGGGATTGAACGGCCCGGCCATCGACATGATTCCTTCGACACGCGCGAGCGTCTCAGCAACTGGACCGGCAAGTGCGAGGGCACGGTCCGTAGGCTTTACGCCAACGTGTGTCTTGAGGAACAGCGGATCATGCAGGAGACGCCGCAGCCGGCGCAGCCCATGGCTGACGGCCGAGGGCGTGAGATTGAGTCTTTCCGCCGCCCGCGCGACATGACGCTCTTCGAGCACTGTGCTGAACAACACCAGGAGACTGAAATCGATGCGGAGGAGCTGAGCCGGCTTCAGCATGGTGCTGAGACTTTATCACTGGCTTCACGATGTCGAAAGGGTCATCTAGCGCTCTATCCACTCGTTCATGACACGAGTTCGCTCAGCACAGGAGTGCTTACATGTCGAAGAAATCCCCGATTACGCGCGGCTCGGCCCCGCGTCCAGCGCTATCCCGGCGTCATGCCATCACGGCGATGGCGGGTATGCCTCTTGTAGTAGCCGAGCCGGCCGCGGCGAAGGATGCGATCGCCAAGCTGATCAAGCATTCCGAGGAGTCGAACGCGGCGCTGATGCGGGGAGACGCAGAGACTTACCGTTCCATGATCGCCATCACCGACGATTTCACATTGATGTCTCCGTTCGGTGGACCACCCTCGCACGGCTCGCAGTATACGTCCGAAAAATGGGACAGGATGGGACGGTTCTTCAAGAACGGCACCCACAAGCAGGAGGTCGTCCAATCCTATGGCTCGGCCGACATGGTGGTTCTCGCGATGATCGAGCGAGACCATGTCGAGGTCGGGGGGCTGCCCGCCCAGGAATGGGCGCTGCGCGTTACGCTCGTCTATCGGCGCGAGGGGGCCCAGTGGCACCTGGTGCATCGCCACGCCGATCCGCTCGCGCATGGCATCAGCCTGCAGCAATCGGCGGCACTCGCGCGCGGCCCTGGCATGAAGGAATGACTTCAATCGGCTGGCGCGAAGGCGCGCCGCCCAATAGCGTCCGCGCCGTCCTCGGCGATGATCGACGGGAAGCCGTAGCTCGGAGGCACGCAGTTGCGTCGATATCCAGAATGCCACTCAGCGCATAGGGCGGATTAGTTAGCCGAAGGCGTAATCCGCCGCTGCGTTACAATAAGATGGCCGATTACGCTGCGCTTATCCGCCTTACGGGCCGACCCAATGCGGAAACGCCCGTTACTACGGCTTCAACTGACTGATGACGGCAGCCCCTTCTGCTGCATCGATTTGATAGAGGGCAGCGCCAGAAAAGCCTGCCATGAGCGGGGGCGTCGGTCGCATTTGCTGTCCGCTACTGCCAGCAAGAGCCTGATTGAGAAGGTTTTGACCGGGCGCAGCCACCTGTGGTGTACCGACGCCGAAATAGTAGGTCTTTCCACCCTCAATTTGTATTTCGGTTTCATAATCCATGGAGATCGGATTCACTCAGGCTATCCGGTACTGTCCCGGCGGCCTGTCAGAAAAGAAATACAACCCCTTGGCTACCGAACCAACCGGCTTGCCGTCGATCTTAATTCCAACTTCAGTGCCGATCATTCCCTTCTCGCGCAGAAAATACAATCTCGCGAGCCGCGTATCCCGCGGCTTGGATGGAGGCTGAGGTTCAAGCGCCACTTCGGAAACCGTCGAGGATTTGCATCCACCGAACTGAACAACAAGGCAGAAGACCAAGGCCCACAACACAAGACGCCGCATAACAAAACCGATCCCCACTGACGACCGACAAAAACCACAAGTTGCAAGCTGGCGCAATTGTAATTGCGCCACATCTGCGGTTAGCAGTTCAAGTCACGTGGTTTATGTCTGCCTCTGGCCATAGCGGATGTTGGCGGACGCATTGCAGCGCGGCGTCCTTGCCATCTGGACACGAGCCGGCCGCATTGTCCAAGATCGCCCGCCACAGAGCGGAGGCGCCGATGATCGTTGTCGATTCCCAGGTCCATGCCTACGAGGCGAACAGTCCGAAGCGGCCTTGGCACAGCGTGCCGAACTGGCCCGATCACGTCACGGGTGACGAGATGGTGGCGGCGATGGACAAGGTCGGCGTCGACGGCGCGATCTTCATTTCCGCCTTTTCGTTGTACCGCTACGACGCCAGCTACGCCGTGGAAGTGCAGCGGGCCCATCCCGGCCGGCTCGCCATCGTCAAGCCGGTTGACCCTGACGATCCCGGCGTTGCCGAAAATGTCGCCGACTGGAAGAAGACGCCGGGCGCGGTCGGAATCCGCATCATGCTGACGAAGGAGGCGCGGCGCCCGCCCGATGACCCCGGCCTCGACCGGATTGCGCGCGCGGCCGTTCGCCATGATTTTCCGGTCAACCTCCACTGCTGGGACAATCTGGACGCGGGCAGGATGCTGATCGATCGTCACCCCGACACGCGATTCATCATCGACCATCTCGGCATCCTGCAGCCACGCGTGCCGCCGGCGCCGCCCGAACCCTGGGCCGTCCTGCCGAAAGTGCTGGAACTCGCAAAACGCCCGAACGCCGTGATCAAAGTCAGCGGCGCCTGCACGTTGTCCCGCGAGCCCTTTCCTTTCCCTGACATCTGGGACCCGCTCGCCCGTGTATTCGATGCCTGGGGTTTCGAGCGCTGCCTGTGGGGCACGGACTGGACGCGGGCATTCGCCGTTGTCAACTACGAGCAGGCCGTCGAGCCCTTCCTCAAAACCAGCCGCCTCAGCGAATCCGAGCGGGCCATGTTGATGGGTGGCGCCTGCATCAAGGCTTATGACTGGTCACCGAAGAAGGGTTAGTGCGCAGGTATAACAGAGTTCCGGGCTGGAAAATCTTCGGTCCGATGCGCATATCCCCGGGATGGCGACAATTGTGCAATGCACTTGCGGCGCCGAGTACAGTCGCACTGAAGAGAAGTTCTTGGTGCCGCATACGGGTGACGCGGTCTGCAAGATCTGCGGAGCTGCACTGGAATCGTGGCGGGAAACCACCCACGTTCCCATATACGAACTTATTGAACGTCCAGAGAAAAAGCCGGCATGACGCTAGGCCAGTAGCCCACTGCGCCTCATTTGGTTCCGCAAGAAAGTTAATCTTCAAAGTTCTGGCGCTCCTCAGGATCAGGGCGCACACTTTGGCATCACCGCGCGGTCTCGTGGCAGTCATCGGTGATGAGAACGCCAGTCGCGCTCCCGCCAATCCTCAAATGGGGAGCCGCGTATGTCAGAGCGTCGCCGTTTCATACAAACTACCTCCCTCGAAGAGCGCCTTGCAAAGGAAGCAACGCAGTTGCGCAAGCAGGCCCAAGGTACCCCGCCGGGTATTGAGCGCAATCTCCTGGTTCGCAAAGCCCGCCGGGCCGAGACGGCTTGCCATATGACCGCGTGGCTGGCCTCGGGCTCCAAGCACCAAAATAGGCTCAAGTAGAAATGGCTATTTATCGTCTATTAAAGAACTCTACCTTGGGGCCGGAAGAGATTGGCCACATCACCGCGGCATACGAGCAAACGTTGCACACCCTCTGCGTCAAGGATCGCGACGACCCGCTGACGGAAATGGTTGCGAAGAAGATCATCAAGATCGCGCAAACCGGCATCCATGACGCGGCGCAGCTTTCGGCTCGGGCGATCAAAGAACTAGGCGTCCGGTAAGGCCGCTGCAGTTCTGCGCCAACGTCCGCTTTTGTGCGCTGAGCGGACTCTGCCCTGCGCGCTATCCGCATTTCAGAACGCCGAAATCAAGGGTGGTTGCTGATCATCACCGCGGCAAATATCAGGGTTGAGCAACGGCCGTTCGACTTTGCATAATCTCCAGATCAGCCGGAGGAACAGCGATGCAATTGCGGGTATTTGGGCGCACGGGAATGCAGCTCTCGGTGCTGGGCTTCGGCTGCGGCGCAGTGGGCGGATTGATGGTACGCGGCGATGCTGCCGATCAGGAGCGCACCATCGCGCGCGCGATCGCCGCCGGCGTCAACTACTTCGACACCGCGGTGCAGTACGGCGATGGCGAATCGGAAAAGAATCTCGGCCGCGTCTTGCAAAGGCTGAAACCGGCTAACGTGGCCGTCGCCACCAAGGTCCGGTTGCCGCCCGGCGAAGCCGGCCGCATTGATGACGCCGTCAGGATATCGCTCGAAGGCAGTCTGGCGCGGCTGCGTCTTGAGCGGGTCGACATCCTTCATCTGCACAATCCGATTACCGAGAACGGCGGCGGATCGGCGCTGAGCGTCCGGCAGGTGCTCGATGAGTTGGTCCCGGCATTCGAGCGCCTGCGTCAGCAGGGGAAGATTGGTTTCCTCGGGATGACGGCACTCGGCGACACGGCTGCGCTGCATCAGGTGATCGATGCCCGCGTGTTCGATAGCGCGCAGGTCGTCTACAACATGCTCAATCCATCTGCGGCCAGCGAATTGCCGGCGCGCTATCCGGCGCAGGATTATGGAAGGCTGTTCGAACACACCCAGGCTGCCGGCGTGGGCGTCGTGGGCATCCGTGTGCTGGCCGGCGGCGCGCTGTCGGGCTCAGCCGAGCGTCACCCGATTGCGGGGCCGGCACCGGAGCCGCTCGGTTCGGCGATGAGCTACGATGCCGATATCGATCGCGCGTGCCGTCTCTTGCCGCTGGTCGAGGAGGGCTTCGCCGCCAGCCTGACCGAAGCCGCCACGCGGTTTGCGCTGTCTCACCCGGCGATGGGCACGATCCTGGTCGGCATGGCGACGCCGCAACAATTCGAGGACGCACTCACTGCTGCCGAAAAAGGCCCGCTGCCGCAAGCTGCGCTCGATCGGCTGTCAGCACTGAGGCAGGAATTTTCCGGCGAAGCACGATGACAGTGTAATCCGTCACCCTGAGGCGGCCGCGCGCAGCGCGGCCCTCGAAGGGCGATGGCCGCTGGCCGGCCGTGCATCCTTCGAGGCTCGCTTCGCTCGCACCTTCGGAATAAGCGCAAGTGCGCTTATTCCTGGGATGACGGAGCGAACGCCGAACGTCAGGGATAACCGGCGCCGGCAATTTCCACATCGACCACGTCGATCCGAGAAGACGATTTGCGTTGCCGCAGTTCTTCATAGGACGTCGCTGCGCTCAGGCAGAACAGTGTCCGCCGCTCCGGCCCGCCAAGGACGCAGGCGAGAGCGCGGCGGCCGGGTACGTCTATTCGCTGCAGCTCGCGCCCGCCGGCGTCGAGGCGAATGAAGGCGTCTTCTTCGAAGGCGGCGACCCACACGGCGCCTTCCTGATCAAGGCAGATGCCGTCCGGCGACTTCATGCTTCCGAAGCGGCCCCGAAACTTCAAGCTGCCGTCAGACTCGATGTCATAATCGGCGAGGCATGCGCCATCCATTTCGGCCACGACGAGCCGGCGATGGTCGGCCGAGATCGCAATGCTGTTGGGAAACCGCAATCCCTCGGCGACCACGCGTGCCGCGCCGTCCGGCATTACCAGAATGATGCGGCCGGGAGCGCCTCGATCGGGCGGCGGCGGCATATCAAAACCGAGATCGCCGACATAGGCGTGGCCCAGCCCATCGATGATCATATCGTCGATGGTGCCTTTCGCGATCCACGACAGGTCCGTTAGAAGCGAAAGCTTGCCGTCTGCATAGGTCAGCAGACGTTTGCGGTACATCGTCAGCACGACAAGCCGTCCGTCCGGCAAAATGCCAAGGCCACAGGGCGTGTCGTCTTCGAATTTCGCATGCTGCTCGCGCTCGCCGGAGGGGGACAGGCTGAGCAGCGTCCGATCCATGCAATCGACGAACCAGAGCCGGCCCGCGTGCCAGCGCGGTCCCTCGAAATAGCGTCCGCCGTCGAGCAGGCAGCCTAGCTTGATCGGTGTCATGATTGCAGTGCCTACTGCGAATTGTTCTTGTTTGGAAATACTGCGCCTGCGTTCCCCGGACGCTGCGCAGCACGAAGTGATGCGCTGCAGATCCGGGGTCCATGGTGTGACAGTTTGGGTCCCGGCTCTGCGGAGCACCGCTAGCGCGCTGCACCGCGTCCGGGACACGATCGACTGCTACAGCGTCACCACGATCTTGCCGAGGTGCTTGTTGGCTTCCATGTGCTCGAACGCTCTTCCGATCTCGGCGAACGGATAGACCGTGTCGATCGGCAGTTGCAGCTTGCGGGATTCCACCGCCGGCCAGATGTCCTTGCGGACCTCGTCAAAGATCTCGCGGACTTCCTCGATCGTGCGGGTGCGGAAGGTGACGCCGACATAGTTGATGCGGCGGGCGGCGTGGAGGTCGAAATTGAAATCGGCATGGGTGCCGCCGAGCCGGCCGACATTGACGATGCGGCCCTTGACCCTGGTCGCGGCGAGATTCTGGTTTGCGACCTTGCCCGAAACCTGGTCGACGATCAGGTCGACGCCTTCGCCATTGGTTGCCTTCAGCACCTCGTCGACCCAGCCGGGATCGCTGGAATCGATCGCAAGATCAGCGCCGAACTCCTTCAGCCGGCCGCGGCGCATCGCATCGGTAGACGAACCGATCACGAGTTTTGCGCCTTTGAATTTTGCGATCTGCATCGCCATCAAGCCGACGCCGGAACTGGCGCCCTGGATCAACACACTCTGGCCCGTCTGCAGCGCGCCATTGGTGACGACGGCATTATGCATGGTGGCGAGCGCGACGGGGAGGGTGGCGGCCTCCTCGAAGTTCATGTTCGAGGGCGCGCGGAACAGCCGGCCGTGGTCGGCCAGCGTGTACTCGGCAAACGCCGCGCCGCCCGAGCCCATGATCTTGTCCCCGACCTTGACGCCCTTTGCGTCGGGGCCGAGCTCGGCGACTTCGCCCGCCCATTCCATGCCGAGCACGGTGCCGACGCCGCCCGCACTGCCATGGGCGTGGCCCTTGGTCATGCCGAGGTCGGCGCGGTTGAGGCCGCAGGCATGGACCTTGACCAGCACCTGCGTGCCCTTCGGCGAAGGTTTTGCGATTTCGGCGATTTCGGCGCCGTTGGCGCCGTAGACATAGGCTTTCATGGGCTCTTCTCTGTTATTGAATCGGCGGACCGCCTATTCGGCGGCCTGTCTTCATACTGGCGGCAAGCCGCCTATTCGGCGGCCTGGCGCTGGGCACCGGACAACATACCTTCGAAGCGGCTCTGCATGATGGCTTCCGCATCGCGCATGATGCGCGACACCAGTTCGGCGCAGGTCGGGATGTCGTGGATCAGGCCCTGCACCTGGCCGGCCGACCAGATGCCCTCGTCGGCATCGCCTGTCGCGTAGACCATCTTGCCGCGGGCGCCGGCGACGAGCTCGCGTACGTCCTCGAACTTCGCGCCTTCCTTCTCCATCGCGACGACCTTGGTCGAGATCGCGTTCTTGGCGACGCGCGAGGTGTTGCGCATGGTGCGGAAGATCAGCTCGGTCTCGCGCTCGTCATTGGCGACGATACGCTCCTTCACAAGCTGATGGATCGGGCTCTCCTTGGTGCACATGAAGCGCGTGCCCATGTTGATGCCTTCGGCGCCGAGCGCGAGCGCCGCGACCAGGCCGCGGCCGTCGCCGAAGCCGCCCGAGGCGATCAACGGTATCTTGACCTTGTCGGCGGCGGCCGGGATCAGGATCAGGCCGGGCGTGTCGTCCTCGCCGGGATGGCCGGCGCACTCGAAGCCGTCGATCGAGATGGCGTCGACGCCCATCCGCTCCGCCGACAGCGCGTGACGGACGCTGGTGCATTTGTGGATGATCTTGATGCCGTGCTTCTTGAACTCGGTGACGTGTTCCTGCGGCTTGTTGCCGGCGGTCTCGACGATCTTGATGCCGGCCTCGATGATTGCCTGGCGATATTCGGCGTAGGGCGGCGGCTTGATCGCGGGAAGGATGGTGAGGTTGACGCCGAACGGCTTGTCAGTCAGGTCGCGGCAGCGCGCGATCTCCTTGGTGAGGTCCTCCGGCGTCGGCTGCGTCAGCGCGGTGATCAGCCCGAGCGCGCCGGCATTGGCGACGGCCGCGACCAGCTCGGCGCGTCCGACCCATTGCATCCCGCCCTGGACGATCGGGTGCTCAATGCCGACGAGTTCGGTGAATCGCGTCTTGATCATGTCTGCCCTATGTTTCCCCGGCGCAACAGGTCGCGCACGTCTTTTGTGAGATTTCGCGGGGCAGGATGCCGTCACGCCCCGCAAAAGTCTACGGGGAGCAGGCGGAGGTCAGGGCAACGCCATCATGCAAAAGCGGGGACTTGTTCCGCAGTGCGGATTATTCCGTAGGCGTAGGTCCGGCATTTCCGGAGATCAACCTGCTAACTGCGGACACGCCAAAATCGACGCTTTTGACCCGTACGTCATTGGGCTGAACGGACATTGCGACGCAACACATTGCTGCTTTGGTTTTCATCCAGGGTGCTGTCCATGAACGATCCCCGCAAGGTCGACATCTACTCAGCCGAACACAAGCGTGACCCGTTTCCGTTCTATGCGTTTCTTCGCAGCGAGGCGCCGGTCTTCGAAGTTGGCGTACCCGTCCTGAAGCGGGCGTGGCTGATTACACGTTACGATGACGTGATGCTGTGCCTTCAAGACAGCGGCAGGTTCGTAAAAAACGCGAGCAATGCCGGCTTGCGCTCGCCCAAGTCCATGCCGTGGTGGACACCCGCGAGCCTCAGGACACTCTCAGAGAACATGCTGGACCTCGACGATCCCGCACATCGAAGGCTGCGGGCCCTCATCAACAAGGCGTTCAGTCGTGCGCGCATCGAGCAGTTACGAAATCGCACCGAAGCCCTGGCTGAGGATCTCGTCGATCGGATGCGCGCAAAATCGAAGCCCGATGTTATCGAGGATTTCGCGCTTCCGCTTCCGTTGACCGTGATCTCGGAACTGCTGGGCTTGCCCGAAGAGGCCCGGCCGCGCTTTCGGAAGTGGACCAATGTTTTTCTCGGAGCGCGGTCGGAATTTCGCATGGCGCTCTTGCTGCCCTCGATCTTTGCATTGATGCGATGTTTGCGGCGCCTCGTTGCCGCGCGCCGGCGCACCCCGAAGGATGATCTCATCTCGGCGCTCATCGCCGTAGAGGAGGGGGGCGACCGGCTGAGCGAGAACGAGCTCATCGCGATGCTGGTGCTTCTAATCATCGCCGGCCACGAGACGACCGTGAACCTCATTGGTTCCGGAATGCTGGTGCTGATGGAGAATCCGCGCGAGAAAGAGCGTCTCATCGGAGATTTTTCGCTCCTTGGGTCTGCGGTCGAGGAGTTGTTACGCTTCACGGCGCCCGTGGAGACCGCAACGGAGCGATATGCGGCCCAAGACATCGACCTGCACGGCACTACGATCAGGCGCGGCGATGTCATTTTCCCCGTCATTGCGTCCGCCAACCGGGATGCGCAGAAATTCGCGGAGCCCGATCGGCTGGACGTGGCCCGCAAGCCCAATCCGCACCTTGCGTTTGGAGATGGCGTTCACTTCTGCGTCGGCTCGCACCTGGCGAAGATGGAGGCCGAGATCGCGTTCGGTTGCCTGCTGAGGCGCCTGCCCAAGTTGAGCCTCGCTTGTCCTGCTCACGAACTGCAATGGCGCGCAGCGCCGGTCGTTCGTGGCCTCAAGTCGTTGCCGGTCATCACGTAGTCGTTGTTGCACCGGAAGACCTGCCGGGCTTTCAGCGCCAGGAACCCGCACGGTTGCTCAATAGCGGACAAAGTTCGAACTGGCGATATCCGAGTCAGTGGCGTTTGGTGTCAGTGGCGTTTGGGTGCTCGAAGTGCGTATAGTCTTTGATAGACCATCGACTCCGGTATCCAATCAAGCAAGGTGTGTCCAAGTGGTAGCTTGATCAGGCCAGCGATAATTCTGGATGAAGGCGGATACCAATAAACCGACAGGTTATAAAATTTAAGGGGGGTGAACCCCAAAGTCGTAAACTCGAGCATCAATCGCTTATGACTGAAGTGTCTTCTGTAGTCCACAATTGGACCCGAGAGCAGAAGTATTTTGTCAGGGTGTTCTTTGGCAACTTTCTCCAGGAACGCTCCCTGCTCTTGAAAGGACAGAAAGTAGACGCATTCGAGCGCCGCGATGACGTCGTAACCCTCGAATGACGCTTGTAAAAAATCAGCGCATTCAAATCTGGCATTGGGCAGGCCCAGCGATTTAGCGCGAGCAATCGCCACATCGCTTATGTCGATGCCAACCACGGATCGTGCTTTGCTAAAAGTTGTTTGGGTCAAGTGGCCTTCACCACAACCGAGTTCAAGAACGGATTTGTCCCGGATGAATGGCTTCAGGCGTCGGCGCAAGACCTTGTCCCTGAACCGCGCGTGGGAAATATGCCAGGGGTCAGGAGTTGCGTAGTATAGATTGAAATCTGCGGCCGTTCGCATGCTGGTTTCCGCATTGCGCTTGGTTAGAAAGCAAGCGAGTCCCCCAAAACAGATTGTCTTTGGCGCGCCGGCGCGATCCCGGCGCTTCGAGACTTTCCTTGGGGGCAACGCCTATTGCATTTTTACCCTTTCGCGCCACCGCGCCTCGAAAGTATCAGAGTCTTTCAATGCCAAGGCTTGCGCGTCCAATGGATTGCCAGGCTTCTCTGTGACAACGCTTTGAACTTCTCTGTTGGAGGCGGGTTGCGCGGATGCCACCTTCGGCCATTCCAACAACGATTTCGAAAGCATGGGCTTGCCTTCGTACCAGCACTTTCGTCCATCGATAAGACGATAGGACCACCAACGCCCGTGCGGATTTGATGGCGCTGCGGCGCTGCATTGTTGTTTGGCCTGTGCATTCGGCGCCCCTCCTGGTAGGAGCGTAGCAATCAAGGCGGCCAAGGCGATTGATGGCAGTTTCCTCATTTGCGCACTGAGAGACTGCTCTGTCGCTGCAAGCGGCTTACAGCAACTACCAAATCGGGGCGTTCGAGAACTTCCACCAGCTTGTCGAGGATAAGCTCATTGTTCTGCGGCCGGGGCCGAAGGTATTCTTCCAGTATGAGTTGCGCTTCGTTAATCGCCTGAAGAGCCAATTGTTGATCAGTCATCTCTTCTTCCCCATCAAAGAAATGCGTCCGGTCGGGAAAAAGAAGCAAGAAATCAAGCCGTCTTTTGGGAGATATCCCCGCCTTTTTTGATTATCCGATCAATTTTTGTTTCAATGCGGGGGCGCTGCAGCACCCCAAAGCCGACTCTGGTTTCCACCACAGGTCGGCACGCACGAGCGCGCGACCAATTGATGTTCTCAATGCGCTCCCGGGCTTTTGCTCATGCGAGCAGCGGGCCCGATCTAGCAGGTAATGTGGAAAAGGCCGATCTTCTTCGCATGCGAGTTGTTGAACGTATGAATCGCCTTGGGGGTCGGCTGCAGCAGGACCGTGCAACCCTTTTTCGCAAAATACGTCTCGGCTTCCGGCGATAGGTGCACATTGCCCATCTGGCCCGAACCAAGAATTAGCTGCTCGCATCCGTCCTCATAGATGAACTTCGCTTCGTCTTTCGAGAGGACATGCGAGGTGCCGTAGTACTTCTTCGACAGCTTTTTCTTCCGCTTTGCCACCTCGCCGGAGAGACGAATGATCACGTCGTGTTCATAGGTCTTTCCGTCAATCGTAATGGTGCCGAAGGTAGTGCGTTCGATCTCCATGGCCTGATCCCTTCATTCTCGGCACTGCACCCTATGACGCGCGGTTGAGAAAGATCGGCTGCCCGCGCTTGTTATCGTAGATGGGACGATAACGCTCCGTGTTGTACGTGCTGGCGACGTCCAGCTTGCGCGGCCCGAGCCTGGCATCAGGGATGGGCACGAGGTCGTAGCGCCCCTCCACCAGCGCCGACATGAGGCCGGTCTTGCCTTCGAGGACGGCATCGTAGGCCATGTTGCCGAAAGTCAGGGCCACGAGCTTGTCCATGAAGTCCGGATTGCCCGATCGCAGGTCGTAGGTGAGGTCGGACGTGATCGTCTCCTCGCCGACGCGCCGCTTGATCTCGTCGGCGAACGATTCCGCGACGCTCGCCTTCTTGCGATGGCCGTAGGCATCGGGCTCGCCGTATTCCTGCACCTCGTAGCCCTCCCACGCGGCGCCCTCGCTGAGCACGACGAGCGCGTAGTTGCTTGGGTTGGCGCGCTTCTCCTCGACGAGCAACCGGATCAGCTTGTCGAGATCGAACTTGTACTCCGGTATGACGCACCGTATCGAGGTGGCGTACGCGGTGTAGAGCGCTGTAAATCCGGCATCGCGGCCAAAGACGCGGAAGATGCCGATTCGCTCGTGCGATCCGACAGTGGTGCGCTGCCGCTGGATGGCATCGCTGGCGCGGGTGATCGCGGTCGAGAAGCCGATGCAGTACTCGGTGTTGCGGACGTCGTTGTCCATGGTCTTCGGGATGGCGATGATCTTGACGCCGAGTTCGTTGAGCCTGGCTGCGTAACTGAGCGTGTCGTCGCCGCCGATGGCGATCAGGTGCTCGATGCCGAGCCCCGAGAGGTTAGCCAGCACCTGGCCAGTGACGTCCCATGTCCTGGTTGCGATGCCGCCCTTGGTGCTGAGCGAGGCCGGAAAGTCGTTGCCGACGAGATGATCCGGCAGCTTCTTCATCTTGGACGGATTGGTGCGGCTCGAGTGCAGCACGGTGCCGCCGCTCCGGTCTATGGTGCGCGTGTTGTCACGGTTCAGCGGAATGATGTAGTGCGACCTAGAGGCCGGGTCCTCGAGGTTCACGTGCGTGAGCGCCTCCCAACCACGGCGGAGGCCGACGACCTCGATGTCGTTCTCGCTGCCGCGATATGTCACGCTCTTGATGACTGCGTTGAGACCGGGAACGTCGCCGCCGCCCGTGAGAATGCCGATGCGCCTTTTTGCCATACCCACCTCCGCAGGCGATCCCTTACTCGGCTGCTTCCGGCTTGCGCTCCTTGCGCACCTGAAAGCGCTTCAGCAGCGAGGACACGGTGTCGCGGAAGCCACCATACTCCAGCTCGGAATAGGGCAGCATCGCGGCGCCGGACCAGCCCTGGCTGCGCATCTCGATGGCCTTGCGCTGGGCGCGCCGGCGGACCTCGTCCCACGCCGGGTTGTCGAAGAAATCGGTGTAGGACTCCGAGAATCGGCCGTCCTTGTCGATCGAGAAGCCGGCGCAGGAAACGATCGGGAGGCAGTACATGCCTGTCACCGGTGTGTTAATTGGCACAGGCATAAGCGGCATCACGTGCGAGCCGCGCGCATCGCCGCCTACGAAGTGCGCCTTCGCGAGCGGCGAGACGATTTCTTCGGGCGCCGGGAAAATCCCCTGGTTCCTGACGATCGCGACCGGATCGTCCTTGCCGGTGTATTTGCCTGCGATCGCGTGAAGACGCTGCGCCGAAACGGCGACGGCGACCTCGCCATGGGTCCGGGAAACGATGCGATCAATGCCAAAGCGCTCGTTGTCGCGGAGCAGCGCGGCAATGTGGTAGCCATCCGCGGGCGCGTCGAGTTCGATCACGCTGTCGCCGGCCGTGTTGTCCATGTCGATGACATGGAAACGGAATCCCTTGATCATCGGGGGCAGCATCAGCCCGGCGCAATACATGGGATCGGCAAAGGCGAGGTAGAGCGGCAGGTTGTAGGCGCCGGGGCCGCATTTGTCGGCGGCGAACACCATGAAGGACTCCGCAGGTCTCGTGCCCGAGAGGCTATGGTCGAAGCTGAGCTCGGCGACGCCCGGGCCGGCGCCGCGGACGTTTCCGGACGGTGCGTCGACGAGAAGATCCTGGCCGGCGCCATAAAGCCCGGAGGTTTTCGCGACCGAGGTGGCCGCGAGGAACGCCTTCCAGGCAAGTTGATGCACCTCGGAGCTCCCTTCGCCCCGTGTGTGCGTCATGATGATCGCAATGTCGTCGCCGGTGTGGCAGACGAAACCGTCGATCAGCAAGCCATCGCAGATCGCCTTCGCGACCGCGCCCTCGACAGCCGCCATCATGCGTGTAGACGGTTTCGTGTGGCCGCCAACGGAGCCTATGTCAGCCTTGATGACCGAAAGTGTGAGTCTCATGAGCGTCCCTCCGCCAGCGCAACGCAGCGCCTCGGCGTCTGCGTTTGCTGCGCCGGGGCGACGGCGCTGCTCATTTCCGCGAAAAAGAACGTCTGAGGTTCCGTTAGGTTCCGCAAATGCCCTTCTCGAAAAGCTCGTATCATCCCGCAGCCGGGATCATCGATCACCGTAAGATCATGCCAGAAGCGATGGGATACCAGTTCATGCGCCGCCATTTGCTGCGGTGTACGATTCCGCTATTTGGCACCTTTCGAAAGCGGGGCAGTTTCCGACTTGAGTCCAAGACTTCACGGTAAACTGAGGCCCACCATGGGGCGATTGTGCTAGTCTAGGCGACGCAAGTTCTGCGTGTGTGCGGTCCAGACGCATGTCAAAGGGACCAAAAAAGAAATGCACCTTTACCGAGCGTGGTCGGCTGATTGCGCTGGCTGTCGCAGTGGGGCTGATGCTGGGCATGGCCGGACCTACCTCCGCACAGTTTTTTAATTTCGGCGGATATCAGCAGCGCCCGCAACCGCAACGCGGCGGGTGGTTTGGCAACGACCAACGCGGTGGCGGCTGGTTTGGCAACGATCAGCGCGGCGGTGGCGGCTGGTCTGGTAACGATCAGCGCGGCGGCGGCTGGTCTGGCAACGACACTTATGCGCCGTACCAGCAGCAGTACGCGCCGCCGCCTCGTTCGCAGGGGCGGCAAGCGCCCCCGGCGGTGCGTGAGGATTTTTCAAAGGCGCCGCCGCCCGAGAAGCGCAACACTGTACCCGAGCGCCACATTCTTGTGCTTGGTGACTCCATGGCGGACTGGCTCGCCTATGGGCTTGAGGAGGTCTATGACGATCAGCCTGAGATAGGTGTGATCCGCAAGCACAAGACAGCCTCCGGCCTGATCAAGTATCAGCCGAAGGGCAATCCAGCCGATTGGGCCGCCGCCGCCAAGGGCATTCTCGCTACCGAAAAAGCGGACGCCATTGTCGTCATGCTCGGACTTGACGACCGCGTCGCAATCCGCGAGCCGGCAGCCGACAAATCGCAGAATAAATCGGAGGATAAGAAGGACGCCGACAAGAAGGACGCCAAAGCCAAGCCGGATGGCAAGCCTTCGGGCGAAAAGCCTGCGGCGAAGCCGGATGGTGCAACCAAGGCGGCGGATCCCGAACTGTCGCCGGACGATGCCGCTGACGACAGTGACGCGCGGCGGGTCACGGAATCGGAGAAGAGCGCGGGCTCGCCGAGCGGCCTCCATGAGTTTCGCGAGAAACGCTGGGTGGAACTCTACAGGGAAAAGATCGACGAGATGATCGGTGTGCTCAAGTCCAAGGGTGTGCCGGTGCTGTGGGTGGGTCTGCCAGCCATACGCGGCCCTAAGGCGACCGCCGACACGGCGTTTCTGGATACGCTCTATCGCGATGCGGCCGGCAAGGCGGGCATCACCTATGTCGATGTCTGGGACGGATTTGTCGATGAAGCCGGGCGCTTTTCACAGCAAGGTCCCGATTTCGAAGGGCAGATCCGCCGGCTGCGCTCCTCCGATGGCGTGTACTTCACCAAGGCCGGCGCGCTTAAGCTCGCGCATTATGCCGAGCGCGAGATCAACCGGCTGTTGGCTGCACGTTCTGGGCCAATCGTGCTGCCCAGCGAACCGGCAACGCCCGACGCCAGTGCACGGCCGGATCAGCCGGCGCCGCGTCCGCTGGCCGGGCCGATCGTTCCCTTGGGGCCCCCTTCTGTCGCCACGGAGCAGTTGCTCGGTGCTCCCGGGTCGCGGCCGGCGGCGATCGATGCGCAGGCAGCGCGGCTCTTGATCAAAGGCGAGGCTTTGACGGCACCCGCGGGTCGCGCCGACGATTTTGCCTGGCCGCGACGCGAAATAGGACGTGAAGGGACCAAGGGTGAGACGCCGGTGGCGTCAACATCGCTCGATGCCAACGCACTGGCGCCGGCGGCTTCGCCAAAGCGGAAAAAGCATCGCCGCTAGAGCCCCCCAATCGCCTTTTGCCGCCCTACTGCCGAAACTCGTTGGTCAGCCTGCCGATGCCGTCGATCGCAACCGTCACCGTGTTGACCGGCTCCTTCATGACGCCGATGCCGACCGACGTGCCGCAGGCGATCAGATCGCCGGGCAGCAGCGTCATGTCGGTGCGAGATCTTGCTGACGAGCTGCTGCGCGCTGAAGATCATGTCTGATATCGGGTAGTTCTGACGCTCAGTGACGTTGAGAATCGTCCGCACGACAAGGCTTGCCGGATCGACGCCTGACGGTGATGACCGGACCACCGCTTCGCCCAAGACGAACGCGTCGAAAGTGGAGACCAGAGTCCGTTCTGGTTCATCCGAACCGAGAACCGCCAAGGCTCTACGTCACGGCGATTGGAGCACATCGCTGCGCGCCGGAACCGTCCGCCCCGATGCTCTCTTTCAGTTTCTGATTGACGATCTGGACCGTACGGTCGATTTCGGCATTGGGTGCGCCAAGCTGATGCGAAATCAGCTTCACCAGCAGGTCGACCCGTTCGATGGAAGGCGCGCCACCGGCGACCGCCCGGGCCGCCGACGAGGGCTTGAGAAGGCTTTCCGCCGCTTTGGCGTATTTCTCGAAAGGTACCTGATCCGTGGGATCGGCGCCCAGACGCTGGGCGATGGCATCGACATGGTGATAGATCGACTGCGAGAGGTTGATATCGCCGTGCACCGCGTCGCGGATCGATTGCGGCTCTTGCGGCGTGATGCAGCGGTAATTCCCGGTCAACAGCATCGACCATTTGGCGAGAGGGACGAACATCGAATCGAACACTTTGAGCTTCACCGGAACGTCCTGGCCATCCAGCTTCACCGCATCGATGTCGGCTTCCAGCTCCCGAAGCAGCAAGTTATGTTTCTCATCCGCAAATGGCGCGGCCTTGAAATTTGTTGGCAGCCCGACATGAAGAACATTCGCCGCCTCTTCCGGTGGACGGAAGGCTTGCGGATCAGGGGAGCACAGCGACACCAGGCCCGGCTCGAACCGTTTCCATACCGCGGCGTTGGTGTAGGCCTCCTCCAGTTCCATTTTCGCGAGGGCCGGGATCCGTTTGAGATAGGGCAAAGGCGGCATGTTCATGATCGAAAGACAAGGCAGTTTCGCGTCGGCGATTTTGATCATCAGAATCTGGATCGTGTGATTGGTGTATTGCGGTTCCTGCATCGCCAGACCAACCAGATCATAACGCGAAGGATCGACGTCGGCGGGCTCGACCGCGTCCAAGATGCCAGGCAGGTCGCGCGAGAAGATCGGCCGGTGGGCCGCCTCGTCGCGCAGCTTGATGCGAACTTCAGTGCCGTCGCGATTGATGAGTTCTGCCGTCTGCTTCCGGCAAACCAGGGTCACGTTGTGACCCGCCATCAAAAGCTTCGTCGCCAGCAACGAGCCATACGAGGCCCCAAGGATCAGAATGTTACGCGCCATGCGCCCTCCCACAGATGATGTTTTCCGGCGCCACTACTCCGGCGCAGATTTGCGAGCGCCTGCTTGCGACAGGAGTTAAGCCGAATAGCGCGGTGCGATACCGTCTTCCCTGGGAGTGCGACCCAAAAAATGCCGGCGCAGTTTGCAGCGACCGTCAGGCCGACGCGGCCAGCTTGTAGGGCGTTGCTTCGTCGTCAAACGCGTTGAAGATGTCGCGAATGCTGATGACGCCGATCAGGCTGTAATTGTCGATGACAGGCACGTGGCGGATGTGATGTTTGCTCATGAGGTGACGGACATGCTCGAGCGTATCCGTCGACGTGCAGGAGACGAGCTGCTGTACCGAAATGAATTGCGAAACGCGCATATTCACGCCGGCCGCGCCGTGCTCGGCAATGGCGCGCACCACGTCGCGTTCCGTGAACATGCCGACGGCGGTGTTGCCTTCGGTGCGGACGACGTCCTTGACGACAAGCGCGCTGATATTGCTGGAGCGCATCAGTTGCGCGGCAATGGCGACGGTCTCGTTCATGCGGACCGTTGCGACACGGGGGGCTTTCTTGCGCAGGATATCTCCGACTTGCATGGCAACCTCCTTGGGGTGAATTACTACCTCAAGTCTGGTATACATAATGCCAATTGTCAACATAATTGGCGATGGAACTCTCTCGCGAAAGAGGAAGATAAATAGGCAGCATTACTGACGTTTTTGGAAAGTCATCCCAGTCAAAGAGTGGGTGGCGGTGCCCCGTACAGAGATCTGAATGCGCTCAGGTATACCAGAGCCGCCGACGCGCAAAGAAAAACGCGCCCATCCCGGAGGATGAGCGCGCATCTCCTAACAACCAGTCCGGTTCGGATCAGGCGGCAAGCTGCGACTTGGCGACCACCATCTTACGCCAGGGCTTGAGCACAGCTATCGCCAGCAGCGAGGCCAGAATATTCGCACCGGCCGCGATGATGAACACCGAGTCCCAAGTGCCCGAAGACTGCTGCATGTAGTTCGCTACCGGCACCAGCAGCGCCGCGGTGCCCTTTGCCGTGTAGAGCAGGCCGGCATTGGTGGTCGCGAACTTCGCGCCGAAGGTGTCAGTGCAGGTCGACGGGAAGAGGGAATAAATCTCGCCCCAGGCGAAGAACACGAAGCCCGACAGCAGCACGAACCACACCGGATCGTGGCCCAGCATGTAGAGGCCCCAGATGCCGATGCCTTCCATGCCGAACGCGATGAACATGGTGTTCTCGCGGCCAATCATGTCGGAGATCCAGCCGAAGAAGGGACGGGTGAGGCCGTTGAGGACGCGATCGATGGTCGCCGCGAACGTCACTGCCGTCATCGTCACCGCCATCAGCGTGACCGGCACGCTGTCGACCTTCCAGTCGACGGCGATCGGCTTCAGATTGGCGGTCACCATCAATCCGCCGGCGCCGACGATCACGAACATGAAATACATCAACCAGAAGATCGGCTGCCGGATCACCTCGGTCGGCTGATAGTTGCGCCGGCTCTGGATCACGTTCGCGTTCTGCGTCACCGCAGGAACCTGTCCTGTCTTCGGTGCGAACATCAGGAAGGCGAGGATCACGATGATGATGCCTTGCCCGAGACCGAAATAGAGGAAGGTAGTCTGGAAGCCGGAGTCCTTGATCATCGCCTGGATCGGCGCGACCGTCAGCGCCGAGCCTGCGCCGAATCCGGCGGCGGTGATGCCGGCGGCGAGGCCGCGCTTGTCCGGAAACCACTTCAGCGCGTTGCCGACGCAGGTGCCGTACACGCCACCGGCGCCGATGCCTGCGATGATCATGCCGAGATAGAAGCCGTTGAGGGTGGTCGCCTGGGCGTTGATGGCCCATCCGATGGCGCAGAGGATGCCGCCGACGAGCACGACGATGCGCGGGCCGTATTTATCGACGAACCATCCCTCGACCGGCACCAGCCAGGTCTCGAACAGCACGAAGAGCGTGAATGCCCACTGGATCGAAGCACGATCCCATCCGAATTTTTTCTGGATGTCCGGGACGAAGAACGTCCAACCATATTGGTAGTTGGCAATCATGACCATCGCGGCGACGCCGATGGCTAATTGGGTCCAGCGATACGCATCGCTGACTCGGGCCGCCGCGACGGGGGCTGCTCCGTGCACTGTGTCCGTCATTTTTCCTCCAATGGGCTGTTCTATCGATAACCCCGACAGCTCTGTGGAAGTCTGGTATATGTTATGCCAGTAGACAAGAGAAAATTTTGCGCAAGCCGTGAAAATTTCGAATTTCCACAGACGTGCTGCGAGCACAAAAAAGCCGCGCAGTCTGCGCGGCTTTTTCTCCAGGAGCCTAACTAAGGTGTTGTTTCGCCGCTGTTAAGCGGCACGGCTGCCCGGGCCTGCGACCGTACCTCGCAAGCGGGTATAGCCTTCCTGGATGACCGACCAGAACAGTGCGATCAAGCCGAGGATCATGATCGTGCTGACGAGCGGGTTGGAAAGGAATATGCCAAACGAACCCTGGGATCCCAGAAGCGACTGCCGGAAGGCCTCTTCCGCCTTGTCGCCGAGCACGATGGCCAGCACCAACGGGGCGAGGGGATAATTACACTTCTTGAGCAGATAGCCGATCGCGCCGAACACCAGCATCAGCATGACGTCAAACGTGCTGCTGTGGACGGAATAGGCGCCGATCGCGCACAGCACCAGGATAAGCGGCGCAATGATGCTGAAGGGCACGCGCAGGATTGCCGCGAAGATCGGCACGCAGGTCAGCACGACGATCAGGCCGACGAGATTGCCGAGATACATCGAGGCGATCAGGCCCCAGACGAATTCCTTCTGTTCGACAAACAGCATGGGTCCGGGTTGCAGACCCCAGATCAACAGGCCGCCCAGCAACACCGCTGCCGTCGGCGAGCCGGGCACGCCGAGCGAGAGCATCGGCAGCAAGGCCGCGGTGCCGGCGGCATGCGCCGCGGTTTCCGGCGCGACCACACCTTCGATCTCGCCTTTGCCGAAGTTCTTGCCGTTCTTCGCCACGCGCTTGGCGATGCCGTAACTCATGAACGAGGCCGGAGTAGCACCCGCCGGCGTGATTCCCATCCAGCAGCCGATGAAGCATGAGCGCAACGAGGTCATCCAGTATTTCGGCAATTCCTTCCAGGTCTGCAGCACGACCCGCAAATCGATCTTGGCCTTGCCGCCGCGGAAGGCGAGCCCTTCCTCCATGGTCAGAAGGATTTCACCGATGCCGAACAGCCCGATCACGGCAATGAGGAAGTCGAAGCCGTTGAGCAGATGGGTGACGCCGAACGTCAGCCGCAACTGCCCGGTGATGGAATCAAGCCCGACAGCGGCGAGCGCAAAGCCGATCATCATCGCCGCAATGGTCTTGAACGGCGGCTCCTTGCTTAGGCCCACGAAGCTGCAGAATGCGAGGAAATACACCGCGAATTTTTCCGCCGGGCCAAATTGCAGCGCAAAGCTGGCGACCAGGGGAGCGACCAGCGTGATCATGATCACGGCGAACAGAGCGCCGACGAAGGATGAGGTGAAGGCGGCGGTCAGCGCTTCGCCGGCCTTGCCCTGCTGCGCCATCGGATAGCCGTCGAACGTCGTGGCTACCGACCACGGTTCTCCGGGTATGTTGAAGAGAATCGAGGTGATCGCGCCGCCGAACAGCGCACCCCAATAGATGCACGACAACATGATGATGGCCGACGTCGGCGACATGCTGAATGTCAGCGGCAGCAGGATGGCAACGCCGTTGGCGCCGCCCAGTCCCGGGAGCACGCCGATGATGACACCGAGCACGATGCCGAGAACCATCAGCATGATGTTGTACGGCTGCAGCGCGACCGCAAAGCCGTGAAACAGATTGACGAGTTCTTCCATCCCGATAATCCAATCCTGACTGTGCGTCGTTGTTTACAGACCGAGCCACTCTTCGATCGGTCCCTTGGGAAGCGGGACCATGAACCAGCGCTCGAAAATGAAGTAGGTGACGATGGGCATACCGAACGCTACCGCCAGGACGATGATCCAGTTGTATTTGCCCAGCCATCGCATGAACCATGCGATGAAGACGATCGAGGCGACGTAGAGGCCAATGAACGGCATGGAGCCGACGTAGATGGCCGTGGGAATAACGACGCTCAGAACCTGACGAAGCTGTCCCCATTCCGCGAACAGCCCGTCATTGTCTTCGCGCAGCCCGTGCCACAGATTGATCGCGCTGGAAGCGAGGATGAAGAGTCCGATATAGAACGGAAAGAACCCGGCGCGGGGTCCTTCGGGACCCCAGTTGATTCCTGCCTTGAGGCTGCCCAGGATCACGATCACTCCGAACAGAGCGATCGCCAGCGTGACGCCTGCTTCCACGAGTTTGTGGGTCGGGCCGGTATTGCTCGAACTTCCTGTTGTCATCGAAACTCCGTGCGGAATCGAGCCTGCGGTACCAGAGCCCGCCGTCTGCGTTGCCAATCCAGATTCAGTCGATCAATGCTTCTCGGTCAGTTTCCCGACGCGAGGAAACCGGCGTCTTTCATCAAGGCCTGGTGACGCTTTTCCTCGACCTCGAGCCACTTGGCGTAGTCGGCGCCGGTCAGGAAGGTCGTGTTGAACGCGCCGCTTTTCATGAATTCCTGCCACTCCGGAGTGGCGCGAACCTTCTTGAACAGCTCGATGTAGTATTCGACCTGATCCTTGGTGGCCCTGGGCGACATGAAGATGCCGCGCAGCATCAGGTATTCCATGTCGAGACCTTCCGACTTGCAGGTCGGAATGTCCTTCCAGGCCTTGCCGTCGGCGATCGGCTCGTCGTAGGCCATGCGCTGTGCGTCGAACACGCAGAGCGGGCGCAGCTTGCCGCCACGCCATTGCGCGACCGCCTCGATCGGATTGTTGACGGTCGAATCGACGTGATTGCCGACGAGCTGAACGGCGACTTCTCCGCCGCCCTTGTACGGGATGTAGGTGAAGCGGGCGCCGGTGGCCTTTTCGACGGCAACCGTAATGATCTGGTCTTCCTGTTTCGAACCGGTGCCGCCCATCTTGATGGTGCCGGCGGGAGCGGCCTTTACCGCATCGACGTAGTCCTTCACCGTCTTGTACGGCTTGTCGGCATTCACCCAGAGCACGAATTCGTCGAGCGCCAGCATGGCGACCGGCGTGAGGTCTTTCCAGTTGAACGGAATTCCGGTGGCGAGGGGGGTGGTGAAGAGGTTGGAGAGCGTGATGATGATCTTGTGCGGATTGCCGGCCGATCCCTTGACGTCGAGGAAACCTTCGCCGCCGGCGCCGCCCGACTTGTTGATGACAACCAGCGGCTGCTTCATCAGATTGTGCTTGGTGACGATGCCCTGGATGGTGCGCGCCATTTGGTCGGCGCCGCCGCCGGTGCCGGCGGGAATGATGAATTCAACGGGGCGCACCGGCTCCCATGCGGCAGTCGCGGGAGCTACGATTCCGCTGGCGCACAATGCAGCAATCGTCCCGAACGCAAGATATGCAGAACGCTTCATTTGGTTTCACTCCCGTCGAACTATGGTTACGCCGGTCTTTGCCGGCTTTTAATTTCATCCCGATCAACCTTGTCGGGCCTTCATGCACTCATGATCGCTTCATGCACTCATGATCGTCGCGCTGCAATGGTTTGCCCATCGCAGTCAGTTCCAAGCTTGAATTGTACGAGGGTCCCGTTGGAGCGGCATCCGCTCCTTTCGGCCAATGCTAAATTGCGATGCGCAAGAAAAGGGAAGCATGCATGCACTGCCCGTCCTCCGCTACATCGCTTTTCGCTGTCCCTTGCGGACTGCAGCACGGCTTATCCCCCCAATGTGCGCCCACGCTTCTTGGCATGAGCATTTTGGGCATTCTTGTATATGATATGCCACAGTGCAAATGGTTTTTGCTTTGGTTTGCCGCACTAGCCAATTTGTCGCAGATACGCAGTTTCCCAGCAATCGGTTTGCGGCAATGAAAATGGCCCCGGAAATCGGGGCCATTGATCGAACCATTGGTGAAGGTCGCTCAGGCAGCGTGCGCGGATCCGCGCGTCAGATGCTGCTAAATAAAGCGTCAGAGGCCAAAATAGGGGAGGTCGCCGTTGCGGACGGCGATGCGGCTGCTCGCGGTCAAAAGGCGGTCGATTGAGGCCATCAGGCGGCCGAACAGGGTGCTAGAGGGAAGGAGGCCGATGGATGCAGTCTTGGACATGGAAGTCCCCTTTTTTCGAAGTGGCGGAGCAGTCCCGCTTCATGATCAGGGGTAATTTATGTATACCAGATACCAATCAACAATGGACTTGTTTGCTTAGCAGCATCTGATTGTTTGCAATGCAGCAAAAATTAAGGATACGGCATTTCCAGATGGTAGACCGCCTGATCTCGGGCGGTCTTTCGTTGTCTGTAACGTCCACCGGCGCGTCTCAATTCACCGCGTCCATTCTTCGCCCGCGCATAGCGTTCCTACGCAACCTCGCACGTTCAGGTTGCCTGAAGGCAGCAAGGTGACGGAACTCGCATAGGTCTGGCCGTCGTCCGCATTATAGATCTTTCCGGACCACTTGTTTGGGCCGGCTTCCTGCATGCCGACGAAGAGGGATATGCCTATTACCGGCCGGCTACGCAGGGAGGGATCGGCATTCCTGTCGTCCAATTGCGGCTTTCCTGTTGCCTTGTCGATGGCCTCCTTCAGCCAGACAACGCGACCGCAAAGCGCATTGCCGCAGCGGCTGACCTTGATCTTGGCGTCTCCGGACTGGGTGAGCCAAACGCCGGCGGGATCGTTGGTCCTGGCGGCGTGGGCGCCTGCAAAAATTGGAATGCAGAACAGTGCTGCGATCAGATGGCGCGTGAGGTGAGAACGCACGGGAATGCTCCTTGGCCCTGAGGTGCTGCTATTGCGCATCGAAGCGATGCGCCCGATCATCATGAATAATTTCATGATAAACAATCAATAAATCGCGAATACCATTGAGTCAAGCGTGAGAAACGTGCATTATGAAATCATCGTCGCAACGACAGGAACGTGGGGTGCCTCGGATGGCCATAGTGTGGGATTCAATTCGTGACGGACGGCAATGCTGGTTTCGCCGTCTAGACTGGGCGTTCTGGGCCATCTGGGTCGCCTTTCCGGTGACGGCCTGGATGGCCTATCGGGCCAACACCACTGCCTCGCTCGCAATCGCACAGAGTCTGGACGCCGAGCAGGCGAAGTGCGCCGGCCTCATTGCCAACCCGCTCAACATGTCAGGTCCGGGCAAGCTTCTGTTCTGGACGCTGTTCGGGCTTCAGCTCTCGTTCTTCGCGGTATTGATCGGCATCCTTCACCGGATGGTGCATCGATTCGCGCACGGCCGAATCTTTGTGTCCGAGACGCTACAAGGCGTGTGGTGGATGGGGATCATCCTGGTGTTTTGGCCATTCCTCGATGCGATTGCGAGCAACGCGGTTGCGTTTGCGTTACATGCGATCGGCGACACCAAGTTCTATCTGCCGTTCTACACCGTTGATGTCGGCACGATCGCTGGCGGCGTTTTTCTGATGGCGCTGAAATTCGTCATCGAGCACGCCATCCTCCTGCAGTCCGAAAACGATCTGACGATTTGAGGGTGAACGCTTGTGCCCATCGTGGTGAACCTCGATGTCATGCTCGCAAAACGGAAGCGTCGCCTCGGAGACGTCGCTGAGGCCATTGGCATTTCCATTCAGAACCTGTCGATCCTGAAGACTGGAAAAGCAAAAGCGATGCGCTTTTCGACACTCGCTGCGATCTGCCGCGAGCTGGATTGCCAGCCCGGAGATATTCTCGGATATGTCGAGGGTGAAGAGGTTCGCGACGCGGACGCCGGTGACGGCAATTAGTCGGCGATCGATCAAGAGTGGAAGCGATACCTCAACGAAGCGGCATCGTAAGAAACCGCATGGCCGCCATCATCAGCGGCCATGCATTCTGAAGATCGTCTGAGCGCGCAGCGCTTATTCCGCCGCCTGCTTGCGCGGCGGGTCGAGCGCGCCGGAATCGTGGATTTCGGCTACCTGGTGGTCTGAGAAGCCGAGCACCTGACGCAGAATCTCGTCGGTATGCTCGCCGAGCAGCGGCGACCTTGTCACCTCGCTCGGTGAGTCCGACAGCTTGATCGGATTGCCGACCGAAATGTACTTGCCGCGGGTCGGATGATCGACCTCGACGACGGTGCCGGTGGCGCGCAGCGACTGGTCTTCGATGATTTCCTTCATCGACAGGATCGGGCCGCAGGGAATGTCGTCCTTGTTGAGGATCTCCATCGCCTCGAACTTGGTCTTGGTCATGGTCCACTGTTCGATGCGCGCGAAGATTTCGTTGAGGCGTGACAGCCGGGCAGGGGGCTTAGCGTAGTCGGGATGGGTCTTCCAGCCGGGTTCGCCGATCACGTCGCAGATCTTCTCCCACACCGGCGCCTGGGTGATGAAATAGAGGTAGGCGTTGGGATCGGTCTCCCAGCCCTTGCACTTGACGATGCGGCCGGGCTGGCCGCCGCCGGAATCGTTGCCGGCGCGCGGCACGGCGTCGCCGAACGGAATGCCTTCGCCGTACTGGCTGTATTCCTTCAGCGGGCCATGGGCGAGGCGCTGCTGGTCGCGCAGTTTGACGCGCGCGAGATTGAGCACGCCGTCCTGCATCGCAGCCGTAACCTTCTGGCCCTTGCCGGTCATGGTGCGCTGGTAGAGCGCGGCGACGATGCCGAGCGCCAGATGCAGGCCGGTGCCGCTGTCGCCGATCTGCGCGCCGGTGACGAGCGGCAGCCCGTCGCGGAAGCCGGTGGTCGAGGCGGCGCCGCCGGTGCACTGCGCAACGTTCTCATAGACCTTGCAGTCTTCATAGGGGCCGGGGCCAAAACCCTTGATCGAGGCCACGATCATCTTCGGGTTGATGCTGTGGATCTTCTCCCAGGGGAAGCCCATGCGGTCGAGCACGCCGGGGCCGAAGTTTTCCACCAGCACGTCGCAGTTCTTGATCAGCGCGGTCAGGACTTCCTTGCCCTTCGGGTTCTTTGTGTCGAGCGTGATCGAGCGCTTGTTGTGGTTCAGCATGGTGAAATACAGGCTGTCCACATTGGGAATGTCCTGCAACTGGCCACGGGTGATGTCGCCGACGCCGGGGCGCTCGACCTTGATCACGTCTGCGCCGAACCAGGCCAGCAATTGCGTGCAGGTCGGGCCCGACTGAACGTGGGTGAAATCAAGAATGCGAACGCCCGTAAGCGCCTTTGTCATCGTCTTTGCTCCGTACTGTATCTGTATCTGTGCTGCGTGTGCCGGATGAATGGGTGAAGGTCGGCTATTTCTTCTTCAAAACGCTTTGCGGGTTGAGGTTGCCGATGCGGCCGCTTTCGGAACCGGCCGCCGGATCGATCACCGCGTTGATGAGCGTCGGCTTGCCGGAATCCATCGCCTCGTTGACGGCGCGCTTCAGCTCGTCGGGCGAGGTGGCGTTGATGCCGACGCCGCCGAACGCTTCCATCATCTTGTCGTAGCGCGAGCCCTTGACGAACACCGTCGTCGCCGGATCGGAACCGCCCGCATTGACGTCGGTGCCGCGATAGATGCCGTCATTGTTGAAGACGACGATGCAGACCGGAAGCTGGTAGCGGCAGATGGTCTCGATCTCCATGCCGGAGAAACCGAAGGCCGAATCGCCTTCGATCGCGAGCACCGGCTTGCCGGTCTCGACAGCGGCGGCGATCGAATAGCCCATGCCGATGCCCATCACGCCCCAGGTGCCGACGTCGAGCCGCTTGCGCGGCTTGTACATGTCGATGACGCCGCGGGCGAGGTCGAGCGTGTTGGCGCCTTCGTTGACGAGGATGGCGTCGGGCCGCTCCTTGATGATCGTGCGCAGTGCGCCGAGCGCGCCGTGATAGTCCATCGGCGAAGCGTTGCTCATCAGCTTCGGCGCCATCTTGGCGACGTTGTCGTCACGCTTCTTGTTGACGGTGTTGACCCAGTCGGCGGGTGCAGCCGGCCAGCTCCCGCCCATGCCCTCGAGCAGCGAGGAGACGCAGGAGCCGATATCGCCGACCACGGGGGCGACGATCTCGACGTTGGAATCCATTTCCTTCGGCTCGATGTCGATCTGGATGAATTTCTTCGGTGCATCGCCCCAGGTCTTGCCCTTGCCGTGCGACAGCAGCCAGTTGAGGCGGGCGCCGATCAGCATGACGACGTCGGCGTCCTTCAGCACGGTCGAGCGCGCGGCGCCCGCGGACTGCGCATGCGTGTCCGGCAACAGGCCCTTGGCCATGCTCATCTGCAGGAACGGTGCGCCGGTCTTTTCGACGAAGGCGCGGATCTCGTCGTCGGCCTGCGCATAGGCTGCGCCCTTGCCGAGGATGATGAGGGGACGCTTTGCACCCTTGAGCACGTCGAGCGCGCGCTTGACGGATGACGGGGCAGGGATCTGGGCAGGCGCTGCGTCGATCACCTTCACCAGCGACTTCGCGCCGGCATCTGCGTTCATGACTTGGCCGAAAAGTTTTGCCGGAAGATCGAGATAGACTCCGCCTGGACGGCCCGAGACGGCGGCACGGATCGCGCGCGCCAGACCGATGCCGATGTCGGCCGCGTGCAGGACGCGGAACGCCGCCTTGCAGAGCGGCTTGGCGATCGCAAGCTGGTCCATCTCTTCATAGTCGCCCTGCTGCAGGTCGACGATCTCGCGTTCCGAGGAGCCCGAAATCAGGATCATCGGGAAGCAGTTGGTGGTGGCGTGCGCGAGGGCAGTGAGGCCGTTGAGGAAGCCGGGCGCCGAAACGGTGAGGCAGACGCCCGGTTTCTTGGTCAGGTAGCCGGCGATCGAGGCTGCGTAGCCGGCATTCTGCTCGTGACGGAACGACAATACGCGAATGCCCTCGGCCTGCATCATGCGGCCGAGGTCGGTGATCGGGATGCCCGGCACACCATAGATGGTGTTGATGCCGTTGAGCTTGAGCGCATCGATGACGAGATGAAAGCCATCCGTCAGCTCTTGCTCGGTGCCCGGTGCTACGGACTTGGTCGCGGTATTCAGCATGGGCTTCATCTCCCTGATCGTTAGTTTTCGGACGATTTTTCGTCGTCTTCTGGTGCGAAGGTGCGTCTAGCTAAAAAGTTCCTGTCCATGCGCTTCGACATAGGCGGCGAGGCCCAGCGTGTGGTCGCGCGCGCGCTTTTCGGCTAGTTCAGTGTCGCGCGCTTCCAGCGCTTCGATGATGCCGAGATGTTCCGGCAGCGAGGTCGCGGTGCGATCCTTCCGCCCGATAGTCAGTTGCCGGTAGCCGCGCACATGCAGCAGGAGATCGTTGGTCAAATCGACAAGCACCGGCGATTCCGAAAGCGAGATCAGCGCCTGATGGAACGCAATGTTGGCCTTGGAGTATTCCTCGACATGATCCTGCGGCAGCCGGTCCTTGCCAAAATCCTTGAAGAAATCGCGCAGCGCCGTGATGTCCTTCTTGCGCGCTGTCGTCGTGATCAGGCGTGCGGCCATGCTCTCGAGCGCGGCCCACGCGCGGATCATGTCGACGATCTCGGTCTTGGTGCGGCGGACCACGACGATGCCGCGACGCGGCACGGTTTTGACGAAGCCATCCTGCTCCAGCATCGCGATGGCTTCGCGAATGGGAGTACGGCTAACGCCGAGGCGTTCGGACAGCGCGCGCTCGTCGAGCATCACCTGCTCAGGCGTCGCATATATGTCCATCTTGAGAATGGCTTCCTTCAAGGCCTCGTAGGCCTTGTTCTTGAAGCTCGTCTCGGGCGCAATCCGGACGATTGCGATATCTGCCTCAGCCATGACAGGCGGCGCCTTGGTTTGTTTACGTGCGGGCACGACTCGTCTCCTCCCTGTTTTTGGAGACGTCTTCTTAGCAGAAGAAATGCTCGAATATTTTTGGCATACCAAATACCAGGATGTCAAGGTGCCCGTGTTTTCGGGGATTCTGCGCGATAGTTTGTCTTGACAATCTGAACTCTGGCATACCAAATGCCATAAAACTAGCCCCCAGGAGGAAGCCTATGTCAAATTCTGCAGATGCGGCCCGCAAGATCGCCGAGCCCAGCGCCCACGAGGCTGTCCGCCGGGTGCTCGATACGGTGAAAGCCGAGAAGCGCACCAGCCTCACCGCGCCCGAAGGCAAGCTGGTGTGCGATGCCTACGGCATCCCGGTTCCGAAGGAAGGCGTGGCGAAGTCCGCCGCTGAGGCCGCCAAGCTCGCGTCCACCATGGGCTTCCCGGTGGTGATGAAGATCGTCTCGCCGGACATTCTCCACAAGACGGAAGCCGGCGGCGTCATGGTCGGCCTCAAGACCGCGGCCGATGCAGAAAAGGCCTATGACACCATTCTCGGCAACGCCAAGAAATATAAGGCTGACGCCAAGATCGAGGGCATCCAGGTCCAGCAGATGCTGGCCGGCGGCACCGAGGTCATCGTCGGCTCCATCACCGACGGCTCATTCGGCAAGCTGGTGGCGTTCGGCCTCGGCGGCGTGCTGGTCGAGGTGCTGAAAGACATTACCTTCCGCCTCGCGCCCGCGACCAAGGACGATGCCCTGTCGATGCTCGACGGCATCCAGGCCCACGACATGCTGAAGGGTGTGCGCGGCGGTGATCCGGTCAGCCGCGATGCGCTGGCGGACGTCATCGTCAAGGTGTCGCAGCTCGTCAGCGATTTTCCCGAAATCGTCGAACTCGATCTCAATCCGGTGTTCGCCACCAAGAAGGACGCGATTGCCGCCGACGTGCGCATCGTTGTCGACTTCGACTACAAGCCGCGCCCCGCGCCGCGTCCGACCGAAGAAATCGTGGCGGCCATGAACCGGATCATGCAGCCGAAGGGCGTCGCCGTGATCGGCGCCTCCGCCGAGGACGGCAAGATCGGCAACTCCGTGATGAAGAACCTGATCAATGGCGGCTACAAGGGCGAGATCTATCCGATCCACCCGAAGGCCGCCGATATTCTGGGCTACAAGGCCTACAAGAGCGTCAAGGACGTGCCCGGCGTGATCGACACCGCGGTGTTCGCGATCCCTGCGAAGTTCGTCGCCGGCGCGCTGGCCGAATGCGGCGAGAAGAAAATTCCAGGCGCTGTCCTGATTCCGTCGGGCTTTGCCGAAGCGGGCGCCCCTGAATTGCAGGCCGAGATCGTCGAGGTCGGCAAGAAGTACAACATCCGCCTGATGGGGCCGAACATCTACGGCTTCTATTATACGCCGGCCAATCTCTGCGCCACGTTCTGCACCGCCTACGACGTCAAAGGCCATGCGGCGCTGTCGTCGCAGTCCGGCGGCATCGGCATGGCGATCATCGGCTTCTCGCGTTCGGCCAAGATGGGTGTCTCCGCGATCGTCGGCCTCGGCAACAAGTCCGATATCGATGAGGACGATCTGCTGGCCTTCTTCGAGCAGGACCCCAACACCAACCTCATTGCTCAGCACTGCGAAGACCTCAAGGACGGCCGCGCCTTTGCGGAGGCCGCCAAGCGCGTCTCCAAGAAGAAGCCGGTCATCGTGCTCAAGGCAGGCCGCACCTCGGCCGGCGCGAGGGCGGCTTCGTCGCACACCGGTGCGCTCGCCGGTAACGACAAGATCTATGAGGACGTGCTCGCTCAATCCGGCGTGATCCGCGCCCGGTCCTTGCGGCAATTGCTCGAATTCGCGCGCGGCGTGCCGGTGCTGCCGACGCCGAAGGGCGAGAACGTGCTGATCATCACCGGTGCGGGCGGCTCGGGCGTGCTGCTGTCGGACTCGGTTGTGGATAACGGCCTGTCGCTGATGACCATGCCGCCGGATCTCGATGCCGCGTTCCGCAAGTTCATCCCGCCGTTCGGCGCGGCCGGAAATCCTGTGGATATCACCGGCGGCGAGCCGCCGATCACCTACGTCAACACGGTGAAGCTCGGCCTGTCGGACGAGCGCATCCACTCGCTGATCCTCGGCTACTGGCACACGATCGTGACGCCGCCGATGGTGTTCGCCCGCAACATGGTCGAGGTGAAGAAGGAGATGGAGGCCAAGGGCTTCGTCAAGCCGATCGTCGCCTCGCTCGCCGGCGACGTCGAGGTCGAGGAGGCCGCCGAATATCTCTACCAGAACGGCATCCCGGCCTATGCGTACTCGACCGAACTGCCGGTCGAAGTGCTGGGCGCCAAGTACAAGTGGGCGCGCGGCGCGGGTCTGCTCTGAGCCTATCAACAACAAATGCCGCTTCGGAAAGCCATCCGAAGCGGCATTTTCAATTGACGACGTTCGGTAAACCTCGCCCCGCAGGCAGGGAGAGCCCGTAGGATGGGTGGAGCGAAGCGATACCCATCAACGCCGGTAGCGCTGGTCATGTGATGATGGGTTTCGCTTCGCTCTACCCATCCTACGGCGCAGTACGGATGGATGCAGGTCGCGATGAAGAAAGACGTGATCCGGCGCAAGGCTATTGAGCCGAAACCCAGTACGGACCATGAGACCGACGCGCGCGACAGCGGCGTCCAGTCCGTCGATCGGGCGCTCTCGATCATCGAAACGCTGGCTGAAGACGACGAAGGCTATCGCTTGAGCGATCTCGCCATTCGCACCGGGCTCTCGACCTCGACCGTGCATCGCCTGCTGGGGACGCTGGAGAACCGCCGCTTCGTACAGTTCGACCGCACCGAATCGAAATGGCATGTCGGCGCGCGCTGCTTCACGGTTGGCGCGACGTTTGCCCGCCGCCGCAATTTCTCGGCGCAGGCGGTGCCATACTTGCGCAAGCTGCGCGACCTGACGCGCGAGACGGCGAATCTCGCCGTCGTCGATGACGAATTCATCATCGTGCTGACCCGCATGGAAAGCCGCGAGATCATGCGCTCGCTGACCAAGGTCGGCGGCCGCGTCGCCATGGTCGCCTCCGGCGTCGGCAAGGCGGTGCTCGCGACCTATTCCAACGAGGACGTCAGCGCGATCATCCGTCATCACGGCATGCCCCGGCTGACGGAAAAGTCGATCGTGCGGCCGGGCGAGCTGTTCAGGGAGCTCGAGAAGATCCGCCGCCAGGGCTACGCCATCGACGACGAGGAGGCCTGCATGGGCCTGCGCTGCATCGCCGCCGTCGTCTACAATGATTGCGCCGAGCCCTTGGCGGCGATTTCTGTCTCGGGCATGACCAGCCGCCTGACCGATGAACGGCTGCCGATGCTCGGCCAGACGGTGCGGGAAGTGGCGGCGGAGCTGACGGTGGCGCTCGGTGGCGTGATGCCGGAGGCGGCGAAAACGGCCTGAGCCGGCTTTGCGGTCTGTCATTGCCCGCCCAAGGGAAATTAGGTCTGGCGGCGCGAGGCCCGACATCGCTATATCCATCCATCGCTGTCCATGGCGCGGCTTCGAGGGACAATGTCTTTCGATTTAGCGATTGGGGAAATTCATGCCTTCTGAAACCCGCTCGCCCCGTCTCGCGGTTCTGATCGATGCCGACAATGCGTCTGCAAAGATTGCGGACGGTCTGTTCGAGGAGATCGCCAAGATCGGCGAGGCCAGTGTTCGCCGCATCTACGGCGATTTCTCCAATGCCCGGTCCAAGGCCTGGGCCGATATTCTATCGAAGCACGCCATCATACCCCAACAGCAGTTCGCCTATACGACTGGGAAGAATGCGTCCGATATAACCCTGGTCATCGACGCCATGGACCTGCTTCATAGCGGTCGTTTCGACGGATTCTGCCTGGTGTCGTCAGATAGCGATTTTACGCGTCTTGCCGCCCGCATCCGGGAGCACGGCGTCGATGTGTTTGGGTTCGGCGCGCAGAAGACACCGGAAAGCTTCAGGCAGGCCTGCCGAAGATTCTTCTATACCGAGAACCTGCTTGGCGGCACGGCGAACACTCTGGATGCCGCCTCGAAGTCGCCGCCGCTCCAATCCCCTGATGAAGCCACCTCGATCATCAAGAAGGTCATCGCCCAGATGGAAAGCGAAGACGGGTGGGTCGATCTTGGGGAGGTCGGAAAACGGATTACCAACCTGGCCCCCGATTTCGATTCGAGGACCTTCGGCTCCCGCAAGCTGAGCGACCTCGTGCGAAAGACAAATTCTTTCGAGATCGATCAGCCCAAGGGCGGATCCATGCGAATTCGGATCAAGTCCACCGCCGGATCACCTCCGAAGACGCGAACCGCTCGAAAACCTGCGGGGTGAGGCTCGATGGCGGATCGGCGTTAGTGTAATCCGCCATGTCACGACGATCGAAGAAAGGTGGCGGATCACGCTTCGCTGATCCGCTAGACTGCCTGCCGGTAAAAGTGCAGAACAGGCGGTGACTTACCATCACACACCACGAGACAGCCATAGATAAGTCGTGCCATCTCTGAGCCTTTCAATAGCTCGGCGAGCGACGACGTGGTCGATGTCACTGGGTGTCAGGCCGATATCCATCAGCTCTCTGTCATTCAGGTCGTACAAACTCTCGGCTTGGCGCCGTTTTCTGAACGCACGCCAATATCCCTGGAGCAAACTCAAGACGCTCCGCGTCCATGCGACTGGTGGTCCAGCCGCTTCCTTTTCCGAGGAAGCGTCTCTCAGCGCTGCGATGGAGGCATCGGGGCACGCCTCGGCCAAAGCATTGCCCGAGGCGTCTTTCACCAAAGCGATGGCGAGGTCGAGGCGGAGCCCTGCGGCATCGCGCCCGGTCTCGGATGTGAGGTTCGTCTGTTGGGGTGACATCGGATGCTCCTGCTGTTGTGCCAGCAGGGAGCGTGACCAAACAAAAGGCCCCGTCCGATGCCGGCGGGGCCTGGTGCAAAGATCGCGTCGTCAAATTCCTAGCGCACGACTCCTTCCACGGCCCAGCGAGAGCGGGTTACGTTTTTACGGGTCCACGATGCGCACGACGTTTTGATCATGAAGCGTAGTTACCACGGAGATCGCGCAAAATCAAGGGGTGTGCCGGCGCTACTCGCATCCTGGAGGCGAGCTGGCGTGACCTGACGTGAAGTCTGCCTTGGCTCTGAAATCGTCTGGTTGTTTGATACTTATCGAATGCAAGAAGTTGGCTATGTACCATGTCCGCTTCTGTGCAAAGCAGACGGTTGGCAGGGCCTCTCGATCCGCTAGAGTGTCCCGCAACGGATGAGCGGACGCGGTTGCGTCGTCTGCTGCAAGAAGATGCGAGGGAGAAGCATGGGCCGGAAGATCGCGATCGTCGGAGCGGGCGCCGTCGGCGGCTATGCCGGTGCCCATATTGCGCAGGCAGGGGAGGACGTCACGTTCATCGATCCCTGGCCCGAGCATGTCGAGCACATGCGAAAGCACGGGCTGCGCGTCACCCACGCCATGGATGTCGCGGAATTCTCGGTTCCGGTGCGCGCGCTCCACGTCACGGACGCACAGCAGCTCGCCAAGGAGAAGCCGGTCGAAATCGCCTTTGTCTGCATGAAATCCTACGATACGGCCTGGGCCACCATGCTGATCCAGCAGTATCTGGCGCCGGACGGTTATGTCGTGTCGCTGCAGAACTGCATGAACGAGGAGACGATTGCCGGCATTGTCGGCTGGGGCAAGACGCTCGGCTGCATTGCCAGCAGCATCACGGTGAACCTGCCGGAGCCTGGCCATATCCACCGCGGCGCCGGCAAGGGCGGGGCGGCGCACACGGTGTTTCGCGCCGGCGAAGTGCATGGCCGCATCACGCCGCGAGCGGAAGAGGTCTGCCGCCTGGTCGCCTACTCCGACAGCGCCAAGGTGACGGAGAACCTCTGGGGCGAGCGCTGGTCGAAACTGGTCGCCAACGTCATGGGCAACGGGCTCTCCGCCTGCACCGGTCTGCCGGGTGCAGACATCCTGCAAAGCGAGTCGCTTCGCCGTTTCTCTACAAAGCTCGGCAGCGAAGCGATCCGAGTCGGACAGGCGCAGGGCTATCAACTGGAGGAGATCCTGCATCTGCCGCCCGACATGATCGCGCGTGCCGGCGAAGGCGACGAGGCGGCGATGCGCGTCTGCGACGAGCAGCGCTTCAAGGACGGCAAGCGCACCTCTTCGCAACAGCGCCCCTCCATGGGGCAGGACATGCAGAAGGGCCGGCGCACGGAGATCGAGTTCCTCAACGGCTTTGTGGTGCGCGAGGGCGAGAAGATCGGCATTTCCTGCGTCGCAAATGCAGCGCTGACGGATATCGTCAAGCGCGTGGAGCGCGGCGATCTGAACCCGGATCCGCGGCACATCACGGAACTGCGGCTGAACTGAGCTGAGAAATCGCCATGGGGACAAAAAGCCATACTGCTAAGCCCACGGCAGCTCTTGCTCTCGGACTCTGCACGGTCGCATCGCTGATCGCGGCCGTCATCGGGAATCTCGGCTTCACCTCGCCTGCAATGGGTGAGCCGGCGGTACTCACGAAGAAGCAATCGGACGCGCTCAATACATACAATAACTCACGAAGTCAGTTTGAGGCGATCCTGAGCCAGCGGCGCGCGCAGATCAATTCGAAGCAACCGCTGCCGAACTTGCCGGGACAGGCACTCTACCTAGCGCGCAACAGCATGATGAGCGCATACAAGGACCTCACCGACGCTCTTCCATCCAAAATCGGCGGGCCCAATAAATACGGAATCCCTCCGGCGTACTTTAGCGCCGACAATGAGCCGCTGCTCGATGAGTACAGGAGACTCTTCGACGTCATGCAGGCGCCGCCCGTCAACGCGCAAAAATCAGATACGCCATTCAAGGATGTTGTCGATCTGGGCACTGCCATTGCGCGAGCCAGGGGCCTTGATGCGGTCAATGCCGAAGCGGCAGGCCGTATCAGCCTGGGGCTCTTCTTTGCCGAGACAAATGGCAATCAAAACATCGGGAATGCGCGCTCGAACAAATACAAGGGCAGTTTGCAGACCGGCATACCCGAAGATCAAAATGGTCGAAAGAAGTGGGCGGTGATCAAGAAGTCGATTGCAGCCTTCGATCCTGCACTGAACGATCGCGACGACAGGGAAGAGGCGCGGGTCGGCAATCAGGATCATCGGTTCAACCACTGGACCGCCGTGCGCGATGGCCTGATGAACGCGCACGCGGATGTTTTCCCGCAAATACCGGCGATCGTGAAAACACTGCCTGATCCGATCGATCAGATGAAGCTCTTTGAACTCATCCAGATTATTCCCAGTCCGACCAGGTCCGCACTCGGCTCACGCAACCTGACCGGCTACCGAATATCCGACCCGCAGATCATGGCATATCTGCGAAACAACAGCGTTTTCACCTTTGGACAAGCTGACAGGGCCAAGACATCTGCAACCTTCCGCGAAATTCTTGATGCGATGTGGCTCTTCAACGAAAAGTTCGAACGAGCGCTTTCCAAATTCGACGAGATCAAGGCGCAGTCAAAAGGTTGAAGTCGGCAGCTCGGGACCGATGCGAGGTGGCGCCGCCTCCCGCTGTCAGAGCGGACCGAGCATGGCCCATCGGGGCTCGCAGAATTCCTTCACGGCCGCCGTGACGCTGCTGCTGATGATTTCCCGGCGTTCAGGCGAATTCATCATGAGCTCTTCGTCCCGGTTGATGATCGAGCCTGCCTCCAGCAGAACGGCGGGCATCTGGGTCTTTCTCAGCACGATGAGCTCATCGTAGCGATAGACGCCGGTTTCCTTGTTGAGCAGCGGACGCTGGTGCCGGCCCATGATGGGCTGGGAATATTGCTTGGCATAATCAAGGCCCTGGGCCTTCATCTCCTTGCCGATCAGTTCGGCGAACGAGAGGCTCGTCTTGAAGTCCGGATTGTTGCGGGAGACGAAGACGGAATAGCCGCTGAAGCGGTCGCTGAAATGGCTTTTCTTTCCCTCGAATTCCCAGTCCTCGAGGAATTTGTTGGGCACGGAGTCATGGTGGATCGACAGGAAGAGATCCGCCTGCAGATTGTTGGCGGCGGCGACGCGTTTGAAGAGGCTGCGCCTGGCCTTGCCCTCGGTCAGGAGCAATCTGGTCTCGGCAAAGCCTTCAGCCTTCAACTTCTCCTCGATCCGCTTCGCAAGGCGCAGATTGAAGACAAATTCGGTGACGTTGCGGGCGCTGATTGCGCCTTCTGATTCAGCGGTATGCCCCACGTCCAGAACAATCCGGAACTTTGAGGGATCGCACGCGGCTGCGACCGGTTTCAAAGCGGCAGGGGGCAAGGCGACGGGTCCCAGGGCGGCAAGTTTCACGTTGCGGCGCTTTGGCGAGGCGGCAGGCTTCGCCGAAGTGGCAGGCTTGCGTGAAGCGACGTGCCTTGGCGATTTGGCTTGTTTGGCCGATTTGGCTTGCTTTGACGAGCCTTTGAAGAGGTCCGACAGCCAGCCGGCATCGCTGACCTCGATCGGCAGAAGCACCATTGCGGCCATCGCGGCGATGATGGTGCGGCGGCGGGGCCAAGATCCCGAAGCGATACTGCCGAGAACACAAATGAACTCGCGACGCTTCATGCTCGCCCCTCCCCGAAAGGTCATTATAGCAGCTCAGATCGCTATACCGGAAGGGGTCGGTGACATGGGCTGCGGGTTCCTCCGGGCACCGGCGTTCCCTGCGCCCGCAAACGCTTTGCGCTTGTCGCAGGCAATGACGGCTTCAAGAGAAAACGGCGCCGTCGTTTTTCACCTGACGGCTTCCCCAACCATCTGATCTGACTTCCCTTTTCAGCGATCATTCCACATCGCGGGAAACAAATTCGAGTTCGTTGAGATCGCTGACAGCAGCCGTGATGATCGCATCAGAGCAACACGGTCAAGCGAGGTGCGAAATGGCAAGGATGCGTGCAATCGATGCGGCCGTACGGATCCTGGAAAAGGAGGGAGTAACCATCGCCTTCGGGGTTCCCGGCGCGGCGATCAACCCGCTTTACTCCGCGCTGAAGAAGCGCGGCTCGATCGGCCACATCCTGGCGCGCCATGTCGAGGGCGCTTCCCACATGGCGGAGGGCTACACCCGGGCCAAGGCCGGCAATATCGGCGTCTGCATCGGCACATCGGGGCCGGCCGGCACGGACATGATCACAGGGCTTTATTCGGCGATCGCGGACTCGATCCCGATCCTCTGCATTACCGGCCAGGCGCCGCGCGCGCGGCTCTACAAGGAAGACTTTCAGGCCATCGATATCGAATCCATCGCAAAACCCGTGACGAAATGGGCGGTCACGGTGCGGGAGCCGGCGCTGGTGCCGCGCGTGTTCAGCCAGGCGTTTCACATCATGCGTTCCGGGCGTCCCGGACCTGTGCTGATCGACCTGCCGCTCGACGTGCAGCTTGCCGAAATTGAATTCGACGACGAGACCTATGAGCCGCTGCCGGTCTACAAGCCTGCGGCGACCCGCAAGCAGATCGAGAAAGCGCTCGAGATGCTCAACGTCGCGGAGCGGCCGCTGATCGTCGCGGGCGGCGGCGTGATCAACGCCGATGCGTCCGGGTTGCTGGTGCAGTTCGCTGAGACCGTCAATGTTCCTGTAGTGCCGACCCTGATGGGGTGGGGCGCCATTCCCGACGATCACGTGCTGATGGCGGGCATGGTCGGCCTGCAGACCAGCCACCGTTACGGCAATGCCACCATGCTGCAATCCGACTTCGTGCTCGGCATCGGCAACCGCTGGGCCAACCGGCACACTGGTTCGATCGAGACCTACACCAAGGGCCGGACGTTTGTGCATGTTGATATCGAGCCGACGCAAATCGGGCGCGTCTTCAATCCCGATTTCGGCATCGTGTCCGACGCCAAGGCGGCGCTGGAGCTGTTCGTTGCGGTCGCCAGGGAGTGGCGGAAGGCCGGCAAACTGCGCGAGCGGCAGGCGTGGCCGGCGGCGTGCCAGGACCGCAAGCGCTCGATGCTGCGCAAGAGCCATTTCGACGACATGCCGATCAAGCCGCAGCGTGTTTACGAGGAGATGAACAGGGCATTCGGGCGCGACACCTGCTATGTCAGCGTGATCGGACTGTCGCAGATCGCCGGCGCGCAGTTTCTGGGTGTCTACAGTCCGCGCAACTGGATCAATGCAGGGCAGGCCGGTCCGCTCGGCTGGACATTGCCGGCGGCGCTCGGCGTGCGCGCGGCCGATCCGAGCCGCGAGATCGTCGCGCTGTCGGGCGATTATGACTTCCAGTTCCTGATCGAGGAGCTCGCGGTAGGCGCCCAGTTCAAGCTGCCCTATCTCCACGTCGTCGTGAACAACTCCTATCTCGGGTTGATCCGCCAGGCGCAGCGCGGCTTCGACATGGATTACCATGTCCAGCTTTCCTTCGAGAACATCAACGCGCCCGAGCTTGGGGTCTATGGCGTGGACCACGTCGCAGTCGCCGAAGGGCTGGGCTGCAAGGCGATCCGCGTCACCGATCCGAACCATGCGCAGGAAGCCTTCGCAACCGCGCGCGAATGGATGGCCGAATTCAAGGTGCCCGTTGTCGTCGAGTTCATTCTCGAACGGGTTACCAATATCTCGATGGGCACCGAGATCGACAACATCATCGAATTCGAGGAGGTGCTCGATCTGCCGCTGGATGACACGCCGGCCAAATCGAGCGCGCCGCAATCCGGCAAGCTGCTGCCGGCATAAATCGAGGAGAGTAGATCGTGCCGAAATTTGCCGCCAATCTCACCATGCTGTTCGGCGAGCAGCCGTTCCTCGATCGCTTCGCCGCCGCCAAGGCCGCAGGATTCAGCGGGGTGGAATATCTATTCCCGTATGATTTCGACAAGGCCGAGCTGCGCGAGCAGTTGCACCAGCACGGGCTGACGCAGGTGCTGCACAACCTTCCCGCGGGGGACTGGGGAGCCGGCGAGCGCGGCATCGCCATCCTGCCCGACAGAGTGGAAGAGTTTCGCGATGGTGTCGCGCGCGCCATCGACTACGCCAAGGCGCTCGATTGCCGGCAGCTCAACTGCCTCGTCGGCATCGCACCCAATGGCGTAGATAAGGTCGAGCTGAACGAGGTGCTGGTGGGAAATCTGCGCTTCGCAGCGGATGCGCTCGCCAGGGAAGGGATCAGGCTCTTGATCGAGCCGATCAATACGATCGATATTCCCGGCTTCTTTCTGAACAGGACCGAACAGGCGCTGCAGATCATCGCCGACGTGCGCTCGAGCAATTTGTTCGTGCAGTACGACATCTACCACATGCAGGTGATGGAAGGCGACATTGCGCGCACCTTGCAAAAGCACCTGCCGCGCATCGCGCATGTTCAGCTCGCCGACAATCCCGGGCGCAACGAACCCGGCACCGGCGAGATCAACTATCCCTTCCTGTTCCGGCATCTCGACGCTATTGGTTATCGCGGCTGGATCGGGTGCGAATACAAGCCGAGGACGACGACGGTCGAGGGCCTCGGCTGGCACGCCGCGTTGACGGCCGATACCTGACCAAGAACCAAGAAAAGACAAAGGGGAGTTTGAAATGATCGATATCGGCTTTATTGGCCTCGGCACCATGGGGCGCCCGATGGCAGGCCATCTCCAGGCCGCCGGCCACCGCCTGTTCCTGCACGATGTTGGGCCCATTGCACCGGAGCTGGTCGCCGCGGGCGGCGTGGTCTGCAAGTCGGGCAAGGAAGTCGCCGAGCAGGCCGACGTCGTGATCGTCATGGTGCCTGATACGCCGCATGTGGAAGCGGTCCTGTTCGGGCCGGACGGCGTCGCGGCCGGGCTGTCGAAAGGCAAGATCGTCGTCGACATGAGTTCGATCTCGCCGCTCGCCACCAAGGAGTTTGCCAAGAAGATCGAGGCGCTCGGCGCCGACTATCTCGATGCGCCCGTCTCCGGCGGCGAAGTCGGGGCCAAGGCGGCGAGCCTCACCATCATGGTCGGTGGGCCGGAGCGCGCGTTCAACGCCTTGAAGCCGGTGTTCGACAAGATGGGCAAGAACGTCACGCTGGTGGGCGCCAACGGCGACGGGCAGACGACCAAGGTCGCCAACCAGATCATCGTGGCGCTGACGATTGAGGCGGTTGGCGAAGCGCTGTTGTTTGCATCGAAGGCCGGCGCGGATCCGGCGCTGGTGCGGAAGGCGCTGATGGGCGGCTTTGCGTCGTCGCGAATTCTCGAAGTGCACGGCGAGCGCATGGTGAAGCGCAACTTCGAGCCGGGCTTCCGCATCGAGCTGCACCAGAAGGATCTCAACCTGGCGCTGGAAGGCGCGCGTGCGCTCGGCATTTCCTTGCCGAGCACGGCGGTCGCTCAGCAATTGTTCAGCTCGTGCACCGCTCATGGCGGCAAGGCGTGGGACCATTCGGGCATGGTGCGCGCGCTGGAAATGATGGCAAGCCACGAGATCGCTGCAGCTTGATTTCTTAGTAGCTCCCTGTGACTGGAACCGCGTCGAAATTTCGGCGCGGCCTTTTTGCGTCCACATTGGAACCGGAACCTCCCACGCCTCCAGTGGTTGAGCCACATCGTCAATTCACTGGAGAGTGCAATGAATAATCGTTTGGCTGTTTCACTGATTGCTGCTTCGTTGCTGACCTCGGGCGCGGCATTCGCTCAATCGACGACCGCGCAAGGTGCAGCGGACGGCGCTGCCGCGGGCGCCGAAGTCGGTGGCCCGGTCGGCGCGATTGTCGGCGGCACCGTCGGCGCTGCGGTCGGCGCAGCCGTGGAAATTCCGAACGCCGTGATCAATTCGATTCCGCGCGAACGTTCTGTTGTGGTTCGTGAGCGGGTGGTGGTGGGCGAGCCGTTGCCGCCGACCGTCGCACTGCGTACGGTGCCGCGGCACACCGAATACCGCTATGCGGTCATCAATGATCGCCGTGTAATCGTGGAGCCGCGCACGCGCAGGGTCGTCAGGATCCTCGACTGACGAAGGCAACAGTCGCCAAGCCATCCTCGCGGGTGATCCCCGCGAGGAATTTTTTATGGGTTACGGCAGCGATCGCTGCGTTCGCCTGAGCTTCCAGTCGAGCGCCGCGGCAATCACAAGGCCGAGAGACGCTGCGAGCGCGTCGACCACGAAATCTGCCATCCGCGCGTGCCGGCCGGGCGCCCAGAACTGCAAGACTTCGATCAGACCGGTGAAGACAATGACAAAGGTCGCTGTAAGCGAACGGCTTCGCGCGTGGGCCAGCCCGAAGGCGAGCCCCAGTAGCACAAAGGCCAGCGCGTGCTCGCCGTTCTGCCCCAGGTTCAAGTGGGGTCGTCGTTCCGCTGGCCCGAGGGTCGCGAAGGCAATGGCTGCGGCAAGGCCCCAGGCGAATAGTCGAAGGATGATCGTCATGGGGCCGGCATAGCACACATTCCATACGGTAAGTCCATGCGCACGAACGACGCAATGCCCGGTGGTTAATCTGTCAGAGTGGCTCCCGTACGCCCATACCGTGCATGAAGTGCTCCCGTATCTGTACGGGATCGCGGCGGGTGGTGCCTGTGCCCGGCTTGTCATCGATACGCACGCCGATCAGCGTCGGGCCTGCGGCCGATATGGATTGTTCGATCAGGCGCTCGAAATCGTCTTCGTCCGCCGCCCAGGTGCTGTTGGCGAGCCCGCTCGCGACAGCGATGGCGACGATGTCGGCGACGGCGGCAGCCGGTGTCGGCTGCGCGCCGGTGATCTGGTAGATGCCGTTGTCCATCACCACCATGGTGAGGTTCTTCGGCGCCAGTGTCGCGATCGTCGTCAGCGAACCCAGTTGCATCAACAGCGAGCCGTCGCCCTCGAGTGCAAACACGCGGCGATCCGGCTGCGCCAGCGCCACGCCGAGCGCGATCGGGAAGGCAAGGCCCATGCTGCCGAGCATGTAGAAATTCTGCGGCCGGTGGCCGGCGGCCCACAGGTCGAAATTGGTATTGCCGATACCGCCGATCACGGCTTCCTCGTTCTTCAACTTCGCGATCAGCCGCGAGGTCAGATCGAAGCGGTTCATGACCTTGGTATTGCGGGCCGGGTTGTCGTTGGCGCTGTTCATGAGATCGCTCACTTGTCGAAGACCTTGCCGCCGGTGAGCAGCGGCGAGAGGATCAGCGCCACCGGCGCCTGGGTTGTGATGGCCTGCTTGATGGAGCGGTCGACGATGAACTCGAATTCATCGAGCCGCGTCGCGGTGTGATGCTCCATTGCAAGCGAATCCAGCACCGGGCGCATGGTGCGGCACACCAGCGACTGCCCGTAGTTGAATTCGCCGAGCGTGCCGCGCTCGGAGACGAACATGATCAGGGGGATCTGGTAGGGGATTGCCAGCGACGCCAGCACGTTCGCGAGCGTGGCAAACCCCGACGTCTGCATCAGCACTGCGCCGCGCATGCCGCCCATCCAGGCGCCGGAGACGATCCCGACCGCTTCCTCCTCGCGCGCCGCTGGAAAGGTCGTGAAGAAGGGATCGGCGTGCAGGTTCTTGATCAGCGTCGTCAGGACGCGGTCGGGCACGTAAGGGACCAAGCGGATATCGTTGCGCTTGAGCGTTTGCAGCACGATGTCGTGCCAGCTCATTTCGGAAGTGCTCCTTTCGGAAGTGCTCTTCTCGGAAGTACCTGGCGAGTTTTTTTCCTCTGCAACCGCCATTTCGGTCTCCCTTTGTCCGCGACGATTTTTCGTCGGCTTTCATTCTTGGAGCGGCGAAACTTGACGCCATCGGCGAGATTGTCAACATGTTCCGATCGTATCCTGCTCTGCGCCGCGCGCCGCTACAGCCGGGATGCGACGAGTAAGATAAGCAAGAAAAGATACCGGGAGGGGCAATGGCTGGATATATCCGAAATGCTGCCAACGCGGCGGCGCTGGCCGCGGCCGCTGCGCCGCGGGCACTTCCACTGAGACCTGTCACCTGATCATGGCCGCCACCGGCCATTCCGCCCAACCAGCCAAGCCCTGCGCTCTTCGAACCGAAAGTTGCCAAGAAACATGACCGTCAACAACAAGCGCGTGTTCTACGTCAAGTATCTCGCCCACGAAATCTATATCGATATCCTGAAAGCGCGCGCCGACGTGCGGCTCGACCGGCTGGAGAACGAAAGCCCCGATGAGGTCGCAGCGCCGATATTGTCGGCGGCGCATGCCTATCAAGTCGGTGCGGCGCGTGACGAGATCGCCGGGCATTTCCATGTCAACAAGGACCTGTTGCAGCGGGCGCCGAACCTCCTGATCGTGTCCTCGAACGGCGCGGGCTTCGATCCCGTGGACGTCGATGCCTGCACGGCGGCCGGCGTGCTCGTCGTCAATCAATCCGGCGGCAACGCCAATTCGGTCGCGGAGCATGCATTGGGGATGATGCTGACGCTGTCCAAGCGCATCCTCGAATCCGACCGCGCGCTGCGCCGCGAGGCCAACGTCAATCGTAATGCGCTGATCGGCAATGAGGTTCAGGGCAAGACTGTCGGTATCGTTGGCATCGGCAACGTCGGCCGCCGTATCGCCGAGCTCTGCAACGGCTTGCTGCATATGAAGGTGATCGCCTACGATCCTTATCTGACGGCGGAAGAAATCGCCGCCCGCGGTGGCGAAAAGGTTGAGCTTCACGATCTGATGCGCCGCTCGGACTTCGTCTCGATCTCCTGTCCCTTGACCAAGGACAATCGTCGTATGATCGGCGCCCGCGAATTCGCGCTGATGCAGCCGCATGCATTTTTCATCACGACCGCGCGCGGCTTCATTCACGATGAGGTCGCGCTCTATGAGGCGCTGCGCGAGAAGCGTATTGCGGGGGCCGGACTCGACGTCTGGGACAAGGAGCCGCCGCCGCCGGAGCATCCGCTGCTGCAGTTCGACAATGTGCTGGCCAGCCCGCATACGGCGGGCGTGACGAAGGAGGCGCGGGTGAACATGGGCAGGATCGCCGCCGAACAGATCCTCGATGCGCTCGACGGCAAGCGGCCGCCACGCATCGTCAATCCCGAGGTGTGGTCGGCTTACGTGAAGCGCTTCGAGCGCGCATTTGGATTTGCGCCGAAATAGGCCATCACCTCCGCAAGGGACAATCCCACGATGGCCGAACCGGCAGGTCGCTTTTATGAGTCCCAGGGGCTGCGGTTGCACTATGTCGATTGGGGCAACGTATCAGCGCCACCGCTGATCCTGGTCCATGGCGGGCTCGACCATTGCCGCAACTGGGATGCGATCGCGCGGGAATTGCAGCCGCATTTCCATGTTATGGCCCCGGATCTGCGCGGCCATGGCGATTCCGAATGGGCGAAAGGAAGCAGCTACAGCCTGACCGACAATGTCTACGACCTTACCCGGTTGATGCGTTTCGCAGAGCTGCAGGATGCCGCGATCGTAGGCCATTCGATGGGAGGCATGGTCGCGTTGGCCTATGCCGGTACTTATCCGGGGAAGGTATCGCGCCTCGTCGTGCTCGATGGTGTTTTCCTGTCGGGCTCGCAACCAGCGCCGATCGCCGAACAGATGTCGCGCTGGATCGACCAGCTCGACCGTATCTCGGAGTATCAACCGAGCGCTTTCCGGACGATCGACGAGGCGGCGCGGCGGCTTTCGGCTCGCAACAGGCGGCTGACACCGGCGCTGGCGCTTCACCTTGCCAGCCATGGCGTCCGCCAGGGCTCCGATGGTCTCTATCGCTGGAAGTTCGATCATTATCAGCGGGCGAGGGCGCCGTATCGGTTATCGCCGGACGACTATGCCGCCCTGTGGTCGCGGATCACCTGTCCAACCCCTGTTGATGTGGGGGGATGAAAGCTTTCTGTCCGACCCCGAGGCCGCAGGGCTGCTCGCGCATTTCAAGGGAGTCGAACTGCAGAAGATCGCGGGCGCCGGACACTGGCTCCATCATGACCGGCTCGATGTGGTCCTCGCATCGCTGCGGCGGTTTCTCGATGCGCCGCAACCTACTCAAGGACGGTGATCTCCGACGAGAGCGTCTACGTCAACGCCCAGACGCTGGCGGTCAATAGCGGCATTACCGGGCTTTGAAGGTCGGAATCCGGGAGAAAATCTCGTTCGCTGCGGGGGCGATGGCGGCAATAAATCCACTGCCGATTGGCCTGCCGACGAAGCGCGCATTGCTATTTTCCCTGACATCTCGACTACTTAGCCGGGTAAGACCATCTTTCCTGTGCGCCTTTGCCCCCGGCGCACATGGAAGATGAAGAGATGCGACAGGTTCGTTCATTGCTGCGTAACGCCCGGTCCCGGATCGGACGTCGGCTGGCCCAGATCGTCGCCATCGCCGCCGCCAGCCTACCGGTCGCCGGCGCTTAAGGCGCGCGTCCTTTACCCCTCCGCCATCAAGCTTAATTCTGCCAGTGCCTGATCGAGGCGCTCGACGAGCAGATCGGCATGTTCCGTCCGGAACACCAGGGGTGGCCTGATCTTGAGCACATTGCCGTGCGGGCCGGCCGAACTGATCAGCACGCGCCGTTCGCGCAACAGGTTCACGATCCGCGCGGCCTCTGCTGTGGCCGGCGCGCCCGTTGATCCATCGTGCCGCAGCTCGACGCCGACGAACAGGCCGGCGCCGCGCACTTCGGCAATCAACGTGTGCCGCGCCCGCAGCTCCATGAGCAGCTTGATCAGATAGGCGCCGGTGCGTTGCGCGTTCTCCATCAGCCCTTCGTCCTCGATCACGTCGAGAACTGCAATCCCGGCGGCGGCGGATACTGGATTGCCGCCGAAGGTGTTGAAGTAGCGCGACCGCCGGCCGAACTCCGCGAGTAGCTCCGGCCGTGCCGCCATGCCGGCGACGGGATGGCCGTTGCCCATCGGCTTGCCCATGGTGACCAGATCAGGCACGAGGCCATGGCGTGCAAACCCCCACATCTGTCCGCCGCAGCGGCCGAAGCCGGGCTGCACCTCGTCGGCGATGAACAGTGCCCCTTCCGCCTTCACGGCTTCGACAGCGAGGCGCAAAAATCCAGGGGGATCGGCGAACACGCCATCGCTGGAAAAGATGGTGTCGACCAGAAGCGCGGCCGGGCGAATGCCGCAGCTCCTCATGTCTTCCAGCGCGGCGCTGACATGACGGGCAAACACTTCGCTGGCGTTCGCCTCTGAACCGGGCGCCGGCACTAGCCGCACGTGGCTTCCTTCCGGAAGCGGCAGCCCGAGCGAGGGAGACAGTTCGGTCAGCGCGCTGGTGACGCCGTGATAGGCGTTTGCCGTGACGATGAAGCCGGTGCCGCCGGTGCAGGTTCGCGCGACGCGCAAAGCGAGATCGTTGGCTTCACTGCCGGTGCAGGTGAACATGATGTGACCAATCTCGGACGGAAACGTTGCGAGCAGTTTTTCCGCGTAGTCGAGCACGGTCTCATGCAGGTAGCGCGTATGCGTGTTGAGCACGTTGGCCTGCCGCGCAATGGCCTGCACGACTTGCGGGTGGCAGTGCCCGACGGACGCGACGTTATTGTAGGCGTCCAGATAGCGATGTCCGGCAGCGTCGTAGAGCCAGACGCCTTCGCCGCGGACGAACTGGACCGGCTGGTCGTAGAACAGCCGGTACGCCGGCCCAAGCAGCCGACTTCGCCGCGCGATCATGTCTTGTGCCGAAATGGCCTCGTCGGCGGCGGACATCTCTCTACTCCACATTGCAGGCGCGTTGGATCTGAAATGCGGCCTGGTCTTGCGACAGTGTCGCCATGCGCCGCAGCCGCGCCCAGGCGGCGGCATTGTTGCGCAAAATGTAATTCCGGTTAGCAGGATAACGGGCGGCTCGCCAACTGCTGATCACGACCGTCATGGCCATGCGCGTGGCGATCAGGTCGAACAGCACGCCAGATTCGGCCGGCTCGAGCGGCAGCACGGCATGGTAGGCCGCGATCATCTCGCAGGCCGGCGCAAGGGGATCGTCGTCATCGGCAACCTGATACGCGGCCGTGATCGCAAGGTCGTTGACCCGCGCCGTGCAGGTGAGGTCGCCGAAATCGATGATCCCGGCAACGCCGGCATGGGTTTCGGGGTCGACGACAACGTTATGCGGGTTGAGGTCGTTATGGACCGGCTGGTTCGGCAACTGCGGAAGCATCGGCAGTGCGTAGCTTTCGAAGCCGCCGAGAACGTCCTCCACCAGACCGCGCCGCTCGTCTGGGACGGCGTCAATCAGCTGCCGCAGCTCGGCGGCGTGCTGCAGGTCCCAAAGAAATTTGTGATTGGCGGCGCAATGGCTGAAATCGCTAAGACCCCGCGCGAGCCTTGCGGCGCAGCGGCCAAGATCGCGCCGCAGCTCCGTCGACCCTGCGACCGCATGCATCGGGGTTCCCGGCAGATACGACAACAGGCGCACCACGCGCGTCGAGCCGTCGTCGAACGCAATATCAAGCTCCGTCATGCCGTTCCGCGCCGGAAAGATGCGCGGGATCGGCAGGCCAGGGTCCGCGGAAGCGAGGTGGAGCAGGGCCTCCGTCTGCAGGTTGGTCACCGCGCGGTCTTCCGCAGGGCTGGCAATCTTCAGGACATATTCGCGGCCGCTCAGCGAGCGCAGCCGAAAGTTTTGATCGCGCTCGCTGTCGAGTCGGTGCACGGCTGATATCAGGCCGTAGTACTCGGCCGCCAGTCTTTGGGCCAGCGCTTCCGGGACGGCGGATGCGGCGCGCAGCGTGTCGATCGGGTGAGCGGCAATAGTCGCAGGAGACGAGTCCGGCACTAGAATATCCATGGGTGTCGTTCAGTAGCCCCGTTCGCGGTCGATGGAATGCGGTGGACGTCGGCCGGCTCGTATCGCTTCCGCCGTTGCGCGAAACGTCGCCCCGATCGCTTCTACGCTCACCTCGCAGGCATCGTGCGGCGTGACGACAATGCGGGGATGTCGCCAGAATGGATGCCGCGGTGTCAATGGTTCGGCCGCGAACACATCGAGCGCAGCGCCGGCAAGCTGGCCGTTCTCCAGCGCGGCGAGCAGATCGGCTTCGACCAGATGCTCGCCGCGGCCGACCTGGATCAGGTAGCCGCCACGATACATTCGGGCGAATATCTGGCGGTTAAGGATGCCCTTGGTCTCCGGTGTCAGCGGCAAGAGGTTCACGAGAACCTCGGTCTGGCCGAGCATAGCCTCCAAGCCGGATGCACCGTGAAAGCCGCGCACGCCTTGCGGCGTCGGCTTTGCGGTTCGGCTCCACGCCATGACCGGAAAACCAAGCAAAGCGAGGTCGGCGGCGACCCTGCGGCCGATCGCGCCAAACCCGAGAATGCCGACCGGCACGTCCTGCGCCCGGCGCAAGGCGAGACGCTGCCAGCGTTCCTCGCGCTGCTGTGCCTGATAGGCCGCAAAGCGCCGTTGATGCCCGATCACATGCCAGGCGACAAAGCCCGACATCATCTGCGCCTGCGCCGGGTCGACGACACGGATGACGTCGATTTCGGGGCGAAGGCTGGGACACGCCAAAATGTTGTCAACGCCGGCGCCGATCGAGCAGACCGCCTTCAGGTCGGGATAACGCTCGAAGGCGTCGTCCGGCGGATGCCAGGCTACTGCCAGGCGGATGTCCGTCGCCGGCCCTTCGTGCGGATGATTGACGATCTCGATGCTTTCGGCGGCGCGCATAAATTGCGCGCCCAGATAACCGCGAAGATCGAGGCTTTTGCTAACCAGGACGCAGCGCATAGTTCGTGGTCCCGTTCATGCCGCCTTCGACGATGACGTCTGGCCAGGCACGGCGGAAAGCAGCTCGCGCGTGTAGGCGTGCTCGGGGGCCGCGAACAGCAGGGATGCGGATTTGAGTTCGACGATCGCGCCATGCTGCATCACGGCGATGCGGTCGCAAATCTGTGCGGCCACGCGCAGGTCGTGGGTGATAAACAGCATCGACAGGTCCAGCCGGGCCTTCAAATCCTCCAGCAAATCCAAAACCTGTGCCTGCACCGATACGTCGAGCGCGGAGACCGCTTCGTCGGCGACCAGGATTTCCGGGTCGAGCGCCAGTGCCCGCGCTATCCCGATGCGCTGCCGCTGCCCGCCGGAGAATTCATGCGGGAATCGCTCCATCGCGCTCGCATTGAGGCCGACGAGGCCAAGCAACTCACCGGCACGCTTTCGCGCTGCCGCCGGATCGACGCCATGCGCAATCGGCCCGTCGGTGATGATGTTGCCGACCTTTCGGCGCGGATTGAGCGAGGCGAACGGATCCTGGAACACCATCTGGATGCGGCGGCGCTGTTCGCGCAGCGCCTTTCCCTTGATCCGGGTGAGGTCGACGTCGCCGATACGGACGGTGCCGGCGTCAGGCTCGATCAGACGCATGACCAGCCGCGCCACCGAGGATTTCCCCGAACCGGATTCGCCGACCAGACCGAGTGTCTCGCCCCGGAAGATGTCGAAGCTGACTTCCTTGGCCGCCTGCACGCGCCGTTCGGCGCGAAACCATCCGCCGCCGCTGACATAGGTCTTGCCGAGGCCTATCACTTCCACCGCCTTGCGGCGGTCGAGCAGGGGCGTCCGCTGCGGCGGCTGCAGGGTCGGAACGGCGGCAAGCAATGCGCGGGTATAGGGATGCTGTGCGCGCAACAGCACGTCGTCGGCTGTGCCCTGTTCGACCACCTTGCCGTGCTGAAGCACGACCACACGATCGGCGATCTCGGCGACGACGCCGAAATCATGGGTGATGAACATGACCGCCATGTTGCGGCGGCGCTGCAGGTCGCGGATCAGCTTGAGGATCTGCGCCTGCGTCGTGACATCGAGCGCCGTCGTCGGTTCGTCGGCTACCAGCACGGCGGGTTCGAGCGCCAGCGCCATGGCGATCATCGCGCGCTGGCGCTGGCCGCCGGACAGTTGATGGGGGTAGGCGCGCACCGCGCGTTCGGGGTCGGGCAGGCCGACCTCGCGGATCAAGGCGAGGGCCTTCTGACGCCGCTCTTTCGGCGTCAAGAGATCATGCGCCTCGAACATCTCGGCGATCTGGTCGCCGATCCGCATCAAGGGATTGAGTGCCGTCATCGGCTCCTGGAATACCATGGCGATGCCGCGGCCGCGCAGCGCCAGCCATTCCGTTGGGCTGAGCGACAGCAGGTTCTTCCCAGCGAAGAGAATCTCGCCCGATTCTGCCGTCACCGTATCAGGCAGAAGGCCCATCAGCGCATGGGCGCACATCGACTTGCCGGAGCCGGACTCGCCGACCACACAGAGAATCTTGCCGGCGGTGAGATCGAACGAAACGCCATCCACCGCATAAGCGCGGTCGCCACCGGGCGGCAGCGCCAGCTTCAGGTTCTTGATGACGACGCTCATGCTCATCGTCCTCCTTTGGCGAGGCGAGGGTTGAGCGCGTCGTTGAGGCCTTCGCCGATCAGGTTCAGCGCCAACACCGAGACCAGAATGGCGATGCCGGGGAATACTGTGATCCACCACGCCTGACGGATTACGGTGCGACCGGCGCCCACCATGTAGCCCCAGGACATCAGATTGGGATCGCCGAGCCCGAGGAAGGAGAGCGAGGATTCCAGCAGGATCGCGGTCGCAACCATCAGCGAGGCCAGCACGATGACCGGCGACAGCGCATTGGGCAGGATTTCGCGCCAGATGATCCACCAGTTGGTTTGGCCGGTCACGACGGCCGCCTGGACATATTCGCGCGTGCGCAGCGACAGCACTTCGCCGCGCACCAGTCGCGCTACGGGGGGCCAGCTCACGATGGCGATCGCTGTAACGATCGATACGATGGAGGGTTGCATGATCGCGACGAGCACGATCGCCAGCGCAAAACTCGGGACGGTCTGGAAGAACTCGGTGAAACGCATCAGCGCATCGTCAACGCGTCCGCCGAAATATCCGGCCGCGGCGCCGAGCGGAATGCCGACCGCCAGCGACGCCAGCGTCGAGATCAGGCCGACCAGCAGAGAAACCCGCGCGCCGTAGATGATGCCGGCCATCACGTCGCGGCCGAGCGCGTCAGTTCCGAGCGGCAGGTTGGCAACCGTGAACGGCGGCAGAAACGGCCGTTGCACCATGCGCCAGGGTGAGGTCGGAAACAGCAGCGGCCCAAACAGCGCAACCGCAATCGCAACAGTCAGGATCGCGACGCCGATCATGCCGCCGGGATTGCGCAACAGCATTCGCCAGACCTGTCTCATGAGGCGAACTCGATGCGGGGATCGACGGAGCGGTAGACAAGGTCCGTGATCAGGTTGAAGGCCAGCACCATGGCCGAGCAGACGACGAAGACGCCGAGCAGCAGGTTGTAGTCGCGCTGCAGCAGGGCTTCGTACATCAGGCGGCCGATGCCCGGCCACGCGAACACGGTCTCGGTCAGCACAGCGCCGCCGACCAGCGTGCCGGCCTGTAAGCCCGCGAGGGTTACAACCGGCAACAGCGCGTTGCGCAGCACGTGACGGCGCTGGATCACGGTGTCGGACAGGCCCTTGGCGCGCGCGGTCTTGACGAAGTCGAGCCTGACGACCTCGAGCATCGAGGCGCGCGTCATGCGGGCATAGGTGGCCATGAAGAACAGGCCGATGGTCGTCGCCGGCAGGATGAGGTGGGCGGCGACGTCGAGCACGTGCGCGAGCCCGGTATAGTTCGCGCCGACCGTCTCGTAGCCGAAGCTCGGCAGCCAATCCATCGTGACCGAAAACAAGAGGATCGCCATCAGCGCGACCCAGAACAGCGGCGTGGCGTAGAAGATCAGCGCAGCCACCGTGATCGCGGTATCGGCCCAGGTCCCGGCAAAGCGCGCCGCCAATGCGCCGAACAGGATGCCGAAGGCCAGCGAAATCGCAAACGCGGTCCCCGTCAGCAACAGTGTCGCCGGCAGGCGCTGCAGGATCAGCGTCGAGACCGGCATCTGCTGACGAAACGAGAATCCGAGATCGAGGCTGAGGATGCCTTTGACATACAGGAACAGTTGCACCGGCAGCGGCTGGTCAAGGCCGAACTTTTCGCGGAGCTGGGCGATGAAGAGCTGGTCGCCCGCTCCGGCTTCGCCCGCCATCACCACCGCCGGATCGCCCGGCGCCATCCGGATCAGGAAGAAGTTGAGAACGACGAGCGCGAGAAGGACGACGATGGCCTTCGCGATCCGCTGGGCGATGAAGGAAATCATGGGCTGTCGATTGCGTTGGAGTCGTCATATCCGGGCGTCAGGCCTGAGGTCTGACGCCCGACGAACTGGCGATTACTTCTCGATCCAGGCGTCACGGAAACCGTCGTTCACGCCGATGCCTGATGTGACCAGGTTCTTGACGCTGCAGCGGGTGATGGTCGGGAATTGCAGTTCAAGCATCCACGCGACCGGCACGTCCTCGACGAGGATCTTCTGCGCCTTGGCATAGATCTCCTCGCGCGCTGCGTCGGGGAAGGCGACCGCGCCGTCGGCGAACAGCTTGTCGATCTCGGGGTTCGAATATCCCTCGACATTGTTGAACGGCGAGCCCTTGGCGATCTGGCTGGAGACGTAGTTGCGGCCGACGCCGAGCGCGGGATCGCCGTATTGATAGAGATAGGTAAAGGCGATGTCGTAGTCCCACTCGCTGACTTTCTGATTCCAGCCGGGCACGTCGGTCGCGACCATCTCAACGTTGATGCCGACGTCCTGCAGGTTCTGGCGAACCATCTCGGCCCAGCGCTGCCACGTCTCGCCATAGGGCAAAGGCAGCATGCGGACTTTCTCGCCCTTGTAGCCGGCTTCCTTGAGCAGCGCCTTCGCCTTGGCCGGATCGTAGTCGTATTTCGGCACCGCGCCGGTGTAGTACTTGATCGCCGAGCCCGATGGGCCGGTGGCGACCTTTCCGAGGCCGTTCCAGACCACGTCCTTGGCCATGTTGCGATCGATCGCAAACATCAGCGCCTGGCGGAATTTCTTGTTCGCGGTCGGCCCTGAGCGGTTGTTGAGCCAGAGCCAGGAATGCGGGCTGAAGAATTCCCAGCCGGCGCCGGTGACGCAGGTATTCTTGAGCTTGCTCAGGCGCGGCACGTCGAAATTTTCTACCGAGCCGCCCGGCAGCACGTCGACCTTGCCGGTTTCGTACGCGACCGAACGTGCGGCGGCGTCCGGAATGACGTGCCAATAGACCTCGTCGATGTTGGGTTTGCCCTTGACGTGGTAGTTCGGATTCTTGACCAGGCGGATGAACGAGCCCTTCTGCCATTCCTTGAACATGAAGGGGCCGGTGCCAACAGGCGTGTTGTTGGCGGGATTGGTCTTGAAATCTGTTCCTTCGTAGATGTGCTTCGGGATCATCGGCAGCGAGCCGACTTCGAAGATGCCGATGAACGGGCCGAACGGCTGCTTTAACGTGAAAACGACCGTCGATTGATCTGATGCCTCGACCTTGTCGAGCTGCGCCAGATTGCCGCGCGCACGCGCGTGGGTCTGCTTCAGGAAATCGATCGAGAACAGGACGTCCGCTGAGGTGAATGGCTTGCCGTCGTGCCAGGTCGCGCCCTTCACGAGTTTGAACGTGTAGATCTTGCCGTCCTCGCTGACCGTCCAGCTCTCGGCGAGGCCGGGCAGGGGATCCAGTTTGGGGCTGTAGCGCAGCAGACCTTCATAGATGTTGCCGGCGATCATCTGCGTCGGGCCGTTCTGAACCAGGCCCATCATCAGGCTCGGCGGCTCGGGTTGAATCACGGCATTGACCACGCCGCCCGCCTTCGGTCCCTCGGCAGCCGCTGCCGTGCTTAGCGCGCAAACCATGGCAAGACTGATCAGTATCTTCCGCTTGGACATCACTTACCTCGTTCAAAAAGGGCTGGCCGGCGCGCCGCTGGGTTGAGAGTTGCGCTTCGTCAGTTCGCAAAATCGGGGTCGGTACGTTCGAGCATGCGCTTGAAGGCGGTCCATTCGCTGTCGGGCACGCCATTGGTTTCGATCGCGTCGTAGAAGCTGGCGTATTGACGTGCGGTCTTCCGGGCGACGGCGTCGGAAAGCGGGATAATCTCGGCGCCTGACGACTGCACGGCGAGCTGGGCGCGGCAGGAGCGTTCCAGATTGTGCATCAGCTTGAACGCTTCGGCGACGGATCGTCCGCAGGTCAGCATGCCGTGGTTGCGCAGCACCATCACGAACTTGTCGCCGAGATCGGCTACGAGCCGCTCGCGTTCATTGAGATCGAGCGCGATGCCTTCATAGTCGTGATAGGCGAGGCAGCCGGTGAACTGCAGCGACCATTGATTGAGCGGTAGCAGGCCCTGCTTCTGGCAGGCGACGGCGATGCCGGCCACCGTATGCGTGTGCAGGACGCAGATCGCGTCATGCCGCGCGGCGTGGATCGCACTGTGAATCGTGAAGCCGGCCGGGTTGATACCGAGGCCGATGGGGTCATCGATGACGTTCCCGTCGAGGTCGACCGTCACCAGGTTGGACGCCGTGACTTCCTCAAAGCGCAGGCCGTAGGGGTTGATGAGGAAGCGGTCTTGCCGGCCCGGAAGCCGGACGGAGATGTGGGTGTAGATGCTGTCGTCGAGACCGAGCCGGTGAATCAGCCGGTAGGCGGCTGCGAGATCGATCCGGATCTGGAGGGTCTGGTCGTCTACCGCCGGAGGCCATGCTTTTGCGGTGCTGTGGGCTGCGCTAGTCATTTCCGCCTTTAATCCATTTTCAACTTTTTCAGCTTGCGTGCGGCGCAGCACTTGGGCAAGATTAAACTGTCGACAATCGACGATTAAAAAATATGCACGGACTGGCGCGGGTTTAGCCGATGCGGCCTATGTCTTCTCCTGTTGGATTACCGGCCCTTGCGGACAGCGATCTGGTCGGCCAGATCGCCCGCATCCTGATGCAGGCCATAGTTCAGGGACGGCTGCCCCCTGGCTCCAAAGTGGTGGAGGCAGGGATCGCCCGCGAGCTGGGCGTCAGTCGCGCCCCGGTGCGCGAGGCGGCGCGCCTTCTGGAGAAACAGGGGCTGCTGGTCGCAAACCCGCGACGCGGCTTTTTCGTTCGCAAGCTCGAAATCAAAAACATCGACGAAATCTACGATTTGCGTCTGTGCATCGAACGGCATGCCGGTGTGCTGGCGGCGCAACGTCTCACGCCGCAGTCGCGCGATGCCTTGCGGCGGCAGATCGATGTCCTGCACAGGACCGCCGATCTGGACGACCCCGCCCGCCAGGTGGAAGAGGACTATCGTTTTCACCGGCTGATATTCGAAATTGCAGACAATCGCCGCCTGCTGCGGCTGTTCGACGATCTCGCCGCAGAGCTGCGCATGGTCATCGGCCTGATCGGCCGCCTCTACGACGACCCGCATGAGATCGCGCGGACGCATGAGCCGCTGCTGGCTGCCATCGAAGCCGGGCATCCCGAGCGCATCACCGCGCATGTCGACTACCATATCGGTCACGCCTGGCGCGAAGTCGGCAAACTGGTGCGAGAACTCACGCCGCCGGCCGGCAACGCCACCGAGCCGCCGGGCGGCATCCTACTTCCAGCCAACGGAGTACCCGCGTGAAGGCCGTCTACACCGAACTGCATCGCAGCCACGATCCGCAATTCTTCCTGGTGCGCGGTGTTATCAAGCGCACCACCGAGCAGCCCGAACGCGCCGACCGGTTGCTGGCAGGACTGAAAGCCGGCAAGCACGAGCTGGTCGCGCCGACGGTTTTTGGCCAGGGGCCGCGGGCGCGTGTTCACAGCGCGGAATATCTGCGTTTTATGGAGGAGGCCTGGGATGGCTGGGTCGCGCTCGGCGATTCCGGTTCCGAGATGATTGCCAACATCCATCCCGTTCGCTACGGCGCGACGTATCCAACCTATATCGTTGGCCGCCTCGGCTGGCACGCGGCGGATACGGCGGCTCCGATCAGTAAGGGCACTTACGCGGCCGCCTGTGCCGCCACCGATGTCGCCACGACTGCGGCGCAACTCGTCATGGACGGCGAAGACGCTGTTTATGCGCTGTGCCGGCCGCCCGGTCATCATGCCTATGCCGACATGTCGGGCGGCTTCTGTTTCTTCAACAACAGCGCGGTGGCAGCGGCGCAGCTTCGCCTGCGGCATGAGCGCGTGGCGATTCTCGATGTCGATGTGCATCACGGCAACGGCACGCAGGGCATCTTCTACGAACGACCGGACGTGCTAACCGTGTCGATCCACGCCGATCCGGTCTTCTTCTATCCCTTTGTCTGGGGTTACGCCCATGAGCGCGGCGCCGGCCCCGGTCTTGGCGCCAATCTCAACATTCCCTTGCCGAAGGGCACCGGGGATGACGACTACATCAAGGCGATCGGCGAGGCGGAAAAAACCATCCGCGCATTTGCGCCCGGTGCTCTCGTGGTGGCTCTCGGTCTCGATGCCTCGGAGCACGATCCGCTCGCCGGCCTTGCGGTGACGACAGCCGGCTTCCGGCGGATTGGTGCTGCGATCGCCCGGTTGGGCCTTCCTACCGTTTTCGTTCAGGAAGGCGGTTATCTATCGGACATTCTCGGCGCCAATCTCACCGCCGCGCTCGGCGGCTTCGAAGAGGCCCGTTAGCGGACAATTCTCGACATTGGTCAAAGGCCAGACTACGCTGCCTGAGCACGATGCAAGAGAAGAGGTCGCAATGCTCTATGCCTTGCTGGCGCTCATGGCACCGCTCTGGGATCGGACAGCCGCGCAAAGCGAGGCTACTGACACATCGGCCGCGCGGCTTCTTGTGGTCGTCGCCGCGACTCTCTTCGTGATCCTGGCGATTCTCGTTGTCGATCTGCACCGCGATGAACTGCGCGCGCTTGGGCTTGTCGGCGGCGCGGAGCAGATCAGTGCGATCTTTATGAGCCCGTGAGTCGCCGCGTCGCTTCTATTCGATGACGATGCGTGGCGGCGGCCGGTGCGCCGCGCCGGTGACAATCGTGGTCCAGATCTCGCGCGCAATACCGATATAGTGCCTGGCATGAACGCCGTCGGGTTCGACCGCGACGATCGGACGGCCGTCGTCGGAGGTCTGGCGTATCCGGATATCGAGCGGGATCTCGCCGAGATAGGGAATGCCGCGGCCTTCGGCTTCCGTCCGCGCGCCGCCATGACCGAAGATCGGCGTGACATGGTTGCAGGTCGGGCAGCAGAAGCTCGACATGTTTTCGATCAGGCCCAGGATCGGGATGCTCACTTTCTGAAACATCGCGATGCCGCGCCGCGCGTCGATCAGGGCAAGATCCTGCGGCGTTGAGACGATGACCGCACCGGCGAGCGGCGCCTGTTGCGCCATGGTGAGCTGCGCGTCCCCCGTGCCGGGCGGCAGGTCGACCACGAGGATATCGAGATCATCCCATGCCACTTCGCGGAGCATCTGCGTAATCGCCGAGATCACCATCGGCCCGCGCCAGATCATGGCGTTGTCTTCCTCGACGAGAAAGCCGATCGACATCACCTTGACGCCGAAGCGTTCCATCGGCTCAAGCATGCGCGGACCGAGCTGTCGCGGCTTGCCGCGCAGCCCGAACAGTTTTTGTTGCGACGGACCATAAATGTCGGCATCGAGAATGCCGGTCTTCAATCCGAGCGCGGCAAAGCCGAGCGCGAGATTGCAGGAGGTGGTGGATTTACCGACGCCGCCCTTGCCAGAGGCGACCGCGATGATGTGCTTGACGCCGGGAATGCCGACGGCTTTTGACGTCGCACGGGCTTTGAGATCTGAAGGTGTGGCGGACACGGACGGCTTATGATCCAAGCGGATCATCCTTCTTTACATTGCGCGCGCGCAAATAATCTTCCGTCGACATGACCGGCGGGCGCTGAGGCGCCGCGTGCGGATCGAAGCTTTCGTTCACCACCGCTTCGACGCGGCAGTCTGCGCACATCTTGATGACGTCGAGGCGCCCGGCATTCGCGCCCCGGAACATCCAGTGCTTCTCGCCGAGTTTTGCAAGTACGCGGTCGATCGAACTCTTGGTGCCGAAAGGCTTGCCGCAGGCGATGCAGTTGAACGGCTCTTCTTCCTTCAGTACGCGCTGCGGGCTGTTCCAGGCCTGGAAGTCGAGGCGCGGCTCGATCGTGATGACCTTCTCGGGGCAGGTGGCTTCGCAGAGCCCGCACTGCACACAGAGGCTTTCGGTGAAGCGCAGCATCGCGCGATCGGGATTGTCTGATAGCGCGCCGGTCGGGCAGGCGGTGACGCAGGCATGGCACAGCGTGCAGCCTTCGACGTCAAGCTTCACGGTGCCGAAGGGCGCGCCCGGCGCCAGCGGCACCACATCGACCGGCGCGGGGGCGGCGAGGTGAAGCTCGCGGAACGTCGTCTCCAGCACGCCGCGTTTCGCTCCCCGCGGCACAAAGCCGGCCGGCTTCTGCGTTGCGACCCCGCGAGGGGCGGCATCCAGCATGACCCGCAACTGATCCGGATCGTCGGTCTCGATGATCTGGACGAGGCCAGTGCCGAAGCCGAGTGCTGAAATGATGGTTCCGGAGGTTTCGACTGAGCGGCGAAGCGCGGCAATGTCGTGCCGGGGCTTTGCGCGTGTCACGATCGCGGCGCCGCTGCCGCCATAGGCAAAGACGGAAGCGATCATTTCCGGTCCGACCTGCGTCACTTCGTTGACGCGCAGTGGCAGCACATTGGCCGGCAGGCCCTCGCCGAACCGCGCCAGCGCATCAATGATTTCCTCGCCGTGCTCGCCGTCGTGAAACAATACCACGGCGTTGCTTCCGCCGGCCTTGCGGTAAGTCTGCAGCAGCGTCCGGAGCCGCCGCATCAGGGCGTCCACGCTCGGCAGCGCATAGGACGCCGCGCCGGTCGGACAAACGGACGCGCAGGCACCGCAGCCGGCGCAGACATTGGCATCGATCGCGACCGAATTGCCGTTCGGCGTGATCGCGCCGGTCGGACACAGGTCGAGGCAGCGCGTGCATCCGGTAATCGAAGAGCGCGAATGCGCGCAGAGCGACGGCTCGAAATTGACAAAGCGCGGCTTGTCGAAGGTGCCGACGAGCCCGCCGGCATCCGCAATCGCGCGCTCGACGGCCGCCTTGTCGCGCGGATCGGCACGCAGATAGCCCGGGCGCAATTCATGCGCGGGAAACAGCGGCGCGCCGCCCGAGAGATCGAGGATCAGGTCGCAGGTGGAAGTAGCACCGTCGCGCGAAGTGCCGAACACGAGCTTCGCGCGCGAGGAGGGAGACGGCAGCGCGTAGTCGTCGATCGCAAGCTCGAACTGTCCGAGATGTCCGCGGGCATTGCGAATCGTGCCCTTGAGAACGGGAAATTCATTCGTGCGGCGCGGGGTCACGTCGCCCGGCCTGGTCAGAAGCACGGTAATGTCGAGACGATCGGCAAGACGTTGCGCCGCCTCGATGGCGATTTCGTCGCGGCCATAGATCAGCGCGACGCCGCTGCTCTCGAGCGTCACCAATGAGAGCGGGGGCATGTCTTCGCCCGCGGCGGCGATCAGCGCTGCTGCCTTCGGACCGGCCGCTGCGGCATCCTTCGACCAGCCGCCGGTCTCGCGGATATTGACGAAGGTAAGCTCGGCCTCCGGCGAATTCTCCGCGACTTCCCGGAACAGCGGCGCTTCCTGGGTGCAGGCAACCGTAATCGGCGAGCCCCCAGCGAGCGCCTCCTTGAAGCGATCAAGGTCGAGGCCGCAAAGCTGGTTCGCCTGCGTGAGCTTGGCCGTGCAGCCACGACCGATCGCTTCCGCATCGAGCGGCATGGTCTTCTCGCAACTGCAAATCAGGAGGCGAGACGTCGCCGCACTCATTTTGAAATACCTTGAACCCGATGCGCCAAGCGGGGCGTTGCTTCATCCCATGCTTCTGCGGTAACCGCTCGGGCGGATATCTGCAAGACAGAAGGCCACTCGCGTGGCCGGCCTGCGCGGGATAACATACCCAAGCGGCCTGTGAAGTAATTAGGAATAGTCATTCGTGATCGCTCATCCAAGGGATACGGAACAAACACTCGATCTGCCCCCCGGTTATACTTTGGTCGCGTTGCGCGAGCTCGGCGACGCGTTTGCCCACGGCTGCGACATCGCGGCGGAGGCGGGGGCCGGCACGCTGGTATGGGTGCGCCGTTATGACCTGGTCGAGTTCGCGGTGGTCCTTGAGCCCGATGAGCCGCTCAGGTCAGCGCGCCGGGCATTCTTTGCCGGCATGAATGCACTGGCGGATGCGATTGCCGCCCATTGTCCGCCGGAGCGGGAGGTCACGTTCGATTGGCCCGACGCTGTCAGGTTCGACGCCGGATTGCTCGGCGGCGGGCGGCTCGGTTGGCCGGCCGAATGCACCGAAGACGACATACCTGAATGGCTCGTTTTCGGCGTGATCCTGCGCGCTGCCGCCATGGCGCATATTCCGGAGGTGCAGGCGGCCTCAGGCGTTTCCCTACTGAGCGAAGGCTTCGAATTGGTCGATACCGATGCGATCATCGAAAGCTTCAGTCGCCACCTCATGACCGCGTTCGATTGCTGGAAAGAGCGTGGCTTCGAGGCGATCGCGCGAGACTATCTGGAGCGGCTTCCCAAAACCAAGGCGGGCGAGCGCCGGGGCATCGACGTCAACGGTGATCTCCTGGTCAGCCTTTCGGCCGGCACCGGAACGCCTGCACGGAGCAGTCTGGTGGATGCGCTGGCAAGGTCTGATTGGTATGATCGGCAGGCACGCGGTCCGAAATTCGGATGAGGCGGACATGTTGAAATTTCCGCGAACCATCAGGCTGGACCCATCAGATACGTTCGTTTTCGAGCGGGCGGCGGAACCCGGTGAGTGGGCGGTTTCCGGCGCGTTCCTTTTCTGGAACCATGATCCAGCGACGCTGAGCCAGAAGCAGCGCGTGGCACTGCGTTCGGGCTTTCTCGGGATCGACAGCCTCGGATGGTCGACCCTTGCCATCGTCACCGAAGCGACGGAAGCGGAGCGGCAGGCGATGATCGAGCGGCTCGCAGGGCAATTGATGGAGAAATTCGGGGCGCCTGACGCAAACGCAGCGCGCCTTGCGGCCGAAGAGGAGATCGCATTCGCAGGCTCGCTGTGCGAACATCCGCCGCAGACCCTGCTCGCCGTGCAGCGCAGCGTCGAAAACGGCGAAATCCGCGAACGCTTTCGTACCCTCAAGCCGCGCCCGGGTGCCGCAGATGCCGACCGGTTGCACGCACATGCCAGCGCCTTTACCTTCCATGAAGTCGAAGGCGACCTTGAACCCGAAGAAGAGGTCGATCTTCTCGGGCTGATCAGGACAGACGCCAGGACGACGGATCGTACATGAGAGAATTCTGGGTCGCCTCGGGCCATCACCTCACGCGCCGCGCCGATCATGGTGGGCTGGTCGCGACGCCCGAACTCATCATGGCCTATCTGGCACGGCCTGAGTTGATGCCGCCGGCCGATGCCTGCGAGGCCGAGCGCCATTTGCATGCGAGCCTGATGGCCGATCCGCTGCGTCCGGTCTCGGGCGCGGACATTGCCCGGCTCGCCGATGCCGACGCGCGCGAAAACTGGTCCTTCATGATGAATTTCCGCGACCGGCTGATAGCGGCGCCGTCGCTCGAAGCGGTCTACGTCGCGCTGGCACGCAAAGGGCCCGGCGACCTGCCGCCGATCTTTCTGTCGCAATTGTGCCACTTGATCCTGCGCAACGCACTCGAAGGCTGCGACGACCCTTATGTATTGCGCGCGGCGGAGCTGTTCTATCGGAGCCAACTGGCCGCCCTTCACGACGGCACGTTGCTGCTCGCAGACGCTGAAGTCATCGAGGCGGAACAGCATGCCCAGCACGACCTGCATTCATCGCCGCTGACGGCCATGCTGCAGCCGAAGACGTTCGGCGAGATGGACGTCATGGACGACGAAAACGCCTGGACCTACTGGTCGCGTTCGGACGCGCACGCGATGGTCATGAATCTCGGCGGCAATGCCAAGGCACGCGCCGGGCTGTGCCGGGTCATCGAACGCTGGATCAGCCACCTGCTCGGCGTTACCGTCAGCGTCGAGACGATCGCCTCGATCGAGGATCGCGACTGGCGCTGGTTCGTCGGCCTCGACAGCGAGGCGACGCGGATCGGCAACGCGCTGTGGCGCGGCGAGCGGCTGGAGAGCAACGTCGCCGAGCGCATCGTGGCCTTGATGCGCCTGAGCTTCGAAGATGCGCGGCTGGTGGACGAGCGGGTCGGCGACAGACCGGTCTACCTCATCCTCGCCATGGGTGCGGACAAGGTGGTGAGGTTAAAGCCGCAAAATCTGGTTGCGGGGTTGCCGCTTGCGGCAACCGCGAATGTCACATGATCCACCGAAGGGAGGGCCGGACATGGCAATGAGCGAAGCATCCCGCGAGGTCGGTGTGGTGGTGCGGCGTCGCTCGGTCGACAATCCCTGGATCGACGAGTTGTGGTCGCCGGCGATGATTCTGGACGAGGTGCCGGCGACCGCGCCGTGGACCGTGCTGTCCACCGAGGCCGATACGACGACCTATTACGCGGGCTCGGCCAGCATCGATCTCTTCAGCTCGGAAACCGCGAATTATCGCGATAACCTTGCCGACGGCGAGCCGCGCATCTGGGTTGCGTTGCGGCGTCAGGACGGCGGCTCCGAGCTCGAACTGACGAAAGTGACCGCGGACCCGACCGAAGGGGAGGCGATGTTCGAAAGCGGCTGCGACGTGATCGGTACGGTGCCGATGCCGCCTGAGATCGCGTCATGGATTGCAGCCTTTGTCGATCGATTCCATGTCGAGCGCGTGTTCCACAAGCGCAAGCGGGACCGCGCGAGCGGCGATCGCCCGCGCGTGCCGGGCGGCGGGCCGGATGAGGGAACGGGACGCCGATGAGTGGTCCGGACGAAGCCGATCGGGAGAAGGGCTTTCTGGCGCGATGGTCGCAGCGCAAGCAGGAGGCAAAACAGCCGGAGCCGAAGCAGGACGCGCCGGCTGCCGAACGCGTCGAATCGCCAGGCTTGCCCGCACCGCAAGGCGAAGACGTCACGCCGGAATTCGATCTCTCGACCTTGCCAAAGCTCGAGGAGCTGACCGGAAGCACCGATATCACCGCATTTCTTCGCAAAGGCGTTCCCGAACATTTGCGGAATGCGGCCTTGCAAAAATCCTGGGCGCTGGATCCTGCGATTCGTAACTACGTCAATCCAGCGCTCGAATACGCCTATGACTGGAATACCCCGGGCGGGGTGCCCGGCGGCGGGGAACTCGGTGCAGGCGTCGATGTCGCCCGGCTGGTGTCGCAGATCATGGGCGAACCCGCAGCCGAAACGACAAATTCCGGTGCAAATTCCGAAGATGGGACGGCAGGTTCTTCGGAGGGGCCGTCCGAGCGCGATCTGGCGACAAAATCGCAGGAAGATCTCCCCGTGGGGTCTTTGAGACGGGTTGATCAACCGGCGGCGGAAGCGGAAGGCGTCTCAAAGGCCGGGGGCGGTAATGACGAACCCTCGCCGGCCGACGATCCGGAGAACCCGAGACCTGTTGCGCCGCAGCAACCAGTGCGACGTCATGGCTCCGCAAAACCGATTGTTTAGACAAAAGTTTTTGCGGACATAGCCGAAGCCTATGCTACTAATTTCTCCTTGGAATAATTCCAGTTCCAAACTGGATGCCTTAATATGAGGCAAAGGCGGGCGGGGAGAAATCGGTTGCACCATGCGTGACGCCGGTCTGGAACTAGCAATCAAGGCAGCAGGTGGCGTCGGGTCGCTGGCGCGGAGGCTAGGCATTGCGCAGCCATCCGTTTCGGCCTGGTCGCGCATTCCTGCCGAGCGCGTTCTCGCCATCGAATCGCTGACGCAGGTGAATCGCTTTGTCCTTCGTCCCGATCTCTATGGTGACCCCGAGGAACAGGTGACATCGAAGCCCGAAATCGACGAGATCGATCAACTGCGCGCAGCGGAATATGGCCTGCTGTCGTTGCTGCTTGGCAAGGCGCCTGACAGCGACACACTGAAACGGGTTGCCGCGCTGAAAGGCGATGCGTCCGATCTCGGTGTAGCGCATATCGAGCTCGCCGCGGCAGCGGCGGACACCGATGACCGCGCCGTCAGCAAGGAATTCTTCGATCTCTTCATCGGCCTCGGCCGCGGCGAACTGCTTCCCTACGCCTCCTATTATCTGACCGGCTTTCTCCACGAGCGTCCGCTGGCGCGGGTGCGCGAGGATTTGCGCGCGCTCGGCATCGAGCGCGCGGGCGCTTCGCGGGAGCCGGAAGATCACATCGCCATCCTGCTCGAGGTCATGGCTGGCCTCGCGCGGGGCGACTTCGAGGCCGAGTTCGCCGAGCAGGCGCGTTTTTTCGAGCGTCATCTGAAGCCGTGGGCGGCGCGGATGTTCGCCGATCTGGAGATGTCGCAATCGGCGCGCTTCTACCGCGCCGTCGGCCGCACCGGCCGTATCTTCATGGAATTGGAATCCGAGGCCTTCACGCTGTCCGAGTGACGGCGATAGGCAACACGAAAATGGGAGATCGTAATGAGCAAGCCATCTGATAGTAAGGGCAAATCACGGGCCTCAGGGGTGGATCGGCGCAGCCTGTTTCTGATGGGCGGTTCGGCGGTCGCTGCGGCGGCCGTTGTCCCGCTTGCCGGCGGCGAGGCGGTCGCGGACGAGTCGCAGGCCGAGCGCGTCAAGGCGCGCTACAAGGAAACCGATCACGTCAAGAATTTCTATCGCGTCAACCGCTATTGATGGGACCACGCACATGTTGATGAAGCGAAGAGATGGATCCGCGGGCAGGGCGCGTTTGCAGGGTATCGCCGCCGGCCTCGCGTCGGGAGTTCTCGACCGCCGGACGTTCCTGCAACGTTCCGGTCTGGCGGCCGGTGCGGGCGCCGCGATCGGCCTGATGCCGCTCGGCTCGGTGCGCAAGGCGCAGGCCGGCCCTGAGAAGGTCGGGGCGCCGACGGAAATCAGGAAGAACATCTGCACGCATTGCTCGGTCGGATGCACCGTGATTGCCGAAGTGCAGAACGGCGTCTGGGTCGGCCAGGAGCCGGCCTGGGACAGCCCGATCAACCGCGGCTCGCATTGCGCCAAGGGCGCTGCGGTACGCGAACTCGTCCACGGCGACCGTCGGCTGAAATATCCGATGAAGCTGGTCAACGGGGAGTGGCAGAAGATCTCGTGGGATCAGGCCATCAACGAGATCGGCGACAAGATGCTCGAGATCCGCGCCAAGTCGGGCGCCGACTCGGTCTATCTGCTCGGCTCCGCGAAATTCTCCAACGAGGGCGGATATCTGTTCCGCAAGTTCGCGGCGTTCTGGGGCACCAACTCGATCGATCACCAGGCCCGCATCTGTCATTCGACCACCGTTGCCGGCGTCGCCAATACCTGGGGCTACGGCGCGATGACGAATTCCTACAACGACATGCGCAACTCGAAGACGATCGTCTTCATGGGGTCGAACGCCGCCGAAGCCCACCCGGTTTCGTTGCAGCACATCCTGAGCGGCAAGGAGCTCAACCGCGCCAACGTGTTCGTGCTCGATCCGCGCTTCACGCGCACGGCGGCGCATGCCACCGAATATGTGAGATTCCGCGGCGGCACCGATATTGCCGTGATCTGGGGCATGTTGCACCACATCTTTAACAATGGCTGGGAAGACAAGGAATTCATCAAGCAACGCGTCTACGGCATGGACCAGATCCGCGCCGAAGTCGCGAAGTGGACGCCGGAAGAGGTCGAGCGCGTCACGGGAATTCCTGGCGAGCAACTGAAGAAGGTTGCCGAGACCTTCGCAAAGCAAAAGCCATCGACCATTGTCTGGTGCATGGGCGGCACCCAGCACACCGTCGGCACCGCCAACGTCCGCGCTTATTGCAACCTGTTGCTCGCGACCGGCAATGTCGGCTCCTTTGGCAGCGGCGCCAACATTTTCCGCGGCCACTGCAACGTGCAGGGCGCGACCGATATCGGGCTCGATATCGTGACGCTGCCGCTCTACTACGGTCTGGTCGAAGGCGCCTGGAAGCATTGGGCGCGCGTTTGGGAGGTCGAATACGACTACCTGCAGTCGCGTTTCGACGAAGTCCCGGCGAAGGCGGGCCGTCCGGCACGCACCCGCAAGCAGAACATGGAGCTGCCGGGCATCCCGTGGACCCGCTGGTTCGATGCGACGCTCTCCAACCCCGATGATGTCGATCAGCGCGACGCCGTGAAGGGCGTGGTCATCATGGGCCATGGCGGTAACACCGTGCCGCGTATGACGGAGATGGTGAAGGGCCTCGAAAAACTCGAGTTGCTCGTGGTCGCCGATCCGCATCCGACGACCTTCGCGGCGATCTCCGATCGCAAGAACGGCACTTATCTGTTGCCAGCCTGCACCCAGTTCGAGACCTCGGGCTCGCGCACGGCCTCCAACCGCTCGCTGCAGTGGGGTGAGCAGATCGTCAAGCCGATCTTCGAATCGAAGGACGACTACGAGATCATCTATCTGCTGTCGGAAAAGCTCGGCTTCGCCGACAAGATGTTCAAGAACATCAAGGTCGAGAACAAGCATCCGTCTGCCGAGGACCTCTTGCGGGAAATCAACCGCGGCGGCTTCTCGACCGGCTATTCCGGCCAGTCGCCGGAACGGTTGAAGGCGCACATGAAGAACCAGGGCAAGTTCGACCTGGTGACCCTGCGCGCCAAGGCGGACGAGCCGGAGATCGGCGGCGACTATTACGGCCTGCCGTGGCCGTGCTGGGGCACGCCGCAGATCCGGCATCCGGGCACGCACACGCTCTACAACACCAACCTGCACGCCAAGGACGGCGGCGGCACGTTCCGCGCGCGCTTCGGCGTGGTCTACGAGGAGAAGCAGCCGGACGGCTCGGTCAAGAACGTCAACATGCTGTCCGAAGGCTCCTACAGCAAGGGGTCGGAGCTCACCGACGGCTATCCCGAGTTCACCTACGGCGTGCTCAAGAAGCTCGGCTGGGACAAGGATCTCACCGCGGACGAGCTTGCCACCATCAACAAGATCGGCGGCAACAATCCTGATGGCGTCGGTTGGGCAGTCGACCTGTCCGGCGGCATCATTCGCGTCACGCTCGAACATGGCGTGATGGCATATGGCAACGGCAAGGCCCGCGCGGTGGCGTGGAATCTGCCCGATCCCGTGCCGGTCCATCGTGAGCCGATCTACACGGCGCGGCCCGATCTGGTCGCGAAATATCCGACGCGTCCGGATGGGCGTCAGTTCCGCATGGCCAATGTGGGCTTCTCGATCCAGAAGGCGGCGGTCGAGAAAGGGCTCGCCAAGCAATTCCCGATCATCCTGACCTCGGGACGCCTCGTTGAATACGAAGGCGGCGGCGAAGAAACCCGATCCAATAAATGGCTCGCGGAATTGCAGCAGGACATGTTCGTCGAGGTCAACACCTCGGATGCCGCCGAGCGCGGCATCAAGGATGGCGGCTGGGTTTGGGTCTACGGTCCGGAAAACAGCTCGAAGGCCCGCGTCAAGGCGCTCGTCACGGATCGGGTCGGAAAGGGAGTGGCGTTCATGCCATTCCACTTCTCCGGCTGGTTCCAGGGCGTCGACCAACGCGGCAAGTATCCGAAGGGCTCAGACCCGATCGTGCTGGGCGAAAGCGTCAACACGATCACATCCTACGGCTACGACCCGGTCACCGGCATGCACGAGGGCAAGGTGACCCTGTGCCAGATTCAAGCGGCGTGAGAGGAGAATAGATCATGGCTCGCGTCAAATTTCTTTGTGATGCCGACCGTTGCATCGAGTGCAACGCCTGCGTGACGGCCTGCAAGAACGAACATGAAGTGCCGTGGGGCATCAATCGCCGCCGTGTCGTCACCATCAATGACGGCAAGCCCGGCGAGCGCTCGGTCTCCATGGCCTGCATGCACTGCACGGACGCGCCGTGCGCCGCAGTCTGCCCGGTGTCGTGCTTCTACACCACGGCCGACGGCGTCGTGCTGCACTCCAAGGACCTCTGCATCGGCTGCGGTTACTGCTTCTACGCCTGTCCGTTCGGCGCCCCGCAATATCCGAAGGTCGGCAACTTCGGTTCGCGCGGCAAGATGGACAAGTGCACCTATTGCGCCGGCGGACCGGAAGCCGACTCCACGCCGGCCGAATACGCAAAATACGGCGCCAACCGTCTGGCCGAGGGCAAGCTGCCGATCTGCGCCGAGATGTGCTCGACCAAGTCACTGCTGGCCGGAGACGGCGCGATCATCGCCGAGATCTACAAGGAGCGGGTGATGAAGCGCGGTTATGGTTCCGGCATGTGGGGCTGGAAGACGGCCTACAGCGATTCGCCGACCGGCTGATGCAACGGCCGCCGCGTTTCGGCGCGGCGGCATCAGGGTAATTCCGATAACCGAAAGGCGTTGGCAAATGCCAGGCTCACTTTCAAATCTCAAATTCGCTGTTTTCAAGCCGCTGCTTGCCGCGCTTGCGCTGTTGTTCGTGTTCGCACAGCCCGCGGCCGCGCAGATTTCCTTCAAGCCGACCGCCGAGGCCGTTCAGGAAGACAAGCTTCTGAACGCGCTGAAGGAGGGCGACAAGATCACCGGGCGCGTATCGATCCCCGACGGGAGTGCTGCCAATCTGATCCAGCCCGCAGGGCGCGACTGGCGCGACTTCCAGCGCAGCAAACTGCCCTGGATCGGCGGCATTTCCATCCTCGGCATGTTGGCCGTGCTCGCGATCTTCCTGATGGTGCGCGGCCGGATTCGCGTGCATCAGGGATTTTCGGGGAAGACGATGCTGCGGTTCGCGAGCTTCGAGCGGTTCACGCACTGGCTCACGGCAAGCTGCTTCATCATCCTGGCGCTCTCGGGCCTGAATGTCAGCTTCGGACGCACCCTGATCCTGCCGCTGTTCGGCCCCGACGCTTTTGCGACCATGTCGGCCTGGGCCAAGCTTGCGCACAACTACCTGGCATTCCCCTTCATGCTGGGGCTTGCGATCATGTTCCTGATCTGGATCAAGGACAACATTCCGGGCAAGCTCGATTGGGAATGGCTCAAGCAGGGCGGGGGGCTTCTGTCTGACAACAAGCATCCGCCGGCCAAGCGTTTCAACGCGGGCCAGAAGGGGATCTTCTGGATCGTGATCATTGGCGGCGTGCTGATGTCGGTGTCCGGCTGGTTCCTGCTGTTCCCGTACCTTCCGGGCAACGTCACTGCACTCCAGTTCTGGACCGTGATCCACGCCGTGATCGCGATGCTCTTCATCGCAGCCATGCTGGCGCACATCTATATCGGTTCGATCGGCATGGAGGGGGCGTTTGATGCGATGGGAACCGGTGAGGTCGATCTCAACTGGGCCAAGGAGCATCACGCACTCTGGGTCGAGGAAGAGCAGGCGAAGGCCAGCGCTCCCCCGGATAGCCCGCGAGCCGTGCCGGCCGAATGATCCGGCTCTGCTCAAGTCAAATGTGAGGAAGTGACATGAAATCGTTTGTTGCGGCTCTGGCATTCGCGGTTATTGCTGCCGTCGGCGTCGCGATGGTGCTTAACACCTTTCAGCAGTCGAGCTCGGTCGCCTTTTCGACCAGCGGCGCCAGGGTCGGCGATCCCGGCCATAATCTGATTGGCCCGAGCTGACACAGGCGGTGGGCGAGCCTGACGTCATGCTGGCGTGGCCGGTCGAAATTCGCCTGCCGAAGGACCGCCGCTCATTGCGTGTTGTCTTTGACGACGGCCGCACATTCGATCTCTCCGCCGAATTGCTTCGGGTGACCAGCCCGTCCGCCGAGGTGCAGGGGCATTCCGAGGCCGAGCGTAAGACGGTTGGCGGCAAACGTAATGTGACCATTCTTTCCGTCGATCCTGTCGGCAATTACGCTGTCCGAATAGGGTTCGACGATATGCACTCAACCGGCATCTACTCCTGGGCGTTTCTGCGCGATCTCGGCGAGAATGCCGAGCGGCGCTTTCAGGACTACCTCGACGACCTGCAAGCCAAGGGGCTCGACCGCGACAGGCCGGGCGTACGCTGAGGGCCGGCGGGAATGGTACAATCGGTTTCGGCCAAAGCTGCGCGTCGCAACAGAGGCCGATCGGCGCTTCTGGCGCTGGCGACGGTGTTGATCGCTCTGCCGATTGCTACTACGGCCGCCTTCGCGCAACTGCGCGGGCATGGCGGGCCGGTGCGGGCGCTGGCGATATCGGCCGACGGGCAAAGCGCGATCTCCGGCAGCTTTGATTCGACCGCGATCCGCTGGTCTCTCACGCGCAATGCGGCCGAGCAGGTGCTTCGGTTCCATTCGGACGCCGTCAATGCAGTCGGCCTGCTCAGGGACGGTCGTGCGGCGACCGCAGGTGCCGACGGTCGGATTGCGATCTGGACTTCCGGAAAGACCGAGCCCGATATCGTGTTCGAAGGCCACACGGCGCCGATCGTCGCTCTGGCGGCATCGCCTGATGGCACGACGCTCGCATCGGCCTCATGGGATCATACGGTGCGGCTCTGGCCGCTCGCGGGCGGCGCGCCGCGTGTGCTCGATGAGCATACGCAGAACGTCAACGGCGTGGCCTTTACGGCCGACGGCCGCGCCCTGGTCAGCGTCAGCTACGACCTCAGCGTTCGCATCTGGCCGCTGTCGGGAGCGCAAACACCGACGGTCGTTCCGATGCCGACCCCGCTCAACGCTGTCGCCGCCGGCACTGATGGCGAGATCGCGGTCGGCGGTGCCGACGGCAAGGTTTACTTCCTGACCGCTGGCGGCGCGCGTGCCGGAGAGGTTGCGGCGGGGCCAAGGCCGGTGATCTCGCTTGCGATTTCGCCTGACGGTGCGCTGGTTGCCGCCGCGGGAATCGGGGGCGCGGTCGCGGTGATCGACCGCAAGGCGCGCACGCTCACGCGCACGCTGGTCGGTCCGGGCCTGCCGGTCTGGTCGGTGGCATTCCTGCCGGACAGTCGCTCGCTGCTCACGGGCGGCGCTGATAACATCATCCGGCGCTGGAACGCTGCGACTGGCGAGCCGATCGATCCACTTCTCGTGGAAACGGCGGGAGATCCGCTCGCCGCCTATGCCGGCGATCATGGTGCGGAAATCTTTCGTGCCTGCGTCGCCTGCCACACGCTCGCCGCGGACCAGGCCAACAGGGCAGGCCCGACGCTCGCCGGCATTTTCGGCCGGCGTATCGCCACCGCACCGGGCTACAATTTTTCCGAAGCGCTCAAGCGCCTCGATATCGTCTGGACGCCGGAGACGGTTTCCAAACTGTTCGAGGTCGGGCCACAGGCCTACACGCCCGGTACCAAGATGCCGGAGCAACGCATCGGCTCGGAGCAGGACCGCGCCGCGCTCGTACAATTCCTCGAGCGGGCGACAAAGCGATAAGGTTGATCGGCGCGGCGACTACGCCGATGGCGTCAATGCTTCACGGGTGGTGTCGAGAAGACCAGCGACATATCCTCGTACTCTTCGATCGGCAGCCTGGTTACGCCCGCGGAGGCCGAAGATTTCTTCGACAACGCCACGCCAGTGGTTACGGTAGAGCGTTCATCGGAAATTGAGTATGAACGCAATGTGGTTGCGACAGCGAGCAGGGCGACTGCCACGAATCCGGAAATCAACAGACGCTTCATGAAAAACTCCGTTGGCTCAATATGCAGTGTGGCTAGCACCACAGCATTACGGCCAACGGTCACGCGCGAATGTGGCCTGCGTCACCTATCACGATCTTGTTTTTGACAAGGCGGGTCGGTTCCGTCGTCGAATGAACAGCGCGCCGGCCCTCGCGCGAATCTCGCACGTGAATCGAATTTGCTACGGGGTGGGACGACGACCGGTCCGGGGATTGAGCGGACCCGTTGGCCGGCGCCTTAACGCTTCCGGCAGGAATTTCTCGTCCGAAGCGGGCAGGGCGGTGGAGCGGACATCTGCCGCGAACTGGGCGCGCTCGTGTGGAGTTTGGTTGTCCTTGAATCTTCGCTTCACGTCGACGCCATCAACGGGATCGTTGACGCCGTGCTGAATGTCTCTGAAGTCGTTCATGAATTCTCCCTCCCCGACATTCATCGATCGGCACGCTCGGCAAACGCGAAATGGAGAACCGTGTTCCCGCCGCATCCGGCAGCAGAGCGGTCAAATTGAAGCATCAAGCGGAACCGCCGGTGCCGTGGCCGATTGACTCCAGGTGAGTTTGGGAGAATGCGATGGGACTGGAAGCTGTGTATTTCTTCGGAGCGCTGGTGCTTCTTACCGCGCTGATCTATGGCACGCTGAGCTACCGTTACCGCAACAAGGCGGCGACGCGGGCAGGCGACGAAATCGTGCGGGAACGGTACCGGCAGAACCAGGGCTGAGAGCCAAAAGAATTCGATGTCCTGTGCAACAGAAGAACCAGTAGTCTCACGATAGGCTCGCCGGAAGGAATGCATGAACAAGTTCGATCCTGACACGGTAGTGGCGATGCGAGCCGCGCTCGACGAAGTCTGCAGTCACATCCCCGCGGAGTCGATATCAGCCCGCAGATTTGTTGCTTCGCGTATTCTGGAGTGCGCCGGCCGCGGCGTGACCGATTTCGACGACCTTAGAACCGCCGGAAGGCGCGCGGTGCTCGATCGCTTTGCCAGCGTCGACGCGGCCAGGAGCATGCTGCGCTAACCAATTGCTGGAGGTTCGGAACGGTGGGCCGCGCCCGGCCCGCGGCGCGTGTGCATGCCTCGCGGCGCGCTTTCAGGTATCCTTGCTTTCAGGTATTCTTGGCGCCAAGCGCAGTCTTGCTGCCGGCCTCGCGACCGGGCACGCTGACGTGGACCTCATGGCCCTGGCGGATCGCCAGCGACGCGGCAGCGACGGCCGCTTCGAAAGCCGCTTCCTTTGTGTCGTAGTCGTGCTGCGCGTTTCCGTCATGGAGGACCGTCCAGCCGTCCGGCTTGGAAACGATCATGTATTCGGCCAATCCCATCGTTGCCTCCTTGCTGCGCGGAAAAGCAACGTTGAAACCCGTTCCCGGGTTCCGATGGCCTGCCGCATGGTAAGGCGCAGGCCGTTCGCGTGCCGCTGCATTCGCTGACGATCCTGCTCGGACGGATAGAGTCAGGTTTTCGGTGGACGTCCACGTTTGGCGAACAGTACCCCCTGCATGTCAGCCGCGTTTTGGAGAAGGCCTGCGCGCTTTAGCGCCTCGCTTCGCGCAGGACCATGGGGCATGGCCCGCGCTTGCTCGAGTGCCGCCAGCGCCTCGATATGCAGATCCCGTTTGGGCTGGGTTTCGCGATTCTTCCTGTCCATCCGAAAAGACTAGGAGGCGGGATTATCGTTTGTCTGTTCGGTGCCAGACGTTGGAACCCGCAGTCCACCGATTCGTCAGGAACCAAATTGGATGCTGGCCGCTTCCAATTCTGGAGGTGTCCAATGAGCAAAGAAAAGCCCATCGAAAAGCCCATTGATGATCCGCGTCAGAAGACGGACTGGGGGTCGCACAAGCAGACCGACAAGCCCTGGAAAGGCAATCCGGAGAAGGAGCAGCGGTCCGGACCTTCAAAGCCTGACCTGGAAAAGTGGCATGAGACCAACACCCATTAGCCGTGCGCAGCACGATGGATGGAGATATCGCGGATGCTTGAAGAGAAACTGAAAGAAGCAATTGTTGCGGAGCTGAAGAGGCAGGCCGCGAATGATCCGCAATCGCTTAGCATCGAGGACTCCGAAGATCTCGTCGTCAAGGGCAAGATCGATTTGGACGATCTGGCGATGGTGATTGCGGGCGCCGTCGCAGGAGGACCGTAAAATCCTCCGCCAGGCTGAATCAGGAACAGAGATTGCCGCCGGACGTTCTTCCCAAAATGGTTGGACGTAAAGATGACGGAACCGCTGCCCCTGCTGATAGAGAGCTCGATTGAAATCGCCTGGGACTATCTCGAGCGTACCGGGGAGCTAGGCGACGCGATGGTGGCCGGCCGCTTCCTCAGCGATACGATAGAGTTGATGGTGCGTCGTGGCGAGCGGCGGCGGTTGATGCTGGCCAACAAGGCAATCGCGGCTTATCAGCAGTTCAGGCGGCAGCAGTCCGAACATCCGGTGCTGGCCTCGGCCTGACGGCGGTTCCCTTGAGCGTACGGCTGCCGATTTTTCCTGCAGGACGGCATGGCGCGAACCGTGGAGGCGTGCGCCGGCAAGCTCGACGGTGAGAGAGATGCAGGAGGAGCTTCGTCACAAGGTCTCGAAGGTTCAACGACTGTTCGAGCTCTACGTGAGCCCCGCTGCGATCATGGAAAAAATCGTCTTCTTCACCGGCGTCTATGATCGTCAAGTCTGGTCCGGCACCGCTTCGAGGGCGTCCAGCTTTACCAGATAGGCCAGCAGCAAGTCTTCCTGTGGTTGCCCGGCATCCCGCACTGCTTCCCGATAAACGGCAATTTCGCCCTCGGTCGAGCGTCGAGCCCGCAGCCGCGCCTTGCCATCCCATAGAGGTGCGCCGTTCGACGTCAAGCCGGCGATATCACGGCGCAGCCAATGCTCGTGGCAGAGTTGTTGGGATTCGCGCAAGTTCTTGGCTTCGAAGGCAAGGATGGGCCTTCCGCCAATATCCAGAGTGAAAATCGCAGGCAGCAGCATCATTCGACCCACGCCATATATCTGATGACCATGAAGAGGCCGGCAGCGCCGACGGCGATAAGGGCGCAGGACATTCCGATTCGCATCGCAATCAGAATGAGAGTTAGATTCATGCCTGTGGCCTGACGTTACCCGCTACAGGGTGGCCGATGCCCAAGACGACGTTCCTCAATCGCATTCGGGGCGGGCATCTGACGCCGGCGCGGACATTCGAAGACAAAAAAGCATCTTACCTCGCTGCAAAAATTAGCTCGTAACCGGGGTATCGTCTGTCCGATCCCTGACACATCGCTTCCGGAAACATAGTTCGAAACGGGCATCGCTTTCCGGTGGGACATCTCCGCAGCGAGCTGGGCCAGGCCCTTTCGGATCGAAGCGGCAACGTGAGTCTTTGAATACCGGATCAGCAAGATGGCGAAGAAGATCCGGCAAGAAAGTAAAGAGCGGGAACAGGCGATCGCGATCGGCCTGTCCGGAGGGCGCCAAGGTGCCAAAGAAGCGTTCGGAGAAATCCTAGTCCGATCTGGCCAGATCGACGGCCGGATAGGCGACCATCCAGTCGTCAAGCAAGTCATCCCCGAAATCATCGAGCGCGCGAAGCCGATAGCGCTCGGGATTGCGGGACGGCAAGATCTTTCGGTTGCGAGGGAATGTTGGCTTTCGTGTCATCGCTCGTCGCCGCTCCGTCGGCGTCCCCCCGTCCGTGGTGGGATGAGCATTAGAACGGCGAGCGAATGATCGAGGTTCCCAGACCTCGCACAAAATGGACTAGGCCAGCGGCGGCTGACCGTTGGAGGCGGAAACGCCGCCATCCACGGCTACATTTGCGCCGGTTACGAAGCTGGCGTCGGCGCTGGCGAGAAACGCAATGACGGCCGCGACTTCATGCGGCTCGCAAACTCGTCCGAGCGGAATTCGCTCCCGGAACTTTGCCAGCAGTTCCTCGTCCTCCATCATATCGGAGGTCATGCCGGTCCGGGTCAGGCCGGCAAAGCGTTTGATGGCCGCCGATCTACGACAGAATCATTCGACCGGGCTTTCCGCAGATCAAACTTGTGCATGCTGCCCGCCGGGGCGTGAAATTCCGCTCAACGCCGCGCCCGTGCCGTTGCCGCCTTGCACCCGCGCGATGTCGCCCAGCGCAATGATGCCGACGAGTCGCTTGGCGCGATTGAGCACCGGCAGGCGACGGACTTGAATGTCACCCATGTTCGCGCTCACTTCGTCGAGATCCTGATCTTCGTAGCAATATTTGACGTCGGCCGTCATCACGTCGCCGACTCGTCCTTCCGGTCCTCGGCCCTTGCCGATACCGCGGATGGCGATATCGCGATCGGAGATCATGCCGACCAGGCGTTCATTATCGGTCACTGGCAGCAGCCCGACACCGAGCGCCGCCATGGCCTGCGCGGCGTCCTTTAACGTATCGTCGGGAGTGCAGAGTTGGACCTCAGGGGTCATCGCATCGGAAACTTTCATGTGAGCCTCTCCGTTTGCCGGCTGTTTCATCCGCTAACAGGCGTCTCGCATCGCCGTTCCCGAAGTCAAATGAAATAGTCCCGGCTCCGGGGGAGAGACCTCAGACTGAGCCGAAGTCTCTCCCCAATTGTCCTACCAGCGGTCGTTGTCCACGCCGACGCCCACGCTCACGCCAGGTGCGCGGAAGCCAACGCCGGCTCGCGGCCCGTCATCCCAGTCGCGATAGCGGCGACGCTCGATGTATCGTTCGCGCGGCGCATAGGCGTAGGAGTCGCGTACGATCACGCGGCTGCGGCCGCGCGTGCGATAGCAGCGTCCATCGTCGTCACAGACCATGCGGACCTGTTGGATCAGGTCGGAGTTTGTATATTCGTTCTCACTGTAGACATCAGTCGCATTTGCGCTGCCGGTCAGGAGCGCGCCCGCGCCGGCCAACAGGCCGATTGCAATCTTCCTCATAAAGTTCCTCCTGGTTCGAATGCTGCCCTCGTGGCCAAAGCATCGCACCCGCTTTGGTTCCGGTTTTGGAAAGCGGCCAGGACGAAGTTCCACAAAACGCGTCCCCCGAGCGGGGAACGGCGCAGAGTTCAAACAGAGCCGAGCGACGCCCCACGGGTTGCGGCACTGTGTTTGCGTCGGGCACTGGTTGTAGAACTGCGGCGAGATCAGGTCACTTCTGACGTGGTCTATCGCCCCGGCTGCGTGAATATCTTTACATCGAGCGTGACGATCGGAGCTATATTATCAAGCCGGGCGAACGTCGGATCGTCGAGGAAATCGACGACTGATATTATGGAAGTGAGGAGAAGGGGGCTGCAGTCCCGCTATTTGATTCAAAGATGTGGAGCCGAACTGCTTGCAAGCTTTCATCGTCCCGCAGGCAACTTTCGTCGCAGTTCATGCGTTGGGGGCCACATGGAGCAGCAATAATGGCCACTGAAGCGAAACCCCGCATTTCTCACAACGCGCTCGTTCTCATTGGAGATGGACAAAAGGCTCTCTTTCTACGCAATAAAGGCACCCCGCAACGGCTCAACCTACAGGTGGAGCAAATCCTCGAGCAGGACAACCCGGCAACACGCGAACAGGGAACTGATCGTCCCGGGCGGTCCATCCAGAGCGTCGGCACGGCTAGAAGCGCGATGGAGCAGGCCGACTGGCACTATATCGCAGAAGAGCGGTTCGCCGGCACCATTGCCGAAGCGCTCTATCGCCTTGCCCATGGCAACCGCTTCGACAAGCTGGTCGTCGTTGCGCCTGCGAAAGTGCTCGGCAATCTCCGGCAGGCATTTCATGCCGAAGTGACGGAGCGGATCGTCGGCGAAATTCCGAAGGCATTAACTTCCCATCCTATCCCCGATATCGAAAGGCTCATGGCGGCCTAGCGCCTACCGCTGCAGCAACCCGCGACGGCCAGCTTGCATCAAGTCAGGTTACCGGGCCCGGATTGAACAGCGCGAGTGCGTTGGTCAGCTTCCAGTGCTCGGCCCAGGTTTCGCGACCGCTCGCGACGTCGAGAATGAGACGGAAGATTTCCCAGCCCACGTCTTCGATCGTCGCATCGCCGGTTGCGATACTGCCGGCGTCAACGTCGATCAGGTCGTGCCAGCGTTGCTTGAGTTCGCTGCGGGTCGAGACCTTGATAACTGGCACGGCGGCAAGCCCATAGGGTGTTCCGCGGCCGGTGGTGAACACGTGCAGCGTCATGCCCGAGGCAAGTTGCAGCGTGCCACAGACGAAATCGCTGGCCGGAGTTGCCGCGAAAATCAGGCCTTTTTGACTGACGCGCTCACCCGGCGCGAGCACGCCTGCGATCGGGCTGGTGCCGGACTTGATGACCGAACCCATCGCCTTCTCGACGATGTTGGAGAGGCCGCCCTTCTTGTTGCCCGGCGTGGTGTTGGCGCTGCGGTCGGCCTCGCCGCCGGCGAGGTAGCGGTCATACCAGGCCATCTCGCGTACCAGCGCGTCCGCAATCTCCTGGTTTGCCGCGCGCGGCGTCAGGAGATGGATGGCGTCGCGCACTTCCGTGACTTCGGAAAACATCACGGTGGCGCCGGCGCGGACCAGAAGATCTGCGGCGAAGCCCAGCGCCGGATTGGCTGTTACCCCGGAGAATGCATCGCTGCCGCCGCATTGCATGCCGACCACCAGCGCCGAGGCCGGGCAGGGTTCGCGGCGCCGCTGGTTCAATACCTTGAGGCGCGCGTCGGCCATCTGCACGATGTTCTCGACGATTTCGCCGAAGCCGGTGAGGCCCTCGTCCTGCATGCGCATGATTTCGTCGTCGGCGCTCATGCCCTCTGGCAGCAACAGTTCAGGTTGAAGCTTCTCGCAACCGAGGCCGACGATCATCACCTCGCCGCCGAAATTCGGATTGCGGGCAAGGTTCTGCAGCGTGCGGATCGGCACCGCGGCGCCCGGCGCATTGATCGCGACCCCGCAGCCATAGGCATGCGTGACCGCCACCACGTCGTCGACGTTGGGATATTTCGGCAACAGCTCCTTGCGGATCCGGTCGAGTGCGAACTCGACCGTGCCGGCGACGCATTGCACGCTGGTCGAGATCGCGAGGATGTTGCGGGTGCCGACCGAACCGTCGGCATTGCGATAGCCTTCGAAAGTATAGCCTTCCAGCGGCGGCAGCCTGATCGCATCACCGTTCGGCCTCGGCAGATTTTCGAATGACGGCGCGTCGGGCATCTGCACCAGCGATTCCCTGACCCAGCTACCCCTCGCGATCGGCGCTGCGGCATGGCCGATGACCTCGCCGTAACGGCGAATGACTTCACCCTCGTTGATGTCGGTGAGGGCAACCTTGTGTCCCTGCGGAATCTGCTCGATCAGCCGCAACCGGCAGGCAAATTCGGCACCCGGGTGCAGACCTCCGCGATTCGCGACGATCGCGACGTTATCGTCCGCATGCATGCGGATGTAGAGCGGTTTCGCGGTGACGGGCTGCATGTCGAATCCTTGTTCACTGGCGGCATCAGACAACGCGTAGCGGCGCTGCATGATCGAGGCAATCAAGGTCAAACCACGCCTGTGATCAAGCGGCCTTCGGGGAAGTAGCCGGCGGCTACGCGCTCGATATCCGGCCGTATGGGGGAATTAATCCTGGCTTGGCGACGGCGTCAGCCGGAACCGATTAGTCAAATAATATTACTAGTCAGGGCCGATCTTCCGTGAAATATTGCCCACGCTGCCGCCAATGGACAGCTCAAAAGGTGCCTCGATACCGAATTCGGGCATGCAGGCACCCTGAACAACATTTTGGGAGAACGCGCCTCATGACCTCCAAAGCCCTCCTTGCGGCCACCGCCCTGGTCGCCATCACGCTTTCACTTCCGGCAACCGCCGCTGAACTCACCGTCGGCTTCTCCCAGATCGGATCCGAATCCGGCTGGCGGGCGGCGGAGACGTCCGTCTCCAAATCGGAGGCCGCCAAGCGCAAGGTCACGCTCAAGATCGCCGACGCCCAGCAGAAGCAGGAGAACCAAATCAAGGCGATCCGTTCTTTCATAGCTCAAGGGGTCGACGCGATCTTCCTCGCGCCTGTGGTGTCGAGCGGCTGGGACGCGGTGTTGAAGGAGGCGAAGGAAGCCAAGATTCCGGTCGTGCTGCTCGACCGCGACATCGATCCGTCGGGCAAGGAGCTTTATCTCACCGCCGTCACCTCGGACAGCGTGCACGAAGGCGCCGTCGCCGGCGAATGGTTGGCGAAGGCCGTGGCCGGCAAGGCATGCAACGTCGTCGAGCTACAAGGCACGGTCGGCGCGAGCGTTGCGACCAACCGCAAGAAGGGTTTTGACAGCGTCGTCGCCAAAAACGCCAACCTCAAGGTGGTGCGCAGCCAGACCGGCGACTTCACCCGCGCCAAGGGCAAGGAGGTGATGGAAAGCTTCATCAAGGCCGAAGGCGGCGGCAAGACGATTTGCGCGGTCTACGCCCATAACGACGACATGATGGTCGGCGCGATCCAGGCGATGAAGGAAGCCGGCCTCAAGCCGGGCAAGGACATCCTGACGGTATCGATCGATGCGGTGCCCGACATCTTCAAGGCGATCGCGGCCGGGGAGGCCAACGCCACCGTCGAGCTGACGCCGAACATGGCAGGTCCGGCGCTGGACGCCATCATGGCTTACAAGGCCAAGGGAACCGTGCCGCCGAAATGGATCCAGACGGAATCGAAGCTCTACACGGCGGCCGATGATCCGCAGAAGATCTACGACAGCAAGAAGGGCCTCGGCTACTGAGCGGCCGGCATCACGCCGCCGGGTCCAGCACGGCCCGGCGGCGAGAGCCTTCTCGACGAATCCGACGCGTAAGGTGAACATGCCGGACATTCGCGTTCGACGCGAACGTCGGTGGGAGTGATGTCGGCATGAATGCAATTTCCGACCCTGGCCCCGCTCTCTTGGAGGTGCGCGGGCTGAGCAAGAGTTTTGGCACGCTGCGCGCCCTGCAGGAGGTGGATTTCACCTTGCGGGCCGGCGAAATTCACGCGCTGCTCGGCGAGAACGGCGCGGGCAAGTCCACCCTGATCAAGGCGGTGACCGGGGTCTTCCCGCGCGATGCCGGCATCGTCCGCCTCGGCGGCGTCGAGGTCGCGCCGCGCTCGGCCAAGGCAGCAGTCGATGCGGGGATTGCGACCGTCTATCAGGAGGTCAATCTGCTCCTGAACCTGTCGGTGGCGCAGAACCTCTATCTCGGCAGACAGCCGACGCGGTTCGGTCTGGTGCGCGAGGCCGAGATGCGCCGCTGCGCCGCCGCGCTGCTTGCCGAGTTCGATCTGCATATCGACGTCGCTGAACCCCTTGGAAACTATTCGGTTGCGGTTCAGCACATCACCGCGATCGCGCGCGCCGTCGACCAGTCGGCGCAGGTGCTGATCCTCGACGAGCCGACCGCGAGCCTCGATCGCCATGAGGTCGAGATCCTTTTCGCTGTCATGCGCAAGCTCGCGCAGCGCGGAATCGGCGTCATCTTCGTCACGCATTTTCTCGACCAGGTCTATGAGATCTGCGACCGCATCACGGTGCTGCGCAACGGCCGGTTGATCGGCGAGCGGACGACTGCCGAACTGCCGCGGATCGAATTGATCCGAATGATGCTCGGCCGCGAACTCGCCGAGACGACCAGCGAGCGCACGGCGGCGCATGCGCGGCAGGTGGGAGAGATCTGCGCGCGCTTCGAGGACTATGGCAAGGCAGGCTATGTTGCGCCGTTCAATCTCGCGCTTCGCCGCGGAGAAGTGGTTGGGCTCGCCGGCCTGCTCGGATCGGGGCGCACCGAAACTGCACGGCTGGTGTTCGGCGCCGAGCGCGCTGACAGCGGCAGCGCCACGGTCGACGGCAAGCCGGTCCGGCTGCAATCGCCGCGCGACGCCGTCGCCCATGGCTTCGGCTATTGCCCCGAAGAGCGCAAGACCGAGGGCATCATTGCCGATCTCACCGTGCGCGAAAACATCGTGCTGGCGCTGCAGGCCAAGCGCGGCCTTGCAAAGCCGCTGTCCCGCTCCGAGCAGGAAGGGATCGCGATGCGTTTCATTGGGCTGCTCGACATCCGCCCGCCGGAGCCGGAGCGTCCGATCGGGCTATTGTCCGGCGGCAACCAGCAGAAGGTGCTGCTCGCCCGCTGGCTCGCCACGGCGCCGCGCCTGCTGGTGCTCGACGAGCCGACCCGCGGCATTGATGTCGGCGCCCACGCCGAGATCATCCGCCTGATCCGAGATCTATGCGACGACGGCCTGGCGCTGCTGGTGATCTCGTCCGAGCTCGACGAGATCGTGACCTATTCGGACCGGGTAGTCGTGCTGCGCGATCGTGCCCATGTCGATGAGTTGGAAGGGGATGCCATCGACATCTCCAATATTCTGGCAGCGATCGCTGTCGCCGGCAGCGCCGGTGCGGAAGCCGGGCAGCCATGATGTCAAGACTGCTGCAAAGCCGTGGCCTTGCCCAAATCATCGCCTTGCTGGTGATCCTTGCGGTCGACCGGGCCGTCTCGCCGCAATTCTTCGATCTGCGGATGCAGGACGGGCGGCTGTTCGGCAGCCTGATCGACGTCTTGAATCGCGGCGCGCCTGTCGCGCTGCTTGCGCTCGGTATGGTGCTGGTCATCGCTACGAGGGGCATCGACCTGTCGGTTGGCGCCGTGATGGCGATATCAGGCGCGATTGCCGCAAGCCTTGCCGACGCACACGGTCTGCCGCTGGCGCTTGCCGCAGCGCTCGGCGCCGGGCTGCTATGCGGGCTGTGGAACGGCTTTCTCGTTGCGGTGCTCGGCATCCAGCCGATCGTCGCCACCTTGATCCTGATGGTGGCGGGGCGGGGCGTCGCGCAGCTCATTACCGAGGGCCGGATCGTCACCTTCACCGCGCCCGACCTGGTCTGGCTCGGAAACGGCGCCGTGCTCGGTGTGCCGGCGCCGGTCGTGGTCGTGCTCGGCATGTTGATCGTCACCGGCGCGGTGGTCCGAGGCTCTGCGCTCGGCCTCTTGATCGAGGCGACCGGCGGAAACGCGCGGGCGAGCGAACTGGCCGGGATCGGTACGCGCGGCATGATCCTTGCGGTCTATGTCTGGTGCGGCCTCTGCGCGGCGCTCGCCGGCGTCATCGCCGCCGCCGATATCATGGGCGCGGATGCCAACAATGCCGGGCTCTGGCTCGAGCTCGATGCGATTCTTGCGGTGGTGATCGGCGGCACCTCGCTGTTCGGCGGGCGCTTCAGCCTGGTGCTGGCGATGGTCGGCGCGCTGATCATCCAGGCCATGAACACCGGCATTCTGCTGTCGGGCTATCCGCCGGAGTTCAATCTCGTGGTGAAGGCGGCTGTTGTGCTGGTCGTTCTGCTGCTGCAGTCGCCGCGCTTCGCTAACGTCGGAGTCGTGCTGGGGAGGGCTCGCCAATGAGGAGGCTGCCGCCGGTCGCGATAACGGCCATGGTTTTTGTCGTCGGGTTTGCACTCTGCACGGTGCAATTTCCTAATTTCGCTTCCACCCGCGTGGCGGCCAATCTGCTGACCGACAACGCCTTTCTCGGCATCGTCGCCGCCGGCATGACCTTCGTGATCATTTCCGGGGGCATCGACCTGTCGGTTGGCTCGGTGATCGGCTTCACCACCGTGTTCGTCGCGCTGGCGATCGAGCGCCTCGGCTTGCCACCGCTCGTCGCCTTCGCCGCGATCCTCTTGCTGTGCGCTGCCTTCGGTGCGGCAATGGGCGCGGTCATCCACGTATTCGACATGCCGCCGTTCATCGTCACGCTGGCGGGCATGTTCCTCGCCCGCGGCGCAAGCTTCCTGATGTCGACGGAATCGACGCCGATATCAGCGCCGCTCTATTCGACGGTGTCGGATTTCGCCGTGCGGCCACCCGGTGGAGGCCGGCTCACCGCCATTGCCCTTATCATGCTCGCGGTCGTCGCCGCGGGAGCCGTGCTCCTGCATTTCACCCGCTTCGGGGCCAACGTCTATGCGCTCGGCGGCAGCCGCACGACCACGGCCCTGATGGGCATCCCGGTCGGATCCATGACGGTGCGCATTTATATGCTGTCGAGCGTCCTTGCCGGGCTCGCCGGCATTGTGTTCTCCTTCTACACTGCGGCAGGCTATTCCCTGTCGGCCGTCGGTGTCGAACTCGATTCCATCGCGGCTGTGGTGATCGGCGGCACCTTGCTGACCGGCGGCCAGGGGTCGGTGGTCGGCACGTTGCTCGGCGTGCTGATCCAGGGCCTGATCCAGACCTACATCAATTTCGATGGAACCTTGTCGAGCTGGTGGACCAAGATCGTGACCGGTATCCTGCTTTTCGCTTTCATCGCCCTGCAGCAGGCCATGCTGGGCATCGCCCGCCGCGCCGGCCCTCGCAAGGCAGGAGTCCACAAATCATGACGTCCCGGCTTGTCGTCATCCCGACGCGGCGCGCGCATTCCAACCACGCCGAGGTTGCCCGCAGCATCGGCATCGACATCATTGCCGGCCGCTACGCCGAAGGTGGCCGCCTGCCGGGCGATGCCGAACTCACGGCAATGTTCGGCGTCTCGCGGCCGGTGTTGCGCGAGAGCGTCAAAACCCTGGTTGCGAAGGGGTTGCTCACGACCAAAGCGCGGGTCGGCACGGTGGTGCGCGAGCGCGGCGCCTGGAACATGTTCGACGCCGACGTGCTGGCCTGGCATCTCGATGCCGGCATCGACCGGCGCTTTCTTAACGACCTTGCCGAAATCCGGCTCGCCGTCGAACCGCGCGCCGCTGCGCTCGCGGCCGGCCGCCGCTCGGAGGCCGACATCGCCGAACTCAATCGGAGCATGGCGCGAATGCGGGCGGAGGCCTCCGACTCCGTTGGTTTTGCTGACGGCGATCTTGCCCTGCACCTGGCCGTCGCCAACGCCTCCGGCAATTTGTTCATGCGTTCGATCGGCAACGTCATCGAGGCGGCGTTGCGCGCCTCGTTCCTGCTCAGCGCGCCGGTCGAAACGCAGGACCGCGAGACGGTGCTGTTGTGGCACCAGCGTATTGTCGATGCGATCGCCAGCGGCGATGCCAAGGCAGCCACGGCCGCCATGACCGAGGTGATCCACAATGGATTGCGCCGCCATGAGGAAGCTCCGGCATCGTCCGGCGCTGCGCCTGCGATCTCCACAACCGTTGAGTCCGGAGAGCAATCATGAGCCCGCTTCGCGTCGCCATCGTCGGCTTTGGCAAGATCGCACGCGACCAGCATGTGCCCGCGATCGCCGCGACTGAAGGCGTGGAACTGGTTGCCGTCGCCAGCCGCAACGCCTCGCTTCCCGGCGTGCCGCATGCGGCGACGCTCGATGAACTCCTGCGCGACGGCCCGGAAATCGACGCGGTGGCGCTGTGTACTCCGCCGCAGGTTCGTCACGCGCAGGCGGCGATGGCGCTTGCCGCCGGCAAGCATGTGATGCTGGAAAAGCCGCCGGGCGCGACGGTCGCTGAAATCAATCCGCTCGTGACCGCCGCGCGGGCAGCACAGCGCACGCTGTTCGCTACGTGGCACTCCCGCTTCGCTCCGGCCGTCGAGCCGGCGCGGCAATTGCTGGCCGGCCGGCAGGTCACATCAGTCAAAATTACCTGGAAGGAAGACGTGCGGGTTTGGCATCCGGGACAGGCCTGGATATTTGAGCCGGGCGGGCTCGGCGTGTTCGACCCCGGCATCAACGCACTTTCGATCCTGACGCGCATTTTGCCGCAGCCATTATTCGTGACGTCGGCCAATCTCGCGTTCCCCGCCAACCGCGACGCGCCGATCGCAGCCAACCTTGTGCTGAGCGATGCGCAGGGGCTGAAGATCACTGCCGAGTTCGACTTCCGCCAGACCGGCCCGCAGAGCTGGGACATTGATCTCGACACGGATGGTGGCCCGGTCACCCTGTCTATGGGCGGGGCGAGGTTGAGGGCAGGGGGCATTGAGCTCGTCGATGCCGCCGAGGCCGAATATGCCGGGCTCTATCGCCGGTTCCGCGAACTCTGCGCGACCGGCGAGGCCGACGTCGATCTCGCGCCGCTTCAGCTCGTAGCCGACGCGTTCCTGCTGGGGCGACGCCGCACGGTCGAGCCGTTCGAGGACGAGCCATGAACGTTCCGTCCGTCGCTTCCGTGGCGCGTTCCCGCTTCGGCGTCCTGCCTGACGGCTCCGACGTCGAGCGCGTTGTCTTGCAGCGCACCGACGGATTGGAAGCCCGCATCATCACCTATGGCGCAAGCTTGCAGGCATTGCTGGTCCCGGATGTGGACGGACGTCGTGACGACATCGTGCTCGGGCATGATGCGTTCGAGGGATATCTCGCCCGCCGGCAGTTCTTCGGCGCGACGGTCGGGCGCTATGCCAATCGCATTGCCGGCGCGCGCTTTGTGCTCGACGGCGCCAAGGTGCAACTCGCGGCAAATAACGGGGCCAATGCGTTGCATGGCGGGCTGGAGGGCTTCGATCGCCGTAACTGGCGTATTGTCCGGATCGATAATGGCGATCAGCCGGCCGTGACCCTTGCCCATACCAGCGCCGATCGCGAGGAGGGGTATCCCGGCGCGCTGGAAGTGGAGGTGACCTGGCGTCTGACCGGGCCGATGGAGCTCCGGCTCGACATGACGGCGCGGACTGATCGCCCCACCGTGGTCAATCTCACCAACCACAGCTTTTTCAATCTGGCCGGTGCGTGCTCGGGCCGAGACATTCTCGATCATCACCTCACTGTGGCGGCGGATCATTTCCTCGCTATTGATAGCGGCGCGATCCCGTTGCCGCAGCCACCTAGCGAGGTCGCCGGCACGCCGTTCGACTTTCGTGACGGCGTCGAAATCGGCGCGAGGATCCGCAACGACCATCCGCAATTGCGCGTAGGCCGCGGCTACGATCATAATTTCTGCCTCGCGCCGGCACGCGGCGAGCCCCGCTTTGCGGCGCGGCTCGCAGCGCCGACGTCCGGCCGCGTGCTCGAACTGTTTACCAACCAGCCCGGCCTGCAGGTCTATTCCGGAAACTTCCTCGACGGCACCACCGCCGGCAAGGGCGGCCGCCTCTATCGGCAGTCCGACGCCATCTGCCTCGAGCCGCAGGCATGGCCCAATACGCCCAATCGGCCTGACTTCCCGACCGCGCGGCTTACGCCGGGCGAGGTCTATCGCCACACCACACTGTACCGCTTTACGCATGCAAATCGCGGCGCAATCGAGACACAATCCGTGGTAGAGTTGCCTGAGGGAGCAGGGCGATGAGCGGTGACTGCGAGATGGAAGAAGTGCCGACCACTGTTCTCTGCGGCGAGCGGTGTCATCTTGGCGAGGGCCCGACCTATGACGCCGCTACCGACACGGCCTGGTGGTTCGATATCCTCGAACGCCGGCTGTTCGAGGCGCGGCTCGACACCGGGCGCACCACGATCCATTCCCTCGACGTGATGGGCAGCGCGCTTGGGCGGATCGACGCGCATCGTCAGCTTCTCGTTGCGGATGACGGCCTCTATATTCGCGAGCCGGCGGATGGACGGATGTCGCTGTACCGTCCGCTAGAAGCCGACAATTCCGCAACGCGTTCGAACGATGCCCGGGTTCATCCGTCCGGCACCTTCTGGATCGGCACCATGGGTCGCCAGGCCGAGCGCGGACAGGGCGCCATCTATGCGCTGCATCGCGGTGAGCTGTCGCGTCTCTATGATCGCATCACGATCCCGAACGCGATCTGCTTCTCGCCGGACGGAGCCGTCGGCTATTTCGCGGACACGAGGGAGAATGTGCTGTTCCGCGTCGGTCTCGACGCAGCGACGGGCCTGCCGCGCGGTGCCCCCGCCGCGCTGATCACCCGGCGGGGAGGCGGCGGCATCGACGGCGCAGTGGTCGATGCCGACGGACTGATCTGGAATGCGCGCTGGGGCGGCGGCTGCATCGATGTCTACAGCCCGCAAGGCGAGCACCTGCGCAGCCTCCGCGTTCCTGCACGGCAGGCGAGTTGTCCTGTTTTTATCGGGCAGGATCTCTCACGTCTGCTTGTTACCTCGGCGTGGCAAGGGATGGCGGAGGAAGCGAAACGCGCCGATCCCGATCATGGTCGCACGTTCGTGCTCGATGTTGCAGCGCGTGGCCGGCCTGAACCGGACGTAAAACTTGCAATGGCTTGATGGAGTTGCAATGGCTTGATGGAGGAAGATGAGGCGCAGCAGCCAAACGCGCAGAATGATTGAGTTTCAAGAGCCGCACTCAGCGGCCTGACGATCCAGGAACCATAGATCCTCGATGATCAAAGGGAGTGAAGCATGACTAGTCTGAAGACCACTTTGTCGGCCTTGGCGCTGGCAGCAACCATGGCCGCAACGGCCGTGACCGGCGCTTTCGCCCAGAGCAAGGGAACCGTCGGCATCGCCATGCCGACCAAGTCCTCGGCACGCTGGATCGACGATGGCAACAACATCGTGAAGATTTTGAAGGAGCGCGGTTACGGCACCGATCTGCAATATGCCGAGGACGACATTCCGAACCAGCTCTCGCAGGTCGAGAACATGGTGACCAAAGGCGCCAAGGTGCTGGTGATTGCGGCGATCGACGGCACCACGCTGTCCGACGTGCTGAAGCAGGCCAAGGCCAAGGGGATCACGGTCATTGCCTATGACCGGTTGATCCGTGACACGCCCAATGTCGATTACTACGCCACCTTCGACAATTTCCAGGTCGGCGTGCTGCAGGCGCAGTCGATCGAGCAGGGGCTCGGGCTGAAGGAAGGCAAGGGGCCTTTCAACATTGAATTGTTCGGTGGCTCGCCGGACGACAACAACGCCTACTTCTTCTACAACGGCTCGATGTCGGTGCTGCAGCCCTATATCGACAACGGCAAGCTGGTGATCGGCAGCGGCCAGAAGGGCATGGACAAGGTCTCGACCCTGCGCTGGGACGGCGCCACGGCCCAGGCGCGCATGGATAACCTGTTGAGTGCGTTCTACGGCCGCAAGCGGGTCGATGCCGTGCTCTCTCCCTATGACGGCCTCTCCATCGGCATTCTTTCGTCGCTGAAGGGCGTCGGCTATGGCAGCGGCAACATGCCGATGCCGATCGTCTCCGGCCAGGATGCCGAGGTGCCCTCGATCAAGTCGATGCAACGCGGCGAGCAGTATTCGACCATCTTCAAGGATACCCGCGATCTCGCCCGCGTCACCGCCGACATGGTGGACGCCTCGCTCAGCGGCAAGGAAGTGACCGTCAACGACACCAAGACCTATAACAATGGCGTCAAGGTGGTACCGTCCTATCTCCTGAAGCCCGTCGTCGTCGACAAGAGCAACTGGGAGAAGGTGCTGATCGACGGCGGTTACTACAAGCGTTCGCAGTTCGACTAAGCAGGACGGCGGCGCCGGCGATGACCGGCGCCGTCACCTGCCTTATCCGATCGCTGCGGGGTGGACAGATGATGGATGTAATGACGCGATGACCGCAATTCTCGAAATGCGCGGCGTAAGCAAGAGTTTTGCCGGGGTTCAGGCCCTGCGCGACGTCAACTTCACGGTGGAGGCGGGGCAGATCCACGCGCTGGTCGGCGAGAACGGCGCCGGCAAGTCGACCCTGATGAAGGTTCTCAGCGGCGTCTACCCCCACGGCGATTATGAGGGCAGCATCATATTCGACGGCGAGGAGCGGCGCTTTCGCGACGTCAATGATTCAGAAGCCCTCGGCATCATCATCATCCACCAGGAACTGGCGCTGATTCCGCTGCTGTCGATCGCGGAGAACATCTTCCTGTCGCATCCGCCCTCGCGTCTCGGCGTGATCGACCGCGACGCGGTTTACCGCCGCACCCAGGAACTGCTGGCCCAGGTCGGCCTCACAGATTTGCCCGATACGCTGGTGACGGACCTCGGGGTCGGCAAGCAGCAACTGGTGGAGATCGCCAAGGCCTTGTCCAAGAGGGTACGATTGCTGATCCTCGACGAGCCGACCGCCAGCCTGAACGAAAACGATAGCGCTGCATTGCTGGACCGGCTGCTTGCCTTCCGCGCCCAGGGCATCGCCTCGATCCTGATCTCGCACAAACTGTCGGAGGTCGCTCGCGTAGCCGACCGGATCACGGTGCTGCGCGACGGCCGTACGGTCGACAGCATCGATTGCAGGGCCGAGCCGGTGGAAGAGGACCGGATCATCCGAAGCATGGTCAATCGCGACCTTGCGCATCGCTTTCCGCAACGCAGCGCAACCATCGGCGCACCGGTCTTCGCCGTGCAGGACTGGACGGTGCATCACCCATTGCACAGAGATCGCCGGGTTATCAAGGGCGTCGATTTCGAGGTCCGGCGCGGCGAGGTGGTTGGGATCGCCGGGCTGATGGGCGCCGGCCGTACCGAATTCGCCATGAGCCTGTTCGGTCGCGCCTGGGGAGAGCGGATCAGCGGACGCATCTGGCTCGATGGCAGGGAAGTTAACCTGTCGAGCGTAGCGGCGGCGATCGATGCCGGTCTCGCTTACGTCACTGAGGACCGCAAGCAGCTCGGCTTGATCCTTGATGCCGACGTCCGCAAGAACATCACGCTGGCGAGCCTCGGCCGCGTGGCGCCGCAAGGCATGATCGATGACATGTCCGAGCTGCGCGTTGCGAACGACTACCGCAACCGGATGCGGATTCGCTGTTCCGACGTCTATCAGGAGACCGGCCAGCTCTCCGGCGGCAACCAGCAGAAGGTGGTGCTGTCGAAATGGCTGATGACCGACCCGAAAGTATTAATCCTCGACGAGCCCACGCGCGGCATCGATGTCGGGGCAAAATATGAAATCTATTGTATCATCAACGAGCTTGCCGAGGCGGGCAAGGGGGTGGTGATGATCTCGTCGGAAATGCCGGAACTGCTCGGCGTCTGCGACCGCATCTGCGTGATGAATGACGGCGCCTTTGTCGGAGAATTCGCCGCCGCCGAGGCCACGCAGGAAAGGATCATGCGCGCCATCATGCGTAACAAGCAAATAGACAAGAAGGTACTTCGGGGAGATCTGCGGCCATGACCGACAAGACGGTTACGCTGCCCGTGCACACCGGCTTCATCAAGAACAATTTGCGCAATTACGGCATGCTGCTGTCGCTGTTTGCGATCATGCTGTTCTTTCAGGTCATGACCGACGGCACGCTGCTGCAGCCGCTGAACCTGACCAATCTGGTGCTGCAGAACAGTTACATCGTGATCATGGCGCTCGGCATGCTGCTGATCATCGTCACCGGCCATATCGACCTGTCGGTCGGCTCGGTCGCGGGCTTCGTCGGCGCCGTCGCGGCGGTGCTGATGGTGCGCTATCACGTTGCCTATCCGCTGGCTTTCCTCGCCTGCCTGCTCGTGGGCGCGCTGATCGGCGCCGCACAGGGCTATTGGGTTGCCTATTTCAAGATCCCGTCCTTTATCGTGACGCTGGCCGGCATGCTGGTGTTCAAGGGGCTTGCGCTCGCGATCCTGGCGGGCCAGTCGGTCGGACCGTTTCCGCCGACCTTCCAGAAATTGTCCTCCGGCTTCATCCCCGAACTGTTTCCCGGCGCCGGCACGCTTTATCCGACATCGCTATTGATCGGTGCGGTATTGGCGGTGGCCCTGGTCTATACCAGTGCGAAGAACCGGGCGCGGCAGGCCTCGCACGGCATCGATGTGGAGCCCTTTGGATTCTTCGTAACCAAGAGCGCGCTGCTGTTCGCCGTGATCGTGTTCTTCGCCGGCCTGATCGCCTCGCATCGCGGCCTGCCCAACGTGCTGGTGATCATGACGGCGCTGATCGGGCTCTATGCTTTCGTCACCACCCGCACAGTGGTTGGCCGCCACATCTACGCCATTGGCGGCAACGCCAGGGCCGCGAGCCTGTCCGGCATCAAGACCGAACGGCTGACATTTTTGACCTTTGTCAACATGGGGGTGCTGGCGGCACTGGCCGGCCTCGTATTCGCCGCGCGGCTCAATACGGCGACGCCGAAGGCCGGGGCTGGTTTCGAGCTCGACGTCATCGCGGCCTGTTTTATCGGCGGAGCGTCCGCCTATGGCGGTGTCGGCAAGGTTGGCGGGGCCGTGATCGGGGCCATGATCATGGGGGTCATGAACAACGGCATGTCCATCCTTGGCATCGGCATCGACTACCAGCAGGTGATCAAGGGGCTGGTGCTGCTCGGCGCCGTCTGCCTCGACGTCTACAACCAGCGCCGATAGCGGCGGGCTAGAGCAGGATTAGGTTGGGCCATGACGACGGATCATCTCGTGCCCCGGACGCAAGCGGCGTGAGTGCTGCGAGCCGGGGCCATTCTACTTTGCATGGGGTTGTTTTCGCGATTTTGTGTCTGGGCCCTGCGGTGTACCGCCGAAGGGTGTCTGCACTGCGTCCGGGACACGAGATCGATCACATCTAGGCCGCCGCCAGTTCCCGCTTCGCGAACTCGCTGGTCTCGAGACGCGCGACGAGCGCCGCCAGCTCCTCGGTCTCGGCCGGCGTCAGGTCCGTCAGCGGCGAACGGACATGGCCGCTGTCGCGCCCGATCACCTTCATGCCGGCCTTGATCATCGAGACGGCATAGCCGCGTTTGCGATTGCGGATCGCGATCAGGGGAAGGATGAAGTCGCGCAGCCCTGCCTGTACCGTCTCGCGGTCGCGGCGGCGCACGGCCGCGTAAAACTTGGTCGCGAACTGCGGAACGAAGTTGAATACTGCAGAGGAATAGGTGGTTACGCCCATTTCCAGATAGGGCAGTGCAAAGGTCTCGGCCGTCGGCAGTCCGCCGATATAGGTCAGCCGGTCGCCCATGCGCAGATGGATACGCGTCATCAGCTCGATGTCGCCGATGCCGTCCTTGTAGCCGACGAGATTGGGACAGCGCTGGCACAGTCTCTCGAGCGTATCCTCGTTCAGGATCGCATTATCGCGGTTGTAGACGATGACGCCGAGCTTTGTGGCGTTGCACACCGCCTCGATATGGGCCGCCAGCCCCTCCTGTTCCGAGAAGACCAGATAGGGCGGCAGCAGCAGCACCCCATCGGCCCCGGCGCTTTCGACCGCAATGGCAAGCTGGGTCGCCATCGTCGTGCCGTGGCCGATCCCGGCGAGGACCGGCACGCGTCCCTTGGTCTGGCTCACGGCCGTTGCCACCACCTTCGCGACCTCGGCGGGACTGAGTGAGAAGAATTCGCCGGTGCCGCCGGCAGCGAAGAGGCCCGCCACCTCATAGCCGCACAGCCAGTCGAGATTGGAGCGGTAGCGGATCTCGTCGAACACGTTGTCGGGCCGAAACGGCGTGACTGGAAACGACAGCAGGCCATTGCCGATCCGGCTGGCCATCTCTTTGGGGGTCATCCTGCTCATGCTCTGATCCTTCAGCGGCTTACGCCGAAGGATTAATGCAAGATGGCTACAGACGGAGACCAATCACTGTATCGATCGATCCATTGATTGGATCGAGCCGGCCTGAGCGGCCAGGTTTCGCGCGACGCCGGCAATGACGGGAAGGAGCGGATTGTCATTGTCGCCGCGCCGGACAAAGAACAACTCGGCCGGCCGCTGCCACTGCATCAGGACGGGACGCAGCACCACGCCGCTGAAATGGAGATTCAGCGCTGCCTCGGGGACCAGGGCGACCCCGACGCCGGAATGCACCATGGCAAGGATCGAATGGATCTGGGCGAGATGCTGCACATGGTTCGGCACCAGATTTGCGCGTGAAAACAGCTCGACCAGGAGATCGTGGAAATAGCGCGCTTCGTAGGGCTCATACATGATGAAGGGCTCACCTGTGAGATCCTCCAGACGCAATTGGGGAGCCTGCACCAGCGGGTGCTTGCTCGGTAGCGCCGCGATCAGCGGCTCTGCCGTCACGCGGAAGGCATCAAGATTGCCGCGCGGGATTGGAGGGCGGAGCAGGCCGATATCGATCTCGCCGGAATCGAGCCGTTTGAGCTGGTCGCTGGAGACCATTTCCTTCAGCGAGATCTCGACATCGGGCAGTTCGCGCCGGCAGGCCGCTACCAGCGCCGGCACGTAGCTATAGGCGGATGTCGCAGTGAAGCCGATATTGATCGAACCGGCCTTGCCGTTCGCCATCCGCCGGGCCAGTACGGCCGCGCTTTCCGCCAGCTTGAGGAGATGCCGCGCGTCGGTCAGAAATCGCTGCCCCGCGGGCGTCAGTCTGACGGCCCGGTTGCTGCGCTCCAGCAGCGTCACATCGAGGACACGTTCGAGAATCTGGATCTGGCGGCTCAGCGGCGGCTGGGTCATGTTCAGCCGCAGCGCCGCGCGCCCGAAATGCAGCTCTTCTGCAACTGCAACGAAGCAGCGCAACTGGCTCAACTCAAACATGAAACCCGTATTTTCAACTTGAGACGAGGGGCCGGTGACCGGCCGGATGTCCGACTTCTACCGGCAGATGCGCGGCCGATCCATCCAAAAAAGGTATCGATCTATCCGCAGACTAGTTCATGTGCGACCCTGCCCATGACCTATCATTTCTCTCAACGCGGCCTCGAAGGCCTGCAGCCTGCCGGCGAAACGGCGGGAACGCGCTGAAGTGCGCTTTGAAACGGAGGAAGACCGATGTCTATGCCATCTCTCGCCCGGGCGATCGCGGCCGCAGTGCTTTCGGTGTTTGCCCTGGCGCCAAGCGGGGCCGGGGCCCAGAATTTCGAGCGGCCCGTGCGGCTGATCGTGCCTTTCGCCCCCGGTGGCACCTCGGACATTCTCGCCCGCCTGATCAGCCCAAAGCTATCCGCCGCTATCGGGCAGTCGGTCGTGGTCGAGAACAAGCCCGGCGCAGCGGGCAATCTCGGGGCCGACGCCGTCGCCAAGGCGCAGCCTGACGGCCACACCCTGTTGCTGATGGATGTCGGTTCGCTTGCCACCGCACCCAGCCTGTTTTCCGATCTCACGTTCGACGTTCAGAAGGACCTTGCGCCCATTTCCATGGTGATGTTCGGCCCCTACGTCCTGGCCGTCCACGAATCGGTTCCGGCGAAGTCAACGAAGGAGCTGATCGAATACGCCAAGGCCAATCCGAACAAGCTCACCGTCGCCAATTCCGGCGTCGGTGGCGCCAATCACATCACGGCCGTGCTGATGGCAAAGGAACTCGGAATTCAGTGGAAGAATATTCCTTACAAGGGCGGGGCAGCGGCCTCGCGCGCCGTCGTATCCGGGGAGAGCGGCGTGATCATCAACGGCGCCACCGCGACATTGCCGTTCGTGCTGAACAAGCAACTCGTCGGACTTGCCGTTACCGGCGAGCAGCGGGTTGCGTCGGCTCCCGATCTGCCGACCTTCAAGGAGGCGGGCCTGCCCGGCGGCGATGCGGGGACCTGGCAAGGCATCCTGACCACCGGCGGAACGCCGCCGGCCATGGTCGCGCGATTGAATGCCGAAATCCGCAAGATCCTGGAGATGCCCGAAATTCAGCAGAAGATCGCCGAGCAGGGCGGCGTCGTGAAGGCCCAATCGCCGGAGGAGTTCCGCAACTGGCTTAAGGATGCGACGGCACGTTGGGGCACGATCATCCGCGAGGCCGGCATCAAGGGCAGCTGAGGGCGGGACGATGACGCGTTCCCGGATCGACCTGCAGGATCTGCTGTTCGGCCTGTTTCTGGTGGCGGTGGCGGCGGGTACGCTCGTCGCCACGCGCAACCTGGTGATCGGCCACGCGGCCGATATGGGGCCGGGCTACATGCCCCGCGTCGTCGCGCTCGCACTTATGGGCTTCGGTCTCTTCTTCAGCGGGCGCGGGCTCTGGCGCATGCGCGTCGGCATCGCGCCCGTTCAGTTGCGGCCGCTGCTTGCGATTCTGGCTTCTGTCGGTGTTTTCGCACTGACGGCCGAGCGGCTAGGCCTTGCAATCGCCTCCGTCGTCGCCGTGATCCTTGCGAGCTTCGCCACGCGGGAAGGGCGGCTGGTCGAGACCGTGGCGTTTGCCGTCGTGCTTTCAGGCGCCGCGGCGCTGCTGTTCGTCAAGTTGCTGGGCTTGCCGATCCCGATCTGGCCGCGCTAGGGCGGCGGGCTTCGCAGGCAGACGCATATGGAACTCTTCAACAATCTGCTGATGGGTCTTTCGACGGCCCTCGAACTCAACAATCTGATGTTCTGCCTGATCGGCGTGGTCATCGGCACCGCGATCGGCGTGCTTCCCGGCATTGGCCCGATTCCGACGGTGGCGCTGCTGCTGCCTTTCACCTTCGGCCTGTCGCCCGCCAGCGCGATGATCATGCTGGCCGGCATCTTCTACGGCGCGCAATATGGCGGCTCGACCACTGCCATCCTGGTCAATGTGCCGGGCGAGACGTCGTCGGTCGTCACCTGTATCGATGGTCACGAGATGGCCAAGCAGGGCAAGGCCGGAACCGCGCTCGCCATCGCCGCCATCGCCTCGTTCTTTGCCGGCACGGTGGCGACGATCGTGATCGCGCTCCTCAGCGTGCCGTTGTCGATGCTGGCGCTCAAATTCACTGCGGTCGAATATTTTAGCCTCCTTGTGCTCGGCCTGATTGCAGCCGTTGTCCTCGCGCACGGCTCGGTCGCCAAGTCGCTGGCGATGGTGCTGCTGGGACTGCTGCTCGGTCTCGTCGGCATTGATGTCAGCTCGGGTGTTGCGCGGATGACCTTCGGCATCCCCGCTTTGTCGGATGGTCTTGATTTCGTGCCGATCGCGATGGGCCTGTTCGGGCTCGGCGAAATCATCGCCAATCTGGAGAGACCTGCAGAGCGCCGCGTCGTCAGCCAGTCGATCCGCAGCTTGATCCCAAGCGGGAAGGACCTGCGGGCGGCCTTTCCAGCGATGGTGCGTGGCACGACGCTGGGCTCTGTACTCGGCGTGCTGCCCGGCGGCGGCGCCGCGCTGCCGCCGTTCTCCTCCTACGCGCTGGAGAAGAAGCTGGCGCGCGATCCCTCGCGCTTCGGCAAGGGCGCCATCGAGGGCGTCGCCGGTCCGGAGGCTGCCAACAATGCCGGCGCCCAGACCAGCTTCATTCCGCTCTTGACGCTCGGCATTCCCGCCAACGCGCTGATGGCGCTGATGATCGGCGCGCTGATGATGCAGGGCATCCAGCCCGGTCCGCAGATCATGACCGAGCAACCCAAGCTCGTCTGGGGCGTCATCGCCAGCATGTGGGTCGGTAATTTGATGCTGCTGGTGATCAACCTCCCGTTGATCGGCCTCTGGGTTTCGATGCTGAAAATTCCCTATCGGCTGCTGTTTCCTGCGATCGTTTTGTTCTGCTGCATCGGCACCTATGGCATCGCCAACAGCCTGTTCAACGTATGGTTGATGATGGGTTGTGCCTTGATCGGTTATTTCTTCATCAAGGTCGGCGTTGAGCCGGCGCCGCTTCTGCTCGGTCTCGTGCTCGGTCCGCAGCTTGAGGAAAACTTCCGGCGCGCGATGCTGCTCGCGGACGGCGATTTCACCGTCTTTCTGTCGCGGCCGATCAGCGCGGTCATCCTCGGCGTTGTCGCCATTCTGTTGCTGGCGCTGTTGTCGCCGGAAATACTGAAAACGCGGAAAGAAGCGCTGGCGGAATGAGGGCCGGCGTCAGCCGCGCAATGGCCAGCGGCCGATGACCCGAAACCGCGAGTTCGGATTTTCCTGATGGCACAGGGCGATCGCGTCGATCGCGAGCGGCCCGATGCCGGTCGCTGAAAACCTGCTGCGCAGCATTGCCACAACCTGCTCGCGCCGCTCTGCGGGAAGCCGTCCTGTCAGCGTCATGTGGAAGCGAAATTCTTCAAAGACGTAAGGGTAGCCCCATCGGTCGAGATAATCGCGCTGCCGCGGCGTCAGCGCCGCCGGATTTCGCCGCGCACGATCTTCCGGGCCAAGGGGGGCACGAAATGAATCGAACGCCTTGGTGGCGTCGGCGGCGAGCAGTTCGAGCTCTTCCGACGGCTCGGCCGGAATCACCGCGATGAAACCGCTGATCGAATCGACGACCGGTTGGATCACCGGCACAGGCCGGACCAGATCGGCGAACAATTCGCATGCCGCGGCGAGCTGCGCCTCGGCCTTGCCGTCGGCCAGCGCCATCGGCGCCTTCAGCGTGGCGTGAAAGCCGTAGTTGCGGGGATCATGCGTCAGGTCGCGCCAGTCCGGGACCGTCTGCATGACGCCGTCCGGGAAGGGCAGTTCGTCACCGCCATAGGCGTCGTAACCGAGCAGCGACGCGCCGAACCGGTCGAGCGCGCTGCCTTGCGCTGAGGTGTAATAGATTGCGTAACGGGGGTAATTTGCCATCGCGCCAGAATAGGGCTGCCTCACGCGGCTGCAACTGCCTTGCGGGGAGCGACGAACGAACGGACGAGACGGTGTGCCTCCGTCAGATGGACCAGACGTCCCGCGGCAATGACAGCGACGATTCGCGGCCGCGACGACACCGTGTCATCGACGAGGATGATGTCGGCGCGCTGTCCCGCAGCGAGCAGGCCACGATCGGCGAGGCCGGCCGCGCGCGCCGGCGCCGATGAGATCAATTGCCACGCTGCTGCCAGCGGCAGCACATCGTCTGCCGCAAGCCGGAAGGCCGCCAGCAGCGGCGCCGGATAATAATAGTCCGATGCCAGCACCGAGCACAGGCCCTTGGCGATCATGTCGGACGCCTTGGTCCAGCCGGTGTGGCTGCCGCCGCGCACGACATTGGGCGCGCCGAACACGATGAAGTCGCCAGCTTCGGCAGCCTCGCGGGCGGTTTCCTCGTTGACGGGAAATTCGGCGATGGCAACGCCCTGCGCACGAAAGGCCTGCCGCATCGCCGGGCTTTCGTCGTCGTGCGAGAGCATCCGGATGTTCGCCGTACGCGCGGCCTCTGCCAGCCGGGCGATCGAAGCCGGCACGTCGTGGCTGCGGGAGACCACGCTTTGCACCAGGCGATCGAACGCCTCATTGGTGAGGCCGGTGCGCTCGACCATTCGGCTGCGCTTCTGCGGGTTGGCGAGGCTGGCGACGGTCGAGTCCATGTGGTCGTTGAATGCGAACAGGTCGACGCGGCCTTCCGCCAGCCAGTCGATGATTTCGCTTTCTGCATCGAGATTGTAGGTCTCGTGGCGCAAATGGAAGCGGGTGTCGGCGGCGAGCTGCGGCCGCATCTGCTCGATCGCCTCCAGCAATTTCCGCGCATTGTCTGCGCTGCGCAGGCCAGGCTCCCAGGACCAGGTTGTGGCGTGACAGACGGTCGTGATCCCGTTGCTGATCGCCTGCCGGTCGCTGTCGATCAGCGCTACGTCGATCGGAAAATCAACCCCGGGGCGCGGCATCATCTGTCGCTCGAAGGCATCGCCATGCAGATCGACAATGCCCGGCAGCACCAGCAGTCCGTCGGCGTCGATGCTGGGCGAGCTATGGCTGTTGTCCGTACCCACGGCAACGATCTCGCGGCCGGCAATCCGCAACGTGGTTTCGAGGATCTCGTGGCCGAGCAGGGCCCGGCCACCTTCAATGAACAGTTCGGTCACGATGCAGCACTCTGGTTGAAACTGGAACGGCTCGATGCGGTAGCTTCGTACTTCTCGAGAAAGCCCTCGACATCGAGCTTGCGGAAATCGGGCAGGGCGCGGCGAAGCATTTCGTGGTCCCAGTCCCACCATGCGAGCTCTGCAAGCCGGCCGGCAATGGATTCCGGAAACCGTCGCTTGATCGGCCGAGCCGGATTACCCGCAACGATTGTGTAGGCGGGCACATCCCTGGTCACGATGGCGCCGGCAGCGACCACCGCGCCGGTGCCGATCGAACGGCCGGGCAGAATGACTGCGCCATGACCGATCCAGACGTCATGGCCGATATGGATGTGATGTTCGCGCCGCCATGCAAAGAATTCGGCATCGTCGCTCTCGCCAGGAAAATAACTGCTGGCGCGGTAGGTGAAATGCGCCTGCGAAGCCCTATGTATCGGATGATTGCCAGGGTTGATCCGCGTCATTGCCGCGATCGAACAGAATTTTCCGATCGTGGTGTAGGTGATCTGCGAGTCGTTCACGACGTAAGAATAATCCGCCATCGTAACCTCAAGCAGTATGGTCCGGGCGCCGACTTCGGTGTAGGCGCCAAGCTGGCAGTCTCGTACCGACGCGGTTGGGTCCATGGCCGGTTCAGTGGAAAGCATTTTGCCGGCCATCGGTAGGGGTCCATCCGCAATCGAGGAAGATCATGGGCGTGCGCTCGTCTTCGATGCGCCTGATGACAGGATCATGACGGATACGTGACGCGAGCCATCGCTGTGGACGAACGCCGCACCGCAGCACCCGTGTCACACAACTGTAAGATCGAGCCGCTAGCGATGCTCTACGACCGGAACTCTGGAGCAGTGCATGCTGGTGGTAGATGGTTTGACGTGTCGATTCGGCACCAAGGCCGCAGTAGATAACGCGTCATTCTCGATTCAGCCCGGCAGTTTCGTCGGTGTGATCGGCCGTTCCGGCGCCGGCAAGTCGACATTGCTTCGGATGATCAACCGTCTCGCCGAACCTTCCGAGGGGCGCATCCTGTTCGAAGGCGTCGACGTGACTGCGCTGCGCGGCAAGGATTTGCGCCAGTGGCGTGCGCGCTCGGCGATGATCTTCCAGCAGTTCAATCTGGTCGGCCGGCTCGACGTCCTGACCAACGTGTTGATGGGAAGGCTGGCCGAAATTCCGTCCTGGCGCTCGCTGACGCAGCTCTGGCCCGAAGAGGACAGGGCGCTGGCGATGTCGGCGCTGGAGCAGTTCGATATGGCCGCGATCGCGGCCCAGCGCGCCGATCAGCTTTCCGGCGGCCAGCAGCAGCGCGTCGCGATCGCGCGCGCGCTGGTGCAGGAGCCCGACATCATTTTGGCCGACGAGCCGATCGCCTCGCTCGATCCCCGCAACACGCGCATCGTGATGGATGCGCTGCTGCGCATCAACAAGCATTTCGGGATCACCGTGATCTGCAACTTGCATTCGCTCGACCTGGCGCGGAACTACTGTGACCGTCTGATCGGCATGGCGGCCGGGCGCGTGGTGTTCGATGGCGCACCGGAGACACTGACCGATCGGATCGCGCGCGAACTCTACGATCTCGAAGCCAACGACGTTATGGGCACCGCACCCGCGCAGGTGCCCGGCGGCGCCGCAGTGCCTGAACTCGGCACGGCTGCCGCAGCCTGAGTTTCACTTCGGTACAGGGTCGCCGTTGCAAGCCCGCAATCGGCGAAGAGGCGTAACCACAACAAGAGGCTCACCATGATCACTCGTCGTATCGTTCTGGCCGGCGCGGTCGCGCTGGCGTTTACCGCTTCCGCATCAGCGCAGGATTGGAAGAGCAAATATCCGGAACTGACTTTTGCGGTGGTGCCGGCCGAAAACGCCTCGGGCGTGACCGAGCGTTGGACGCCGTTCGTCGCCCATCTATCCAAGGAACTCGGCGTGAAGGTCACGCTGCGCATTGCCAATGACTACGCCGCCGTGATCGAAGGCCAGCGCGCCGGCAACATCCATATCGCCAGCTACGGCTCGGCATCGTTTGCCCGCGCTCGCCTGACCGGCGTCAAGACCGACGCCTTCGCTAACGACATCAACGCCGACGGCTCGACCGGTTATTATTCGGTGTTCTTCGTCAAGGCGTCGAGCCCCTACAAGAACATCGATCAACTGAAGGGCAAGAACCTTGGCCTGGTCGATCCGAACTCGACCTCGGGCAACAACGTACCGCGCTTCGAGCTCGACAAGCTCGGCATCTCCGACGCCGATGGCCATTTCGGCAAGGTGGTCTTCACCGGCAGCCACGAGAACGCCATGCTGGCGCTGGCGCAGGGCACCGTCGAGGTTGCGGCCAATGAATGGACCAACGAGGACGATTCCAGGCTCGCCCAGATGCTGCGCAAGGGCATGCTGAAGAATGCCGACGGATCGCCGATGAAGAAGGACGACTTCCGGATCATCCACAAATCGGCCCCGATCATCAACGGACCCTACGCCTATAATTCGGACCTTCCGGCCGATCTGAAGGCCGCAATTGCCAAGGCGTTCACCGAAGCGCCGGCCAAAGACAAGGCTGCGTTCGACCGTCTGTCCGACGGTCAGAAGAAGGGCTTTAACCCGGCCACGACCAAGGATTGGGACGCCACAATCGAATTGATCAAGTTCGTCGATGCGTTGCGTAAAAAGAAGGCGTCCTGATCAATATACCGAGACGAGTCTGGCCGGGTCCAAGCGACCCGGCCTTTTTCTGTCTAACACCCGTCCTGTTTAACACCCCTTCTGTTTAAGCACCTGGACACAGTGATCCCGATGGCAAATGCCATATCCATCCTTCCAGACCAGCAACTTGCGGTACTCAACGATACCTATCGCAAGGCGGTCGCGCGCAAGCGCTTGAAGGCGAGTTTGGCAGCGGTAGTATTCTTCGCCGCGTTGATTATCGCAGCTATCGGCGCGGAAGTGAATCTGCGCACGCTCTTCACCTATTTCGGCAACTTCGTCAGCTATTTCGACCGCATCCTTACCCTGGAAGACGGCACGCGGGTATGGACCAATTTCGGTGAATGGTTCTGGGGCTGGCAGAAGTGGCTCAAGATGCTCGGCGAGACCATTCTCATCAGCTATGTCGGCACCCTGATCGGCGCGGTCCTTGCCTTTGTGCTGAATTTCTTCGCCGCGCAAAACACTTCGCCCGCGCCATGGCTACGGTTCGTCATCCGGCGTCTCCTCGAATTCGCGCGCACCGTTCCCGGTATCGTCTTTGCGCTGATTTTCGTCATCGCTTTCGGCCTCGGGCCGATGGCGGGCGTACTGGCAATCGCCGTGCATTCCGCGGGCGCGCTAGGAAAGTTGTTCTCCGAGATCGTCGAGAACGCCGACATGAAACCGCTCGAGGGTGTGCGCTCGACCGGCGCAAGCTGGCTCTCTTGCATGCGCTTTGCGGTGTTGCCGCAGGTCACGGCCGGCTATGCCAGCTACGCGCTGCTGCGCTTTGAGATCAATGTTCGCGAGGCCTCGGTGATGGGTTTTGTTGGCGCCGGCGGCATCGGGCAGGAGCTCGTCGTCGCGATCCGCAAGTTCTATTACTCCGACGTCAGCGCGATCCTCGTCACCATCATCGTCACCGTCTTCGCCATCGATATCACGACCGGCTGGTTGCGTGGAAAACTGTTCGGCAAGGAGGCTCGCGCATGAGCCAGTTGCCGAAACCGGATACAGACGCGCTCCGGAGCAAATACCCTGACGTCTTCGACCGGCCCGCATCGGCGCGCCTCGCCATGCCGGCGATGATTTTGGCTGTGTTCGCGATCTTCGTGTTCGGGTTAGTTGATCTCGGTTTTTCGCCGGCCAAACTGATGTCGGGCCTGAGCCAGCTCGGCTGGATCACGGTGATGATGATTCCACCTGATCCCGGCTCATCGCTGCCCGCTTATCTCGCAGCCCTCGGCGAGACGCTATCGATCGCAGTGCTCGGCACCACCATCGCTGCGATTCTGGCGCTGCCCGTCAGCCTGCTGGCGGCGCGCAACATCATTCCTTCGCAGCTTCTTCGTTTTCCAGTGCGTCGCTTCCTCGATTCCATCCGTGGCGTCGACACGCTGATCTGGGCGCTGGTGTGGATCAACGTCGTCGGCCTCGGGCCGTTCGCCGGCGTGCTGGCGATTGCGGTGGCAGATTTCGGTGCATTCGGCAAATTGTTTTCCGAGGCCATCGAAGCTGCCGACGGGAAGCAGGTCGAGGGCATCAGGGCTTCCGGCGGCAACGCGCTGCATGAGATACGCTTTGGCCTGATGCCGCAGGTGCTGCCGGTTATCGCGGGGCAGGTGCTCTATTTCATCGAATCGAATACCCGCTCGGCCACCATCATCGGCATCGTCGGTGCCGGCGGCATCGGCCTGCAGCTTGCCGAACAAATCCGGGTGCTGGAGTGGCAGAAAGTCTCGTTCCTGATCCTGATGATTTTGGTCGCGGTCGCTGCGATCGACTGGATCTCGGGCAAGCTGCGCTTTGCCATCATCGGACAGCGGGCGGTCGCTTGATGATTGCGTAGCGATTATCGGACCCTCATGGTGAGGAGGCGCCAACGGGTCCGCGCGTAGCGCGGCCCGATGACAGGCTCCGCGCCGTCTCCGGACGATGCTTCGCATCGCCGGGAGAACCGTGTGACCCGGCCGGTGCCATTCATCCTTCGAGATGCGCGAAGACGCGCTCCTCAGGATGAGGTCTAGCAGATGGTGGGCACGCTTCCGCCTTCGCTCGTTGAGCTACGGCGGACAAGTCGCTTTGCCCTACAAACCATCAACTATTCTCCACCAAAAACTCGACGCGTTCCGCGGCAAAGCGCGAGCGTTTGGTTGTCAGCGGCTTGCCGTCGGTATCGACATCGGTGCTGTCGACCACGAGCACGGGACGTCCGAGCGCGAGGTCCAGCCGCGCGGCGTCGGTCGCATCCACGATACCGGCAGTGATCCGGGTCGAGGCACGGCGAAAATCCCGGATGCCGTAATGCGCGACCAGCTTGGTCATCGAGCGCACATTGGCAAAGACGCGCCCCGCGTCGGGGAAGCGCTCTGCCGAGAGCCAAGTGGTGCTGACGCAGATCGGCGCGCGGTCCGCAAGCCGCACCGATTCGATCCGGATCAGGGGCGCGCCGGTCTTTAGCCCGAGTTCTCGCGCCACCTCGCGCGTGGCGGCTTCCTCGGTTGCGTCGATGAACTGGCCGCGCGGCTCCCGGCCGCCGGCCCCGACGATTTCGGAAAACCGCGTGCGTGAGCGCAGGGGATAGGCGAGGCGCCGGGTCTCGACATAGGTGCCGCTGCCGCGCTCGGCGCGCACCAGGCCGCGTTCGGCGAGCGTGGCGAGCGCCCGGCGCACCGTGTGGCGGTTGACCCGATAGCTCTCGGCGATCTCGATCTCGCCCGGCAGCTTTTCGCCGGCAGCAAAGCGGCCGTCGGCAATGCCGCGCTCGATGCCGTCGGCGACTTGCCGCCACAACGCGACGCCAGAGGGCGTGTCCTGGACGCTCATGGAACAAAACGGGGCATCGGGAAAAATCACCTCATTGTCACTAAACAGTCATGGCGCTTCGTTATCAAGTTGTCTAGTATCATAGACAACTTGATTCCGGCAAGGTCGATGTGATGGCGGGTAACGAAAGTCTGGCGGGCGAAAGCGGCGGGCAGGCGCGGCGCAAGGCGGTGATGGCGGTGCTGGCTCATTCCGCAACGGCCGATATCGCCGGGCTGCTCGGCACGGTCGCGTTGCCGGTGCACGAAAACCTGCGCGCGCCCGAGAACGGGCTCGTCATGGTGCGCGGCCGCGTCGGCGGCGACGGCGCGCCGTTCAATCTCGGCGAGGCGACGGTGTCGCGTGCCGCGGTGCGGCTGTCGACCGGCGAGGTCGGCTTCGGCTACACGCTCGGCCGCGACCGCGAGAAGGCGAAGCTGATCGCGCTGTGCGATGCCATGGTGCAGTCGGACGAATTCGCCGCCGCAGTTGAGGCCGAGGTGATCGCGCCGCTGCGTGAGGCGATGATCAAGGAGCGCAGCCGCAAGGCTGCTGAGGCCGCGGCGACGCGGGTTGACTTCTACACATTGGTGCGTGGTGAGGGCTGACATGACGACTGTTGCCGAATTGCCCGCGGGTTTCGCCGACAAGGTGTTGTCGGCGCAATCGACTTTCCGCTCTGTCATGGATGCGATGGCGCGACCGGGCAGTGTTCAGCGCATTGTATCCGCGGCAGGGATGCCGTCCGCAATGATGCGTGGCACAGCTGCAATCGCGTTGACCCTGTTCGACCATGATACGCCGGTCTGGCTGGATGGGGGGATGTCGGCGACGCCGGAAGTCGCCAAATGGCTCAAGTTCCACACCAGCGCGCCAGTCGTCTCGGATTCGTCGATCGCCAGTTTTGCGCTGGCGGGCGATCCCGAAAACCTTCCGTCGCTCGATCGCTTCGCGTTCGGCAGCAATGAATATCCGGACCGTTCGACGACGCTGATCCTGCAGGTCGAAAGCCTGACGGATGGCCCCCTTGTCGAGTTGCAGGGCCCCGGCATCAACGGCACGGCGGCGCTGCGCGCCTCGATCCAGCCGCAGGACCTGTTCGAGCGGCTTGCCATCAATGCCGCGCTGTTCCCGCGCGGCATCGATGTCGTGCTGGTCCATGATGACGCCATCGTTGCAATACCGCGCACGACGCGCCTGGCGAGGGGAGGCTGACCATGTATGTTGCCGTCAAGGGAGGCGAGCGCGCCATCGAGAACGCCCACCGTCTGCTGGCGCATGAGCGGCGCGGCGACCGCGACATTCCAGAATTGTCGCTGGCTCAGATATCCGAGCAGCTTTCGCTCGGCGTCGACCGCGTCATGACCGAGGGCTCGCTGTACGACCGCGAACTTGCGGCGCTGGCCATCAAGCAGGCGCGCGGCGACCTGATCGAGGCCATCTTCCTGGTGCGCGCGTTCCGCGCTACGCTGCCACGCTTTGGTGCGACCGAACCGGTCGATACCGGCGCGATGCAGGTGCGTCGCCGGATTTCCTCGACGTTCAAGGATATTCCAGGCGGCCAGATCCTTGGCCCCACTTTCGATTACACCCATCGCCTGCTGGATCCGCAACTTGCTGATGGGGCAGCGCCCGATGCGCCCGCGACCGGTGAGGCGTCCACAGGCGCGACTCCGCGTGTGACCGACATTCTCGGCCGCGACGGCCTGATCGAGCCGTCGCCGCCGGCGGAAGCGGATGTTCCGGTCGGCGATTTGACGCGCGAACCGTTGAGTTTTCCGGCTGATCGTGACTTGCGCCTGCAAAACCTGGCGCGCGCCGATGAGGGCTTTCTACTAGCGCTCGGCTATTCGTCGCAGCGCGGCTATGGCCGCAACCATCCCTTTGCCGGCGAAATCCGCTTCGGCGAGGTGGAGGTTGAGTTCATGGCCGAAGATGCCGGCTTCGCCGTTCCGCTGGGTTCGGTCGCGTTGACCGAATGCCAGATGGTCAACCAGTTCAAGGGTTCGGCGACGCAAGCGCCGTGTTTTACGCGCGGCTATGGTCTGGCGTTCGGGCAAAGCGAGCGCAAGACCATGTCGATGGCGCTGGTCGACCGCACCCTGCGCGCCCGCGAACTCGGCGAGGAAGTGATCGCGCCGGCGCAGGACGAGGAATTCGTAATGTCGCACTCGGACAATGTGCAGGCGACCGGCTTCGTCGAGCATCTCAAGCTGCCGCATTACGTCGATTTCCAATCCGAGCTCGGCCTGCTGCGCAAACTGCGCAAGGAATTTGCCGAGGCGAACGAGGTGCCGCCAATGCAGGAGGCCGCGGAATGAACGCGCCGGCTTACAATTTCGCCTATCTCGACGAACAGACCAAACGGATGATCCGCCGCGCGATCCTGAAGGCGATCGCGATTCCCGGTTACCAGGTGCCGTTCGCCAGCCGTGAAATGCCGATGCCTTATGGCTGGGGAACCGGCGGCGTTCAGGTGACGGCGGCGATCCTCGGGCCCGATGATGTGCTGAAGGTGATCGACCAGGGCTCGGACGATACCACCAACGCGATCTCGATCCGGAAATTCTTCGGCAAGACGGCCGGCGTCGCGACCACCACGTTTACGACGGATGCCACCGTGATCCAGACTCGGCACCGGATTCCCGAGGCGCCGCTGCATGCAGGACAGGTGTTGGTCTATCAGGTGCCGATCCCCGAGCCGTTGCGGTTCCTGGAGCCGCGCGAGACCGAGACGCGGCGCATGCATGCGCTAGGCGAATACGGCCTGATGCACGTCAAGCTGTACGAGGATATTGCGCGCTTCGGCCATATCGCGACCTCCTATGCCTACCCGGTGAAGGTGAATGCGCGCTATGTAATGGACCCATCGCCGACGCCGAAGTTCGACAATCCGAAGATGGACAATTGCCCGGCGCTGCAACTGTTCGGCGCAGGGCGCGAAAAGCGCATCTACGCGATCCCGCCGCACACCGACGTGGTATCGCTCGACTTCGAGGATCACCCGTTCACGCGCTACCGGTTCGACGCGCCCTGCGCGCTGTGCGGCGCTGCCGATAGCTACCTGGACGAAATCGTCACCGATGACAAAGGCGGGCGGATGTTCGTCTGTTCGGATACCGACTATTGCGAGCAGCGTCAGCAGGCCGGCCATCGCGGCAGCGAGAGCGCCGCGCCGCACAAGGAGAGGGCACATGTCTGAGCCCCTCGTGCAGGACGACCAGCCGCTTCTGGTCGCCGATCACCTCGGCAAGAATTACGGCCGGTTGACCGCCTGCCGTGACGTATCCTTTGCGCTCTACCCTGGCGAGGTGCTGGCAATCGTCGGCGAGTCCGGATCAGGAAAGTCCACGCTGCTGCAATTGTTGTCGGCGCAGCTCGCGCCGACTGGTGGGTGCGTATCATACCGCATGCGGGACGGCGTGTTGCGCGACCTCGCAAGTCTTGGCGAAGCCGAGCGGCGCTTTCTGTTCCGCACCGACTGGGGCTATGTGCACCAGGATCCCGCGCAGGGCCTGCGGATGGCGGTCTCGGCCGGCGCCAATGTCGGCGAACGGCTGATGGCGGTGGGTTGGAATCACTACGGCCGCATCCGCGATACCGCCTCGTCCTGGCTGGAACGCGTCGAGATCGATACCGCCCGCATCGACGATGCGCCACGGGCCTATTCCGGCGGCATGCGGCAGCGGCTGCAGATTGCGCGCAATCTGGTCACCGAGCCGCGCCTGGCATTCATGGACGAGCCGACCGGCGGGCTCGATGTATCGGTGCAGGCGCGGCTGCTCGATCTGATGCGCAATCTCGTCAGCGAGCTCGGCCTTGCCGCCATCGTCGTCACCCATGACCTTGCGGTGGCGCGGCTATTGTCGCATCGCGTGATGGTGATGAAGGGCGGCCGCGTCATCGAAACCGGGCTGACCGACCAGGTGCTCGACGACCCCCGCGAGCCCTACACCCAATTGCTCGTTTCCTCGATCCTGCCGGCATGAGCGCGCCAATGACTGCGATGATCGACATCACCAACGCCGAAAAGACCTTCACCATGCATCTGCAGGGCGGCGTCGAGCTGCCGGTGGTGCGCGGCGTCTCGTTTCAGGTCGAGCCGGGGGAATGCGTGGTGCTGTCGGGCCCTTCAGGTGCCGGCAAATCCTCGATCCTGAAAATGATCTTTGGCAATTACCGCTGCGATGGCGGCCGGATCGGCATCCGGCACCGAGGCGCGGTGATCGATCTTGCCACGGCCGAACCGCGGCAGGTGCTCAGCGTGCGCCGCTCGACCATCGGATATGTCAGCCAGTTCCTGCGTGCGGTGCCGCGGGTCGCCACCATCGACGTGGTGGCAGAGCCCCTGATCGCGAACGGATCGGCACGCGCGGAAGCCCGCGAGCAGGCAGGCGCGCTGCTGCGCCGTCTCAACATTCCCGAGCGGCTGTGGGCGCTGCCGCCGTCGACGTTCTCCGGCGGCGAACAGCAGCGGGTCAACATTGCGCGCGGGTTCATTTCCGATCTGCCCATTTTGCTGCTGGACGAACCAACCGCCTCGCTCGATGCGGCTAATCGCGCGGTTGTCGTTGAGCTGATCGGGCAGAAGAAGCGAGAGGGGGTCGCGATGGTGGCGATTGTCCATGACGACGAAATACGCCATCTGATCGCCGACCGCATCGTCGACGTGACGTCATTTGCCGCCGCGGCCTGAAGGAAGAGAGTGAGATGACAAGGCAAGAAACTGTCCTCGGTAACGCCCGCATCGTGCTGGCCGATCGCGTGATCGAACGCGGCTGGGTCAATTTCGCCGACGGCCGCATCGCCGAGTTCGGCGAGGGAAGCGCGCCCGCAGGCAGCGAAGACGCCGGCGGCGATCTTATCATGCCCGGCCTGATCGAGCTGCATACCGACCACCTCGAAATGCACTATGTGCCGCGCCCGAAAGTATTCTGGGATCCGATCGCGGCGGTGGTCTCCTATGACGGGCAGTTGGCCACTTCAGGCATCACCACCGTGCTGGATTCGCTGCGGGTCTGGCGCGAGGACGGCGCCGAGGAAGTGGACGGCAGGGCAGGCGTGCTCGCGGAAGCGATCACATCCGCGCGCGAGGCGAAGCTGCTCCGTGCCGATCACTTTCTGCATCTGCGCTGTGAAATCCCGATGCCAAGCGTGGTCGAGGAAGCCAAGGAGCTGATCGACCGGCCGGACGTGCGGCTGATGTCGCTGATGGACCACACGCCGGGGCAGCGCCAGTTCCGCGACGAGGTCAAGTTGCGCGACTATTACCGCGGAAAAGGTGGCGGCAAGACCGACGCCGAACTCGATGCCCTGTTCGAGAAGCGCTTCCACTATCAGAAGGCGTATGCCGCGAGCAACATGCGCGAAATCGTAGCCCTTGCGCATCAATATGAGATTCCGCTCGCCAGCCACGACGACACGACCGAGGAAAATGTCGCCGACGCGATACAGGATCGCGTTTCGGTGGCGGAATTCCCGACCACGATGGAAGCCGCGCGCGGGCTGCACCGGGCGGGCATCGACATTTTGATGGGCGCGCCGAACGTGGTCCGAGGTGGCTCGCACTCCGGCAACATCGCCGCCATCGATCTCGCCCGGGAAGGACTCTTGGATATCCTGTCGTCCGACTATATCCCCTCGAGCCTGTTGATGGCCGCACTGCAATTGCCGCAGCAGGTTCCTGCGATCGATCTGGCCTCCGCCATTCGCACCGTCACCAAGACGCCGGCCGAAGCCGTGGGCCTGGCCGACCGTGGTGAGATCGCAGCCGGCAAGCGCGCCGATCTGATCCGGGTGCATGTCGCCCGGGGTATTCCGGTGGTGCGCAGCGTCTGGCGGGAAGGGTGGCGGGTCGCATGACGGAGACGCTGACAACCACTACAGCAGATCAAATCGCTGCAATCGGGCCGGGCCGCTTGGTGCTCGTGGTCGGCCCGAGCGGTGCGGGCAAGGATACGCTGCTCGGCCTTGCAAAGGCGGCCTGTGCTGACGATGGCAACGTTGTATTTCCCCGCCGCGTGATTACGCGTGAAGCGTCGGCATCGGAGGAAAACGAAGAGGTCAGCATCGGCACGTTTCAGGAGGCAGTGACGCGTGGCGAATATGCCATGCATTGGGAAGCCCACGGCCACCGCTACGCACTGTCGCGCGCGATCGACGACGAAATCCGCGCCGGGCGAACCATCGTCGCCAACGTATCGCGTACGGTCATTGGCGCAATGCGCCGCGCCTATGCGGACGTGGTGGTGATTTCCATCACGGCGCCGCCGAACGTGCTCGCGGAGCGGATTGCGATGCGCGCACGAAGCAGCGACGGCATAGTCGAAAACCGCCTGCGCCGCACGGTGGAGGATGCCTCGACTGCACCCGACGTTACCATCGTCAACATCAGCAGCGCCGAATACCATGCCCGCCAGCTCGTCCGCGTGATCAAGGGCGAGAGATGGGACGAGTAGGCCGGTTCTGATTGAATCAGAACCGGCCTCCAGTTTTTATTTTTACGCGTTTTCTTAATGCGAACCGGTGTCCACTTCGCTCGAAAACGCTACGTGAGGAGACCGGAAATGACCGTTATTGCGACGATCGAGCAACTCGAGGCCATCTACGGCTTTCCGAATGATGCCTCGACCGTGAAGGTCGCGGACAAGGTCACGCCGGCCTATCGGGCGCTGATGGACAAGTCGCCGTTTGCTGCGCTCGCGACCTGCGGGCCGGAGGGGCTGGACTGCTCGCCGCGCGGCGACCTGCCGGGCTTTGTTCGCATCCACGACGAGAAGACGTTGATGATGCCGGATCGCCGCGGCAACAACCGCTGCGACTCGCTGCGCAACATCGTGCGCGATCCGAGGGTGGCGCTGTTGTTTCTCATCCCGGGCTCGGGCAGCACGCTGCGCATCAACGGCCGCGCGCATGTTTCGGCCGATCCGGACCTGCTCGCGTCGTTCGAGATGGAGGGCAAGGCGCCGCGCACCGTCATTGTCATGGCGGTGGAGGAGGTTTACTTCCAGTGCGCGCGCGCCATCGTACGCGCCGACCTCTGGAATCCCGACAAGCGCATCGACCCCAGGTGCTTGCCGACGCCCGGCCAGATCCTTGCCGAGATGAGCGACAACACCGTCGGCGGCGAGAAATACGATCGGGAGTGGCCGGAACGCGCCCGGCAGACGATGTGGTAGGGCGCCAGTGTCTACTCAGCGATGCGTGCTCGAATTTGCGCAGACGATGAGTTCGTATTAGTGGCATCAGGCCGGCGGCGTCGTCGGTGGCCACGCGTCATCCTGAGGGAGAATGCAGGCAATTGCCCGGCCGCGGCTTCTGCCCGCGCTTGTCGATAGGCACGTTGCAATTATCGATCCGTTGCTCGTCCATCCACTTCCTGCCCATGCGTTCTTTCCCGGTGAGTGACGGCCCGTTGGCGGGTACAGCCGTTTCAGCGTTTGTTGCGTTTTGGTCAGGCTGCCTGTCCTGCGCAAAAGCGCCCGACGCGATGCACATCGCGAAAAGAAAACTGATCAAACCCAAGTGAACCCTCAAGTGAATCGGTTCCATAGTGGCCTCGCCAAAAGAACTCGGGCGCCAGCTTAAACATGTCAGGATTCGCGTAGCCACCCGGAACCTGCAAGCAACGGGTCAGTTGCCTCCCATCACGTTGTGCGTGCTTCAAGAGAAAGGAGAGGCAGTGAAGCTGAAAGAGCTCATGATTGCTGGTTGCTCCATCCTGGTTTTGAGCACCGGCGCAGCGTTGGCGGGTCCGTGTGACACGGGCCGTGCGGCCAAACTCAGAGACGCTGGCTCGGGACCGGCGAAGATGGGTGAAAGCCAAACAACGGGTATGGCCAGTAGCACCAGTCAACATCCGCCGACCGACAAGATGAATCAATCGACCGGAGATGTTGCGGCATCTTCGCAGGATACGCAGCGGCAGATGCAAGGCGAGCCGACGGCCGCACAGCAGGCCGAAGGCGCCAAACCTGACAGCAAGACCACAGAGGCAGACAAGGATTGCTGAAGGCGCGGAGCCGAAGCCGTGACGGAGTCGCCGAGCCCGTCGGCATCTCGACCGGAGCGTCCGTCGTCGAAGACAAACCGAATTCACGAATTGTGACCGACGACGGATGCGTCGATCCGCCGCTTTCCCTCGCTCATTTTGTCCAAGAGCGAAGTAGGTTTGTCCAAGAGGGAAGTTTCGGGTGTCGGGTGCGTCGGTATACCGTCAACATCCGCTCTTCCGTGCTTGCGCTACGTTCGAGGTCAACCTAGTTTTGATGCCGGTACGAACGTCGTGCCAACACTGCTTGGGAGAAACCCTGATGAGTTGGAAGACTCCGAAGATCGTGGAAGTGTCGGTGGGCATGGAAATCAACATGTACGCCTGCGCGGCGCGTAAATAGACGCGTCGAAACGGTCTGCCCGGCTCCGGCAACAGCCTGTTGCCGCGGGTCGGGCAAACTGTACGATCCCCAGAAAATTACGATCCCCAGAAAATTCCACTGCCTGCAGCAAGGCAGGGCGCGGATCCTGCCAAAGTGATCAGGAATCCCTTGCTGACCGCTACCGCAAGGCGATCCGGTCAAGAATCCTCCCCGTTCCGACCTGCATCCCAAGCGTTCTGCATTCCAAGCGTTCCCATGGCTCGCCGATGGTCCCGGCATCATGCTAGGTATGTCCTCGGCCGACTCCGCCGGACTTGCCGGTTCAACCCCATGACCCGCTGAATGCGAATGTCGACGCGTGCAAAGACCTTCCAGGCGGCGGTCGTGTCTCTTGCAGCGCTGATGCCGGCCTGCGGCCACGCCGAGGGCATCGATACCGAGCATCTGTTCGGCTTCATGATCGGCACCGATATCGGCAATGTCGGTGAACGGGAGTTTCAGAGCGAGACGACCGGGCGGTTCGGCAAGAACGGCGGGCGTTATCGGGCCGTCGGTCAGGAGTTCGAACTGGAGTTTGTGCCTGTCCGGAATTTTCGAATCGAGATCGGCAGTACATTTGCGTCACATCCGATCAGTGGCGTGCCGGGTCTTGACGACCAGCGCCGGCTATCGTGGCAGGGCGGGTCGGTCGATCTGCGCTACCGCTTTCTCGATCGGCAAACGGCTCTATTCGGGCTCACGCTTGCGACGGAAGCGCATGCTCATCGTGTCGATGAGGCCACGGCTGAAGGGGTCCGCAGTTTCGGGACGGAGTTCAGGCTGGCGTTCGACCGGGAGCTCGTGCCGAACCGCGTCGTCGCGGCGTTCAACCTGATCTACGAACCGGAGTGGACGCGCGTTATCGGTAGTGGCGCGATGGAGCTGGAATCCACCGCAGGTGCGGCGCTTGCGGTAATGGCGCAGCTGCGCCCGGGTTTCCTGTTGGGCGGTGAAGCGCGTTACTTGCGAAAATATGACGGGACCGGTTTGGAGGAACTTGCAGGACAGGCGTTATTTGTCGGTCCGACCGCGTATTTCCAACTGTCGAAACGCTCGCGACTGACCGCGAGCTGGAGCGTTCAGGCATGGGGGCGTCCGGCCGGGTCAACGGCCAACCTTGATCTCGCCAATTTCGAGCGTCACCAGGCACGTCTGGTATTTGGCGTTAACTTTTAGGGGGCTGGAGGCCACGTACGCGGCCCGGTTCCGGCTTTTCACGGGGTAGTGAAACTTTAAGACGCCCGTTACCGTAGCTTTTTGCGTTATCAATCGGGGAGCAACTCAAGGGATATCGGGCATGACTCCAATAGACTTGATCGTGACCGTCTGTGCGGTGCTCTCGCCGACCACCTGCGAGGAAACCCATCTGGTCTTCTCTTCAGATGTTTCGTTACGGCAGTGCACCATGGCTGCGCAGCCCTACATCGCGCAGTGGGTTAGCGAGCATCCGAAATGGACCGCGGTCAAATGGCGTTGCGAGTATCCACGTAACAACCAAAAGGCATTCCATGACGCCGTGTGGTCCGTAGCCTGAGCTGTCGTCGGCGGGAAGGCTGTCGCGGCTACTTGTTGCAGTCTTTCAAATCCTTGTCCGCGATCGAAAACACGGCGTCGGCCTTGATTTCGATGCCGCGAACGAAGCAGTGTTTCGCGCCGCGATAGCCGACCTTGGCGTCATAGCGTCCCGGCTCCACGCCCGTGATGCGCAGGCGCTCGTCGTGGTCGACTTCCTTGTCCTTGTCGTTCAGGGTTTGGTTAGGTCCCCAGTCGTTCTTTCCGACCGGGGAAAGCTGAAATTCCGAAACGGTCGAGGTGGTCAGATTCCAGAGCCGGATGCCTTTGCCCTGTGCGGCAAGTTCGCCGGTGCTCGCCAACAACAGCGCGACCAAGGCCAGTATCCGTCCCATCACGCAATCCTCCCAAAATGAACCTGGGGCCGTCGCTACCTTATCAGACGGTCACTGTTTTTCGCCTTGTCAAAATTCTTTGCCTGGTCGAGGCCAACTGGATCGGTCAATTTCACCGAAGCGAGATCGGCGCCGTCGAAATCGGTGTTGATGGCCGTCACACCCGTGAGGTCGGCCCCTCCGAGTTGGGCGCCCTTGAGAGAGGCGCCTGTCAGGTCGGCGCCTTTCAGTGAGGCAAACTCAAGATCGACGCGCGACAGGTCGGCGCCGCGCGCGTTCAGCCTTTCCAGCTTGGCGGATTTCAGGATCGCGCGCATCAGGCCCATCGATTGGTTGCGCATGTCGGCGCCCAGATTTGCTCCTGCGATCGAAGCTCCGACAAGGCTGGCGCCGGTGAGATCAGCAGCGACGCGTGCGCCCGAAAGATCGGCGCCGTCCAGGCGGGCGCGCGCCATCTGCGCAGCGAACAGGTTCGCGCCCTTCAGGCTTGCGCCGGTCAGGTCCGCCTCGAGCAGCCACGCCTGGTCGAGGATGGCACGGTCGAGTCTGGCACCGGCGAGCTTTGTCTTGTTGAGCCGTGCCGCGCGAAAAATCGCGCCGGATAGGTTGAGCCCGGAGAGATCGAGACCGGACAATCGTTTTCCCGTGAAATCGGCAGGCGCGGCGCCGGTCGCCGCGGCGAGCGCGGCCTCGACCTCGGCACGGGTCATTTCAGCAGAGACCATATCGGGCGACGACAGGTCCACGTGGCGCATCATGTCCTGCGCCGTCGCCGTCATGGTGACAAGCGCAAGACCGAGCGTTGCGATTCCGATAGAGCGTTTCATCTCCAACCCCGCCGATGACGTATCTTAGCACCGGCCTCAAGCGCTGCCTATGAGGCATCCCGCTTGGCGGGCGTGCCGTTGATCCGCCGCATGATGTCCAACTTGATCGCAGCGATTTCGGCGTCGCCGCGCTCGCCGCGCGGTGTGCGGATAGGCAGGTCGGCGAGAATCTGCGCCGGGCGCGGCGATAGCAGGAACAGGCGGTCGCCAAGGCGAACCGCGTCATCCACGTCATGGGTGACCAGCAAGGTTATGACGGAACGGCCACCCATCAACATGGCGATCTCATCGCGCAGACGGGCGGCGAGGGCTACATCAAGCGAGGCCAGCGGTTCGTCGAGAATGAGAAACTCCGGCTCGATGGCGAACGCACGGGCGAGGGCGACGCGCCGGGCGAGGCCGAGTGATAGTTCGCCGGGAAAATGGTTGAGATGTGCTTTCAGTTCCAGAATTTCAAAGAGGGCTGAAAGCTTTGCCTCATTGGCCAGAGGCGCGACGAGTCGTACATTTTCTTCGACCGACCGCCAGGGCAACAGCCGTGGCTCCTGGAACACGAAGCCTATGCGCGCGCCGGCGGGACGTGAGACGCGGCCCTGAAAGTCGTGGTCGAGGCCGGCGAGAATCCTGAGCATCGTGCTCTTGCCGCAGCCGGATGGACCGACCAATACACCGACTTCTCCTGCATCAAGTGTAAAGGCCACGCCGGCGATCACGTCATGCTGTTCGCCCGCCGCGCTTTTGAACGTCTTGCTGGCGATATCGACCTCAAGCCGCACGGGGACGCCACCGGGATAGCCGGGCCTCAAATGGCTGCACCAACAAGGTTTCAATGAGGAGCACGACTGCCGCGAAGCTCAGTGAATAGGCAAGCAATAGCGGAATGTCGAACAACTGGAACGCCACGCCAATCTCGAAGCCAATACCATTCGGACGTCCGAGCAATTCCGCAACCAGGACGATCTTCCAGACCAGGGAAAGTCCTGATCGCGCGGCGGCCGCGATATAGGGCGACAGTTGCGGCAAAATGACGTGGCGGAACTTCTTCCAGCGCGGCAACGCAAATACGGTCGCCATCTCGTCAAGCGCCGCCTCGAGGGCACGCGTCCCCTCGCGCAGCGTGACGACGGCTGTCGGGAGTTTGTTGATGGCGATTGCCGCAATTGCGGCGACTTCGGTCAATCCGGCCCAGATGTAGGCGAGCACGATGACCACGAGCGCCGGCAGATTGAGCAGCAGGATCAGCCAGGGGTCGCCCAGCCGATCGGCAAGCCGTACCCGGCCCATCAGGTATCCGATCGCGGCGCCCAGCGACATCGCCAGCGTGAAGGCGAGCGTAACGCGCGCCAACGTCACGCCGAGATGGAAGAATAAGTCACCTGACCTCGCTTCCGCAATCATGACCGTGAGCACGGTGGGGGGAGGTGGCAGCTTCGCGTCACCGGCAAACAGCGAGCCGATCCACCAGGTTGCGAGGAGCACGGCGAATGACAGCAGGCGCGGCACCTCAGCCTCCCGGGATCGCGTGATAGAATGTCCCGGATTCGAGTTCAGGCGCCGGCCCGACAAGTTCGCGGCCGCCGATGTCAGCCAGCACGCGGTAGAGAATGCGCGCGTCGGCTTCTTCGTCGGCGACCGGGCGACGTGGAATTCCCTCCCGATAGCGATCGCGATAGGCGCGCAGCGTTGCGTCGTCGGGGGCGCCGGTCAGTGGCGCAATTTTCTCCCACTCCGCGTCCGAGGTCGACAGGATCTCCTTTGCGGCGCGGGTCATGGCGATGAAGCGGGCAATTTTGTCCTGGTTTGCGTTCGCCCATTTTTCGTCGAAGACGTAGCCGATCATCGCGGTGCGGCCCTTGGCGCCGAGTTTCGGCAGCAGATCCTCAATGCCGGCGATGCGGCGGAAACCCTTCGCTTCCAGTCCGGCGCAGAAATTCCAGTAGTTCAAGGTCGCATCCATCTCCCCGCTGAGCGTCTTCGCAGCCAGCAGCGGTGGCGCGCCATAGGCGATTGTCGCGTCCGACTTCAGGTCGATGCCGCTCTGCTTCAACCACGCCAGCAGCAGCAGCCAGCTCTTGTCGATCGGGCCACCTGCAACGGCGAGCTTGCGGCCCTTGAGATCGGCCAAGGTCTGAATCGGTGATGAGGCAGGCACCATCACGGCGCCGAGCGCGCTCGAATAAGGATAGAATGTCAGTTTGGCGCCAAGCCCGCGTTCGCGCGACACCCAAAGCCAATCGGTGACCACAATGTCGGCGTTCCCGGCGCGAAGCGCTATCTTACCCGCCTCCGGGCTCGCCAGTTCGAGAATCTGGACCGAAAGGTTGGCCTGCTTGTCGAGGCCGTGCGCGCGGATCACTGCGAGTTCCCAGGCGAATGTTCCGGTCTTCTGCACCGCAACGCGCAAAGCCTCGGCGCTGCAACACGTGCCGAGCGAGACAGTAACAATCGTAGCAAGCAGCATGCGAACAAAAAATTTCATGGCGCCTCGAGCCGTTTCCTCGAACGTCTGCTTTTCAGCGGGACAGTCATAGCATAGCTTCCACGGTTAGCAGCGGAAGGAAGACGATGATGCTTGTCGGATCGGTACGACGTATTGTCGCCGCGTTGACGGCGCTGATGACGATGGCAGCGCTCGCGCGCGCCCAGGACATCAACGATTATCCGACGTCGGCGCGCGTCGAATACGCGTTTGGCTGCTTGAAGGCAAATGGCGAGACGCGGCAGGCGATCGAGCAATGCTCCTGTTCGATCGATGTTATCGCTTCGCTCGTGCCCTATGAGCGCTATGTCACGGCCGAAACCGTGCTCAGCGTGTCGCAGGTCCGGGGAGATATGGGCGGACCATTCCGTACATCCGAGCAGGCGGCAAATGCGCTCAAACAGCTCAGGCGGGCCCAGGCCGAAGCGGAAGTACGCTGTTTCTGAAACGGCGGAGCGCCAACGCTTCGGAGGCGCCGACTATCAGGCGGCAGCCGTTTCCCCCGTGCCCCGGACGCAGCGCGGCACGCGAGTGACGCGCTGCAGAGCCGGGGCCCATGTCAGCAGAGCGCACGATGTCCGAAATGGGTCCCGGCTCAGCGGAGCAGCGCTATCGCGCTGCACCGCGTCCGGGATACGGAAAGTACTCCATCCGCGGGATCAAATTCCGGAATCGTCGATCTTCCATTCGCGCTGGAAGACGTGTCCTTCGGTATCCTTGGCCTCGGCACGGAAATGTTTCGCGCCATTCGACACGTAGGTGAACCTGATATTGGGATCTTCCGAAATCGAAATGCCGCCCTCCATCGTCAACACCAGGCTGTCGTCCTGCCAAAGCCGCAGTTCATTGATGAAGAATGCCGGGACATATAGTTGCGTGACCTGGTCCATCTGCAGGCCGGAATTGTTGGGATGGCCGATCATGATCTGGGCCTCGCGCGCGCCGTTGGCGGGGCCTTCACCGGCTTTCCCGAACTGCCGGTAGCGCATCTGGCCTAATCTGCTCTTGGCTTCGTCGGCATTTTTGGCGGCGGGCGCCGAGCAGCCGCCGGACGCCTTCACATAGGTCTTGGTCATGTAAAGTTTGCCGTCGCTGAGTTCGGCCACCGCGTGAACATCGGTGTAATTGTTGACGCGGACGCGGGTGGAGATCTCAGACACTTGGGCGTCCGGCCCGAGCTGGAATTTTGCGGCCATCGGCGCAGGGTTCTGGTCGATGACGAGCGTAATGTTCAGCACCTTGCGGCCGTCGCCGGGCGAAAGCTTCGTTCGCAAGGTCACCGGCACAACTGCGGCATCCTCGGCGCGCGACGGCATTTCGATGGCGATCACGTCGCTGCCATCGTTCATCGGGCGATTGTTGAAGATGTCCTGGACCAGGCCGGGCCAGGGGTCTGGCGTTGCCGCAAGCGTCAGCGGCGCGCCGAACAGCAGCAAGCCAGCGACGCCGAGCAGGCGAAAAAGATATCCGGGCATGCACCACCTTCGCAACGGATGGAGGCAACGAACGCAATAAACGAACGCAATATAGGGCAACGCCCGCGTCATTCCCATTCAATTTCCGAAAATGCTGCGGTTGCGTTGCGGGCGTTGAAGTCGTCGAACAATTCCCATCGGGATCGCTCGGAGCTCGCTGCCGTGCCGGCGGCCGCGATCGGCTGGCCGCGGGCGATGAGCCCACGTACGTCTGAGGCCAGCGTTTGGAGATAGCGGCGCTGGTCGGCAAGGGCGACCGGCCACCCGCTCACAGGACCGTGACCAGGAACCACGCGCTGTGCGGGCAGCGCGCTGAGCTCACCGATTGCGGCCAGCCAGCCGCGGAGGCTGCCGTCCAGCACGGGCGTGTGGGCCAGAAACACCAGATCGCCCGCGAACAGAGTTCCGGTTTTTTCGTCAAGTACCGTGAGATCGCAATCACTATGCGCGGCAGGCCATGCCCGCACGACGAGGGGCCGTCGTCCGAGATCCAGATTGAGCGTGCCGCTGACGAGCAGCGTTGGCGGCACGATGCGTATCTCGTCGATCAACTGATCGCCCATGGTACGGCGAAATGCATCGAGATAGAATTGTCCGCGCGCGGCCAGCGCGCGTGGCAGGTTCGCGTGGCCGATGAAGGTCGTGCCATCCTGCACGAACGCGCCGTTGCCGAAAACGTGATCGGGGTGGCCGTGCGTGTTGATGACGTACCGGATCGGCTTGTCGGTTCGGGCACGAATAGCTGCCATCAGTTGTCGTCCCTCGCGAAGGCTGCCGCCGGTATCGATCACCGCGACCGCGTCCTCGCCAACGATGAAACTGACATTCGCAATCGCGCCCTCGTTCTCGCGCGTCATCTGCGCGATTTGGCCGTTATGCACAAATATGCCATCGGCGACGGAGTTGACGCGCAACTCCTGTTGCTGCGCGAACGCGGCCATTGCCGGAGCGAGCATCGCCAGCGCGGCAAGGATCAATGCGGGATGAGCCATATTTTGGCCTCCGTCTCACCAAGAAGCGCTATCGGCAATCCCATGTTTCATCGCGCCTACGTTTGCGTCGCAGCACAGGCGGCGAGTCCGCTCCGGGGATTATTCCTGTTGCACGCTCCAATTGACAAGCATAGCATTTTGCCTGTCTGCGGCTTCAACGGAACTCCGTTCGTCGAGGTTGCCGATATTTCTCCGAATTGGCAACCATGGCGGGCCGGAAGTGCAGCAGCTTTCGATGATATATGCCGGACGTAAGCGCTGGCTGGCGATTGCAACATTGGCGATCATCGCCGTACTCCTCGGGCGAGATGACGCTCGCGCCCAGATCAAAGAAGGCGGCGATTTGTCGATCGAGCTCGTCGATCCCAAGGTGCTGCGCGTCTGCGCCGACCCGCACAATTTGCCGTTCTCCAACGACAAGGGTGAGGGATTCGAGAACAAGGTCGCAGAACTGTTCGCCGAGAAGCTGCACAAAAAGCTCGATTACATGTATTTCCCGCAGGCGACCGGTTTCGTCCGGATGACGCTTGGCGCCCATCGTTGCGACGTCATCATGGGCTTCCCGCAGGGCGACGACTTGGTTCAAGGCACCAATCCCTATTACCGCACCGCCTACGCGCTGGTCGCTAAGAAAGGCAGCGGCCTCGAGGAAGTGACGACGCTGGAAGACGAGCGCCTGAAGGGCAAGCATATTGGCATCGTGGCCGGCACGCCGCCTGCCACGAACATGGCGGTCAACGGCCTGATGGCGAATGCCAAACCATATCAGTTGATGGTCGATACCCGACTGGACTCGTCGGCGGAGGCCATGATCGCCGACCTGATGTCCGGCAAGATCGACGCCGGCATTCTCTGGGGACCGATGGCGGGCTTCTATGCGAAAAAGGCGAACCCGCCGCTTCACGTCACGCCTCTGGTGAAGGAAAAGACAGGCCCACGATTGGCGTACCGTATCGGCATGGGAGTGCGTGCCGCCGACCAGAACTGGAAGCGGCAGCTCAACCGCGTGATCCAGGAGAACCAGACCGCCATCAACAAGATATTGCTGGACTACGGCGTTCCCTTGCTGGACGACAACGACCGGCCGATCGGCGCAGAGACGGCAACGAAAGCGCCATGAAGGAAGCGCTCGCAGGCCTGGTCCTTGCGGCACTCACATTCATTGTCCCGGCATCAGCGCAGGAAGGGCCTTCCGAGCCCGACGGGTACCGCATGGAAGATTACCGCGCGCCGGTTCCCGCGACGCTTGCCGGTGCGCGCGTTCTGACGACCGCGGAGGCCGCCTCGATCTGGCGAGCCAAGGCGGGCGTATTTATCGACGTAATGCCTCGCGCGCCGAAGCCGCAAAATCTTCCTCAAGGCACCGTCTGGCGCGACCAGCCGCGACTCAACATTCCCGGCAGCATGTGGCTACCGGACACCGGCTACGGCAAGCTCGCAGCGGCGACGGAAGATTATCTGCGGCGCGGGCTCGTCCGCGCGACGGCGGGCAACGATAACGCGCTGGTGGTAATTTACTGTCAGGCCGATTGCTGGATGTCCTGGAACGCGGCAAAGCGAATCCTGACATACGGCTATTCCAATGTGGCGTGGTACCCCGAAGGAACCGATGGCTGGGAGCGCGCCGGCTTGGATTTAGCCGAGTCGCTACCGGAGCCGCGGACGGTCGAGGAGGCTTCATCGCCGCGTTAGCAACTATTCCATCTCTTGCTGAATCGTTCTTCCGAGAGCGAACAGGCGCTGGTCGATCGCCGTTGGAACTTCGCAGACGAATTTGATGACATTGCGCCGGTCTTCGAAGATGCGCGTCTGCCAAACAAGCTGGTTGCCGAGGTCGTCGATTTTCGCCTGGTCGGGCGGCGTTTCACTCTGCAACGCCTGCAAGGCAAGCGTGTCGGCGCGGATCTTGTCCGCCGCCTCGCGCTGTTTGCGGGTGACGCGCTCCAGCCCGTTCATAACCTGGGAGCGTTGGGCATTGAGGGATTCGAACAGACCGGCAAACAGCAGTTTTCCGCTTGCGGTCTTGTCGGCGGCACCGCTCAGATACTCCGCAATCGCCTTTTGTGCTTCCTCGAGCGGGGTCCGCCTTGCCGCCAACTTGGCGACCAGCGCGCTGACCGTGGCATCGTCCTTCCATTTGCCGGAGATATCGTCGAGCGGCGGGCCTGCCCACACCGCGGCAAGGGAAATCTCGGGCACCTTGGCTTGGGTGCACGGCCAGTCCGGATAGCGGGGATCGGCCGCATGGCCGAGCGTGGCCGTCGCCGTAACGGCAAGCCATGCTGCGATCGCGACCCGATATTTCATGCCTCGCCTCCAGCCGGTCCGCGGCGGATCAAGCCGCGCGACGGATCGTATGCGTAAATTGCGCCGATCATGAAGGCGATCGTGCAGCCGCCGACGACCGCGAGCGCGATCCAGTTCAGTTGTCCGTACAGCGCGAAACGTATCAGCTCCACGGCGTGCGTGAATGGATTGAACAGGCAGACATAGTAGAGCATCGGGCTGCTCTCCAGGATACGCCACAGCGGATAGAGCGCTGAGGAAGCAAAGAACATCGGAAAGATGACAAAGTTCATCACGCCCGCAAAATTCTCAAGCTGCTTGATGCCGGAAGAGATCAGCATTCCCAAGGCGCCGAGCATCAGGCCGGACAGGACCAGCGCCGGTAGCACCGTGAGATAGCCGGCCGGCGGCGGCGCGATATCCCAGAACCAGGCGATCAGCAGAAAAGCATACACCTGGAGCAGCGAGACCGCGGTTCCCGCCAGAAGCTTGCAGGACAAGAGAAACCATCGCGGCAGCGGGCTGACAAGCAAGGTCCGCATATTGCCCATCTCGCGGTCATAGACCATGGAGAGCGAGGACTGCATGCCGTTGAAGAGCTGGATCATCGCCATCAGGCCGGGCGCGATGTAGACCTCGTACAGAATGTAGGTCTCGTACGGCGGGATGATGGAAAGGCCGAGCACCTGACGGAAGCCGGCGGCGAAGATGAACAGCCATACCAACGGCCGCACCAGCGCCGAGACGAAGCGTTCACGCTGATGCAGGAAACGAAGCGCCTCGCGCCACACAATGCCGTTCAGGCAGGTGAGATATTCGGCGAGCGAGAAGCCGCTTCGGATTGGCCTTATGGTGGTTGCGGAAGTCATGATGTTGGGCTCCCGCTTGGTGCGGTGGAGCCGGTCAGCCGCATGAACGCCGTGTTGATATCGCTGCCGCCGGCATCGGCGATGACCTGCGCCACCTTGCCCTGGGCCAGTACCCGGCCCTGATGCAGAACCACCAGATCGTCATTCGAGCCGATCTCGTCGAACAGATGCGTCGCCCACAACACGCTTATTCCCTGTTCGGTAACCAGTTGGCGGACGTGGTTGAGGATGTCGGCGCGTGCCTTGACGTCGAGGCCGACTGTCGCCTCGTCGAGCAGGAGCAGGCGCGGGCGATGCAGCAGCGCCCGCGCGATTTCCAATCGTCGCATCTGGCCGCCGGAGAGGTCGCGCACCTTGCTGCCGGCGCGGTCGTCAAGGCCGATGCGCGCCAGCACCTCGCGGCTGCGTACGCGGGCATCGCGCCTGGCGATGCCATGCAAGGCGGCGTGATAAAGCAGGTTCTGCGTCACCGAAAGATCGAGATCGAGCGTGCGGGGCTGAAACACCACGCCGAGCAACCGTAATGCTTCGCCGGGCGCATGCGCGACGTCGTGGCCGAAAATTCCGATATGTCCGCGCTGGATTCCGAACAGCCGCGTGATCAGCGAGAAGAGGGTGCTCTTGCCGGCGCCATTCAGGCCAAGCAGCGCCGTGAAACTTGCCGGTGCGACGGTGAAGCCGATGTCGATCAGCGCATGCCGCGCGCCATAGGAATGGCTGACGCCGTCGATCGACAATGCAGGCATCTCCGCGGCTGCGGGCCGGGAAGGGATGTCCTGCATGTTCTGACCGGCGGAAAATGCGTCAGTGGCCGTCATGGTTGTGCAATCGTGATACCCCAGGGCAGTTCACCGACCTGGATCGTCTTGATGACCTTTTGCGCGGCGACGTCGATCACCGAGACGTCGTTCGAAACGCCATTGGTAACCATCAGATATTTCTCGTCCGGGGTGAATGCCATGTGCCACACCCGTTGCCCCACCAGCAGATATTTGGTGACCTTGTGGCTGGTGGCATCGACGACCGCGACGCGATTGGCAGGGCCGAGCGCGACGAAAGCGGTCTTGCCGTCCTTGGTCATGCCGATGCCGACCGGCTGGATGGCCTCGCTCCGCAAGCCGGGAATCTCGAATTCAATCTTTTTCATCACCTCCCGCTTGACCGGATCGATCACCGAAACGGTGCCGCCGATCTCCGAGGATACCCACACTTCGGAATTGTCACGCTTGAACTCGGCGAAGCGCGGGCGCGCATCGACCAGCACGTTGGCGACGATCTGGTGCGTCTTGGTATCGATAAAATGCGCCATGTTGGTCGTCTCGGACGTATTGATCAGGATTGCGCCATCCGGGCTGATCGCCATGCCCTCCGGCTCGACGCCGACCTGAATTTCGCCGAGACGCGTACGCTTCTCGACGTCGATGATGGTCACCGTGTTGTCGTTTTCGTTGGCGACGTAGAGGATCTTGCCGTCAGCATCGAGGGCGAACAGTTCGGGATCCGGGCCGGAGGGCAGGGTGTCGACGACCTCCTGCTTGGCAACGTCGATGACCTGAATGCTGTCGTCGTCGCCGACGGCCACGAACACAAACTTGCCGTCTCTCGTGAATTCGATGCCACGCGGCCGCTGGCCGACCTTGATCGTCTTGGTGACGGTCCAACTGTTGGTATCGATCACAGATACGGTGTTGCTCTTCTCGTTGGAGACATAGGCGATGAAGGCCAAGGCAGGGGTCGCCGTCGCAAGCCAGGCAGTCATTCCGAAAATCAGGCACCACCGCCACATGCGCAATTTCTCCTCGTTCAACGTAGCTTGCATTTGGTTTCCGGCCGATCGGCGCCAAGCGTGTCAAGCTCCGACACCTGGTGCAGGAATCCCTCCTGCGGCGAAACCGAGACCACCATGCGTCCATCGACCAGCAGGATCGGTTGACGAAGCTGCAGATTCCAGTTCCGCAGCGTCAACCGCCGGCCCTTGAACGCCGCAATGGAAAAGTCGGGCCCTTTTAGGAAATCCGACACTGCTTTTGTATCACCAGATTTGGTGCGCGACGCTGCTTCACCGATCATACGCGCTGCCGTCCATGCCTGCATGTCCAGTGCGGTCATGTGTCGCGAATTCAGTTTTGCAAACCGGTTCTGGATCTGGATCGCGCCCCATTGATCCTGCGCGGCGTGCCAACTGGATGGAACCAGCCCCGCCGAGCCCGCAACCGGCCGCGGGTCCCAGGTGCGGTAGGGCAGATAGGACGCGAATACCTCGCTTTCGTCCGCAGCGACGAGGACGTCGTAGGCAGGCGCTTGCTGGGTGAATACCGGCATTTGCCGCTGGATCAAGGTGACCCCGCTGTCGGTACGACGGGCGCCGCCGGTATCCTCGAAAATTCGTTCCTGAACGATCCTGGCGCCGAAGCGCGTCGCTGCGCGTCGCAATGCGTCGGCGTACAGTTTGTCCCGATCATGCGAACCGACGACGAACAGCCAGCGCTTCCATTGCTTCCATACCAGGTACTGGGCGAGTGCATCCGCGAGCATCGAGCGCGTCGGCGCGACATGGATCACGTTGGCGCGACAGTCCTGCTCGCGCAGCCGGTCGTCGATCGCGCCGGCATTTAGTAGCAGCGTTCCGCGATCGCGAAGCGCGTCGGCCGCCTTCAATAAATCGTCCGCCGGAAGGTCGGCAATGATGAAGCCGGTGCGTTCGGCAAGCGTTGCTGCTGCCTTCGCGACGTCCTCATTGTCCTTGAGCCGAACTTCCTCCAACTTGAAGTGTTGATTGAGGAACTTTCCCGTGGTGTTGTTGTCCTCGATGGCAAGGCGTGCGCCGGCAAGGCCGTCGTTCTCGGCCGGCAGTTCGACGAGCGACAATTTCGGCTTGACGCCGGCGCGGCCGAGATAGCCGACGCCGATCTCGATGGGGTCTGCCGCCAGCACGGGGGTAGCCGCGATGCTCAAGCCGATCGCAGCAACCAACCATCGGATCATGGCTCCTCCCTGACAGGTCCTCTCGACTTCGCCGCACGAAGACCTTTGCCTTGAACCATGACCGAATTGTCTTGGCTTGCAACTCAATTTTGTTGGGACGGCTTCACGCCGCTTCAGCCCTTCAGGCGCTCGGCGTGCCAGCGCAGATGATCGGCCATGAACGTGGAGATGAAGTAGTAACTGTGGTCATAGCCGGGCTGCCGGCGCAGGGTGAGGGGGATGTTGGCCTTCTCGCATGCGCCTTGCAGCAGTTCCGGGCGGAGCTGTTCCGTCAGAAACTGATCGGCATCGCCGTAGTCGACCAGCAGATCGGACAATCTGGCGCCGTCCTCGATCAGCGCCACCGCGTCGTGCTTGCGCCACGCTTGCCTGTCGTCGCCGAGATAGCCGCCGAGCGCCTTGATGCCCCACGGCACTTGCGACGGAGCGACGATCGGCGAAAACGCGCTTGCCGCGCGATAGCGGTCGGGATGGCGCAGCGCGACCGTCAGCGCGCCATGACCGCCCATGGAGTGGCCAAGAATGGATTGTCGATTAGGGTCGATGGGAAAATTTTCGGCGACCAGCTTCGGCAGCTCTTCCGTGATATAGCTCCACATGCGGTAATTGCGGGCGAACGGCTCCCGCGTCGCATCGACATAGAAGCCGGCGCCAAGCCCGAAATCATAGGCATTGGCGGGATCGCCGGGCACGCCTTCGCCGCGCGGGCTGGTGTCGGGCGCAACGAAGATCAATCCAAGTGCGGCGCAGGCGCTGCGGAATTCGCCCTTTTCCGTCACGTTGGCGTGGGTACAGGTCAGGCCGGAGAGATACCAGACCACCGGCAGCCTGGCGCCACCGGCATGCGGAGGGACATAGACCGAGAAAGTCATGTCGGTCCGGGTTTCGCGGCTGGCGTGTCGATAGACGCCCTGCGTTCCGCCGTATGACGTGTTGAGTGAAACGGTCTGCATGGTCATGATCTCTGGACTCCTGTACGGCGCGGCATGCCCTTAGGCTACGCCGCTTTCGATTGCCAGCCGCACCAGCTCGGCCGAAGTTCGTACGCCGAGCTTTTGGCGCATGATCGACGATGTATTGGCGACTGTTTTGTACGAGGAATGAACCAGCCACGCGATCTCGGAAAGGCTCTTGCCGGCGCTAAGCAGGCGCAAGATCTCCATTTCCCGCGAGGTGAGTTTGGCAAGCGGGCTGCGGGCGAATATGGGGCCGGCGAACGCGATGCTGCGCGCGATCGCGGAGGGCAGGTAGACCCCGCCTTTGCCGACTTCACGAATGGCCTCGACCAGATCCTGCGGATCGCCCGTCTTGGCGACATAGCCCTTGGCGCCGATTTCGATGGCGCGCGCGGCGAAGACCGGATCGTCGTTCATGCTGAACATGATGATCCGAGCGGAAGCGGCGCGCGCAAGAATGCGCCGCGCCAGTTCGAACCCCGACACCGTCGGCAGGTTGATGTCGATGACGCAGATGTCGGGGCGCTCAGTGACGAACACGCGTTCGCCGCTCTCCGCATCGGCGGCCTCCAGCAGCACGACCTCCGGTTCGTCGGCAAATACGGTACGGCAGCCCGAAGCAACGATGGGATGATCGTCGACGATCAGAACACGCATTGCATCGATCCCCGATAGCCGCTTCGATTCCGTTGCTGCATCGCGTCAGGCTGTAGCGGTGCCGGCGCGAGGCCGGCCATGCATCGCCCGCGAGATTGCTGTACGCTTCAATCTGATCGTCGGTTTTTCTACTGTCAACGGTCCTCTCGATGGAGGAACGGATTGCGACGCGATTGGGGCAAACCTCATGTGGCAGAAATTATCGTTGCGTGCCCGGATTAATTTGCTGCTGGCGTTGGGTCTGACCCTCGCCTTGGCAATCAATATCGCGCGGCTCGTGGCAGAGGCGGGGCCCCGCGTTCGAGCCGAGGATCAAAGCGTCATAAAGCTGGCGCGCGAATTCGTGGAGACGATCATCCCCAGCCTGAACGAGGCGCCGGACCCGGATGCGCGGCTCGACCAGATCGTTCGCGACCTCAGCCGGCTCCGGCACGTCAGCATCACGCGACAGGGCGATGCCTCCGCCGGCGAGCGCGCCGGCAACGGCGACGACGAACGGTCGCCGCCGGCGTGGTTCATCGCGCTCGTTCATCCGGAAACGACCGCCGTGAGCGTGCCGATCACCATCCATGGAAAGCCGCAGTCGCTGGTGATCACCTCGCATCCGAACGATGAAATGGCCGAGATCTGGGATGGAATCATCACCCAGCTTGCGGTCAGTTCCGCCCTCGCCATCGCGCTCTTTCTGGTGACGATGACGGTGGTTGGCCGCGCGCTGGCGCCGCTGCAGGCGCTTTCCCAGACCATGGCGAATATCGAGGCCGGGCAATATGGTTCACGTGTCGAGCCCGGCGGCGCGCCCGAACTGGCGGCGATCTGTGCCAAGCTGAACCACCTGGCGGGCGCACTCGGCGAAGCGGTCGAGGACAAGCGCCGCCTCGCCGAACGCACGGTCTCGCTGCAGGATCTGGAGCGCAAGGAGATTGCGCGCGAATTGCATGACGAGTTTGGGCCGTATCTCTTTACGCTGCGCGCCCACGTCGGCGCCCTGATGCGGCTTTCGGAAGACGGGCGTGCGCCCGCGGCAGATGCATTGCGCAAGCATGGCACCGCCATCATGGAGCAGATCAACGCGCTTCAGCAGTTCAATCGCAGGATACTGGAAAAGCTGCGGCCCGTCGGACTGGCGGAACTTGGATTGCGCGAGGCGCTCGGCGTGCTCTTGCGTTTGTGGCGCGAGTCCCGTCCCGACGTAACCATCGACGCCAACATTGCGAGCGCGTCGGATGAGACCGGAGAAGTTACGGACTTGACGGTTTACCGTATCGTGCAGGAAGCCTTGACGAACGCCTTCCGCCACGCCGACGCGACCGCCGTCAGCGTCACGGTCGAACAGGCTGCAGGCATAAATGGAAGCCGCGGCTGCGCCCTGGTGCGGGTCAGCGACAACGGTCGCGGTTTGGCGCCGGATCACAAGTTCGGATTCGGCCTGATCGGCATGCGCGAGCGAATACTGGCGCTGGGCGGTACGCTGAATGTCGTCTCCGGAAAAGGGGGCGTCACAGTGGAGGCGGTCGTTCCCCACGGATCGCGCCACTGATAGATTGCGAATCGCTGTGCGGGAATTTTTCCCGGTCTATTCGGGAGGAATGCATTTCGGGAACCAGACCTTTTGCGGCTAGCGTGTGTCGTTGTCTCCTCACTAGTATCGTCCGCATCGAACCGGCTGTCGCCAATGTGGCCGGAGTGTAGTGGGGTGGGGACATGGGTGCACGCGTACTGGTGATCGGGACAATCTCGCTCTGCCTCGTTCCCGGGATCGACCGTGCCGAGGCCCAAACCAGCGATAGCGAGGTGTTGCCCGCCATCGAGGTAGTTGCTCCCCCGACGACATCAGCACGACCGGCTGCCAGGCCAACCCGCGGCAGTGCGGCACCTCGACCCACCCGAAATGTGCGCAGGGTTCTTGTCTATCCGACCGCGCCCACGCCGACGGTCGGCTCGGGAATGGATGTCGACAAGGTGCCGGCGGCGGTCAACGCCGTCGGTGCCGGGCAGATCGCGCGCACCAGCTCGCCGAACATCGCGGATGCATTGCAGCAACAGGTACCGGGTATCGTCCTCAGCGACACGACCGGAAATCCGTTTATGCCCGACGTACAATTTCGAGGTTTCGTTGCATCTCCGGTCTCCGGTACGCCTCAGGGACTGGCGGTTTACCAGAACGGGATGCGCATCAACGAAGCGTTCGGCGACACTGTCAATTGGGACTTGATCCCGACCGCCGCAATCAGATCGGTCACCGTCGTAACCAACAATCCCGCATTCGGTCTCAATGCACTGGGCGGAGCCGTCAACGTGCAGATGAAGGACGGATTCAACTATAAGGGTGCCGAAATCAACACGATGGGCGGCTCGTTCGGACGCATCCAGAGTTCGGCGCAGTACGGCAAGCAGATTGACAATGTTTCCGTCTATGGCGCGCTCGAAGGCGTGCGTGACAACGGCTATCGCAATTTTTCGGAGTCGGCGATTCGCCGCTTTTACGGGGATGTCGGCTATCGGACCGATAGCAGCGAGTTTCACCTCAACGTCGGCCTTGCCAAGAACAATTTCGGCGCGGCGGCGGCGGTGCCGGTCGAACTGCTGCAGAGGTATTGGGGCGCGACCTATACAACGCCGCAGACCACCGACAACCGCGTTGCCTACGCCAATCTGACCGGAAAGGTCGAGGCGACGCCGACCTGGACCATCGAAGGTTCGGCGCGCGTCCGGGCATTCCGGCAGAAGACGGTGGACGGAAACCCGACCGAGACGGAGCCGTGTGACGCCGATTCAACGCTGCTTTGCTTCAACGAAGACGACACCACGCCGGGAGCACCGGCGAACGGGCTCAACGGAGTCCAGCTTGCAAATCCCTTCCCCGACACTGCGGTGCTGGGCCAGATCGACCGGACAACGACCCGTTCGACGACGACCGGGGCGACCTTGCAGGCAACCAATACCGACCAGTTGTTCGGACACAACAACCAGTTCATGGTTGGCGCCAGTTTCGACTCGGGCGTCACGCGCTTCGGCGCCAGCGCGGAACTGGGCACGATCGGTCCAAATTACGTCGTCAGCGGCAGCGGCATATTCCTCGGCCGGTCCGGCGAGCCCGTATCTATCGGCCCAGTCTCGCTTCGCGCCACCAACCGGTACACCGGCATCTATGCGCTCGACACGTTCGACGTGACCGACGCGTTCTCGATTTCGGGCGGCGGCCGCTTCAACTATGCAAACATCGTCCTTCAGGATCTGATTGGCACTGATCTCAACGGCAATCACACATTCAGCCGCTTCAATCCCATGATCGGCGGCACCTACAAGATCACGCCGGGCTTGACGGCCTATGCCGGTTATTCCGAAGCCAATCGCGCACCGACCCCGCTGGAACTCGCATGCGCCGACCCTGCACGCCCCTGTATCGCTGCGGCATTTCTCATTGCCGACCCGCCGCTCAAACAGGTTGTGTCCCGCACCGTTGAGGCCGGTCTGCGTGGTACCAGGGAGCTGAATATCGGAACGCTCGGGTGGAAAGTTGGCGCGTTCCGCGCGACCAATGCCGATGACATCCTGGCGATCCCAAGCCCGGAGCTGCAGGGGTTTGGCTACTTCCAGAATGTAGGCCGAACGCGCCGCCAAGGCATCGAGGCCCAGGTCAATCTGACGTCGAAGACACTGCAGCTATATGCCAGCTATGCCCTCGTGGATGCGCGCTTCCTCGACGCGCTGCAGATAGGCTCCCCCAGCCCGCTCGCAGTTGACGGCAATGTCCAGATCCTGCCGGGCAACCGAATTCCGGCGATACCCCGCAACCGGGTCAAGTTTGGCATCGACTACTCGATCACCGACGCCTTCAAGGTTGGCGGCGATGCGTTGTTCGTCGGCAGCCAGTATTTTGTCGGCGATGAATCCAATCAGTTCGCGAGGCTGCCAGGGTATGCTGTTTTCAATCTCCACACCTCGTATCAGATCAACAAGAACCTCCAGATCTATGGGCGCGTGGACAACATCCTCGACAATCGCTATGCGGTCTACGGGACGTTCTTCGAAAGAGGCGACGTGCCCAATTTCGCCAATGGCGGCGCTGAGTTCACCGACCCGCGTTCGGTCAGCCCGGCGCGGCCCCGGGCCTTCTACGCCGGCCTGAAGGCTACCTTCTAGGCCCGGATATAACGCGGGAGAGTGTGCGGCATCTCTGCGGCAAAATATCAGCCTGCCGGACGTTCTCGTCAGGAAACATCCGGCACCGGATCGGCGCAGTGCGCCTTGTGGATGGCGGAGGGAACGAACCCAAAATGCTTCCGGAACACACGGCTGAAGTGCGACGAACTCGAGAAGCCCCACGAAAATGCGACATCCGTAATCGTCTTTCCGTGCTGGGTCTCCAGCTCCTGGCGGCAATGCAGCAGTCTCGCCCGCCAGATATAATCGCTTACGGTCATGCCCTTGTCGCTGAACAGCATGTGCAGATAGCGCTTGGTGCAGCCCAATGCCGCCGAAATCTGGTCGATGCAAAGTTCAGGGTCGCGCAGATGTTCGCGGATGAATGCTTGAGCCCGAATGTACATCGCCTCGGGGCCGACGCGATCGAACATCGTATCGGCCTCGCGCAGCGGCAACAGCAGCAGATCGATGAGCGAATCGGCAACGCCGATGGCGTTGTAAGGCGACAGCCTGTTCGCTTCGTCAAACGCGGTGTGCACGAAGTCGTAGGCGATGCGGCCGGTGCCGTTCCGCGCCGAGAGCTTGCACGGCAGCATCTTCGCCGTGCGGAAGCCGCGTTCGTGAAGCAGCGCCTTTGGGACGATCACGACCTCGTGCCGGGTCAACGAGGGGCTGACGATCGTGTGCGGGCAGGAGACGTCATAGGCGAGGCAGTCGCCGGGCATGATGTCGATGCGACGGCCAGCCTGTTCGAAATGAGAGATGCCGTAGGTCTGGAACAATATCTTGACGTAGGGGTGCTCGCTCAGTTTCGTGCCTGAGACTGTATGCGCGATGCGATGCTGGCTTGCCTCGATCTGACACAATTTTAGCTGCGAAACGGTTGTGTAATTTATCCGCCCCTCGAGCGACGAACCTTCCAGCGGATCGACGTCAAACTGGCCGCACAGATCTGTCAGTGCATCTGACCAAGTTTGGAGCTGCTTCTTCGGCGCCAATCCGGAGGTGCTGAGTGAACGAACTGTATCAGACATTGCCCAGCCACCGATTTGAGAACAGGCCGCGACCTCCGCCTCGGCGTCGGTCAGATGGTCGTGACATTTGGCCCCAATTTAGGCAGTCGTCCGGGAAGTTGCGCGGATTCTTCCCAATATCCCGTTGACAATCCTCCAACTTAGTTTCGGCGGCGTCAAGGGAAACCTCGACCGGAAGCCGCGCAGGGAAGTCGTGGGAACACGCCCACGGAATGATGCTTCGCAGCATCACGGCAGAGCCGGAACGTCGCGCCGGTCCGAACCTAAAAAAATCAATTAAGTTTCGCTATTGAGCAAACGCGCTTCGCTCTTGGGCAAGTTTCCTATGTCCGACCGGGATAGGAATAGGGACCAAGAATGGAAAATGGGCCGTCTCGGCGGAAACCCAAAACTCTTTAATCTGGGAGGAAACCACTATGCGCAAGGTGCTATCCGCAGCCTGTCTTGGCGCTATGGCGACATTCGTTGTCGACGTCGCATACGCCAACGAAGAACTGATCAAGATGTCGCAGAACCCAAAGGACTGGGTGCAGCCGGCCGGCGACTACGCCAATACGCGCTACTCGAAGCTTAACCAGATCAACGCATCCAATGTCGGCAAGCTTCAGGTCGCCTGGACGTTCTCGACCGGCGTGCTGCGCGGCCATGAAGGCGGGCCGCTCATCATCGGAAACATGATGTACGTCCACACGCCGTTCCCCAACAAGGTCTATGCTCTTGACCTTTCGCAGGAGAACAAGATCGTCTGGAAGTACGAGCCGAAACAGGATCCGAACGTCATTCCGGTGATGTGCTGCGATACGGTCAATCGCGGCGTGGCTTATGGCGACGGCAAGATCTTCCTGCACCAGGCAGACACCACGCTGGTCGCGCTCGATGCCAAAACAGGGCAGGTCGCGTGGAGCATGAAGAACGGCGATCCGGGCAAGGGCGCCACCGGCACCTCCGCGCCGCTGGTCGTCAAGGACAAGGTTCTGGTCGGCATTTCCGGCGGCGAGTTTGGCGTGCAATGTCACGTCACGGCTTACGACCTCAAGAGCGGCAAGCAGGTTTGGCGCGCCTACTCCGAAGGACCGGACGATCAGATCCTGTTCGACCCGGACAAGACGACAGAGCTCGGCAAGCCTGTCGGCAAGGACTCGAGCATCAAGACCTGGCAGGGCGACCAGTGGAAGATTGGTGGCGGCTGCACATGGGGCTGGATGTCCTATGACCCCAGTCTGAACCTCGTCTATTACGGCTCGGGCAACCCCTCGACCTGGAACCCGAAGCAGCGTCCGGGCGACAACAAGTGGTCAATGACCGTCTTCGCGCGCAACCCTGACGACGGAAAGGCCAAGTGGGTCTATCAGATGACGCCCCATGACGAGTGGGACTATGACGGCGTCAACGAAATGATCCTGAGCGACCAGAGCGTCAACGGCCAGGAGCGCAAGCTGCTGACCCATTTCGACCGCAACGGTTTGGCCTACACGATGGACCGTGTCACGGGCGAGCTTCTGGTCGCCGAGAAGTATGATCCGAAGGTGAACTGGACCACCGGCGTCGACATGAACAAGAGTTCGCCGACCTACGGGCGTCCCAAGGTTGTCGATCAGTATTCGACCGAAAAGGGCGGCGAAGACAAGAACACCAAGGGCATCTGCCCGGCCGCGCTCGGCACCAAGGACGAGCAGCCGGCAGCCTATTCGCCCGATACGCAACTGTTCTACGTGCCGACCAACCACGTCTGCATGGACTACGAGCCGTTCAAGGTAAGCTACACCGCGGGCCAGCCCTATGTCGGCGCGACCCTGTCGATGTATCCGCCCCAGGGCGAGAGCCACATGGGCAACTTCATCGCCTGGGACAACAAGACCGGCAAGATTGTCTGGTCGAACAAGGAGCAGTTCTCGGTGTGGTCGGGAGCGCTCGCGACGGCTGGCGGCGTAGTGTTCTACGGAACGCTCGAAGGCTATCTGAAGGCAGTCGATGCCAAGACGGGCAAGGAGCTCTACAAGTTCAAGACCCCGTCCGGCATCATCGGCAACGTCACGACCTATGAGCAGGGCGGCAGGCAGTATGTTGCAGTGCTGTCCGGTGTTGGCGGCTGGGCGGGTATCGGCCTTGCCGCAGGTCTGACCGAGCCAACTGAAGGCCTCGGCGCAGTCGGTGGCTACGCCGCGCTGGCCAACTACACCGCGCTCGGCGGCACGCTCACGGTGTTCGCGCTGCCGCAGTAAGTGCTACCTTCGTTCCGACGCGTGGCTCGTGCCACGCGTCGGTTCGTCTGCCATCGAATATTGAGGACAATCTCTTGCGTATAATCTGGTTGTTGGCGGCCACTCTCGTTTTGATGGCCTCCGGAAAGCTCGTTCTAGCCGATGACGCGGTCGATCCGAAGGCCGTCAAATCCGAGGACGGAAAGTATTTCGACAAGGAAGGCAGTCCTACCTTCAATGTCGGAGCCGACGGTACCGTCGATTGGTACACTTATTCGGGATTTCGCCGCTATCATTCGGAATGCCATGTCTGCCATGGCCCTGACGGGATGGGGTCGACCTACGCGCCGGCGCTTAAGGACTCGCTGAAGACGATGAGCTACGGCGACTTCGTCGGGGTCGTCGCGAGCGGCCGCCAGAACGGTAACTCCGTCATGCCAGCCCTCGGCGACAATCCGAATGTCGCCTGCTACATGGACGATCTTTATGTGTATCTGCGTGCCCGCGCCCATGATGCCGTCGGGCGCGTCCGACCTGCGAAGAAGGAAGACAAACCCGACGCGTATACCGAGACAGAAAAGTCCTGCATGGGAGCCAAATGATCATGCCGAACATGCGAGGCGCGCGTTCCGGCAGGCCCGTGCAGCGACTTGAAAAGAAAATGTGGAGCTTAAGATGAAGACCCGCGCTGCTGTCGCATTCGAGGCCAAAAAGCCTCTTGAAATCGTTGAGGTCGATCTGGAAGGCCCGAAGGCCGGTGAAGTCCTCGTCGAGATAAAGGCGACCGGAATCTGCCACACCGACGCTTACACGCTTGATGGATTCGACAGCGAAGGAATCTTTCCTTCGATTCTCGGTCATGAAGGTGCAGGCATCGTCCGGGAAGTTGGGCCGGGCGTGACGTCGGTCAAGGCCGGCGATCACGTGATTCCGCTCTACACGCCGGAATGCCGTCAATGCAAAAGCTGCCTGAGCGGCAAGACCAATCTTTGCACCGCCATTCGTGCCACCCAGGGCAAGGGGGTGATGCCTGATGGTACCTCGCGCTTCAGCTATCAGGGTAAGCCGATCTACCACTATATGGGCTGCTCGACGTTTTCGAATTTTACCGTGCTGCCGGAGATAGCGGTAGCAAAGATCCGCGAAGACGCGCCCTTCGACAAGAGCTGCTACATCGGTTGTGGGGTGACGACGGGCGTTGGCGCCGTGGTCAATACCGCCAAGGTGACACCGGGCGCCAACGTCGTCGTCTTTGGGCTCGGCGGCATCGGGCTGAACGTCATCCAGGGCGCGAAGATGGTGGGCGCCGACAAGATTGTCGGCGTTGACATCAACGATTCCAAGGAAGACTGGGGCCGCCGTTTCGGCATGACCCATTTCGTCAACCCGACGAAGGTGAGCGACATCGTCCAGCATCTGGTCGGGCTCACCGATGGCGGTGCCGACTACACCTTCGACTGCACCGGAAACACCAACGTCATGCGGCAGGCTCTCGAAGCCTGCCACCGCGGCTGGGGCGTCTCGGTCGTTATCGGGGTCGCGGAGTCCGGCAAGGAAATCGCCACCCGGCCGTTCCAGCTCGTGACCGGCCGTGTCTGGAAGGGAACGGCATTTGGCGGCGCGCGCGGCCGAACGGATGTACCGAAAATCGTTGACTGGTACATGAACGGAAAGATCGAGATCGACCCGATGATCACACATGTCCTCAAGCTGGAGGAGATCAACCATGGATTCGATCTCATGCACCAGGGCAAGTCGATCCGCTCGGTTGTCGTGTTCTGATTGGATAACTTCAAACACAAGGAGGATAGGCCCATGACTGTTCATATCCACCCATCGATTGACAGCGGCGTAAAGAAGGGGACGGGCAATTTCGCCGGCGGGACCCTGGTCTGCAAATGCGCGGACAGGCCGGTGAAGGTCGCCATCAAGGGCGATGTGGCCCACAATCACGCCTGCGGCTGCACCAAATGCTGGAAGCCGGAAGGTGCAACCTTCTCCGTCGTCGCCGTCGTTCCGCGCGACAATGTGAACGTGCTCGAGAACGGCGACAAGTTGCAGATTGTCGACACGTCGGCGACCATCCAGCGCTATGCCTGCAAGGGTTGCGGTACGCATATGTACGGCCGGATCGAGAACACCGGGCATCCATTCTACGGCCTCGACTTCATTCATCCCGAACTGTTCCAGGAAGGTGGATGGGCAGCTCCGGGGTTCGCCGCGTTCGTGTCCTCCGTGCTGGAGTCCGGCGTTCAGCCGGGCGAGATGGATGGAATTAGGGCACGGCTAAAGGAGCTCGGGCTCGAACCCTATGATTGCCTGTCGCCGCCGTTGATGGATGCGATCTCGAGCCATGTGGCGAAAGCCAAGGCCAGAGCGGCCTGAACCAGGCACCTTGATGAAGCAGGCGCCGGCCTGATTCTCGATTCCGAGCTCGCGCTGATGGCCGCCGCCATCAGCGGAGCCGGACACCGCGTACGGGCGAGCAACTCGTTCGGTGATGCCGGCGGGTGAAAGCTGCCGGCCAACAAGGTCGCGCAGCCATTCGCAGCCATTCTTGGCGGACGGCTGGCGCGAGCGTCCTGCACACAATTCTCCTCGCCCCTCGAGTTCCTTGCTTAATCGCCATGCCGTTCATGGCGGCGCGAGCCATCGGCTGCGCTTGACCGATCGTCTGATTTTGCATGCTGCGCCGCGATGAGCTTTGTCGCGGCGGCCGCAATGCTGAGCGCGGGCAGCTCCGAAGGAGTTGACCCCAAGAGCGGTTCCCCTCTATGGACGATGCTGCCCCGACCGCACAGACGTTACCCTGCGAGGATTCCCACAATGCCGATCATCACGGACGCCGCATTCATTCTGCCCGAGGATTTTGCCGATGCAGCGCTGATGGGGCGGATCTGGCGTCCCGACCTTGCCGGCCCGTCCGTGGTCGCGATCCGCCAGGACGGCGTGTTCGACATCACCGACGATTTCCCCACCGCCAGCCAGCTTGCCGCCGTCGCCGATCCGGCCCGGGCGATGCGCGCCACGCCCGGCGAGCGGGTAGGCACGCTGCAGGATCTCTTGAACAACACGCCGCCCGACACCCGCGATCCAACCAGGCCATGGCTGCTTGCCCCGATCGACCTGCAGGTGATCAAGGCCGCCGGCGTCACCTTCGCGGTGTCGATGCTGGAGCGGGTGATCGAGGAGCGGGCGCGCGGCAATCCGGATTCGGCTGAGGCGATCCGGGCCGAGGTGACGCGGATCGTCGGCACCGACCTGTCGCGGTTGAAGCCGGGCTCGGCCGAAGCTCAGCACGTAAAGGACGTGCTGGTTTCCCAGAATGCCTGGAGCCAGTATCTCGAAGTCGGCATCGGGCCGGACGCCGAGGTGTTTACCAAGGCGCCCGTCCTGTCGGCGGTCGGCACATGCGTGGATGCGGGCCTGCATCCGAAATCGACCTGGAATAATCCGGAGCCGGAGGTGGTGCTGGTGGTGGCACGCGACGGGCGCATCGTCGGCGCCACGCTTGGCAACGACGTCAATTTGCGCGACTTCGAGGGACGCTCGGCGCTGCTCTTGTCCAAGGCCAAGGACAACAACGCCTCCTGCGCCATCGGACCGTTCGTCCGGTTCTTCGACGCGAAGTTCACGCTCGACGACATCAGGAAGATGGAGATCACGCTGGAGGTGAAGGGCCCGGAAGGTTTTGTCCTGCACGGCGCATCCTCGCTGACCCAGATCAGCCGCGACCCCGCCGACATCGTCGGGCAGACGATCAACGAAAACCATCAATATCCCGACGGCTTCGTGCTCTTCCTGGGCACCATGTTCGCGCCGATCCAGGACCGTGCCGCGAAGGGGCAGGGGTTTACCCACGTGGAAGGCGATCTGGTGACGGTCGCCGCGCCGAAGCTCGGCCGGCTGACCAATCGCATGCGCCACAGCGGCGACTGCGAACCTTGGCAGTTCGGCCTGACCGAGCTGTTCGCGGCATTAATGCGTCGTAAGGGTGTTGGCCGAAGCAGCAACTAGCCTCGAGCCGCGCTAGCAGGGAGGCCCCTTCGCTATGGCGAAAATCAGGATCGGTCTGGCCGGCTGCGGCTTCGTGTCCGAGCTGCACATGCATGCCTACAGGCGCGTTTACGGCGTGGATATCGAAGTCAGGGCCGTTGCGGCGAGAGGCGATCATGTCGTCGAGTTTGCCCGTCGCCACCAGATCCCGACGGCGTATCGCAGCTTTCGCGACTTGATCGCCGACGCCGACATCGATGTCATCGACATCTGCACGCCACCCAATCTGCATACGTCGATGATCGTCGACGCGATGCGGGCAGGTAAACATGTGATCTGCGAAAAGCCATTCGCAGGCTATTTTGGCCGCGAGGGCGACAAGCTGCCGATCGGCAAACATGTGCCCAAAGCGCTGATGTATGAGCGGGTGCTGGAAGAAATGGCCGCGACCCGCGCGGCGATCGACAAGACCGGCAGGCTCTTCATGTATGCCGAGGACTGGATCTACGCGCCGGCGGTGACCAAGACCGTGGAGATCCTCAAGGCCACCAAAGACAAGATCCTGTTCATGAAGGGGGAGGAGAGTCACTCTGGCTCGCATGCCGCGCACGCCGCGCAATGGGCGATGACCGGCGGCGGCTCGCTGATCCGGATGGGATGCCATCCGCTTTCGGCAGTGCTCTATCTCAAGCAGGTCGAGGCGAAGGCGCGCGGCGAGGCGATCGGCGTCGCGAGTGTTACATGTGACGTCGGCAACGTCACGGCGTGCCTCCGTCCGGATGAACGGGCCGTGCTCAAAGCCAATCCGGTCGATGTCGAAGATTGGGGCATGCTTACGGCGACCTTTTCCGACGGCACCAAGGCCACGGTTTTTTCCGGCGACATGATCCTCGGCGGCGTGCGCAACCTGATCGAAACCTATACCAGCAGCGGCTCGCTATTCGCCAACATCACGCCGAACACGCACATGATGAGCTATCAGACCAGTGAGGAGAAGCTAGCAAGCGTCTACATCACCGAAAAGGTCGATCGGAAGACCGGCTGGCAATATATCTGTCTCGAGGAAGAGTGGACGCGCGGCTATACGCAGGAAATCCAGGACTTCATGGAATGCGTTGCGACCGGCCGGCAGCCGCTGTCGGATCTGACGCTCGCTTTTGAGACCATCAAGGTCAACTACGCCGGCTATTGGGCCGCCGAAGAAGGCCGTCGCGTCATATTGTAAAGGTTTGGTGATATCCGATTGTGGCGCGTCCAGTGGCCACATGGTTCGAGACGCCGCTTCGCGGCTCCTCACCACGAGGATCTATCACCTCATGCGGTTGCGAGACCTCATCCTGAGGAGCGGCGTTAGCCGCGTCTCGAAGGATGAAGCCTCGAACTAGAAAGCCCTAAGCCGCGTAGACCGAGGATTTCGGCAGCGGAAATACCGGGTCCCGTGTCCGGATATTGGTCGGCCAGACCACCGAGATGTGCTCGCCGGCATTTTGCATCACGACCGGGGTCGAGCGCTCGTTCTGGCCGGAGAGCGGCGTGCCGGGCGGGTAGAATTTTACGCCATAGCCCTGGATGGTGCCGCCCGGCGGGATATCCACGTCGAGCGCCGCCTTGCGAACCGCCTCGGGATCGAAGCCGCCGTATTTGTCTTTTGCCACGGGCAGCACATGGTTGAGCAGGATCCAGGTCTGGTTGAATCCCATCGAGCAGTGCGGCGGAACGTCGGTCGCGCCGGTTTTCTCCTTGTAGCGCGCGACCATGATTTTGGTGAGATCGCCGATCCCGGGCGCGAGTTTCGCAGGATCGAGCAACTGCGCCGGCACCGGATCGATATTGCAGAAGTTGTCGATGTCCGCGCCGAATGTCGCGCGCAACTTGTCGAGCTGGCTGTAGCCCGCGCCGGCGCCGAACAGCATCTTGAACTTGAGGCCGTTCTCGCGCGCCTGGCGCAGGAACAGGGTGATATCGGGATTGTATCCCGCATGCGAGATCACGTCCGCTCTGGCGCGCTTGATCTTGGTCACCAGCACCGAAAGGTCGGGGGCGGAGGCGGAATAACCTTCCTTGAGCACGACCTGGAGGCCGGCCTGCTTGGCGTATGCCTCGTCGGCGACGGCGACGCCGACCCCGTAGGGGCCGTCCTCGTGAATCAAAGCGACCTTGACGTCCTTGGGCTCCATGCCGAGCTTGGTTTTGGCATGCTCGCTGATGAAGCTCGCAAAGGCTTGGCCATACTGGTCGGAATGGATTTGCGCGCGGAAGACGTATTGCAGGTTCTTGTCCTTGAACACGGCGGTCGAAACTGCGGTGGTGATCCAGAGGATCTTTTTTTGCTGCTCGACCTTGGCGGCGAGCGGGACCGCGTGCGAGCTCGCATAGACGCCGTTGATGATGTCGATCTTCTCCTGGTCGATCAGCCGATTGGACTCATTGATCGCAACGTCGGGCTTGCTCTGGGAATCGGCGGCGACAGGCGAAACCTTGTACTTGCCGCCGATGCCGCCCTTCTCGTTGACGAGATCGATGGCAATCTGCGCGCCGATCGAGGATGCGACCGACCCGCCGGCGGCAAAGGGACCAGTCAAGTCGTAGATCAGGCCGATGCGCACCGTCTCGGCTTGCGCCATCGCGCGTGTCCAATCGAGGCTGATTACGGCGGCGGCAGCAGCCGTGTTCTTCAGCAGCATTCTGCGCGAAGTTGGCATCGTGTCCTCCCACTGAATTGTCGCCTAGACTGGTTCTTCCAGTTCTCGGTCAAGTATTTGGACAATACGGCAAGAAGTCAACGTGCGCGCGCGTCACGGGTTGCTCATGACTGCGGAAACGCGCTATCTGCGCTTGCCCCGCGTCGACGTCCGGGTGATGCGGATCCTGCCATGGGTTCGCGGCAGGAATTGTGCGCCGCGGGCGCTGAGGAACTCCAGCATGGCGCGTGCCGGGGGCAGCAGGATCTTGTCCTTTCGGGACAGGGCGAACCATTGCCTGACAATGGGAAGGCCAACCACATCGAGCGTGACCAGTCGCCGCTCGTCGAGTTCGGTCGCGACCGTGTGTGCCGAAATAAACGCAATTCCGAGACCCGCGATCACGGCCTGCTTGATCGTCTCGTTGCTGCTCATCGCCATGCCGATTTTCGGTCGAATGCGCGCCGTTTCGAATAGCTGCTCCATTAGGCCGCGCGTGCCCGAACCGGGTTCGCGCGTCAGAAACGTCTCGTCGGCAAGATCGCTCAGCGGGATGCGGGATTTGCGCACCAGGCGATGGCTCGTCGGCGCGATGATGACGTGGGGGTGATCGCCGATCGGGTGAACGTCCATGTCGATGTCCACCGGCGGGCGGCCCATGATTGCGAAATCGAGATCGTAGCCGCGTAGCGCCGTGCCGATCTCCTGCCGGTTTCCGATCGAGAGCGTGACATCGATGTTCGGGTGCCGTTTCGAAAATCCGGAGATCATGAACGGCACGAAGTATTTCGCGGTGCTGACGGCGCCGATTGAGATGCGGCCCGCGGTCTTTCCCGCCATCATCTCGAGCGAGGTCTCGCAGTCCGCAATCGCAGCTTCGATACGCTCAGAGAGCGAGAGCACCTCCCGCCCGGCATCGGTCAACAGCATTCCGTCATTGGTACGCTGAATCAACGGCAGGCCCGCAAGCTCCTGCAGATTGCGGATCTGCAGTGTGACGGCTGGCTGCGTAAGATGCAGATGTTTGGCGGCTGCAGTAACCGACCGGTCCCTGTGAACGGCTGCGAGCGCGCGCAACTGGCGAATGGTCAATTCCCGCGGAAATCTGCCTGCCATGGGGCACCTATATAAGAAAAACTTTGCCAAAGCCAAAGATAAGAAAATTTCACTAATTTTGCAAACTGGGTTGTTGTGTGAAGCGCGGCGTGCCTGATGGCATGACGTTGGAGTGGCTCCGCAGAGAGCGCCAATCGGGGACGGCCATGGACACACGTATAACCCTATGCTCGCATCTCGATCATGCGGGGTCGGAGACCCCGGCCGGCCCCGCCGTGGCCGCCGTGATCGAGGCGATTGCCGCTGCGGCGATCGGCCTTTCCGATCTCATCGCCGATGGACCGCTGGCGGGCATTACCGGACGAACCCATGGCGTCAATTCCGATGGCGACCATCAGAAGGACATCGACCTCGCAGCCGACGCGATGATGCGCGCGGCGTTACGTGCCACCCCAGTCGCCGCCGTCCTGTCCGAGGAACAGGATGGGCCTGAGGTGCTCAATGCCGAGGCGTCTCTCTGCGTCGCGATCGATCCGCTGGATGGATCGGCCAACCTCGAAAACAACATTTCGGTCGGAACCATCTTTTCGATTCGCTTGCGCGGCAACGATATCATCTCGACCTTCTTCGAGCCCGGCACGGCGCAGTGCGCCGCAGGTTTCGTGGTCTACGGCCCTCAAACCACGCTGGTTCTGGCGTTCGACGAGCGTGTCGACATCTTCATTCTGGACCGGCGTAACAGGGAATTCCTGCTGGTCGCGCGCCGCGTAAGGATTGCGCCCAACACGCCTGAGTTCGCCATCAACGCGTCGAACCAGCGGCACTGGCACGGGCCGGTGCGGACCTATATTGACGAATGCCTTGCTGGCACCAACGGCAACGGTGCATTCGATTTCAACATGCGATGGATCGGCTCGCTGGTTGCGGAGTCGCTTCGCATTCTCGTTCGCGGCGGCGTGTTCCTGTACCCGGCGGACGCGCGTCCGGGATATCGGGAGGGGCGTCTTCGCCTGCTCTACGAGGCGCATCCGATGGCGCTCGTGATGGAGTGGGCGGGGGGCGCCGCGTCCACCGGTCGCCGGCGCATTCTCGAACTTTCGGCGAGAACGCCGCACCAGCGGGTGCCGCTGATCATGGGCTCAACGCGCGGCGTCCGCGACGTTACCGCCATTCACGAACGTATCGAACCGATGTTCGACAATAGCGACGCGCCGCTGTTCGCGCGGCGCGGCCTGTTTCTCTGATCGGAAACCAGATGTCACGTAGCTATCCCATCATATCGATTACGGGATCGTCCGGCGCCGGCACGAGCTCGGTGAAGAAGACGTTTGAAAATATCTTCCGCCGCGAAAAGGTCGCGGCCGCCTATGTCGAGGGCGATGCCTTCCACCGCTACAACCGCTTTGAGATGCGCACCAAAATGGCGGAAGAAGCCGAACGCGGCAACAAGCACTTCAGCCATTTCAGCCCGGAAACGAACCTGTTCGAGGAGCTGGAGAAACTGTTCCGCGACTACGGCGAGTCCGGGACCGGGACCACCAGGCATTACGTGCACGATCATGAAGAGGCCAAGCTCTATGGCGCAGATCCGGGCACATTCACGAAATGGGAGCCGTTGCCCGAAAAGTCGGATCTGTTGTTCTATGAAGGTCTGCATGGCGCTGTTGTGACCGACAAGGTCAATATCGCGCAGCATGCCGATCTCAAGATCGGCGTCGTTCCCGTCATCAATCTGGAGTGGATCCAGAAGCTGCATCGCGACCGCAGCGACCGCGGCTACACCGCGGAGGCGGTAACCGACACCATCCTGCGGCGGATGCCGGATTACGTAAATTACATCTGCCCGCAATTCACCGAGACCGACATCAACTTCCAGCGTGTGCCGACGGTCGACACGTCGAACCCGTTCATTGCGCGCTGGATACCGACGCCAGATGAATCGATGGTGGTGATCCGGCTCAAGAATCCGCGCGGCATCGACTTTCCCTACCTGCTGTCGATGATTCCGAACAGCTTCATGTCGCGGGCCAACTCGATCGTGATCCACGGCTCGAAGCTCGATCTCGCGATGCAGCTCATCCTCACTCCGTTGATCCTGCAACTGATGGAACGCAAGAGGCGCATGCTATGACCGATCTCGCTCTGTCCCGTATCGCCACCCGCCCGATTGTTTCGCATGCGGAAATGGCAAACGCGATCCGCTTTCTGGCAATCGATGCCGTCGAAAAGGCGAAGTCGGGCCATCCGGGCATGCCGATGGGGATGGCCGATGTGGCCACAGTGCTGTTCTCGCGGTTCCTCAAATTCGATGCCGCCGATCCGGCGTGGCCGGATCGCGACCGGTTCGTATTGTCGGCCGGTCACGGCTCGATGCTGCTGTATGCGCTGCTGCATTTGACCGGCTATGAGGGCGTGACGACGGACGAGTTGAGGGCGTTCAGGCAGTGGGGATCGAAGACCCCCGGCCATCCGGAGTACGGGCACACGCCCGGCGTGGAGACCACCACGGGGCCGCTGGGGCAGGGGATCGCGACCGCGGTCGGCATGGCGCTGGCCGAGCGCCTCATGAATGCACGCTTCGGCGACGATCTGGTCGATCACTACACCTATGTGATCGCCGGCGACGGCTGCCTGATGGAGGGCCTCAGCCAGGAAGCTATTTCGCTGGCGGGACATCTGAAGCTCGGCCGGCTGATCGTGCTGTATGACGACAACGAAATCTCGATCGACGGATCGACTTCGCTGTCATGCTCGGATGACCAACTCGCGCGCTTCAAGGCGTCGGGCTGGTCGGCAAGCCGGATCGATGGCCATGACCCCGAAGCGATCGCTGCAGCGATCCGGCACGCCCGGCACGATAGCCGGCCATCCCTGATTGCCTGCCGCACGGTGATCGGTTTCGGTGCGCCCAACCGGCAGGGGACGGAGAAGGTCCATGGCGCCCCGCTCGGCGCGGATGAAGTCGAGAAGACGCGCGGCAGGTTGAACTGGCCGCATGCGCCGTTTCACGTTCCAGGAGCTGTCATCGATGCCTGGCGCGAAGTCGGTGCACAAGGACGTGCGGCACGGCGGGCGTGGATCGAGCGAAGCAGGCGCCCCGGCTCGACGGCACGGTCACCGTTTCACGATGCACTGAATCGAAGGTTGCCCTGCGGATATGCCGACGCGATGGCGCAGATACGGATCCGGTTCGGTACCGAGCGGCCGAAAATCGCTACCCGGCAAGCGTCGCAATTGGTGATCGACGTGATCGCGGAAGCGCTACCCAATCTGCTCGGCGGCTCGGCCGACCTTACCCATTCGAACCTGACGCGGGCGAAGACGCAGCAACCGGTGCGGCCTGATGCCCTCGATGGCAGCTATATCCATTACGGTGTCCGTGAGCATGCCATGGCGGCTGCGATGAACGGTATCGCACTGCATGGCGGCTTCATCCCCTATGGCGGCACGTTTCTCAGCTTTGCCGATTACAGCCGCCCTGCGATCAGGTTAGCCGCGTTGATGAAGATCCGCGTTATCCATGTGATGACGCATGACTCGATCGGGCTGGGCGAAGACGGTCCGACGCATCAGCCGGTCGAGCATCTGGCATCGCTGCGGGCGATACCGAATCTGCTGGTATTCCGCCCGGGCGACGCGGTCGAGACGGCGGAGGCGTGGGATTGCGCGCTGCGGGCAGACACAAGTCCTTCGGTGCTGTGCCTGTCACGCCAGGCGCTCCCGACGTTCCGCGAGACCGCTGGCGAAACCAATCTGGTCGGGTTCGGCGCCTACGTCGTCGTCGAACCCGAGAACGGCCGTGACGTCACCTTGATCGCAACCGGCTCCGAATTATCGATCGCGTTCGAGGCGGCCAGATTGCTCGAGAAAGACAACGTCCGCGCCGCGGTCGTCTCGGCGCCGTGCTTCGAGCTGTTTCGTCAGCAATCCCTGGAATACCGGACCGCCGTTCTCGGGCGCGTTCCGAGGGTCGGCGTCGAGGCAGCGGTCGAGGGCGACTGGGCGCGCTGGCTTGGCGATGGCGGCGAGTTCGTCGGCATGACGGGCTTCGGGGCATCCGCTCCGGCTGAAATTCTCTATCGGGAGTTTGGCATCACGCCGGAGGCTGTCGCGGCGGCCGCCACGCGTTGCCTCGCCCGAACGAGAATGGCGACGACCTATTCATGATGGCGAATAAAACACTGGAAGACGAAAGGAGGCGCCGATGGCCAGAATCACGCTGAGGCAACTGCTGGATCATGCCGCCGAGCATGGTTACGGCGTGCCGGCATTCAACATCAACAATATGGAGCAGGGTCTCGCGATCATGGATGCGGCGGCTTCTGTCGATGCGCCCGTGATCATCCAGGCTTCGCGGGGCGCGCGCTCCTATGCCAACGACATCATGCTCTCGAAGATGATCGACGCGCTGGAAGAGATGCATCCGCAGATTCCGCTCTGCCTGCATCAGGACCACGGCAACGAGGAATCGACCTGTGCCACCGCGCTGCAGCACGGCTTCACTTCCGTCATGATGGACGGTTCGCTGAAAGCCGACGCCAAGAGCCCGGCAAGCTATGAATACAATGTCGACATCACCCGCCGCGTGGTCGACATGGCGCACTGGATCGGCGCCTCGGTCGAAGGCGAGTTGGGCGTGCTCGGCTCGCTCGAACATGGCGGCGGCGAACAGGAAGACGGCCATGGCGTCGAAGGCGAGGTCAGCCACGATCAACTGCTGACCGATCCCGATCAGGCGGTCGATTTCGTTCGTGCCACCAAGGTCGATGCGCTGGCAATTGCGATGGGCACCTCGCACGGCGCGTATAAATTCTCGCGCAAACCGGACGGCGACATTCTTGCGATGCGGGTGGTGGAGGAAATCCATCGCCGGCTGCCGAACACGCATCTGGTGATGCACGGCTCGTCGTCGGTGCCGCAGCCGCTGCAGGACGCCTTCAATGCATTCGGCGGCGAGATGCCGCAGACCTGGGGCGTTCCGGTCGAGGAAATCGTCCGTGGCATCAGGCATGGCGTCCGCAAGGTCAATATCGACACCGACTGCCGGTTGGCGATGACCGCGGCGTTCCGCAAGGTGGCGACGCAAAGCAGAAGCGAATTCGATCCGCGCAAATTCCTCAAACCGGCGATGGATGGCTTACGCGACCTCTGCCGCGAGCGCTTCGAACAGTTCGGCACCGCGGGCCATGCTTCCGAGATCAAGGTCATTCCGTTGGCCGAGATGGCAAAGCGCTACCGCTCGGGCGCGCTCGATCCACGTATGGGAGGAATGGCCGATGCCGCCGAATGAACTGATGACCACCACGATCCCGACCAGTCGCCGCACACCACCTGAGGAGAGCAACATGAACATGCACTCGATGACCGTTCGCGGCAAGGATCGCTACAAATCCGGCGTCCTCGAATACAAGAAGATGGGCTACTGGGAGCCCGACTACCAGCCAAAGGACACCGACATCATCGCACTGTTCCGGGTGACGCCGCAGGATGGCGTCGATCCGGTCGAAGCCTCCGCGGCGGTGGCCGGCGAATCCTCGACCGCGACGTGGACGGTGGTCTGGACCGACCGGCTGACGGCTGCAGAAAAGTACCGCGCGAAATGCTTCCGGGTCGATCCCGTTCCGAACTCGCCGGGGCAGTATTTTGCCTACATCGCCTATGACCTCGACCTGTTCGAGTCCGGATCGATCGCCAACCTCTCGGCCTCGATCATCGGCAACGTGTTCGGCTTCAAGCCCTTGAAGGCGCTGCGGCTCGAGGACATGCGGCTGCCGGTGGCCTATGTGAAGACATTCCAGGGCCCGGCGACCGGTATCGTGGTCGAGCGCGAGCGGATGGACAAGTTCGGCCGCCCGCTGCTCGGCGCCACCGTGAAGCCGAAGCTCGGGCTGTCAGGCCGCAACTATGGACGCGTGGTTTATGAGGCGCTGAAGGGCGGGCTCGACTTCACCAAGGACGACGAGAACATCAACTCGCAGCCCTTCATGCACTGGCGGGAGCGGTTCCTCTATTGCATGGAGGCCGTCAACAAGGCGCAGGCTGCGTCCGGCGAGATCAAGGGCACCTATCTCAACGTCACCGCCGGCACCATGGAGGACATGTACGAGCGTGCCGAGTTCGCCAAGGAACTTGGCTCGGTCATCATCATGATCGATCTCGTGATCGGCTATACCGCGATCCAGTCGATGGCCAAATGGGCGCGCCGTAACGATATGATCCTGCATCTGCATCGGGCAGGGCATTCGACCTATACGAGGCAGCGCAGTCACGGCGTCTCGTTCCGCGTCATCGCCAAGTGGATGCGGCTTGCGGGCGTCGATCACATCCATGCCGGCACCGTGGTTGGCAAGCTCGAGGGCGATCCGGCGACGACGCGCGGCTATTACGATATCTGCCGCGAGGATTACAATCCGGCGCGGCTGGAGCACGGCGTGTTCTTCGATCAGCACTGGGCGAGCCTCAACAAGCTGATGCCGGTGGCGTCGGGTGGCATTCATGCCGGGCAGATGCACCAACTGCTCGATCATCTCGGCGAAGACGTGATCCTGCAGTTCGGTGGCGGCACCATCGGTCATCCCATGGGCATTCAGGCCGGCGCCACCGCCAACCGCGTGGCGCTGGAAGCGATGATCCTCGCCCGCAATGAAGGCCGCGACTATCTGCGCGAGGGCCCCGAGATTCTGGCCAAGGCGGCGGAGACCTGCACGCCGCTGAAGTCGGCGCTCGAGGTCTGGAAGGACGTCACCTTCAACTATGAATCGACCGACATGCCGGACTACGTCCCCACGCCCTCTGTCGCGATGTAAGGAGAGTAAATCATGCGTGTTACCCAAGGCTGCTTCTCGTTCCTGCCCGATCTCACCGACGAGCAGATTTCCCGCCAGGTCCAGTATTGCCTGGAGCAGGGGTGGGCGGTGAACATCGAATTTACCGACGATCCGCATCCCCGTAATAATTTCTGGGAAATGTGGGGATTGCCGATGTTCGATCTCCGCGACGCTGCCGGTGTCATGATGGAGCTGAATGAGTGCCGCAAGGTGTATGGTAACAGCTACATCCGCCTGTCGGCGTTCGATTCCAGTCACGGCTGGGAATCGGTGCGGCTGTCCTTCATCGTCAACCGGCCGAAGGACGAGCCCGGCTTCCGCCTCGAGCGGCATGAAATGGCCGGCCGCAACATCCGCTACACGACCTCGTCATACGCCACCGATCGCCCGGAGGGCCGGCGCTACGGTTAGGCTCGCGTTCTGTCCGGCAGACGCGTTCTCCCTGATCGTGCCTTCGTCTGCAGGATGCACTGCTCCGTCGCTGCAGAGCGGCGACGGAGTTTTTTCAAAGTACGAGTGCAGCGCATTGAGGTTTGGCAGATGGACCTGGATACCGCCCCAATGACTGATGCGGTCAACCTCCGCGATGAACTCGAAGCCGTCGGCATCGAGGAGATCCTTTCGCAGCTCGACCGCGAACTGATCGGGCTGAAGCCGGTAAAGACGCGCATCCGCGAGATTGCGTCGCTGCTTCTGATTGAACGCATTCGCAAGCGCATGGGACTGACGTCGGACGCGCCGACGCTGCACATGTCATTTACAGGAAATCCCGGCACCGGAAAGACCACGGTTGCGCTACGGATCGCCAGCATCCTGCACCGGCTCGGTTTCGTGCGCCGCGGCCAGGTGGTCTCGGTGACGCGCGACGAACTGGTCGGGCAATATATCGGTCACACCGCGCCGAAGACCAAGGAGATCCTGAAGAAGGCGATGGGCGGCGTGCTGTTCATCGACGAGGCCTATTATCTGCACCGGCCCGACAACGAGCGCGACTACGGCCAGGAGGCGATCGAGATCCTGCTGCAGGTGATGGAAACGCAGCGCGAGGATCTGGTCGTGATCCTCGCCGGATACGGCGATCGCATGGACAAGTTTTTCGCCAGCAACCCCGGCTTCCGTTCACGTATCGCGCACCACATCGACTTTCCGGATTATTCCGACGATGAGTTGCTCGATATCGCAGAGCTGATGCTGCGCGACATGAACTACGGTTTCACGCCGGATGCGCGTGCGGAGTTCGTTCGCTACATTGCATTGCGCAAGAAGCAGCCGCTGTTCTCCAACGCCCGCTCGATCCGCAACGCTTTGGACCGCCTGCGGCTGCGCCAGGCCAATCGCCTCGTCGCAGATCTCGATCATGTCCTGACAGTGGACGATATCCGGTCGATTGAGGCGTCGGACGTGCTTGCGAGCCGCGTGTTCAGGAAGGCCGGAAAATCCGCCGAAGCGAGTTAGCTTGTACCTTCTGTGGGTACGGGGATAGACGACGATCGGCGGAGCTAACGCTGTAGCGCCGTTTCAGGGATTGCCCTGCGAACCACTTCGCGCATCGCAAAGCTCGAATGGATTCGCGCGACGCCGGGCATCCGCGAAAGATGCTGCTTGTGAATCCGCTCGAAGTCCGCGATGTCGCGCGCGATCACCTGCAGATGATAGTCATCGCTGCCCGACATCAGGTGGCAGGACACCACGTCGGGACAACGGGCGATCGCCGCTTCGAACGCGGCGAGATATTCCTCGCTCTGTTTTTCCAGCGTGATGGTGACGACAACCGTGGTGACGAGCCCGAGCGCAGTCGGTTCGAGATCGGCCCGATAGCCGCGAATGATGCCGGTTTCCTCGAGCTGACGAATACGGCGCGCGCAGGCAGTCGGCGACAGCCCGACTTTTTCGGCGAGCTCGATTTGGCTCGCCCTCGCATCGGAGAGCAATTCGGTCAGAATCCGAAGATCAATACGATCCAGCTCGATCATGCCATTATTCTCTAATAAGCGATGCTATTGAGCAGAATATCTGCGCAAATGAAGCCCGGCAAGCCGCAATTCGCAGAGAAGCGTTGCTCGTTCAGGAGTAATTTCTTGGCATCGGACAGCAGACTCCAATGCAGGAGCCAAGGCGATGCGGATCGGTGTGCCCAGGGAAATCAAGGTCGAGGAGTACCGCGTCGGTCTGACGCCGGCGTCGGTGCGGGAATATGTGGCGGATGGACACGAAGTGATCGTCGAGCAAGGTGCCGGGCTCGGCATTGGCGCCAGCGATGATATCTACCGTTCGGCCGGCGCAGCGATCGTGGACACGGCAGCCGAGATCTTCGCGACCGCCGACATGGTGGTCAAGGTCAAGGAGCCGCAGCCGGCGGAATGGCGCCAGCTTCGCGAGAACCAGATCCTCTTCACCTATCTGCACCTTGCGCCGGACACCGCGCAGACCAAGGGGCTTCTCGCATCCGGCTGCACCGCGATCGCCTACGAGACGGTGACGGATGCCCATGGCGGGCTCCCGCTGCTGGCGCCGATGAGCGAGGTGGCGGGACGGTTGGCGATCGAGGCGGCGGGTGCCGCCTTGCGAAAATCGGCGGATGGCATGGGCAAGCTGATCGGCGGCGTGCCCGGCGTCGCTCCGAGCAGGATCGCCGTGATCGGCGGCGGCGTGGTCGGCACGCATGCCGCGCGGATGGCCGCAGGTCTCGGCGCCGATATCGTCATCCTTGACCGCTCGCTGCCGCGGCTTCGCGTCCTTGACGAGATGTTCCTCGGCCGCGTTCGGACGCGCTACGCAACGCTGGAGGCGATCGAGGAGGAGATCATCGGCGCTGACGTCGTCATTGGCGCGGTGCTGGTGCCGGGCGCCAGCGCGCCGAAACTCGTCTCCCGCGCGCATCTCGCCCGCATGAAGCGCCGCGCCGTGCTGGTCGATGTTGCGATCGACCAAGGGGGCTGCTTCGAGACGTCGCGGCCGACGACCCATCAGGCGCCGACCTATCTGGTCGACGAGATCGTGCATTATTGCGTCGCCAACATGCCCGGCGCCGTGCCGGTGACGTCGAGCCACGCGCTCAACAATGCCACGCTGCCGTTCGGCCTTGCGTTGGCCGGGAAAGGCATCCGCGCGCTGATCGAAGATCCGCATCTGCGCGCCGGGCTCAACGTGCATCGCGGGCAGATCACCAACCGTGCAGTCGCCGACAGCCAGAATTTGCCCGCGGCGGCGCCCGAGAAAATTCTGGCGGCGTAAAGCCCGCCGGCTGATGATCCGTCAAGGCATGCGACGAACGCGCGCTTGCGCAACCGGTCAATCGGCGGGTGAGCCTATTCGAGCTTCTCGACATTCCAGGACGGCAGCGCCGGAGCCTTGAGCATCCCGCGCAGTCGTCTTTCCGTCCGGCCAACGTTCCCCTTACGCCTCCAATTGCTTGCCGATCGGCAGTGCGCGGATGCGCTTACCGGTCGCGGCGAAGATCGCGTTGATCAGCGCCGGCGCAACGGGCGGTACGCCCGGTTCACCGACGCCGCTGGGCGGGGTGTCGGGTCCGGGAGGCACGATATAGACGTTGGTCACGGCAGGAGATTCGTCGATCCGGAGCACCGGGAAATCGTCGAAATTGCCCTGTTGTACCTTGCCGTCCTTGAAAGTGATCTCGCCAGTTTTGGCGAAGCTCATGCCCATGATCACAGCGCCTTCCATCTGCGCCTGGATCCGCTCCGGATTGACGTAGGTTCCGCAATCGATCGCGGTATCCACGCGGGGCACGGTGAGCTTGCCCTTTTCGTCGACGGCTACCTCGACAATGGTCGCGATATAGCTGACGAAACTGCGGTGCACGGCAATGCCCAGCCCGTGGCCCTTGGGCACGGACCGTCCCCAGCCGCCCTTGTCCGCGACGAACTCGACCACTTTCCGAAGACGAGCTCTATCGATCGGATAACTGTCGTAGGGCTCGCCATAATTCCAGAGGTCTTTCACGGAATCGAGCTTGACGATCCGCGGCGCGCCGATCAGCTCCAGCAGCATGTCCTTTTGGTCGCGTTTGGTGGCATGGGCGATTTCGCCGACCATGGACTGCACCGCAAAGGCGCGCGGGATATTCGACACCGAGCGGAACCAGCCGATGCGGGTATGCGCGGCCGCTTCCGGATTCTCGCACTGGACGTTGGCGATCTCGAAGGGCATGTCGACCAGCCCCATGCCGAGTTCGAACGGCGCCTGATGCAGCGCACCGGCGGCAAATGTCGAGGCGATGCTCGGCGCGACGCTGCGATGCCGCCAGGCGGTCACCTTGCCGTTCTTGTCGATGCCGGCTTCGATGCGTTCCACGGAAACGGTGTGCAGGAAGCCATTGCGAATGTCGTCTTCCCGCGTCCATTGCACCTTGACCGGCGCGCCGAGCTCCTTGGAAAGCAGGGCGGCTTCGAGGGCGAAATCACATTTCGACTTGCGCCCGAATCCGCCGCCGAGCAGCGTGACATTGACGGTGACGTTCTCCTGGGGAATGCCAAGCGTCGTGGCGACGTCCTCGCGCGTTCCGCCCGCGCTTTGCACCGGCGCCCAGATCTCGGCCCTGTCGCCCTTGACGTCCGCGACCGCGACCGGCGGCTCCATGGCGACGTGGGCATGATGCGGCAGGTAGTACTCACCCACGATCACCTTGTCGGCGCTCTTCAAGGCGGCGTCCACGTCGCCTTCCTTACGCACGACCAGGCCGGGCTTGCGCGCTGCTCCCTCGAGCTCAGCCCGGTAGGCGACCGAGTCGTATTTGCCGTTTGGCCCGTCATCCCAAACGATCTTCAACGCGTCACGTCCCTTGATGGCCGCGCCGGTGTTGCGCGCGATTACGGCGACCCCGCCGAGCGGCTGGAATTTTGAGGGCCACGGCCAGCCCTTGACCTCCATAACCTTCTCGACGCCGGAGACCTTCATCGCTTCCGACCCCTCGAACGATACGACCTTGCCGCCGGTCACCGGCGGCCGGGCAATGACGGCATATTTCATGCCTGGTAGCCGGACGTCGGCGCCGTAACGCGCGGTGCCCACCGTGATGTCGCGAAGATCGACAATGCCGATCGCGCCCTTGCCGAGATAGCGGAAGTCCTTCGGATCTTTCAGCTTCAGGCCTTCGACACTCGGCACCGCCCCCTTGGCGGCATCGGCCGCCAAGTCTCCGAAGCCAATGCGGCGTCCGCTTGCATTATGGACGACCTCGTGATTGACGGCCTTCACTTCGGTTGCCGGCACGCCCCAGCGTTTCGCCGCGGCTGTCTCGAGCATGGTGCGGGCCGAGGCGCCGATCTGGCGCATTGGCATCAAGTAATGCCGCGTGCTGCGCGATCCATCGGTATCTTGGTTGCCGAATTTGACCTCGTCGCCCGGCGCCTGCTGGACGCGAACGCGCGACCAGTCGGCTTCCATCTCTTCGGCGACGATCATCGGCAGGCTGGTGCGGACACCCGTTCCCATCTCGGCGCGATGCGCGAGGATCGTCACTGTTCCGTCGGATGCAACGGAAACGAAGACGCGCGGGTCCACCACAACACCGTGCGGCATCTTGTCCGCGCCGGTCTGGTACGCGGCAAATCCTGGGCGTGACATCACAGGCGCGGCGAGCACAAAGCCGCCGGCCAGCCCGAGCCCCTTGAGGATACTGCGACGTGAGACGTTGTCGACCTTGATATGGCGTTCAAAACCACGGAGCTTTTTGGGATTGGTGAGGATATTCATGATCACACCCCCGTCGATGCGAGACGCACGGCGTTTTCGACGCGCTGGTAAGTGCCGCAACGGCAGATATTGCCCGCCATGGCCTCGCGTATCTGGTCGTGGGTGGGCTTCGGATTTTCCATCAATAGGGCGGCCGCCTGCATGATCTGGCCGACCTGGCAAAAGCCGCATTGCGGAACATTGAGCTGGCGCCAAGCCTTCTGAACCGCATGGTCGCCGGTCGGATGCAGGCCTTCGATCGTCGTGACTTCCCGACCGACCACGTCGGAAACCGAGGTAATGCAGGCGCGTGTCGCCTGCTTGTCGACGATCACCGTGCAGGCGCCGCACAGCGCCTGGCCGCAGCCGTATTTCGTACCCGTCAATCCGCTTTCGTCGCGGAGGAACCAGAGCAGCGGAAGATCGGGATCGCCATCCCAGTTCTTCTGCTGGCCGTTAATCTTCATCGTAATCATGATCGATCCCCTTCGTAAGCTGCTGATGGTCGCTGCGACGCGTGCGAAAACGTTCTTGCTGACCGCTCAACGCCGCTGTTCGAAATTCCTTGCTGTATCGTCTGGCTGGGATTTCTTCGAGCCATCCTCCTGATCGTTATTATTTGCTGTTGTTCAGTAGGCAGCGCTTTGCGGATCGCCGCCACAAAGCGTTGTACATTTGCTTCCGCATGTTTGGCGAAAACGGGGCATCGGGAAAAAGATTACATTTGGTCAGCAACGCTGACGCAGTGGGGCACTAGCCGAAAGTAACTCGCGACAACCTTGAACATTGTTGTCAGGAGAACAGAGTTCGGCACAGCGCGAACTTCTGTGCGCGCGATCAATTGAGCGCGATCAATATCGGCTGGCCGAGTGCTTTGTGCCGACGCTTCCCACTCTCGATCTTCATCCACGCGGCCATAACGCAGCGCACACGGCAGAAAGCTGAGCTGTCCTGCGAAATATGCATGATGCAGTGATGATCGCATGAAGTGCGATGGACGCTTACTATTGCTTGCTTTTATTGCAATCGCTGACGATGCTAGAAGCAAGAGTAGTCAAAACACCAATCTGTCCGTCGCCATTTTTTTGACCGACTCCGTCCTTCAGTTTGTGTCATGTGCAAATCCGATCAGGCCACAACGTCGATCACAAGCACAGACGCAGAGCTCGCAACAGCGATGCGTCAGGATCCGACGCGGCGTGCACTCATCCTGACGGCGCTTGCCACGGGCGCCTGCTTGGCATCGTCCAGGTCCTCCGTCGCCGAAGAAGATCAGCCGGGCAGCAACGAGCGACCGCAGAAAGACGATGTTCTAGTTTTCGCCGAAGGGGACCGTGCGGGCGAGGTGATCAAGCCGCAGGATCTGCAAGCCGGTGGACCGCCGGTGCGGGCCTGGCCAAAGGATCCCAAGACGGCGGTTGTCCGCAAGGGCTCGCGCCTGAACGAGGTGCTCGTCGTCAAACTGGACCCGGCCGAGTTGGATGAAGAGACGCGCGCACGCGCGGCCGGCGGCGTCGTGGCCTATTCGGTAATTTGCGTCCACACCGGCTGTCCAATCACTGCATGGGTAAAGGCGGCAAGCGGCGACAAGGACGTGTTCAAATGCGTTTGCCATAATTCGGAATTTGACCCCAGGCAAAGCGCGCAGGTTGTCTTTGGGCCGGCGCCCCGGCGTCTGCCGGCGCTTCCGTTGGCGGCAGAAGACGGTCCGCTGACGGTGGCCGCGGCATTTGTTGGAAAGGTAGGTGCGCAGCAGGCCAGGTGACGGCGGGCGCCGTCGATCCACGACAATGAAAAAACAGAATTCGTGAGATGAAAACAAAGGGGAGGTTGCGCTATGGCCTTGAAGCAATGGCTTTTGTCGAGCTTTGTCGCGTCCACATGCTTCGTTTCGATCGCTGCCGCCGGCCCGATCGAAAACTACAGCCCGGTGACGGCCGAGCGACTCAAAAATCCTGAGCCTGGCAACTGGATGCATTATCGCCGGACCTATGACGGCCACGGATACAGCCCGCTCGACCAGATCAACACCTCGAATGTGAAAAACCTGGTACCGGTGTGGACGTTCTCGACCGGTGTGGTCGAGGGACACGAGGCCCCGCCGATCATCAACAATGGCGTCATGTTCATCGCGACCCCGATGGGGCAGGTGATAGCGCTCAATGCCAAGACCGGCGACGAGTACTGGCGATATAAGCGCCAGCTCCCCGACGACCTCTTCCAATTGCACCCGACCAACCGCGGCGTCGGCCTGTGGCAGGACAAGCTGTACCTCGCCACGACGGACGACCATCTGGTCGCGCTCGATGCCAAGACCGGAAAGGTGGTCTGGGATACCAAGGTTCAGGACTACAAGAAGGGGCAGTATTTGACCCTGATGCCGCTGGTCGTCGACGGCAAGGTGATCGTCGGCGGTTCAGGCGGCGAATTCGGCGTGCGCGGTTACATCGTTGCCTACGATGCCAATACCGGCAAGGAGTTGTGGCGAACCTTCACCATTCCGGGCGAGGGAGAACCCGGCAATGAAACGTGGAAAGGCGACGACTGGAAAACAGGCGGCGCGCCTGCCTGGATGACCGGCACGTACGATGTCGATACCAGGACAATCTACTGGGGCACCGGCAACGCTGCCCCCTGGCCGGGCGAAACTCACCCCGGCGACAATCTCTATTCGACATCGGTGCTCGCGCTCGATCCCGACAGCGGCAAGATGAAATCATACTTCCAGTACCATCAAAACGATTCCTGGGACTGGGACGAGGTGGACGCCCCCATGCTGATCGACCTGCAAAGGGACGGCCGCACCATCAAGAGTCTGATCCATCCGGGACGCAACGCGATTTTCTGGGTGCTCGAGCGCAAGCCGGAGGGCATCAAATACGTGGCGGGCTGGCCGTTCGTTTATACCGATGTCTGGAAGAGCATCGATCCGAGCGGCAAGCCAATTCCCGATCCCGCCCACAAGCCAGGCATTGGCAAGCGGGTCGAGTTCTGTCCGTCATTGTGGGGCGGCAAGGATTGGCCGTCGGCGGCATATAGTCAGAACACCAAACTGGTCTACGTTCCCGCCAACGAGAATTTCTGCGGCGGCTTCACCGGTGAGAAGGTGCCGCTGGTTGCCGGCCAGCTTTGGCTCGGAACGAAGCCCGAGGACATCGGCTTGACGCCTCGTCCAGGCGCCACCCACTTTGGCGAGCTGCAGGCGTGGGATCCGGCCACGGGCAAAAAGGTCTGGTCGCACAATTTTCCCAAGTCGCACCTGTTCGGCTCGGTGACGGCAACCGCGGGCGATCTCATCCTTGTCGGCGGCACCAATGACCGGATGTTCCGCGCCTTCCACGCCAAGACCGGCGAACTGCTTTGGGAGCAAAAGACCAACTCCGGCATCATGGGCATGCCGATCGCCTATGAGGTGGACGGCACGCAGTATATCGCCGTGCAGTCGGGCTGGGGCGTGGACGCGCAGCGCATCCAGGACGCATTGGTGGGCAAGGTCCCTGGCTTGGAAAATAACGTGCCGCAGGGCGGCGTCGTTTGGGTGTTCGCCGTCAAGAAGTGACGGCGAGAAGGCAGATTCCGGTGTCTGGCCGCTGCAGGCCGCGGCCAGGCACCGCTGCGACCATCTATAAGTAGCTGACCCGTATTTACATCAACAGAGAACGATTGCCCCAATGTCCGCCGCTAAATGCAGTTTTGGCGCCTGGGGTTTACAGTAAGCGGAAATGGCTAGGGGCAAACAGATGAAGGAAAGGCGCATCACCGGCAACGGGCCCAAAAAGGGCCAATCGACATGAATCCGGTGCTGGGATTGCCGCGCCGTGTCCTTGGTCGGACGCGGCTTCAGGTTTCGGTTCTAGGATTCGGAACCGCGCCGCTTGGTGACCTCTACGTGCAACTGGATGACGGCACGGCCATCGATACGGTGAAACGCGCGTTCGAGCTCGGCATCAATCTCCTCGATACTTCTCCGCACTACGGCAACGGCCTTGCCGAACATCGTTGCGGCACGGCGATCAGGTGCGTGCCGCGCCAGGGCATCGTCGTTTGTACCAAGGTCGGTCGCTGGATGGACCCGTTTCAAGCGCGAGCCGACGGCTCCGGCTTTATGGGTGGGCTGCCGCACCGGGCAGCGTTCGACTATTCCTATGACGGTACCATGCGTTCGGTGGAACAGTCGCTGTTGCGGCTAGGGACCGACCGGCTGGACCTGTTGCTGATCCACGACGTCGACGTCTGGACTCATGGCATCGACGCGATCGAGGAGCGGTTTCGCGAAGCGATGGCTGGGGCGTACGTCGCGCTGGACCGGCTTCGCGGAGAGGGCGTTGTTGCGGGCATCGGGATCGGCGTGAACGAGGCCGAGATGTGCGTGCGTTTCGCGCAAGCCGGATCATTCGACACCATGCTGCTCGCCGGGCGCTATTCCCTGCTCGAGCAACCGGCGCTGGCGGAATTTCTGCCGCTTGCGCAGCAACAGGGAATCGGTGTGTTGCTCGGCGGCGTATTCAACTCAGGTATTTTGGCGACCGGCGCGGTGAGCGGCGCCAAATACAATTATAGGGATGCGCCACCTGAGATCCTGGCAAAGGTGACGCAGATCGAACGTGTATGTGATGCGCATGGCGTCGCCCTGCCAACCGCGGCATTGCATTTCGCTCTGGGCCATCCGGCGGTGGCGAGCGTTGTGCTGGGGGGCCAGAGTCCGCAGGAGGTCGAGCGCAACGTAGCCGCGCTGTCCAGCGAGGTACCAGCCGCGCTTTGGGCCGATCTGAAGGCCGAGGGTCTGCTGGATGCGGAAGCGCCTGTTCCGCAGGCTGCAGCCGGCTGATGCGGATCGATGCGCACCACCATGTGTGGAGTCTCGCCCGGGGCGATTATGGTTGGCTGACGCCCGCGCTCGCACCGATCCATCGTGACTTTTCCCTTTCGGATCTGGCGCCGCACCTCGCTGCCGCTGACATCAAGGGGACGATTTTGGTGCAGGCCGCACCGACCGAGGCGGAGACCATGTTTCTGCTCGACATCGCGGCGAAGGGGCAGGTGGTGCGGGGAGTGGTCGGCTGGACGGATTTCGATGCAGCCGACGGCGAGGCGCGCATTGATGCGCTCGCTGCGCGCAAACTCCTGGTTGGCTTGCGGCCGATGGTGCAGGACATTGCCGATGACGATTGGCTGCTCCGCCCCGCCTTGGCGCCGCTATTGGCGGCAATGGCTCGAAACTGCCTGGTGTTCGACGCGCTGGTGCTGCCGCGCCATTTGCCGCGGCTGCTGCGGGTCGTTGATGATCATCCTGAGCTGCAGTTCGTGCTGGACCATTGCGCCAAGCCGCGGCTTGCAACCGGCGAGCTCGCGGTCTGGCACGATGATATCGCGTCGCTCGCCGAACGCCCCAACATCGTCTGCAAGCTATCAGGTTTGGCAACCGAGGCCGCACCAGACTGGCAAGTAGGGGATCTACGGAATGCCGTGGATCACGTCGTTGCGTGCTTCGGGCCGCATCGCCTGCTATGGGGAAGCGACTGGCCGGTGGTCAATTTGGCGGGCGGTTATGAAAAATGGCTTGCCGCCGCCGAAACCATGCTGGCCGGTCTGTCACTTGATGAAAACGCAGCTATCTTTGGCGGTAACGCGGCGCGCATCTATCTCTCGGGCAGGAGATGGAACGTTGAAGCCAGTTGATCGCCCGGTAACTCCGACCGCGCTCCCTGCTGCGCGGTCCCGCCGGGCTCAACCGCGATGCGGCTAAGCCAGTCCCAAGCCGCCATCGACAGCGACCACCTGGCCCGTCATCCATTCCGAAGCGGGACCGGCAAGTCGCACGATCCATTCTGCGACATCGTCCGGAACGCCGCGTCGTCCGAGCGGTATGCGCCCGCGCTCCTGTTCCTTAATTGCCGCAGCCTGTTCGAGGGAGAGCCCCATCATGCCTGTTAGCGCGCCTGATTCAGTGGGACCAGCCGCGACGGCGTTCACTCGGATGCCGAGCGGTGCAAGCTCCAGCGCCCAGCAGCGGGTCAAGTGCTCCAATGCAGCCTTGCTGGCTGCGTAATGGGACAGTCCAGCCGCCGGTTTGTGACCGAAAGTACTTGAGACATTGACGATCGCGCCCCGTGTTGCTCTCAGGTGAGGAAGAGCAGCAGCAGCGAGCAAACTTGGGCCGATGACGTTGACGGAGAAGATGTCCGTGATCCGATCGGCCGTCGTATCCGCCAGCGGAAGGATTGCACCTGCGCCGGCGTTGTTGACCAAAGCATCCACTCTGCCCCAGAGATCGACTGCCTTGGTGATCGTGCGGCTGGCGTCCTCGGCGGAGGCGACATCCGCAACCAGGCCCGTGATGTTTGCATGCTCGGCAACTGTTTCTTCGATGGGGCCGGGACGGCGGCCGGTTACTAGCACCTTGTCGCCTTGTCTGGCGAAGCGGAGCGCCGCGGCCCGACCGATGCCGGAACTGCCGCCCGTGACTATAATGACCTTTTCACTGTGCATGTTCGATCTCCTTCTGTGGTGCGATGATTGCCGTCTTGTTGGGCGCGGCACCGTCGAGAAACAATCTCACCGCGGTGCGGGCGCGCAAATCGATTTCGGAAAGCGTTGGTATCTCGCCGAGCTGAAGCACAGCTTCCAGGTGAACGTTTCCGTGGAGCATTCCAAGAAACTGGCGGGCGCCGGCTTCGCAATCCGCGAGATCGATTTCGCCGGCCTGCTTCGCTTTCGCGAGAATTTTCGTAAGGACCGCGATGGCCGGCGTAGGGCCGTGTTGCGCGTAGGCCTGTGTCGCATCGGGGTAGCGATCCGCTTCAAGGATGGCTGTGTAGCAAACCTCCAGCAACGACGGTGTCATCATCGTCTCGAGAAGATTGCGTCCAATGATGACGAGCAACTCCCGTAGTGGCAGGGAAAGCTGGTCGGCGCTGACACTCAATGCGTTGGACGAGTGATGGCCGACGACTTTGGTGAATTGGTCGACGAGAAGTTGCTGAACATTCTCGCGTCGTGTCGACTTTTCCCGGACCAATTGCCGGTAGAGACCGTGCGGCGTCCATGCCCAGCTCGATCGCCCCAGCAAGAACGCCGAGAGAACCGCGCAGTTGGACCAGCCGCGAATCTGGCTCGCTTTACCCGGGACCGCTTCGCGGACGCGAAGGATATCGCCCGTCGCACCCCACCGGAGAAATCTGACTGCATCGGCCGGCGGCAAGATCGTCACCATCATGCGCGTCCACCACGGCTCCACGAGTAACCAACTCCCCGTGCCCGTGGGTCGCATGGCAAAGACGTGCTTATGCCTGTGGTGGACGAACCGATGCCACCACTGCCGTCGAAGGCCGGGTACGAAACAGACGATCCAGTCGGCTGGATCGACGGTCACCAGGGATCCATTCTCGTCGATGTTGTTTGCCAGGTCTGGCGGGACATCGCCGACGACTTTCAGTCTTGAAGGGCTCTCTCTCGGGCCAGACCGTCTTAACCGGGCAATATCATTAGCTGCGCTCATCGCGTGATGCTCCTCGTGCTCGCGCATCCTTGAATGAACCTTTCGATGCTGGCTCTGACGCGGTCGGCGGCTACTCCCTCCGATCTCGTTGCTGGACTCAGCATGAGTGCCTGGTAGAGCGGTTCCCTTAGCAGTCCCATCAATTGCTCGGCGTATAGCTGAGCGTCCGATATCGACAGGATCCCCCTTTCATTTGCTGCCGCCAGAAACTCCCGCAGCCTGAGCGTGACAGTCGCTTGCCCCGCCTCGTGCACCCGCTTCTTGAGCGCAGGATTGCGTGCACCTTCGGTCATCACCATCCGAATGAACCCGACCAGGGTGGTTGAATATTCCTTCCAGGCAACGCGTCCGAACGCGATGAGGGTTTCGCGTGCATCGTCTACGGTGCCAGGGCTCGCTCTTCTCACCAATGGCTGCGATATGAGGGAGGCTTTGTGTTCGGCGATCGCGACGATGAGATCGTCGACGCTCTCGAACGCCGAAAGAATATCTTCTTTCGAGTATCCGCTTCGATCCAAGATACCGTTGAGACCAGCGGGCGCGCCGCTCGGATGAGCGAGAGCCTCGCTCATAGCCAGCACGATGTCGGCGCGAGCGTCTGGCTTCGGTGCAGCATTGTCTTGTCGAACGGGCTTCGTCGCGGGATGTCTCATGTACGGCTCCTCGGTCCGGGGTAACTGCGCCGCGCGCATCTTCGCGTGCAGGGCGAAGGCGACCTTGATGGTGACCAGCACGGGCGCGGCGATGACGAAAAGGAGGGCGACCGCAGCGAACGCCGTATCGAAAGCGATCACGGTGGACTGACCGGTAACGGATCGGGCCAAGAGGCCCATCGCAGCCCGGCCGGACGCCACGCTGTCCATCCCTCGTGCCGCGAGCACGGCGCTCATCGTCGTCAGCCGCTCGCTGACCGCAGGGACGCCTGCGGTGACGCTGGCGCCAAGCACCGCAGCATTGGCGGTCACATTGTGGTCGATCATGGTCTGGAGCCCGGCTACCCCCATGAGGCCGCCGATCTGGCGGCCCGCATTGAAGAGGCCGATGCCAGACGCACGATTGCGGTTGTTCAGCTCGCTGAAGGCGATGAGAGTGATCGACAGGAAGAGGAAGCCAAGTCCAAATCCGCGCAGCAGGATGGCTGCCATCATGTCGTCGGTGCCACTCTCGCTGGTCGAGCCGGACAGCATCCACATCGCGGCCATGATCATCAGGATTCCGAACGGCACCGTGGCGATCGGGGGAGCGCCTCTGACCTGCATGAGAAAGGCAGCAATGAGGAGCGCGCCAACGAAAAGCGCGCCGCTTGGCAACAGGAGCTGGCCTGCATCGGTAGGCGTGAACGCGAGAACGGACACGGCAAAGGACGGGATCAGATACGCGCTGCCGAACAAGGCGGCACCGGCGACAAAACTGACGATGAATGCGAATGAAAAATCGCTCGACCGGAACAGGGTGAAATCCAGCAGGCCTTGGCTTTTGGCCATCACCTGTTGGCCGAGAAGTGCCAGCAGGGCTGCTGCGCCGATCACGGTTAGCCACACGATGCGAGGCTCCTCGAACCAGCGCCATCGGCTGCCCTGATTGAGCACATAAGTGAAGCAGAAAAATGCAAGTGACATCAACAAGAAGCCGATCCAGTCGAACGGAAGGCGCGCAGTTGTAACGGGCCGCGGGCCGTCCGCGATCAGCAGAAGTCCGATGGCGGCGAGGGCTACCGGAACAACGCTGAAGAAAATCCATGCCCACGAATGGCTGTCGATCAACCACCCCTGCAGTGCCGGGGCGATGGTCCCGGGAGCCACGACAGACCCCATCGCAAACAGTGCCTGCAGGATCGGCTGGCAGGATCGCGGATAGGCAAGAAAAATGATCGACTGCCCGGCGACAAGCAAGGTGCCGCCGGAGAAGCCTTGCACGATGCGGAGTGCGATCAGCAGGTCCAGCCGATCTGTGATGGCGGCGATGCCGCAGGCCGTTGCCATGACTACTGTCGAGCCGATGATCAGGCTGCGCGGATTGATACAGGTCATGAGCCAGGAGGCGGCCATGAACCCGATAAGCTTCGTAGCGGTGTATCCGACGTCGAGCCAGGCGAACTCATCGGGAGTTGCATGGGTGTCGCCGATGATATCGTTGCGTCCGAGCGACAGGACGGTGCTTGCGACTGCCTCCGTCAGAGTGGCGAGCACGATGCCTGCGACAAGAATGCTTCCTGCCGCGCGCCTGTCGTAGCCTGGCGTGGCGTCGGCGATCACGGTCATCTGCCAATTCCTCGATCGATCTCGACACGTGCGGATAGGCCAGGCACGACGCGGCCGGGCAATGGATTCCTGGCGAACCGGATCTTCACAGGCACGCGTTGAACGACACGAATGAAGTTCCCGGTCGCATTGTCGGTGGGGAGCAGGGTGAACGCAGACCCGCTGCCGGGCGCAAAGCTGTCCACCACGCCTTCAATCGTTTGGTCCGGGTAGCCGTCCACGGTGATGCGAGCGCGCTGACCAGTCCGGATATGTTCGATCTGGCTTTCCTTGAAGTTCGCAACGACCCACACGTCCTTGACCGGAACGATGTCGAGCAAGGAGGTGCCTGGTGCAACAAGCCGGCCGACGCGGACCTGGCGATTGCCGATGACGCCATCGATCGGTGCATGCACGACGGTGTGGTCGAGATCGATCTGGGCTAGATCGCGCGCGGCCTGTGCCTGCGCCACGGCCGCCACGGCAGCTTCGCGCTGACTGGCAAGGACTTTGATGCGTTGCCGCTGGGCCTCTACCGTCGCCGATGCCGCCGACACGCCGGCCTCGGTTCTCGACAGCGCCGCATCGCTTTCGTCGACCTGGGCCTGGCTGACGGCATTGGTGCGGATCAGCTCGCGGCGACGATCGGAGGCCTTGCGAGCCAGATTCATCTCGGCCACGCTCGCAAGTCTTTGAGCTTCGGCCTGCCTTATCAGGGCGTGCTGGAGTTGGGTCTCGGCATCGACATTGGCGAGGCGGGCTCGTGCGGCTTCGACATTGGCTTCTGCTTGCGCAAGCCGCGCGCGGTAGTCCCGGTCGTCGATCCGGAACAGGACGTCACCCGCGCGAACGGACTGGTTGTCCTGAACCTCCACGGCCGTGACGTAGCCCGCAACCTTTGGCGCGAGCGACGTCATGTCGCCGCGAATGTAGGCGTTGTCGGTAAACGTCTCGTTTGAACGGGCATAGACCCATCCGCCGGCCACGACCACGACGGCGCCGAGGCACAGCACCAAGCCGACCATCTTTTTCTTGTTGAGATGCGCCACGACGCCCTCCTTGCAATGGTTATTATCGCTCGCACCATTCACTCGCGGTTACCGCGCGGTCCAGCCGCCATCGACGGAGATTGCGGTGCCCGTGATCTGGTCTGCAGCAGCGGAGCAAAGGAACGCGACAGTGCCGCCAAGCTGCTCGGGAGAGGCAAAATCCAGAGACGGTTGTTTCTCGGACAAAAGCTCCTCGACGGCTTGCTTTTGACTGATGCCGCGTTGCGCAGCGATGTCGCTGATCTGCTTTTCGACCAGCGGCGTTCGCACCCAGCCAGGACAGACCGCGTTGCAGGTCACGCCGCTTCCGGCTGTCTCGAGGCCGACCACCTTGGTGAGGCCGACCAGCCCGTGCTTGGCTGCGACGTAGGCTGCCTTGTGCGTTGAAGCGACGAGACCGTGCGCGGAGGCGATGTTGACGATGCGTCCCCAGCGCTGCCTCTTCATCTGGGGTATCGCCGCTGCTATGCCGTGGAACGCTGCCGACAGGTTGATCTCCAGGATGGCGTTCCATTTGGCGGGCGGGAATTCGTCGACCGGCGCGGTGAACTGGATGCCGGCATTGTTCACCAGAATGTCGAGACGCCCGAACTTCTCGACGGTCGCGGCGATCAATCCGCGCACGGCTTCTCCCTTTGACATATCGGCGCCGTCGTAGACGACGCGCACGCCGTGCTCGCGCTCGATCCCGCTGCGGATCGCCTCGATCTCACCGGCATCGCCGAAGCCGTTCAACACCAGGTCGGCGCCGAGCTTGGCGAGCTCCTTGGCGATCCCGAGCCCAATGCCGCTGGTCGACCCGGTGACGATGGCTACCTTGCCTTTCAACATGGGAATTCCTTTCGATGTTTGAGATGAATTAGCCAAAGCTCAATCGCGGCGATGGACGTCGTGGGTCACCATGCCGAGCTCCGGCGCCGGCGGGTCGAGGCGCCGCGGGTCGGCCAGCGTGCGGCGGATGTCGTCGAGCCCGCTCTGCCAATGTGCACGCATCGCGCTCAGCCCGAACTCGTAATCCCTCGAATGGCCCTCGTGGATCTTGGTCTGATAAATCAGGTGGATGATGTTGTAGGAGCGATGGCGCGCCATATCGGCGATGGCGCGGATTTCCGGCTTAGCCTTGGCGCTTTCCGGCAGTTCCTCCATCGTCCGCTGCAGCGCCTGACGCATTTTCTGCATCCGCGTCATGTGATCCGTAATGGCGCGCGTCCGGCTCGAATACTGGATGTCCTTCTGCCGGCTCGACACTTCCATCATGTCATAGGGTACGCGGCCCCTGGCGGACCAGAGATCGATCTGGAATGTCAGGGTGTCGCGCGGCTCGCCGGACAGCACGCGGGAAAGAGGCGTGTTCGAAACCATGCCGCCATCCCAATAGTGCTCGCCTTCGATTTCGACGGCGGGGAATCCCGGCGGCAGCGCGCCGGAAGCCATAAAATGCTTCGGTCCGAGCCGGCGTTCGGCAGTGTCGAAATAGGTCAGGTTGCCGGTGCGCACGTTGACCGCGCCGACGCTGACGCGCACCTCGCCCGAGTTCAGCCGATCGAAGTCGACGAGCCGCTCCAGCGTCCGCTGCAACGGTGCCGTATCGTAGAAGCTGGTCGCGGCATCGCCCGAGAACGGCGACCAAAGCGGCGACGGGAAGCGCGGCTTGAAGAAGCCGGGCTGGCCCTGCACCAGGGCCCTCGCCGCCGCCATCGCGTTGCGTACCGAGTTGATGTCGAACGCAAAGGGCAGGGCATTGGCCAGCCCTTCGCCGGCCGGCCATTCTATCGAAAAGGCACAGATGGTCTCCCAGAACTCGCGCAGCCGTTGCACGCGTTCGGCTTCGGGCGAGCCCGCGATGATGGCGGCGTTGAGCGCGCCGATCGAAATGCCGGCCAGCCAGTTCGGCCGGATGCCGGCCTCGTGCAGGCCCTCATAGACGCCGGCCTGGTAAGCTCCAAGCGCCCCGCCGCCCTGCAGCACCAAAGCGACGACATCGTAGGGCAGCGGCTTGGTTTGCTGCACCACAGGACCGGTTTGCTCGCGTATCACGTTCAACATTGCCAATACTCCTTGCATTGCGATTGATCCGATCAGCCGGCATTCGCTTCGATCAAGATTCCGGACTCGGTCTCGCGGCGCCGCGCGGCCTTGCCCGAGGAGAGGTAGTCATGGATCACCGTGCCAAGCCCGAGCGTGAGGTCAGCTACGATGTGCTTGGCCGACAAGACTTGAAGGACCGGCAGCTCGGCGACGGGCGCCAAGGCATGCGAGTAAAGGTCGAGCGCAGCCGGCCCCGTCCAGGCGCCCTTCACGGTGATATCCTCGCAATGGAAGCGCACCAGCTCGCAGATGCGGGCGGTGCCGTCGACATGCGGGATGATCTTGAGCAGGAAATTGGGGCCGGCGAGCTTTTTGGCTTCGACTGACGTGTCGAGGGCGCGGTGCTTGTAGCCCATGGTGCCGGTGGCGATGCGGACCGAGCCGTAGTTCAGGGTGCCGACCAGCGTGTCGATCTCGACGGCCAATTTTGGCTGCGCCAGCTTCTTGGGAAAGCCCCACAGCTCGCGTCCGCCGGCGATCGGCGGATGATCATTGAGGAACATCTGGTGGACGAAGCTGCCGGCCTGGCCCTGGTAGCTTACCGGAATGACCTGGCCGCTTTCGGTGTAGTCGCCGAAGCCGGTGGAGTCGGGCATGCGGATGAATTCGTAGTTCACCACCGGCTCGGTGATCGCCAGCGGCTCCGGCACGATGCGGCGCAACGCTTCGAGATCGGTCCGGTACTGGATGATGAAGTATTCGCGGTTGACGAACCGGTAGGGGCCGGCGGGAAAGGCCGGGTTCGTCAGCGGCATGGCGAACGCGCTCGCGCGCACGGTCTCGTGTTTCATCGAGGTCGAGCTCCAAGAGGATTTTGGGTGAGCGGGCCGCGCTCCCGCGCTGGAAACGCGGCCCGTATCGAATGAAGCGCTTACGAGGCGCCTCTCGTTCGGACCGTGCGGTCAGTAGTCCCAGAAGACCGGCACCCAACGAAAGGCGTCGCCGTCGACTGCCACATGGCCGACGGACGGGAACGGCAGGTGAGTAGCCACCAGCAGCCCACCGGTCTCAGCCAGCTCCCGCAAAAGACTGATACGAACGCGTGCCGACTCCTCGGGGTCGTGTTCGAAGCCGTTGTACCACTCGGGGTGCTCGAACCCGACCGCGAACACGAGGTCTCCGGCGAACGTCAGCCGGTCGCCGCCGGACGCCACGCGGACCACGCTGTGCCCGGGGGTGTGGCCGCCGGTGCGAGTGACGACCACTCCCGGCGCCACCTCGTACTCCTCCTCGAACGGCCGCAGCTGGCTGCGGTACTCTTTCACGAACCGCTTGGCGGTCGATCGAAGCGCGTCCGGGAACCCCGGCGGCATGGAGACGTGGGAGAAATCGGGCGCCTCCCAGAACTTGACCTCGGCGGCCGCCACGTGGATCCGCAGATCCGGACGTAGCCGTTCCTTGACCCCGTCGACGAGCAGCCCGCCAATGTGGTCCATGTGCATGTGGGTCAGCACCACGTCGGTCACGGACGCAAGATCGATGCCGGCGGCCTCCAGTCGCTTGATCAATTGCCCGGCCCGCGGCAAGTGCAAGTCCGGGTCGAGCCCAAGCCCAGCATCGACGAGTATGGTCCGGTCGCCGCTACGCACCACGACCACGTTCAGCGCCCAATCGTAAGCGTCCGGCGGCAGGAACATGTCTTTCAGCCAGGTCGCCCGGACGGCCGGGTCGATGTTGTGTGCCAACATTGCGGTTGGGAGCGGCAGCACGCCATCGCTGACCACCAGCACGTCAATGTCGCCGACCTGCACCGCGTAGCGCGACGGAACCAATTCGTTGGACCCCGGTCCACCGGGATGTGAGGTGTTGGCTAGGCTCGTGTCTACGTCCATGTTCGTCTCCTGTTTCATGTTCAAAGCTACTGGCTGGTCTCGGTTGAGCGGGCCGCGCAGCCAGCGAGAAGCGCGGCCCGTTTCGCGTGAAGGGTCTAGAAGAAGCCAGTCACATCAGTCACACGCTCCGGATCGGCCGAGGCCAGCGCGGCAGCACGCTCGGCCTTCGGCGGATAGATCCAGACGGTGTTGATCTCCTGCTTGGTCTTCTTGCCGACGTCGCCGACCATCTTGACCTGGCGTTCCCAGCCAACGGTGAACAGCGCACCGGCCTCGCCGAGATCCAGGCAGGTGACGTAGCCCTTCTGGTGATACGGCTTGGTCGGAACGCCCAGCAGTTCGGCCGCGGCATTGTTGCCGGCAAAGGCGCCCATCCGCGTGGCGTGTTGGCACGACATCAGCGCGTAGTTGCCGACATCGTCACATGCCGCGCGAGCCGCATCGCCGGTGGCGAAGACGCCGGCCACCCCCGGCACGCGCAAGTCGCGGTCGACCAGCAGCCGGCCGAAATTGTCGCGTTCGGCCGGGATCTGCTGGGTCAACGGCGCGGCGCGAATACCCGCCGCCCAGATCACGGTTTCGGTTTCGATATGCTCGCCATTGGAGAGAGTGACGCCGGATTTGTCCAGCGAGGCGACGCCGGCGCCGAGCCGGGTCTCCACACCGATCTTGCGCAGGGCCTCCTCAATGACGGGGCGAGGACCTTCGCCCATATCGGGGGCAATCGCGCTGTTCCGGTCGACGATGATGACGCGGGGCTTGGCATCCTTGCCAAGGATTTTGCGAAGCCGCGCCGGCATTTCCGTCGCCGCCTCGATGCCGGTGAAGCCGCCGCCGGCAACGACGACCGTGTCGCGCCCGTTCATTGCCGGCCGGTCAGGAAGGCTGTGCAGGTGCCGGTCGAGGGCAATCGCATCGTCGAGCTGGTCGACGCTGAAGCCGTGTTCGGCAAGGCCGGGAATGTTGGGGCGGAACAGCCTGCTGCCGGTCGCCACGACCAGCCGGTCATAGGACAGCGTCTTTCGCGTACCCTTGGCGGTCGCGACCTGCACCACGCGGGATTTGGTGTCGATGCTCTCGGCGCTGCCCTGCACGTAGACGACGTCGATGGCGTTCAGGACATCCAGCAGGGGCGCCGTGAGGGTCTCGGGCTTCTGCTCGTAAAGCCGCGGGCGAACCACCAGCGTCGGCTCTGGTGCGACCAGCGCGATCTCGAGCTCTTCGGGTGAGACGCCCTGGATGTCGCGCAGGCGGGCGGCGGAAAGTGCGGCGTACATGCCGGCGAAGCCGGCGCCAATGATGATGAGTCGCATGTGATTTGCTCCTGTGGGTTGAGTTGTGGTTCAGGCAAAGGCACGTCACCGCCGCCGCTGTTCATTGGCGGCAAGGCCTCCTGCGATCGACGAGGACGCGAAGATGTGAAACGAAGTCCGGCTGACCCTATGGCGGGCAGCTCGGCACTAGCGAGATCGGCACGCGGCTTTCACATGCCGCATGACAGCTTCTGGGGCCCAGCGGCCAGCTGCGGTTAAGGGCAATCGGCAGAGCGGGCTTTGGCGGCCAATTCCTGTACAAGAGCTGGGCGCCATCGTTGATCATGATGGAAGCCATGGGATTGGCGCTTCGAGCGGCCGGTGCCGGAACCTCTGTTTCTTCGCCTGCCGCTGAAGTAAAGCGAACGGCCAGCGAAAGTCCGTATATGAGCGCGGTCGCAACGGCTCTTCGTCGCGGTGCGATTGCCAGGGGGATGACGAATTTCTTCCAGGTCATCGCTGTCTCCTCCATTGTCAACGTAGGCACCACGATAACGAACCGATTTGCGACTGCCCCAGAGCGATTGCCGTACCTGTAGAGAGATTGCTGCTAGCGCATGCGTCGCCGCCAATCGCTCGGCGTTTCGCCAGTCAGCTTCCTGAACGCCGCGGCGAAGGCGGTCTGGGACGCATAGCCAAGCTCCGCTGCGACTGAGACGACCGAAGCGTCGGTGTCGCGCAGCATGTTCATGGCCTGCTCAAGCCGGTGCTGGCGCAGCCAGGCATGAGGTGAAAGCCCGGTGCTGTGCTTGAAGGCACGGCAGAAGTGGAAGCGCGACAGGCCGGCCTCCGAAGCCAGCGCCACGAGCGAGACGTCCGCATCGCTGTCCGAACGGAGGCGTTCGATGGCGCGGCGCAGTGTCTTCGGCGGAAGGCCGCCGAGGGTTGGCTGGAACGGGGCTGGCGAGCCGGTGTGCGCAGCCAGAAGACGCGTGGCCAGGAGGTCTATCAATTGGTGCCTGAACAGCGTATCCAGCGCCTCATTGCTCTCCAGCACATCCGTCGCGCTCAAGATCAATCGGGATGTAATGGGGTCGGGATGCGCCGTTCGCTCCAGGAGATCGAGCGGTGTGGCGACGTCGGCTTCGTCAGCAACGCGCTTGAGCACTGTGTGAGGAAGATAGAGCTGAACGACATCAACAGGTTTCGGAATATCCCATCGTGAGCTTGATCCTTCCGGAATGATTATCAAAACCCCGGGACGAAACGTTCCGATCGCAACCGATCTGCCTGTCCGGCGCTCCATGCGCTGCATCGAGCCGTTGTAAGCCATAATGACGTGGTGGCTCATAGGCTCGACGACGTCGTGCAATGGCTCATGTTTCCAGTGGGCGATCGCGCTCCCGGAGGGGTCCAAAGCCATGCTGACTGGTTTGGTGTGAAGCACGCGTGCCATCTCCACGTCGGCAGGACGGCGCTCGGCATTTGGCTGATCGTTCGGGCGTGGTGCCTCGGCTGCGGCCGGCAGGCCTGCCGAAGAATTGTGCAAGACCGGTTTGCTCATCGGTTTGTGCTCGCATTGGAGAGGTCACGCGCCCGCTCCGCGGACCGCGCGGGGCCAAAGAGTCGGAGCGCCGCTTCCTGTGTGCTCGCAACAATGATGGCAAACGCCGCGCGACGGTATCGTGCAGCGAGTCTAGTGGCGCTGGTTCGGTGGATAGATCAACCTGCACCTTGGGATAGGATGGATGCGATGGGTGCAAGCGGGCAGACATTCCCGCCATGAAACGAAGCTCATTGAGCGGGCCGAATAAAGCCGACAACCGCGGAATCGATTTCGGCAGCCGTTGGCACTGGCAGTGTGAAGCGAAAGTGTGCGCCGCCGCTCGGACGGTTTGAACCCGCGATACGGCCGCCATGCGCGATAATGATCGAATGGCAAATTGCCAGCCCGATACCGATCCCTGCGTCCTTGGTGCTGAAGAAGCTTTCGAAAATATGCTTCATGTTGCCGTCGGCGATGCCTGGACCATTATCGAAGGCGGAAAAGGCGACCGAGCCGCTTTCGTCGATCGACGTCTCGATGTCGATTCGGCGTGTTGGCTGCCCCGACTGTGCGACTGCCTGGACGCTGTTCACCAGCAAATTGATGATCACTTGCTGCAACTGAATCCGATCGCCCATCACGTTCGGAAGTCCAGCTTCTAGTACTGCCGACAGAGCAATCGACTTCGAATCGATCTCATGGCGGATGAACAGGAGCGCTTCTTCAACGACCTCGTTGAGGTCGATGAGACGTTTCTCCGGCTCATTCTTCGCCGCCATGCCTCGTATGCGGTGAATGATTTCACCCGCGCGGCGCGCGCTTGATGCGATTCGTGAGACGAGCTGCGTGACTTTTTCAGTGTTTTGATCGGCGCGCGCCAGCCATCTCAGGCTCGTCTCTGCGTTGGTGACGATCGCCGAAAGCGGCTGGTTGACCTCATGCGCGATCGAGGTTGCCAGTTCGCCGAGCGTTGCGATGCGTCCTGCATGCGTGAAGTCGGCCTGCAGCTTTCGAAGCTGCTGTTCCGTATTCAATCGTTCGCTGATGTCCTGCATGGTGATGAAGGTCGTATCCAGTTGCTCGGGCAATACCGGATATGTGACCGTGAACAGAACATCGATAATCGTGCCATCGAAGGCGAGGATCTTCGTTTCTTCAAAGAAATTTCGCCGGCCTTCAAAGTGAGCAACCATGACCCGCTTGGCAAGCCCGGGGGCGGCGGCAAAAATGTATCGAACGGGATTTATGAGATCGGCGGCATTCTTGGCCCGAAACAGCAACACCGCATCCCGGTTCACTTCCGTAACCCGCACAAAATCCTTGGCGTGTTCGATGAGGTCCGGATTCCGGTCGAGGTAGGCTCCGATATCGCGGATGCCGTTTGCCTTGAGCTGATCAAACACTTCGCCCGCGCGACGGGAATCGACCTGCCAGAGCGCGGTCGGCAGATACTGAATCAGTTTACGATAGCGTTCCTCGCTGGCCTGCAGTTCCCAGGACGTGCGATCGTCATTCGCCTCGCCGTTGATGGTTACGAACACCGTTCCGGGGGGCTTCGGCTCGGCGGAGTGCCAAGCCCTGATGATGGGGTTGCGTATGGTTCCACTGGAGACAATTCTGCGCATTTCGAGGCGCGAGGGATCGGTTGCCACCTTTTCGAGGAGGGCAGCGAGTACTGAGCGACTTTCGGCCGGCCAGAATGCGCCGACGGGCTTGCCGATCATCTGCTCCAGACCGGCATGGGCGCCGAACATCCGTACCGCGCGATCATTGACGGCCGAGATGCGGGTGGCGGTCAGAAGCTTTTCAACCCATTCCGGGTGTTCATCGAGATCGTCGATTACGCTACGACTTCTGAGCTCGGCGATTGTTTGGAGCACAGAGCGGGCGCCTGAGGTATCGAGTTCCCAGCAAGCGGCCAGATAGCCCTGCAGCTCGGCATCGACGCGTATGGTTGCCGCTTCGGACATCCCTCCAGCGTCTCGTCCGAATTCAACGATATCGAGGAGTATGCCGGCTGCATCCCGCCTTACGATTTGCCTGATGGCAACTGTAACGCCCGCTCCGGCCTGGTTGCGCCGGCGGACTAAGCCCTCCCATCGGCCTTCCCGCAGTAGCGCGCCAGCGTGTTCGGGGTCGTGCTGGCCGGGTGTGCGGAGCGCGGCAAGATTCTGCCCGATCATGGCCATGGCGGGCCATCCATAAAGGGCTTCCGAAGCCGCATTCCAGTATTTCACGACGCCGTGCTCGTCGCTGACAATCACGCTTTCGGATGCGAAATCGGACAACTCCATTCCGGGAGGAGACACGGAGGGGTGTTCGTGTCCACCCGTCACGGTCTTGTGGACGGGACTAGCCATCGTGGGGCGTCTCCCATCCATCTGCGCCGGGGCAGGAGCCCGCGTGTCTCAGCGCGGACCGCAGATGACGAAGGAGTGCTTCGCTGCTCACCGGCTTGGTCAGAAAGGCATGAGCGCCGCATCTCATGGCACGCAATCGGGTCGCCGGAGCGGTGTCGGCCGTGACGATGATCACCGGCATCGGGGAACCGATGGTCCGCAGCCGCTGCAACAGGTCGAGCCCGCTATGGCCCGGCATGCTTACATCGGTGATCAGGCAGTCGAACCTGCCCGGGACGTACTCCGCCATGAAGGCCTCCGCTCGATCGAAAGTGCGACACGATAGTTCCAGCACCAGAAGGAGATCGGAAAGGGCCTCTCGCACAGCTTCATCGTCATCTACGACCGCGACTAAGGGCGCTTTGGACAACGGATGACTCTTCGCTTGCACGGCCGGATGGCCGTCTCCCTCGTCTGACCCATTGCTGGCCTGATCGTAACCATCCTTTGGTCTAGGGTGATTTTTCCTCCCGGATCCCCGCAGGCAGCAGTTCCCAGATGCGAATGAGCTGACCGACCGACGTCGCCTGCATCTTCTTCGTTATGCTGCCGCGGTGCAGCTTGACGGTGATCTCGCTGATGCCGAGATCGAATGCGATCTGCTTGTTGAGGCGGCCTTTTGCCACTTCGCGCAGGACCTCGCGTTCACGCGGCGTCAACTTGGCGTAGCGGTCGAGATGTTGCTTGATATGCCGGGCCGCGGTTCTCAGCGAAATATCTTTCTCGATTGCCGCCGTAACCGCATCAAGGAGCGTCTGGTCTCTCACCGGCTTTGTCAGGAAATCGACGGCTCCCGCCTTCATCGCTTGCACCGTCATCGCGATGTCGCCGTGACCGGTAAGGAAGATGATCGGCCGCGTATTGCCGTTCGAGGCGAGATGCTGCTGCAGATCCAGCCCGCTTGCTCCGGGCATACGGACATCGAGAATCAGGCAGCCCGGACGATCCGGAAGGTCGGCGTGCAATAGCTCTTGCGTAGACCCAAAACAGCACGCGTCGATCCCCACCGAGAGAAGAAGCTCTTCAAGTGCGGACCGCACCTCCTCGTCATCGTCCACGATCAGGACGAGAGGGCGTTCCATATTGTCGGCAGCTACGCTCATGGGAATGCGGGGTGAGGGTGGTAAAGCAAATAAGCCGGCGAATCCAGTTGTACCAACCATTGCTAGCCTCCTTCTGATCGATTCTGCTCCGTTGTCTGTCGCGGTGGTTCGCATGGGCCTCTGACAAGTTTGCCGCCTGCGTGGCTAAATCCGTCATTCAAGAATGGACCGGAGAAGGGCGTTAGTCTGCGCGATAGCGCCTCTGGCCGCAGGGGTATCGGCCAGTGCGTTGAGCATGACGAAATCATGAATGGTACCGTTGTATCTTGTGGAGGTGACGCGCACCCCCGCACGAACCAGTTTGCGCGCGTAGCACTCACCCTCATCACGGAGCACATCGTTCTCGGCGACGATGATAAGCGTATCCGGAAGGCCAGTCAGTTGGTCGATCGAGGCATTGAGTGGTGCCGCGGTGATCTGCTTGCGCGCGGCGGCGTCCGGAAGATAAGCGTTCCAGAACGATTCCATCGCCCGCTTTGTCAGCCACGGGCCATTTGCGAACGAGGCATAAGACTCGGTGTCGAACATCGAGCTGACGGCGGGATAGAACAGCACCTGCGCATCGATCTTGGGGCCGCGCCGTTCCTTCGCCATGAGCGTGACAGCGGCGGCCATGTTGCCGCCGACGCCGTCGCCGGCGATGGCCAGGCGCGTGGGATCGATCCCTAGATGTTCAGCATGCTCTACCAGGTACTTGGCGACGGCATAGACTTGTTCGATTGCTACCGGATACCTGGCTTCCAGCGAGCGGTCGTAATCCACGAAAAACAACGCAACGTGTGCACCGACCGCGATTTCGCGAATCAAGCGGTCGTGTGTCTCTTTATCGCCGACAGTCCAGCCGCCATGGACATATATCAATGCGGGCAGCGTTTCACTTGCCCTCTCCGGTCGAATGATGCGAACTGGCACCGCTCCGGTGGGGCCGGTAGCGGCTACTATATCCTCATAGCGCACGGCTGGCTTGCCGATGATGCCTGATTGGATATCCGCCAGAAATCTTCGTGCTTCTTCGGGAGACAGTTTACCCATCATCGGGCCGTCTGCGATCGCGTCGACAAACTGCTGCGTCAAAGGCTCAAGCAACGCTACGTCGCGAATATTTGCTGGTGCAGCTTTCTCAAGCATCGATATCCATCCGAACGGGACCGCTCGACAGAGATCATGCGCGCCCGTGCGATTAAACCCTAAACAAACCTTGTGAATTCTCGCAAAATCCGGGAACGAGGCGTGAAGCCTCCCCATGAAGCATTGTGAATTTCCGTGAAATCTCAGCAGCGGATGTGAAACGGCCTGCGTTGGTCTGGGCTAGCGCTGGCCCGAGAGTTCATCCAGCAGACCCTTCGCGATCTTAAGATCGTCGGTTTCGTAGCCCTCGCTGAAGCGGCTATAGAGCGGAGAGAGCAACTCGTACGCTTCGCCGACCCTCCCCTGATCCCGCCGCAGTCGCGCCAGGCTAGTCGTGGTGCGCAGTTCCCATGCGAGAGCCTCCTGCGTTCGGGCCAACTCAATCGACGCCAGAAAATCTTCCTCGGCCTGACCAGCGTCTCGCTGCAAGGCGACTACACCCTTGATCCGCAACAGCTCCGGACTGCACCAGCGCTCCTCGCTCTGCTCGTTTCGTCCGATCGCTTCATCGATCGCGGCCTTTGCCAGTAGGGCGTCTCCGGCGACCGCCAGCCCCTCGGCCAGAGCGCCCAGGAAGGTCGTGAGATACTGGACGAATCTGGCTCGGCGAAGTTCATCGATACCAACTTTTAGCTGCTGCAAGCCGGCGGCGAGATTGCCGCGCTTGACCTGCAGTTCTCCTTCGAAGCAGCGCCCATAAGCGCGCCAGATATCAAGCTCATCGCTGGCGGTCTGATAGAGCAGCATCCTTGTGTAACGTTCCGCGGCCAACAGATCGCCAGCCATGAGGGCAATCGGACACGCTGCCTGAGCAAGCGCGTTGCAGAGCGAGAGCCTGTGATTGATCGAAAGAGCGTCGCTGACGTTATTCTCGACACAGCGTAGCGCCTCAGTCGCGAACCCCTGCAGCCATAGCACTCGTGCGAGCGTGATGCGTGCTGTCACCCCTTGGTCGAACTGGAAGCGCACCGCATGTGATCGACGGACGGGAGCTACGTAGTGCGCAAGCATCCGCTCAATGTGCTGTCTTGCACTTGACTGGTTGCCCAGGAAGTGCAGCGACGCACCTGTCAATCGATCGCCGAGCAATCGATCGTTGATATCCGCCGTCTTCTCGGCAACCGAAGAAAAGCGCTTCGCGAGCGCCAGAGCTTCGACGAACTCTCCGCGGTTGACTCGCGAAGCCCACATTCCCCACAGCGCTCGTAAGCGGTAATCAGTGTCGTCCAGACCTTCCGCGATTTCGAACGCGGTCGCCCACGCCGCTCCCGTGTCCCGGGCCGATGCTGTCGTATACATCTGCGACCAGGCAACCGCAGCATAGAGATGCATCCGGCGCCGTTCGTCCTTTGTGCTTTCGTCGAGCGTAGTCAGCGCACGCTCGGCCCGGGTGCGACATTCCTCCATCAGCGACATCTCGAACCAAACAGGCACCGCCGCGACCGTCAACTCTACACCGACGCCCGGATCGCCGCTCGGCGAAAATGCCCAATCAAGCGCGCCGCGGAGGTCGTCGATCTGTGGAGCATACGCGGACAACCATTCGGTGGTGGGCCACGTCTCCCACTCGGCAAGGGCGCGCTCGAACAGGTCAAGTTGGTAGAGCGCGTGTCGCCCCCTCACAGCTTGCGTCTCACCTACTTCACTCAGCCGCTTCTGGGCGTAGGCTCGCGCTGTATCAGTCAAGCGATAGTATACGGTCGCGCCTGCCACATCCGCTATGACCAGCGACTTCTCGACAAGGTCGGCAACGATCCCGTCGACCTCGGACGCGATTATTTTGTCGTCTCCGGCGATGGCGATGGCAGCCTCCATCGTGAAGCGTCCGGCAAAAACACCCAACCGGCGCATGACGACGCGTTCGACTTCGGAGAGCAAATCGTAGCTCCAATCGAACGCTGCACGAAGCGTCTGATGCCGTGGCAGGGCAGTGCGCCGACCGCGTGTCAACAGATGAAATCGATCGTCCAGGCGACTGGCCACTCCGCGAACCCCAAAGGCGTCAACGCGACACGCCGCAAGCTCGATGGCCAGCGCAATTCCATCGAGCCGACGGCAGATTTGCGCGACAACCGGGACATCTTCATCCCTGAGTTCGTATCCGCCGGCGCTCGCTGACGCGCGCTCGACAAAGAGTTGTACCGCCGGGTAGCTAAGCGCTTCCATGGCTGTTAATCCTGCCTCGACAGGAGCAGTTTCCAGTGGCGGGAGGCGCTGCACGCGCTCATCTTCGGCACGTAGAGGTTCTCGACTGGTGGCAAGGATGTGAACAGCCGGTGCGCCTTTCAAAAGTTCTTCAGCCAACTCCGCGGCCGCCAGCAAGACATGCTCGCAGTTGTCGAGCAGGAGCAGCATCTGCTTGCCCTTCAGAAAGGAAGTCAGCGCGGGATATGGATTCTCCGAGCGGATCGGAACACCAAGCACGGACGCGAGCGCGCTCGGCACAAGCTGGGGATCGTTGAGCGGAGCAAGATCGACAAACCGTCCACCATCTTTGTAAGAGGCTATCAACTGGTCGGCGACCGCCAGAGCAACTGTGGTCTTGCCGATTCCGCCCGGTCCGACGATCGTGACGAAGCGGCCTCGCTGTAGCCTGCTGCTCACCATGGCAACGATGTCAGCGCGGCCGATCGGTCGGGTGAGGCGGTCGGGCAAGTTGTGCCCTTTATGGGGGGCGGGGAAGGCTTGGGCTGCATCGCCGGTGGACCGTGAAACCGTTGCAACGAAGCGATATCCCCGACCAGGCACCGTAACGATATAATTCTCGCCGGTCCTACCTTCCGCTAGCGTACGCCGCACAGCATTGATCTGAGCCCGAACGTTCGAGTCCTCGACTGTGAGGCCAGGCCACACGCGGGCAATGAGGTCATCTTTGTCGACCACTTCGCCGGCGTGCTCAACCAAAGCTACGAGGATTTCAAAAGCTCGACTTCCAAGCGAAACCGGATTGTCGCCGCGAAGGAGTAGCTGCTGGCGCGGGACGAGGCGGAATGGGCCAAAGGTGAATGTAAGCTCGACGGACGCGCTTGCGTCATCACGTATGTCGGCTCCCGCCGCGGATAAAGGGTGATCACGGTCGCCTCTGATAGCGGGTGCCATTTTTGGCTCGCCTCGTTGAGAGCGAAGGAAGATCAATTAGCACGCCGTGATGGAACCGGTCAATGTCGCTGTCCATCTCAAGCCGGGCAGTACTATCGGCGGTTCAAGCATCCTCCGCATTGGTCCATCCTTCGATCTAGGCTGAGTTCTCCTGTCGAACTTCCGCGGGCAGCAGCTCCCAGATGCGGATGAGTTGACCGACGGATGTCGCCTGCATCTTCTTCGTCACATTGCCGCGGTGAAGCTTGACGGTAATCTCGCTGATGCCGAGATCGAACGCGATCTGCTTGTTGAGGCGGCCTTTTGCCACTTCGCGCAGGACCTCGCGTTCACGCGGCGTCAACTTCGCGTAGCGGTCGAGATGCTGCTTGATATGCCGGGCCGCGGTTCTCAGCGAAATATCTTTCTCGATTGCCGCCGTAACCGCATCAAGGAGCGTCTGGTCTCTCACCGGCTTTGTCAGGAAATCTGCGGCTCCAGCCTTCATCGCTTGCACCGTCATGGCGATGTCGCCGTGACCGGTAAGGAAGATGATCGGCCGCGTATTGCCGTTCGAGGCGAGATGTTGCTGCAGATCCAGGCCGCTTGCTCCGGGCATACGGACATCGAGAATGAGGCAGCCCGGGCGATCCGGAAGGTCGGCGTGCAATAGCTCTTGCGTCGATCCGAAGCAGCATGCGTCGATCCCCACCGAGTGAAGAAGCTCTTCAAGTGCGGATCGCACCTCCTCGTCATCGTCCACGATCAAGACGAGAGGGCGTTCCATATTGTCGGCAGCGATGTTCATGGGAAAGCGGTGTAAGGGCGGTAAGGCAGATGAGTCGGCGAGTGCAGTGATACCAAGCATTGCGTAGCCTCCTTCTGATCGCTTCTGTCCCGTCTCTGTCGCGGTCGCTCGGCTAGGTTCGAGCGTTCGGTGTGCGTTCTAGGGGCTGCGGGGTTCCGGCGTCTTTCCTAAAGCCGCTGTGCTTTGCCGGAACCTGCTCCGAGCTCGCAATTGTGAACCAACTGCCCGGTCGCCGCGGACGCGCGACCGAGCGATCCAGCGGCCAGATCGTTTTGAAATCGCTACGAAAATCGTTGTGATGCGATTGGCTCGATTGCTGTCACAACAGCTTCGCGTATCACGAGCAAGTCTGGACGGTCGCTCGCCGATTTCCGATAATGTGCGGTGACCTCACAGGGCGACGATGATCCGCCTCGCCCGATTCCAATCATGAGACCAACCCAGATGACACAGGCTGGCGCCTTCGGACAGAGGCTCGGAAAATTCCTGCACCTGAAGGATGCACCGCCGTCGCTGATCACGCGTTCACTGCGCGGCGTCGAACTCGCGGTTACCGAAACGCGCGATGATAATCCTGTGCCGAGTCTATCCGGCTCATTCACCGCCGAGGATGCCTTTATCGTCAGCCTGAAACTCCGCGAGTTCCCGGACTGCGAGCTCTGGGAGAACGGCAAGTGCGTGATGAAGGCGGATGTCCCGGCGGGCGCAACATATCTGTACGATCTCAAGCGCGATCCGCGCTATGTGATCGACAAGCCGTTCCACTCCCTGTTTTTCTATCTGCCGCGCTCGGCGCTCGACGGCCTCACCGAACAGTCCCGCAAGCCACGCGTGGGAGAGCTTGCCTGCGAACTCGGCGTTGGCCATGACGATGCGATCGTCCGTCATATCGGGGCATCGCTGCAGGCCGGGCTGCGTCGGCCGGACGAGGCCAACCAGCTTTTCATCGATCACATGATGCTCGCGCTCACCGCGCATGTCGCCCAGGCCTATGGCGGGTTTCGGCCCGGCACCGAACCGACCCGCGGCGGTCTCGCGCCGTGGCAGGCGAGGCGCGCCTGCGAAAGACTCGAGTCCGACCTCGGCGGAAAACTTTCACTGCAACAGATCGCGGCTGAGTTCGACCTCTCGGTCAGCCATTTCTCACGCGCATTTCGCGTTTCCACCGGCCTGCCGCCCCATCAGTGGCTTCTTCAGCAGCGCGTGAAGGCGGCCAAGCAATTGTTGACCGTCCGCGACCTGCCGCTGTCCGAGATCGCGATGTCGGCCGGCTTCGCCAATCAAAGCCACTTTACGCGGGTGTTTTCTGCCATGGTCGGCGTCAGCCCGGGCGTTTGGCGCCGCGAAGCGCAGGGCATTTCGGAAACCGAGACCTGATCCAGGCCGAGACCTGATCTAGGCAATGCCGGATGATTAGCGACGCTTCGCCAGCGAGATGGCGTAGGCTTCGCTGCGCGCCGCAAAGATCTCGTCCGGTGGATGACCGATGCCGTCGGCAAGATTGGCCGGATCGAAGATGGACACGTCGCACACCTCGTCTGCTTCAATACCGGTGATGACGATCGTTCCCAGCCGTATCGCTTCACGATGATCCTCATCCGGCCACCGGACAGTCACGTCCATTGTGGGATCGCCGGGACAGTCGAGCAGTGCCATCACGTTGAACCGGACATCGCCTGCAGCGATCCGGGTTTCGAGATCATCGTGCAGGAAATCGACAGATTTCGCTTTGACCTCGTCCTTGGTCTGCGCGACTTCCGCGCCAACCGGAACGACCTTGAACTTGATGAACCGCGTTTCGCCTTTCGCATTCGTTGCGGGAAAGGCGTGCACTCCCCAATAGACGATGTCGGCAAAACTCCGGGGTGGCGGGTGCGCGGCGATATAGCTAGCCTGATGCAGTGTTTCCGGATTGGTGGCGGAGAATGGCCTGACTTTCCTCATGTCCGGCTTGCCGCCCGGCCCCGGCATGCGCACCCTGAGGTAAGCCAGCATCTGGTCAAGTGTCCGCGCAAAATGCACCGGCGCGCTTTGCACGAGAATGTCCGAACGATGGCCATCACCGCCGAGCCTGAAGCTGAAGCCGCGCAGCACGAAGTTGTCGGTATCCGCCATTTCGGGATCGCCGCCACCCACCGAGAAGCGGGCCAGCACGCGTGATGGTCTTGTGAAGCTGCGGGATTTCGTAATCTCCACCGCCCGGTCAGACGCGGCATAGGTTCCGCGAACGCATCGGCCCTTGGCGAAACTGGCCCGCACCTTCGGTGGATCGCCGGCTACCGCTTTCAAGGCGTCTATGATGGCGGCGGGCGTGGCGGCGCCGGTCGGGAACCTGGACATGGTGAAATCTTGGGCGTGAGCGTTTGATGCTTGTTTAGGCACCGGACAGGTGCCGCGTCTTTCCCAAAACGGCCATGCCTTGTCCGATTCCGCTCCAGGTACGCCATCGCGAGGCACCTTGCGTCTGGCCGGCATGCCCGTGCACCGGTTCTCTTCCGCCCGTCAGCCATCCAGCTTTCGGGCTAATTCACCCTAGACCAGGAGATTAGAAGTACGAGCCCAGCGCACGGTAGCGCGAGCAACTCCACGCAACGCATCCTTGCGCAATCTCGTCAAAACAAAATGGGTGAGGACGATGCGCATAAGCAAGCGGCGAGAACGGGCGGAGAGGCCTTTGCCAGGCAGGTCTCGGGAAGAGATTCTTTCGTTCGGATCGCGGTCGAATCTCGCAACGATGGTCTTGCCGAATCGGGTGTCCATATCTGGACAGTCCGATGGGATGAACCGCGACAAACTGGTCTATGCCGCCCGCCATATGACGGATACGGAGGAAAGTGCCTCTGACGAGATGCTGCTAAAAAACATTGCGGAGGGAGATAAAGCCGCAATGCACATCATGTTCGCTCGTCACCGTGTAAGGGTGTTTCGCTTCATCCAAAGGATAGTCCGCAATACGGCAATTGCAGAAGATATCGTCAGTCAGGTGTTTCTTGATGTCTGGCGTTCCGCAGATAGCTTTGAAGGCCGCTCGCGAGTCTCCACCTGGTTGCTCTCGATTGCCCGCATCAAGGCGTTGAGCTCTTTCCGAGCGCGATCGTATGAGAATATCGATCAGGAAGATGTGGTCGGCATCGCCGATGCCGCAGACACGCCGGAAGTGGCGCTCGATCGCAAGAAAACCAGTGCCGTCCTGCGAGCATGCATTAACAGGCTGCCTCCTGCTCACCGCGAAATCATCGATTTGATCTACTATCACGAGAAGTCAGTCGCTGAGGTAAGCGAGATTGTCGGCATTCCCCATGCCACCGTGAAGAGCCGGATGTTTTACGCGCGTAAGCGACTTGCGGGAATGCTTGTGAGCGCCGGTTTCGAGGCCGCAGCGGTCCGGACAGCCGTTGATGAGGGGAGAGAAGCAAGACCATCTGGCGGATTGCATCTCAAACTGCAGGCAGAGTCATCGGCAATTTGATAGCGGCTTGACGCCACAATCGCAGTCCGCGCACCATCGACACGCGAACGACTGTTTTAGGCGTCAACCGCAACCTTCAATGCCTCGGCCCGGATTTCCTCGACGAGCCGTTCCTTCAGCCTGACGAATTCAGGCGCGGTTTTGATCTTGTAGGATCGCGGGTGAGGCAGATCGATCGCGATCTCGGCCTTGATGCGACCGGGACGGGCGCTCATGACGATGACGCGGCTGCCGAGGAAAATCGCTTCCTCGATATCATGAGTGACGAACAGCACGGTCTTCTGGTCGCGTTCCCAGATGCCGAGCAGCATTTCCTGCATCAGCACACGGGTTTGATTATCCAACGCCCCGAACGGCTCGTCCAGCAACAGGATCTTCGGATCGTTGGCAAGCGCGCGGGCGATCGCCGTGCGTTGCTGCATGCCGCCGGAGAGCTGCTTCGGCCAGTGATTCTCAAAGCCGGATAAGCCGACCCGATGAATGTACCCATCGGCGATCTTGCCGCGATCCGCCTCGGATATCCCGCGCTCGCGCAGGCCGAACGCGATGTTTTCACGCACCGTTAGCCACGGGAACAGCGTGTACGATTGAAACACCATGCCGCGATCCGCGCCGGGTCCCGCGACCTCGTGCCCGTCCAGAATGACGCGGCCGCTGGTCGGCCGGTCAAGCCCGGCGATGATCCGAAGCAGCGTGGATTTTCCGCAGCCCGACGGGCCGAGAATGGTGACGAAGTCGTTGTTGCCGACGCTGAGATTGGTCGGCTCCAGCGCCCGCGTCGGCGCATTGCCCTGGCGCGCAGGGAAAATGCGGGAGACCTGATCGATCTTCAGCTCGGTCATGCCAATTTCCACGGAAACAGCCAGGCGTTGAAGGCCTTGAACAGGAAGTCCGACACCAGCCCGATGAGCCCAATGACGATGATGCCGAAGATGATCTGGCCGGTGTTGAGCAGCGCCTGGCTGTCGGTGATCATGTGGCCAATGCCCGACGATGAACCGATGAGCTCGGCGACGATGACGTAGGTCCAAGCCCACCCGAGAACGAGCCGAAGGATTTCCGCGATCTCGGGGGCAGAGGAGGGCAGCAGCACGCGGCGGATGATGCCGCTGTCGCCGGCTCCCAGCGTGTAGGCTGCTTCAACGAGGTCGCGCCTGGTATTCCCGACGTTGACGGCGATCATCAGGATAATCTGGAACACCGATCCGATGAAAATGACCAGCAGCTTCTGCAGCTCTCCGATGCCCGCCCACAGGATCAACAACGGGATGAAGGCCGAAGCGGGCAGGTAACGGGCAAACGACACGAACGGCTCAAGGAACGCCTCGATCGGCTTGTAGGCGCCCATCAGAACGCCGAGGGGCACCGCGATAACGGCCGCCAGCGCAAAGCCGCCGACAACCCGCCAGATCGTCATGCCGATGTCGAACAGGAAGCCGTGCTTGGTCAGGAGTTCAAAGCCCTCCTGCAGCATGGTCAGCGGGTTCGCGAGAAACGTTTTGGAAACATAGCCGCCAAAAGTTGCCCATGCCCACAGGGCTACGAACAGGACGAAGAACGCAAAGCCATAGACTGCGCGTTGCTTCGACGTCACGGGATCCAGGGGACGCATCACAGGGCATGTTCCTCAAAGCGGTGCGCTGATCGCGAAAGCCCGCTTCCACATCTGTGGAAGAGGGACCAGCGCAGCGCCGAACGAACCTACTTGATGAAGCTCGTGTCAACGAGGTCGTCGATTTTCGGAATCGATTTGATGATGCCGATCTCGAGCAGCAGGTCTGCGGCTTCCTTTGTAAAGGCCTGGAACTCGCCCGCGAAGAACTTCTGATTCGCGGCCTTGTCCTGCCAGCGCAGATATTTTGCCGAATTGCCGAACTGCTCGGCGGACTGCTTCACGTCGGAACCCATGATCTCGTAGGATTTTGCCTGGTCCTTTTCGATCAGGGCGACAGCCTCGAAATAGCTGTCAGCCAGCGCTTTCGCGGCCTTCGGATTCTCGGTCAGGAATTTCGGCGTGCAGCCGAACGTGTCCATGATCATCGGGTAGTCGAGCGTGGTGGCGATGATCTTTCCCTTGTCCGGCGCCGCGCGCACCGTCGAGAGATAAGGCTCATAGGTCATGGCGGCATCGTTCTGGCCGGCCACGAATGCCTGCGCGGCTGCGGCGGGCTCCAGATTCACGACGGTGACGTCCTTGACCGAGAGGCCGTTCTTCTTGAGCATCCATGCCAGGGTGAAATAGGGCGCGGTGCCGGGCGCGGACGCCGCGACCGTCTTGCCCTTCAGATCCTTGATCGACGCGACATCGTTTCGCGTGGCCATGCCGTCGGCGCCGTAGCTCTTGTCGAGCTGGAAGATCTGCTTGGTCGCAACACCATTGGCATTCCAGGATATCCAGGTTTCGACCGTGGTCGCCGCACACTGGATGTCGCCTGATGCAACGGCCAGATGCCGGTCCTTTTGCGGGATCTTCTTGATCGTCACATCGAGGCCGTTCTTCTTGAAGATGCCCGCCTGGTTTGCGAGCGTGAGCGGTGCAAAGCCGGTCCATCCCGAGATGCCGATGCCGACCTTCACGTCTTGTGCGACGGCTGGCACGGACACTAGAAGAGCGGCGGTTGCGGCGAATATTCTATAACTAAGCATGATTGTCTTCCTTCTGCCGGGTGTATGGATTTGGTCCTGTTCGTCCTATTGCTGCATGAATTATAGCTGCATAAACTGTGCCGGACTTATCTGCATCGATATTCCTCTTCAGCCGCCCTTGAAGCGGGCAACCAGTTTGTGAGACTCGCCCGGATAGACGAGGTGCACGGCGGTCAGCGTCCGTGCGCTACGCCAGGTGTGCCGGTCGATCACGAGGCAGGGTGCGCCGCTCGCGATATCCAGCGCCGCTGCGGTCTGATCATCGGCCACGATCGCGCTGATTGAATGTTCGGCCTCCGTCCACGGGACATGGTGGAGCAGCCACGTGCCGGGCGGTTCGATCGCAAAATCCGCCGTGGCGGCTTCGGGCACCGCGTCAAGATCGATGAGCCTGTCCTCGATCGCGAACGGCACGCCGTCGGCGCTGTGACGGCATGAGATCGCGATCACCTTGCCGGTTTTCCGTACTCCAAGACGCGCACGGTCGGCGTCGTTTGCGGCGCGGCGCGCGCACCGGATCAACTGGTAACCGTAGCTGCGGCCGAGCGCGGTGATCTCCGCGCGGATGTCCGGAATCGTCAGGACTGCTGACAGGAATTTGGGACGCCGCACAAATGTGCCGGCCCGCCGCCGCCGCTCGATGAGATCGGCTTGCGCCAGTTCCGACAGCGCCTTGCTCACAGTCATTCGCGAGCAGCCATAGCGCGTCATCAGCTCGTGCTCGAACGGGATGCGATGGCCCGGCGGCCACTCACCGGTCAGGATGCGGCGCTCGATGTCGAGCCGGATCTGCTTGTACAGCGTCGGCTTGTCGGCTGCCTGGAATTTGTCGCGATCGACCGAGAGGCTCATGCCACGAGCCTCCGTACGCTTGCGTTGAAAGCGTCGCGCGCTTTCTGGCGGAGCCGGTGGCGTCCACCCTCGACGACTTTGTTTCCGCCCGCCCACACACATGCGACGGCACCCGGGCCCGCTGCAAAAATCCAGCCGTCGAGGACGGTATCCCCGCGACGCCCGGCGAGCGAGGGATGCGTGGTGTCGAGGGTCACGATATCAGCGCGTGCGCCTGGCTGGAGCCCGACGAACGGCTGCACCAGCGCCTGCGCGCCGCCGGCCAGCGCAGCGTCGAATAGCGCTCGGCCGGTCGAAATGCCGGGACCGCCGGACAACACGTTGCGCTCCCGGTGCTTTAACCGCTGGCCATATTCGAGCTGACGCAGTTCGTCGGCCACGCCGACCAGGACATTGGAGTCTGTGCCGACGCCGAACCGGCCGCCTGCGTCAAGGAATTCGCGGGTCGGGAAAATGCCGTCGCCGAGGCTCGCCTCGGTAATCGGGCAGAGGCCTGCAACGGCGCCGCTCCTGGCAAGCGCGGCGACCTCCGTCGCGGTGGTATGGGTCGCATGGATCAGGCACCAGCGCCGGTCGACGGGCGCATGTTCGAGCAGCCACTCAACCGGCCGCCGGCCGGACCAGGCGATGCATTCCTCGACTTCCCTGATCTGTTCGGCGGCGTGAATATGAACCGGCCTGCCTTCGGCGAGTGGTACGATCGCCGTTAATTCGTCCGGCGTTACGGCCCGCAGGCTGTGCGGGGCAATACCGAGATTGGCCCCGGGCAATTCGCGGATGGCCACCTCCGTCGCGGCAATCAGCCTGGCAAACTGGTCGACCGAGCAGATGAACCGGCGCTGGCCGGCATGCGGTGCGGCCCCACCAAAGGAGCTGTGCGCGTAAAAACTCGGCAGCAGGGTGAGCCCGATACCGGTATCCTCGGCGGCCCGCGCAATTCGCGTCGCCATCTCGGCAGGATTGGCATAGGGCCTGCCATCGTGGTCGTGATGAAGATAATGGAATTCCCCGACGCGCGTGTAGCCTTGCTCGAGCATCTCGACATAGAGCAGCGTTGCGACGGCTTCCGTGTCTTCGGGGGTCATGTCCAGCGCGAAGCGATACATCGTCTCGCGCCATGTCCAGAACGTATCCGCGGTGTTGCCGCGCGTTTCGGCGAGGCCGGCCATGCCACGCTGAAACGCGTGACTATGCAGGCTCGCTATTCCCGGGATGGCCAACTGGTGGCGTTCATCGTGCGCGCCCGGCGCTGCGCCGACCGTCACCTTCGTAATGGTTCCATCGGTCACAACCACCTGCACATCGTCAGCCCATCCGGAGGGAAGCAGCGCCGATCCGAAATGCAGAGTGGACATGTTTTCCAAACCGGGTGGACAGAACACCAACACAGGAATATGTATAGACATATTGATACCCCCGTCAAGTTTCTGCCCTTGAGGGAAATGCTGCATGGCCGAGCGCTTCGATCGAATCTGGCACAATGCCCGGCTCGCCACCGTTCGGGGTGATCTGCCCGACCTCGGCGTGATTGAGCGTGGCGTGATAGCCGCGCGGGATGGCCGCATCGCCTTTGCCGGCAGCGGTCTCGACTTTCCATCTGACGCCGATGCGGCCGAACGGATCGATTGCGGCGGGCGGTGGATCACGCCCGGACTGATCGATTGTCATACCCATTTGGTTTTCGGCGGAAACCGCGCCCATGAGTTCGAGTTGCGGCTGCAGGGAGCAAGCTACGAGGAGATCGCGCGCGCGGGCGGGGGCATTGTCTCGACGGTCGCTGCGACGCGGGCATCCAGTGAGGCTGAACTTGTTGCCGGGGCGCTGCCGCGGCTCGACGCCTTGATCGGCGAGGGCGTGACCACGATCGAGATCAAATCCGGCTACGGGCTCAACACGGAAACCGAGCTGCGCCAGCTATCGGCTGCACGCGCGCTGGGCCGCAACCGGCCGGTCAGCATCCGGACGACCTTTCTTGGCGCGCACGCGCTGCCGCCAGAGGCCGATGGCGACAAGGATCGATACATCGACCTTGTTTGCCGCGAGATGCTCCCGGCGGTGGCGCAGGCCGGCCTTGCAGACGCAGTCGACGCCTTCATGGAAGGCATCGCTTTTTCGGCAGATCAAACGGCGCGGGTGTTTCGTGCGGCAAAGACGCTCGGACTGCCGGTCAGATTGCACGCGGACCAGCTGTCGAACCTCGGCGGCGCCGCGCTTGCTTCGGAGTTCTCCGCTTTGTCTGCCGATCATCTGGAGCACACGGATGAGGCCGGCGTCGCGGCGATGGCGCGGGCGGGCACGGTGGCCGTGCTGTTGCCGGGCGCATTCTATTTCATTCGCGAGACGACCAAGCCGCCGGTCGAGCTGTTCCGTACCCACGGCGTGAACATGGCGCTCGCAACCGACTGCAACCCCGGCAGTTCGCCCCTGACGTCGGTTCTGCTGGCCATGAACATGGGCGCGACGCTGTTCCGGATGACGGTTGCCGAATGCCTCGCCGGTGTGACGCGGGAAGGCGCGCGTGCGCTGGGTGTTCTCGATGAGACCGGCACGCTCGAGGCCGGCAAATATTGCGATCTCGCGATCTGGGATATCGACCGGCCCGCCGAGCTGATTTACCGGATGGGCTTCAACCCGCTGCACCGCCGGGTGTGGAGGGGACAATGAGCGGCCCGGACACATCCATCGTTGTTTCGCCCGGGAGGGTCAACCTCGACGATCTGGCGCAGGTGCTTGCCGGCGCGGCCGTCGTGCTCGATCCAACGTTCTGGCCGCGCGTCGAGGCGGCATCGGCCATCGTTGCGCAGGCAGCAGATGCGCAAGCGCCGGTTTACGGTATCAATACCGGGTTCGGAAAACTGGCGTCGAAACGAATTCCTCCCGACCAGACCGCGCTGCTGCAGCGCAACCTCATTGTGTCGCATTGCTGCGGGGTAGGGGAACCGACGCCCGAACCGATCGTACGTCTGATGATGGCGCTGAAGATCATCTCGTTGGGGCGAGGTGCTTCGGGCGTTCGCCGCGAAATCATCGAACAACTCCAGGCCATGCTGGTGCATGGCGTTTGTCCGCTGGTGCCGCAGCAAGGATCGGTCGGGGCATCCGGTGATCTGGCACCGCTAGCGCATATGACCGCCGTCATGATCGGCGAGGGGCAGGCGCTAGTCGGCGGAAAAATTGTGCCGGGCCGCGATGCACTGGCCGCGGCCAGTCTCGCGCCGGTCACCCTCGGGCCGAAGGAAGGCCTCGCACTGATCAACGGTACGCAGTTTTCGACGGCCTATGCCATTTCCGGCTTGTTGCGTGCCCATGGCCTTCTCTGCGCGACGCTGGTGACAGGCGCCTTGTCGGTGGACGCGGCCATGGCTTCGACAGCCCCGTTCCGCCCGGAGATCCAGCAACTGCGGGGGCATGATGGACAAGTCGCGGCCGGCGTCGCCCTGACGGCGTTGCTGGAAGGCAGCGACATCCGCATGTCGCATCTCGAAGGCGACGAGCGCGTGCAGGATCCCTATTGCCTGCGCTGTCAGCCGCAGGTGGCCGGCGCCGCGCTCGACCTGTTGATGCAAGCCGCCCGCACACTGACCATCGAGGCCAACGCCGTCACGGATAACCCCTTGGTGCTGGTCGAGAGCGGCGAGATCGTTTCGGGTGGAAATTTTCACGCCGAGCCGGTCGCATTCGCTGCCGACCAGATCGCATTGGCGTTGTCAGAGATCGGCGCGATCAGCGAGCGGCGCATTGCTACCCTCGTCGACCCCGCGCTGAATTTTGGCCTGCCGCCGTTCCTGACGCCTGATCCCGGCCTCAACTCCGGCTTCATGATTGCGGAGGTGACGGCGGCAGCCCTCTATGCCGAGAACAAGCAACGCGCCGCGGCCTGCTCGATCGATTCGACGCCGACCAGTGCCAACCAGGAAGATCACGTGTCGATGGCCGCGCACGCGGCGCGCCGCTTGTCTGATATGGCGGACAACCTTGCCGCCATTCTCGGCATCGAGCTGCTGGTTGCGGCGCAAGGCATCGGGTTGCGCGCGCCGCATACGACCAGCCCTGCGCTTGCGACGGTCATTGCCGTGTTGCGCGAGCAGGTGCCTGCGCTGGGTGGCGATCGCTATATGGCCGACGATATCGCAAAGGCCACGGCGCTGGTCGCAGCCGGCACGTTGCCGGCTGCGGCGATTTCGGTGCTCAAGAAAAACCCGTTTCCAAGACTTGCCGAGACAAGACTTGCTGAGACAAGACTTACCGAGACAAGACTTGCCGAGAGAGGTCACCTGTCATGAACCGCCGACTGGACAACGACCGTACGATCCGCGCGCCCCGCGGATCCGAGATCAGCGCCAAGAGCTGGTTGACGGAAGCGCCGCTCCGGATGCTGATGAATAATCTCGATCCCGATGTTGCCGAACGGCCGAGCGAGCTTGTCGTCTATGGCGGAATTGGCCGCGCAGCCCGCGACTGGGACAGCTTTGACCGGATCGTTGCCTCATTGCGCAAGCTCGAGGCCGACCAGACGCTGGTCGTGCAGTCAGGCAAGCCGGTCGGAATTTTCCGCACCCATCCCGATGCGCCGCGCGTGCTGATCGCAAATTCGAACCTGGTGCCGCATTGGGCGACGCTCGATCACTTCAACGAACTGGACAAGCAGGGGTTGATGATGTTCGGGCAGATGACGGCCGGATCATGGATCTACATCGGCAGCCAGGGCATCGTGCAGGGGACGTATGAAACGTTCGTCGAAGTGGGGCGGCGTCATTACGGCGGAAGCCTCGCGGGCAAGTGGATCCTGACCGCGGGTCTCGGCGGCATGGGTGGCGCCCAGCCCCTTGCTGCGACGATGGCCGGAGCGTCGATGCTTGCGATCGAGTGTCAGCCGAGCCGCATCGAGATGCGGCTGCGCACCGGCTATCTCGACCGGCAGGCAAGTACGCTGGATGAGGCGCTCGCGATCATGGCGCAGGCGGCGCAGGATAGGAAACCCGTCTCGGTCGGCCTGCTCGGCAATGCCGCGGATATTTTTCCCGAGCTGGTGCGCCGCGGCGTCAGGCCGGACATTGTCACCGACCAGACCAGCGCGCACGATCCAATCAACGGTTACCTGCCGAAGGGATGGACGCTCGCGGAGTGGGAGTTAAGACGCAACGCCGATCCGAAAGCGGTTGAAGTCGCGGCCAAGACCTCCATGGTCGGCCACGTCCAGGCCATGCTGGATTTCCACGCCCAAGGCATTCCCACGCTCGACTATGGCAACAACATTCGCCAGATGGCGAAGGACATGGGATTGAAAAACGCGTTCGACTTCCCAGGCTTCGTTCCGGCCTACATCCGTCCACTGTTCTGCCGCGGTGTCGGACCATTCCGGTGGGCGGCGCTCTCAGGGGATCCCGAAGACATTTTCCGCACCGACGCCAAGGTCAAGGAGCTGATGCCGGACGACAAGCATCTTCACAATTGGCTCGACATGGCGAAGGCGCGGATCAAGTTCCAGGGACTGCCGGCGCGGATCTGCTGGGTCGGCCTTGGCGATCGCCACCGGCTGGGCCTGGCGTTCAATGAAATGGTGGCGAGCGGCGAACTTAAGGCGCCGATCGTCATTGGTCGCGATCATCTTGACAGCGGCTCGGTTGCGAGCCCGAACCGCGAAACCGAAGCGATGCGCGATGGTTCGGATGCGGTGTCCGACTGGCCACTGCTCAATGCGCTGATCAACTGTGCCAGCGGGGCGACGTGGGTTTCGCTGCATCACGGCGGAGGCGTCGGGATCGGCTATTCGCAGCACGCCGGCATGGTGATTGTCGCCGACGGAACGCCGGAGGCTGCGCGCCGCATCGAGCGGGTGCTTTGGAACGATCCGGCGACAGGGGTCATGCGTCATGCCGACGCGGGCTACGAAACTGCGGTCGAGTGCGCCCGGGCCAACGGCCTCGATCTGCCCAGTCTGGCGCTGTAGCGCGCCAACCTACTTCGTGCCGTAGGTGCGGTCGCCGGCGTCGCCGAGACCCGGCACAATGTAGGCGTTGGCGTCCAGCCCCTGGTCGATCGCCGCGAGCCAGATCGGAACATCAGGATGAATGCCACGCATCCGCTCAACGCCTTCCGGCGCGCCGATCAGGCAGACCAATCGAATGTCGTTCGCCCCGCGCTCCTTTAGCCGGTCGACTGCGGCAACGGCGGAGTTCGCCGTTGCCAGTACCGGCGAGATCACGATCACCAGCCGCTCGTGCAGATCGCTCGGCGCCTTGAAGAAATATTCCACCGCCGTGAAGGTTTCCGGTTCGCGGTAAAGGCCGATATGCGCGATCCGCGCGGTCGGCACCAGATCGAGCATGCCGTCCGCGAAGGTTACGCCGGCACGCAGCACCGGCGCGAACACCAGTTTCTTGCCCGCGATCTGCGGCGACTTCATATGCGCAAGCGGCGTTTCGATTTCGATATCGGCCAGCGGCAGGTCACGGGTGACCTCGTAACAAAGCAGCATCCCGATCTCCTTGAGGAGTTCGCGAAACGACTTGGTTGAAATCTCTTTCTTCCGCAAAAGCGTCAGCTTGTGCTGCACCAGCGGGTGACTAACGATCGTAACGCCATCCATTTTCTCTGACCTCGGATCTAGAAAACCGTGCCGTCGCTGACGACCTTCACCGGAGGTGATGCGTTGGCGCGGCGTTCGCGTGCCAGCCGTCGGCCCGCAGCCCACGTGCCGCCCTCGAGAATTTTCGCCAGCGGCATCGATGTGGCATCGCGACCAAGCCGGTGCCGCAGACCATCAGCAACGCGGTCGAGCAGCGCCACCGTCAGCGCTCGCCATTCGACGACAAGTGGTGACGATACCTCGTGTTCTTGCTGCACAGCCTCTGCTTCGCGAAACGCCAGCACGCCGGTATCGATAAACAGCCCGCCATTGCGATATTCGGCAAGGCCGGTCAGGCCATCGATATCGGTCACGCTGATGCCGGATGTTTGCAGCGGCTCGATGAGCGAATAGGCCAGCCATTGCGAGAGCTTGTGCAGCGGCACCAGGCCATTGGTCGCATCCGCGGTCGTCAGCGCCGGATGCTGCCAGCAGTCGCCGAGCGCGATTCCGCCTAGCGTCAGCCGCGATGGCCAGATCGGCCCGAGTTGTTGCAGCAATTCCGCTAAGATCGTCGGCGCGGGCAGCTTTCCATCGTCTGCCAGCATCGCGAGCCGGTCGAACAGGCCGCCGGGCCGCGGCGAGTCGCGGCTGCCGAATATTTCCGGTTTCGAGGCCACCAGCCGGCCCAGGCCACGCAACAGGTCGGCGCGTCCGTCCATCCCGACCAGCGGATTGACATCCGAGACCTGCATGCCGCGCTCGAGGTCGGCAACGGCAAGATTCGCGAGCGCATCGGCATCGACGCGCAAGGGCTCAAGGGGCGCAGACGAGAATGCGCCGCCCGTAAACATCGCAAGGCTCGCCAGCCCCAATCCTTCCGAGCGGCCGATGGCTGATCCGGTTTTCGGATCGTGGTAGCGCCACGATGGACCGGCGCCGGCATCGAGGAAGACGCTGACGATGGCCAGGTCGAGTTCAGCCCGGGCGCGGGCCGCGCGATCGGGCCAATCGGTCCGGTCGGCAACAGCAGCCCATCGATTATCCCCGTCGGTGACGAAGTGCCGCCAGCGCGAATGAAACGGCACGTCGAACGACGGATAAGCCTTGCGCGTCGTTTCCAGCACCAGATCGATGGCGCCGTCCATTCGATCGAGATCGATGCGGAAGTTCGGAAGCTTGCCTTCGAGGCCGATCGCGAGCATGCGGTGCGCGCGCTCGCGGACCGCCTTTGCGCTTAACAGCGTCAAAGCCGCTGACGTCTCCGGATTTGCAAGGGGCACGGCCGCCGCCTCTCTCAATATTTTTCGAGCGGACGGCCGACCGAGTTGATCAAGTCCTCCTGCAGCGGTTCGGGCGTGTAGTAACCCGCGGCCTTCTTTGCGGCGATTTCCACATGCGCGTCGGCAGGCACAAGATCATCGGGAATCGGAACGCGCTCGATGATTTCGATACCCTGACCGGTCAGCGCATCGTGCTTCATGTCGCTCATGGAAACGAAGCGGTCGATACGCTTCAGGCCGAGCCAGTGCACGACATCCGGCATAAGCTGCTGGAATCGGGCGTCCTGCACGCCGGCGACACATTCGGTGCGCTCGAAATACTGGGCCGCGGCATCGCCGCCTTCCTGGCGCTTGCGGGCGTTATAGACCAGAAATTTGGTGACCTCGCCGAGCGCGCGGCCTTCCTTGCGATTGTAGATGATGATGCCGAGCCCGCCGCCCTGGCCTGCGCGCGCACATTCCTCGATGCCGTGAATCAGGTACGGACGGCAGGTGCAGATATCAGAACCGAACACGTCGGAGCCGTTGCATTCGTCATGCACTCGGCAGGTTATCCTGGTGGAGTGGTCCGGCAGCTTGGTAACGTCGCCGAACAGATAGGCTGTCGTGCCGCCGATCGGCGGCAGAAAGACCTGCAGGTCGGGCCGTGTCACCAGTTCCGGAAACATGCCTGCGGTCTGCTCGAACAGTTGCCGGCGCAGATTGTTCTCGGTGGTGGCGAAGCGCGCCGCCAGGCCGGGCAGATGCCAGACCGGATCGATCGCAATCTTGACCACGGAGACGCTGCCACTCTTGTGCACGACCTCGCCATCCTGCTTGAGCCGTCCGGCTTCGACCGCGGCTTGCAGTTCAGGCAGATCAAGTCGGGCGCGCGTGATGGCAATGCTTGGACGGATATCGATGCCTTCGGCGATCTCGCTCGCGAAGTCTTCCGCGGCGAGATGTCCCCATGGATCGAGCGAGACGATCCGCTGCGGCTCGGTCCATTGCGGAAACGGTCCGATCGTCTCGGCAGGGTGGGTATTGGTCAGATCCGGGCGCCTGAGCGGGTCGAGTGCGCCGGACGAGACGGCGAGCGCGCGGTAGACCGAATAGGAGCCGCCATGCGTACCGATCACGTTGCGGTCCGCCGGGCGTGACACCGTGCCAATTACCGGCCCGCGTTCGCGTGCGCTGGGTGCGCCCCAGGCGATCGGAAATTTAAGCTTGGCACCCGGTGCCGGGTGCGACGTAATGCGAATATGATCAATCCGATTGGAACGAGTCATCGCCACGAACCCTGAAACGGCGACGGCCCGCCTAAACAGACGGGCCTTGTCACCAATAATTAAATCTCAGCAGCGGTTGCGGCTGAGACAGTAGTATAATCAGATTTCGAGCGAGCACAACGGCGATTTGAACGCGGCACCGTGGGGCCATTTCGGCCGTTAACCCTTCAGCGCAGAGGGGGGCTGAAGGGTCTGGCGCCGCCGTGGGTGATAGCTGAAACGAGATCAAGACGCGGGGGCCACCTTCGTCGCGCGCCTGACGTGTGCGATCGGGCACGCTCGACAACCCGTCGTTTCGTTGTGCAGGCGATCGTCGCCGCATCAGAACTGCCGCCCGCGGGTGGCGAGCAGAAACGCAGAACTGACGTGCGTCACGCGAACTGTCTCCGGAATTGACTTCGTGTGAACCAAAATTTTAACTGCTGACTTCGGTTGAGCCGGTAAGAATCCGAGCTCCTCACACTGCTTTATTTTCATGCAAGCGCCGCCTCAAATGGAAGCATCCGGAAAGTTATCCATGCGCGTCATCAATGTTGCCGCCGCCCAGTTGGGTCCGATCCAGAAAGCCGACAGCCGCGAAGCTGTCGTCAAGCGCATGGTCGCGCTGATGGATGAAGCCAAGGCGAGGGGCGCTGATCTGATCGTCTATCCGGAGCTCGCACTCACCACGTTCTTTCCGCGCTGGTACATGGAAGATCAGGCCGAGGTCGACAAATGGTTCGAACGCGAGATGCCGAATGCGGCGACAAGGCCGCTGTTCGAGCGGGCCGCGCATCACAAGATCGCAATGAATTTTGGCTATGCCGAACTGACGCCGGACGGGCATCATTTCAACACCTGCATCCTCACCGACAAATCCGGAAAAATTGTCGGCAAGTACCGCAAGGTTCATCTGCCCGGGCATTCGGAGTTCGACACGAAACGCGCGTTCCAGCATCTGGAGAAGCGCTACTTCGAGCCGGGCGATCTCGGGTTCAACGTCTGGCGCGCGCTCGGCGGCATCTTCGGCATGGCCGTCTGCAATGATCGGCGCTGGCCGGAGACCTATCGCGTGATGGCCCTGCAAGGCGTCGAGATGGTGCTGATCGGTTACAACACGCCCTCGGTCAATGCCGAGAAGCCCGAGGAGGGGCCCGAGAAGCGTTTGTTCCACAACCGGCTCTCCGCGCAGGCCGGCGCCTACCAGAACTCGACCTGGGTCGTATGCGTTGCAAAGGCCGGCGTCGAGGACGGCCATCCCCTGATCGGCGGCAGCCTGATTGTCGATCCGGACGGCGAGATCGTCGTCGAGGCCAAGACCGAGGAGGACGAGCTCCTGGTTCACCCATGCGATCTCGACGCTACCGTCTTCGGCAAGAACACGATCTTCAATTTTGCGCGCCACCGCCGCATCGAGCATTACGGCCTGATTACCGGCCGCACCGGCGCGGTGCCGCCTCCGGACGAAACGTCCGACCAAAGTCAGTGATGCGAGAACTGCACCGTGCCCAGCGCCATGGTCACGGCCGCCTGGGTCGGATCGATCACGGGAATCCCGAGCGCCTGTTCCAGCGGCCGGCGGTGACGCGCCATGCCGGCACAGCCCATCACGATGGCGCCGGATCCGTCTTCGTCCTTGAGTGCGCGTCCGACCTCGATCATCTTTGCGAGCGTGCCTTCGCCCGACGCGGTCTCCGCCACGCTCATGTTGAGCGGCCGCTCCCTGGTCAGGCGATCCGTCAGGCCCATCTGCCTGAGGTAACGGACATGGCGGCGAATCGAACGCTGCGCGATCGCAATGACGCCGAAGGTTTCAGCGCGCGCCAGCGCTGTCAGCACGCCGCATTCGGCGATACCGAACACGGGTCGGTCGGTTGCTTCGCGGCAGACATGCAGGCCCGGATCGCTGTAGCAGGCAATGACGAAGGCGGCAGAATGGTTGTCGCCTTCGACGAGGCGGCGCAGCGGCATCGCAACGCCATCGACATCGGCCTGGCTCTCGATCCCGTAGGGACCCTCGGTCAGCGTTTCGCAGATGATCTCGGGTCCGCCTTCAAAGTCGAGCGGCTTTAAGGCTTGCGCCAGCCCCTGCGTCACGAGCTGGTTGGAGTTGGGGTTGATGACGAGTATCCGTGGCCGGGACATGGCATTTTCCTGCGGTATGACGCGTCGGTCGATACGGCGAGACTGGCGCGCAACAAGACGGCAATGGAAGCAATGACCATGCCATCCAGCGATGCATGGTCCACTGTCTGCCGCGAAAGCGCAAGGGAGGGTAACGGCACGATCTGTGCTTTCATCCGGTGAATGCAGGACTTAGGATTCAGGACTCAATAGTTGAGGAGTTTGCCATGACCGAGCCCGCCTATGACCTTCTCATTCGCGGCGGACGCGTCGCGACTGTAAGTGACGTGTTCGAGGCCGACGTCGCCATTTCCGGTGAGACGATCGCCGCCATCGGCCGCGGCCTGCCGGGCGCTCGGCGGGAGATCGACGCGCGAGGCAAGCTGGTGCTGCCCGGCGGCGTCGACAGTCACGCCCATATCGAGCAGCTTTCGGCTGCAGGCATCGTGAACGCCGATACGTTCGAGAGCGCGACCGTCTCGGCGGCCTTCGGCGGCACCACCACCGTGATCCCGTTCGCGGCCCAGCATGTCGGCATGAAGCTGCCCCAGGTGTTGGAGGAGTATCACGCGCTCGCGAGAAAGGGCGCCGTCATTGATTATGCCTTTCACATGATCATCGCCGATCCGACCAGGGAAACGCTGGAAGTGGATCTGCCCGCGCTGATCAAGCAGGGCCATGGCTCGATCAAGATCTTCATGACCTATGACCGCCTGAAAATCGACGACGAACCGCTTCTCGACATCTTGCTTGCGGCGCGCGACGGCGGCGCGATGCTCTGTGCGCATGCCGAGAACCACGGCATCATCTCCTGGATGGTGAAGCGGCTGCTGGCGCGCGGCTATACCGATCCAAAATATCACGCCATCAGCCATGCTCGCGTCTCCGAAGCGGAGGCCTTCACCCGGCTGATCGGCATGGCGGCATTAATCGACCAGCCGATCATGATCTTTCACGTGTCGACGGCCGAAGGCGCCAAGGTGATCCGCGATGCCCGCGGGCAGGGGCTGAAAGTGTTCGCAGAGACCTGCCCGCAATATCTTTTTCTCACCGCCGATGATCTCGACAAGCCCGGCGTGGAAGGCACCAAATGGATGTGCAGCCCGCCGCCGCGCCGCGCTGCCGACCAGGAAGCGCTGTGGCAGGCGCTGGCGCTTGGCGATCTCCAGACCGTTTCATCCGACCACGCGCCGTACCGGTTCGACGTATCAGGTAAACTGCGCGCCGGCCCCAATCCCAATTTCAAGCAAGTGGCGAATGGTTTGCCGGGCCTCGAAGTCCGCTTGCCGCTGCTGTTCGACGCGATGGTTTCGAAGGGCCGATTGGGCCTCGAAAAATTCGTCGAACTGACCGCGACCTCACCAGCAAAGATCTACAATTTGCATCCGCGCAAGGGCTCGATCGCGGTTGGCGCCGATGCCGATATCGCGATCTGGGACCCAGCGCGAGAGGTCACGCTGAGCGACGCGATGATGCACGACCTCGCCGGTTACACGCCGTTTGCCGGCCGCAAGCTGCGCGGCTGGCCGGTCACGGTGCTATCGCGCGGGCGCATCATCGTGGCAGACGGCAAACGTTCGGTCGAAGCAGGCTCGGGCCGCTTCCTTCCGCGAACCGGAGGCGAGGCGGCGAAGCCGACCGGGCGCCTGATGCCGGACATGGATCCCGAGCAGAACTTTGGCGCGACCCTGCTGTGATCCATCCGCCGCAATGTCGGATTGAGCGATGAGAATCCTCATTTTCGGCGGCACCGGTTTCGTCGGGCTCAATATCGCCTCGGCACTGCTGGCGCGCGGTCATGCGGTGACGTTGTTCGACCGCGCGGGCTTGCCCCCTGACGCACGGAAGTATCTTGCCTCCCATGGCGATCGGCTGACGGCTATCCAGGGCGATATCAGGGATGATAGAGCCGTGGAACAGGTGATCGCCGCGGGGTATGAGGCCATCGTCCTGGGAGCCGCGATCACAGCCGGACCGGCGCGCGAGGCGAGCGATCCCGAGACCATCTTGCGGGTAAACCTGCTGGCTCAGACGCCGATCCTGATTGCAGCGCGAAGCAGCGGCGTGAGACGCATCATCAATCTGTCGTCCGCGGCAGCCTACGGCGCGAGCGCATTCCGGAACGTGCTGCTCGATGAAGAAACGCCCTGCGATCCGGCTTCGCTCTATGCCATCACCAAATTCGCTTCGGAGAAGGTTGCGGCGCGTCTGGCCGGTCTCTGGCAACGCGAGATCATCAGCGTGCGGCTGAGCGCCGCGTTCGGGCCGTGGGAGCGGAGCAACGACGTGCGCGACACGCCAAGCCCGCAGGCGCAGATTTTGGCTGCGATGCATGAGGAGTACGAGGCCGTTCTATCGCGCCCGGGCGTCAGGGACTGGATCTATGCCGTGGATCTCGCGGAAGCCGTGACATTGCTGATCGAGGCCGCGAAGCCGAAATATCAGCTCTATAACGTTTCAACCGGCGTGGAATGGTCGGCGTTGCAATGGGGGCAGGAGTTGGCTGCGTTGCATCCCGGCTTGATTTGTCGGCTGACTGATGCCGGTGAGGTGGCAACGATCGACCTGCATAGTCCAGCCGACCGGGCACCGCTCTCGGTGGCGCGCCTGGCAGAAGAGTTCGGCTGGCGCGCGCGGTTCGGCTGCGCCGATTCCGCGGCCGATCTGAGCCGTTGGTGGAGCGAGCGTCGAGGGGGAATCTAACATGAGATTGGCAGGACGGACCGCGATCGTGACCGGCGCCGGCTCCGGCATCGGCCGGGCCAGCGCAGCGCTTTTCGCGAAGGAAGGCGCCTTTGTTGCGCTGGTCGATCGTGACCGTGCAGGCTTGCAGGAGACGCTGGCGGCGATCGACGGCGTGAAGGGCGAAGCGTCGATGCATGTCGGCGATGTCAGCGAGGCCGATTTCGCGAAAGATACCGTGGCCGATGTCATGGCGCGGCGCGGCCGCCTCGATGTGCTGATGGCCGCTGCAGGTTTTTCCTGCGGCGGTACGGTGCTGACCACCGATCCCGCCGATTGGGACGCGGTGTTTCGCACCAATGTCGGCGGCACCTGGCTTTGGTCGCGCGCGGCGGTGCCCGAGATGCAGCGGCAGGGCAGCGGCTCGATCATCACGCTGGCATCGCAGCTTGCGATCGCCGGCGGCAAGGGCAACAGCGCCTATATCGCTGCGAAGGGAGCGATCATCAGCCTGACGCGGACGATGGCGCTCGATTTCGCGACCGACGGCATCCGCGTCAATGCGATCGCGCCCGGCGCCATCGACACACCGATGTTGCGGCGCAGTTTTGCCCGTCATGCCGATCCCGAGCCGGTGCGCGAAGCGTCGCGCAGCCGCCATGCCATGAAACGGTTTGGCAAAGCCGAGGAGGTGGCCGAGGCCGCGCTCCATCTTGCCAGCGATGCGTCTTCCTTTACGACCGGCACCGTGATGGTGGTCGACGGCGGTTGGCTCGCGGCATGAACAGCCGTCTTATCGCTCTCGAAGCCCAGGTTCGCGCCGATCTTGCCAAGATCGCGCATCCGAATGCCGCGTGGCTTACGCCCAGGCTCGGGCCGGACGGCAGTCCGGCACTGGACGTGCTCGTGGTGGGCGCCGGGCAATCGGGTCTTGCGACGGCGTTTGGGCTGATGCGCTCGCAAGTGACCAATATCCTTGTGCTCGACAAGGCCGAGGAGGGGCGGGAAGGACCGTGGCTCACCTATGCCCGCATGCATACGCTGCGCAGTCCGAAGCATTTCACCGGGCCCGATCTTGATATTCCCAGCCTGACCTACCAATCCTGGCACGAGGCGCGCTTCGGCGAGGAGGATTGGCAAAATCTCGACCTGATTTCGCGCGAGCTTTGGGCAGAATATCTGCTCTGGTTCAGGCGCATCCTGGACCTGCCGGTGCGCAATGGTTGCGAGGTCATCGAGATATCGCCCGCGGCTGGCGGATTGCTCGCGGCCAAGGTGCAGACTGCTGATGGCGTCGACATCGTCCTTGCGCGCAAGATCGTGCTGGCGACAGGGCAGGAAGGCATGGGCCACTGGACCGTGCCGGAGCCGGTGCGCCATCTGCCGCCGTCGCTTTGCGTGCATGCGGCGCAGCCGATCGACTTCGTGTCCTTGCGCGGCAAACGGGTTGCCGTGATCGGCGCCGGCGCCTCTGCCTTCGACAATGCCGCAGCCGCACTGGAGGCAGGCGCGGCCGAAGTTCATCTGCTTTGCCGCAGGGCGGAGATTCAGGTGATCCAGCCCTACCGTTGGCTCACCTTCCGCGGCTTCCTGCGTCACTTCTGTGATCTCGACGATGCCTGGCGCTGGCGCTTCATGCGCGCCGTTCTGGAGATGCGGGAAGGCTTTCCGCAGGCGACCTACGATCGCTGTGGCCGCCATCCCAATTTTTATCTGCAAGAGGGTGCGCCGATCGAAGCCGCCAGTGAAACGGCTCGTGGCGTCGAATTGCAGACGCCAAGGGGTGTGTTCGCCGCGGATTTCGTGATTTGCGGCACAGGGATCGACATGAATTTTGCGAGCCGGCCCGAACTGCGAAACTGCGCCGCCAACATTGCTGTATGGGCCGACCGTTACCAGCCGCCGCCGAACGAGCGCAGCCCGCGGCTTGGGCGTTTTCCCTATCTCGCTGATGACTACGCGCTGATGGAGCGCGTCGCCGGTGAAACACCGTGGACCGCCAACATTCATGTCTTCGCGATTGCCTCCACCATGAGCTTCGGTGCTTCGGGTTCGTCGATCAACGCGATGACCACGGCGGTGCCGAAGCTGGTGCATGGGTTGACGCGCGGTCTGTTTCGCGCGGACATCGAGCGGCATTGGGCTTCGTTCAAGGCGTACGATGTGCCTCAGGCAGTCGTCGCGCGGCGTTAACCCGCGCCCAAGTCCGCGATCACAGATCGAGCGTAACGCTGACGCGGGCGCGCGACACGCACAGCATCAGTCGATCCTGCCGCTTTGATGTCGGCAGCACCTTGTCGCGATGCAGAACCAGGCCATCGCGATATCCGCACTCGCAGGAACCGCAGACGCCCATTTCGCAGGATGACGGCATTGCGAAATCGTTGTCACGCAAGACGTCGAGCAGTGACTTGTCGGCAGGCACGAGAAATCGGTGGCCCGTCGACGCAACCGTCACTTCGAACGGCTCGGGCTTGAAGTTCTCGTCGACCGTCATTTGAAAGACTTCGCCGTGAACGTGATCTTCAGGCCACGCGCTCAAAGCCGAGTGCACGGCATCCAGAAGCCTTTGCGGCCCGCAGATGTAGGCATGCGTATCCTCGTCGTAGGGGCCGATGGCTGCCGGATCAAAACGGGGCCCACTTGCGGAGAACCAGCATTGCAGGCTCGGCCCGCAAATGTCCCTGAGTTCGACGAGCAGCGGTGCCTCGGATGCCGACCGTGCGCAATAATGCAGGGTAAAATCCTTGCCCCAGCGCTTCAAGGTTCGGGCCATCGGCAGCAAAGGCGTGATGCCAATGCCGCCGGCGATGAGAACATAGCGCTCACCTTTGCCGTTCAGCGGAAGATTATTTCGCGGCGTGGAGATATGCACTTCACTGCCTTCACGCAGGTTCTCGTGGGCCCAAACCGATCCTCCGCGACCCGTCGCCTCGCGTTTAATGGCAATCTCGTACCTGGAGCGGTCGTCGGGATCGCCGCACAACGAGTATTGCCGCACACGGCCGTCCGGCACGCGCAGATCCACATGTGCGCCGGCGGACCATTCCGGAAGAACTGGTCGAAGTGGATGAACCAGTTGCATATGCAGAACATCTGGCGTTGTGAACCGCATCTTCTCGACACGCAGCTTCATGATGAGACGTGCGGTCATTGGCCCAGCAACTCTATGGCGTCGCCACGCCGAATGATGCCGCCGCGCTCGATGCCGCAATTCAGGCCAGAGCGATTGTAGAGCGGAAGGAATACCGGAAGCCCTAACAGTTCTTCGAGATATTTGCAGGGAAAATTCAACCGGCCGCCCCGCAAAATGACGTCTCCAACTCTAAATCGACGTCCAACCAGGTGATTGAGCGGAACGCCTGTCACCGTCAGATTCCTCCGGTGATCGCCTGGCTCGAGCGTAATCGCCCCGCTCTGCAACGGGGGATCGTTGCGCGAAAGTGCGTCAAGCGCCTCCTGTTCGATGAGTGTCACTTCGCGGACGTCAGGCTTCGGCGAGTAAGTTCCGGTTCGCTCGTAATAGCGATCGCCAACGATCCCGCGACCGGCGACGCATTCGGCCTCTTGCAATTCCTCCATCTCGTAGCTGGCGCTGGGCGCGATATGGATGTGAAGCAGCTTTCCCCGCCATTGGGTTGCGCCGCCAGCTTTCCTGGCAGCAACGGACCCGGCGGGATGCTCAAATGCCTCGACCATACTGGGTGGCGGCCGATCGATCGGATGGACATTCACGTGATTATCCTTTCGTGCGCAGCGCTATCGCTTCGACTTCAACCAGCGCGTCTTTTGGCAAACGTGCGACTTCGATGGTCGAGCGCGCAGGCGGCATATCGCTGAAGAACTCGGCGTAGATTCCGTTCATAACGGCGAAGTCGCTCATGTTTTTGAGGAATACGGTCGTCTTCAGGACACTTTCGAAAGAGGCGCCGCCGGCTTCCAGAACGGCCGACAGGTTCGCGAGCGACTGCCGCGTCTGCTGCTCGATACCGTCAGGAATACTTCCGGAAACCGCGTCGATCGGCAATTGCCCGGACGCAAACACGAATTGTTCTGTATGCGTTGCCTGCGAGTAGGGACCGGCCGCCGGTGCCGCTTTGGCGGTGCTGACGATAGATTTCGCGCTCATCGTGTCTCCTATTGACTGGTGAATGTGGTTTGTCCTGCGAGGAATGCTTCAGCGTTCCTGTTGGCTTCCCGGGCGCGCTGATACTCCAGAATGCGAGCGGTCTCATTAGCTACCTGTTCGCCGAGCATGCTTCCCAGGATATGAAGTGTCGTATCGATACAGAGCGCGACGCCGCCTCCGGTCACAACTGCGCCTGTATCGACGATCGGCGCTTCGCGGACATCGATCCGTGGATACATGTCGCGCATTCGCGCGAGCGGCGAAACCTCGGGAGGGACAACGGATCGTTTGGTCGTGGCCGTCGCATCGTCGAGAACGCCACTCGCCGCCAGGATCATGGCGCCCGTACATACCGACGCCACCTTGCCCGACGCGTGGATGCGCCGAATGTACTCAAGCGTTGCGAAAGATCGCGACTGATCCTCCCAGCCCGGACCGCCTGTCACGATGACAATGTCGCAGACCGGCGCATCCTCCACTCCGAACTGCGCGACGACGTTGAGCCCATTTGACAATCGGACGACCCCCGCCTTTGGCGCGATGGTGCAGATTTCAATCTGCGGAGCTATTCGACGTGCCATGGAAAGCACGCCGAAAGTTGCAAGATCGATCGGTTCAACACCGTCGTAGATGAATATTCCGAACAGCATATTGAACCGATTTTGCTTCAGCCGATAAGGGCTTCGTCCTTCGTTTCCCGGGCGGCAAGCGCGGCCCCCAGCGTAATGAGTGCAATCCCGATCATCATGACCGAGACGCCCGCTGTTCCACCGAAATACCCGACGAGTGCCGTTGCGATGATCGGCGAGAAGCCGCCGCCAATCGCCGCCGCGACCTGGAATCCGAAGGAAGCGCCGCTATAGCGCACGCGCGGACCAAACAATTCAGGGAAATAGGTAGACTCCAATCCGAACATCATGCCGTGGCCGAAATTCATCGCGATGATGATTGCAGTTGTCACCATGGCAACGCTTTTCGTCTCCAGCATCCAGAACAGGGGGAATGCAAAGGCCATCGTGAAGATCGCACCCAATATGAAGAGCAGGCGACGGCCGATCTTGTCCGATAGCCAGCCAAACATCGGCAATGTGATTAGTTCGAACAGCGCAGCATACATGACGGAATCGAGCAGCAATTGCTTGGGCAGAGCCAGCTTCGTGGTCGCGTATACGACGACGAAGACCGTCAGCATGTAAACCCACGACACTTCCGATAGCTTCAGGCCCACGGCGATCAGGAACGTCTTGAAGTTCTTGCCGACGGCTTCCCCAACTGGGTTCTTCGAGAACGATTCAGTGGCCTTCATTTGCTCGAAGACCGGTGTCTCCGGGACCCTGGAACGAATGAATGTACCGAGCGCCAGCAGAACGATGCTGGCAAGGAATGGAATACGCCAGCCCCACGACTGAAAGTCGGCTTCAGGAAGTTTCGTCGCAAGCGCGAAGACCAGTGTTGCAAGCACCAATCCGATCGGAAATCCGATCTGAACGAAGCTGCCGTAGAATCCGCGTTTGTCGGCCGGGGAGTGCTCGATAACCATCAGGGAAGCGCCGCCCCATTCGCCTCCAAGGCCGATGCCCTGAATAATGCGCAACAGAATGAGAAGGATGGGAGCGAGCACACCGATGGATGCGTAGTTGGGAAGCAGACCTATGCAGAATGTACTCAGCCCCATGATGAACATGGTCAACACGAGCATGGATTTGCGCCCGAGGCGATCGCCGAAATGCCCGAACAATGCGCCGCCGAGCGGACGTGCCAGAAAGCCCACAGCATAGGTGCCGAGCGCCGCCAACGTCCCGGCCAGCGGATCGATGGTCGGAAAGAACGCCTTGTTGAATACGAGCGCTGCTGCGGTCGCGTAAATCAGGAAATCGTACCACTCGATGATGGTGCCGACGCTGCTCGCAAATACGATCGATCGCATTTTCGAGCCGGCCGTCCGCGTGTCAGTCATGGTCGCAGCTATGCTCATTTCCCACTCCTGGTTAAAAGCCAGAGGAACAATTCCTCTTAAGAGGAAGCTTTTCCAAAATAGTGGATGCAAGCCGCGTGCCGGGATTTCCGGGAAAACCAGCCGGGCTTTTTCACGGCGGCCGGTCCGATGATCAGTTTTGATGCTACGAATGCTTAAAAATGGCGCATGATTCGGACCCGGCTCCCGAAGCCGGCCGCAGCGGCCCTAGCGATGAATGTGGTGGGCTTTGCCGAGCGTGCGGCGCCGACGTCGCGCCAGATCGAGGCGTGCTTCCGACCTTATAGTGGAGCAATTTCTACTGGAGTGGATTGCTATCGCACCTTCGAGGTGTCGATCACCAGGAAATACTCACACTGGGTTTTGCCCAGGTTCAGGAACGAGTGGTCGGCGTCTGCCTGGAAGTACAGCGAATCTCCCTGATTCAGCGTTACACGCTGATCACCGATCGTTACGCGTATGCGGCCGCGCAGAACGTAGATGTATTCCTCGACACCGCGGCGATGAGCAACGAAATTCCCGGTTTCGGCCTCCGGTGGAAGCGTATTGAGCACCCAGTCGATGCCACGTCCCGGTAGCACCGGCGAAATACATCTGCGCAGAAAGCCGGTTTCATCGTCTCGCAGAACGGGCTGGCGCCCGGCCGGTATGTGAACGATCTCGCGTTCAACCGCCGGGGCCATCAACTGGGAAAACGTGACGCCCAGCGCCTCCGCCAGCTTTGACAGGATTACGGTCGAAGGGACCGTCTCGCAGCGTTCGATTTTGGATATCATCGACCGGCTCACGCCGGATGCGTCAGCGAGCATTTCGAGTGAGAAATGGTTCTTTTTACGAAAATGACGAATCTCGTCGGCCAAGACCGAAAGCTGAGAATTGTCGGGGCCATTATCAGTGTTCAAAGTCGCGAATCCCTTGCGCCTATGTAGCCCCTTTTTAGAAGGTTTTGAGGCGTTCGAGCAATCGCTGTAGACGACTTGCGATCTACGGCGAGAGGCTCGCGCGGAGCTGCGAGCGATGGCGATTGCCAGTTGCGCCGATTTATGGCCGTTCACTCCGTGGGGGTCAGAGCGATGAACGCATCGCAAGAAAGCGCGTGGTTGCCAGTTCGAATTATCATAGCCGGTTGGCATATCCCTTGCTTTAAGTTGATGTTCTCATTCAGAAAACAACTTGGCAAAACAGGGAAAGTCCGATGAGCGTTACAGGATCCAGGCGTCTGCTTATGGTGGTTGCCTCCATCGCGTTTTCACTGGCTGCTGGATCGGTGCAGGCACAAACGCGCGCCGAAACGTTGCGCTATGTGACCGGGGCATCGGTCAACACTCTTGACCCGAATATTCCGGGTTCGACCCGCGAAGCGTTTGCGGTAAGTCTCAGTACCTACGACCGGCTGGTTTCCTTCGGCCGCAAACAACTCAATGGTAAATGGGTGTTTGATCTCGGCAAGATCACAGGGGAGTTGGCGGAATCCTACGACGTCAGCCCGGACGGGTTGAAGATGACATTCCGCCTGCGCAAGGACGCCAAGTTCCAGGACGGCACGCCGGTCACGGCGGAAGACGTCAAATGGTCGCTCGACCGGGTCGTCACGGCGCCGGTCCTCGGCAAGGCACAGCTCCTCACGGGATCGATGACATCGGCCGACCAGTTCAAGGTGATCGATCCCCTGACCATCGAGGTGACGCTGCCGAAGCCGGACAAGCTTGCCCTGCCCAATCTCGCCACCGTCTACCCGATCATCATCAACTCCAAGGTCGCCAAGGCCCATGCGACTGCAGACGATCCCTGGGCATTGGCATGGTTGAAAGAGAACACGGCCGGTAGCGGCGCCTATAGAATCGAAACGTTCAAGCCGGGCGAGCAGGTGATCATGGCCCGCAACACGGCATGGAATCGCGGCACCGCCGACAAGTCGGCGTTCTTCAAGCGCGTCATCGTGCAGTCGGTGCCGGAGCCTGCGACTCGCGCCAACCTTGTCGAGCGCGGCGATGCCGATCTCGTCATCGATCTGCAGGCGAGTGACGTCCAGTCGCTCGAGGCAAAGGGCAAGCTGAAGGTGACATCGACGCCCCAATATAACGCCGTCACGTTCGTCTCGATGAACAACCAGATTCCGCCGTTCGACAACGCCAATGTGCGTCGCGCCGTCGCCTTTGCGTTGCCCTACGAAGACATGTTCAAGGCGGCGTTGTTTGGCCGCGGATCGCCGCTGTTCGGCGCGACTTGGGCGGATGGCAAGCCATCGAGCGGCGCCTATCCGATCCCGCAGCCGGTGAAGCTCGACCTTGAGAAGGCCAGGGAATATCTGAAGGCGGCAGGCATGCCTGACGGCTTCTCAACCACGTTCAGCTTCAATGTCGGCCAGGCTTCGACCGCTGAACCGATGGCGGCCCTGGTGAAGGAATCGCTGGCCAAGATCGGCATCAAGGTCGATATCCAGAAGCTTCCGGACGCCCAGATGTCGACGCAGATCAATGAGAAGAAGCTTCCCTTCTTCACCGAGGGCATCGTCGCCTGGCTGCCGTCGACCGATTACTTCTACCGCAACTTCTATACCGGCAATCAGCGCTGGAACTACTCATCGATCAACAATCCGGAACTGGTGGAGATCGCGCAGAAAGCCCGTTTCGAACCCGATGCGGCCAAGTACGAGGAAGACGGCATCAAGCTCAACGCCATCCATTTCAGCGAGATACCGCAGATACCGCTCTGGCAGCCCAGCCAGGACGCCGTGATGGCGTCCTCGGTCGAAGGCTACACTTACCAGTTCCACCGCCAGGTCGATTATCGCGATCTCAATCGCAAGTAACCGGTAGGTCCGATGGCTGCCCTTGGAGCAACGGTGATACGGGCGGGCAGGCGCTTCCTGTCCTCGCTGCCGGCGCTCTTTGGCGTGCTCGTCTTCACCTTCCTGCTGATGCGGGTGTTGCCGGGCGATCCCGCGGTGTTCTTCGCTTCGGGCCCGAATGCCGGCAAGGAGGAGATCGAGGTCATCCGCAAGCAGATGGGCCTCAACAAGCCAGTGCCGGAACAATTGATGCTGTATCTCTATGACGTCGGCAGCGGCAATCTCGGCAGATCGATGATGACCGGCCAGTTGGTTACCAAGGATCTCCGCGAGCGGCTGCCGGCTTCGCTGGAGCTCACCTTGACGGCACTGCTGATCGCGTTGCTGTCGGCGGTGCCGCTCGGGGTGCTGGCGGCACTGAGACCGGGCTCCATCATCGACCATGGCGTGCGGTTTTTCTGCGCGCTCGGCGTCTGCGTACCGACGTTCGTCTCGGGCCTGTTGCTGATCTATGTCTTCTATTACCTGCTCGGGCTCGCGCCCGACCCGACCGGCCGGGTCGATATCTTCGCGTCACTGCCGCCAAGGCAGACGGGCTTCCTGTTGATTGATTTCCTGCTCGCAGGCGATTTCGATGGATGGTGGGCCGCCTTCAGGCAACTGATCTTGCCGGCGCTGAGCATGGCACTGTTCGTGGTGGCGCCACTGGCGCGCATCACGCGGGCCTCGATGCTGGTCTCGCTTGGCAGCGATTTCGTTCGCACCGCGCATTCCCTTGGTCTTCCCTGGTGGCAGGTCGTCGTCACCTATGCGCTGCGCAACGCCATCCTGCCGGTCATCACCATCGCAGGCATCGTGTTCTCGACCATGCTCGGCGCCAATGTCCTGGTGGAGAAGGTGTTCTCCTGGCCGGGTGTTGCCTCCTACGCGCTCGACGCGTTGCTGTCGTCCGATTATGCGCCGGTGCAGGGATTTGTACTGCTGATGGCCACCGTGTTTGTGATCGTCAATCTGCTGGTGGATATCCTTTACGGTGTCGCCGATCCACGGGTGACAATCGGATGACCTCAGCGACGCTTCGCCATGCCGGCTGGATTCTGCGCGGCAACCCGCTCACCGCCGTTGCCGCTGCCGGCGTCTTCCTGCTCGCGCTGATCGCGATTTTCGGGCCGTGGATCGTGCCGTATGACCCGATCGTCTCGAACGTGTCGCAAGCCCTGATGCCGCCGAGTGCGGCACACATCGCCGGCACCGATCAGCTCGGCCGCGACGTGTTCAGCCGCCTTATCGTCGCGGCACGGCTCGATCTCGCCATCGCCGTCTCGGCGGTCGGAATCTCCTTTGCCATCGGCGCCGTGATCGGCGCGATCTGCGGCTATGCCGGCGGCCGGCTCGATCGCGGCGTCGGCCGCTTCGTCGATGTCGTGATGGCCTTTCCGCTTTTCGTGCTGGCAATGGCGATGGTCGCGGCGCTCGGCAACCGGGTCGAGAACATCGTCATCGCGACCGCCATCATCAATCTGCCGTTCTACATCCGCTTTGCGCGGGCGGAGGTGAATGTCCGCCGCAATGTCGGCTGGGTCGAAGCGGCGCGGGCCTGCGGCGATAGCCACCTCTCCGTGGTGCTGCGCTTCTTGCTACCGAACGTGCTGCCGGCCATGGCGGTGCAGATCTCGCTCAATCTCGGCTGGGCGATCCTCAATGCCGCCGGACTTTCCTTTATCGGCCTCGGCGTCAAGCCACCGACGCCGGAATGGGGCATCATGGTTGCGGAGGGCGCGCGCTTCATTTCCACCGGCAAATGGTGGCTGGTCGCCTTTCCTGGCCTGGCGTTGATGCTGACGGTGCTATGTTTCAACCTGCTCGGCGACGGGGTGCGCGATATTCTCGACCCCCGCATGCGAACATGACCAAGTCGCTGCTGGCATTGAGTGACCTGCACGTCACCTTCTCGACACGGCGTGGCCTTGTCGAGGCGGTGCGCGGTGTCACGCTGTCGCTCGGCGAGGGCGAGATGCTCGGCCTCGTCGGCGAGAGCGGTTCGGGCAAGTCCGTCACCGGTTTTGCGATCACGCGGCTGCTCGATGCGGCCGGGCGGATCACCGCAGGCGACATCCGGTTTCGCGGGCAGGACATCACACGGATATCGGCGGGTGATTTCCGCCATCTGCATGGCGCGGCCATGGCGATGATCTTCCAGAACCCGCGTGCAGCGCTCAATCCGATCCGTGCCGTCGGGGACCAGATCGCCGATGCGATTACGGCCCATAAGCGAATGCCCCGGGATGAAGCGCGCGCGCAGGCGCTGGGGCTATTGCGCGCGGTGCAAATTCGCGATCCCGAAAAGCGGATGGCCGCTTACCCGCACGAACTCTCCGGCGGCATGTGCCAGCGCGTGATGATCGCCATGGCGATTTCCTGCAACCCCGCGCTGCTGATCGCCGACGAGCCGACCACCGGCCTCGACGTCACCACGCAAAAGGTCGTGATGGACCTTCTGACCGGCATTGCGGCCGAGCGCGGCATGGCGACGATCCTGATCACCCATGACCTCGGTCTCGCCGCCCGTTACTGTCGCCGCGTCGTGGTGATGGAGCAGGGCCGCCTGGTCGAGGAGGCCGAGCCGAAGACTCTCTTCCGCGCACCGCAGCATCCCTACACCAGGCGTCTGGTGGCGGCTTCACCGACGGCGAGTTCGCGGATCGCGGACCTGGTGCCGGAAGAGGAGAGGGGGCGGCACGCTGCGATGCACGTCGCGCTCAAGCCTCAGCCTGCGCCAGGTACGCCGCCGCTGCTGGAAGTACAGAAGCTCACAAAGCGGTTCGATCAAGGCGCCGCCGCGGTAGCGAATTTTTCGATGACGATCAGCACCGGCGAGAGCGTCGGTCTGGTCGGCGAATCCGGTTCCGGCAAGAGCACGACATCGCGCATCATCTGCCGACTGATCGATCCGAGCGAGGGGGAGATCGCATTCGAGGGACAGTCGATCGGCCATATCCCGGCACGCGATTTTCACCGGTCACTGTTTCGCAAGGATATCCAGATCGTCTTTCAGGATCCGAACGACAGCCTCAACCCGCGTTTCACGGCCTTTGACTGCATCGCCCATCCGCTGCTGCGGCTGGGAGGCATGCGCCCGGGCGACGCGCTGCGGCAGCGGGTGGAGGAGTGCGCGCAGCGCGTGGGACTGGGGATCGAATTGTTGACGCGCTTCCCGCATCAGCTTTCGGGCGGCCAGAAGGCTCGTGTCGGCATCGCCCGCGCCATCGCCTGCCGGCCGCGCCTTCTGGTGCTGGACGAGCCGACAGCTGCGCTCGACGTCTCGGTGCAGGCGGTGGTGCTGCAACTGCTCGACCGGTTGCGGCGCGAGGATGACCTGGCCTTCCTGTTTGTCAGCCACGACCTCAACGTCGTTCGCATGATGTGCGATCGGACCATCGTGCTGCAAAACGGCCACATCGTCGAACAGGGCGAGAGCCGGGCGATGTTCGACAATCCGAAAACCGCTTACACACGCGAGTTGGTCGAAGCCGTGCCGCACATCGAGCCAAAATTGGCTGCGACTGCGAGCTGATTGACGGGCGCGACGCCGCCGTTGCGTCCAACGAAATACAGCGTAAGCGTCGATGATTACAAATTATGCAGATCGAACCAAAAAAGCAGCAGATCGCATCGAGCCGCTCAATCGAATATGGCAGTAGCGCTGTCGCGATTGGAGTGTGCCGCGACGATGCGCTGCATCATGTCGACGAATGCGGCTTGCTCCCTTTCGCTTAAATTGTCGAGCGTGGCGCGGTGCGCGGCCCGCGCTGAGGCCTCGATTTTTGCCAGAAGCGCCGCTCCCGCCGGGGTCAATTTACAGAGCCGCGCGCGGCGGTCCTCATCATCTACGGCTCTCTCGACGAAATTGCGGGCGGCCAGCCGCTTGAGCGCTCCGGTCGTCGTCGTCCTGTCCAGTGCAATATCGGCCGCCAATGTGGTCTGATCAGCGGTTTTTCGCACCGCAAGCGCGGAAAGAAGGCTGTATTGCAATGGCGTAATTTCGAATTCGCCGCATGCTTCCTGGAACAGGGCGACATGGATCTGATGCAGCCGCCGGATCAGAAATCCCGGCCGTTGTGACAGCGGCCAGGGGCGGTGCCTGGTCTCGCCGCGACGATTTTTTGCCTTCCGCAACGCACTCTCCCAGCCTCGGAACCCGGCGCGAGTAGCCCGATTCGGACCGCCAGCGCCACGATTAGATCATGGCACGAGCTTTGCTTTTGTAAAATACGAAGTATGCTTCGTATCTCGACAGGAGCGGGGGAGTGAACCCCGTCGGCGGAAATAGAGGAGATCACCATGTCTATCAGCGCCAGCTTCGATCAGCTTCTGCGCGGCGGCCGCGTGATCTGCCCGGCTTCGGGCATCGATGGGATCAGGGATGTCGCCATTCGCAATGGCAAGATCGCGGCGGTGCAGAGCGACATTTTGCCGACCAGCGCCAGAGAGGTGATCGACGTGACCGGCAAGCTGGTATTGCCGGGCCTCATCGATACCCACGCGCATGTCTATCAGTATGTCACCGGCCGCTTCGGCATGAATGCCGACATGGTGGGCGTTCAGTCCGGCGTGACGACACTGGTCGATCAGGGCGGTCCGTCCTGCATGACGCTGCCTGGCTTCCGGCACTTTGTCGCCGAGCCTTCGAAGTCGCGCGTTTTTGCCTTCCTGTCGGCTTACCTGGTCGGTGGGCTGGAGGGCCACTACTATCCGCAGCTCTATAGTCCTGAAGGTGTCGATATCGACGCCACGGTGAAGGCGGCGACGGCCAATCTCGACATTGTTCGCGGCATCAAGGCCCATGCGGAGATCGGCGGTTTCGCGCGCTGGGGCATTCGTGTCATCGAAATGGCAGCCGAGATCGGACGCCGCGCCGATCTGCCGGTCTATGTGCATTTCGGTCAGCTCTGGGGCCTGCCCGAAAGCGGCACCAACGGCGAAGACGTCGATACGATTTTAGCGCGTGTGATTCCCTTGCTGCGAGAGGGCGATGTGCTGGCGCATCCGTTCACGCGGCATCCCGGCGGTTTCGTCAACCGTGAGGGGGAAGTGCATCCGGTGATTCAGGCGGCGCTCGATCGCGGCTTGAAGGTCGACGTCGGTCACGGCAGTCATTTCTCCTATCGTCTCGCCAAAAAAGCGCTCGCCGCCGGAATTATTCCCACCACGCTCGGCGCGGACATTCACGGTTACAACACCCACGTGCCGGCGCCTGCCGGCACTCCGGACCAGCACGAGGACGACGAAAATCATCCCTTCGCCGGTCAGGCCAAATTCAGCCTTGTCCAGGCGATGAGCTCGATGATGGCGCTAGGCCTCGCGCTCGAACAGGTCGTGCCGATGGTGACGTCGAACCCGGCGAAAATGCTCGGCCGTGCCGACGAAATCGGCGCCCTCAAGATCGGCAGGGAGGCCGACGTCTCGGTCCTCACGCAGCAGAGCGGACGATTTGTCCTTCGCGACAATGAGAACAACGAAGTCATCGCCGAGCGTCTGCTGCAGCCTGAGTTCTGCCTGCGTGCCGGTGCGCGATACGATGCAGTAGCGCCAATTCTGCCCCAGGCAGTTGCAGCGTAGGGAGATCAGGGTCAACTCGATCGGGGAGAGCGTCACCGTGCGCAATGAGCGCGAGTTTCCTTCCGCAGGCGGAGCGGGCGCCGGACAAGGCGTCGGCGCGCGTCTGCCGCGGAAGGAAGACGATCGGCTGATGCGCGGCCGCGGCCAGTTCGTGGCCGATATTCGCCTGGCTGGGTTGCAGGACGTTGCGTTTGTGCGCAGCCCTTTGGCGCATGCGCTGATCCGCGGCATCCACGTGCCGGAGCGTTTTCGCGGCAGCGTCTTCACTGCGGCGGATCTCATCGGCGTCAATCCGATCCGCGCAGTGTCAGGGCTGCCGGGATTCAAGATTTCCGAGCAGCCGGTGCTTGCCACCGGCAAGGTGCGTCAGGTCGGCGAACTCGTCGCCATGTGCGTGGCGCCGACGCGTGCCGAGGCCGAGGACATTGCGGCGGCGGTGACGCTCGATCTCGAAGAGCTTCCTGCCGTGTATGACATGCGGAAGGCGCGCGAGCCGGGCTCGGCGCTGGTGCATGAGCACTGGGGCGACAACATCTTTCTCGAAACCAGTTTCGAGGTCGACATCTCCGGGGCGCTCGATGCGCCGATCAAGGTGTCGCGTGAGATATCGACCGCGCGGCAGTGCATGTCGCCGCTCGAGGGGCGCAGCGTGGTTGCAACTTTCGATCATCGTCTCGATCAACTGACGCTCTATTCCTCGGCCCAGATGCCGCACATCACGCGCAGCGGGCTCGCCGAATGCCTCGGCATGGAGCAGGGCCGAATCCGTATCGTTTCGCCCGACGTCGGCGGCGGCTTCGGGCACAAGGGCATCCTGCTGCCGGAAGAAGTCTGCCTTTCCTGGCTGACGATGCATCGCGGCCATCCGGTGCGCTGGACCGAGGATCGCCGCGAGCATCTCACCGCGAGCTCCAACTGCCGCGAACATCACTACAAGATCACCGTCTATGCCGATCGCGACGGGCGGCTGCGCGGCATCGACTGCGAAGCGACCGTCGATTCCGGCGCTTACTCGTCCTATCCGTTCTCGGCATGCCTTGAGGCGGCGCAGGTCGCCAGCATCCTGCCGGGACCGTATTTGATGCCGGCCTATCGCTGCCGGACGTTTTCGGTCGCGACCAACAAGTGTCCGATCCTGCCTTATCGCGGTGTGGCCCGCACCGGCGTCTGCTTCGCGCTGGAACTGATGCTGGATCTGGTCGCGGCGGAAGCCGGGCTGGAGCCGGGCGAAGTGCGTCTGCGTAATCTGGTGCGGCCGGAGCAGATGCCGTTCGACAATATCACCAACAAGCACTTCGACAGCGGCGATTATCCCGAGGCGATGCGACGCGCTCTGGCGTCCATCGACGTCGAAGGCGTACGGGCACGCCAGCGCAAGGGCGAGGCGGACGGGCGCCGGATCGGCGTCGGCGTCTCCATCTATTGCGAGCAGGCCGCGCATGGGACTTCGGTCTATTCCGGATGGGGCATTCCGATGGTGCCCGGCCACGAACAGGCTTCCGCGCGTCTGACGCCGGACGGCGGCCTCGAGTTGCGGGTCGGTGTGCATTCCCACGGCCAGGGGATGGAAACAACGCTCGCGCAGGTCGCGCACGAGATGCTGGGTGTCGACGTCGCCAGGGTACGCTTGATTCACGGCGACACGGCGATGACGCCGTATTCGACCGGCACCTGGGGCTCGCGCTCGATGGTGATGGCGGGCGGCGCGGTCGCAGCCGCCTGCCGAGAGTTGGGCGAGCGCGCCAGACGCATCGGTGCCAAGCTGCTCCAGCATGACCTGGCTGCGGTCGTGCTGCAGTACGGCGAGGTTCGCGGCGTCAACGGCAGCGTTACCTTGAAGGAGATCGCCCATACCTGGTATCGCCGGCCGCAGGATCTGCCTGCTGACGTCGATCCCGGCGGACTGGAGGTAACGGCGGGCTACAAGCCGCGGCGCGATACCGGGACCTTCAGCTATGCCGCGCATGCCGCGGTCGTCGCCGTCGATCCTGATTTGGGAGAGGTCGAGATCCTTGATTACGTGATCGTCGAGGACGGCGGCGTTCTCGTCAATCCGATGGTCGTGGACGGCCAGATCTACGGCGGTCTGGCCCAGGGCATCGGCACCGCGCTGTATGAGGAGATGCCGTTCGACGCGGCCGGTCAGCCGCTGGCAACGACGCTCGCAGACTATCTGCTGCCGGGGCCCACCGAAGTGCCGGCGCCGCGTCTCGATCACATGGAGACGCCGTCGCCTTATACGCAGTTCGGCGTGAAGGGCATCGGCGAGGGCGGTGCCATCGCTCCGCCGGCCGCGATCGCCAACGCCGTCAACGACGCGTTGCGGCCGCTTGGCGTGGAACTGATGCAGTCGCCGATTACGCCCTACCGCGTCGTCGAGGCGGTTCTGGCCGCGCGCGACGCAGAAAGGCCGGCGGCATGAAACCGGCGCCTTTCGGCTACGAACGTCCACGCGACTTGCAGGCGGCACTTGCCGTGCTCGGCGAGGCCAAGAGCGAGGCCAAGACTGCCGCCAAGATCATTGCTGGCGGCCAGTCGCTTGGTCCCATGCTCAATCTGCGGCTGGTGGAGCCGCAGTTGATCGTCGACATCACCGGTCTTGCCGAGCTCAAGCAGGCCGAGCGTCGTGGCGATGAACTCGTACTGGGGGCCTGTATCACCCACGCCGACATCGAAGACGGACGCATTCCGGACGTCACGCGCGGCGCCATGCAGAGCGTCGCCGGCAACATCGCCTACCGCGCGGTGCGCAATCGCGGCACGGTCGGTGGATCGCTCAGCCATGCTGATCCCGCGGCAGATTGGCTGTCCGCGCTCTCGGCGCTCGGTGCGCGATTGACACTGCGAAACCTTTCAGGCGCGCGCACGGTGGCGATGGAGGACTTCATCGTCGGTGCGCTCGAATCTGCGCTGCGCGATGGCGAGATCGTCGAGACCATTCACGTCCCGGCGATGCCGGCATCGGCGCACTGGGGCTATGCCAAGAGTTGCCGCAAGACTGGCGAGTTCGCGCATGCGATCGGCGCAATCCTGATCGATCCGAGCGCCGCAACCGCCCGCGTCGTGATTGGTGCGATCGATTCCGCGCCGATCGTCATCACGAATGCGGCGGAATTGTTCGGCGGGCGCATTGCCGGCGACTACAAGGATCGCTTCGACGCGCGTGCAGCCGATGTCCTGCTGGCAAACGCGGGCGTCTCGAACGCGGCACATCGCCACATTCATGTGAGCGTGCTCAAGCGTGCGGTCCGGGAGGCCGGCGCATGAGCATGATCGCACTCACCGTCAACCAACGCGCGGTGCGGATATCAGCGGAACCGCGCACCAATCTTGCGGACTTCGTCCGCGAGAAGCTGGACCTGACCGGTACGCACCTTGGCTGTGAGCATGGCGTCTGCGGGGCGTGCACCGTTCTGCTCGACGGCGTGCCGGCACGTTCGTGCATCACCTATGCCGTTGCCTGCGAAGGGGCTGAGGTCACCACGATCGAAGGGCTCGACGAGGACGACGTTACGACAGAACTTCGCGCGGCCTTCACCCGCGAACATGCGTTGCAATGCGGCTATTGCACGCCGGGAATGCTGGTCTCGGCGCGTGATCTCGTGCTCCGGCTGCCACAAGCCGACGAGCGCCTGATACGCGTCGGATTGAGCGGCAATCTGTGTCGGTGCACCGGCTATGTCGGCATCGTGCGGGCGGTGCATTCGGTGATCGAAGCGCGGCGCGCCCGCGATATCGCGCCCGAGCCGGACGGAGGCCGAAAGATCCTGGGTCCCGTCGGCTCAGGTCGAAGCATGCATGACGGTGCCGATCGGGTCGAGCGCATTCGGCCGCCAGCAAGCGAACAGGCGTTGCCTGAAACAGCCAATGCGGTCCCTTCGATTCCGGATTTCATTCCGGCCACGGTCCTGGAGCAGCAGTTCAGCGTTGCCCATCCGCCCGAGCAGGTGTTTGCGCTGTTCGATGACATCGAAGCCGTCGCGGCCTGCCTTCCCGGCGTATCGTTGACGGCGCCGCCGAAGCCGGAGCGTGTCGAAGGAGCGATCCGTGTCAGGATCGGTCCGATTGCCGCGACGTTCCAGGGCGCCGCACGCGTCGAGCGAAGCCCTGCCGATATGTCAGGCCGCATCGTCGGCATCGGCAATGACCGGCGCAGCCGGTCTTCGACGCAGGGCGAAATTCGTTATCGGCTGGTGCCGACCGGGCAGGGGACGCTTGTCGATCTCTCCATCGGATACTCGCTGACGGGCATGCTGGCGCAGGTCGGAAGGCCGGGGCTGGTGCGCGATCTAGCGGCACGATTGATCGCGGAGTTTGCCGGTAGTCTCGACCGCCGCCTGTCGGGTACGTCACCGGGTGATGCTACGGCGGTCGAGCTCAACGGAATGGCGCTGCTTTTCAGTCTTTTGCGCGCGAGGGTCGCGGGCTGGGTTGGTCGTTTCTCGTCCAACAAGGACGGAGCGACTTGATGGATCGAAGTCTCCGCCAGACTGCGGAAACGACGAGGTTTGGACTGCGGATAGATGAACAGCGGAGATTGGAGAACCACATGACACGGACTTTCAAAACTATTCCGGCGATTGCGCTGGCGGTCGGCTTGCTGGGTGGTGCCGCCGAGGCTCAGACCATCAAAATCGGCGTCAATGAACCTCTAACGGGTGCATTCGCGGCGTCCGGTACCTACGTCGTCAACGGCGCCAGGATCGCGGCCGATGAGATCAACGCAAAGGGCGGCATTCTCGGCAAGAAGCTCGAACTCGTCATCGAGGACAACAAGAGCAATCCGACCGAAGCAGCCGCCGTCGCCGAAAAGCTGATCACGAGCGACAAGGTGCCGGTGCTGATGGGAGCATGGGGCTCGAGCCTGACGCTTGCCGTGATGCCCAAGCTGATGGAATACGAAACGCCGATGGTGGTCGAGACCTCCTCATCGGGCAAGATCACCACGACCGGCAACCCCTATATCTTCCGCATCTCGCCGCCGTCGGCGATCGAGGCTGCGGCGTTCAAGGGGATCGTCGACAAACTCGAATTGAAGAAGGTCGATTTCCTGGTCATCAACAATGACTGGGGTCGCGGTACCGCTGAAGACTTCAGCAAGATGATGAAGGAAAAGGGGATCACGGTCGGGGCCATCGAGACCATGGATCAGGGCGCCCAGGACATGAGCGCGCAGCTTTCCAAGCTGAAGGGCACCGATTCCGAGACCATCATCGTGACCACAGCGGTGGACCAGCTCACGCTGATCTTCAAACAGGCCGCAGCACTCGGCCTCAAGAAGCGCATCATCACCACCGGCGGTTCGCAGAACCCGGATCAGATCATCGCGCAGGCGGGTGCCGCCGCCAACGGCACCATGCATCTGACGACCTTCCTGCCCTGGTTCCCCGAGAAGACGCCGAACCCGGAGGCGACCAGCTATTTTATCGCGGAATGGAAGAAGCGCGGCTACGACTTCGCCGGCTGCACCGAAAGCTTCCGTGGCTATGACGGTATCCGCACCGCGGCGGCGGCGATCGAAAAGGCAGGCAAGGCGGAGCCTGCGGCGATCAAGGCGGCACTTTGGGACATCAAGGTGAAGGGCCTCAACGGCGACATCGTGTTCCGCAAGTCCGGTCCGCAAGGCAAGGAAAGCGGTCAGAGCCAGCCCAACGTTTATCTGATCGAAATCACCGACGGCAAGATCGGCATGAAGACGCTCTGACGTCACGTTACTGACGGCGAGGGCCGCGGCAGACGGCGGCCCTCGACGGCATCAGGATATCTGGGAGCCACCTTGAGCGAGTTTCTGCAACATCTGATCAACATGCTGGTGCTCGGCGGCACCTATGCGCTGCTGGGCATCGGTCTCACCTTGATCTTCGGCATCATGAACGTCGTGAACTTCACGCATGGGGTGCTGTATACGTTCGGCGCCTACATCATGTTCATCGTGGTGCATCAGCTCGGAGTTAACTTCTTCCTGGCGCTGCCGCTTGCCGTCGTGGCCGGCTGGCTTCTTGGGGCGGTGATCGAGCTGACCTTGCTGCGCCCGCTGCGCGGCTCCGATATCGACACGACCATGCTTGTCATGATCGGCGCCTGGATCGCGATGCAGTCCGGCGCTCTGTGGATATGGGGCGGCGTGGCGAAATCGGTGACCACGCCGTTCCCCGAGGCGCCGCTGGTACTGGGGCCGGTCTCGGTGTCCTGGCTGCGGCTGTTCGTGCTTGCGGCGGCGGCGATGCTGATCGTCGTCACCTATCTCCTGATCAACAGGACAAAGCTCGGCTGTGCGATGCGGGCGACGTTTCAGGATCAGGACACCGCCTCGCTGATGGGCGTCAATGTCGACCTGATCTACACCTCGACCTTCGCGATCGGTTCGAGCCTTGCCGCCGCGGCAGGCGCGCTGCTCGGTCCCGTCTACGTGATCTTCCCGCAGATGGGCGATCTCGCCGCCGTCAAGGCATTCGCGATCGTGATCCTCGGCGGGCTCGGCAACATCACCGGCGCGGTGATCGGCGGCTTCGTCCTGGCTTTGGCGGAGGAACTGGGCGCCGGCTATGTTTCGTCGGGGTACCGCGACGCCATGGGCTTTTTGATCATTATCGCGGTTCTGATCTTCAAGCCGACCGGACTTTTCGCGCGCTCGGAGCGCGTCGGATGAAGTCAGCGATCGCCATTCTCACAGTCGTCGCGTTCGCATCGGTGCCGCTCTGGCTGCGCGATCCATATCTCATGAATGCGCTGATCACGACGGGCATCTTCATCATCGGTGCGATGAGCCTCAATCTGCTGCTCGGGTTCACCGGCCAGCTCAGCCTCGGTCACATCGCGTTCTTCGGCATCGGCGCCTATGTCAGCGCATTGACGTCGCTTGGCTTTGACGTCGGCTTGCCCTTCGGCTTCCGCATTGTTCATGTGCCCTGGCCGCCGATCGTGGGCTTTGTATTGGCCATCGTCGTTGCGGGATTATGCGGATACCTCGTGGGGCTGCTCTCGTTTCGGGTCCGCGGCGCCTATTTCGTGATCGTGACGATTTCCTTTGCCGAAGTGGTACGGCTGGTGGCGCTGAACTGGGTCGAGCTGACGCAGGGACCGTTGGCGCTGACCAACATTCCCTCGATTACAATCGGATTGCCAGGTCTTGGAGATCTGACCCTCCGCACCAAGCTGCAGAACTACTACCTCGTGCTTGCCGTCGCTGTTGTCACCTATGTGCTGATCTCGCGCCTGGTCCATTCGCATTTCGGCCGCGCCATGCGCGGGCTGATGGAAAACGAAACACTGGCGGTATCCGTCGGCATCGACGTGACAAGGACGCTCACGCTGGCGGCCGTGATCTCGGCCGGGATCGCAGGCGCAGCCGGCAGTCTTTATGCACACTACATCCGGATCATCGATCCCGAGGTGTTCGCCTTCATCAACACGGTGACGATGGTGATCATGGTCATCACCGGCGGCAAGGGATCGCTCGCCGGGCCTGTCGTCGGCGGCATGATCTTCGGGCTGTTGCCTGTGTTTCTGCGTCCGATCATGGCGCCGGAGGCGCAATGGATCGCCTATGGCGGCGTGCTGATCGTCATCCTGTTCGTATTGCCGCGCGGCATCGTACCGTCGCTGGCGCTCCGATTTCGGAAACCGAAGAGCCGGGCCGAGACGCTTGCCCCGGTCGCCTTTTCCGAACGCGACGCCAAGGAGCACGCGTGATGACGGCGATCGCCTTGGAGGTCGAGAAGGTCGCTGTGCACTTCGGCGGGCTCGTCGCACTCTCGGACATGAACTTCACGGTCGGCGAGGGCGAGATCGTCAGCCTGATCGGGCCAAACGGCGCTGGCAAGACGACGGCGTTCAACGTCGTTACCGGCTTTCTGGATCCGACCCACGGCGCCGTGAGCTATCGCGGGACGTCGCTCAACGGATTGAAGCCGCATCAGATCGCCGATCTCGGCTTGATCCGCACCTTCCAGCGCACCAGTGTGTTTCCGAACGACACCGTTTACGACAATCTGCTGGTCGGGCTGCATCGCCAGGGCAGGGTGAGCCTGCTCGAGGCCATTATGGGCCTGCCGCGCGCCCGGTCGTCGCAGCGGCGTTTGCGGGAGCGGGCCAGCGAACTGGTCGAATGGGTCGGCCTCGAACGCCGCGCCCACGATCTTGCGGGCTCGCTGTCCTACGGCGAGCAGCGGCTTGTCGGCGTGGCGCTGGCGCTGGCCGCCGAGCCGTCGATGCTGCTGCTCGATGAGCCGGTCTCCGGCATGAACGCCTCGGAAACGCACACCTTCGTGCAGTTGGTCCGCAACATCCGGGATCGCGGCGTCACCATCCTGCTCGTCGAGCACGACATGCCGATGGTGATGAGTGTCTCCGATAGGATAGTGGTGCTGAACTACGGCCGGATCATTGCCGAGGGGACGCCGAACGTGATCCGGAACGATCCGGCCGTCATCGAGGCCTATCTCGGGCAGGGAGCGACACGTGCTTGAGATCCGAGACATGGTGTGTGGCTACGGCGGCGTCACGGCATTGCGCGGCATTTCGCTGGAGGTCAAGGCCGGGCAGCTCGTCGCCTTAATCGGCGCCAACGGCGCCGGCAAGAGCACCACGCTGCGCGCGATCTCCGGGCTCGTTGCGCCGCGCTCGGGGTCGATGCTGTTCGAGGGCAAGGACATTGCGGGCGCCAGGCCGCCGCGCGTGGTGGCCAGCGGGATCGCGCATTGTCCGGAAGGACGGCGGGTATTTCCGCATATGACGGTGGAGGAAAATCTCGGCATGGGGGCCTATCTGCGCAGCAGTGCCGCCGAGATCGCGGCGGACCGCGACCGGATCTATGCCGAGTTTCCGCGCCTGGCCGACCGCAAGCGGCAGGCCGCCGGCACGTTGTCGGGCGGCGAACAACAAATGCTGGCGATCGGCCGGGCGCTGATGTCACGTCCACGCCTGATCATGTTCGACGAGCCTTCCCTCGGGCTCGCGCCCAACATCGTCGAGCGGACTTTTGCGATCATCCGCGGCATCCGCGATGCCGGAACGACGGTCCTGCTGGTGGAGCAGAACGCGTTTGCGGCGCTCGAGATGTGCGACTATGCCTATCTGCTGGAAGCTGGCCGCATCGTTCTGTCCGGACCGGGCGCCGACATGATCGAGAACGAGCACGTGCGAAAGGCCTATCTTGGCGGATGAGCGGCTCGAAACGGCGGCGTTGTCAGGCGACGGGAAATGGATGCCGGTCTGCGGGCTCAGCCGGCTGATTTCACAAACGATCGTCTGTGTCCGCGTGACCGGCATCGACTTGATCCTGGTCTGGAGCGAAGGGCGCGCGGTCGCCTGCGAGCGGACGTGCCCGCACGAACAGGCTGACCTCAGTCTTGGGCACCTGTCGGGAGAACGCTTGTTCTGTCCCCGTCACGCGGCGTCATTCGATCTCCGTAATGGCCGGATTTCCTATGGCTGGCCGAGCCGGCCGTTGCGGCTGTACCCGGTTCGGATCAGAGACGATCAGGTCTGGATCGACGCCGGCGCGATCAAGTCGCCGGCGAATTAGCCGACGAGCTTTCGGGCGATATCGACAAGCGCGCCGTCTGGGCGCCGCAGTTCGCTGAGGATGCTGAAATGGTCTGCACCTTCGATCGGGAAGAGCTTGCCCGGCGCGCCAGCGGCGGCGCGCATTTCATGAAGCTTGATTGAGTCGAAAACCTGCGCCGGCAGTTCGGCCGTGCCATAGGCGATGTCGAGCCGCTTGTGGACGGCGGGTAGGCGAAGCGGCGATAATGCCGCGACTTCCGCGCTGGTCAGCTTCAGCGCATTGTTGAGCCCGGTGTCGCGGATGGGCGCAAGATCGTACACGCCGGAAATCGCCAGTCCCGCGGATGATCGAGTGCCATTGCAACAAGGTGAGCGCCGGCCGACCAGCCCGACAGCACGACGGGCCCGGAGATACCGTATGACGCTCCGTTTTGGGCCAGCCAGTCGAGCGACTGGGATATCTCCGTCACGATCTCCGTCAGCGACGCGTCTGGGGCCAGCGAATATCCGGGAATGGCGACCGACCAGCCATGGGCAGCTACGCCCTCGACCAGCATGGCAAACACTTCGCGCGAATTCCGCTGCCAGTAACCGCCATGCAGGAATATCAGGCAGGGCGCCATCTTGTCTGCTGCCGGATAGAGATCGATCTTCGTCCTTTCGCGGTCGCCATAGGGAACATCAAGAAGCGAGTTGCGGCTGGCGCGCAGCGTTTCGGACATCCGGTTTCTTTCCGCGATCAGCGCTGCGCTGTTCTTTACCGCCGCATTGTTGTCATAGGCAGCGTCGCGCTCCGCCTGGGAAAGGGTTGCCCAGTTCAGCCGCGGATCGAGGGGCCTATCCGTCGTCGTCGCCGAGGTATCAGTCACGCGCGTCACTCCTGCGGAAACCAAAGCATTCGTTGTTGTTCAAGTCGCTCAGCGACGACCACCAGTATCACGCGTGGCATGCAGCTATGCCTCGTTCAAGGCCTGCCCGAGGTCTGCGATCAGATCGGACGGGTGTTCGATGCCGATCGACAGCCGGATCGTGCAGTCGAGTACGCCGATTTTTTGCCTGATGTCAGCGGGAACGCCGGAGTGGGTCATGCTTGCAGGCAGGCTGGCGAGCGATTCGGTGCCGCCCAGGCTCACGGCCAGCTTAAAGATCTGCAGCGCGTTCAAGAATTTGAATGCGGCAGCTTGGCCACCGACAATGTCGAACGAGAATGTGGAGCCTGCACCAGTGCATTGCCTTGCAAACAGTCGGCCGGCAGGGGACAGCTCATCGTGGTGACCAAGGTAATGGACTTTAGCCACTTTGGCGTGGTCGCGCAGGTAATCTGCGACGAGCCGCGCGTTTCCGTCAGCTTTCTCCATGCGGATGCTCAGTGTTTCGAGCGACCGGCTGATCATCCAGCAGGAATGGGGGTCCAATTGAGTGCCAATCGCGCCTCGCAACGCTTTGACTTCTTTCATGAGCGCTTTTGAGCCGAGCGCAGCGCCTGCGATCAAGTCGGAATGTCCGCCGATATATTTGGTCAGCGAGTACAACGAAAGATCCGCGCCGTGCTCGATCGGTCTCTGAAACACCGGTCCGAGCAAAGTATTGTCGCATGCGATGATCGGCGTATTCCCCTGGGCCTGGCCAATCATCTCGGCGACGCGGCGGACCATCACTATGTCGACCAGGCCGTTGGTGGGATTGGCCGGCGTCTCGATGAAAATCATCGCAACCCGGCCTTTGCGCATGGCTTCCTCCGCTGCGGCTCTGACCGCGGTTTCGTCGATGCCGTCGGAAAAGCCCACAGCGCCGATGGAGAGACGCGCAAGCGTCTTCGCGAACAGAGTCTCCGTCCCGCCATATAGCGGCTGAGAGTGCAGAACGACGTCGCCGGGGCGGACGAAAGCCAGTATTGTGGTCGAAATCGCGGCCATGCCCGAAGAGAACAGCGCGCAATTCTCGGCGCGCTCGTAGACCGAAAGCCTGTCCTCGACGATCTCGCTGTTTGGGTGATTGAAGCGTGAGTACACCAGGCCGGCGCCCATCCCCTCGGGGGGCTCGCGCCGGCCTGAGACGAAATCGAAGTAGTCCTGTCCGTCTTCGGCGGTCCTGAAGACGAAGGTCGAGGTCAGGAACACCGGTGGTTTGACGGCTCCTTCCGACAGTTGCGGATCGTAGCCGTAGTTCAGCATCAGCGTTTCGGGATGCAGCATGTGGTTGCCGATGTGGGTCTTCGACGGAAACGGTTTTACCATGGCTGTCTCGCTGTCGGGATTCGGAGCGTCGCACTGCGTTGGAGGTCCGCAATGGCGAGGCGATCAGGAGGGTTGGATGCGACGGCATCCAACGGCTCCAGCTAATCTTGCAGATAGCGTAGCAACTTTTGGGACTGATTTCACTGCGCCAGAAGCGGAGTTCGTAATTCAGGTCCGGCCGCAGACGCAAGCCACCAGACCGGAATCGTCTTCCCGCGTGGCTTGATCTCGCCACTGCCTTCAATAGAGGATCGCAGGCGCCTGCAACCGCAACGTCAACCGCGACGCGCCGCCTTGATCGCGGCGACGTCGATCTTCTTCATTCCCAGCATCGCATCAAACGCGCGTTTTGCTTCATCACCGCCGGCCGCTAACGCCTCGGTTAGCACGCGCGGCGTGATTTGCCAGGAAACGCCCCATTTGTCTTTGCACCAGCCGCACGCGCTTTCCTGCCCGCCATTGCCGACGATGGCGTTCCAGTAGCGGTCGGTCTCATCCTGATCGTCGGTAGCGATCTGAAACGAGAAGGCTTCGTTATGTTTGAACGCGGGGCCGCCGTTGAGGCCGATACAAGGGACGCCGGCAACCGTGAATTCGACCGTCAGCACATCACCCGCCTTGCCGGATGGATAGGCACTGGGTGCACGGTGGACGGCGCCCACTACGCTGTCGGGAAAGGTCTCGGCGTAGAAGCGAGCAGCAGCCTCGGCGTCCTTGTCATACCAGACGCAAATCGTGTTCTTTGCCATTGCGAGTCCTTTTGGTTCCACTCCAGATCACGCTCATTCGCAGTCCTGTCGATATGCTCCAGACTTGTTTTTTTGTCTAGCTGCTCATTCTGCATCCAGCGGAGCTCTTCGCGCTCGCTGAGGTGATTTTGATCTTTCCTATGGTGCGAGAACCGACCTATATCGCGGTCCGGAGGACGCTACGATGTTTGGGAAAAGGCGGCGAGAGAAGATTCTGCGCGAGCATGAAGCCGAGGAGGCTTAGGCGCGATTCGAGCGGAACAAGCGTGCCGGCAAGGCTATCTACGCAGCGATCGCTGACTTGAAGAAAGTGCCGCGCGAAAATCTGCCGGATACGGTGTTCTTGCTTTTCATGGAGGCAAAGCAGCAGAGCGAGCTGATTCGGCGATCGATAACGGACCGCACCCGCTATGAGTCCAATTTCGAGGGGATGGTCGACAGCGATCTCGCGACTTACCTTGCGCAGGACGCGGCGTATGCGCTCCGGGATCACGTCACAAATCCGCAGACATTCTTCGAGGCGATGTCCGAGCAACTGCCCGACGTGCACTTCACGATCCAGCAGCAGGACGCCGTTTCGATGGTTGCCGCGATGATCCGTGAGCAGCGGCTGGAAGGAATTCTGGAAGGCTTGCGACTTGCCGGGCTATTGAACGAAGTGCCAAACCGCCGTCGCGCCGGCCTGGAGACCGAAGGGTCGGGTTAGTCTCAATTCGAAGCGGCTGCTGGCACCATGCCCCACAACGAAAAATTTGGCCGCGGGTTCCTCAAGCAACATAGCTGCCCGTTGCTCCGATCATCCCGGCAACTTTAGCAATTTTTACCAAGCGGGAGCCCACGCCACCACATATCCAAAGGAGCAGTTGCCCTGTTCGAACCGGAGGCTCCAATGATACCGGCAAACGAAACCTTCAATGGCACCTATCCATTCAAGCCTAACTTCACCAGCGCTCCAGGATTCCGTATGCACTACGTCGATGAAGGTCATGGAGAGCCGATCGTATGTCTCCATGGTGAGCCGACCTGGGGTTACATATATCGAAAATTCATCCCGTCGCTCAGCAGATCACATCGCGTCATCGTTCCCGACCACATGGGATTTGGGAAGAGCGAGACCCCGGCTGATCGCGAGTACACGCTCCGAACCCATGTTGATAATCTCGAGGCGCTCCTCCTCGGACTTAACCTCGCCGATATCACGCTGGTCATGCAGGATTGGGGTGGGCCGATCGGAGGAGGGTTCGCCTGCCGTCATCCCGATCGTGTCAAGCGGCTCTGTCTGCTGAATACAATCGTGCCGCTCGGCCTTCCACTGGAGCCGGCCCTCTTTCCCAAGAACATGGAATCGGAGTGGTTTCGCTGGATACGAAAATCGCACGACGATGGATCGCTGGAGAACGTACTTGGTCATCTCGATGTGACAGTCTTAAGCGTCATGAAGCTTCTTGGATTCGAGAACAGCGCAGCCGTCGACCAAACGTGGATTCAGGCATACGGCGCCCATTTCCGAACCAAGGAGGACTGTGTTGGTGCGATCAACTTTCCCCTCGATTTTGCACTTGGCAAAGCGCAATTTCAGACCGGGAGGCCGGATCAGGCCGAGGCAGTCAGACGGAAGCCGGCAATGCTTGCCGAGGGTATGCGGGACAAGGCCGTGCTGCCTGAAACTGCGCTTACTCATTTTCGGACAGCATTTCCGGATGGAGCCGTGATCGAATTGGAAAATGCGGGTCACTACTGCCAGGAGGACGTACCGGAAATTCTGATTGCGCTGATCAAACAATTCGTTCAGCTCAGGTGAGTTTGCGTGCATAGAACGCAGCTCGTCGCGCTCGCATTCGGCTATTTCGTTGTGGGGATCGGCGCCTTCGCGGTGAGCGGTCTGCTTAACGAGATTGCGAAAGACCTCGGAACGTCAGTCGCAGGCGCCGGACAATTGATGTCCACCTATTCGGCTGCCCTCGCGATTGGGGCGCCGCTGCTCACACCTCTCACCAAGCGACTTCAGCGGCGCGCGCTGATTACTGCGGGACTGGTGTTATTTGGAGCCATGCAGTTTGCCGCGGCCATTGCGCCGACCTACGGTACGCTCATGGCGGTGCGCGTCTTTGCTGGGTTCGCTGCGGCGATCGTCACCCCGCATTCGATCGCCGCCGCTGGGCTGGCAGCACCGTCTGGACAGGGTGGCAGAGCCATCGCCACGATGTTTCTAGGCTTTACCCTTTCCATTGTGATTGGGATACCCGCAGGAAATGCGTTGGGAGCAGTTCTCGGTTGGCGTGCAACGTTGGGCCTTGTGGGCGCAATGGCGTTCATGAGCGCGATCTGGATCGGACTCGCCGTTTCAGCGGAACTTCCGAACATGCCGGTAGACTGGAATGCGTGGCGGTCCTTGGTGCGTAATGCGGCACTTCTTTGGTTGTTGCTGACCACGGTTCTTCAGTGTGCGGGTCAATTTACCCTTTATACTTACCTTGCACCAGCACTTCGGGACAGCCTGGAAGTCAACGCAAGAGAAATTGGCCTTCTGTTCGGGTGGTTCGGGTTGTCGGGGCTCATCGGCAACTTCATTGCAAGTCGCATTATCGATCGCGCTGGTGCGGCACGTGTCGTCGCTGTGTGTCTGGCGCTGATCATTGCGGCGTTCGTGGCATGGCCCCTGGCAGAAGGATCGATGAAGCTAACGATGCTGGCGATCCTGATATGGGGGCTCGGCGGCTTTGCTATTCATCCGTCTCAGCAAGCGCGACTGGTGGCAATCGCGCCGAATTTGGCTTCAGCTACTGCCGCCCTAAATTCGTCCGGCACATATCTCGGACAGATGCTCGGCAGTGTCCTGGGAGGCGGGCTGACCAGCGGGTTCAGCACGAACGCGCTCGCGTGGGGAGGAGCTGTGTTGCTTCTGGCAGCAAGTGGAACCGCATTTGCCGCAGGCCGATCGCAAGCCCCCAGAATGTCATGCTGAGTGCCGGTTCTCACCACGTGAACTGTGCACCCGCGCGAGGGGGAATGTCGGCTTGTGGCAGGCACAAATCGCACCTTCGTGGATCATTGCGTTTCTGCATCGTTCGGCGGCATTATGCGTCCCTGATAGCGTTGCGGGAACGACGCCCGCGGCGTATCCAGGGAGGATAGACATGACGGTTTCGACGGAACGCGCGGTCCTGGCCGGCGGCTGCTTCTGGGGCATGCAGGATCTGATACGCCGCTATCCCGGCGTGATTTCAACCAGGGTCGGCTACACCGGCGGCGAGGTGCCAAACGCGACCTATCGCAACCACGGCAATCACGCCGAGGCCATTGAGATCACCTTCGATCCGCAAACCATCAGCTATCGCAGGCTGCTGGAATTCTTTTTCCAGATCCATGATCCCTCGACGCTGAACCGCCAGGGCAACGACCGCGGCGCGAGCTACCGGTCGGCCATCTTCTATACCAGCGACGCGCAGAAGCGGATCGCTGAAGACACCATCGCCGATGTCGATGCTTCCGGCCTTTGGCCGGGCAAGGTTGTCACCGAGGTGGCCCCCGCCGGACCGTTCTGGCAGGCCGAGCCCGAGCATCAGGATTATCTTGAAAAGTATCCTGACGGCTACACCTGTCACTTCATTCGGCCGGAATGGACGCTGCCGCATCGGGCCGAGAAAGCCGAACCCGGCGCGGGCGGAGTTTCGGCCGCATGACAAAAGCTTCCGATCTGCTGGTTACCGCCCTTGAGAACGAGGGCGTGGGGTACATCTTCGCCATTCCCGGCGAGGAGAATCTCGACGTGCTGGAGTCGCTGCGCCGCTCGAGGATCAAGCTGGTGTTGACGCGCCACGAGCAGGCTGCCGGCTTCATGGCGGCCACACATGGGCGTCTCACCGGGCGCGCCGGCGTCTGCCTGACGACGCTGGGTCCCGGTGCGCTCAATTTGACGACGGCCGCGGCCTACGCGCATTTGGGCGCGATGCCGATGGTCATGATCACAGGACAGAAGGCGATCCGGAGCAGCCGCCAGGCGCGCTTCCAAATCGTCGACATGGTCGCGACCATGCGGCCGCTCACCAAGATGGCGACGCAGATCGTCTCCGCGCAGAGTATTCCGACCCTGGTTCGCGACGCCTTCCGGGTCGCGCAACAGGAGCGGCCGGGCCCCGTGCATCTCGAACTTCCCGAGGATATCGCGGCCGACGAAGCCGCGGCCGACATCATTCCCCCGCATGTCGTCGAGCTTCCGGTCGCGCCTGCAGCGGCCATCGAGCGCGCCGCAGCCATGATCATGGGCGCCAGCAGACCGCTCGTCATGCTGGGCGCCGCGGCGAGCCGCCCGCATCTCGCCGAGCCGCTGTCGGCGTTCGTGCAACGATGCAGGATTCCGTTCTTCAATACCCAGATGGGGAAGGGCGCGGTCAATGCCGGCTCCAACCTCTATATGGGCACGGCCGCGCTGTCGGAGCGGGATTGGGTCCACAAGGCCATCGACCAGGCCGATCTGATTATTTCGATTGGCCACGACACCGTCGAGAAGCCGCCATTCCTGATGGGCCATGATGGACCGCAGGTTATCCATGTCGGCGCCACGCCGGCGACGGTGGAACAGGTATACTTCCCGCAGGCGGAGATCGTCGGCGACGTCGGCGCGAGCCTCACAAGCCTGGCCGATCGCCTCGAAGGCAAGCTCCCCAATGGTCAGACATTGCTGGGTTTGCGGGAAGGGATCCTCGCCCGCCTCGCCGAGCGGTCGACGGAGGATCGGTTTCCTCTGACGCCGCAACGCATCGTGCACGACGTCCGCCAGGTCATCCCGCCGGACGGCATCGTTGCCCTCGACAACGGCATGTACAAGATCTGGTTCGCCCGCAACTATCGCACCAGCGTCGCCAACACGCTGCTGCTCGACAACGCGCTCGCGACCATGGGGGCGGGTCTTCCTTCGGCGATCGCAGCGTCGCTGATTTATCCGGACAGGCGCGTGCTCGCCGTCTGCGGCGATGGCGGCTTTATGATGAATTCGCAGGAGCTTGAGACGGCCGTGCGGCTCAAACTGAATCTCGTCGTGCTCGTGCTCGAGGATCGTGCCTACGGTATGATCCGATGGAAACAGGAAGTCGACAGATATTCCGACTTCGGTCTCGACTTCGGCAATCCTGATTTCGTCGCCTATGCCAAGTCATATGGCGCCAAGGGCTCCCGCGTAGGCAAAGTCTCGGAGCTCTCTACAATGCTGGAAGCTGCTTTCAGTGAAGGCGGTGTCCATCTCGTCGTAGTGCCCGTCGATTACAGCGAGAACATGCGCGTACTTGTCAACGAGCTATCCCCGATAGTCGAGGCCAGGTGAACGGATTCTGTTAGCGCCTTGAGGATCGCCCGTCACCGCGCGGGCGACCGCGCGAGATCGGCCGCTTACGCGGCACGCTCGCAACGGCTCAATCGCTATGCGGCCGGATAGGTCGGAGATCGCACAAGTGCGTCGCGGATTGCTTTCGCATTCCGCTCAAAATCTCCCGGATCGCCGATTGCCCTGCCTGGAGCAGGATACAGCCAAATATGCGCATGCGGCACTTCTTCGCCCATGATGCGGGAATGTATTTCCTCGCAGAAGGCCTTCTGCATTGCCCGTGCAATCGTCCGTACGACTTCAAAGTACGCACCGGCATCCGGCACGTCCCAGACCCAGCGGACGTGCCTTCTTGGGATCACAAGCGTGTGACCGGGAGATTGCGGGCGAATGTCGAGAAAGGCGAGATGCTCATCGTCCTCGTACACTTTCGTAGACGGAATCTCGCCACGGGCGATTTTGCAAAACGGACAATCGACCATCATTCAGGTCCTTTCCCGCGCCGCGAAACCGAGGAGCGGACGAGAATTTCGATGCGGAATCAACGCGCGTTTCTGTCACAGGTTCACGTTGGTGAGCCCGACGAAACCAGGCAGTGACGGGCATCTGGCCCTCGTGACGCCAGTCGATCTATGCCGGCGGACGGCACGCCGGACAATCGAGTGGCTCAGGCCCGTGCAGGAGCGGGCGGTAGTGCGGCTGACCACGCGTCCAGAACACCCTGCGTCGATATCACCGCAAGCAGGCGGAACCAAACGCTCCCGGAGTGGCGAACGCGCGGGCATCAGGTCCGTTGAGATTGTGTGTTCACACAGCATCGAGACGGCCCACCCAAGCCTATTTCCGAGCCGCTTCGGTGGTGCACATAGGAGGTGCCCATGAAGATCCGTGAGGTGATGACACGAGATACCAAACTTGCAGCTCCAGACGACACGCTCCGGCACGCAGCGAAGCTCATGAATGAGTATGATTGCGGAATATTGCCCGTGGCCGAAGGTGACCGCCTCGTCGGCATGATAACAGATCGCGATATTGCGGTGCGATGCGTCGCTGAGGGCAAGGGCCCGAATACCAAAGTTCGTGACGCGATGACGGAAGAGGTGAAGTATTGTTTCGAGGACGAGAATGTGTCTCACGTTTGTGAGAACATGAGCGAAATCCAGGTGCGGCGGCTGCCAGTCATGGACCGAAACAAGCGTCTCGTTGGCATCGTTTCGCTCGGCGACCTGGCATCCAAGGCGCCGGCGACTGCCAAGGCGCTACGCGGCATTGCGCAGCCGAGCATGCAGCACAACCAGCGTTCTGCTGCCGCTTGAGTCGGACGTTGTGACGCAGGTGCGGAGCACGCAATGGGCAGACTTCGCGAGCCCTCGATCAGGCTTCGCGGGTGCTTGATTCGGCTTGTTGCAGTTGCCTCGCTCAGTGTCGTGTCGCACGGATACGCGCGGACCCAATCCGGAGGAGGAAATTCAGAGGAGGAGAGTTGACAGTCGGCGAAGGCGGAGGACCGTTTGGAGCAGACCCGGCCCTCCAGCGTGCAGCGCCGGCGAAGAGTCCGGGTCAACGCTAAGCCGCAAGCGCCTGCTGGTTCACCTCGCTCTTGGCGAGTTTCGTCAGCAGAGCATCGGTCTCCTTTTCCTCTTCCAGGCTCTCATGCAAGATCTTCTGATCGTCGCGCAGGTCGAGTTGGCCCGCCAAAGCCGCTGCGGAGCCATAGGCTGCAATCTCGTAATGTTCAAGCTTTTGGACCGATGCGATAAGCCCCGCATCGCGTAGCTCGTCGCCTTTCAGCATTGCCAACATCTTCTTGGTTTCTTGTATGAGGGCCTGCATCGACTGGTCGATATGTGCCGACGCACTTGCGTCATGCTTTTGCAAGATCGACTCAAGTCGTTGCCGCTGAACCAGCGTTTCTTCCTGATGGAGCATTAAAGCTTCCTTCAGAGACGGATGAGATGCGGCTGCGGCCATCCGTTTCAATGCGCCTGCGAGCTGTCCTTCCACGCTCGCCAGTTCCTGCAACTCGGCAATGTACATGTCCTTGAAGTTGTTAATCTGCATCATGGTTGCCTTTTCATTTGCGATCGGGCCTGACAGCGCCCGGAAGACGATCTCCGCGTCCAAACACGCGCCTAAGCCACTCTAAACTAAACGAAATGGTGAGCGGTTGGTTGCGCCTCGTTTCGTGATATCGGGGCCACCGATGGCTGCCGCCGGTTCCGATGAGCGCTAACAGGCCGGCGAGCCTGCTATCGCCCCGGTTCGGTTTGATGGGACGCGCGGAAGCCCGATCTCTAGAATCAGGATTGAGAGAGGTAGCGTGGCAGCTCGCGCTCGAACTCGGGAAAGTAACGGGAGATCACAGTGATGTCGAAACGCCGCAGGATCGATCCCTGGGGCTCGCGATCGAGCAGGAACTGGAACGCCGCCTCGATGCAACCCTCGGGCGTGTGTGTGCCCGTCGTCAGCCGTTCCCAGGTATCTCTTGCCATCGTGACGTGATGGCGCGTCTCGCCGTTTCCCGCACGGACGATAACCTCGAATTCGAATGGATCGCCTTCGCCGACTCGCTCGACCTTGATCACAGCCTGCCTTCACCGAAATCGGCTCAATGTGGTTGTCGTGGCAGATCCATCCTAACACAAGGGCCGACGGTTCAAAGAAAGCTGCGGAGGCTCGCCGCAAGTTCAGCGGGCGCCCCAGCGAACGGATGTAAGTGAGGCGGGCGTGTGCGTCCCGGTGGAACTGCAAAGATCACGTTGAGAATTATGCGGAATTGTCGCTGACGAGGCGATCAGTCGGCATGGCTTTCCGGCATTTGGATGATCTTCCTTGTCCACCTTGAGCTGGAAAGGAACTGCTGGCGCAGCAGATTGTTGAGCTCACAGTTGCCGCGAGCGTCTGGCCGCTCTCACAGGACTGACGGCGAGCCAAACGTGCGGGCGTCTGATGTCAAAACCGCGGTGAGGTGATCACAGGCTATGGCTCGTGTAGATTTGGTTTTCAACTGGCGCCGGGCGTCGATGATGGCCGGGACGGTCGCTTTCGCGATTCCGGTGATCGCTGATATCGCGCAGGCAACGGCAAATTCTCCGGGCCAGGCTTCCTTCGCGGGCAGGCCGGCGACATTGATCGAGCGGGTTGCTGATACTGAAGTTGGTGGTGGACCTGGCGATTTCGCCGATCTCGCCGAAAAGATTCAGCCGGCCGTGATTGGGGTGCGTTCCAAAGGGGCGGATCCGCATGCGCCCGATCGAGGGAAGGCACCGAAAACACTCGAATTGATCAGTGCTGGATCAGGCTTCTTCATCTCTCCGGACGGCTATGCCGTGACCAGCAGTCACGTCGTGGAAGGCAACGACACGGCCGAGATCCGAACCAGCGACAACACGGCCTATTCGGCAAGAATCATAGGAAGGGACTCGTGGAGCGATATCGCCTTGATCAAGGTCGACGGACGCACGGACTTCAGCTACGTAAAGCTCGCTGACCAGCCGCCGCGCGTGGGCGATTGGGTGCTTACCGCCGGAAATCCGCTTGCGGTCGGAGGTACCGTGACGGCCGGTATTATTTCAGCGCGCGAACGCGACATCGAGGTTGGTTCAGGGAAAGATTTCATCCAGATCGATGCGGCCATCAACAGCGGCGATGCCGGCGGTCCGAGCTTCAATGCCCGAGGCGATGTCATCGGCGTCAACAGCATGATCTTTTCACCCTCCCAAGGCTCAGTGGGCGTTGCTTTTGCGGTCCCGGCCGATACGGTCAAGGCAGTGATACCGCAGCTAAAGGAGAAGGGCGCGGTCACGCGCGGATGGATCGGGACTAAAGTTCAATCGGTCACTCCTGAACTTGCCGACGGCCTCGGACTGAGCAATGTCCGCGGTGCGATCGTGGCAATGGTTCAAGACAATGGTCCCGCTGCGAAAGCCGGATTGAGAAGCGGAGACGTGGTCACCTCGGTGGGGGGTGAGTCAGTGAAGAACGCCAACGAGTTAATCAGGAAAGTCGGCGCGATGGCGCCGGGCGCTTCGACCCAGCTCACGGTGCTTCGGCAAGGAAAAGAGAGCTCATTGAGCGTGACCTTGGGGCAGCAGCCGAATGAACCCAACGCGCCCGCGGCAAAGCCAAGAGAAAATCCAAGATAGCCGGCGTTCGGAGCAGCTCGCGCCAGATATTCGCGGCGTCCAATCTTTGCGAAAGCCAATCACGTCATCGCTTGCAACAACTTCCGCGCTTAGCCCAGCAAGGCCCGAATCCGCCTTCGTTCAATTATCAAAAGGATCTTGTGCGCAATCGCGACGAGGGGCGGCGCTACAGCAGGCCCATAGGTAATCTGCGCGATGATGGAGTAGTGCCGCTGATTTGCCCGACGTGTCAAGCGTTCGCGGGGTCGCTCAAGGTATCATGCCGGCAACTATTGCTACTTTGCATGGGGTTGTTTTCCATATTTTGTAGTTGGGAGCGCGGCCTCCTGCCATCCTCTGTTCGCTATGTCCGGTGCGCGGCGCGACCGGCGTACTGTGAATGGCGTCAGTTCTTTCGCTGCTGTCGCCGTCAGACGATGCGGGCGCATAGCGAAACGCCCAGGCCCATCAGGAGGATCCCGGCGAGCCTGTTGAGCCAATCCAGCACGGTTTTCTGCAAGCTCCGAAGCATGGCGTTCGCGCTGAGGGCGAGGAAGAGATACCAGGATGCGCTGCCCAGCATCACACCGATGGACGTCACCAGCGCGCGATCCATGATCAGCGGGTTGGCGGTTTCCAGCGCAGACGTGATGCCCAGGTACGCCAGTATCGTCATCGGATTGGCGGCGGCGATCAACAGGGTCGACGTATAGGCCGAAAGCAAATCTCCGCATGTCGCTTCGTCGCATGTCGCGCCGTGCGCCGCGCGCGTAGACGCGAGAATGGTCCTGAGGCCCATCAAGACCAGCACGATCCCTGCAGTGATGCGCAGCGGCGTGTGCAGGGCGAGCATCTTCTGCGTCAACACGGTCCCGCCCACCGCGGCCAGGCAACTGAACATGCCGTGAGCTGTTGCCGCACCCATGCCGCTCGCGATCCCAAACCAGATTCCGAATGCCAGCGTCCGCTGCACGCACATCAAGCCGATCGGGCCGAACGGGATGGCGACGCACAAGCCTAGGGCCATCGCCGGCAGCAAGTCCGCGATGAATGGCGTCATTTCCAGAACGGCTTGGATGCTTCGGCCATGGCCTCTGGCCGCGTCTTGCCGATGTCCTTGAGATGGTGGTCATCGAGCTCCGCCAGGGCTTGCCGCTGCCGCGACCGCTCCGAACACCGGACACACCAGTTTAGGAACCGTAGTCCCCACTCGAGTCGGTGATGGCTGGACGCCGCGGCTCCGTTCGCGGCTTCCTTCCAATTCGTGAGCAAATTGGCAACAACTGACATGATAAGTCCTCCTGATACGCAGGTGTTGCGCGGATAAAACTATCGGCATGCGTGTCGCTGGCGTGTGAGCTTGTTCACCTCTCACGCGTTCGTGCGATGACGAGCCATGGTCAGGGTGCGCTTGCGGTCTCAATGCGAGCGGCAATCGTCGCGGCGGGTCCGCGTACCCGCGCACGATCGCCTCGCGCTCCGCGCCGTCTGGTCAATATCGGCGTAGCTGTCTGACGCCGCGCGCGTCAGCGGCTCAACGTTAGAAAGCGAAGCGGTATGACGGAAGGTCCAATTTGCGCACGATCAAGCAGTCCAATTCAGGCACGCCGCCACCTCTAGCGACGTCGATCACGCCGCTTTGGGAGTCGAGGCACGCCTTCATCGAAGCATCTGCGCAGCCGCCTCAGCCCTTCGCCAATCCGCGCCGTCTCGATCGCCCCATATCCCAGGACGATGGCGGCGGCCTGAGGCGTTCCGTCCACCCGCGAGATCGTTTGAATGGCGACGCCGAGATCAAAGGCTCGTGATGCAATCGCATCGATATGATCAACCGACGCTCCTCGCGCGTAGGCGGCGACATGCAGCCCGGTGCTCGATGGAACAAGGTCGAGGTCATCGACGAAGTTCCTCTTGATCGCCGCGGTCAGCACCTCATGCCGCTCGCTATAGGTGCGGCTCACCTTCCGAATGTGGCGCGCAAACGCGCCCTCGTCGATAAACCGCGCCAGCGCGCTCTGCGCTATTGTCGCTGTATGCCAATCGGTGACGTGCTTCGCCTTGTGCGCCGCCTCTCGCAGCGACGGCGGCACAACCATGAAGCCCAGCCGGAGAGTCGGCAGCAACGTCTTTGAAAACGTGCCGACATACACAACGCGACCGGTCGAATCGAGGGTCTGAAGCGGCTCGAGCGGGCGTCCGCCGAAGCGAAACTCGCTGTCATAGTCGTCCTCAATGACTACCGCGTTGTGGCGCTCGGCCCAGGCAAGCAGCGCACGTCGACGCGACAGGCTCATGGCCACGCCGAGGGGATACTGATGCGACGGCGTCACGTAGACGGCTTTTGCCTCGGCCGGCAGCGCCTCCACGACCAGACCTTCGCTATCGACCGGCACACCGATCACGCGCGCGCCCAGCGCCTTGAACAAGTACCTGGGAGGCCGATAGCCCGGATCCTCCACCGCAATGACATCGCCGGGCTCGAGAAGCACGCGAGCGATGATGTCGAGTGCCTGCTGGGTGCCATTGGTCACGATGACGTCGTCGGGCGATCCGGAAACGCTGCGTGAGATGCCGATGTGGCGAGAGATCGCCGCGCGCAGCTCCCAATTGCCCGCAGGAGGCTCGTAGCCGCTTGCCGCCATCTCGCGCGAGCGAAGCGCACGGGCGACGACCCGCCGCCAGGCCCGGTGTGGAAACAGCGAAGCGTCTGTAAATCCGGTTCTGAAGTCGAAAGGCGCCCCGTGGAAAAATGCCGGCGGCGGAAGCGTTATCGTCTCCCAAACTCCACGCACCTGAGGCGCGCGGACCGTCGATCGCCTTGTTTTCGAGGCCGGACGTTTTGCCTCAAGCTGATGGCTGACGAACGTCCCGGCGCCGGTATGGGATGTCGCGAATCCTTCCGCGAGAAGGCTTTCATAAGCGACCGTCACCGTCGATCGTGCAACCATCAGCGCGGCGGCCAGTTCTCGCGTAGATGACAGGCGCTCTCCAGGCCGAAGGCGCCCGTCCAGAATTGCCTGCCGGATCTGACGGTAGATCTCGCCACTGAGGTCACTTCGACCAACAAGACTGATATGAAAGGCCATAGTCATGGGCTCTCTACCCTTCGAATTGGACTGGCAACCTTGCACAAAGGTGAATGTTCCATCACACCGCTTCGCAGATGTGGCGATCACAACCGCAGGTTCCGGGAAGCAAGCGTCGCGGAGCGTGGAACACGTCATCGCGCAGGCCCAGTCCGGCGGCAAGATCGCGGAGACGCAACTGCAGATCATTCAGATCGATCAGGACCTTCGCAGCGAAGTGGCGAACAGCCTGCGCGAGATCGAAGCGCAAACCGCCGAATACGTCGAACACAAGGTTTCGGCTGAGGATCAGTTGAAGCGCATCGATCTCGGAGGAATAGTAAGAGAGTATCGCGTTTCACGGCCACTGCGCATCACGGCGTGCTTTCACGAATGTGCGCGATTGGCCTTCGATTTATGGCGACGCTCAGTGTTTTTATCGACGTGGTGGCTGCGAGCTCCAGGTCGTCGTTACCAAATGGCCGAGAGCCAGTTCTTCATTGCCAACGTCGAAAGATGACACTGGCATTGACGCCTCCGAAGCCGAATCCATTCGAAATCGCATGCTCTATCGTCATGCGCCTGGCTTCACCGGAGACGAGGTCGACGCCTTCCGCAGCCGGGTCGCCATTTTCGAGATTGAGAGTGGGCGGCGCGAGCTGGTCGCGTAATGCGAGGATCGTGAAGATCGCTTCCGCTCCCCCGGCTGCGCCGAGCAGGTGACCGGTCGCCGATTTGGTGGCGCTCACGGCAATTTTTCCGTCGCGGCCGAACACGGCTTTGATCGCTTCCAGTTCGGAAACGTCGCCAACCGGCGTCGAAGTGGAATGGGCGTTGAGATGCTGGATATCACCGGGCTTGAGGCCGGCCTGCCGCAAGGCGCCTTCCATGGCGCGGCGCGCGCCGTCGCCGTCCTCGGGGCCTGACGTGATGTGGTAGGCATCAGCCGTCGTCCCATAGCCGGCGATTTCGGCGATCGGTTGGGCGCCCCGGCGGAGTGCGTGTTCCAACTCTTCGATGACGAGGACGCCGGCGCCTTCGCCCATGACGAAGCCGTCGCGGTCGCGGTCGAAGGGGCGGGACGCGCGCGCTGGCGTTTCGTTGAAGCCGGTCGAAAGGGCCCGAGCGGCGGCGAAGCCGCCGAGGCTCACGAGATCGATACAGGCTTCTGAGCCACCGCAGATCGCAACGTCCGCTTCCCCGGTTCGAATGAGACGTGCGGCGTCGCCGATCGCCTGCACGCTCGCGGCGCAGGCGGTGACCGGCGTACCGATGGGGCCCTTGAAGCCGTAACGGATGGAGATATGACCGGCCGCGAGGTTTGCGAGAAAGGACGGCACGGTGAAGGGCGAGAGGCGTCTGATTCCGCGCTGATCGGTGGTGCGAACCGCTTCGACGATTGCCGGAAAGCCTCCAATTCCCGATGCGATCACCGTCGCCGTGCGCTCCAGCGAGTGTGCGTCGGAAGGAGTCCACGCCGCTTGTGCAACGGCCTCGGCCGTTGCGACAAGCGCGAACAGGATGAAGCGATCCATTTTCCGCTGATCCTTGGGAGGAACGGCCAGATCCGGATCGAAGCCTCCATCCGGATCGTCGGCCTTTGTCGGCACGATTCCAGCGACCCGTGCGGGGAGGGCAGTTGCCCATTCGGGAAGGGCAGCCAGCCCTGAACGGCCCGCGAGCAGCCGGGACCATGCCAACTCACTGCCGCAACCCAGCGGGGATACCAGTCCCAATCCCGTAACGACGACGCGACGCATGATGAGTGACTTTCGAGATCCGATTGGCCAGTAGGGCTTACGCGGGCAATCCCATCTGCTTGCGAAGGCTCTTGTCGAACATCCGTTCGGGGACGAAACGGCGCAGGATGCTCACCTGCCGCGCCATCTTACCGCAGGTGTATCGCAGACGGGGCGATGCGGTAGTCGCGGCTTCCACGACCCTATCGGCAACAACCTCGGGACTATCGGCTGTCTTCATGACGTCTTGCATAACCGCAATGGAGCGCATTCGCGCCGAGGCGTATGCGTCCAGGCTCCGATCCGGAAGCGCCATGTTTTGTTCGAATGAAGTGCGGGTATACGCCGGCTCAAGCAGGCAAATTCGAATGCCGAAGGTCCGCACCTCATGATCGAGGGACTCAGAATAGCCTTCAAGAGCATGCTTCGTGGAGGAGTAGAGGGCCGAGAACGGCGCAGGTATCAAGCCGAGGACTGAACTTATATTGACGATCCGTCCCGCCTTTTGTCGTCGCATGATCGGTAGGACTGCGTTGGTCGTGCGGATCACTCCGAAAAGGTTTACGTCGAACAACGCTTCGGCTTGGTTCATCGAAGATTCTTCGGCTCCGGCAAGCAGACCGGTCCCCGCGTTGTTCACGAGAACGTCGACCCTGCCTGTCGTATCGAACACCTTGTCGACGGCTGTCTTCACCGATGCGTCGTCCGTCACATCGCAGGTGACCATGGTAATCCCCTCGAGGGTACTCGCGACGGCGCGCCGGCTGGTGCCGAACACGCGGAATCCAGCTTGGTGCAGCGCCTTTGCGGAGGCCTGCCCGATTCCTGTAGAAGCCCCGGTCACAATCGCCACTTTGCCGTCTCGTCGCATAAAGCCTCCTCGATGGAATTGATCAGCGCCGCGCATCCGCCCCGCCACGGCGATAACAGCCGATTGTTTGTTACCGAGCGTTTTCTGAATACCTCGTCGCCGGCTTACCCGACTGCATGAGAGCACGGCTCAAATCAATGCGAGCGTCCTCAAAGCCCGTCCAGAGCGATGCATTCTCCAAAGACGGAAGGCAGACAAGCTCGCCCTGGTCCAATGCCTGGAGAGCAGTGTCGACTAGTTGCTCCGCGGACATGAAGAGTTCGTTGGGGAAGGGGGCTGCCGCAAGACCGGATGCTTCAAAAAACTCGGTGCGAACCGGACCGGGAAGGACCGCCTGAACGATGATGCTTGTCTTGGCAAGCTCCATCTGGAGCGAGCGCGTGAAATTCAAAACATATGCCTTGGAGCCGGAATAACCCGCGCCGGAGGGCGTCGGCATGACCGCGATCATGGAGGCGATGTTGATGATGGTACCGGAATTGCGCCGCAGGAAGCCCGGCAGGGCGGCATGCGTCAGTCGCGTCAACGCGAGGATATTGATCTTTATCAGGTTCTCCAGCGCGTCCGCGGTTACTTTCGAGGTCGGCCCAAGTGCGCCCAAGCCGGCATTGTTGATCAGGACGTCGATGTCCTCCCGCTCGGTTAGTAGCGCTTCAATGCGCAACAGGTCCTTCGCATCGGCGAGGTCGGCAGTCACGATCTCGACCGCGCGCTTTGCCTTGGTTGTAATTCTTTTGGCGACGTCCTCAAGCCGGTCTCGACGGCGGGCAACGAGAATCAAGTCGTAGCCGCGTTCCGCCATTCGTTCGGCATAAGCAACGCCAATCCCCGACGACGCTCCGGTGACAACTGCAAAACGGCGGTGGTTTCCCATTTTAATCTAAGCCTCCACTATCGGCATGGATCTAGACCGGTTCTTGAATCGGGTATGGCACCGGCTTGTTTTGCTCGAGCCACAGCTTCTCATATTCGGAATTTGGCGGTGGCGCGGGCATGCCTTGAATCTGCCAGAGATCAAAAGGCGTTTCGTCGATATGGATTTCCCAATCCCTGCCGCGATCCTTGATGTATGGCGCCAAGGCCGTTTCCACCCAACCCATCCATTTGGCTTTCAGCTTCCTGGCGTCAGGCGGGAATGATCGCGCGATATGATCTACCCAGATGCGAACGAAATTGTGCGCCGGCTCGCCACCCATGTAGAAGGAATCGGGTGCAACCTCTTGAAACACGACGATGACGTAGAACTTCGGCAGCGCGCGATAAAGCTCGGTAATGCGCTGTGACAAGGCGCGTTTTTCCTCAGCGGTGAAGGCGCCGACCGGATGATAGATTTTCCAAAACGGCATTTTCCCTCCTGAATCGAGATGCGTCGGGATTTATAGATGATGATCATCATCATTATTTTGATGATGATCATCATTCTCCGCAAACCTTGTCAATCACTAATAATGACATGTATCATCGTAATATCGTGAGATTTTGGGAGATTGTGCGTGCGGATTACGGAGAGTCAGGCCCAGAAGAACCGGCAAAAAGTTGTCGCAAGGGCATCAAAGCTCTTTCGCGAGGGCGGCTTCGACGGCATTTCGGTCAACGATCTGATGAAAGCTGCGGGCTTCACGCATGGCGGATTCTACAATCATTTCGAATCGAAGAGCGCGTTGGCATGCGAGGCTCTCGACTACGCGTTCCGCCAGATGGACGGCGTGCGAGAACAAATGCCGAGCCTTGACGAGTTCGTTACGTCTTATCTGTCGGAAGAGGCTCGGAAGGCGCCTGGCGCTACATGTCCGGCGGCGGCGCTAGCCGGCGAGGTCGCGCGACAGCCGGATAGCATCAAAAGTGTTTTCGCCGAGGGCGTCGAGCGGATGATCTTGTCGATTGCGGATTCGTTGCCTGAGACGCCGTCCGCGCGCGAGGAGGCGGTAGATCTGGTCTGTCGTATGGTCGGAGCGTTGGTCCTGGCCAGAGCGCTGCCGGCGTCGAGCAATCTTGGCCGTGAATTGCTCTCGACGGCAACGGAACGCTGTCGGAAGACTGTGATGACTTCAAACAGGCTGCGGCGAGGCGGGCGCAATCCCAGACGTCAAAGCTAATGCGCAGCATCAACTTGTGCGGTCGCTCGTCTGACCGGATACGCGGGGCCATCGCTGGTTAGCTTTCCACCATCGGACTTTTCCTCACATCCGCCGCAACTAAGCGGCCATTTGCAGCAGACCGACGATATCGGCTTCACTTTTGAAAGGCCGCGGATTGGCTTGGACGAAGCGATGATTGATTGCAATCTTGCTGATCTGATCGAATTTGTCTTCGCCGATACCGACATCAGCGAGGTGGCCAGGTAGTCCAAGTTTATTGGTGAATTCTGCAAAGGCGTCTGCAGCTTCGGTACCCGGGGCGCCAAGGGCCGTCGCCAAACGCGACTGCGCGTCCTCGGTGAATGGCTTGTTGTAACGAAGCAGGCTCGGCATGATGACGGGGGTGCAGTAGTAATGGGGAACGCCGAAGGTGCCTCCTAACACATGGCCAATTCCATGGCTTGCTCCCATCGGGATGCGTGCCTGGAGGCCAAAAGAGGCGAGCCATGAGCCATATTGTGCAAGACGGCGTGCCTCAAGGTCGTCAGGATAATCCAAGGTCCGGAGCATTGCCTCGCGCAGGATACGGATGCCTGCCAAGACGACTTCGTCAGCTAACGGGGTGCCGGCGGGCGAGCACAATGCTTCGATACCGTGATCCATCGAGCGCGTTCCCGATCCCATCCAAAGTTTCGAAGGCGTATGAAGGGTGAGGGCAGGGTCGAGAATAATCGCCACCGGCGACATTTGAGGGTGGAAGAAAATCTGCTTCAACTTATGGCGTTCATCGGTGACGAGCGCTGCTGCATTGTATTCGCCACCATTCAGCGTCGATGGGACCGCGATCTGTCGGACTGCGGGCGAACGGAACGGAGAGAAATTTACGCCCGGGCCCATGGGGAATGGATCGAAGCCCGCTTCACCGCGGATATCATGTTCCATCGCCATGATGACTATTTTTGCGAGATCGATGGCAGAACCTCCACCAACAGCGACAATCAGATCAGCTCTTGAGTCTTTGGCTTGATGGGCAACCTCGGCAGCTTGCTTGCGCGTCGTGTGCTGTGCAATTCCGTCAAAGGTCGCCACATGTTTGTCGCCGAGCGTACGCCGAATCTTCTCGATCTCATCGGTCTTGGTATTCAACGTTCGACTGGCGAGAAGGAAGACGCGCTTTGCGTTCAGTCGCTCTGCCTCTTCGTTCAGAGCTTCAGACGCAGCTTTGCCATAGATGACACGATCAATTGCTGGAAAGTTGTGTACACCAGTCTTGCGCATTTTTTGTCCTCCCTACCTTAAAAGAGCAAGTGACTACGTTATCAATAGTGACGGCAAGGTGCAGTCGAGGACTACGCAATGATCTTGATCAAGACAGGAGAAACTGGTCGCTACGATAGGTATTAGCGCCGCTGACAGTATGACTCACCGGTGCATTCCGCTTCTCGCTGACTGGGTCGGCTGGCGGGAAGATGCTGTCATAAATCGCGCGCGCCTCTCGAATGAGACGGTCTCGCTCGCGCTCAGACTTTGGCACAAATCGAATAACTTCGCCCATATTTGCTCCAGGCAACTTATGAGAACGAATCCGCAGTTAGCGAAACGCTCCATCAAGATATGATGGTCATCATTCTATCTGGATCTAGGATCTCCGCACGAACTTTCAAGCTCTGCAGGCGGTAACGAAGAAATAAATAACTCGTGACAGCCGTCTTCGCGAAATTAGCGGCGTTCACATCTGAAGACTTTCAACTTCGCGTTCAAGGTTCGCAACACGCGCTTCCAGCCTAAACATGTACTCGCCGCGCGGATCGTCCACCCTAGGACCTCAGCCCAGTAGTTCAAGCTTTCCCAGAACCGCTTGAACATAGTGCACACTCCTGTGTTTGATCATTGCGGCCATTCTGTCCTCGTTATCACGCGAGCCAGCTACGACGGATTCTCAACAGCTGAGAAGTGGCCGGTACTTTTGAGCGTCACCATCTGCGAGGCAGGAATCAGCGACCGTGTGCGTTTGCGTTCATTTGGCCTAGACCAATCGCTATCGCCATAAATGAGCGTTACAGGCGCCGAGATCTGCCGATAGTAATCGCGTGCCTTGCTCCAGGATCGCCAGCCTGCCAGCACCTTGCGTGCGATCCGCTTGTATCCCGGGCGGTGGGCTACTTCATCGAACTCAGCAAGCAAATCGGCCGGCAGTTTGCGCGGGTCGTGATATCCGCCGCCCATGATCTTGCCGAGAACCATCTTGTTTTCGAGCGATGCATTCATCGCGCCAAGTACCGGGATCTGCAAACTTCCGATGATAAAATTCGCGAACCAGTTGCCGCGTCGAATACCGTCCCCGTAGCGGGTCTCGTAGTCGTAGGGGTTGATCGCATAGACCCGCTCCACCCGCTGCGGGAGCGCCGCCGCCACTGTAAGGGCCAATGCCCCGCCGATCGACTCGCCAACAACCGTGACGGCCGAGAGGTTTAGCTCCTCGATGAAGCGAATGACGGCCTGCCTGAAGTAGGGTTCGTCGAAGCTCGCGCTTGGATCTATTGGTGAGTGTCCGTGGCCTGGGAGATCAATGGCGTACACCGTGTGCGATGTCGCGAGGAGGGGCGCCAGACTGCGGAAATATTCGAGCTGCGTCCGGATCGTATGTATGAGGAGTAACGGAGGCCCGCTGCCGGTCTTTTGAAAACGTAGGCTAAGCGTATCCGATATTTTGAGCAAACTTGGCTTTGTCACGCTAAGCATTCGATCTCTCCTGTGCTCTGAAGGGTGCGATCTTTCAAGCGGCGGCGCGTTTGCGAACTTGTTCGACCGCCGCATCCAGAAAGGCCTGAGCCAGATCAGGGTCGTTGACGACGCGCGATAGCGTTACCGCACCGACCATCGTCGTGAGAATGGCCATGGCCTTGCCACGGGACTCCTGGCCATCGGTCTCAGCAATGAAGCGGCCGAGGACTTCGAGATGCGCCTTGATCCCCGCTTCGAATGCCGCTTTCACGTCGGCCCCCTGTCTGGCGGCATCTGAGCCGAGCGCCACGATCGGGCAGCCGTCCATCTTTTCTTCGCGATGGTCGGCACTGAGGTAGAACGCGATCACCGCGCCAAGCGGATCCTCAGGATTCTCCGCGGCCGCGTCCGACCATCGGCGGGAAGCGCTCTCCAATGCCCGCCTGGACGCCTCTACCGCCAAATCTTCTTTTGACGCGAACTGCTTGTAAAAGGCGCCTTGGGTCAGGCCGGCACCCTTCATCAGATCCTTAAGGCCGATGCCGTCAAAGCCGCACTTCCGAAAAAGGCGACTTGCCACATTGATTACAGTTTCGCGGTTTTCCGCGGCCTGAATGCGACTCACTCGCATTGTTGACCTCCACTTTTTAGATTGCGTTTGAAATCTATATCAGATATAGAGTTCGAACGCAATCTATTTGGTGAGGCTGCAGACCATGAAAAAGAGACCCGTTATTGTGCTGGGGAGCGTCCTAATCGCCATATCCGGCGTGGCCGCGGTCGTTGCGCTTTCCATTCGCACGCAGGCAGCCCCCGCCGTGAGCGACCCGAGGCAGGAACCACCGATCGTCAGGCTGGCGACGGCAGCGCGGGTGGCCGGATCCGAACGCGGGTTCACGGGCATCATAGGAGCGAGGGTGCAGAGCAGCCTCGGTTTTCGCGTCGCCGGCAAGATTGTGGAACGGCTTGTGAATACCGGTCAGCAGGTCAAAGCCGGTCAGCCCCTGATGCGGATCGACGAAACCGACCTTCGCCTTGCGGTCACGGCAAAGCGTAACGCCGTTGCCGCAGCGCGTGCATCTTTCGTTCAGGCCGAAGCGGATGAACAGCGATACGCCAGATTGGTGAGCAACGGATGGGCTTCCCGGCAGCGCTACGAGCAAGCGAAGGCTGCGTTAGATACGGCCGAGGCGCAACTTGCCACCGCTGAAGCCGATGCGCGAGTCTCCGAGAATGAGGCGACCTATTCGATCCTGGTTGCGGACGCGGACGGAACGGTGGTCGAAACGCTTGGCGAGCCCGGGCAGGTCGTCTCTGCCGGCCAGACAGTCGTTCGAATCGCAAAGGCCGGCCCCCGCGAAGCGGTGGTCGCGCTTCCCGAAACGATCCGGCCCGCCATCGGCTCCGCGGCCGAGGCCCGCGTGTATGGGGCCGATGGGCGGCGCTATACGGCGCATCTGCGGCAGTTGTCGGATTCCGCCGATGCCCAGACCCGTACCTATGAGGCTCGTTATGTGCTCGACGGCGAGGCCGCGGCAGCACCGCTTGGCGCGACGGTAACCATTCGGCTCGCAAGCCAGTCGAGTCAGCCGGAAGTCCAGGTGCCGTTGGGAGCCGTGCTCGATGACGGCCGGAAGACCGGTGTGTGGGTCTTGGATAGCGCCACCTCAACCGTACGCTTTCGGCCAGTCAAGCTTGTTCGAGTGAGCAGCGAAACCGCCGTGATCTCCGGATTGAGTTCTGGTGATCCTGTCGTTTCCCTCGGCGCTCACCTTCTCCAGGACGGCGCTCGCGTCAGGACTGCGTCTGAAAACAAGGGAAGCTAACGAGCTTCAATCTTTCCGCGATCACCGTCGGAGGACGGCAAATGCTATACAGCTACATTGTCAAGAAAGAAATCCGAAAGACCTTCGACCACGTCAACAACCATCGCTGGGATGACGCGGTGAAAGCGGTCGCGCCGGATGTCCATCACCGCGTTTCCGGCGCCCACGCGCTTGCTGGTGAGCGCCACGACAAAGAAGCCCTGCGCCGCTGGTTTGAGCGCCTCGGCCGCGTCCAGCCCACTCTCCATCTCACGGTCAACAAGATCTGGGTGAAGGGCTGGCCGTGGAATACCACCGTGTTTGTCCAGTGGGACGGCACCGCAACACTGCTCCACGGCGACGCGTCGTACGTCAACCGTGGTCTTCACGTGTTCACGCTGCGGTGGGGGAAAGTCTATGCACTCGAGGAATTTCAAGATTCACAGGAAGCGGCCCGTGGGCTTGCCGCCCAAGCGGCAGCTGGCCTCAAAGAAGCTGTCGCCGAACCAATTGTAACCTAGCAGAAGTCAGAGGCCCGCGTTCTCTTAGGTAAGCGCGGTTCACTCGGCGCTCACCTGCAGGACGGCGCGAGCGTCAGGACGAACATCGAGGAAATTGGAGTGGCCAAACGATGAATTTCAATCTCTCCGCGATCGCCGTCCGCGAACGGGCCGTAACCCTGTTCTTCATTGTCCTGCTGGCGGCCGCAGGCGCCTACGCCTTCCTCATGCTCGGGCGGGCGGAGGATCCGTCCTTCACCATCAAGACCCTGACGGTCACGACGGTATGGCCGGGCGCGACGGCGCGCGAGATGCAGGATCAGGTCGCCGAACCGTTGGAGAAGCGGCTTCAAGAGCTGACCTGGTACGACCGGGTGGAGACGACCACACGGCCAGGTTATGCGTACATGACGGTTACGCTGAAGGACAGCACACCGCCATCCAGCGTGCAGGAGGAGTTCTACCAGGCCCGCAAGAAGCTTGGGGATGAAGCGCGCAAGCTGCCTTCTGGTGTGCTCGGTCCCTTCGTCAACGATGAATATTCGGACGTGAGCTTCGCCCTTTATGCCCTCAAGGCGAAGGGCATGCCGATGCGGGAACTCGCCAGGCAAGCCGAGACCATTCGGCAGGACCTCCTGCACGTGCCCGGCGTCAAGAAGATCAACATCCTCGGTGAACGTCCCGAACAGATATTCATCGAGTTTTCCTATGCCAAACTGGCAACGCTCGGCGTGTCGGCACAGGATGTTGTTGCCGCCTTGCAGCGGCAGAACACCGTCACACCGGCAGGCTCGATCGATACCAAGGGGCCGCAGGTCTTTATCCGGGTCGACGGCGCTTATGACAGTGTCCAGGCGATCGCCGACACGCCGATCGTCGCTGCGGGGCGGACGCTGAAACTCTCCGACATCGCCGAAGTCCGCCGCGGCTACGAGGATCCTCCCACCTACCTCATCCGACATCAGGGTGAGCCCTCCATCATGCTCGCGGCGGTTATGCAAGAGGGCTGGGATGGCCTCGCGCTCGGCAAGGCGCTGGAGGAGAGGTCCGCAGCTATCGCTCGGACGCTGCCACTCGGGATGAGTCTGGCCAAAGTCAGCGACCAGGCCGTCAACATCACCTCGGCGGTTGACGAATTCATGATGAAGTTTGCGATGGCGCTCGGCGTGGTGCTGCTGGTGAGCCTGCTCAGCCTCGGCTGGCGCGTCGGCATCGTCGTGGCGGCTGCCGTCCCTCTGACGCTTGCCGTCGTGTTCCTCATCATGCTGGAAACCGGTCGGTTCTTCGACCGCATCACGCTCGGCGCCCTCATCCTGGCGCTTGGTCTTCTGGTGGACGATGCCATCATCGCCATCGAGGTGATGGTGGTGAAAATGGAAGAGGGCATGGACCGCATCAAGGCGGCGGCCTATGCGTGGAGCCACACTGCGGCGCCAATGTTGTCGGGCACACTCGTGACGGTCGCCGGGTTCCTCCCGGTGGGATTCGCGCGCTCGACGGCCGGCGAATACGCCGGCAACATCTTCTGGGTCGTGGGGTTCGCTCTCATCGTCTCCTGGATCGTCGCGGTGATCTTCACGCCCTATCTTGGCGTCAAGATGCTGCCCGCGATCAAGCCGATCGAAGGCGGTCACCACGCGATTTACGGCACACCGAACTATCGGCGCCTGCGAGGGCTCATCACCTTCGCCGTGCGCCACAAGTTCGTAACCAGCGGCATCGTCGCCATCGCCTTCGCGCTTTCCGTTGTCGGCATGGGCTCGCTCAAGCAGCAGTTCTTCCCGACGTCCGACCGCCCCGAAGTGCTGGTGGAGGTTCGCCTGCCGGAAGGCACCAGCATTGAGACGACGACCGCTACAGTCGAGAAGCTCGAACACTGGCTGGACCACCAGTCGGAGGCCAAGATCGTCACGAGCTATGTCGGTCAGGGCGCTCCCCGCTTCTTCTTCGCGATGGCGCCGGAGCTGCCTGATACGGCCTTCGCCAAGATCGTCGTGCTTACACCGGATGAGGAGGCGCGCGAAGCTTTGAAGCACCGGCTCCGACAGGCGGTGTCAGACGGGCTTGCACCTGAGGCCAATGTGCGCGTCACTCAGCTTGTGTTCGGACCCTATACGCCGTTCCCGGTCGAGTTTCGGGTCATGGGGCCTGATCCCGCGCAATTGTACGCTATCTCTGACAAAGCCCTCGATATCATGCGTGGCGTTCCCGATGTGCGGCAAGCGAACCGCGATTGGGGTAATCGCACACCCGTGCTCCGCTTCATACCGGATCAGGATCGACTGAACCTCATCGGCCTCTCGCCAGCGGAAGTGGGCCGACAGCTGCAGTTTCTTCTCACCGGCGTCGCCGTTACGCAGGTCCGCGAGGACATCCGCAATGTCCCCATCGTGGCACGCAGCGCCGGCGGCGAGCGACTGGATCCGGCGCGTCTGGCGGATTTCTCACTGATGAGCCGGGACGGCCGCCCGATTCCGCTCGACCAGATCGGCCATTCGGAAATCCGTCTGGAAGAGCCGATTATGAAGCGCCGCGATCGCACACCCGTCGTCACGATTCGCTCTGATATCAATGAGGCGACCCAGCCTCCGGAGGTCTCCAAGGAGATCAGGACGGCCCTTCAGCCGCTGATCGCATCGCTTCCGGCCGGCTATCGCATCGAATTGGGCGGATCGATCGAGGAGGCAACCAAGGCCAATGACGCGTTGGCGACGGTCTTTCCCGCCATGATCGCCGCCATGCTGATCGTCATCATGCTGCAGGTGCGATCCTTCTCGACGATGGCCATGGTCATGCTGACGGCACCGCTTGGCCTCGTCGGTGTCGTGCCGATGTTGCTCGCTTTTAATCAGCCCTTCGGATTCAACGCCATCCTGGGCCTGATAGGACTGGCGGGCATCCTGATGCGCAATACTCTGATCCTGACCGAACAAATCAAGGAGAACCGTGCGGCCGGCCTTGATGACTATCACGCCGTCATCGAGGCCACGGTGCAACGCACGAGGCCAGTGATCCTGACCGCGCTTGCCGCGGTGCTGGCCTTCATCCCTCTCACTCACTCCGTCTTCTGGGGATCGATGGCCTATACGCTGATCGGCGGCACGGCGGTCGGCACGGTGCTGATCCTGCTGTTCCTTCCTGCGCTTTATGCCGCGTGGTTTCGGATCAAGCCGACTGCAGATGAGGTCCACCAGGATACGACCGAAGAACCGGAATGGCGAACAGCAATGGCTGCCGAGTAGGGCTCTGTTTCGGAATGGGAACAGACCGCGACGAGACGCGCGCGCGCATCCTGGAGGTAGCGGAGGAGCGCTTTCGTCGCATCGGTTACCATAAGACGTCGGTGGCTGATATCGCCTCCGAACTCGGCATGAGCCCGGCGAATGTCTACCGTTTCTTTCCCTCCAGGGATGCGATCAACGAGTCGATCTGCGGGCGGGTTTTGAACGAGGTTGCTGACATCGCCTTTGCGATCGCACGCACGAACGCGCCGGCCATGGAGAAACTCGATCAGCTCCTGACCGCCGTTCACCGCCACAACAAGATGACGTTGGTCAAGCAAAAGCACATGCATGGTCTGATTGTCGCCGCCATGCAGGAGAACTGGGCGATCATCAGGGCGCACATCGAACGGATGGTGACGATCTTCGAGGCGATCATACGCGAGGGCATCGAAGCCGGAGAGTTCGAGGTCGAAGATGCCGCGGAAGCCGCGCGAGCGGTCAAGTCAGCGTTCATGCCGTTCTTCCATCCGATTCTGATCGAGCACTGCGTTCAACACGGCGAAGATACCGAAGCAGGCCTGCGCGACCAGATTCGCTTTATCCTGAAAGCTCTCGGCAAATCCGGTTAACAGTCTGCCGCATTCAGGTCTGTGGTTTCGGATTAAGCCAACTGTTGATGCCATCCATGATGCATTCGCTCGTCCCGCCGCGGCTGAGGCGGGCGCTCTTCCACATTCACAAAAGAACATCCCACGAAGATCGGAATCATCGGCGCTGGAAACATCGGTCCAACGTTGGTCTTATAATGGAATGGACGAGCCGGGCCGGAAGAAGCAACGCCCGTCACTCTCCTGGCTGGTATTTGGAGTGCGATCGCGCGTGGCTCTCCACGAGATAATGGCTTCCAGATCAGAGCGTCGCTGCAAAGATTGAACTCGTAAGTTTCCGCCAGCGCCGCGAGGCCTGTCGCCGGCCGGCCGGCGGACGATCATCTAAGCGCTTGACGGGTTCTAAAAAAGAACTGTAGTCTCGCGAAGACGACGTACCCCGGAAGGGTGCGCGTTCGGGAGGATGAGCAATGTTGGTGAAATGGAAGGCTGTTGCGGCTCTGGCTCTGCTTTTGAGCGGTCCGGCACTCGCGGCCGACGAGCCGGGAATCTCTGCTACCGAGATCAAGATCGGCGGCGTTTTTCCCTTCAGCGGACCGGCCTCATCGATCGGTCTCGTGGGCAAGGGAGTTATGGCCTACATTCAGTCGCTCAACGATCGCGGCGGCATTAACGGTCGCAAGATCAACTACATCGCGTATGACGACGCATACAGCCCTCCCAAAGCGGTGGAGCACGTCCGCAAACTGGTTGAGAGCGACGAAGTGTCGTTCATGTTCGGCCAGCTCGGCACTCCCGGCATCTCGGCTACGGCAAAATACCTGCGGTCGAAGGGGGTGCCCAGCATCGCAATCATCAGCGGGTCATCCAAGTTCACGGACGTTGCCAATTACCCGCTCACCACGACGGGTCTTGTCAGCTACGACACCGAAGGAAAGATCTACGCCAAATATCTGACGAGGGCACTGCCAAACACCAAGTATGCCATCCTCTATCAGAACGACGACCTCGGCAAAGACTATGTCAACGCCTTCAAGTCGTTTCTGGGTAAGGACTTCGACCGAAAGGTCGTGAGCGCTTCCTATGAGGTCACCGAACCGACGGTTGATTCACAGGTCGTAAACTTGAAGAGCTCCGGTGCGGATGCCCTCGTGATCGCCGGCACGCCGAAGTTCGCGGCGCAGGCCATCCGGCAAGCCTCGGTGATCGGCTGGAAGGCGACCGTGATCATTAATTTTCCTTCGGGCTCGGTCGGAGGCACGCTAGCGCCCGCCGGTCTCGACAAATCGGTCGGCGTGATCGTCGGTACGACCAACAAGGATGTTCTGGATTCGGCATGGAAAGACGACCCGGGCATGCAGGCCTTTCGGGTGTTCTTTGACAAGTATTTGCCGGGCGCGGACATCACCAACGGCAGCTATCTGACCGGCTATCAGCAAGGTGTCCTGCTCGAGCAGATTCTAAAGCAATGCGGCAATGATCTTTCACGCAAGAATATTCTTGCGCAGGCCAAGAACCTGAAAGACTTCGTCGTTCCGACTGCGCTGCCTGGCATCAAGGTCAACACCACCGACACCGAAAACATGATCTGGACGCAGATGCGATTGCAGCGGTGGAGCGGCACGAGCTGGCAAGCTTTCGGGGAAGTGCTGGACGCCAGGTCCGAGTGAACCGCGCACCGGCGAAGTGACGGGCGCGGCAGTTGGCGGTTTGGGTGCGAACCGCCGACCAGTTGCTCGTCGGACCATCACAGCAATTCAGGAGATCTTTTTCGATGTCGACAAAGGCACTGACGTTTGCGCCGAGAGCACTTTCCATCGAGCGTCGAACCGACGGCACGCTCATGTTGAGCTCGCCGCTTGAACTGGGGAACTGTGACTGGCGCATCACGGATTTTCTTCCGACCTGGGCAAATTCTGTTCCGGATAGAATCTTTCTTGCGCAACGCAATGCGGATGGGAGTTGGGACGAGATCACGTACCGCGAGGCATGGTTGCAGGTTCAGGCGGTCGGCCAAAGCCTGATCGATATGGGCGCAAAGCCGGCTGACAAGCTTGCGATACTTTCAGGAAACTCCATCGAGAACGCGGTGATCTCGTTTGCCGCAATGTCGATAGGGGTAATCCTGGCGCCGATATCGCCAAACTACACGCTGATGCCCGGCGGCCTGGCTCGCCTCAGTGATATAGCGGAAGCGCTCCGCCCGAGTTTCGTTTTCGTCCAGAGCGGGCGCGACTTTTCGGCTGGGCGCTCCATTCCCGAGTTGGCAGCCGCAACCTGGATCAGCGTCGATGGGGCGCCGGACACCGTGCCTTTCGGCGTACTGACATCCCGAACGGCGAGTGAAGGATTCGCGGATGCTTCACGTTCGGTTTCTTGCGACGCTGTCGCAAAGATTCTATTCACATCCGGTTCGACGGGTTTCCCCAAAGGCGTGCTCAATACCCACCGCATGATGGCGAGCTCCCTGCAAATGGGCAGTCTGCTGGTGTCTCCTCCGGACGCGCCGGTGCAGGTCGAGTGGCTGCCCTGGCACCATACGATGGGCAGTAACGTTATTCTTCACGGCATTCTCAAGAATGGCGGGACCCTCTACATCGACGATGGCCGGCCGCTGCCTCAGCTCTTCCACAAGACGGTCGCGAACCTCAAGGAGATTTCGCCCACCGCCATGTTCAACGTACCTGCCGGCTATAATCTCTTATGTGACGCGATCGAGAACGACCTCGATCTTGGCGCCAGCGTGTTCAAGCGGATGGATCGATTGAGTTATGCCGGGGCTGCAATCTCGCAGGGCACGCTTGAAAAACTCTATCGGCTGACATCGTCGATCACCGGCCGGCGAATTCCGGTCATGTCGGGCTACGGCACCACCGAAACGGCCCCGACAATCAGTACGACCCATTGGGCGACGGATCAGCCGGGAGAGATTGGTCTACCCGCGCCGGGTCTGCAGCTAAAACTGATCCCGGTCTCCGATACTTACGAGGCAAGGGTCAAGGGACCCAACGTTACGCCAGGTTATCTCGGACGGCCGGATTTGACGGAAAAGGCCTTCGATGAGGAGGGGTTCTATCGCATCGGCGATACCGTCTCGTTTCTGGATCCTCAGAAGCCGGAGCTTGGGCTGCGTTTTACAGGCAGAATTTCCGAGAACTTCAAACTGGCGAACGGCACGTGGGTCTCGATCGGGAATATGCGCGCGGCGATTTTGGCTGCCACGCGCGGCGTATTGCTGGACATTGTCGTTGCGGGGGAGAACCGTGAATGGTGCGCGCTGCTTTGCTGGTTGAATCCGACCGAGGCGGCGCGAATTTCGAAGACGCCAGCCTCGGATTTAACCTGCGACCCTCTCGTGGTTCAATTTCTGAAAGATCGTTTTCGGGAGTACAACGAGACCGTTGGAAGCAGCGAACGAATCTGTTCGTTCTCCCTGCTGACGGATCCGCCGTCATTGGCCGCAGGAGAAATCACCGATAAGGCCTATGTCAATCAACGTGCCGTGCTGAAACATCGCTCTGAACAGGCAGAGCGCCTCTACTGCAACGAAACAAATCGAGATGTGATACGGGTCTAAGGGCGGTTCAGCCGTTCGCCTCTGAGGTCGTCCAGGGTGAGCGGTCACCTCAAGCGGCGCTGCGGCGCGCCTTTGCCTTCGGTTTCTCCGGCGCCTTTATGGCCGGGGTGCTTCGGGCACCGGGGCCGGGGTGGGTATGAACCTCCTTGGCCGAAAGCGGCTCGCCGCATTCGGAGCACACCATGACCGGATCGAAGTTCTTGCCGCATTTGCGGTGCTGGTGCAGCAACGGCCGACCGCGTTCGTCGACCATGTGCGTGTCGCCCCAATGCACGATCGCCATCATGATCGGATAGAGATCGAGTCCCTTCTGGGTAAGGATGTATTCGTGCCGCTTGGGCGACTCCTGATAGGGAATGCGGCGCAGCACGCCTTGCCGGACCAGCTTCTTCAGCCGCTCGGCGAGCAAATGGCGTGTTATTCCGAGCGCGGACTGAAATCCTTCGAAGCGGCGCGTGCGCAGGAAGCATTCGCGCAGGATAAGAAGGGTCCAACGGTCGCCGATCACGCCGATCGTGCGGGCCATCGAACACGGTTCTTCTTCAAGGGCATCCCATCGCATTTCCTGCTCTCCAGTCCATCCGGCACCCAGACTCCGCTCGAATCGTCCAGGGAACCTCGGCTTTCCCTACCATTCTAGATAGGTACTCAGCTCCAAACAATCCCCCCATGGATTGAGTAAAATCAGCTGAAATTCGCGAAAATTTACAGTTCGTTTTTAGAACTGTAAAGACAATTGGTAGCCGGAGTTCGGCTATTGGACACCAAACCTGATCATCCAATACACTCGCGGGAGGAGCCGACATGCCCCTGAAGGTTGAATTCCAGTTCGATTTCGGCAGTCCGAACGCTTATCTGGCGGAAGTAGCCATTCCGGGGATTGAGCGGCGTACCGGCGTCAAATTCGAGTACGTCCCGGTTCTGCTTGGCGGCATCTACAAGGCCACGGGCAACATGTCGCCGTTCGACTCGCTTCGCGGAATCAAGAACAAGCCGGAATACCAGGCACTCGAGACCCAACGGTTTATCCGGCGCCACAACATCACGAAGTTCCGTCAGAATCCCTTCTTTCCGGTCAATACGCTGATGTTGATGCGCGGCGCCGTCGCCGCCCAATTCGAAGGCGTGTTCGAGTCCTATTTCCGCGCCGCCTACCATCATATGTGGGAAGAGCCGAAGAAGATGGACGACCTCGAAATCTTCCGGAACGCATTCATCTCCTCAGGCGTCGAGATCGACCGGTTGATTGCCCGCGCACAACAGGATGACGTCAAGAAGAGGCTGATCGACCTGACCAACGACGCCGTCAGCCGGGGAGCATTCGGCTCACCGACTTTCTTCGTTGGAAAGGAAATGTTCTTTGGCAAGGATCAGGTTCGTGACGTAGAGGAATCGATCGTCGAACAGACCAGACAGCCTGTTCCCAAGACGGCCTGACTGCGGCGAATGTTCGGGATGAGTGGCGAAGCCAAACTCCCGGACCTAAAGCAAAAAGTTAACTCGGGAGAATGCCCATGCCTGGCCCGCTTAGCGGTGTTCGTGTCCTCGATCTGACTGGCGTTGTGTCGGGCCCGTTCGCGACTATGTTTCTGGCGGATCAGGGCGCCGACGTCCTGAAGATCGAGCCGATCGGCGGCGACATCACCCGCCGCAGCCGTGCCACGATCGACAAGGACGGCGAGTTCTCCGCGCTGTTCATCTCTTCGAACCGCGGCAAGCGTTCGCTGTCAATCGACGTCAAGAGCGCGGCCGGCCGCGAGGTGCTCGCCAAACTGGTCGCGCAGACTGATGTGCTGGTGCAGAACTTCCGGCCCGGCACTATGGAGCGCCTCGGTCTCGGCGTCGATGAGTTGCGCCAGCGCCATCCGCGCCTGATCTACGTCTCGATCAGCGGCGTCGGCGATACCGGCCCGTATGTGAAGAAGCGCGTCTACGATCCGATTGTTCAGGGCCTGTCCGGCTTCGCCGATATTCAGTCGCAGCCGGTCACGAACCGTCCGCAGATGATCCGCACCATCGTGTGTGACAAGACCACCGCGGTGTTCACCGCGCAGGCGGTGGCGGCGGCGCTCTACGCCCGGGAGAAAACCGGGCAGGGCGATCATATTCAGGTCGCGATGCTGGATGCGATGATTTCCTACCTGTGGCCCGAAGGCATGATGCAGTACACGGTGGTAGGCGCCGAGGCCACAGCCGCCGATCCCAACGACCGGCCGGATCTCGTGTTCAAGACCAGCGACGGCTACATCACGGCCGGTACCATTTCGGATTCCGAATGGCAGGGTTTCTGCCGGGCTTCCGGCGATCCCGAGCTTGCCAACGATCCCCGCTTTGCGACTCCGGCGGCGCGTTCGGTCAACGCCACGGCGCGCATCAACAAGATGGCGGAATATATCGGCCTGCACACGACGGCTGAATGGCTGGAGCGCCTCGACGCCGCCGACGTGCCTTGCGCGCCGATCCTGCGCCGAGGCGAAATCATCCACAATGAACAGGTGATCGCGCGCGGTATCATTGCGGAGTTCGATCAGCCGAAGGTCGGGCGGGTGCGGCAGCCCAAGCCGGCGGCCCGCTTCGAAATCAATGAGGCCGCGATCGGCGGGCCTGCTCCGCGGGTCGGCGAGCACTCGCGCGACGTATTGCGGGAATTGGGTTACGACGATAGCGCCATCGACAGGATGGTAGCCGAACGCGCCGTGCGCGTGGCGATCTGAACCGAACCGCTCCCGCGATCGGCGAACGGTTCTCAGGCGTTCGCCGCCGGCGTAATCGGCGCCGCCGGAACATTCGCCGCGACGGCTCGCTGATAGGCCTCCCGCATCTGGATGCGTTCAAGATAGGGTTGCGCGTTGTCGCAAATACCGACGCCGTAAGCGATGGCCCAATCCAGGCACGTCGTAAGCAGGATGTCAGCGCTGGTAAACTGGTCACCCATCAAGAACGTCCGCCCATCTGCCAGCGCGACCTCAACGTGTCGCAACTGTTGCCGAAAATACTCGCCGGCTTGAGCGACGACTTCGGGCGCAACTCCATAGATGTGTCCCAGTGCATCCGCGCGATGGCGGCGCATCACGTAGAGGCTGGTGGAGTCGAGCTCGGCCACGATAAAGAAGCACCATTCCAGCCAGGCGGCGAACTCGCGCTGGGTTACGGGAATCAGCGAACGGTCGGGCGTCGAATACGTTCGCGACAGATAGGCAACGATTGCGGCGCTTTCGCCGATGCAGAAGTCGCCGTCCTGCAACAGTGGAATCTTCTGGCGGGGATTGAGCCTGGTGTATTCGGCGGTTTTGGTCTCGCCTGTCCGCGGTCCGATTGGCTTCGCCTTGTAGGACAAGCCAAGTTCGTGCATGGCCCAGTGCGCACGAATGGTGCGGCTGGTCCCAACACCCCACAGGGTCAGGTTTGGCGTTGCGTTCATGTCACCACTTCTCCACAGAGGGGCGGAGATCGAGTTCGTGGGTCCAGCCATCCCGGCTTTGCTGGTGGGTGAACCAGTAGGCTTCGGCAATGGAAGACGTCTTGGTCAGGCTATCTGGGGGAATTTCGCTTGCCTCGATCCCCTTCGCCGCTTTCATGCGCTGGTGAATCGCCTCGCTGTCGACGCCGGCGTCGATCAGGAGATGCACGACGTGAATGTTGTTCGGTCCGAGCTCGCGCGCCATCGCCTGCGCCACTGCTCGAAGTCCGAACTTCGCTGATGAAAATGCCGCAAACCCCGGGCCGCCACGCACACTGGCGGTCGCACCGGTAAAGAAGATGGTGCCGCGCTTGCGCGGAACCATGACGCGCGCAGCCTCACGTCCGACCAGGAAGCCGCCATAGCAGGCCAATTCCCAAGCCTTGAAGAACAGCTTCTCGGTTGTCTCCAGCAATGGCTTGTTGACGTTCGATCCCGCATTGAAGAGGCAGACCTCGATGGGTCCGAATTCCTTCTCGATTCGCGCAAATATGCCTTGGACCTCTGCTTCCTGGCGGGCATCGACACTGAACGCGTGAATGTTGTGTCCCGCAGCCCTCAACTCGCCCACAAGCCCCTGCGACTTGGACGCATCACGCCTGCAGATGCAAACCGTATAGCCGCCCTTCGCAAAACGCCGGGCCACGGCCGCTCCGATGGCGTCGCCTGCGCCCACAAGTATCGCCACGCCGCGGGCTTCCCGCATCACATTCCTCCCATTAAGTTCCTATTTGATACTTTTAGCGTAGCGTCGGGTTGATGGCTTGTAAACGACGGTTTTCAATCATGCTCAGTTGAATACGGCAGCCAGGTTGCCCCTTTCGGGACCTCATCAAACAGGGATGATGAATTAGCGATTGACGAGTTCTAAAAAAGAACGTTAGGTAAGGACGAATGTGCCGCGTTGCAGAAATGGGCATGCTTTGGTCGGGAGGTCGGTCGTGGCGGAGCTTTCGGAGGCGATCAATCTCGACGAGATTGCTGTCGGCTTGCCGCGCCGCATCCATAAAGTAACGGCCAGCCAGGTTGCCGAAGCCCCCGACCGGATCGCGCTGGTCGAAAACGGGGCGTACTGGAGCTACCGCGATCTGGGGCAGGGCGTTGTTGGCACGTTGCCGCCGGGAGTAGAAGGGCGCATCAGAACACTCGACGGCATACCACTATCAAAGGAACAAGTCGGAGAACTCCACGTGCGCGGACGCAACGTGATGCGCGGCTATTATCTCGCTCCCGAGCTGACAGGCGAAGCGATCGACAGCGAAGGCTGGTTCAATACCGGCAATATTGCCCGCTTTGACGGCAATTGCCTGTACATTCTCGGTCGTACCAAAGAAATGATTGGCGCCGTCTCAGCCAAGGTCGAGGCACTTCTCAGTTCACACGAGGATGTCCAATCCACCGTCATTGGACGAGGCCTTAGTGGTGATGGGGAGCTTGTCGCGTTCGTGCAACCTTCACCAGGAGCGCGGGTCAAGGCGATGGATCTGATGGATTCCATCAAGCCTTGGCTCACTGCCTATATTCCGCCGCCGAAAATCGTCGTGGTCGACGTCTTGCCGGGAAGCTCAACTGGCAAGAGCCGCGAGCATAAGCTCGCGGCCTGTTTGCATCGCGACCGAGCTGCTGCCAGCCACGCGTTGAAATTCCAACGACGAACTCAGTTAACTTGACCGGGAGAACGCCTTTGCAAAAGAGAAACGCAACCGTGGCCGTGATCGGCGCCGGTGACTTTATTGGCGGCGAGATCGCAAAGAAATTCGCCTCAGAGGGCTTCACCGTATTCGCCGGACGCCGCAACGGCGCCAAGCTCGAACCGCTCGTCAAGGAGATCGAGAAAGCCGGCGGCGAAATTCACGCGCGCTCCCTCGACGCACGCAAGGAGGAGGAAATCATTTCCTTCCTCGGTGATGCCGACAAGCACGCGCCGCTCGAGGTTTGCATCTTCAATATCGGGGCCAATGTCAATTTTCCGATCCTGGAAACCACCGAGCGCGTGTTCCGCAAGGTATGGGAGATGGCTTGCTATTCCGGCTTCCTCGCCGGCCGCGAAGCGGCGCGGCTGATGCTGCCGCGCGGCAAGGGCAATATCTTCTTCACCGGCGCGACCGCGAGTCTCCGCGGCGGGGCGGGTTATGCGGCGTTCGCCAGCGCCAAGTTCGGTCTGCGGGCCGTGGCACAGGCGACGGCACGTGAGTTGGGGCCCAAGAATATCCACGTCGCCCACCTCATCATCGATTCCGGCGTCGACACCGAATGGGTGCGCCAGCGACGGATCGAGGCACTCGGTCCGAATGCGCTGGATGATCCCGACGCTTTGATGCCGCCATCCTCAGTCGCGGAATCCTATTGGCTGCTTTATCAGCAGCCCAAAAGCGCCTGGACCTTTGAGTTGGAGATTCGTCCTTTCGGCGAGAAGTGGTAACGGGGCCTCGCGCGATGGAACTCGAGCTTTCAAGCGAGGACGCAGCGTTTCGTGACGAGGTGCGCGCCTTTATTGCGGAGAACTATCCGCAGGAAATGCGCGTTGCAAACCCCGAGACCGATTTGACCAGGGAGCAGTCGCTGCTCTGGCACCGGATCCTCCACAAGAAGGGGTGGATCGCGCCGCTCTGGCCCAAGGAGTACGGCGGCCCGGGCTGGTCGGTCACGCAGCGCTTCATCTTTGAACAAGAGACCTCACGCGCCGGAACGCTGCCGCCGCTGGCGTTCAGTGTCACGATGGTCGGCCCGGTCATCTACACCTTCGGCAACGATGCGCAGAAAAAGAAGTTTCTGCCAGGGATTCTCTCGGGGGAGGACTGGTGGTGCCAGGGTTATTCGGAGCCGGGCTCCGGCTCAGACCTCGCCTCGGTCCGCACCAAGGCGGTGCGCGACGGCGACCACTACATCGTCAACGGCCACAAGACCTGGACAACGCTGGCCCAGCATGCCGACTGGATATTTTGCCTGGTGCGGACGGATCCTGCAGCGAAGCCCCAGGCCGGCATCTCCTTCCTCCTGATCGACATGAAATCGCCCGGCGTCACCGTGCGGCCGATCATCACCATCGACGGATCGCACGAGGTCAACGATGTGTTCCTCGAGGATGTGCGGGTCCCGGCCGAAAATTTGATCGGCGAGGAAAACAAGGGCTGGACCTACGCGAAATTCCTGCTCGGCAACGAGCGTACCAGCATGGCCGGGATCGGCCGGTCGACACGTTATCTCGCGCGTCTCAAGCAGATCGTGAGAACCGAAGTCGGAGAGGACGATGCGGCGTTCGGGGAGTTCATTAGGGAGATCGCACGCGTCGAGCTCGATGTGCTCGCGCTGGAGGCGACGGAACTGCGCATCGTTGCGCAGATGTCGCGAGGCATCGACCCGGGACCAGCCGCATCGCTGTTCAAGATCAGGGGCACCGAGATATTCCAGCGCATCACCGACCTGACACATCAGGCGATCGGCAACTACGGTCTGGCTATACGCGAGCACCCGGTAACCGCGAATCGCTTCATGCCGGGGCCGGACTACGGACACACCGCGACGGAAAAGTATCTGAACTCTCGCAAACTCAGCATTTACGGGGGATCGAACGAGATCCAGCGCAACATCATCGCGAAAGCGGTTTTGGGTCTCTGACCACATCGCACGAGGCATCCGATGGATATTCAGTTGACCGAAGAACAGGAATTGCTCCGCTCCAGCATTCAACGCTTCCTGCGCGAGCAGTACGATTTTGACGAGCGCCGCAAGATCGTTGCGACCGATGAAGGCTGGAGCCGCAGGCACTGGAAATCCTTTGCCGAACTCGGGCTCTGCGCCGCGCCATTCCAGGAAAGTTCAGGCGGCCTTGGCGGCGGCTCGCTTGCGACGATGATCGTGATGCAGGAGTTCGGCCGCAACCTCGTTGTCGAGCCGTATTTTGAGACGGTTGTCCTCGCCGGTGGCCTGATCGAGGACGTCGGCTCGCCCGAGCAGCGCCAGGCGTTCCTTCCGAAGATTATGGAGGGCGAGGCGACATGGGCGCTGGCCTGGGCGGAAGGACGGTCACGTTATGATTTCAACAACGTCACCACCACCGCGCGCTGCCAAGGGGACAAATTTGTTCTGAGCGGAACCAAAGCTGCGGTGGTCGGTGCGCCGTGGGCCGATAAGCTGATCGTCTCGGCTCGCACGTCGGGTGGACCACGCGATCGCGACGGCGTCAGTCTGTTTGTCGTGGATCGCCATGCAGCCAATCTTCACCTGCAGAGCTACAAGACCATCGACGGCCGGCGCGCCGCTGAACTCACGCTGATGAACGTCGAGGTGTCTGCCGACCAGATGCTGGGCAGCGAGGGCGCGGGCGTGGTTGCCCTGGAGGCGACCCGCGATCGCGCCATCGCAGCCCTTTGCGCCGAAGCAGTCGGTGCCATGTCTGTGCTGAATTCCGCGACGCTGGAGTATAGTAAAACGCGCAAGCAGTTCGGTGTCGCTCTCGGGACTTTTCAGGTCTTGCAGCACCGCATGGTCGACATGTTCATCGCGCTCGAAGAGGCGATCTCGCTCACCCAGCATCTGAACCTCAGCCTTTCCGCCCATGAGCCAAATGGATCGAAACTGGCGTCCGGCGCGAAGTCGAAGGTCGGGTACGCCGCACGCTTTGTCGCGGAGCAAGCCGTGCAGCTACACGGCGGCATGGGCATGAGCGACGAGTTGAACGTCGGCCACTACTTCAAGCGAATAAGCTCCATCAACGTCCAGTTCGGCGATCCTGCCTATCACCTGACGCGGTACGCGCAGCAGAGCTGAATCTCCTTCCAACGCAGCAAATCGACTGCCGCCCCCGACCGGAGGTAACAATGACTGAAGCCGTAATAGTCTCGACTGCTCGCACCCCCATTGGCAAGGCCTACAAGGGCGCCCTAAACAATACCGAAGGCGCGACGTTGCTGGGTCATGCTATTTCCGCTGCATTATCACGCGCCAACGTGGAGGGTGCCGAAGTCGAGGATGTCGTGATGGGTTGCGCCATGCAACAGGGCACCACAGGTACCAACATTGCCCGCAAGGCGCTGCTGCGCGCCGGACTCCCGGTCAGCGTGGCCGGAACCACCATCGACCGGCAATGCGCGTCTGGCCTGCAGGCGATTGCCTTAGCTGCGCGCTCGGTCATCTTCGATGGCGCGGAGGTTGCCATTGGCGGCGGCGGCGAATCTATCAGCCTGGTCCAGAACAACCAGTTCAACAGCTTTCATGCCGTCGATCCCGAACTGCTCGCGATGAAGGGGGACGCCTACATCGCGATGCTGGATACGGCCGAGATCGTCGCGAAGCGCTACGACATCTCGCGCGAACGTCAGGACGAATACAGCCTCGAGAGCCAGCGCCGGACGGCGGCAGCGCAGCAGGGCGGCCGCTTCAACGACGAACTCGCACCGATCAAGACCACGATGGCTGTCACGGACAAGGCGACCGGCGCCGTATCGTATCAACAAGTGACGCTGTCGGCCGACGAAGGGCCGCGTCCCGATACCACAGCCGAGGGTCTTTCTGGCGTCAAGCCGGCAAAGGGGCCGGGTTTCACTGTTACCGGCGGCAATGCGAGCCAGCTCTCGGACGGCGCCAGTGCCGCCGTCATCATGAGCGACAAGCTGGCTGCACAGAAAGGACTAAAGCCACTCGGTATCTTCCGCGGCTTTGTCGCAGCGGGCTGCGAGCCTGACGAGATGGGAGTGGGGCCGGTCTACGCCGTGCCCCGGCTACTCAAGCGTCACGGACTTAGGATCGATGATATCGATCTCTGGGAATTGAATGAGGCATTTGCGGTGCAGGTGATCTATTGCCGCGACAAGCTCGGGATTGATCCGGAAAAGCTCAACGTCAATGGCGGATCGATCGCAGTCGGTCATCCCTACGGCATGACCGGAGCACGGCTGACCGGCCATGCCCTGATCGAGGGCCGCCGGCGCCAGGCCAAGTTTGCTGTTGTTACCATGTGTATCGGCGGCGGCATGGGCGCCGCGGGCCTCCTTGAAATTGTCCACTGACGAGCGACGGGCCGTCAAGGCCGTACATCTCTAACCTATCGGAGGCACGCGTGAAGACTGCAATTACCGAGATGCTCGGCATCGAACATCCGATCATCCAGGGCGGAATGCACTATGTGGGATTCGCCGAGCTCGCTGCCGCGGTGTCGAATGCCGGCGGGCTCGGAATCATCACCGGCCTGACGCAACGGACGCCGGAACTGTTGGCCAAGGAGATCGCACGCTGCCGCGACATGACCGACAAGCCGTTCGGCGTGAACCTGACCTTTCTGCCGACCTTCACCGCGCCGCCCTATCCGGAATACATCGCCGCCATCCGGGAGGGCGGCGTCAGGATCGTCGAAACTGCCGGGCGCAGCCCCGAGCAATACATGCCGGCCTTGAAGGCGGGCGGCATCAAGGTGATCCACAAATGCACGTCGGTCCGGCATTCGCTGAAGGCCGAGCAGATCGGCTGCGATGCCGTCAGCGTCGACGGTTTTGAGTGCGGCGGCCACCCCGGCGAAGACGACATGCCCAACATGATCCTGTTGCCGCGTGCGGCCGAGGAACTGAAAATACCGTTCGTCGCCTCCGGCGGCATGGCGGATGCGCGCAGCCTGGTTGCGGCTCTGGCGATGGGGGCCGCCGGCATGAACATGGGCACGCGCTTTATCGCCACCAAGGAAGCGCCGGTGCACGAGAACGTCAAGAATGCGCTCGTCAAGGCATCAGAGCTGGATACCCGGTTAGTCATGCGGGCGCTCCGGAATACCGAGCGGGTCCTGAACAACAAGGGCGTCGAGCACCTGCTCGAGATCGAGCGAGAGAAGGGCAAAGGCCTCAAGATTGACGACATTCACGACCAGGTGGCGGGCGTCTATCCCAAGGTGATGATCGACGGCGATATGGACGCGGGCGCCTGGAGCTGCGGCATGGTCGCAGGGCTCATTCGCGACATCCCGACGGTGAAGGAATTGATCGACCGCATCATGGCGGATGCCGAGCGGCTGATCAGGGGACGGCTTACGGGATTCCTGGACGCCGACAGCAAGGAAGCCCTGAAGGTCGCGTGAAGGCGCGACGGAAACAGTGCATTCGCGCTTGCAAGGGCCTTGGCCGAAGGCCCTCGCAAGCTTTCGCCGGCATGAAGGACAATCTTGACGATGCCGCGCCCTGTTGCACGCGCTTCAACGCTCAAAAGGCATCGTGGTCCAGCGAGCGGCTCGCCTGCCGGACCTGATTCAGGAATGCCTTGGCCAGGCGCGATAGCGGCTCCGCCTCGGACCACAGCATATAGGCCACCGCCACCGTCTTGGGCGTGAAAGGCCGGACGACGAGATCCTGCCCTCCGCTCTGGCGCGGTGAAAACGGATCGACGACCGCCGCGCCGACGCCGGCCGCCGCGAGCACGCAAGCCGTATTGCAGTATCGCACCTCGACGGTTGGCTGAAACGGCGCGCCGGCCTGCGCAAAGCTCTCGCGCACGGCTTCGCCCAACCGCGTGCCGCGCTCCAGCCCGATGAAGGGCCGGCCGACAAGGTCGGAAGCGGAAATGACTGGCCGTTCGGCCAGCGGATGGTTCGGCGGCAGGACGCAGACCATTTCGCCGGTATGTACCACCTCATGCGCAATGCCCGGATGATGCGACAGCCCAAGCGCGAAGCCGAGCTCTGCGACTCTGCTCGACACGCCGTCGATGATTCCTTCGTAGCGTCGTACATCGAAGAAGACACGCGTCTGCTGCCGGCGGCGCAGAAAATCCGATAAAGCGCGCGGAATGATGCTGTAGGCCAGCGGCGGCGTCGCCACGATTGATAGAAGGCCCGCGCGGCACTCCCTCAAGTCGCGCACGCGATTTTCGAGTTTGGCGTGGAGCGCAAAGATCGCTTCGCTTTCCTTGTAGAGCGCCATCGCCTCTGATGTCGGGAAGAGCCGGTTGTTGACACGCTCGAACAACGCGAAACCAGCCTGCGCCTCCATCGCCTTCAGCGCATTGCTGATCGCCGGTTGCGATAGCGCCAGTTCGTCCGCCGCCGCGACCGTGGTCCGATGGCGGATAACCGCACGCAGGATCTCCAATTGGCGCAGGTTCATATAACTACCGGTTATTGTCTCACCGAAAATATCATAGCACGGGTGATTGCGTTTAGGGCTGCTCTTCCGCGTAATCACCTCTGCACCGGAACGCAGTCGGAGCGGGATTATCCGCCTCTTGAGTAAGCAGTCCGCTCAGATTGGAGGCAATGTTGGTTCGAGTGTTCCGCACCGCAGCCGCTCAGATGGGGCCGACGCAGAAAGCGGACTCGCGAGAGCATACGCTTGGCCGGATGCTGAAGTTGCTGGAGGAGGCGGCTGCGCGCGGCGCAACTCTGGTCGTTTTTCCCGAATTGGCGTTCACGACCTTCTTTCCGCGATGGCTTATCGAAGGCGAAGCACTCGATCATTATTTCGAGCGTGGCATGCCAAATCCGGCCGTGCGGTCCTTGTTCGATCGCGCCCGGGCGCTCGGCATCGGCTTCTATGTCGGCTACGCCGAACTGACACCGGACGGTCAGCGCTTCAACTGTTCGATTCTGGTCGATAGCAATGGTGAAATTCTCGGGCGCTATCGCAAGGTGCACTTGCCGGGCTCGGTCAAGCCGCGTGCCGATGCAGCCTATCAGCAACTCGAAAAGCGCTATTTCCAATATGGCGATCTGGGATTTCCTGCCTTCAGAGCGGGACCTGACTGGCACCACGCGATCATGGGCATGATGATCTGCAACGATCGCCGCTGGCCGGAAGCCTGGCGCGTGCTGGGCCTGCAAGGCGTCGAGCTGGTTTGCGTCGGCTACAACTCCGCAGCTTACGATCCAAACGGCGGTATCTCCGAAGATGCCGCGCTGCGCACCTTCCATTCCAAGCTCGTGACTCAGGCCAACGCCTACATGAACGCCACCTGGGCGATCGCGGTCGCCAAGGCAGGGAACGAGGATGGTTCCGGGCTGATCGGAGGCTCCTGCATCGTGGATCCCAATGGCCGGATCGTCGCCGAAGCACAAACGCTCGCAGACGAAATTGTCGTAGCCGATCTCGACCTCGATCTCTGCCGCCAGGGCAAGGACAAGATGTTCAATTTCGCCGCGCACCGGCGGCCGCAGCAATACACAGCGATCACAGAGCGTGCCGGCGTCGTCGAGCCGGCCACGCTCGATGCGGTTAAACATCAAGCGGCCGGTCGCGGGCCGCAGGAGCTGATATGACACGTCTCTCGTTCTTTCTTGGGGTCGCCGCGCTCCTCGCCATTACATCTGCACAAGCCGCCGAACTGCCGGAATCGATCAAACAGGCGGGCACGTTGCGCCTGACGGTCAACTCGACCTATGCCCCCATGGAATATCGCGATCCGACGACCAGCCAGCTCGTCGGGCTCGATATCGATCTCGCCAACGAACTTGCGAAGCGGCTGGGCGTGAAGATTATCTGGAGCGAAACGCCGTTCGCCGAGCTCATCCCCTCATTGCAGACCAAGCGTGCTGATTTCATCATCAGCGGCATTTCGGACCGCAGCTCGCGGCGTGAGACCGCGGATTTTATCGACTATCTGGCGACGGGCCCGCAGTTCTTCGTTCTGACGGAAAATGCGGCGAAGTCTCCCATAGATCTCTGCGGCAAGAAGGTTGGAACGACACGCAGCACGAGCTTCCCGGTCGAGATCGAGAAATGGAGCAAACAGAACTGCGAGGCGAACGGCAAGCCCCCCGTGCAGTATGTCCCTGGCGAGAACAGCATCGACGTCCGTAACCAGCTCAAGCAGGGTCGCATCGACGCTGCGGTGCAGGGCACCGAGACGCTGCCCTACGCCCAGCAGCAGGAGGTGGAGAAATACCGTGTCATCGGAGAGCCGTTCGCCACCGGCTATCAAGGCATCATGTTCCGGAAAGACGACGCGGCGCTACGAGAGGTGGTGACGCAACACCTCGCAGCCATGATCGCCGACGGCTCCTACAAGGCCATTCTCGACAAATACGGATTGGGCGCGAACGCGGTGGCCCAGCCGATGATGAATGCGTCCACGCAATGAGAGCGGCGCCCACACTTGCGGGAGGCTTCCCCGATATTTCGGAGATGACGGTCGCGCGTCAGGTTCATTGGCAGCGATGGCTCGCCGCGGCAGCGATTCTCGTCGTACTGGCTGCGATCGGTCGCGCCTTCGTCAACGGCCAGATCGAATGGACTTATGTCAGCCGCTTCCTCACCGCGAAGGTGATCCTCGAGGGCATCACCAACACCATGGTGATGGCGGTACTCGCGATGGCGCTCGGGATCGTCCTGGGCGTCGTTGTCGCAATCATGAGACTCTCGTCCAATCCGGTTCTGGCGTCCGTCGCCGCCGGCTATACTTGGCTGTTCCGCGGCACGCCGCTGATCCTGCAGTTACTGCTGTGGTTCAACCTCGCGCTGGTGTTTCCAACGATCGGCATTCCGGGCCTGTGGTCGGCCCGGGCTGTCGATGTCATGACACCGTTTCTGTCCGCACTGCTCGGCCTGGGCATCAATCAGGGCGCCTACACGTCCGAAGTGATGCGGGCGGGCATGCTGTCGGTCGACGTTGGACAATATGAGGCTGCGCAGGCGATAGGGATGGGACGGTTGCGCGCGCTGCGCAGGATCATCCTGCCGCAGGCGATGCGGGTGGTGATCCCACCGCTTGGCAACGAGTTCATCGGCATGGTGAAGGCCACGTCGCTGGCCAGCGTCATCCAGTATCCGGAGGTGCTGCATAACGCCGAGAATATCTATTACGCGAACTCACGTGTAATCGAACTCCTGATCGTCGCCGGCTCCTGGTATCTGCTCGTCGTGTCGATCCTGACGCCGCTGCAAATGCTTCTCGAGCGACGTTTCGCGCGTGGCACGTTGCAGATCACCCGATGACCCAGCCCCTCGTCGCTATCCGTTCGGTCAGCAAGAATTTCGGGGAGTTTCAGGCCCTGAATCATGTCTCGCTGGACGTTTGGGCCGGCGAGGTGCTTTGCCTGATCGGAGCGTCGGGATCGGGCAAGACGACGCTCCTGCGTTGCATCAATCAGCTTACGCAGGTCGACAGCGGCGGCATCTGGCTGGATGGCGAGTTGCTGGGCGTGCGGGAAGAGGGTGGGCGATTGCATCGTCTCACCGAGCGGCATATCGCACGGCAGCGCCTGAAGACCGGCATGGTGTTTCAGCGTTTCAATTTGTTCCCGCACAGGACCGCGCTTGAAAATATCACCGAAGGCCCGGTGCAGGTGCAGCGCCGCAGCCGCGAGGATGCGCGGGAGGAGGCCATGGAGCTTCTCGCACGTGTCGGGCTGGCGGCGAAAGCCGATGCCTATCCCTCACAGCTTTCCGGCGGGCAGCAGCAGCGCGTGGCGATTGCCCGCGCGCTCGCCATGAAACCGATGCTGATGCTGTTCGACGAGCCGACGAGTGCCCTCGATCCCGAACTGGTCGGCGAGGTGCTCACCGTCATGAAGGAGCTCGCCCGCAGCGGCATGACGATGATGGTGGTGACGCACGAACTCGGCTTTGCACGCGAGGTGGCGGATACGGTCGTCTATATGGACCATGGCGCAATCGTGGAGTCCGGGCCTGCGGCGGAGGTTTTGGGCAAGCCCCGTGAAGTCCGCACTCAATCCTTTCTTTCCGCGGTGATCTGATGAGGGTGATTTTAATGATGAAACTGTTTCTCGCTGCCGCGCTCACCAGCGCCGCTATCACTTCGGCGATGGCGATCGAACTGCCTCCGGAAATCGCCAAACAGGGCAGTATCAAGGTCGCCGTCGTGCCGAACTATCCGCCGATGGAATTCCGCGATCCCGCTACCAACACGCTGACCGGTTTCGACGTCGAGCTTGGCGAAGCGCTCGGCAAGAAGCTCGGTGTCAAGATCGACTGGCAGCAAACCAGTTTCGACCAGATGATGCCTGCGATTTCGACGGGGAGGGTGGATGCGATCCTGTCCGGCATGACGGATATGGCGAGCCGGCAGGACACGGCGACTTTTGTCGACTACCTTCGCAATGGGCCCCGATTCTTCGTGCAGCAATCGCGCGCCGCCGAGTTCAAGGACATGCTCGCATTTTGCGGAAAAAAGGTCGGTGCCAGCCGGCGCACGTCCTTTCCGAAGCTGATCGCTGCCTGGAGCGATGTCCATTGCGGCGGCAATCCTATTCAATTCGTTGGCACTGAAGGATCGGCCGATGCCCGGACCCAGCTAAGGCAGGGACGGATCGACGCGGCCGTCCAGGGTGGCGAGACGCTTCCCTACATGATGGACCTCGAACCGGGCGTCTATCTCCCGGTCGGCGACGTCTTCGCCGCCCAGTTCACCGGGCTTGCGTTGGGCGTGAAGGAGAAGGTGCTGCAGCAAGCGGTCGTAGAGGCGCTGGACTCCTTGATCTCGGACGGCACCTACCGTGCTTTGCTGGCGAAATGGAAATTGACCGACTACGGCGTAGAGAAGGCGACCATCAATGCTGGACAGTAAAGCGCTTGCGAGCATTCCGCTCATTCCGGCGAACACCGCGCCGCCGGCCCCGGACTATCCGTGGCCCAAGCCCTATACATCAGCGATGTTCCTCTCCTTCGACGTGGACGCGGAGAGCGCCTGGACCAGCAAGGACGCAGCTCACGCCCAGCGTCTCATCACGATGAGCTATGGCGGCTACGAGGCGCGCGTCGGCACGCCGAAACTCCTTGAGTTGCTCGATCAGCTTGACCTGAAGGCGACGTTCTTCGTCACCGGCTGGTCGGTGGATGCGCATCCCGCCATGGCGGAGGCCATCCTCAAGGCGGGCCATGAAATCGGCCATCATGGCTACCACCATTTGCTGCCGGATCCGGGCGATCCCTGGATCGAGGAGGAACTGGAGCGGGGCTTTGAGGCGCTGAAGCGGAGGCTTGGCGTCAAGCCGACCGGCTATCGGGCACCTTACGGCGAATTCACCGAAGAGTTGCGGGTGGCGCTGGTGCGCCACGGTATCGTCTACACCTCGTCATTTCGCGACGACGTGCGACCTTACCGCCATCGCCTCGCAGATGGCCGGCCGGGCACGATCGAGCTTCCGGTGACCGCAAGCTACGACGACTGGATGCACGGATTGTCCGCCCGATTCAGCCCGCGGCCGATCTTTCCGAAGGAGCATGTGCTCTCGATCTGGAAGGATGAGCTCGATGAGGTCAGGGATTGGGGCGCGATGGTGACGACCGTACTGCATCCGCAATGCAGCGGCCGTCCGATGCGGCTTCGGCTGCTGCGGGAATTTCTCACCTATGCCAAATCCTGCCCCGATCTGTGGATCACGACCGGAGAGGCGATCGCGGCGAATTTCAGCAGTCACGAAGCTGCCCTCTGAGAACCGCGCCGATCAAATATCCCAGGAGCCATCGATGCTCGTTTCCCGTCGTTCACTGTTGAAGGCTGCCGCCGCAGCGCCGGCGTTGTCGCTGCCGGGAATCCTGCGGGCGCAGTCGCAGACCACGCTGCGCTTTATTCCGGTGATCGATCTGACCTTTGTCGACCCGATCTACTCAACGGCGCAGGTTTCCCGGAATCACGGGTTCATGGTCTACGACACGCTCTATGGCATGAATTCGGCACTCGAGGTCTCGCCTCAGATGGTGTCCGGTCATGTCGTGTCCAACGATGAGCGGCAGTGGGATCTTACGCTGCGCGACGGTCTGCTATGGCATGACGGCGAGCGGGTGCTGGCGCGCGATTGCGTCGCGAGCATTCGCCGCTGGGCGGCTCGCGACGGCTTTGGCGCCGAGTTGATGGCCGCAGCGGACGAACTGTCGGCGCCTGATGACCGCACCATCCGCTTTCGGCTGAGCAGGCCTTTCCCTCTGCTGTCTGCAGCGCTCGGCAAGGCCGCGATCCAGGCACCGTTCATGATGCCGGAGCGGCTGGCGAGCCAGGATCCGTTCAAGCCGCTGGCCGAGGTCGTGGGCAGCGGTCCGTTCCGCTTTGTGGCGGATGAGCGCGTGCAGGGCGCGCGCAACGTGTACGCCCGCTTCGATCGCTATCTGCCCAGGCAGGACGGCAAGCCCGATTGGACTGCCGGTCCCAAGATCGTTCATTACGACCGCGTGGTCTGGACGACGATGCCGGATGCGGCGACAGGGGTGGCTGCGCTGCAAACCCGCGAGCAGGATTGGCAGGAAACAACGCCGCACGATTTGCTGCCGGTGCTGAAGCGTACCAGCGGCATCACCACGCGGATTCTCGATCCACGGGGTTACACCTGCATGCTGCGCGTGAACCATCTGCAGCCTCCGTTCGATAATCCCGCCATTCGCCGCGCGGTGTTGGGTGCAATCGACCAGTCCGCTTTCATGACGGCGGTCGCGGGCGACGATCCCGCCCATCAGTCCTCGCCGATCGGCTTCTTTGCGCCGGGTACGCCGATGGCGAGCGATGTCGGCCTCAATGTGTTCCGCGGGCCGCGCGACATGGCCAAGGTCAAGGCCGATCTGAAAGCCGCCGGTTACAATGGCGAGAAGGTGGTGCTGCTCGTTCCCACCAACTCGGTTGCACAAAAGCCGCTCGGCGATATCGCAGCCGACATGCTGCAGCAGGCCGGCATGAATGTCGAATATGCCGGAATGGATTTCGGCGTAGTGTTGCAGCGGCAGTTGAAAAAGGATCCCGTCGCCCAGGGCGGCTGGAGCGCCGGCGTCGGCAACTGGCAAGGCATCGATTGGCTGAACCCCGCCGGCAATTCTAACCTGCGCGGCGACAGCAAGACGGCCGGCTGGTATAAAAGTGAGAAGATGGGCGCACTGCGAAGCCAGTGGCTCGCCGCCGTCAACCTTGCCGAACAACAGAGTATCTGCCGCGATATCCAGGCGTTGTCGTTCGAGGAGATTCCTTACTTCCCGATCGGTCAATACAAACAGCCGACCGCGTACCGCTCGAACATCACCGGCATCCTCGACGGTACGGCCGTGTTCTGGAATGTGAAGCCAGCATGAGCACCATTGCGATCTTTGGCAGCTATGTGTTGTCGCGCAGGGATGGCGCGCAGGAGGTGCTGCGCGATCATTGGGTACTGCTGGAGGGCAGGCGGATCGCCGCCGTCACGCACGACCGGCCGTCCGCCGCGGAGGTCTTCGACAGACCGGGCCGTTTCGTGCTGCCCGGCCTCATGAACTTGCATAATCACTGCTTCAGCGAAGCTGTCGCCCGGACGCACACCGAGGACGGCAATGGTCGGAGGAACAATCAGAGCATCGTCTATACAGTATTGCTGCCGCTAACCAAGCGCGGCGCCGACCTGCTGTCACCGCAAGAACGGCTCGCGGTCGCGCGGCTCGGCATTCTGCAATTGCTGAAGGGCGGCGCGACCACGGTGATGGAACCGTTCCGCAACACCATCCCTGAGATGTTCGACGCCGCCGAGGAAATGGGCATCCGCTTCTTTGGCGCGCCGTATTTGTTTTCGACCTCGGATGCCAAGGCGGGGCCGGACGGCGAGGTGCATTACGCGGGCGATGACGGCCAAGCCGATATGGACACCTGGAACGCACTCTATCAGCGCTGGAACGGGCGTGGCGACGGCCGGATTGGCCTTGCGATGAGCCCGCACGCGACCGACACCTGCGGGCCGGATTTGCTGCGGGCGTGTGCCACCCGTGCGCGCGAACTCGACATTCCCATCACCACCCATCTCGCACAAAGCCAGGCCGAAGTCGCAACCATCGGGAGCCGTCACGGCGGTCGCACGCCGGCCGAATATCTCGACTGGCTTGGCCTTCTGGCGCCTGATCTCATGGCCGCGCACTGCATCGCGAGCACCGATGGCGATCTGAAGCTGATGGCGGCGAGGGGCGCTACGGTGCTGAACTGTCCGCGCGTCTTTGCGCGCTCAGGCGTTACCGCGGCGTTCAGCCGGTTCGCAGAGCACGGCGTCCGGACGGTGATCGGAACCGACGGCTACAACATGGACCTGCTCGGCGAACTCAACGCCGCGTCGATGATTTCGAAGATTGCGTCCGCTCGCGCTGATGTAGCCAACGCACCTGACCTGATCGAGTCAGTCACCGCAACTGCGGCGGCGGTCATCAAGCGGCCGGACCTCGGGACGATCGCGCCGGGCGCAACCGCCGACCTCACCGTCGTCGACCTGACCCATCCCCATTTGCAGCCGCTGTTCGATCCGCGGCGCGGGCTGGTCGCGCTCGGCAACCGCGCCAACATCGATCAGGTCATCGTCGACGGGCGTATGCTGATCGATGCGGGCCGATACATTCACGGCGACGAGACCGCAATGATGTCGGCTGCGTCAGCCGCGATCGGCAAGATCTGGGATTTGCCGGAAGCCCAGGCGGCCTTCAATGGTTGACGGCTCATCGGTGCCCACGCTTTCGTGGATGGGCGAGGCGGCCTCGCGCTGCTTCCTTCATTTCAGGAGATAACAATGCCTTTCGATTTGATCCTGCGCGGCGGCCGGGTGATCGACCCGTCCCAGAAGCTCGACGCCAGGACGGACGTTGCCTTCGCGGGCGGCAAGGTGGCCATGATTGGAAACGAACTCAAGGCCGATCCAGGAACCGATGTGCGCGATGTGTCTGACTACATCGTCACCCCCGGCCTGATCGATCTGCACACTCACGTCTATTGGGGCGGCACCTCGCTCGGTATCGACGCCGAGGAGTTCTGCCGCACCTCCGGCGTCACCACGGCGGTCGACACCGGCAGCGCCGGGCCGGGTAATTTCGCGGGCTTCCGAAAGCATGTGATCGAGCAGAGCCAGGTCCGCATTCTGGCCTATCTACATGTCTCCCACGCCGGCATCTATGGCTTCTCGCACCGGGTCATGGTCGGCGAGAGCGAGGAGATGCGCCTGATGAATCCGGTCGACGCCGTCAAGGTGGCGGAGGCCAACCGCGACCTCATCGTCGGCATCAAGGTGCGGGTCGGGCTCCATGCTTCGGGCACCTCGGGGATCGTGCCGCTCGACATTGCGCTCGAGGTCGCCGAAGAGGTCGGCATGCCGCTGATGGCGCATATCGACCATCCGCCCCCGAGCTACGAGGAGGTGCTTGCCCGCCTGCGTCCGGGCGACGTTCTCACGCACGCGTTCCGGCCGTTTCCCAATACGCCCGCCACCGCCCAGGGCACGGTGAAGCGGGTGGTGCTGGAGGCGCGCGAACGCGGCGTGCTGTTCGACATCGGCCACGGTAAAGGCTCATTCGCCTTCAAGACCGCCCGCGCGATGCTTGCCAACGGCTTCTATCCCGACACCATTTCATCTGATGTCCACACCCTGTGCATCGACGGGCCGGCCTTTGATCAGGCGACGACCATGTCCAAATTTCTGTGCATGGGCATGCCGCTCTCCGATGTGGTCGCGGCGTCGACGGTGAATGCGGCTATGGCGCTGCGGCGTCCCGAACTCGGCAGCCTCAAGCCGGGAAGCGCGGGAGACGCCACGCTCATCTCGGTTCAGCAGGGCCAGTTCGATTATGTCGACGCCGTTGGCGAGCAGATGATCGGCGACCGCAAGATCGTGTCCGACGGCGTCGTGATTGCCGGCCGTTGGTGGCACCCGAAGCAATCGTCGAAGTTCGAACGGCTTGCAGGCTAGGCAGAGCCGCAAATGAATGTGGGCAGCCGGAAATTGGCAGCCGCGCGAGCGGGCCGTGCTGGCATACGGCTTGCAAGAAACAGGAGACTGATTGGCATCGGTTTGACTGGCCCGTTTCACCTCACGCGGCATCGAACCATCGGCCAATGAATTGGCCGGAACCGCCATGACAACCCGAGACTGGGAGAACTCCATGGATCGCAGGACTGTGTTGAAGGGATTGGCCGGGGTAGGCAGCCTGGCGGCGACGGGCGGCCTTTCGATGCCGGCGCTTGCCCAAGGTGCCGCCGCGCGCACCCTGCGCTTTGTGCCGCAGGCCAACCTCGCGAATTTCGATCCGATCTGGGGGACCCAGTACGTGGTGCGCAACGCCGCCGCGTTGGTCTGGGACACCCTCTATGGCCTCGACGCCACGCTGCAGCCGCAGCGCCAGATGGTTGAGTCCGAGGAGGTGTCCGACGACGGGCTGGTCTGGACCTTTCGGCTCCGGCCGGGGCTCAAGTTTCACGACGGCGAGCCGGTGCGCAGCAAGGATGTGGTCGCGAGCCTCGCACGCTGGTCGGCCCGCGATCCGATGGGCCTGATGCTTAAGGCAATCCAGAACGAACTGACCGCCGTCGACGATCGGACCTTCAAATGGGCGTTGAAGGCGCCTTATCCGAAGATGCTGCTGGCATTGGGTAAGAACAGCACGCCCTGCGCGTTCATCATGCCGGAGCGCATCGCCCAGACCGACCCGTTCAAGCAGATCCCCGAATATATCGGCTCGGGCCCCATGAAGTTCGCAAAGGGAGAGTGGGTGCCCGGCGCCAAGGCAGTGTTCGAGAAGTTTGCCGATTACACGCCGCGGCAGGAGAAGACGTCCTGGCTCGCCGGCGGCAAGCAGATGCTGGTTGACCGCATCGAGTGGGTGGTGATCCCGGATCCTGCCACGGCGGCGGCAGCACTTCAGAATGGCGAGGTCGATTGGTGGGAGAGTCCCATCACCGATCTCGTGCCGTCGCTCAAGAAGAACCGCAACATCAACGTCGACATCGCCGATCCGCTCGGCAACATCGGCTCATTCCGGATGAACCATCTGCATCCGCCCTTCAACGATGTGAAAGTGCGACGTGCCGTGCTCGCGGCGCTGAGCCAGGAAGACTACATGCGCGCGCTGGTCGGTGACGATACCGCGCTCTGGAAGCCGCTGCCGGGCTTCTTTACGCCGGAGACGCCGCTTTACACGGAGGAGGGTGGCGAGATCCTGAAGGGTAAACGCGATCTCGCAATGGCCAAGAAGCTGCTGGCCGAGAGCGGCTATTCAGGCCAGCCGGTCACCTGCGTCGTGGCGCAGGATCAACCGATCACCAAGGCGCAGGGCGATGTCACCGCTGATCTGTTGAAGCAAATCGGAATGAATGTCGACTTCGTTGCGACCGATTGGGGCACGGTCGGTTCTCGCCGCGCCCAGAAGACGCCGCCGGGCCAGGGCGGCTGGGGGATGTTTCACACCTGGCACGCCGGCGCGGACTGTATCAGTCCCGCCGCCTACAACGCCATTCGCGCCAATGGCGACAAGGCATGGTTTGGCTGGCCCACGAGCGAGGTCGTGGAAAAGGAAGTCACGGCATGGTTCGATGCCAAAAATCTCGACGAGGAGAAGGCTGCGGCCAAGCGCCTCAACAAAGCGGCGATGGAGGATGTTGTCTATGCGCCGACCGGCTTCTTCCTGAGCTACACGGCGTGGCGCAAGAACGTCGCCGGTATCGCAAAGGGACCGCTGCCCTTCTTCTGGGGCGTATCGAAGACCGCATGACGGTGCAGTAACCCACATGGTCTCGTATATCCTCCGGCGCATTCTCTCGACCTTGCCCGTGATGGGGATCGTCGCGCTGTTCGTCTTCAGTCTTCTCTACATCGCACCGGGCGATCCGGCGGCGGTGATCGCAGGCGACCAGGCGAGCCCCGCCGACGTCGAGCGCATTCGCCAGGGCCTCGGCCTCGACCGGCCGTTTCTGGTCCAGTTCGGGACTTGGCTCTGGCATATCCTGCATGGCGATCTCGGCACCTCGATCTTCACCAACCTGCCGGTCGCCTCGATGATCGCGCAACGCATCGAGCCGACGTTCTCGCTGATGGCGATTACGCTCGTCCTGACCATCCTTGTCGCGGTGCCGCTTGGCGTGGCGGCAGCGTGGAAGGCAGGAAGTTGGGTGGACCGCACCATCATGGCGTTCGCCGTGTTCGCCTTCTCGCTTCCGGTCTTTGTCGTCGGATACGTTCTTGCTTACGTGTTCGCGCTGCAGTTCGAATGGCTTCCCGTTCAAGGCTACACGCCGTTGGCAGCAGGCCTTTGGCCGTGGCTGCAGAACCTCATTCTTCCCGCCCTGGCTCTCGGCTCCGTCTACATTGCGCTGATCGCGCGCATTACCCGCGCCTCCATGCTCGAGGTTCTGCAGCAGGATTATGTCCGCACCGCCCGCGCCAAAGGTCTCGGCCAGCGCAACATTCTGTTCGTTCACGCGCTGAAAAACGCGGCCGTTCCGATCGTGACGGTGATCGGTATCGGCATCGCCCTTTTGATCGGGGGCGCGGTGGTGACCGAAAGTGTATTCGCCATTCCGGGCCTTGGCCGGCTCACGATCGACGCGATCCTGCGCCGCGATTACCCGGTCATCCAGGGCATCGTCCTGCTGTTCAGCTTCCTCTATGTGCTCGTCAACCTGATGGTCGACGTCACCTACACCCTGGTCGATCCGAGGATCCGCTATTGATCATTTCCACCTCAAGCACGGCACCGGTGCCGCCGGGCCTTGTCATTGCGCCGCAACTGCCAGACCTACTGCTGCCGGTGGCCATCCGACGCGGTATATTCGGCTTCCTGCGCAGTCATCCAACGGTTGCGATCGGCGGCGCCTTGCTGCTCAGCCTCGTCCTGGTCGGGATCTTCGCGCCCTGGCTCGGAACCGTCGACCCGACTGCGCTCGCGCCCGCCAAGCGTACGCGCCTGCCTTCCGCGGATTTTTGGTTCGGCACCGACCTGCTGGGCCGCGACATCTATTCGCGCGTGCTTTACGGCGCACGGGTCTCGCTCACCGTGGGCCTGTCGGTCGCGGTACTGGCCTCGCTCGCCGGTCTGGCCATCGGTCTCGTCTCGGGCTTCGTGCGATGGGCGGACAGCATTTTGATGCGGTTCATGGACGGGCTGATGTCGATCCCGCCGATCCTGCTCGCCGTCGCGTTGATGGCGCTGACACGCGCGAGCGTCGGCAACGTTATCCTGGCCATCACGATTGCCGAAGTCCCGCGCGTCTCGCGGCTGGTGCGCAGTGTCGTGTTGTCGCTGCGCGAGCAGCCCTATGTGGATGCCGCCACGGCCTCCGGAACGCGAACGCCGATGGTCATCCTGCGCCACATCCTGCCCAACACGCTGGCGCCGATGCTGGTCCAGGCAACCTATATCTGCGCCAGCGCCATGATCGTAGAGTCGATCCTCTCCTTCATCGGTGCCGGCACGCCGCCTACCATTCCGTCGTGGGGCAACATCATGGCCGAGGGCAGGGCGCTGTGGCAGGTCAAGCCCTACATCGTGTTCTTTCCCGCCGTGTTTCTGTCCGTCACCGTGCTCGCCGTCAACCTGCTCGGCGACGGCCTGCGTGATGCGCTAGATCCGCGAATGGCCAAGAGCTTGTAGAGCATGATCCGGAAAAGTGCGTACCGGCTTTCCGATGAGGTTTTGACCTGATGGCGCTGCTCGAAGTGCATGATCTGCAGACCCATTTTCGCACCCCCGAGGGTATCAACCGGGCGGTCGACGGCGTCTCCTTCCATGTCAACGAAGGCGAGACGCTGGCCATCGTCGGCGAATCCGGCTGCGGCAAGTCGGTTACCTCGATGTCGCTAATGCGGCTCATCGCGGAGCCCCCCGGCAAGATCGCCGGTTCTATCCGTTTCCAGGGCAAGGAGCTGCTGCAACTCTCCGAACGAGAGATGCGCGCCATTCGCGGCAACGACATTTCGATGATTTTCCAGGAGCCGATGACAAGCCTGAACCCGGTGCTGACGGTCGGCCGTCAGATCGGCGAGACGCTGCGGATGCATCAGGGGCTGGACAAGCAGGCCGCCGAGGCGCGCGCCATCGAGATGCTGACATTGGTCGGCATCCCCGAGCCTGTGCGTCGCGTGCGCGAATATCCGCATCAGCTCTCCGGCGGCATGCGGCAGCGGGTGATGATCGCCATGGCGCTCGCCTGCAATCCCAAACTGCTGATTGCCGACGAGCCGACCACAGCGCTTGACGTCACGATCCAGGCGCAGATCCTGCAACTGATGCTGGACCTCAAGCGCCGTGTCGGCGCGGCGATCGTTCTGATCACCCACGATCTCGGCGTGGTCGCTGAGATCGCCGAGCGCGTCATGGTGATGTATGCCGGCCGCAAGGTTGAGGAAGCGCCGGTGGCCGAGCTGTTCCGTTCGCCCCGTCATCCCTATACGCAAGGCCTGCTCGGCGCGGTGCCCAAGCTCGGCTCCTCACTGACAGGCGCGGCGCGGCGGCTCGCCGAAATCCCCGGCCAGGTACCCAGTCTCAAGGGGCGGATCGAGGGCTGCGTCTTCGCCGGGCGATGTTCGCTGGCGACCGATCTCTGTCGGCAGTTTGCGCCGGGTCTCGAAGAGAAGGGACCCCGTCACATCGCGGCCTGCCACTATGCGCGCAAGGAGGCGGCCGCGGCATGAGGGCCCCACTGCTCCAGGTCAACGACCTCAAGAAGCATTTTCCGGTCCGCGGCGGCTTGCTCAGCCGCAAGTCCAACTGGGTCTACGCCGTGGATGGCGTGTCCTTTGAGGTCGAGCGTGGTGAGACCCTGTCTCTCGTCGGCGAATCCGGCTGCGGCAAGTCGACGGTCGGCCGGGCGATCCTCCGGCTGTTCGACATCACCGCCGGCCAGGTAGTGCTGGCTGGCCAGCGGATCGACGATCTTTCGCCTGGGGGCTTGCGCGGCATGCGCCGCCGCGTGCAGGTGGTGTTCCAGGATCCGTTCTCCAGCCTCAATCCGCGGATGCGTGTCCGCGATATCCTGGCCGAGCCGATCCGCAATTTCGGGCTCGCCAAATCTGCCGCCGAACTCGATGCGAAGGTCGCGGCGTTGGTTGACATCGTGCGCCTGCCGCGCGACGCGCTGGGCCGCCGGCCTCACGAATTCTCAGGCGGCCAGCGCCAGCGCATCGGCATCGCTAGGGCACTCGCCGCGGAACCCGAACTGATCGTCTGCGACGAGGCGGTCTCGGCGCTCGACGTCTCCGTCAAGGCGCAGATCGTCAATCTGTTGCAGGATCTGCAGCGGGAGTTCGGTCTCGCACTGCTCTTCATCAGCCACGATCTGGCTGTTGTCGAGCACATGACACACCGCGTTGCCGTCATGTATCTCGGCAAGATCGTCGAGATGGCGGGAAGGCAGCAAATCTTTACCGCGCCGAGGCATCCCTACACCAAAGCTCTGCTGTCAGCCGTTCCGGTGCCGGAGCCCGGTGCCATTCGTAATCCGATCATCCTGAAAGGCGACGTGCCGAGCCCGATCAATCCGCCCAGCGGTTGCCGCTTCCACACCAGGTGTCCATTCGTGTTCGATCGCTGCCGGACGGAAGAGCCGGAGCTGCGGTCGACGGAAGACGGTCAATGGGTGGCATGCCATCTCAAGGCCCTGCCGGAAGCGCGCGGACCCTCTCACTGATCCCCTGGCTCGCGGCGCTCGCCGACCTACTTGATGCCGTTATCACGGTCGCCTGCTTCGCCGAGACCCGGCAGAATATAGGCGTTGCCGTCCAGCCCCTGGTCGATCGCCGCGAGCCAGATCGGAACGAGCGACTAAGAGCGCCTCCAGATATTCAACGAGTGGCGGGCAGACGGCAGTCAGGTGGGAGCTTGCCGTCGGTCGTTCTTCCAAAGTAAAGATCAAATTGTAGATGGGCGTGCTGCCACATTGAGCAGGCCGCTATTTCCATTAGTCGGCCTTATACGTGGCATTTTAACTTCCGATTTTACAATCCGATTTCTCCGTCGCTACGTTTCATCATCAACACGGCCGCGAAACGAGCCGGTTGGATGAGCAGGCTGGTCCATCAACCCGCGGACGGAGAGAACGATGTCTAGTGATGACAATGGTGATGCGAAAGGCGCTTTGCCCGGGCCTCCGGCGAAGAATAACGGCATTTCAAGACGCGCCGTTCTCAAGGCTGGCGCGGCGGTAACCGGAGCAGCAATCGGCTCCGAGGCAATCAGCGGATTTCCGACCATCTGGGCGCAGGAAATCAAGAACATCGAATTGAGGCATGTCGGCGTTTCATACTCGGTGGTCAAGGCGATCGGAGACCAGGCCGCAAAGGACCTCGGCTTTAAGGTCACTATGCAGAACCTCGACACGTCGGCCGCAATCAACCGCTTCATCAGCCAGCCCGACTCGGTCGATATCGCCGACCTCGAGGGATGGCAGGCCAAGCTCGCTGCCAAGCGCGGCGTGATCCAGGGTATCGAGGTCAAGAAGATCAAGGAATTCGACAACATCCTGCCGATCTTCACCAAGGGCGAGATCGACGGCCACAAAATTCCGCGGCAGGGCATTTCTCCGTATGAGGCGATGTATATCGCAAAGCCCAACGCAACCGAGCTGCATGATGGCGTCACCGAATGGGCGACCTTCCTGCCACAAGTCTACAATGCAGACTCGATCGGCTATCGCCCCGATCTCGTCGGTCACGAGGTGACCGAATGGAAGGATCTGATCGATCCTAAGTTCAAGGGCAAGGCGGCGATCCTCGATGTCCCGGCGATCGGCATCATGGACGCCGCGCTCTGCTTCGAAAGCGCCGGCCTGATCAAGTACGGCAACAAGGGCAACATGACCAAGCAGGAGATCGATTTCACCTGCGACAAGCTGATCGAACTTAAGAAGGCGGGCCAGTTCCGCGCGACCTGGACCACCTTCGACCAGTCGGTGCAGTTGATGGCCGCAGGCGAGGTCGTGATCCAGTCGATGTGGTCACCAGCCGTCGCTGCCGTCCGCGTCAAGGAAATTCCCTGCGTCTACGCGCCGGTCAACGTCAAGAACGGCAAGGAAGGCTATCGCGGCTGGTGCAACGGCATGGGCCTGATGAAGCACCTGTCGGGCAAGAAGCTCGATGCGGCCTACGAATATCTCAACTGGTACCTGTCAGGCTGGCAGGGCGGCTTCGTCGGTCGTTACGGCTATTACAGCCCGGTGCCGTCGACAGCCAGGAAGTTCCTGACCGCGGCGGAGTGGGACTTCTGGTACGACGGCAAGCCTGCGCCCTCGGTCATCAACGATCCCTATGGCGTGCCGATGGAAAAGGCCGGCACCAGACGTGACGGTGGTTCATTCCTCGATCGGGTCAAGAACATCTCTTGCTGGAACACGCTGATGGATGAAGCGGCCTACATGAACAAGCGCTGGAACGACTTCAAGATCGCCTGAGGCGAACTGGCCTGCCGGCGTCGGCAGGCCGCAAACTGCCGTTCCGAAAGATCCAGAATGAAGTCCAGTCAGGCCAGGTAATGCAGCGACCAAATTTGAGTGCATGGCTGTACGTGACGCCGCTGATGCTGGTGCTGGTCCCGTTTTTCCTGCTACCGACACTTGTCGTGCTGGTCGCGAGCTTCTTCGAGACCGATGGCTTCGGTGGATTGCTTCCGGCGTTTACGCTAGCGAACTACGTCGACGTGCTCACATCGGCGCAGACATTCCTGCTGTATGTGACGACGCTAAAATTTGCGATCCTGACCTGGCTTTTCACGCTGATCATCGGCTTCCTGGTCGCATATTTTCTCGTCTTCCACGTCAAGAACCAGCTGCTCGCGATCGGCCTGTTTCTGGTCTGCACGATCCCGTTCTGGACCTCGAACATCATCCGGATGATTTCCTGGATTCCGCTGCTGGGAAAGGAAGGGCTGGTCAACTCGACGCTGCTCGGAATCGGCGTGATCCGTGAGCCCTTTGAAGTATTGCTCTATTCCGGGCTCGCGGTCGTGATCGCCTATGTGCACCAGCTAACAATCTTCATGGTGGTGCCGATCTTCAATTCGCTGGCGCGCATCGACAAGCGGGTGGTGGAGGCGGCGCTCGACGCCGGTGCCAGCCGGCTCGACGTGATGCGATACATCATCATTCCGATGTCGAAGAGCGGCATCGCGCTCGGATCGACCTTCGTTATCTCCATCGTGATGGGCGACTTCTTCGTGGTCAAGGTGATGTCCGGCGGCGGTTCCGCCTCGGTTGTCAGCGCGTTCTACGAAAATGTCGGCGTGCTGCAGTATCCGATTGCGGCGGCGAGCGCCATGTTGCTGACCCTGGTTCTCATTGCCATGATCGCCCTGATCCTGCGCGTCGTCGATATCCGCCGGGAGATCACGCAATGACGGTCGCTCTAGGCGAGGCTGATTTGCCCATGATCAGAACCCGGCGCATTTCCGCTGTCGCGCGCGGCGACCGCCGCCCCTGGACCTTCTACGCACTCGCGGTTGTTTTCACGCTCTACGTCGCCGCCCTCTACGGGCCGATGATCTGCATCTATATCCTGTCGTTTCAGGATATCCGCGGCGGCCTGGTATTTCCGATGAAGGGTCATTCGCTACACTGGTTCATCGATCTGTTCACGCAGGTCCGCACCGGCGACGTCAAGGGGTCGTTCGATCGCTCGATCAAGCTTGCGGCGCTGGTAACGGTAATCACGCTCGTTGTTTCACTAATGGCGGGACTGGCGTTTCGCCGCCGCTTTTTCGGCGACACGGCGGTGTTCTACCTGATGATCGGCAGCCTTGTGGCGCCCGGGCTGGTGCTCGGCCTCGGCATAGGCCTGTTGTTCCAGTGGGTCGGCATCAGCCCGAGCTGGTACACGTCGGCGCTCGGCGCGCAGCTGTCCTGGACGCTGCCGTTTGGCGTGCTGGTGATGTTCGCCGTAATGTCCCGCTTCAACAGCGTGTGGGAAGAGGCAGCGCGGGATCTAGGCGCCAGCCGCTGGCAAACCATCAGGTTGGTGGTGATTCCCGTACTGGCGCCGGGCCTCGTCGCGGTCGCGCTGTTCGGCTTCACGCTCTCCTACGACGAATTCGCCCGCACGCTGCAGACCTCCGGCTCGCTCAATACCCTGCCGCTCGAGATATGGAGCATGACGCTCAACGTGACTTCGCCGTCGCTATACGCGCTCGGTACCGTCACTACGATTGTATCGTTCGTGATCATCGGCGCTTGCATCGGCGCCATCATCGTCATCAACAAGCGCCGTGGTGTACGCGCGACAGGTCATTGAGGTCTTGGAATGCGCGCAGGCGCCGGCGATATCGAATTGGCAGGTCTCTGCAAGAGCTATGACGGCGTCACCAACGTGGTCGACGGCGTCAATCTCAGGATTCCCGACGGCGCCTATTGCTGCTTTCTCGGGCCTTCCGGCTGCGGCAAGACGACGATTCTGCGGATGATTGCCGGGCACGAGGAGCCTACCGCAGGCGAGATCGTGATCGGCGGCGGGAATGTCGCCGGACTGGCGCCGGTCGAGCGGCGCACCGCGATGATGTTCCAGTCATACGCGCTGTTTCCGCATCTCACCGTCCGCGACAACATCGCATTTGCGCTGCGGGTGCGCGGGCAGTCGAAGGCCGAGCGCTACAAGGCCGCCGACGTGATGATGGAGAAGGTGCGCCTGACTGAGCTGGCGGATCGCTTGCCGGCCAATCTATCGGGCGGCCAGCAGCAGCGCGTCGCGCTCGCGCGCGCGGCGATCACCGAGCCGCGGGTGCTGCTGCTGGACGAGCCGCTGTCTGCATTGGACGAGCAGCTTCGGGTGCAGATGCGGCAGGAGCTGCGGCGCATGCAGCGCGAGCTCGGGATCACCTTCATTCACGTCACTCACACTCAGCTCGAGGCGATTGCGCTCGCCGACATCGTCGTGGTGATGGAAAAAGGCAAGATCAAACAATCGGGGCCGGCACGCGATGTCTATGCCTATCCGCGCGATCGCTATGTTGCGGAATTTTTGGGCGGGCAGAATGTGCTTTCGGGTAAGGTCGAGAAGGTCGGCGACAGGTTTGTCGTGCTCTCTCAGCCGAACCGCAGCGGAATCCAGGTCCGGTTGGGCACCGAGGCACGAGTGGCCGTGGGCGACCGCATCGACCTGGCGGTGCGGCGCGACGATATTGAATTGGTGCGCGCCGATGCTGGCAGCCCCGACGACGGCGCGACAGCGCTGCCGAGTCGGGTCACAGCGATCGAATATCAGGGCTCGTTCGTCAAGGTGATGCTCGACACGGTGCCGGACGAGGATTTTGTCGCCTACGTTCCGGAACGAATCTTTTTCCGCGATCCCTTCAATGTTGGCGACGTCCTGCTGGCCACCTGGTCGGCGGGCCGCGCCCGTGTTCTCGCCTGATGTCGTTCATGACGGGAGGTCACCCATGATAGTCAGTTTCACACTCAACGGCCGGTCGCGGACGGTTGAGATCGAGCCATCGACGCTGGTCGCCGATCTGCTGCGCGAGAACCTAAACCTGACGGGGACCCATGTCGGGTGCGATACCAGCCAGTGCGGTGCCTGTGTCGTGCTGTTCGATGGTGAGGCGGTCAAGAGCTGCACCTTGCTCGCGCCGATACTCGACGGGGGCACGCTGACGACGATCGAAGGCCTGTCCGGGCCGGGTGGTTCCAACGCGCTGCACCCGATGCAGGAAGCGTTTCATCAAAATCACGGCCTGCAATGTGGCTTCTGTACCCCGGGCATGTTGATGACAGCGGTGGCGCTGGCGACGAAAAATCCGACGCCCACCGAAGCCGAGGTCCGCCGCGGCCTCGAGGGTAATATCTGCCGGTGTACCGGCTATCAGAACATCGTGGCGTCAGTGTTGGCCGGTGCAGCCGCCATGCATGCGCCGGGAAGCGGAGAATAGTCATGTCGAACGTGATCGGGATTGGCGCTGCACCGCGCCGCAAGGAAGACTTCCGCTTTCTGACCGGCCGGGGCAATTACGTCGCCGACATCAAGCGGGTCGACATGACGTTCGGCGTGTTCATTCGCTCTCAGCATGGCCACGCGGTGATCCGTGGCATCGACAAGGTGCCCGCGCTGGCGCTGCCGGGCGTCCATGCCGTGCTGACCGGTGACGACGTCGCGGCCGACGGGCTTGGTTCGCTGCCTTGCGGCTGGGGCATTCATGGCTCGGATGGCCTGCCGATGAAGGAGCCGCCGTTCCCGATGCTGGCGCAGGGCAAGGTGCGCTTCGTCGGCGACATGGTGGCCTTTGTGATTGCCGATACGCTGGAGCTCGCGCGCGCGGCCGCAGAAGCGGTGGTAATCGATTATGAAGTGCTGCCATCCGTCGTCGGCGTGCTCGAGGCCGTTCGTCCGGGCGCGCCGCAACTGTTCGACGACGTGCCGAACAATCTCTGCTGCGACTGGGAGCTCGGCGACAAGGTCGCCGTCGCGACGGCGTTCAAGAAGGCCGCGCATGTGGCGCGTCTCAGCCTCGTCAACAATCGGCTGATCGGCAATCCGATGGAGCCGCGCGCGGCAGTCGCCGAGTCTAATGGCGGGACCGGCCATTATACGCTGTGGACCACGAGCCAGTTTCCGCATGTGGTGCGGTTCCTGATGAGCGCCCTGGTGCTCAAGATTCCCGAGCAGAAAATGCGCGTGGTGGCGCCCGATGTGGGCGGTGGCTTCGGTGTCAAGCAATTCCACTACGGCGAGGAGGCCGTGATCACTTGGGCGGCGAAGCGGGTCGGCCGTCCGATTAAATGGGTGGCGGACCGTTCGGAGGGGTTCATCTCCGACCGGCACGGCCGGGATCACGTCACTGAGGCCGAACTGGCGCTGGACCAGAATGGAAAATTCCTTGCGCTGAAGGTCGTCACATTGGCCAATATGGGCGGCTATCTCTCCACCTTCGGCCCCAACATCCCGACCAATCTCTATGGGCCATTGTTGAGTGGCGTCTACACGACGCCTGCGATCTATTGCAACGTGAAGGTGGTCTTCACCAACACGGTGCCGGTCGATGCCTATCGCGGCGCCGGGCGGCCGGAGGCGACGTTCGTGGTCGAACGGCTGGTGGATGTGGCGGCCAAAGAAATGGGCATCGATCGCGTCGAATTGCGCCGTCGCAATATCATTGCCAAGGAATCCTATCCGTATCAGACGCCGGTGCTCGTCGAATATGATTCCGGCGATCCGATGGGCTGCCTCGAGGGCGCGCTTGCAGAAGCGGATGTCGCAGGCTTCGCGGAACGCAAGGCGGCGTCGGAACGCGACGGCAAGTTCCGCGGCCTCGGCTATTCGACCTACGTCGAAGCCTGCGGCCTCGCGCCGTCGCGCTTTGCCGGGCGCCTCGGCGCCCGCGGCGGCCTCTACGAAAGCGCCACTGTCCGGGTGCATCCGACCGGACAGGTGACGGTGCTGATCGGTACCCACAATCACGGGCAGGGGCACGAAACCACCTTCGCGCAGATCGTGTCGGAGAAGCTCGGTGTCGCTTTCGACAACGTCGACATCGTGTTCGGCGATACCGACCGCGTGCAGTTCGGCATGGGCACCTACGGCTCGCGATCGCTGGTTGTCGGCGGCGCTGCGCTCTCGAAGGCGAGTGATAAGGTGGTCCTGAAGGGCAAGAAGATCGCGGCGCACCTGCTCGAGGCCAGCGAACACGATATTCAGTTCGAGGCCGGGGTCTTTTCGGTTGCGGGTACTGACCGCAGCAAGACATTCCAGGAAATCGCCGGCGCCGCCTATGTGCCGCACGACTATCCGCTTGAAATCCTCGAGCCTGGACTGGAGGAGCAGGCCTATTACGATCCGGTCAATTTCACCTATCCTGGCGGCTGCCACATCGCCGAAGTTGAAATCGATCCCGAGACGGGGATCGTGGCGCTGGAGAAATACACCGCGGTCGACGACGTCGGCACCGTCATCAACCCGATGATTGTCGAAGGACAGTTGCATGGCGGCATCGTTCAGGGCGTGGGCCAGGCTTTGTATGAAAACGCCGTCTATGACGACGTCTCGGGGCAACTGCTGTCGGGGTCGTTTATGGATTACACCATGCCGCGTGCCGATCACCTGCCGAATATGACGATCAAGACCCACTCCACGCTCTGCACGCACACACCGATGGGCGTGAAAGGATGTGGCGAGGTCGGCACCATCGGATCGCCTGCGGCCGTTATCAACTCCGTCGTCGATGCGCTGTCGCATCTCGGCGTTCTTCACGTCGACATGCCGGCGACGCCGAACCGGATCTGGCGGATCATTCAGAACGCCACGATGCCGCTCGCCGCAGAGTAGGAGGAGGCGAAAATGAGGTCATTTGCGTTTCACAGGCCGACCACCCTCTATGAAATGTCGGCGCTGCTTGGCGGTGTTGCCGACAGCATGCCGCTGGCCGGCGGGATGACGTTGCTGCCGACCATCAAGCAGCGGTTGGCGGCGCCCGCGGCGCTGATCGACCTATCGAAGATCCCGCAGCTATCCGGGATTTCGGCTCAAGCCGACGTCCTGACGGTCGGTGCGATGACCCGCCATGTCGATGTCGCGGAGTCGGAACTGGCTCGCAGCAAGATACCGCTGCTTGCCAGCCTCGCGGCCGGCATCGGTGATCCTGCGGTTCGCAACCGCGGCACGATCGGTGGCTCGGTTGCCAATAACGATCCTTCGGCCGACTATCCGGCCGCGGTGCTCGCGCTCGATGCGATGGTTGTGACCGACCGTCGGGAGATCGCCGCCGACGCGTTCTTCCGGGGGCTGTTCGAAACGGCGCTCGACCCGGGCGAGATCATCACCGCCTTGCGCTTTCCGGTGCCGTCCGCCGGGGGCTACGCCAAATTCAAATCGCCGGCGTCACGCTATGCGGTGGTCGGTGTGTGTGTGGCGAAGAAAGCCGGAAAGGTTCGGGTCGCGGTAACCGGGGCTGGACCAGGCGTATTTCGTGTCGCCGCAATGGAAGCCGCGCTGGAGCGCACGTTTACGCCTGAAGCGATCGCGGCGATCAAGCTGGACGCCGAAAATCTGAGTTCCGATATCCACGCGGATGCGGAATACCGCGCCCATCTCGTGACCGTCATGGCGAAAAAGGCCGTGATGTCCGCCCTTCAAACATCGTGAGGGGCGCGGTGAAAGCAGAAAGCGTCCGCGCCGATGGTGTCGTTGAGGCGAATGAGTTGGCCAGACTCTCGGCCGTTGAATTGCTGGAAGGCTATCGCACGAAACGGTTCACGCCGCGCGACGTCATCGAGGACGTGATATCAGCGCTGGAAGTGACCAATGCCGCCTGCAATGTGGTCGTGACGCCGGCATATGAACAGGCGCGCGCCGACGCCGACCGCGCCACGCTGGCCTGGTCCTCCGGACAACCGCAGCGCAAATTGACCGGAGTGCCCGTCAGCATCAAGGATCTCGTCTACGTCGCCGGGCTACCGGCGCTGGGCGGCGCGCCCGCCAACAAGGATCTGGTGCCGAGTGTCGATGCGGCGGTGGTTTCGGCGCTCAGATCGGCCGGCGCGATCGTCACATGCAAGACCACCACCTGCGAGTCCGGTTACAAATTGACCGCCGACAGCCCGGTGTCCGGCATCACCCGCAACCCCTGGAACCGCGATCGGACCAGCGGCGGATCGAGCGGAGGTGCCGCGGCTTCGATTGCCGCCGGATGTGGCCCGCTTGCGATCGGCACCGATGGTGTCGGCTCGATCCGCGTCCCGTCCGCGTTCTGTGGCGTGGTTGGTATCAAGCCGACCTTTGGACTGGTCCCGAGATCGCCCGGCTTTGCGCCGCCGTCGTGGGCGTCGCTGGCGCATACCGGCCCAATCGCGCGTACGGTTGCCGACGCCGCCCTTCTTCTGGAAGCGGTTGCAGTCCACGATCTGCGCGATGCCGCCAGTCTGCCGGTGCCGGCGCGGAGCTTTGACGCGACACCGGTGAAGCTCGACGGGATCAGGATTGGCAGCAGTGCCGACTTCGGCTATGCGGCGGTGGCGCCCGATATTCACAAGGCATTTCGGTCGGCGCTTGAGACGCTAGGTTCACTCGGCGCCAGCATCGTTCCCGACTGCGTTCAATTTGAACCTGATATGCTCGAGCGGATACTGAAGCCGATCGCCTATACCGAGCAGGCGGCAGCCGTCGCGGCCCGCGGTGCCGATGCACTGATGGCCTCCGACAGCGACTACCGTGACGTGGTGGCGAAGGGCGCTTCCTACAGCGGCATCCAATATGTCGAGGCCGGCTATCGCCGAAACAGCCTGCGCATGTCGTTCCTGGAAATATTCGGGAAGGTCGATGCGATCGTCACCCCAACGGTTGCGGTGACGGCGTTTCCTGCGGGCGCCCTGGGCGTTGACGAAATCGACGGCGTCACCGTCGACCGCCATCTAGGTTGGTCGCCGTTCTCTTGGCCGATAAATCTGACCGGGTTGCCGGCTGCCACGATTCCCTGTGGCTTCGACGCCGATGGGCTTCCGATCGGGCTTCAGATTATTGCGCCGTGGCTCGACGAGGGCTTGATTGTGCGTATCGCTGCCGCGTTCGAGTGCGCGCGGCCCTGGAGCCAGTTTCGTCCCCGCATGTCCTGACCGCGGCTCGTCGCTGTCAACGGTGGACAAAGGCAGTTCCTTGCCCAGCAGGAGTTCGTCATCCAGATTGAGATAGTGCGCAAGATAGTCGTGCAGGGCGCTCGCGGCCTTTGATGTCGCCGTCGGCGATTTGTACAGCAGAAGATCGACCTTCGGCAGCGGCGGCAGCCCCTCGTTGTCGCCGATCTCGCGCATGTTGCGTACCAGTGCGGAGCGACCGAGGACGGTGACCGCCATGCCGGCGAAAGCGGCGGCCTGCAAACCACCGACGCTCGGACTGACGCAGGCAATGCGCCATCGGAGCCTTGAGGCTTCCAGCCGCTCGATCGCATGATCGCGAAAGATATTGCCCGGCGGCAGCAGCGCCAGGGGGATCGGCTTTTCGTTATGCGCCGTGGATTGCTCCCCGGTCATCCAGATCAATTGCTCCTGTCGCACCACCTGTCCGCCGGTGAAGTCGTTCATGCGGGTCACCAGCGCGATATCGACCTCGCCGCGCTTCACGCATCCGACCAGCGGCGTTGAAAGCGAGCAGTTCAGCTCGAGCTGAACGCGCGGAAAGGCCTTGCGAAAGATCCTGAGGATCGACGGCAGCATGAAGGCGGCATAGAGGTCGGGGGTGCCGAGCACGACGTGACCTTCGATGTCCGGAGAAGCTAGTTGCGACAACATTTCGTCGTGAAATCCGACGATCGATCGCGCGTAACTCAGAACTGTCTCGCCTTCCGCCGTCAGAAACAACCGGCGGCCCTCGTGGATGAAGATCGCTTTTCCAGTGAGTTCCTCCAAGCGCTGTAGCTGAAGGGTAATCGCAGGTTGGGTACGACCAAGCCGCCGCGCGGTCTCGGTGATGCTTCCGGTTTCGACGACCGACATCAGCGAGCGCAGCATGCGGATGTCCAAATTGATCAGGTTCATGATGTTGCTCGCTGTGTAGGCAAACCGGTACTATGCAATTTTCGTGCTTGGAAACGTGAGTGCGGCGCCGGTGCCAAAAAAAGAGGCGCGGCGTCCGCGACCGGCGTGGGATTTTCCGCAAACCGCGTATTTGTCCTAAGGGTTTAATTCGTCAGCGAGACGGTTTGGCAACCAGGAGCCTTCGTCAATAAGATCTTGACACAGCTGCCTGAGCCCCGTGAACGTTTCACGTGCGGCGCGGCTGACGACGACGGGCCTCGTTGCCTACCTCGAGGACGGCGGCGTCGTAACTCCTCCCATGGTCCGGCATGTTTCGGAAGGCCTCTACCGGGGGCAACCACCGCTTCAGTTGAAGGTTTCGGCTCAAGGGAATGCGTAACGTCGGCAGAGTGCGCAGGTGCACCGCGCGGAAGTCCCGGTACCTGCGGCCCAGCCCCTTCGGCCACAAAAGTCAAATCCGGCCTGATCATGCACATGGCGGCAAGGGCCGTTGTCGAATCCGCATAAGTGACGGCTCACTGGTGGCTACGCGGCCGGAATAAACGCATATCCTTGCCCATCTTTGACAATTCTACCGATGCCTGGTCGATCTAGGTGAGCGCCGGCTAGCCACGTATGTGCATCCGCTGCGTTTTGGAGCAGCTTGATCCGGCTAGCTCTCGCTATAGACTCGTCATCGTCATAGGCCCAAGTGAGCTCGGGACGGGCAAACTGTGCACCAGGAACGTGGATCAGGTCGCCGCAGAATAAGATCTCGTCCTCGTCAGTGCTGAGGAGATAACCCATATGGCCCGGAGCATGCCCAGGTATTGCCACCGCCAGCAAATGATCGGCCAGCCGGTCTCCTCCGTTGATTGGGGCAAGGAGCGGACGAAACTCAGCTAGATTTGGCTCGGCAAGGAACCCCTCAACGGCGTCCTCCCCTATCACGATCTTGCTCAGGTTGTTAAATACTCGTCGACCGTCAGGCGTCAGAAGACCATTGATGTGGTCGCCATGAGCATGAGTGAGGGCGACCACCGTGATTGATGACGTGTCGATGCCTGCCTCCGCCATCGCCTCCCCGAGATGGCCCATGGAGGGCTCCCAACTCCCGCCCGCTCCACAATCAATCAAAACGCGGTCGATGCCAGAGCGATCAAATAGGAAGCAGTTGACCGACAATCGAACCAGCGAATCTTCCCGCTGAGGCGCTTCGGTCTGACTGCATATTTTGTTGTTCGGATATCTGAGGGATTCGGCGGGCAGGTCGACATGTCCATCAGAGAGTGACCAAATCTTCCATGATCCCGAAGCGCAGCCCAGGGCATTGGGGCTTTGTGACAGAAATTCCACGGATAACCTGCCAAGCGTACGATTCACTTTCTAAAAACGGCGCCGAAGCCGTCAAGTTTTCGAAGTCATCACTTTCTGAGCGATCTTCCAGGTTCCGTTGACCTTCAAGCATGACAACATGTCGGTGAAGTAACGCGGCGGAATCTGCAATTTCAGCTTCAAAAGCGCGAGCTCTCCTTCAACGTCTATTGACAGGATCTGATCTTGGCGCTCCAGGCCCTGTTGTTTCGGAGCCTTCATATTGCGGACGGCTGCCAGCCAGGTCGCAATTGCCGTCACGCTCACATTGCCGTCGTCGCCGACCTTGGTCACGGAACTGGATGGGTGAAATATCGTAGCAAATTTGTCTGCATCCATTTCATAGGCCCCGTCGAAATAGGTCTGCGCTAGAGCGCGCAAGGCACGAGCATCGGTATCCATAAGGTTGTTATCCATGAGATTGTTATTTGGAACGGTAGGAGATTGCGCATAGCTGATCGACCGATCTCCAGGCATCAAACCAGGAGCGCTGACGAGCGCGGCGCCAAAAGCTGCGCTGGCAGATCGACTCAGAAATGCTCGTCGATCCATTTTGAACATTCTGCCCTCCAAAAGTCCCTGTGGGTTTAAGTTGCGTTATGAGATTAAAATCGCCGGGTATAGCCATCCCAAATTTTCATAGGCCCAGCTACACGTGCTGAGCGTCAAGCCGGCCGAAACCTGCGGAAGGTTGCCTCAAGTCTCCTTGTTAGCCGAACATAGGACAAAGCAACTTATGAGACTAGGCATGTTGCACAATATGGGGTTATGAGTGATATTCATAAATCATGAGAAACGAACTGAACGAACTTGCGACGTTTGCAGTCGTTGCCACAGAACGAAGCTTTACGCGGGCTGCGGCAAAGATTGGTGTGTCTCAGTCTGCCCTGAGCCACACGATCCGGGGACTTGAGCAGCGGCTCGAGTTGCAGCTTCTTGCTCGAACAACCAAGAGCGTCGCACCAACCGCTGCAGGGGCCGCTCTCTTGAAAGAATTGGCTCCGGCACTTGAGCAAATTGCTCGTGCTATCAATGAAGCCCGAAGCGTTCGGCACCGACCTGCAGGGCGCCTTCGAATTGTAATGTCCCGGTCGGCTGCTGTGATGGTATTGTTGCCGCGGCTCACGGCATTCGCGGAAGCCTACCCTGACATCGTTCTTGACGTTGTTACTGTCACTGGCCCTGTAGACCTCGTTGCGGGCGAGTTCGACGCCGGTATTCAACTCGGTGAGTACATTCAAAAGGACATGATCGCGGTGCGGGTCACCCAGGAGCTGCGATTGGCGGTGGTCGGATCTCCTGGTTATTTTGCATCGCGAAACATTCCTCGGAAGCCCAAGGATCTAAATGATCATCGATGCATAGGACTGCGTCTTCCGGGCGGTCCTTATCGGTGGGAATTCGAGAAAGGACGAAAGGCGGTCACGGTCGGTGTGAATGGTCCGCTTATAATCGATGATACCCACCTCGTGATTCAGGCGGCACTCGCTGGCGCCGGCCTAGGACTCGCATTCGAAGAGCAGGTCGCAGAGTATGTTGCGAAGCGTCGCCTTATTCGTGTGCTGGAGGACTGGACGCCGCCAATTCCTGGATTCTTCATGTATTATCCCAGTCGCCAGCATCAGCCGGCTGCGCTGTCTGCACTAATGAACGCGCTGCGAGCCTCCTAAGCCGATATCCGCGACGGCACTCACACATCGATAGCGGCCTCCCGACCGGCGCGCCGCACGCAGTCGCAGACCGCGTCCCAGATATCCCGCGACGACTGTTCGGCGAAATCCTCTTTTGGCTTCAGCGTCGCGATCGGCTTCGATGCCGAAGCCAGCAATCGTCCGGCTGCATCGAAAATGCCAGCCCGCGCACTTCCCGTACCGACGTCAACCCCTATGAAACAGGTCATGCTCGCCGCATCTGAAATAGATGGCGGAAAACGATCGTCATCGTCATGATCGAGCGCCGAACTCCTGCTCGATGCGAGCGGCAAAGGAGAGAAGTCGCTCCTCGCTGTGCGGAGGTCCGACGATCTGCAACGAAACCGGCATGCCATCCAGGTCGCGGCCGGCCGGAACTGCAAGCGCGGGGCAACCGAGGATAGACCAGACGTAAGTGATCATGATCCAGTCGATATAAGTGTCGGATGCCTGGCCATCGATCTCGGTCGGCCAGCGGACGTCGACGGGAAATGGCGTGACCTGCGTGGTCGGACAGATCAGGATATCGAAATCCGCAAAGAAGCTCATGGCGCGGCGATACAGCGCCGCCCGGTGCGCCATCGCGCCTGCGATGTCAGCGGCGGAGAGGTTTTCGCCATAGCCGATGTCGCCGGCAACTTCAGGCGTGAAGCGCTCGCGCGATTGCGGCCAGTGCTTGCCCCAGGTCGCAAGATAGGCGAGGCCGCGGAGCGCGCGGATGACAGCGGGCACACCGGAGAGATCGGGAGCCGCCTCGATCATCGCACAACCGCCGCGTCGCAGCCGGTCGATCGCACGGCCGAAGCCGGAACGGATGCCACCGGCGACAGGGAGGAGGTCAAGGTCCTCGGAGACCGCGACCCGTGTGGTCCAGTTAGGCCGCGCTGCCGCGTTCTGGAACGACATAGGCTTCTTCTCGCGCGATATGAGGTCGGCGGCATGGAAGCCGGTCATCGCATCCAGCATCAATGCGAGATCGGGGATCGTCCGGGCCATCGGTCCCTCGACGAAGACGGTATCGAAGGGATCGGACAGCGGCTTGCGCGCTACAAGGCCGGGCGTGGGCCTCAGACCTGCCACACCGCAGAAGGCGGCCGGCGTGCGCAGGCTGCCGCCGACATCATTGCCGTGGCCGAGATAAACCTGATGTGCCGCAAGTGCTGCCGCCGAGCCGCCGGAGGAACCACCCGACGTCAGCGCGGGAAAAAACGGATTGCGGGTCGCGCCGAACAGGGCGTTGGTCGTGTTGGCGCCGCCGAGTTCGGACAGATTGCTCTTGCCGATGACGATCGCGCCGTTGCGCTGCAGGCGGCTGATGGTCGGATCCGAGACGTCGGGCACGCGACCTGCGGTCAGTGCGCTGCCGCCGCTGGTAGGCACGCCTGCAACATCCGTATTGTCCTTGACCGCAAGCGGCAGGCCGCAAAGCAGAGGCCAGCCTTCGCCGACAGCCGCCCTGTCCATCAGGCGGCGCGCCGCGCTGCGGGCAGCGTCGAAGCAGCGGACGGGGATCGCGTTGATCGCAGCATCCGTCGCCTCGATCCTGTCGATAGCGGCATCGACGACGTCGAGCGGCGACAGATGGCGCTTGCGGATCTCTGAGATCGCCTCGACGGCTGACAGTTCGAGAATGCCGGCGGACGGCGCGGGAATAGACAGATCGTTCATGGCTGCTTCCGGATGGCGGCGGTGGAGCCGCGCACCACGAGCGCCGGCGGCAACTGGATGGATCGCTCGTTGTCATCCTCGTCCATGCCGGACCGGCCTTCGGAGATGCGTCTCAGGAGGGTTGAAACGGTTGTCTCGGCGATTGCCTCGGACGGCTGGGTCACGACGGTCATGCCGGGGCGCACGAGGCCGGCCCACGGCAACTCATCGACAGCGATGACGGAGAGCTCGTCGGGAATGGACAGGCCGCGTTCGCCGACGGCGCGCAGCAGCCCGAGAGCCAGATGGTTGTTCGTCGCGAAGATCGCCGTCGGCCGTGTGGAGCGCGACAGCAGCCGAAGAGCAGCCGCATGACCAGCCATTTCCGAAAAGTTGTTCTTCTCGATCAGCCGTTCGTCAAGCGTCACGCCGCGTTCGGCGAACCCTGTCCGAAAGCCATCCAACCGATGGCGTGCGATCTGATGCTCGGGTGAACCCATGATCACGCCGACGCGCCGATGGCCGAGATCGTCGAGATGTTCCGCCGCCAGCCGCCCGAGCGTCAGATTGTCCGTGGTGACGGAATCAAGATCGAGGCCTTCGATCCGCCGGTCGACCAGGATGCCGGGCATCGGCAGGCTGGATAGCGCAGCGAGGCGGCCGCTCCAGCCACGGCGCGTCGGAATGACGATGGCGCCATCAGCACGCTGCGACAGCAGCATCGCCAGATGCCGCTCCTCCCGTTCCGGATCTTCGGCGCTGTTGCAGAGAATGACCGAATAACCGGCGGCACTCGAAAGCCGTTCGATATTCTCGACCAGCCTCAGGAAGTAGGGATTGGTGAGGTCTGCAACGAGCAGGCCGAGGATGCGCGTTGCGCCGCTCCGCAAGCTGCGCGCACTGGCATGCGGTGCATAGCCGAGCTTCTGCGCCGCGGCGTTGACGCGTTCCTGCAGAACTTCGCTGACTTTGCCCGAACGGTTAAGCGTCTTCGATACTGTGGCGACTGAAACGCCGGCCAGCCGCGCGACCTCGTGGATGGTGGGCAAAGGCCCTGCAGACATCGGTCCCTCTCATTTGTTAAACGTTTTCTTAGCGAGTCGAGCCATGGCGGACAAGTCTGATCTTGTAGGTTGCTTTGAGGGGTATTGCGAATAATATGAGATCGTGCTTACTAGAAAAAACGTTTAACAGCGGAGGAAAGGGTGGGGAGCGGGCTCTGCGTCTTGAGGCGGCTCGGCCGTACTTGCGGGCCTGAGGGGACCGCATGACAAGTTATGTCCTGGGCCGCCTGCTCGCAGCCGCTCCCGTGCTGCTCGCGGTCGCGGTGTTCGTCTTCCTGTTGCTGAGTCTGGCGCCCGGCGACCCGGCCGTGCTTATCGCCGGTGACTTCGCCTCGCCGCAGCAGGTGGAGGCGGTGCGCCAGGCGCTCGGGCTCAATTTGCCGTTGCTGCCGCGGTTCCTGACCTGGATGGGGCGCATGCTGAGCGGTGATTTCGGCCTGTCGCTGTTCAGCCGCATCCCGGTTTCGCAGCTCATCGCACAGCGCGTCGAGCCGACGCTGATCCTCTCGCTGATGACGATCACGATCGCGGTTTTCGTCGCGGTCCCGCTCGGTCTGGTAGCTGCCTATCGTCCCAGGGGTTTTGTTGCACGCTTGACAATGGCCGGCGCGGTGCTCGGCTTCTCGGTGCCCGTCTTTGTGGTCGCGTTTGCTCTCGTCTACACGCTGGCACTCGGCCTGCACTGGTTTCCGGTGCAGGGTTACAAGCCGCTGTCCCACGGCGTCCTGGGTTCGCTCCACTCGCTCGTGCTGCCGGCGATCTCCCTGTCTTTCCTCTATATCGCGTTGATCGCGCGGGTTACACGCGCGGCGGTGCTGGAAGTGCTGCGCGAGGACTATGTGCGCACCGCACATGCCAAAGGGCTCGCGGGACGCAAGATCATTTCACGGTACGTGCTCAGCAACGCTGCCGTGCCGATCATCACCGTCGTAGGCATCGGGTTCGCGGCGCTGCTCGGCGGCGTCGTCGTCACTGAAACGGTGTTCAGCATTCCGGGCCTCGGCCGGCTTACAGCCGACTCGATCCTTCGGCGCGACTATCCTGTGGTGCAGGCGCTCATCCTGCTTTTCGCCGGGGTCTATGTCGTCGTGAATCTCGCGGTCGACATCCTCTATGCCGTCGTCGATCCACGGATCCGGTACTGATGGAGCCGCGGCCGATGACGATCACCTCGACGGCAGGCGGGCTCGAGAAGCCGGATCTCGGCGGCAACCGGCTCGGCCGCATCGCAAGCTTCCCGCTGCGCCAGCCGATGCTGACCGCGAGCTGCGGCCTGCTTCTCGCATTCGGCGTGCTCGCCCTGGCAAGCCCCTGGATATCTCCGGATCCGGCCGCGCTCGATCCGCTGAATCGGCTGACCCCCCCATCGCTCGATCAGCCGTTCGGCACCGACCAGGTCGGCCGCTCGGTCATCGCCCGCGCGCTGTGGGGAACGCGCGTGTCGCTTTGGATCGGGATTGCCGTTGCCGTGGTCGCGACCCTCGTCGGCGTAACCATCGGCGTCATCGCCGGCTATTTCCGCGCGGTTGATACGGTCGCTATGCGGGCCATGGATGCCGTCATGGCGATCCCTGCGATCCTGCTCGCAATCGCGCTCGTCGCATTGATCGGAGCCTCGCCGTTCGTGATCATTACCGCGATCAGCGTGCCGGAAATCCCGCGCATGGCGCGCGTGGTACGCGCGAGCGTCCTGACATTGCGCGAACGCGTCTTTGTCGAGGCAGCGATCACCTGCGGCGGGCGCACGACGACGATCCTTCGCCGGCACATCCTGCCCGGTGCCGCGGGGCCGATCATGGTGCAGACGACCTACGTCTTTGCGTCCGCGATGATCCTGGAATCGATCCTGTCCTTCCTCGGCGCGGGCACGCCGCCTGATGTGCCGAGCTGGGGCAACATGATGTCGGAGGGTCGGCAGTTCCTGCAGATTGCGCCATGGATCCTCGGCTTTCCCGCACTGATGCTTGCCGCCACCGTGCTTGCCGCCAATCTGCTTGGCGACGCGCTACGCGACCTGCTTGACCCGAGCCTGCAGGGAGGTGAGGTGCGATGAGCGCTCCGCTTCTCTCCGTCGAGGATCTCGGGGTCACACTCAATGCGGGAGCCATTCCGATTTCATTGGTCCGCAATGTCTCCTTCTCAATCGATCCGGGCGAAACGCTATGCCTGGTCGGTGAAAGCGGCTGTGGCAAAAGTCTAACGGCGCTGTCCATCATCGGCCTGCTCAACCGCAAAGTCATGCAGATCTCCTCCGGCCGAATCCTTTTCGAGGGGCGTGATCTCGTCTCGCTTCGCGCCGAAGAAATGCGGCGGCTGCGTGGTGACCGCGTCGCCATGGTGTTCCAGGAGCCTATGACATCGCTCAATCCGCTACAGCGGATAGGTCAGCAGATCGCCGAGGTGATCGTCGAACACCGCGGCGTCTCCGAAGCCCACGGGCTGCGGCAGGCGCTGCAGCTCCTCGACCTCGTACGCATTCCGGATGCGCGGCGGCGGGCGGAGGAGTTCCCACACCAGCTCTCCGGCGGCATGCGACAGCGGGTAATGATCGCCATGGCGCTCGCGCTTCGTCCGGCCTTGCTGATCGCCGACGAACCCACGACAGCGCTCGACGTCACCATCCAGGCGCAGGTCCTGACGCTGATCGACGATCTTCGGCGCGAGTTCGGTACGTCGGTGCTGCTAATTACGCACGATCTGGGCGTGGTTGCGGAAATGGCCGATCGGGTCGTCGTGCTTTACGCCGGCAGCATCGTGGAGCAGGCAAGCGTCAACGATCTCTTCGACAGCGCGGCGCATCCCTATACGCGCGGCCTGCTCGGCGCGATCCGGCAGCTCAACAGCGGCAGTCGGGATCGTCTCGCGGAAATTCCGGGCAATGTCCCGAGCCCGGCGTCGCTTGGAACGGGTTGCTCCTTCCGCCAACGCTGCGCCTCGGCCATGCCGGTCTGTCATTCCGAAATGCCGCCGCTGTCTGGCGCAGGCCCGCATCAAGCGGCCTGCTGGCTTGGCAGGATCGAGGAGGAGATGACGGTATGAGCGCGGTGCTGGAAGTCTCCGGCCTGACGCAGGTCTTCACATCGCAGAAAGGTCCGTTCGGACTCTTCGGCCGACGCGAACTGCGGGCTGTCGACGACGTCAGCTTCGGGGTCGAACGCGGCCGCACGTTCTGTCTCGTCGGTGAGAGCGGCTGCGGCAAGACGACGATCGGCCGGATGGTCGTGCGTCTCTTGAAACCGACCGCCGGCTCTGTCCGCGTCAACGGGGAGGATTTTGGTAACTTGGCCGGCGAGACGCTGCGGCGCAAACGCCAGCAGATCCAGATGGTATTCCAGGATCCGCTCGCCTGTCTCAATTCGCGCATGACGGCCGCCGAGATCGTCGAGGAGCCGCTCCTGAACTTCGGCATTGGCGATGCCGCCTCGCGCCAACGCAAGGTCTTGCGCCTGTTCGATCGGGTCGGTCTGCCGCAGTATTTCCATTCCCGTCTGCCCCATCATCTATCGGGCGGGCAACGCCAGCGCCTCGGCATCGCCCGGGCGCTTGCGGCAGAGCCGTCGCTGATCGTCGCCGACGAGGCCGTCGCCGCGCTCGACGTGTCGATCCGCTCGCAGATCCTCAATCTGTTGAAGGAGGTGCAGCGGGAGATCGGAATTTCCTATCTCTTCATCTCGCACGATCTGTCCGTGGTGCGTTATCTCGCCGACGACGTCGCGGTAATGTATCTCGGCGCCATCGTTGAGCAGGCGCCGGCAGAGGCGATGTTCGGTGCTCCCGCGCATCCTTATACGCGCGCACTGATCGACTCAGTACCTGTGACCCATCCGCGCAATCGCCGCCGCCGTTCGCCGCTCGAAGGGGAGGTACCGAGCGCTGCTGCGTTGCCTTCGGGCTGCCGTTTCCGGACGCGCTGTCCCTTCGCCACGGACATCTGCGCGCAGCAGGCGCCGCCGATGACCGAGATCGCGGCCAACCACTTCGTCGCCTGCCATCATTCGCAATCACTGCCGCCACCGAACGTCACGCGCTCCGGCGCGGCCGAAGACATCGCAGTCGTTAAAAAACAGTGAAACGGGAGGAGTACCAAAATGAAACCGTCGAATAGACTGTTTGCCGTCGTTGTTGCGGCAGGCTTGTTGGGTGCCGTGTCACCCGCCTTTGCCGAGACGGTTCTGAAGATCCGGCCGTTCGGTGATCTCAAGCAGATCGATCCCGTCATCACGTCCGACTACATGGTCCGCAACCACGGCTACATGGTCTACGACACGCTATTCTCGCTGGACGAGCAACTCGCCGCACAGCCGCAGATGCTTGAAGCCTGGTCAGTCAGCAATGATCAGCTCACCTACATATTCACGCTACGCGGTGGCTTGACCTTCAGCAACGGTCAGCCGGTGACGTCGGAAGATGCGGTCGCTTCGTTGAAGCGTTGGTGGCAGCGCGACGGCCTTGGCCAGCAGCTTGCCTCCGTCAGCGACAGCCTGACCGTCAAGAACGACAAGACTTTCGAGCTGAATCTCAAGCGTCCGTGGGGCCTGGTGATCGAGGCGCTCAGCAAGCCGAGCTCCAACGTGCCGTTCATCATGCCGAAAGCAATCGCCGCAACGCCGGCTGATACCGCGATCACCGATGCGACCGGCTCAGGTCCCTTCATCATGAAGAAGGACGAGTGGGTCCCGGGCTCCAAGGTGGTCTATGTGAAGAACCCGACTTACAAGCCGCGTCAGGAGCCGGCGAGCGGCCTGGCCGGTGGCAAGATAGCCAAGGTCGATCGCGTCGAATGGCACTATATTCCGGATGCGCAGACCGCGCTCAACGCACTGCAGGCCGGTGAGATCGACCTCTTCGAGGAAGTTCCGCCGGACTTCTTGCCGACGCTCGCGGGCAACCCCGACATCAAGACGATGCCGCAGGATACCCTGGGCATGCAGATGGTATTCCGCATGAATACGGCGGTGCCGCCCTTCAACAACCAGAAGGTCCGTCAGGCGATCAGCTACATGATCGATCAGGAGAAGTTCGCGCGCGCCTACGTCAGCGATCCAAAACTCTACAAGAACTGCCCGAGCTTCTTCATGTGCTCCTCACCCTACTTCACGGCAGACGGCTGGGTGAAGCCGGATATCGAAAGGGCCAAGAAGCTGATCGCCGAGAGTGGATATGATGGTACGCCGGTCGTGGTGCTGCATGCCACCGAAAGCGGCCCGACCAACACGTTCAGCCTCGTCGCCGAGCAATTGATGCGGCAGATTGGTCTCAAGGTCGAACCGCAGGCGATGGACTGGGGCACGCTGGTCGGACGCCGCGCCTCGAAGGAGACTGTCGACAAGGGAGGCTGGTCGGTTTTCATGTCAGGGCCGACGGGCGCGGACATGTTCGAGCCGGTGGGACATCTCGGCCTTCGCGCTAACTGTGCGAAGGCATGGTTCGGCTGGCCCTGCGACGAGAAGATCGAGAAGCTGCGCAGCGACTTCGCGCTGGCGACCGACGCCGAGCAGAAGAAGAAGATCGCGACCGAGCTCCAACTCCGGGCGGTGGAGTATGTGCCCTACTGGCCGGCGGCGCAGCTTTACCTGGTGCGGGCCGTGCGCAGCAACGTCGACGGCATCGTGAAGGCGGCCGTCCCGGTCTATTGGAACATCGCCAAGAAGTGATGCTTGCGGACCTGAGCGTCGAGTTTCGCGACGCTCAGCTTGCTCGGCTTCGTCGCCTTTGCGCGCCAATCCCAAGGAGCGGCTTTATCCGGGTATGTATGCGGAGGTCTCACTCGAGATGAACCGGCACCCCATGCGCTTACCGTACCCACCGCGGCCGTAGGTTCGGATGGCAACGGCAGCTTCATGTACACGATTTCCGACAACCGGATCACGCGCCTATCCGTCGAGACCGGCCCAGAGAAGCTCATTCTTCCTTCCTTCCGCATGAAAGACCCTGAGACCGTGAGACGATCTTCTTCAGGATCGCACCAATAGTTGTCGTCATCGACGGTGAAAACGGAATCCTGTCTCCGTTGTAATGATCCGCTCGCGTGATCGTGCATGGTCAAACCGCGCGCGGCACCCAACTCAAGGTCCAGGTAACTGCAACACATGGAGTATGGCCCGTGAGACCGCTTTCGTTTCTTTGCATCGTCGCCTGCCTTGCGCTCTCGGGCGCGGCGTCTGCCCGCGGTGGCGGGGGATCGCATATGTCGATGGCGAGCGGCGGTGCGCTCGGTACGAGCGCCGCTGCGCCGGGAACGAATTCCCTGGGCACCGCACTGCCGTCATCCGGCTTCGGCGGTCACGCCATGAAGGGGCCGCTGCTCGGCACGGATCCTACCATCGACAAGGACGACGCACGGCTTGAGAAGATGCTCGAAGGATCTATCTGCCGCGGCTGTTGAGGGAAGCGGATTGTGCCGCGTTGACCGGGGCTCGACGCTGGGCGACCTTCCAGCTATCGATCATGAATGCAGCGCTGTCGCTGCGCATCGTGGGCGCGAAGCGAAGGCCTGCAGGGTGGTTACTGGCTCGGCTCTTGGCCACACTTCTTGGCTCGGCATGTCGTCCGGCAAATCGGTGCCGGATTGCAGGTCACCTCTGTCTTTGGGCGAATTGCTTTTTCTGTTTGAGGGCTGATGGTACGGGCAGAAACTTAGAAATTGCTTAGGGTTATCCCAATGATGGCTGGGCAAGGCCAGCGCCCTGTCTACGTATGCGCGGAATGGGCAATCGATCTTGCCAGACGAGAATTGCGCTCCATGGGGAAGCCCGTTCCGTTGGGAGGACGGGCCTTTGAAATTCTTGCGGAATTAGTCCAGGCGGGGGGCGATCTGGTATCCAAGAACGACCTGGCGGAGCGGGTGTGGCGGGGGGTCTTCGTCGAGGAGAGCGCGCTTCGGGTGCATATCGCGGCGATCCGCAAGGCCTTCGGCCCCGATCGCGACATGCTGGGCACGATGGTCGGCCGTGGCTATCGCCTGCTGGGGGCATGGCGGATCCGCCATGTGGAGGCGCCGCTTCAATCTGCCGCGCCCGAGTTGCCGCCGTCGACCAACATTCCCATGGCGAGGTTCGATCTCATCGGCCGCACCGCCGCGATCGCGCATCTGTGGGAGCTACTGTCAGCCTATCGGATCGTGAGCCTCGTCGGGCCGGGGGGAATCGGCAAGACAGCGCTAGCGCTACAGGCCGCCAGATCGCCGCCGGCCGACTTTGCGGCTGATCGATTGCTGATCGAACTGGCCTCCCTGTCCAATCCCGAACTCGTTCCGTCGGCCGCCGCCGGTGTGCTCGGCATCAAACTGGAAGGCGAGGAGATTTCACCGGAATCCGTCGCGCGCGCCATCGGCGCCCGGCAACTGCTGCTTATCCTCGACAATTGCGAGCATGTCGTCGATGCTGTGGCCAGGCTGACGGAAACGATCGTCGGCCGCTGTCCCGAGACGACCATCATTGCAACCAGCCGCGAAGCGCTGCGTATCGATGGCGAGCACGTCTATCGCGTTCCTGCGCTGGGCGTGCCGCCCGAAGCCCGGCTTGCGCCCGACGCCGTATTTGAGCACACCGCGGTAGAATTGTTCATGACCAGGGCGCAAGCGCTCGGTTCCAATTTCGCGCGCAACGAAGAAAACCTGGGGGCCGTCGCGGCGATTTGCCGGCGGCTGGACGGCATTCCGCTCGCGATCGAGTTTGCCGCCGCGCGTACCGTGATGCTCAGTCCGCCGAAAATCGCGGCACTTCTCGACGACAGGTTCAAATTCCTGACGACCGGTCGGCGCACTGCGGTGCCCAGACAGCAGACGCTTCGCGCGACGCTCGACTGGAGTTACGACCTGCTCCCGGAAGCCGAGGCGTGGGTTCTGCGGCAGCTCGGCATATTCGCCGGAGATTTCCTGCTCGATGCGGTGATTGCGGTCGCCGGCGATCACAGGAGTGATGTCACCGGTCAGCTTACCAATCTGGTGGCCAAGTCGCTCGTTGTTGCCGACATTCGCGGGGACCACCCTTATTATCGCCTGCTGGATTCGACGCGCGCTTATGCGTTGGAGAAGCTGCATGCGAGCGGCGAATATCCCGACGCGGCCCGCCGTCACGCGGAATATTATTGCGGTTTCTTCGCCAGTGCAGAAGCCGATAGCGAGCTGAAACCGCAGGCGGAGTGGCTTGCTATCTATGGCCGGCACATCGACAACGTACGCACCAGTCTTGATTGGGCATTCTCGCGCGGCGGAGGCGCGCAGATCGGCGCGGCGTTGACCGCCGCGGCGGTGCCGCTATGGGCGCAATTGTCGCTGCTCGCAGAATGCCGCGAGTGGACCGAGCTGGCGCTGGCAAACCTTGATGAGACCGCCACGAACGCAATGCGGCTGCGCATGCAATTGTCGGCCGCACGTGGCTGGTCGCTGATGTACGGTGTTGGAAGGGCTCGGGAAGCCGGTCCTGCCTGGGCTGCGACCCTGCAACTCGCCGAGCAACTCGGTGACAGCGATTATCGGTTGCGTGCTCTTTGGGGGCTGTGCATCGATCAATTCAACAATGGCGAGTTTCGCAAGGCGCTTGAATTCGCGCACCGCTTCGCTGCGGTCGTGGCGGATTCCAGCAATTCCGTCGACCGGATGATGGCCGACCGGCTTTTCGCCACCACGCTTCATTATCTCGGTGATCAGAGGCTGGCGCATCACCACATTACGCGGACCTTGTCGTCCCTTGCGGATCTGTCGCCGAAGCCGCAGCTCATCCGTTTTCGGTTCGACCTGCGGGCCTCGGCGCACTATTTCCACGCCCGCATCCTGTGGCTGCTTGGATTGGCGGATCAGGCATTGAGCGTCGTCGAGCACAACATCGAGGAAGGCCGTGCGAGCGGTCACGCCCTGACATTCTGCAGCGTGCTGGGGCAGGGCGCCTGCCCAATCACTTTCTTTGCCGGTGATCTCGACGCTGCGGAGCGCTACTGCACATTGCTGATCGAGCACACCGAACGTCACCCGATCCGCCTGTGGAACGTGTGGGCGCGTGCCTTCAGAGGCGTGGTGATGGCGCGACGCGGCTCCGTCACTGCCGGACTGCCTGTGCTGCGCAAGGCGCTTGAGCTGGCGGGCGATGCACGATTCTTGCCGCGCTTCCTGCTTCCGCTGGGCGAACTGGCGGCATGCCTTGGCGAGGCCGGCGAGGTGTCGCAGGGGCTTGTCACGGTCGACGAGGCGCTTGCGCGATGCGAGGCGAGGGACGAACGGTGGTACGAGGCCGAGCTCCTGCGCATCAGAGGTGAACTATTGCTGCACGCTGGCGAGTATCGCTCTGTTGCTTCGGCCGAACAGGCCTTCGACAAAGCGTTCGCGGTGGCACGCAGCCAGGGCGCGCTGTTTTGGGAGCTAAGAACGGCGATCAGCCTTGCGCGATTGAGGATCAGTCAGGACCGTCCCGCCGACGCACGTCACATTCTCGCTTCCGCATACGGGAAATTCACCGAGGGTTTCGAGACATCGGATATGAGATGCGCGAGAACGATGATGGGGCAGCTTTCGACCGGGTAGGTTCGAACGGCGGTGCCCGGAGGCAGCGCCCGACCTATACAATCGGGTGCGTGAGGCTTCGCGGAGCGCCGCATCCCACGGCAGCCGTGGCGACACGCGAGCCGTCTCTCAGCGGCGCTTGCCATGTTGTCGATGCAGGGCAGCGGACTCCATGAGCGGTGTTTTCTCGTGCTTCGCTATTGTAAGGTGATCAACGCAGGTCTCTGAAGGGAAGAATGTACCTTTTGTCACGGCGAGAACTCCTTGAAACGGCTGCGTGTGTCGCCGCGTTGGTCGCATGGCCGGGCTGCGCAACCGCCGATGATTACCCCTCTCGCCCTATCAGGCTGGTAATCCCTTATACGGCCGGCGCCGCTGGTGACCAGATCGGCCGGCCGTGGGCCAACGCGATCGCGCCGTTGCTGGGCCCAACCTACATCGAGAATATTGGCGGCGCCGGCGGCGCGATCGGTTCGTCCGTCGTGGCGCAAAGTGCGGCCGACGGCTATTCGCTTCTGCTTGGCAACGGCAGCACCCAGGTGATGATTCCGTTGTCCTCGGCGCATCCTGCCTACGACACGGTCCGCGATTTCCGGGCGATTTATCGCCTGATCACCAGCACGCTTGCTGTCGCAGTTCATCCTTCACTGCCGGTCAAGAACCTGCAGGAGCTGGTCGCTTACGCGAAGGCCAATCCCGGCAAACTTTCCTATGGGACGCCGGGAGTCGGCACCGGCAATCATCTTGTCGGCGAGATGTTCAAACTACAGTTCGGTATCGCGGCGGACTTCGTCCATGTCCCCTATCGGGGCATGGGGCCCGCAACCAACGACCTGATCGGTGGCCAGATCTCGTCGATCATCGCCGTTGTCTCGAGCCAGCTCCTGCAATTGCACGAGGCGGGCACGCTGCGAATACTCGCCGTGACGAGCGAGGAGCGGTTGAACAGCGCGCCGGAGATTCCGACTGTCATCGAATCCGGCATGCCGGACCTCAAATATGCCGGCTGGTTTGGCTTATTTGCGCCCAAAGCAACTCCGGATGCAATCGTGGATCGGATCGCCGCGGCAACCCGCACGGCTATGGCCGCTCCGGCTCTGCAGGAAACCTACCGTTCGCAAGGATTGGAGCCGGACATCAATTCAAGCCCGGACAAATTTCAGCAGTTGGTCGAAGACGAGCTGGGCCGTTTGGCTCCCGTCATCAAATCGATCGGGCTCAAACGGGATTGAGGCAGGAATGGTTTGCGCCGTGTGCGACGATCGAACGTGCGCCGGTGTAATCGTCGACGGCGAAGGTGCCGCATGCGCGCCTGCCGCGGATCAATGGGCCGCGAACGAGCCCGAACGTGGAGAGCCCAGTTCCGCGAGCAATTCGCCGGCCGCCCTCAGGCCGCGTGTGTGGAATCCCTCGGTAAATCGCCCATGGATCGGCGCGAGCATGTCCAGCGCTTCTTCGCGGCGGCCTTGCCGCAGCCACAGCCTCGCGAGGCTGATCGCGGTACGCAGTTCATAACCCAGCGTACCCTGACATCGGGCCAGCTCAAGCGATTGCTTCAGGCTCCGCTCCGCTTGCGGGAAATCCGGGTTGCGCTTGCGCATCAGCACTTCCGCCCTTGCCCGCATCATGTCGGGCATTTCCATCATGAAGTTACAATGTCGGGCCTGGGCAATCGCCCGATCAATCGTGTCCAGTGCTTCATTGTCGTGATCGGTCGCCGCCAAAGCTGCCGCGAGCGGTACGCAAAGCCCGGCTACTGCGCCGAAACGTTGGCTCTGCAGCTTCTCGACCGAATCTTTCAGCATGGCGAGCCCAAGACCGGCCTCGCCCCGCGCCAACAGCGCGATTCCTTTCATGGCCTCGCCGACGATTTGGAGGGTAAGGAGGCTGTGTCTGCGGGTCTCAACAACGATCCTGTCAATGTGCTCTTCGTAGTTCTCCAGCTCCTCGTTCCAATAGAAGACATCGAATGCCGAGAGCAGCGCTCTGCAGAGCATGATCGGATGGTTCATGGTGATCACGTGGGAGATGGTTCTGCGCGCCGTTTCCGTGGCCTGATCGGGATATCCCTGAAGCCAGAGAATGCGGGCAAGGGTGATGTGAGCACGCCCGGTATAGTCGAGAGGCAGGCCGCCATGGATTTTGGCTTCCAGGCTCGGATGCGACAAGGCGGCTTCGATGTACGAGCGCGAGGCGGCAACGTCGCCAAGATAGTGGCAGGAAATGCTCAGCGATACGCGCATGCGCGCCACGGCGGCGGGGTCTTCGCTGGCGATGGCAACGACCTCGCCTCGTTTGGCGGTCTTCAATGAGTCGTCGAAGTTGCCGGCGAACAATTGGAGCAGATGGAGCCGGTCGATCAGGCCGATCTGACTGGGCACGTCGCCGGTCTTCTCGGCCAGCCCAAGCGCCCGGTTGAGGCAGGCAACACCGAAATCGTCGATCTGTCCCGTGAGCAGGCGGGCCGATCCCAGCGCGGCGTGAAGTGCGAGGTCTTGCCTGACGTTCCCGGCCGTTTCATCGAGCGCTTCAATGGCGCGCATGACCCAGAGCTGGCATTCAGCCAAAAGCGACAGCTTGAAGAACAGAGGTATCGATGCCGCAGCGAGGGCCACGCCGGTTCTGCGGTCTCCTTGATCCGAGAAGCACCATGTCAGCGCGCCGCGTATGTTGGCGACCTGATCAGCGATCGTCGATAGATGTTGGTCCGTCTCGCCACCTATGCTTTCAAGCAGACCAAGAAAGTAGGAGGCGTGGCGTTGCGACATCATCCGGCCGTCCGCCCCGGCGGCAAGTTTCTCCTGCGCGTAGGCCCGGGTCGTGTCCAGAAGCCTGTAGCGCGTCGATGGCGCGCCTGTGTTCAGCGCCAGCATCGACTTGGCGACCAGGCTGGGGAGGGTTGCCATGATCGCGTCATCGTCGGTCTCTTCGGAGGCGGCGATCGATCGGGCGGCTTCCAGGGTAAAGTTGCCGACGAACACGGACAGCCGGCTGAGGATCACACGCTCCGGCTCGGAGAGGAGATTGTAACTCCATTCGATCGTTGCCCGCAGCGTCCGGTGTCGGGGCAGTGCGGTGCGTCGGCCCTCCCACAGCAGATTGAAATGCTTGTCGAGCAGTTCGAGCATGGATTTGACGCCGTATGTGCAGACGTGACCTGCGGTGAGCTCGATTGCAAGCGGGATGCCGTCGAGCCGGCGGCAGAGGTTGCCGACATCCGACGCATTCGCATCTGTCAACTCGAACTCGCCACCCCCGGCAGTCGCGCGCTCCACGAAGAGTTCGACGGCAGGGTAGGCGAGCGCGTTCGCAGCCGTCAGACCGGCGTCTTCCGGCGGGCTTGTCAGGGGCGGCAGACGATGTAGGTGCTCGCCTTCGACACGCAGCAACTCGCGGCTCGTGGCCAGGATGTGCAGCTCCGGCGCCTCTTTGTAAAGCCGTTCGGCCAGTGCCGCCGCCGTCTCGATGACATGCTCACAGCAGTCCAGAATCAGCAGCATTCGCCTGTCGCGCAGGAATGCCGCCAGGCTGCCGGAGAGATCGTTTGATTGAGCCGGCAGCCCAAGCGCGGATGCGGCGATGCTGGGTACGAGAGCGGCGTCGCCGATCTCGCCGAGGCTGAGAAAGTGGACCTGACCGGCAAACTCCGCGAGCAGGGCATGGCCTGTGGAAACAGCGACCGTCGTCTTGCCGATGCCGCCAGGGCCAACGATGGTAACGAAACGCTGGGTCTTCAGCTTTTCGGATATGTCTCCGATGGCCTGCTCCCGTCCGGTCATCCGTCGCGAATGTGCTGGCAGGTTGTGGCCGTGAGCGAGGGTGGACTTGACCGGCGCGGGCTCTGCGCTTTCCGTGCGCGACACCGGGCCGACGAAGCAGTAGCCCTGTCCGGAGACCGTGCTCAGATATTTGGCGCCGGCGTTGCCGTCCCCGAGCGCCTTGCGAAGTGCCGCGACGTGGACGCGCAGGCTGCCTTCATCAACGCTGGCGTCAGGCCACGCCTTGGCCATCAGATCGCTCTTGCTGACGACGGTGCCTGCCTGGAGGACCAGCGTCAGCAGAATGTCGAACGCACGATCCGACAGCTGGATCGGGCTGCCATCTCTTTCGATCCGCCTCTGTGCGGCATGCAGGCGAAACGGCCCAAAGACGAAGATATCTTGGGCCGAATGTCCAGCAATGGTCGTCGTGTTACTGCTTCGCCAGCGGGAGTCCATTTTTGGGGGATCTCGACCCGACAGCCGACTTGTTACGTTCCATGACTTGGGAGCGACCAAAGCCTGGGAGCGCACCAAGGCTTGTGAACGTAGCGGCAGCCTCAAACGTAACATCCGACAGTATCTGGGTAAAGGATCGCTAGCGCATGACTCGTGCGTCACTTTCGCCCCGGTGGACATGCCAGTTCGGACAAATGTCCCAATTTTTCAGAAAACAGTCCCGGATTACGGAAAAGGACCAAAACCGCCGCCATTCAATGTTCGCGAGACGTCGAGCCTGGCGGCTAATTCCCGGGATCATCGGACGATGGCTGAATGTGCGGCGCCAGCGTCCGGGGCTCAGCCGGCGTACTGCTTGAGCGCAGCGTTGAGATGGCTCTGGCTCGAGAAGCCGCAGAGTGCGGCGACTTCCGCCAATGTGAGGTTCGATCGTTCGAGGAGCTCCTTCGCCTTGCTCAGATCGAAAACGTAGGTCTTGCCCGCATCCCAGGTCTCGACAGGGACGGGGCGGCCGTTATACCAGCACTCGTGATCAACGATGTCCTTGAGAAACACCGACACGAGGAACGCGTCATCATATCCCAGCGAGGCGCTCTGCTCGATCGGTTTGTCGAACTGCAGTTCGGTGACGGCAAGAAGCCCGCGGCGCAGGGTTCGTTGATGTGTCGGCGGAGAGGGCATCCCAAAGCAATCGGAAAACTCCGCGCCATATGCGCGAGATCGCCGCGATCTCGATGCTCCAGACGGGTTGCTCATCCAGGCCGACGCCGCATATTTGAGAGACAGGCTTAGTCTATCCGATAATCGTCGGCTTGAGAATGTCTGGAAGACCGATCCGGCGAAGCAGTTCTGCCCGAATGCGATCGGCGACTGCGTCGACGACAGCAGCCCCATCATCGTCCAGCCCGAAATGAATCCGAAGCGGACGCTGTCCGAACGGCGTGTCGACGACGTTCACGATTGCACTCGCGACGTCTTGCGGGGCCGTATCCCTGGGCGAAAGCTCTGCGAGGCCGGAAAGTGCGATTTCGCTCACGTCGGCGGTCGGACCATCCGCGTACTCTTCCGCCCGAATGGTGTCGGCCGGCCTGCCAGAGCGCACATAGTGGCCGGGCCCGAGCGCGCCGGGAACGACGATCGTCGTCTCGATGCCCCAACGTGCGAGCTCGCCGGCGTAGCCCAATGCCAGCGCATCCAGCGCCGCTTTTGACGAAGCATAGGCACCGAGGAAAGGCACCGAGCCGCCTCGCGCGCTACTCGACGTGATCCATATGAGCAGGCCCTGTCCCTGTTTACGCAATTGAGGCAATGCCGCTCGATTGACACGCTGCGTGCTCAGCACGTTGGCATCGTAAAGCTCGGCGAGTTGCTCCGGCGTGAAGGACTCCGCCGGTCCGTAAACCACTTGCCCGGCGTTGTGCACGATGACGTCCAGGCGGCCATTTTCGGCAATGATGGTCTCGATGGCCAAACTCACGGAGGCTTCCGAAGAAACGTCGAACTCGATCGTGCGTAAATCGACGCCATGCTGGCGGGCGTCTGCTCTGATTTCCTCAGCGCGACGTGCGTTGCGGTCGTTGGTTTCTCGCGTTGAAACATAGACCGTGTGCCCCGCCTGCGCCAGCTCCTCGCAGATGCTTCTTCCGATTTCGTTTGCGGCTCCCGTGATGATGATCACTTTACTCATTCGATCCCCAATCGCATCCAAAGTCTCCGCCATAGGCAGCCCCCTCAAGGCATAGCCGTATCGTTTCGTGATGCGACTCGCCGCCTTTTGAGCGAAGAGCATCTGGAAATAGAGTGCCGCGCTGGGTGGGTCTTTCGATCGTTGAGAGCGATTCCCAAAAAGCACGAAAGTTTTCGAAAAGGCCCGGCTCCGGTGACGGGACAGTCTCGATGGAGGGTTATCCAGGCAGATTCGTCGATGTGGCGCTTGTCCACTGAATTGGGCACGCCCCGCGCGATCCGACAAACCCACATGATGGGATGCAGATCCCGAGTCTGCCCGACGTGCCTTCTCGAAATTGCAGGTGCGGTTGAGAAGATCGATGCTGCGGTGGCCCGCTACAAGGAAGCCATGCCTTTCGACAGACGGATCGCAGACATCCAATCACCAAAGCGGCTCGCGCATCACAAGGAGACGGAATGAACCAGCCAGGCAAACTACCGCGCTCGGGCCTTGGATCGCTCGTCCTGATCGCGGCCCTTCTCGGAGGCGTCGCCGCCGCCTTCGCATACACCGCAGGCTGGCTCTCGCCCGGACGTCTCACGCCGGAGCGGATGATCGAGGCGCTGACGCCACCGAGCGGCGCGCCGCTAGGGCACCGGCGAAACCATGCCAAGGGAATCTGTTTCACCGGCGTGTTCGAGGCGAACGGCAACGGCGTAGAGCTCTCTAAAGCCAATGTCCTCGCGCAAGGTAGATACCCCGCCATGGGCCGCTTCAATCTTGGCACGGCCGATCCGAATGCGGTGGATGCGACCGTGCGCGTCCGCGGCATGGGGCTGCTGATCTCGACGGCGGACGGCGAGGAGTGGCGCACCGCGATGATCAACCTGCCGGTCTTCCCGGTTTCCACGCCCCAGGCATTTCACGAAATGCTGCTTGCATCGGCCAGCAAGGATCCTGAGGCGGTGAAGGCATTTGCCAGTGCAAATCCGGAGTTTGCAGCGTTCGCGGCCTGGGCCAAGACGGCGCCCTGGACCGACAGTTATGCGGAAGAGGCGTACAACAGCCTTAACAGCTTCATCTTCACGGATGCGAACGGCAGCGATCACGCGGTGCGATGGTCGCTCCTGCCGTCGGCACAGCCGATTCTGATTTCACAAGCCGACCTCGACAAGCGCGGCCCGGATTTTCTCGAGCAAGAGATCAAGGAACGGGTTTGGGCCGCCGGTCCGCAAACGTGGACCCTGGTCATCACCGTGGCCGATCCGGGCGATCCCACTGCCGATCCGAGCAAGGCCTGGCCGAAGGGCCGTCGCACGGTTCAGGTCGGAACCCTGGTCGTGCACCGGATCGAGCCGGAGCGGGATGGTCCTTGCCGTGACATCAACTTCGATCCGACTGTCCTGCCGCCGGGCATCCGAGTCTCGGACGATCCTTTCCCCGCCGCGCGCTCATCGGTCTATCGCAAATCCTATGATTTGCGCGCGGCCGAAGCCAAGGACTATCCGCGAACCGAGGGCGGCAAGCCATGACCAATCCTCCCCATCGTTTTGCCCTGCTTCAACGGCTGCTGCACTGGCTGATGGCGGCTTGCATCTTCGCCATGCTTTTCATCGGCGTGGGCATGGTGTCTACGGTTACGCCGAAATATCTGGCGCTCGTCCTCATCCACAAGACGCTGGGCCTCGTTCTCCTGGCGCTGGTTCTGATCCGGCTGGCGCTGCGGCTGTACTATGGCGCACCGCCCTTGCCGGCCGATCTGCCGAAAGTAATGAAGCTCGGCGCAAGATTGTCGCACCAGATGCTGTATGCGCTGATGATCGTCATGCCGCTGCTGGGCCTCGGGATGCTTTGGGCAGCGGACTATCCGATCGTCCTGTATGGCGGGGTTCAAATTCCGGCGCTGCTGCCGCGGAGCGATGGCATGCACACGCTGCTCTGGAATGCCCACGTCTATCTGGGATTTGCATTCTTCGCACTGGCGCTGCTGCATCTGGCCGCAGGGCTGTTCCACGCATTGATCCGGCGCGACGGCGTATTCGAGACGATCGCACCCCTGCCGCTCCTGGACAGGACGACGCCCGCAGAGTGAAGGCGCTGCGCGCTCGGCGGCATCGCGCGCACGTAATTTGAAAACGCGTTTGGGCCAGAAAGACCACATCGTGTGGCGCGCTACCAGAACTTCCCAACCTGCAACAAGGATACCGACGATGAGCAGAGTAGAACTCCAAAGCCCGACAGATCTTGGAGCCAATGCGAATCGGGACATCCCGGCCGCGCTGAGAGCGCTGCTGGCCGACGTTTTCGCGCTGTATCTGAAAACCAAGAATTTCCACTGGCATGTGTCGGGCAGCCACTTTCGCGACTATCATCTCATGATGGACGAGCAGTCCGACCAGATATTTGCCATGACTGACGACATTGCCGAGCGCGCGCGCAAGATCGGCGGGACAACGATCCGGTCGATAGGCCATATTGCACGCGAACAGCGTATTCTCGACAACGATGCGGAATACGTCGACCCACAGGACATGCTGGCGGAACTGCGCAGCGACAATCAGCAGCTGACGCGGGAAATGCGGCGGGTCCACGAACTCTGCGATGAATATGACGACGTCGCAACGGCAAGCCTCCTGGAGAACTGGATAGACGAGGCGGAACGGCGCATCTGGTTCCTGTACGAGTCTGGCCGAACGGGCCCGAATTCGTGAGTGCAAGGCGCGCCATCCGGCAGGGGAATGAGAGGTGTGGCCAACGGCCACATCGATCGAGCTGATGACGACATCGTGGATCGGCGTGAGATCGCGCAAATGGCTGTGGAAGCGACATCTTCGGGATTGTCCGAAGGACAGGCCGGCACCTATGCGCCAGAACAGTCGCTTCCGGTCGCATGCCTTCTAAGCATGTCGGGGGGCTTCCTCGATGCCTTCACCTGGCTTTCGCTCGGCGGCGTCTTTGCGAATTCGCAGACCGGAAATGTCGTGTTCCTCGGACTATATGCGGCGTCGGGACAATGGCACCAGGCCGCGCATCACTTTCCTCCGATACTGGCCTTTCTCGCGGGCGCATCGGCAGCAACTTTTATTCGGGCGCCACTGCTTTGTCTGGTAGGCGAGATCGCCTGCCTGGCGCTGGTGACGCTGTTGCTGCATCGATTTGCCGAACCGCTTCCGATCGTGGCGATCTCCTTTGGGGTCGCGCTGCAAACGGCGAGCTTCAGACAGGTCGAACGCTGGAAGTACCTCTCGGTCACCGTAACCGGAAACATGCTTCGTGCCATCGACCAACTGGCTCCGGCGCCGGATCGCGAGGCCTTGCATGGCGCGAGAACCATGCTTGCAATTTGCCTGATGTTTCTGCTGGGTGCCACTGTCGGCGGGCTGGTGACAACACGGCTGGGGGCAAGCGGTCTTGCCGTTCCGATTGGCTTGTTGGCGTCCGTGCTCTGGTTCTGCTGCCGGTATCGCGGCCGCCGCCAGAGCTGAGTCATCTCCCAGATCATACGCATTCGGACCCGGGCATTCGTTTCAGGAGGCCTGAAGCATTCGGCGGCTCGTCAATGAAAACGCATGACGCCGCGCCGTGATCCTTGTCGATCGCGGCGCAACGGGGCCGTCCGCCGGCCGCAACGGTTCAGGCGATGGTGCTGACAATGCCGCCTTCAGCCCGCAGTGCCGCGCCGTCAGTAGCAGAAGCCTCCTTTGAAGCAACATAGACAACCATGTTGGCGATCTCCTCGACGCTGGCGAAGCGCTGCAGCAGCGAACTTGGGCGGTGCTGCTTGACGAAGTTTGCCGCCGCCTCATCTACCGATTGGCCGTTCTGCCTGGCGAGATCTTTCACGAAGGTCTCGACGCCCTCGGACATGGTCGGTCCGGGCAGGACGGAGTTGACGGTGACGCCGGTGCCGCAGGCGATCTGCGCGAGGCCGCGCGCGACCGCGAGTTGCGCTGTCTTGGTCATGCCGTAGTGGATCATCTCGGTTGGGATATTCAGCGCCGACTCGGACGAGATGAAGATGATGCGTCCCCAGTTGCGTGTCATCATGCTCCGCAGGTAGGCGCGAGATAGGCGCACGCCGGACATGACGTTGACCTCGAAGAAGCGGGTCCAGTCCTCGTCAGGGATGTCGAAAAAGCCTTTCGGCTCGAATATGCCGGCATTGTTGATGAGGATGTCCACCTCGGGAAGCGCAGCCACCAGTGCCTTGCAGCCGCCCGCGGTCGATACATCGGCGGCAATGCCGCACACCTTGCCGCCGACACCGTCCAGCTTGCGGACGGATACATCGACCGTGTCCTGGTTGCGCCCGTTGATAAAGACGTTCGCGCCAGACGCCGCCAACCCTTTGGCAATGGCGTATCCGATGCCGGACGTTGAACCTGTCACTAGCGCCGTTTTGCCCGAAAGATCGATCTTCATGCGTCTCTCCATATATGAGGGTGTTGGCAGACGCTCATTGGATCAACGGGAACGCTGCTTGACAAGCAAGACTGATCAGCACTCAAGCCATTGCTACTTCGGGATGACCATCATCCCGACACTGCCGCAGCCATCTCCATATGCAGAATCATCGTCGGCGTGCCGGCTGCCGCCGGTGACGATAGCGATCCGGGCTTTCGGGACGTCGTGACTATCTGTGTGCATGGTGGGCTCTCGATCCGTTGAAGTGCACGCCTTAGATAGAGCAGGAGAGGAAGAGGCGCGAGTAGCCATCCACGTCGCCAGCGTTTGCGGGCGTGCGAAGTGGCAAGAACGGTTGTTTGAGGAAATACGCCGGCAACCGTCGAAACTAGGGTCGCATCATTCCAACCTGGAGTGATCTGACATGAAACGCCTCACCGCCTGCCTGGCCTTTGCGGCCGCCTTTTCGTTGCTCTCGGCCGCTGTCCCGGCGAGCGCGGAGCCCCTGAAGAATATCGTTCTGGTGCACGGCGCCTGGGTGGACGCATCCGGATGGAAGCCGGTCTACGAAATCCTGACCAGGGAAGGCTTCCACGTCAGCATGGTGCAGGAGCCGGAGACGTCGTTTGCCGATGATGTCACGGCAGCGAAGCGGGTTCTGGATCTCCAGGACGGTCCCACGCTCCTGGTCGGGCACAGCTATGGCGGATCGATCATCACCGAGGCCGGGGTCCACCCCAAAGTCGTAGGCCTCGTCTACGTCGCCGCGCACGCGCCCGATGTCGGTGAAGATGAATCGACGCTGGGCAAGAAGACGCCGAGTGTGCTCGCGAAGACCGAGGGCGCTATCAAGGTCACGCCGGACAAGTTCACCTATCTCAACCCGGTCGAATTCCCGAAGCTGTTCGCGCCGGATCTGCCGCGCGAGCGGGCGGAGTTCGTCGCGCGGTCCCAGGTTCTCGCCGCCGCTCAAGTGTTCAGCACGCCGCTGACCGCGGCTGCATGGAAGACAAAGCCGAGCTGGGGCATCGTCGCCGGCGGTGACCAGATCATCAATCCCGATCTCGAGCGCTGGTACTACGAGCGCGCCAAGAGCCACACAACCGTCGTCCCGGGCGCCAGCCACTCGGTCTACGAGTCGCATCCCAAGGAAGTCGCGGCCGTCATCACCAACGCCGCCCGCAACGTCGAGAAATTGGCGGCCCGCTGACGCATCGGACCGATGCGCGAGTTCTGGCGGATCTGCTGAAGGGCTCGTCCGCCAGAATGACCAAATCTGCCAGACCAGGATACTCCACATGTTGATGTCGACGAACGCTGAAAAAAGTACGACGACCTGGCAGCATCACCGCGAGGCGCGCGATAGCAGGCTCGAGGCCGGTGCCAGGCTGGCGCGCGGCAAGACCGTGGAAGCGCGGGATGCGACCCGTCTGCTGGAGGCCGTCATTCGGCCGGGTGACCGCGTCTGCCTGGAAGGCGACAACCAAAAACAGGCGGATCTGCTCAGCCGTGCTCTTCTTGCTGTCGATCTTTCCAAGGTGAACGATCTGCACATGGTGCAGTCGGGCGTCGTGCTGCCCGAGCATCTCGATCTGTTCGACCGCGGTGTCGCCAGGAAGCTGGACTATGCCTATTCGGGCCCGCAATCGGCGCGCATTGCGCATATGCTGTTCGGCGGCAAGATCGAGCTGGGGGCGGTCCACACCTATCTCGAACTGTTCGCCCGCTACTTCATCGACCTGACTCCGCACGTCGCGCTGATCGCTGCGGTCAGCGCCGACCGCGAAGGAAATCTCTACACCGGCCCGAACACCGAGGACACGCCCACCGTGGTGGAGGCGACCGCGTTCAAGGACGGGGTGTTGATCGCCCAGGTCAATGAGATTGTCGACCAAGTGCCGCGCGTCGACATTCCAGCGGACCGCGTCCATTTCGTCGTCAAGGCTGACAAGCCGTTCTTCGTCGAGCCTCTCTTCACGCGTGATCCTGCCGCGATCACCGAAGGGCAGATCCTGACCGCGATGCTTGCGATCAAGGGCATCTATGCGCCCTATGGCGTGCGGCGGCTCAATCATGGGATCGGCTTCAGCACGGCCGCGATTGAGCTTCTGTTGCCGACGTTCGGCGACAGGCTGGGCCTGAAGGGCAGAATTGCCACCCATTTCGCATTGAACCCGCATCCAGCGCTGATCCCCGCGATCGAATCCGGCTGGGTGCAGCAGATCCATTCCTTCGGCTCCGAGGTCGGCATGGAGGAGTACATTCGGGCCCGGTCCGACGTCTATTTCACCGGGCCGGACGGCTCGCTCCGGTCCAATCGCGCGTTCTGCCAGACCGCGGGGCTTTATGCCTGCGACATGTTCATCGGCTCCACGCTGCAGATCGACTTGCAGGGAAATTCATCGACCGTCACCACCTCGCGTATCGCCGGTTTCGGCGGCGCGCCGAACATGGGGGCGGATGCCCGCGGGCGGCGTCATCCGAGCGAGCCTTGGCTGAAGGCCGGGGGAGAGGCCGACCCGGACAGTCCGGCCCTGTTGCGCCGCGGCCGCAAGCTGGTCGTGCAGATCGGCGAGACCTTCGGCGATAGGAACGTGCCGCTGTTCGTCGAGAAGCTCGACGCGATCGAACTCGCGGAGAAGCTGAACCTCGAACTCGCGCCCATCATGATCTACGGCGACGACGTCACGCACATCGTTACCGAAGAAGGCGTTGCGAATCTGCTGTTGTGCCGCAATGCCGGGGAGCGCGAGCAGGCGATCCGTGGCGTGGCCGGCTACACCGAGGTCGGCCGCGGGCGAGACCGAAACATGGTCGAGCGCCTGCGCCAGCGCGGCGTGATCCGTCGCCCCGAGGATCTCGGCATCAACCCGCTCGATGCGGATCGCAGCATGCTGGCGGCGCGCTCGATCAAGGATCTCGTGCGCTGGTCGGGCGGGCTCTATGCGCCGCCGTCGAAATTCAGGAACTGGTGAGGACGGAGCGCCATGGAAGATCTCAGTTTTCAACACCGGGTTCGCGGACGTGCCGGCGGCAGCAGGCAGAATGCGCTTGTCGGCGTGGTCGCCTCGGGAAATCTCGAAGTGCTTGTCGAGCGCACCTTGCCGGATGCGGAATGCCGGCTGGAAATCAAGACTGCGGCCGTGGGGTTCGGAGAGGTCTGGACCGCCGTCATCGGCGATTTCGTCGAGCGCTATTCGCCCGGCGGTCTCCGGTTCTCGATCAATGACGGCGGTGCGCGCCCGGACACGGTGTCGCTTCGCCTGGCGCAGGCAGTTCGGTTGATCGAGGAGGACGGCCAATGACCGCTCTGCTCAGGCACGTTGCTCCGGCCGAACGTATCAGCTCAACCAGCTTCAGTGAAGCATCGGCGCGCACAAGGGTGGAACTGCTGCTCGATCCCGGCAGCTTTGTCGAGTTCATCGGGCCGGAAAAGCGCGAAATCAGTCCGCACCTGAGGATATTCGATCTTCCCGAGCAATTCGATGACGGCATCGTCGTCGGGCATGGCCGCCTCGACGGTTCGCCGGTTTTCATCGCCGCACAGGAAGGGCGTTTCATGGGCGGCGCCTTCGGCGAGGTGCACGGCGCCAAGTTGACAGGGCTGCTGCGCGCTGCGCGCCAGATCAGGTCAACCCCGGTATTGGTCCTGTTCGATACCGGTGGCGTCCGATTGCAAGAAGCCAATGCCGGCGAACTTGCCATCGCCGAGATCATGCGCGCGTTGATGGAAGCGCGCACCGCCGGCGTGAAGGTTATCGGCCTGATCGGCGGGCGCTCCGGATGCTACGGCGGCGGCGGCTTGATCGCGGGCTGTTGCTCCGCGCTCGCGGTGTCCGAGCCCGGGCGCATCGCGGTGTCGGGCCCCGAGGTCATCGAGACCAATCGCGGCGTCGAGGAATTCGACTCCCGCGATCGCGCCCTGGTTTGGCGCACCATGGGAGGCAAGCACCGTCGACTCCTCGGTGCCGCCGACGTCTTCACCGACGATACCATGCAGGATTTTCGCGAGGCTGCGCTCGACCTGCTCGGCCTCGTCGGGACGTTTGGTCTCGACAAACTGAAGGCCGAGCAGATGCGCCTTGGCGACAGGTTGCGACGCTTCGGCGCTTGCGAAGATGCCGTCGACATCTGGACGGCGGATGGCATTGCCCATGCAGAAACGGTTCCTGAATTGTCGGCCGACCAGTTTATCGCGCTCGCCAACAGGATCGGGAGGACCAGCCGTGACGCTCGATAACATTCTCGCCTCGCTCTTCCCCGACGGTCATGACGTCAGAAACGTTAACGGTGTCATTTTCGGCTCGGCGATGTTGCGATCCGGCGCCAGGACGCTGGTCATTGGCGTTGCGGATCGGACCGCCGTCGGCGTCGACGAGGCCATCAGACTTTCCGGACACGTGCTGGATTCCCTCGATCAGGGAAGCGGGCCGATCCTGATCCTCGTGGATAGCGACAGCCAGCGGATGAGCAAGCGTGACGAGTTGCTCGGCTTGAACGAATTCCTGTCGCATCTCGCGAAGGTGTTGATCTATGCGGATATTAATGGCCGCCCGACCATCGGCCTACTGTACGGGCACTCGGCTGCTGGCGCTCTGCTTGCGACCGGGCTCGCAACGCGCGTGCTGGTGGGGCTGCCTGGCGCCGATCCTGCGGTGATGGATTTGCCGTCGATGGCGAAGGTTACCAAGCTGTCGATAGAGACACTGCAAGAGAAGGCGAAGTCGACACCGGTGTTCGCCCCGGGCCTGTCCAATCTCGCCCGGATGGGCGCCGTTCACGTGGTCTGGAACAATGCCGCCCCACTCGCCGACCAGATGGAGGCGCTGTTGGCCGACATGCCGGCTGTGCACGATCGGCGGGATGCGCTCGGCAAGGAGCGTGGCGGCCGCTTGAAGGCCGCCGATATCGCGGAGCGCGTTCGTGAGCTGGCCCTGCAAACCCGGTGAACGTCCGATCGGTCGTCACGACCTGGTCTTCGTCAGTCCGGGGGGCTGGCGCGCGATGCTCGCCACGCGCGGCGATCTCGCAGCCGATCCTCTCGTCGCGCGCTGGTCGGACAGGGGATGGCCTACGATCAGGCGGCGCGCCGTGCCAGGCGAGGCATCCGGCGTGGCCTTGGGCCTGCCGTTGCCGCCCTCTGCCGGCAAGAAGCGGCTCTGCCTTCTCCTGCAGTCCGACGATATCACTTCGATTGCGAGGCCTCCCTTGCTGAATGACGCACGTGCGTCGGCGCCGCGCGCCTGGTGGCCTGCGCTTGATCGTCTCGACGAACTCGGCTCGTGCCATTCGGTGGAAGCGCGGGTATTTGGAAGCCTGGCGTGGCGGGCGCTGACCGGACTCGACTACCTGACCGACCGGTCCGACCTCGATCTCTTGCTGGCTGTCGATCGTGATACCGATCTCGATCGCCTCGTTACCAATGTGGCGGCGATTGAGACCGACGCGCCGATGCGGCTCGACGGCGAGCTGATGCGCGAGGATGGCGCTGCGGTGAACTGGCGCGAGTTCCACTCTGGTGCCGGAGAGGTCCTGGTCAAGGACATCGAAGGCATCCGCCTGCAGGACAGGGAACTGTTCATTTCGGGAAGGACGAGACCATGACCACCGCGCTCGCGCGAGGCATGGAGCGGGCTCTTCTGCGCCAGGCGCAAATACCTTGCGATGTCTCCACGATCGGCGACGGCGCTGCCCGATGCCTTGTCATGGAATTGGAAACCTGGCCGAAGCCGGGGCTCGTCAGCCATGTCGATAGCGGCAGCCATGATGACATGGTTGCCGGCACGTTTCGCCGCAGCGCCGCGGCCATCAAGCCCTATTTCCAGCTTCTCGCCGATGCGGCTGCGCATGGTTGCGGCATGGGGCGGCTGAGGATCATCGGCCTCGAGGCCGAAGGTGCCATGCTCGCAGCGACGTCCGGGGTCAACACGCATCGCGGCGCGATCTTCGGGCTCGGCTTGTTGTGCGCAGCGGCCGGTGCGAGAGCGGGCGGACTGGTCAATCCCGAACTGCCGCTGGGCGATGTCGTCGTACAGCTCTGGGGCGCCAGCATACTCGATGGTCCGGTGTTGCTGCGCAGCCATGGCAGCGAGGCCCGTCGCCGTTTTCATGCGGGCGGTGCACGCCTCGAGGCTGTCAAAGGATTTCCAAGCGTTTATCGGATCGGCTTGCCGGCCCTGCGGAGGGCGGCGCGCGTCAATCCCGACGACGCGGAAGCCGCCCGCGTCGAAGCGTGCTTCGCCCTGATTGCCGCGGTCGAGGATACAAATCTGCTTCACCGCGGCGGCCTCGAGGGCCTTCGCTTTGCGCGCAGCGCCACCCGGCACTTCCTCGACAGCGGCGGTGTGCGCAGGCCTGGCTGGCGCCCACGGGCGCAATCGGTCCACGAAAGATTCATCGCCCGGCGTCTCAGCCCGGGCGGGTCAGCCGACCTTCTTGCCATGACGCTCTTCGTCGATGTTCATGAAAGATCAAGTCCGTGATGTCCAATGCAATCGTGATGGCACTGGTGCCGGTCTTCTTTGTCCTGTTGCTTGGATTTGCCGCCGGCAGATTCCGTATCGTCGACGGCTATCATGTCGATGGTCTCAACGCGCTCGTGATGGATTTTGCGCTGCCAGCATCCCTGTTCGCCGCGACCGCGTCGGCTTCGCGCAGTCAGATGATTGAGCAGGCCCCGCTCTTTCTGGCGTTCGGTCTGACGATGCTGCTGCTCTATGTCGCCTGGTACTGGTTGGTGCGCAGCTTCTCCGGCGTGTCCAGGTCCAATGCGTCGCTACAGGCTCTGACGATCGGCTTCCCAAACCTTGCCGGTGTCGGTCTGCCGGTCCTGTCGGCCATACTGGGGCCGGGCGGCACCGTCCCGGTTGCCGTCGCACTGGCCTCAGGCTCCATCCTCATTAGTCCGCTCACCTTGATCATGGTGGAGATGAACGCCAGCAAGGCGCATGGCGCGGAAGTATCGGGACGGCAAGTTCTGACGGCAGTCCGGCGCGCGCTCACCAAGCCTGTCGTTCTGGCGCCCGCGCTCGGGATTCTGCTTTCGTTGTCGGACTTGAACCCTGACGCACTTGCACATGCGTGCCTCGCGCTGATCGGGAACGCGGCCGCCGGTGTAGCTCTGTTCCTGACCGGCTTGATTCGGTCGGCGCAATCGTTCCGGCTCGATTGGAAAGTCGTCGCCGCAACGGCGGCGTCGGACCTCATTCGGCCGCTGCTGGCCGTTGTGGTCGTCTACGTCCTTCGAATCGCCCCGGATACGGCGAAGACGACAATTCTGCTCGCCGCGGTGCCGTCGGGCTTCTTCGGCATTCTGTTTGCTGTCAACTACCGGCTGGATTCGGCGACGGTGGGTTCCATGGTCATCGCGAGCACCGGATTCAGCATCGTGACCATGGCGATCGCCATCGCCGTCCTCTTTTCCCACTAGGCAACGTCAATGGCGCTTGCAATCCTGTGCTCGGGGCAAGGCCGGCAACATGCGGACATGTTCGCGCTGACGGCCGATGCGCCCGAGGCTGCGGGCCTGTTTGCACATGCGACGAAATTGCTTGGTGGCAAGGATCCCCGCGATTTGGTTCGCAGCGGATCCGATGAGGCCCTGCATCGCAACCGTGCCGGCCAGATTCTGTGCACCTTGCAGGCGCTGGCCGCTGCCGCCGCGCTGGGAGTTGCCTTGCCTCGCGGTGCCATCGTCGCCGGCTACAGCGTCGGCGAGGTCGCGGCCTGGGGCGTCGGAGGGCTTTTCGAAGCGACCGACACCCTCGATCTCGTGGCAAGGCGGGCGGAGGCCATGGATGCCACCACGCGAGCCGGCGACGGGCTGATATTCGTCCGCGGGCTCTCCCGTGACGACGTCGATCGCCTGTGCGAGCACTACGGCGCAGCGGTCGCCATCGTCAATCCGGGCGATGCTTTTGTGATCGGCGGAGGCCGTGAGGCGCTGCAGGCGATCGCTGGAGAAGCCAGATCGGTGCGCGCTGCGAGGGTCGTCCATTTGTCGGTCGAGGTTGCCTCCCATACCAGGCAACTCGCTGCCGCGTCGGCGGCGTTTCGGAAGAGCTTGCGCCTGGTATCTCCGACATTCCCACCGGCCGCCGGTGCACGCATCCTAAGCGGCATCGACGGCGCGCCGGTCATCTCGGTTGAGGCCGGCCTCGACAAACTGGCAGCGCAGATATCGCAAACGGTGCAGTGGGCAAATTGCCTGCAAGGCTGCGTCGAAGCAGGCGCCACGGTCTTCCTGGAGCTGGGGCCGGGGCATGCGCTGAGCGCGATGGTCGCGGACACCTGGCGCGACCTTCCGGCGCGATCGCTGGACGATTTCAGGAGCCTTCAGGGCGTGCGCTCCTGGCTTGCGCATCATCTCAGCAGACAGGGCCGCGCGACAGATCTGTTCCGATCTTGAAAGCCGGGCTGCTGTCGATCGCGTGCAACCCTGTCGCAAAAAAGGGGCCGTCCTTCGGGGGAGGACGGCCCCAAGAGGCTCGCATGCCCGGGAGGGGGGAGGCTGGAGCCGTAACCGGTGGTCTCAATCGCTTACATCTGCAGTATCGCCGATCGGGCGGACAAAGTATTTCACGAACGGAGCTTGTTTCTCATTTCGCATGATTCACGTCGGTCTGCCGGCACCGTACGAGTCGACGCTTTGCTTGCCGAAGCCTGGTCGCGGAAGGTTCGGGACCGAAGGCAGTTCGTTCCGCTTGGCGCATCGCCAGCGCGCGGGCGTATCGCCCGTGATGCGCTTGAAGACGGTCGAGAAATGCGCCTGCGTGCAGAAGCCCACGGCGAGCGCGACCTCGGCCAAAGGCGTCTCGGTATTCGACAACAGCGATTTCGCGTGTTCGATGCGCTGATGGAGGAGATATTCGCGCGGCCGATATCCCGTCGCAGCGCGAAACTGCGCCGCAAAGTGCATGCGGGACAGTCCCGCGACCTTGGCAAGATCGGAAAGGCTGATGCAGCGGTCGAAATGCGTCTTGACATACTCCTCGACGCGCCGGAGCCGCCATTTCGGCAACGCATTGACTTTCGTGAGCGGTAATTCGCGCCGGGCAACATGCATTGCGAGTGTCTGACCGATGCAACGCGCAAATTCCTGGTCAGCCGAGTTGCCGTATTCAGTCAGCGCCTTTGCAAGCTGATCGGCGAACGGATCGCGCAACAGGACAAGGTCGTTCAGGCCTTCGGCCGTGGGAGACTCCGTTCCCGATTGCGCCGATGGAAAGCAATTGGCAGGCACATGAAAGTGCAGGAAATCGCACGGCGCATGGAACTGAGCACTGAGCTGCTTCGACGGTGCGCCGACATATAGCGTGCCCGCCGGCATGATGCCGTCGAAAACGGTTTGATTGCCTCTGGTCAGCTTGAGGCGTGTCGTCTTCAAGGCGACCGAGAAGAAGTATCGGTCGGGAGGCGTTGTCGCTTCCTCCTGCCGGACGGTAGTTCCCGCATAGCTCCAGCGCGAGATCGTGATGTCCTCGGCCGCCGCGCCGACGCTTTGCTCCAGCCGGCGCCATTTTCGTTCCTGGGGAAACGCGTACGTCTCCTGGGCGGAATCCGGTTCGCAGCGGCTGGCGTGATAGTCCACCCAGGCGCCGGCCGTTTGCATGTCGGTGAGCATTATTTGTTCGTCCTTTTTTCTTGAGTCCTGCTGCCGTCGTGACGACTGCCGAACTGCCGAATGCAACAAGTCGATGTCTGGACGATATGTCTGGCCCCGCCGCAAAGCTCGTTATCGATGCTAAAGGACTGTTAGATTTTGCAAATGCACAGGGCGTGGCCGCATGTCAAAAATTGACAATTAGATCAAATGAATCAGATGCTTGCGGCTCTAGATCCGCCCTTGCCGGGTTGTTAAAATGCGGCATGACGCAAATACGATGACAGGCAGAGCGCGGCGCCTCTCATCTGATCGCGCCGGATTTAGGCGGATGAGCGGAGAGGCGTCGATGCCGAGGGTGAGGTCTGGCTCGACTTTCTCCGCCGGAGGGACCGCAGGCTCGCGCGAATGGGGAGCACTTCAGCTTCAGGGCGCTGTAGGTGTGTCCTGCAGGCAGTTCGGACGCGGCGGATTCTCTCAACAAATCGGATATGGGATTTCAAGCGTTTCGCGGGCGACACGCCCCATCAGTGAAGGAACGCTTATCTCGCGCAATCCACGCCGCTGGCGCGCGCAGGGGAGACCCGTCATGATCGATCCTGCTCCAGACTTTGTTGCTGCCGCTGGTTCGACGCTGACACATAGTGAACTTGCGGGGGCACTCGAGCTCCTCCGTATTTTCGGCAATTCGTATCGTGGCTGCTCCGGCGTGCAACCCATCCTTGAAGAAACGCCACGCCCATTAGATGCGAGCTGGTGACGGACGCATCGGTATTGAATCAGAAACGGACGATCTCTCGCAGAGCAATGGCCGCCTTGGCGCAAGGCGGCCATTGAGTCGCGCGCTGGCCGCTTCAGCGCGAACTTGCGGACTGTCATGTCTTTGTCATGTTTCTGTCATGCGCAGGCGCAACGGGCTTATCCGTCGTCAGTCATGGGGATGCTCCCGTTTGCGGCAGTGAGGGGCGACCAGCGCGTCGTTCCGAGTTTTCATCAGCTTAGAGCAGGGCGCTTAACGGCAGGCCTGGCTGACGCGCCTGTGATCAACTTAGACTGGAGTCCGAGCAGGCTTTCTAGTATCCCAGCTCAAGACCGGAGCGTTCTTCAGGCGGACAGCCAAGGTGAACTTGCTCGTAATTGCTCCGAATTGGCGTAACTGGATAGCTGACTCCGATCATGATGCCTGCCGAAGGAGGTCGTCAGCCCAACGCTGTCGTGTCGTTTGGTCCTTTCAAATTGTCCATGGCGCAGCGGCTGCTTGAGCGCGACGGTACCCCGATTCCTTTGGGTGGTCGGGCCCTCGATATTCTCATCGTTCTGGTTGAGCACGCAAATGAGATCGTGACCAAGGACGAACTGCTCAACCGTGTCTGGCCGAACATAAACGTCGGTGAGGGATCTCTCCGGGTTCACGTTGCTGCCCTTCGCAAGGCGCTCGGGGATGGGGAGGGGGACGCGAGATATCTGACGACGCTGACAGGACGGGGCTATTCCTTTGTTGCGCCGGTTTTTCTCTCGAACGAGTCCGAGCCGGTGGCCCGGGCTGTTCAAATGCCCGAACAACTCCAGAAGCTACCGGCCTGTTTGACGCGAATGGTGGGTCGCGATGAAATTGTCCACGAGATATCGCAGCGGCTGGAATCCGACCGTTTCGTCACCGTCGCCGGACCGGGCGGGATTGGCAAGACCACCGTCGCTGTCGCAGTGGCTCGTCATCTGCTCGAAAACTTTGCGGGCGCCGCCTGTTTCTTCGATCTCGGGCCGCTAAACGACCCTATGCTCGTACCCAGCGTGGTGGCTTCGACACTGGGTCTCTCGGTTCGATCAAGCGATCCGGTGCCGGCCATCATCAGTTTTCTGCAAGACCGGCGGGCACTGCTGGTCCTGGATAGCTGCGAGCACGTTATCGATGTAACGGCGGCATTGGCCGAACGCATCTACGCCGAAGCGCCGACCGTACACATCCTCGCAACGAGCCGAGAGTCACTGCGCGTCGGCGGCGAACAGGTCTATCGATTGCCGCCGTTGAGCGCCCCGACTTCGACCGCATACTCGGCAGCAAGCGCATTGGACTTTCCGGCGGTACGACTATTCGTGGATCGCATAAGTGCGGGCGGTCGCCCTATCGAATTGAACAATAGCGGTGCCGCCATCGTCTGTGAAATCTGCCACCGGCTCGACGGCCTGGCCCTGGCCATTGAGCTTGCCGCCGGCCACGTCAATACCTACGGCCTGCAAGGAACCCTGGATCTTCTTGCCGACCGATTCAACGTCATACAGGGAGGCCGGCGTACTGCGCTGCCCCGCCACCAAACCCTTCGCGCCACGCTGGACTGGAGTTATGACCTTCTTTCCCCGGCGGAGCGGCTGATCCTGCGCCGCCTCGCCGTTTTTGCAGGCCCTTTCGGACTGGAAGTCGCCCTTTCAGTGGTGGTGGACGATCAGATTGACCGCGCACAAGCGATGAACGGGCTTGCAAGCCTGGTCGAGAAGTCGCTGCTTGCCGTCAGCACCGAGAGCGCGACGTCACGTTCTCCATACCGGTTGCTTGACACGACCCGCCACTATGCCGCGACCAAGCTCGCCGAAAGTGGAGAAGCGGGCTTCATTAGACGCCGCCACGCGGACTGTTATCGTGAGTTGTTCGATGCCGGCTCCGCGGGATGTGCCGACCATCTCGACAACGTGCGCGCTGCGCTGGAATGGAGCTTTTCCGAGTGCGGCGATACCAGGATCGGCATCGCCCTTGCCGCAGCCTCGAGCCTGCTTTTTCTTGAAATGTTATTATTGGCCGAGTGCCAGCAATGGGCTGAACGAGCTATTTCGGCGTTTGAGGAAGTTGACCACGGCAGCTGGCGAGAGATGAAACTCCAGGCTGCGCTTGGGCAATCGCTGATGTTCGCCAGAGGAAATGACGACCGTGCCCGACGCTCGCTTGCGAGAGGTCTCAAACTTGCCGAGGACCTCCAAGACCTGCGCACCCAGCTACGACTTCTCGGAAGGTTGGGCTTGTTCGACCACAGAACCGGAGACATTTCCAACGCGTTCCTGCTTGCGACGCGCAGTGCGGCCGTGGCTGTGCGGATAGGCGATCCGGCATGTATCGCCGAGGCAAACTGGAATCTCGGTTTCTTCAACTATTATAGTGGAGATTTGCTCACTGCCGAGGAGAACTGGAAGGCCTGCCTGCCTGAAAGCTCCCTGTCCGGCGTCGATCCGGATAGCCGAAGCGTGGACCGCGATACGCGCGCGCGTGCGCGTTGTGGGTTCGCGGCGATCCGCTGGCTCCGCGGTTTTCCGGAGCAGGCCACGAAGATTGCCAAAGAGGCGATGGCGGAAGGAGCTACTTTCAAGGATCCGTCTACGCTCTGCATCTGTCTCCTGTTTGCCGGGGCCACCCTTCTGCGGATCGGAAACAGATCCGATGCGGAGGAGGTGATAGAGCGCCTGATCGCCAATGCGAGGAGCTATTCGTTTGCACCCTATGAGGCCGCCGGTATCGGCTTCAGCGGCATGCTGTCGATTAGCCGCGGCCAGGTTGAGGCGGGTATTGCGACTCTGCGGAGAGGCGTGGAAGCATTGCGTGCCAATCGCCAGGAATTGCAAGTTCCGGTGCTGTTGGGCGGTTTGGCGGAAGGCCTGGCGATGTCGAAACGCTTCGATGAAGCGTTGGCTATCATCGACGAAGCGATCGCCAAGGCTGAGCAAAACAAGGAATCGTTCTTCAGCCTTGCGGAGTTCTGGCGCATCAAGGGAGAAATCCTCCTGTCAGCATCAGCCTCGAACGTATCAGCGGCAGATGGCTGTTTCCTTCATGCGATCGAGGAGGCAAGCCGGCAAGGCGTTCTGTCGTGGGAGCTGCGTGCTGCAACAAGCCTGGCTCGATCCCGCGTCCGGCAGAACCGGCTCGACGAGGCGCGGAGCCTTCTGACACACGTCTACGACAGGTTCACCGAAGGCTTCGGTAGTTGCGATCTGAGGGCGGCCAGGTCGCTACTCGACGAAATTGAGCATCTCCAGACGGCGGCTGAGTGACCTCGCCTGCCGTTGCTTCGGGCCATTTCTATTGCCTGACGAGACATCTACCGAGTGCGGTTAACGCCGCAAGTTGACGTCGGCCAGATCAAAGGGCTCGTCCATAGAGGACTGCCTGATCATGCCTTGCCTAACTCGAGCACCTCGTCGAAGGTTGTCGTGGCATCACGAGTTCCCGGCGAGCACTGACGACATCGAGCAGCGCGGACCCATCGTGCCGCCCTTTACAAGGCTCAGCTAATCTTAAGCCTTGTCTAGAAGCGTCGCACGAGAAACAAGTGCCTTCGAGGTCACCGTCCAGAGCGGATCGTGCGCTCTTGAAATTCGATATCGGAATTTGCGCAACGCTAACGGCGAATTTAGATTCCTCAATTCCAATTTAATAGATGCGCTGTGGTGTCCCCTCCTAGGGTTTGCCTGCCGGACCTGATGATTGGAGCCACCAATGAACGCGCACAGCACGACCATAGATAGGCGAGAGATGTTGACCGGAGACAGGTCGCGGGATCTCGTCGGCGAATACGCTACTCTCATCAAGCGATACGGTTTGCTTGAACCGGCGCGGGAGCAGCAGCTTGCGCGGCGCTGGCAGGAGCATCGGGACCGCAGGGCGACCGATGCGCTCGTCACCAGCCATCTCAGGCTCGCAGCAAAGGTCGCGCGGCGCTACCAGAGATACGACCTTCCGCTTGCCGATCTGATCGGCGAAGCCAATCTCGGCCTCGTCATCGCGGCTTCGCATTTTGAGCCCGGCCGCGGCGCACGGTTTTCTACCTATGCCCTGTGGTGGATCAAGGCCGCCATCCACGATTACATTCTGCGGTCGCGGTCGCTGGTCAAGATCGGGACGACGGCCGCACAACGAAAGCTGTTCTTTGGCTTCCGGCGCGCCATGAGCAAGTTCGGAGGCGACAGGGTAGGGCTCACGCAGGAGGTCGCCGAGGCCGTCGCGCGGGAGCTCGTGGTTCCGCTTCGCGAGGTGATCGAGATGAGCAGCCGTCTGACGGGAGACGTTTCCCTCAATGCGACCGTCAGCGATGACGGGCCGACCGAATGGGAAGCGATGCTGGTCGATCATTCGCCGAACGCCGAGGCGATCGCCGTCGAACAGGATGAGAGTGCGCAAAAGGCGAAAGCGCTTCGTTCGGCCCTTGATGTACTGACGGCGCGGGAGCGACGTGTGTTCGAGGCGCGGCGGCTCAGCGAGGATCCGCCGAGCCTGGAGGAGCTCGGGCGTGAGCTGTCCATTTCCGGCGAGCGCGTTCGGCAGATCGAAACCGTGGCCTTCGAAAAGGTCAGGCGCGCTGCCACCAGGAATTTGAGACCTGCTCTCCTCTTGGCGTGAGAGGCGGCGAGCTGCACGTCAGGACCAATGCAAATTCTAAATCGGTTTTTAATTGAGAACACTGCGTCCTGTCGTCATGTGTTGGCTACCTCCCGTAGATTTGTTGGCCGGCTTGCAACGCCGTCGGCGCGGAACGCAGTAAGGACAGACGATGGGGATCGTTCGATTTGCGCTAAGGTTTCCGCACACCTTCTACGTGGTGGCAGCCCTGATCCTGTTTCTCGGTGTCGCCGCCATTTGGTCGATGCCGACCGACATATTTCCGGAAATCCGCATCCCGGTGGTCACCGTGATCTGGCAATACACCGGCCTCACGACGCCGGAAATGGAGCAGCGCGTCACCACCTACAGCCAATATTCCATCAGCGCGAACGTCAACGGCATCAAGAGCATGGAAGCGCAGACCCTCAACGGTCTGTCGATCCAGAAGATCTACTTCCAGCCAGACGTCAACCTCGACCTCGCCATCGCGCAGATCGTCTCGGCCACCAATTCCATTCGCGCCCTGATGCCACCCGGCATTCAGCCGCCCGTCGTCGTGCAGTTCAATGCGTCGAGCGTTCCTGTGCTGCAGCTCAGCCTCAATTCGGAGAGCCTGAATGAGCAGCAGCTCTATGATTTCGGTATCTATCGGGTCCGGCAGGAATTGGCGCCGGTTGCCGGCGTCACGCTGCCGACGCCGGCCGGCGGCAAATATCGTCAGATCATGGTGGATATCGACCCGGACAAGCTTCTGTCCCGGGGATTGACGCCGCTCGACATCGTGAATGCGGTCAATACGCAGAACCTGACGCTGCCGTCGGGAACTGCGAAGATCGGAGACACGCAATACACGGTGCGAACCAACGCGACCCCGGCGTCGATCGACGATCTCAACATGATGCCGGTCAAGTTCGTCAACGGCGCCACCGTCTTTTTGAAGGACGTGGCTCAGGTCCGCGACGGCTCGCTGGTGCAGCAGAATATCGTGCGTCAAGACGGCCGCCGATCGGTTATGCTCAGCGTAATCAAGAACGGCAATGCTTCTACGCTCGCGGTCGTCAACAGCGTGAAGCATGCGCTGACGGCCATCCGGGCGGCCGCGCCGGCGGGACTCAAGGTCAACGAGTTGTTCGATCAGTCGGTGTTCGTGACAAACTCCGTCAATGGCGTATTGCGCGAAGGCGCGATCGCGGCTGGCCTCACGGCACTGATGATTCTGATCTTTCTTGGCTCCTGGCGATCAACGCTGGTCGTTATGATTTCAATCCCGCTGGCGATCCTGTCATCGCTCACCGTGCTGTATTTCCTCGGCGAAACGCTGAACACGATGACGCTCGGCGGCCTTGCTTTGGCGGTCGGCATACTGGTCGATGATTCGACGGTGACGATCGAGAATACCCACCGGCTGTGGACCGAAGAGGGTATGCCGCTCTCCGAGGCGACGTTGCATGGCGCCGCCGAAATCGCGGGGCCCACGCTGGTGTCGACGCTTGCCATCAGCTGCGTCTTCACATCGGTCCTGTTCCTCGATGGGCCAGCCAAGTACCTGTTCACGCCGCTGGGACTGGCCGTCGTGTTCGCGATGCTGGCTTCCTACGGATTGTCGCGGACGCTGACGCCGATCACGATCGGCTTGCTGCTCAAGGGCGAACGCCGTCACACAGACAAAGGGACGCCTGCAGGTCTGTTCTCGCGGCTCTCCGCCGCATTCAATCGCAGCTTCGAGCGGCTGCGCGATGGATACTCGAATCTCCTGACGACGCTGCTTCGGCGGAAGGCCATCATTCCCTTCGTCGCCGTGTTGATACTCGGCCTTGGCGCGGTGATGGCCACGTTTGTCGGGCGCGACTTTTTCCCGCTGATCGACGGCGGGCAGATCCAGCTTCACGTTCGCGCGCCTGCGGGAACGCGCATCGAAGCCACGGAGGCGATCTTCCAGGCGGTCGAGGACAAGATCCGGGAAGTCATTCCCGAAAAGGACCGCTCTTTGATTGTCGACAATATCGGATTACCCGCTCGGTCCTACAATCTGGCATTTGCTGACGGGTCGACGATCGGAGTCAACGATGGCGTGATCCAGGTGGCGCTCAAGGAGGGTCACAAGCCGACGGCAGACTATGTCAAGAAATTGCGCCAGGTGCTGCCCGCCGCATTCCCGGAGGATGTCTTCTATTTCCAGGCGGCCGATATCGTCACGCAGATCTTGAACTTCGGACTGCCGGCGCAGATCGATGTCCGAACCGTGGGCGTTGATCCGGGAAACCTTGCGGTCGCAAAGCAACTCCGTCAGCGCCTGGCCGCGATTCCCGGCATCGTGGACGCGCATCTGCAGCAGGAAGTCGATGCGCCGGCCTTCTACGCCCAGATCGACCGGACCCGTGCCGCGCAGCTTGGCCTCAATGCCAGCACGATCGCGACCAACATCAATGTCAGCCTGAGCTCGTCCGCGCAGGTATCGCCCAATTTCTGGACCGATCCGAAGTCTGGGATCCCGTATTATCTGGCCGTGCAGACGCCGGAGTACAAAGTCAACTCGCTGAATGCGCTGCAGAATACACCGGTCTCCACCTTGCTGGCGGTGAGCGGCCAGACGATCCCGGGCATGCTCAGCAATGTCGCGACGTTCAAGCGCGATAAAGTCGCGACCAACACGAACCAGAGCAACATCCAGCCTGTCTTTGACGTGTACGCCAGCGTGCAAGGCCGCGATCTCGGCAGCGTCGCGGCCGACATCAACAAGGTCACGGCCGAGTTGCAGAAGCAGCTCAAACCCGGCAACTCGATTCAGGTGGTCGGACAGATCCAGAGCATGAACGACTCGTTCCGAAACCTGGGTATCGGGCTGCTGTTCGCCGCGGTCTTCGTCTATCTGCTGATGGTGGTGAACTATCAGAACTTCGGCGATCCATTCGTCGTGATCCTGGCGCTGCCGGCGACACTGTGCGGCATCGTCACGATGCTGTTCATCACCGGGACCACGCTGAACGTTCCGTCGTTGATGGGAGCCATCATGGCGGTTGGTGTCGCTTCGGCGAACTCCATCCTGCTCGTGACGTTCGCGCGCGAGCAACAACTGAAAGGGCACTCGGCCCTGGAGGCCGCGCTGAGCGCCGGCTACACCCGGATCCGTCCGGTGCTGATGACGGCGGCAGCGATGATCGTCGGCATGATCCCGATGGCGATCGGCGGCGCAGGCGAGGAACAGAATGCTGCGCTCGCACGCGCCGTCATCGGCGGACTGCTGTTTGCAACCCCGACAACGCTGCTGATCGTGCCCTACCTGTTCGCCATGCTGCGCAAGGGCAACGACGGAAAACCCCACCATGGCGTATTTGAGGAAGTACCGGCATGACCGACATTGGTGTCCGACCCGAAAATGAGCCTAGGAATGAGAATGTCGAGGATCGGCTCGATGCCGGGTCCGATCGTGTGGCGCTACCGCGGAAGCGAGGTCGTCGTTACGGAGCGGCGCTACTCGGCGGAACGGCGCTGTTACTGCTCGTGGGCGGCCTTGCAGAGGGCGCCTGGCGCCACCACGAGGCCGACCTCGGGGTGGCGGCCACTTCGCAACAGAGCACGGCGTTTGTCCCGAACGTTCGCGTCGCCGCAGTGCGTGCCGCCGGTAGCACGACCACCGTCACATTGCCGGCGACCACAACGGCGTTTGAGGCCGCGAATATTTTCGCGCGCACCAGCGGCTACATCGAAAAGCGCTATGTCGATATCGGCGATCACGTCAAGGCGGGAGACCTGCTGGCCAGCATTGTCGCTCCTGAACTCGACCATCAGATTACCCAAGCCAAGGCGACACTGGCTCAGAACCGGGCCACATTGCAGCAGACACAAGCAAGCCGCGATCTGGCCCAGGTCACCAATGCGCGCGACAGCAACCTGGTCAAGCAGGGATGGCTCACGCTTCAGCAAGGCGACAACGACCGTCTCACCCTGGAGGCACAGAAGGCTGCGGTTGAAGTGGCTCAGGCGAATATTGCAGCCCAGGAAGCCCAAATTCGAATACTCGAGCAGGAGAAGGCCTATCAGCGCGTCGTGGCGCCGTTCGACGGCGTTATCACACAGCGCAATATCGACAACGGCAGCCTGGTGACATCTGGGTCGACCTTCATGTTCACGTTGATGCATTCCAACGTTATCCGCACCCAGGTGTTCGTGCCGCAGGATGAGGCGTTTGGGCTTGGACCCGGCGTTGACGCGGTGGTTCGTGTTCCCGAGATTCCGGATCGCAATTTTCCGGGCAAAGTGACGCGGATCGCGGACGCGTTGCAGCCCGGAAGCCGGACGCTTCTGACCGAGATCGATGTTCCCAATCCGGACAGCGCGCTGAGTCCTGGAATCTACTGCACCGTCGAGCTGTTCATCCCGCGCAAGACGCCGGCGATGATCATACCGGCCGACGCTGTCGTATTCGATCAAAATGGCCTGCATGTCGCCGTGGTCCGCAATGGTGCCGTGCATTTGCAGAAGATCACGATCGCGCGCGACTTCGGTACGGCAGTCGAGGTGCACGATGGCGTAAATCCGGGTGATCAAGTCGTTCTCAATCCGATGGTGAATCTAACGGAAGGCAGCAAGGTCGCGGTGCGCCATGAAACGAAGACAGGCTAGAATGATGCCGGGGAAGCAGACGCGATGCTTGCTGTTCACGGCGGGCATTTTGCTGTTGGGCTGCAACGCCGGCTTCGCACAGGTCTCCACCATGGGCACCACGGCCATGGGTCTTGCAACGACGCCGGGGACTATCCTTATTTCTCCACTCAATGGCCCCGGCCCGTTCTCGGCGGTCACACAGCCGGGCACTCCCGGCACGACGCTGGCGCCGGTGCCGTTGGCATCCGACCCCACAACGCCCGGGACGGTCGTGGCCTGCGCCATACCAATAGGTCAGATCGCGCCCGGGACCCCGGCGGTGCCGGTTACATCGATGCCGACAACCGGCGGCGTAACCGGATCGCTGCTATCGGTGCCGACGATACCAGCGGAGCCTTCCGCATCCACAACGGCTGACGGTCTTGCGCCATTGCTGCCGTTGTCCGCACAACCGGCTACGTCGTTCATGACGGATATTTTCGGCTCGACAATACCGGCGCCGCAGCCGCCCACGGTGCCGGCTCTGCCTCAGCCTTCCATCGTCGCTCCGCCGGTACCGATTCTATCGAGGGCTTCAGGCACGGTTTCCACAGCCATGGCGCGGGGCACAAATGCGATGACGCCGTCGGCGGCGACGACGTCATCCAGCGCCTTGGGAACCATTCCCACGTCCCTCGTCGCCAGCACGACCGGAACGATATCGCCGGTGCCGCCGCTAGGCAGCTCGTCGACCATCCTATGCAGCTCTTCGCCGGGAGGTCCCCCGACCAACGGTGCCGCCTTGCCCCTCTCGACGCCGGAAATTACGGCAAGTCCGCCGCCCGGTACGATCCAGCCCGACATGACGCCGCTTGCCACCACCAGCCTCGATCCGACGACGGCGGTGGTGCCGACGCCGAACACGTCGGTCTGCGCCGAGAGCACGACGATGAATTTGATGACACCTGCCACGATGGCCCCGGCCAATGCCACGGGTGCCGCCGCCACGCCGGGCGTATCGTCTTCGTGGCCGTCAGGCTGCTGAGAGGGCAATTAGCCTTCGCGCATCGGCCGACGATGGCCGAAGGCAGTAAGCCGCAGAGCCGGCCAGGGAAATCACGGAAGTCCTGACGCCCGCGCGCCACGCGACAGTACCGAACTCTAAAACCCAGTTTAATGGTAAACCCGATCAACCCGACCTAGATTCACTAACAGCGGCCCCACCGCGATTGTCCCCTCAAGCGGTGGGCAGATGGCCGCCGACCGGGCGACGCACGCCACGCCTTTTGCCACGAATGAGGCGTGGCGGCGTTGTCCGGCTCTCTTGAGGAGAAACCTATGGCATTTGCAGGTCGTTGACATGGCACTGGTCTCGGCAAGCGTGCGGTCGTGGCGGCCGAAACTTTGGGATCTGCGAAAGCTTTCGCTGCAATTGGGAATCGATTGATGACAAAAGTGCTGTTGATCGAGGATGATAGCGAGACGGCCGAGGAAATCACCGCCGAGCTGGCCGACCGCGGTTTTGAAGTCGAATGGTCGGCTAACGGCATTGATGGCCTCGACAAGGCGCGATCGTCGCGGCCGGACGCCATGATCGTCGATCGACTGTTGCCCGGAATGGATGGACTTACGGTGATCGAGGCGCTGCGGAAGGACCAGGTGCGTTCCCCGGTGCTCGTGCTGAGCGCGCTCGGCGCTGTGGACGACCGCGTGCGTGGACTGCGGATGGGTGGCGATGATTATCTCACCAAACCCTTTGCGATCGTCGAACTTGTAGCGAGGCTGGAGGCGTTGCTACGCCGTCCGGCGGAATCGCGCGAAACGACACTGCGGGCAGGGCCGCTCGAGCTCGACCTGATCGAACGCACCGCCAAACGCGGTGATCGCGTCATCGATTTGTTGCCGCGCGAGTTTCGTCTGCTCGAATATATGATGCAACGTAGCGACCAGCTTCTGACACGCGCCATGCTTCTGGAGGAAGTCTGGAATTACAAGTTCGTTCCAGCGACCAATCTTGTCGACGTGCATATGGGCCGCTTGCGCCATAAGGTGGACGGGCCTGGCGACGTCCCTATGATCCACAATGTCCGCGGCGCCGGCTTTATTCTTCGCACTGGACCATAAGCGTCTAATGGCCGGGAGCAATGTGCCGTCGTTGACGTCTAGCGGGATATCCGGGTGGCGAGATCTAATGCGGGCAACCGAAATTCATACGTTCGAGTACTTTTCAGTGGACCCTGGCGGTGGTGGGCGTACTCGCCGTTTTCGTCGGGGTAAAGCACGCCGGTTTGTTGGGTGCGGACGGCCGTAGGATAACCAGGCAACATGGAGCAGCTTCCGTCCGAACTCAGGACGAATGATATCGTCCATGACGTGTCGGTCGTTCGGATGCTTCCGACAGGACGGGATACTCGCGTCATCCGCGCATTCGCCAGCTGCCGCCCATGTGACCGCCACCGAAGCCGCCATCCATGTGGCCCCCGCCGAAGCCGCCGCCCATATGGCCGCCACCGCCGCCGCGTGCTTGTGCACCGGTGGCGAGAAGGCTGCCGGCCAGTACCGCGCTTGCCAAAATCATCATTACTCGTCCTCTCATGACATTCTCCTTGGGATCGGCGGGCTTTCCGTTGCAGAGCCTGGTCAGACGCTGGCATGTACGAGTAGGGCCAACCGCCAACGTCGCGATAGGTGCGAGATGGGGATGCTTACTCATGCTCTCGACTAAATTCGCGTTCAGTCATCCGAATTGGATACCGGGTGCGTTCGCGCCAGACAAGGAGCGCAGCAAAGCCCCGACCAGGCCAGGGCTTTGTTGGGACGTAGCGCGGTTGCTTCTGTCACTTGAACTGCGGAATTGTCGGGATGGTTATGCGCGGCGGCGGCAGCGGAGCCATCCTTGAAGCGTTGGCGATGCCGCTTGGATCGGCAAACACATTGTTCATTCCACCGAGATTTGCGGGCCCCGGAGGGATTCCACTGATGGGTATGTTTCCCATGCCCGCTTCACCCGCCATTCTCGCATACGCAGCCGCAGGCGCCACCAACAGCACGAGCAGTGCACCAATGATCTTGGTCGAGGTTCTGGACATGGACGAAACTCCTACTTCTTGAGAGCCCTGAATGAGACATAGGTCTGTCCGTCCGTGCGCACCACTAAATTCGAGCTTAATGCAGCCCGGGATCAGCGTTCTCGCAAATCGAAGTGCAAGCGATCATGTAAAAATCGTTTTAGCTTGCTGAAGCCGAATTTAGTGGGACTGGTCGAGCTTCGGCCTACCTCCGTGATGACGCATCTGAACATTCAGGGCGAAGGCGAGAATTCAGAAGTTCGCCCACATTCACGGAGAAGACAGGTCATGACCAAATTCAGGATATTTAGCGCGGCAGCCCTTCTGTCGCTGGCGTTCGCAACACCGGTATTCGCGCAGGCCGCGATCCAGGAGCCGGGTGCCTTCGCGTTCTACTACCCCAACAATGACGTCCTCAACGGCGGCCGCCCCACGCCGGCGGCGGGCCCGAACGCTCTGACACCGGAGATATTCGAAAGCGGTGGCCCGCTCATGAACAGTAGCGCGAACGGCTCATCGTGCGAGCGGTACCGTTCGTTCGATCCGGCTTCCGGGACGTTCCTTGGACATGACGGTCGACGGCACGTCTGCCAGTAACTGGCATGCAGCATCAATGCTGGCGGCCGGGACCGGCAGCGACAGATGGAAGAGGTCGTATCGGCAACGATGCGGCCTTCTCCATGAGCTGCTCCTCAAGCGATGACCTTGGCGGACGGGATCCAGTCAAGGGCCCTGGATTGGCAAGCTTTGAAACAGGCGCAGCGATGCCCGGCAAGCGGCGCCAGTCTCGGCTGCCGCGATCGAACGGGGAGTCGGCTGATGACCACGCAACGCATCGAGGCTTTCCGGTTTCCAAGAATCAAAGCCCGCCCGTCTTTCGACCGCCGCGTCAACCTGAACCTGTACGCGAGCAACCAAATGCGTGCAGGGGCTTGCGGAAGCAGGCGATGCTGCGCCGATAAGCGCGAGCATCGCGACTTGGAGTCTCAGAACTTAGTTCATGGGCTGATCCTGCAACGCTGACGTGCGGCCGAGTTTGGCGTGGACCGCTGAGTGGCAGAGCCAATGTCCGCCGTCTTCCACGAATGCACGGCCGGAACCTCGCAACTTGTCGAAGACGGTCGACCGCGAGGCAACAGGGGGCTCGTGTCGCTGATCTCTCGACGGCGTGCGAAGTTGAAAACGCACATGATCGAAGGAATACGCAAGTTCCTCCGGGGCTTAGGGTTGCAAAACCTAACCTGGAGTAATCTCCCATGAAATACACCAAAGCCTACTTGACCTTTGCGGCCGCTCTTTCTCTTGCCTCGACATTGGCCCCGGCCGGTGCCGAGCCGCGAGGGCCGCGATCAAGGGTGCCAGCCACTCCTTGTTCGAGTCTCATCCGAAAGAGGGGGCGTCCGTGATTACAAACGCCGCCCGCAAGGTCGAGAAAATGGCAACTCGCTGAACGACGTCAGTTACCGACGAATGCAAGCCAGTCATATTGATGGAACGTGGGCGCTTCATTCCAAGCCTCGCAGGTACTCCCCAAGGCAAGCAGAAAACCGGAATGCCGCTGTGGTCTCTCGGGGGACGAATCTTATGCGATTGCCTGACTTCGCGCGCTCGACCACGCTGCGGTGGGCCGTGCTGGTGGCCGCCATATTCACCACTCTTACGATTGCGATGCTCGGGTTCGTCTACCTGAAAACAAAGCATGATCTGACGACGCGATCGGATCGTATGATTGCCTCGCAACTGAGCCTTTTTGCGGACTTGTCGCCCGCGCGGAGATTGGAGGCGATTGATGAGCTTCTGAAGCAGGATCCGGGCCGCGTTCGGCTCGCAGGATTGTTTGATTCAGACCGCCGCAGGTTGGCGGGCAACCTCGACGCGCTGCCGCCTATCCTGAAGATCGATGATGAAGTACAAGGCGTCATCGTCGACAGGGTCGACGAAGCTGGCCGGGAGAAACAGGCCGTCCGCCTGATCGCGCGAAACTTGCCGAACGGCGACGTACTGGTGATCGGGCGAAACGTCGATGAAGTCGGGGAGATCGCCCTCGTGGAGGGTATAGCGATCGCGCTTGGTCTGCTTCCCGCCGTGCTTCTTTGCCTTGCCGTCGGTGTGGCGCTGAACGCTCGCGCCCGGCGTCGTATCGTTGAGGTCAACGAGCGGGTCGAGCGCATCGTTGCCGGCAACCTGCGTGAACGACTCCCTCATCGCAAGACCGACGATCCCTTCTCCAGACTTGCCATAGTAGTCAACGGCATGCTCGACGAGATGGAAGCCCTTATCCAATCCCTCGCAGGCATCGGCAATGACATAGCGCATGATTTGCGTACACCACTCACTCGGGCGCGGCTGATGCTTGAGCGCGGGCGCACGGGCGCCCAGACGCTCGAGCAACTGCAGGCGGTTGCAGACAAAACCATAGAGGCACTCGATCAGGGGCTTTCGATAGTCACCGCTATTTTGCGGCTTGCAGAAATCGAGAGAAGCCAGCGATTATCAGGATTTGGCAACGTCGCGTTTGCGGATCTGATACGCGAAGTGGCGGATATGTACCAACCGATAGCGGAAGACAAAGGAATTGCTCTCGTGATCCACTCGCTGCACGAACTGAACGTGCAGGGTGACCGGGACTTGCTGATCGAGGCGGTCGCCAACCTCGTCGACAACGCCATCAAATTTACACCGGTCGGCGGGCAGGTGGAGATTGGAATATTTCGCTGCAACGGCCAGGATATTGTGCGCGTGAGCGATACCGGTTCCGGCATAAGCGAACACGAGCGTGACGCGGTCCTAAGACGTTTCTACCGGTCGGATAAAGTAAGACATACGTCGGGCTTGGGTCTTGGCCTTAACCTGGTAGCGGCCATTGTTAAGTTGCACGGTTTTCGATTCACGATCCATCCAGGGGCCGGGTGCGTCGTTGAGATTGCATGCTCATAGGCGCCGACGCTGGCGTGACCCTCGAGATCGTTAAATCGTTTGAATGAGATCAACGTGCAAAACGTACGCCCGAAGCTTTCTCAAACAGAAGTTACTGGCGAATAACAACTCCATTCCGATGGAGCCTGCGCCCGCCTACATCATCCAAGGAGACCAAGATGAAGTTGGCATTGAGCGACGCCGCCGCTGTTGCCGCGGCTTCGGTGATTGGTCGCTGCGGACCGTCACCGTCATGCCGGAAACGAGTGCCACGTTCGGCGGCACCTCGCAAAAAAATTTGCCAACCGCCGACTCATACTTGCTCCAGCCGCCACTGCGGGTGCTGTCGGTCCCGTTCTTGGTTCACCGTCAATCCCGCTGCGGCCCGGATCGGCACAAGCCTTCTTGGCCGTCATGCTTGGTTCGCTGAGTATTTTGGGTGAGCGCCGCCGTCCGAACTACAGCCCACCGATCGGTATCCCGCTTTTCAGAAGCGGAACCGTAGCCCGACCGTGGGAGCGATATTGTTGCGCCGAAGAAAGCCCGACGCCAGTCCGCCGTTCACTTGAGTGAACATGACCCCGGAATAGAGATCCCACTTTGGTGCAAACCGCCAATCGATAGCGGCAGAAATCCCGTCGAATGTCCCGGCGCATTGCGCATGTTCGGTGCCGAAGCACGGGGCGCGTCCGCCGGCGGCGGTGCCGAAGAAGGAGTTTTGGATATAGTGGTAATAAGCGGCGATCACATCCAGATTTTCGGTAACCGCGTATTTGGTCCCGATCCACATGACTTGCAAAGTCTTGTTGCCGAGACCGTTCATGCCGAAGGCCGTATTGGTAATATTCGTGTTGTTGAAGGCCTCACAGCCCTGGCAAAGAAAATTTCCCGCGATGTCGGTAAACGCGCTCTGCGGATCGCTCGGCGCCATGTATCGAATATGTTCGTAGCCGGCGTATAGTTTGAGCGGGCCGTTGGTGTATTTGGCCACAAGCATCACGGCGCTATTGTTGGAGATCGTCGCCGTCAGCGTCTGCGGCAAGAACGGGGGGATCGGCACCCCATTGGCATCATTGCTTCCCGGTGCAAGTCCGAGTGATACGGAATCTCTGACATGGCTGTAAATAGCGTCGACCGAGAACACACCTTTGCCTCCCGTTTTGATATCGGCACCGGCTTGTAGCTGGTATGCTCCATTGGAGGCATTGTTCTGGGCGTAGCCACCGAACTGCCACAGCGCCGCTGCCCGGAACTGGCCGACGTCGACCCGGTATTTCAAGGACGTCGAGTTTCTGCAGTTTTCGGTGTTGCCGCCACCGCAGGTTATTCCCTGAAAGCCGATCGGCGAGAAGGCGTAAGAGGCGCCGAACGGATCGTAGTCCAAGACCGCGTCCAGGGTCAGCGAGTTCTGTCGGAAAACGGTCAGCGTGCCGTAGGTCGGAGAACTGACGCCGACATAACCTACGCCATTGTACCACTGGCCCGCGCGGCTTGAATCGGAGAAGGCGGTTTGCTGATTTTGGGGGATGCCGGCGTTCGCGGCCAGCGATCCCGGTCCGTTGGAAAACCGCAGGGAATACGGATCGAAGCCCGCGTCCAGAGCAAAGACGACAGAGACGTCCTCAGCGATCGGCCTGGTTCCCTTGATTCCGATGGTTGAATTGCTCAACGCGTTGGGCGCAAGACTCCAAAGCGGCGACCTGTTCTGTTTCTGGATTAAGTATGAAGCTCCGACAGCGGATCGTGGGTCAAACGGCGCGCCGTGGCTCTGCCAGCCGACGCCCGCGTCAAGCGTGCCGTAGACCGTAATGCCTTGCCAAGTCAGCTGGCAGTCTGTGGAAATAAAGTCCCAAGCGTCCGTGCACTGCTTGGGCGCCGAAGCCGCCGGGCTCTTCTTGGGAATGATGTCGGCCGCCCATGCATCTACCGCACACGGGGCGCCAGCAACAGCGAGAACTATTGCCGTCGGAATGCCTAGCTTTGCCACACGAGCCTCCCTGGCTCAGCAGCCACGATTATGACCCGGGACAAAGTTGGTCGGCAAGACCGAGTCAGCTCCATATGCAGCGATGTCAGAAGATTCCGATCCGAGTGGCCGGTTAGCCACAGTCTCAAGAGGAAGCAGGTCGAGCGGCGACCGCTGCAGCGATCCTCGATCATTCGGCGCCGACGCTGCGCTGCCGGCGCATTGAATGCAGCTCATTGTTCAACTCCTGCTCATGGCGGCGCGACCGATCTAGCGCGCCACCGTGTTCGATGGCTTGCGATCTAGATAGCGTTGCCTTGGCAGAAGTTCGATTAAATAAGGATTTATGCGCGTGTGTCGGCGACATTTGCCGAACCGGCTGCATTCGAAAGCGAGAACGCTTCGGTCTCGATTTCCATGAAAGTGCGGCCGAGCGTTCCGACGCGAGCATAGAATGTCGCGGACTCGGCGCGCTCGAGGTCAGAAAAAAACCGCGCGATCCACGGCTTCAGATGGTTCTCGAAGGTGTTACGTTCGGTCCCGGCGGGTGCAACGATCCGGCCGCTGGCGAGACCGGCCATGACTTCGAAAAGCACCGCAACGTGATCCTCGGGTTCGGATCGTCCCTCAGTCCTCTCAATACCAAGTTGCTTCAGGGTTTCGCGGACCCGGGCGAGGGGACGACCATAGAGATAACCAGTCAGATAATATGACGCGTAGGGGAAAAGTTCACCACGGCCAAACCCGACGAACAGATCGAAATACTCGCGCTCGATCCTTTCCGGGCTCTCACTCGCGGCTGCAGCAGCGAGGGTCGCGTGAGCGGCGCCCAACGGCGTTGCATCGCCGCTGAGGCCAGCCAAATCCTTGATCGTTTGCGGATCGGGACTGTGCGACAGCAGTGCTGCGAGCAGCGAATACTCCAGCGCCCGTGCATGATCGATCTCGTCGATTTGTCGTGTGGCTGAGATGGCCTCGACGCGGACATCTTCGGTCGTCAGTACGCTGGTTTGCCCGGTGTCTCCGAGGCCGGCAAGAGCCTGGATATCGTTGCCGGCGATCAGCGGTCCAAAGCCGGGCATCGCGGCTGGGTCGTTGAAATCCCATTGGCTCTCAGCGATCCCGATAAAATCGCGGATTGCCGGATCGGTGACCCAGGCGCGGCGCAGCCCGGCCTTTGTGAGTTCGACCGGGACGCCTGATCCAAGAAACGATCGGATGTCGGTGCCCGCAGTGATCGATTGAAGCGGCGGCAAGCTCGCTGGATCGAAGCTCGGAGAGGTGGGCGTGCCGGCTGCGGCAGTCGCAACCGTTGCTTTCAAGTCGCCAGGCTCTGCGTCGGCCGGTTTGGGTTCCGGGGATAGAACGTCGGGCTCGACCTGCTTGGCGGCTTCCTGTTTCATCCGCGACCAGCGCGACATGATATTTTCTGGCTCGGTCATTTTCCGCTCCCGGTGTCCTCTCCGCGGTGCTGCGGCATCTGCTGATCACCCCGGTCCCGTTGCCGTTTGCCAAAAGGTCGCTCGACGTGATGCTCGGCGACAAAACAATCGATTGCATCGATAATCGCGGCCGGCATCGGGACGGCCGCGACCAGATCATTGCCGGCATCGGTCATTGCCTCCCCCTCCGAGGGGTCGGCCGTGACCGTAAGGATGTCGAACGCAGGGCTCGCAGAACGCGCGGGCCGAGGTCGCAGAACGACCCACAGCGCGGGTATCCCCGAAGAGAGATTCTGCCGATAGTTCGCCGTCTCGGTTCGATGCAATTCGATCGCAGCCTCACCCACATAGAATGTGATCGTGTCGTCTTCCTCACGGATCTGCGTCCAGGCTGGCGCCGATGGCGTCCCAACCAGAACCGAAACCGGTCGCCAGAGGAAATCGAGCCACGGGCTCCTTGCTTTGCGTCGTTCGACTACCACACCAACGGCAATCGTCGCGAGCGCGGTTGATCTCATGCTTCATCTCCATCGCCGGCTTCGTGCGCCTGTCGGGATTGTGTCGGCTATGCCGGCCGGACCGGGATCTTTGTTTTGTTCAGTGCCATCGTGACCTGTTGATCCAGCTTGAGATGCACCTTCAGAAGCTCCGGTGGGGTCAAGGCCATCCACTGGTTCAACGACACATCAGCGAAGTAACTGCTCTTGAACATCTCCAGGAAGCGCAGAGTGGTGGTGCCGGTATTCTCCACGTAATGACCCGTGGCGAAGGGAACGAAACCGACGTCTCCGGCCTGAAAGTCGAATGTTCGTGCTTGGCCCGACGCCGCAAACACGCCCATGCGTGCCTGACCGCTGATGTAGTATTGCCATTCATCGGCGTTGGGATGCCAGTGCAGTTCGCGAAGCCCGCCGGGCTCGATTTCTACCAGAGCTGCTGCGATATCTTTGGAGGCCGGGAACACACTGGAGTCGGTGATCCGGACCGTTCCGCTTTTCGTGCGGATCGGGTCCTGAGCCATCATGCGATGGCTGAAGCTTTGCGGCACGGGCGACGCACCTAGCAGTCTGTCTGGACCCAGCGGACCAGGAACAGGCGCCTTGAAGATATAGAGTTCGCTCGGATCAGGCGTATGTCCGAACAGCGATGCAGGCGCGCCAAAGTTCTTGCTCAATACTTCGGCAGGCACGTGCTTGAACCAGTCGCTCAATAGGAATGTGTCGTCCTCGTCGAAGTTGCCATCGTCGAAGACCAGCAGGAATTCACACCCGTCCGGACCGAGCCCCTGGATCGAATGCGGAATGCCGCCGGGGAAATACCAGAGATCGCCGACGCCGACGTCGTCGACAAAATTTCGTCCCTCGGGGTCAATAGCCGTGATGCGGGCGGTCCCATAAAGCATGTAGGCCCATTCGGCCTGCTTGTGCCAATGCAGTTCGCGCACGGCGCCCGCGTTCAGTCGCATCTGCACGCCTGCGATCGCTTTCGAAACACTGAGTTCCCGTGCCGTCACTTGACGGGTCCAGCCGCCGCTGGTCTGCCGCACATGCGCATCGGCAAAAGAGAAGCGGAGATTCGGCGTCGTGCCGGAATCCGTGGCAGGTGGATTGAGCATGTCCGGGTTTTGACGCTCGCGGATTGGGTTGCCAGGAACGGGATCGTTACCCCCAATTCCGGGCGCTCTGCTTGGCTGGAGTATCCGGTCGCTCGTCTGGGCCATCGCGACCGATGCGCTGGTCAGCATTCCGCCGGCAACGGCTGCCGTTGCAAGCATATCTCTGCGGGTGAGTTGGCGGTTCATTGGTAAAATCCTTGTCTGATGGTTTATTTGAAAATTCGTACCTGGCGGCGCATACGGAGCATCCGGGAGCAGCATGGTTATTCCGCCGGGGCCGCTGTTGTTTGTCCGGATCGAGCGGCGAGGCGCTTCCTGCTCAACTGCTCCTCGAGCCAGCGGTCGTGATGCTCCTTCGCCCAGTTGAGATCGACCTCGCCCGTCGCCATGGCCTCGAAGGCGCCCTCCATACCGAGCGTGCCGATGTAGATATGAGCGATGATAACCGCGACGAACAGAACCGCGATCACGGCGTGCACGACCTGCGCGATCTGCATCCCTGCGATATTTGTCCCGTAGAACGGGAAGATCAGCAGGTATCCTGAAACGATGACGGCCGCTCCGGCGCCAAGGGCAAACCAGAACACCAGCTTCTCGCCGGCATTGAAACGCCCCGACGGCGCGTGCTTCGATTTGATGAAGCCGCCACCTTGCTTGATCCAGTCGATGTCGACCTTTCGCGGCAGGTTGTCCCTTATCCAGAGCACGACAATGAGTGCGAGGCCGATAACGAATGCGCCGCTAACGTAATTGTGCACGTACTTGGCGTATTGCGCCACGCTGCTGAACGACTCGGGGCCGATCACCGGCAGCAGCACGAGTTTGCCGAACGTGATGTTCAGTCCTGTCAAGCCGAGGACCACGAAGGATATGGCGGTTAACCAGTGCGAGAAGCGCTCGAAGGAATTGAAGCGAAGCACCCTCTGCCCGGAACGGCCCTTCGAAATCCGAATCCGCCCCATGATCAGATAGGCGGCGCCCAGAGCCGCGATCATGCCCAGAATCACGATCGCGCCGAGCCAATGCAGTGTGACTTCGTGGAAATGATCCCATAGCCGACCAGCGGGCTGCTGAAGGACGTGCTCCCTCTGGTTTGGGATATCGATTCGCCCCTCGATCCGCGGCAATTGCTGGAGCAGCTTTGACTCGCTCTCGACGCTCGCAGTGGGATTAGGTGCGCCATCCGGTCCGAGCTCTTGTGCGAACACCGGCATTGCCGCGGTCATCGTCAGGAATGCCAACGCAATGATGATGTAGCGAATGTAGGCAGGACACATCGTCATGGTGATTCTCCGTGGTGGCGCCCGCAGGGCCGCTCAAACAGCAATTCCCTCGTGATAGGCGGTGGTCCAACCCCATGCGCCCGACCCGTAACCGCGCTTCATCACCCGCTCCTTGTAGATCTCGGCGATGATCGCGCCGTCGCCGGCCAGCAGCGACTTGGTCGAGCACATCTCGGCGCAGATCGGCAGCTTGCCCTCGGCCAGACGGTTGGCGCCGTATTTGGCGTATTCGGCCGGCGTGGAGTCGGCTTCCGGTCCGCCGGCGCAATAGGTGCACTTGTCCATCTTGCCGCGCGAACCGAAGTTGCCGACCTTCGGATATTGCGGGGCGCCGAACGGACAGGCGTAGAAGCAGTAACCGCAGCCGATGCAGAGGTCCTTGGAGTGCAGCACGACGCCGTCGGCGGTGGTGTAGAAGCACGACACCGGGCAGACTGCGGCGCACGGCGCGTCCGTGCAGTGCATGCAGGCCATGGAGACCGAGCGCTCGCCGGGCTTGCCGTCATTGATGGTGACGACGCGGCGGCGATTGATGCCCCACGGCACTTCATGTTCGTTCTTGCAGGCCGTCACGCAGGCGTTGCACTCGATGCAACGGTCGGCATCACAAAGAAATTTGACGCGAGCCATGGCCGTTCTCCCTCACGCAGCTCTGATCTGACAGAGCGTTGCCTTGGGTTCCTGCATGCCCGTCGCTGGATCGTAGCCGTAGGTCGTGAGCGTGTTGACGCTCTCGCCGAGCACGATCGGATCTGCGCCCTTCGGATACTTGCTGCGCAGATCGGCGCCTTCGTACCAGCCAGCAAAGTGGTAGGGCATCCAGGCGACACCTTTGCCTACACGCTCGGTCACCCATGCTTTCATCCGTGTTTTAGAATTGCTCTCGGCTCCGGTGACCCAGACCCAGCCGCCGTCCTCAATGCCGCGTTCGCTGGCGTCCGCCGGATTGATCTCGACGTACATGTCCTGCTTCAGTTCGGCGAGCCACTTGTTGGAGCGCGTCTCTTCGCCGCCGCCTTCGTATTCGACCAGCCGGCCCGAACTCAGAATAAGCGGAAATTGTTTGATGAGGCCTCTGTCGACGGCGGACTTCTGAACGGTGAAACCGATGTTCGGTACCCGAAATTGTTGGGCGTCCGGACGTGTCGGATACTTGCCGACAAGGTCAGGCCGCGACGTGTAGATCACTTCGCGGTGCACCGGGATCGGGTCCGGCAGGTTCCAGGCGATCATCCGCGCCTTGCCGTTGCCGCAGGGGCTGCAGCCGTGCTCGATCGCCACGCGCTGGATGCCGCCGGAAAGATCGAGCGACCAGGAAACCGCATCGGGACTGGTTGCATTCACCCTCTGGATGATTTCCCTCTCCGAGGCGGTGAGGTCCTTGTCCCAGCCGAGTTTCTTGAGAACGCCGAGCGTGAATTCCGGATAACCATCCTTGATTACCGAGCCGACTGAGTAGGACCCTTCGGAGAGCAGATTGTCGTGCACTTCCTTTTCGACTTCCTGCCCGTTTTCCAAGACCTTGCGCTTAACCAGGCGCTCGACGCCGAAACGCGCGCGAAAGGTCCCGCCGCCTTCCTTTACTGGCAGATTGGTATTGTAGAGAATCGCAGTTCCGGGATGCCTGAATTCCGGCGTGCCCCAGCACGGCCACGGCAAACCGTAATAATCGCCGCCAACTTCGGGATCGTCCTTTGGCGCGCGGAGCGTGACCAGATCGAATCTTGCCTGGTTCTTCATGTGGGCTTTGAGGCGCTCAGGCGACTGGCCGCAATACCCGGTCGACCATCCGCCGCGATTGATCTCGCGCAGAATGTCTTCAGCTGACACCGCGCCGCTCTCCACCTTGATGTTCTTGAACATCTTGTCGGCGAAACCCAGTTTCTTCGCGAGCATGTACATCACGTCGTAGTCATTCTTCGATTCGAAGACGGGCGGCACAATCTGCTCGCCCCACTGGAGAGAGCGGTTGGATGCCGTGCGGGAGCCATCCATCTCGAAGCTGGTGCAGGCCGGCAAAAGATAGGTGCCGTTATTGCGTTTCGAGAGCACGGACCACGCCGTCGGGTAGGGGTCACACACGACCAGCAGGTCGAGCTTTTCTATTCCACGAACGGCTTCCGGCATCCTGGTGATGGTATTGACGCCATGCCCCATCACGAACATCGCTTGTAACGTGTCGGGCTGACTGACCTGATCTTTCGGCAACAAGGTGGCGTCAAACCAGCGCGTGCTGGGGATCCCCGGACTCTCCATCAGGGTCTTGTTGGTGAAGCGGGAGCGCATCCAGTCAATGTCGACTTCCCACACTCGGCACCAATGCTGCCACGCCTCTTCAGAAAGTCCATAATACAAAGGCAGCGTCGTTACATCGAGACCGAGATCGGTGGCGCCCTGCACATTGGTATGGCCGCGGAAAATATTCGCGCCGCCGCCGGCATGACCGACATTGCCGGTGGCGAGCAGCAGGATGCAACTCGCCCGGACATTTGCCGTGCCCGTGGCAAACTGCGTCTGGCCCATCGCCCAGATAAGCGTTACAGGCTTCTGGTGAGAGAAAACGTCGGCGATATGCTTGACCTGCGCTTCGGGCAAGCCGGTCACGCGCTCGACTTCGTCAGGCGTCCATTTCGCAACTTCCTTTCGGATTTCCTCGATACCATAGACGCGCTGCTGGATGAATTCCTTGTCCTCCCAGCCGTTCTCGAAAATATGCCAGAGCATCCCATAGATGGTCGGGATGTGAACTCCGGGCCGCACCCGGACATATTCGGTTGCGTGCGCCGCGGTTCGCGTCATCCGCGGGTCGACGACGATGAGGTTTGCGCGGTTGAGTTCCTTGCCTTCGAGAATGTGCTGCAATGAAACCGGATGCGCCTCGGCGGGATTGCCGCCCATGATCAAGATGGTCTTGGAGTTACGGATGTCGTTGTAGCTGTTGGTCATCGCACCGTAGCCCCAGGTATTGGCGACCCCGGTGACCGTGGTGGAGTGACAGATGCGCGCCTGGTGATCCGAATTGTTCGTTCCCCAGAAGGCGGCGAACTTGCGGTTGAGGTAGGCTGCTTCGTTTGTAAATTTAGCCGAACCGAGCCAGTAGACCGAATCCGGGCCGGCCTTCTGGCGGATATCCAGAAGCTTGTCGCCGATCTCATCGATGGCCTGATCCCACGAGAGCCGTTTCCATTGGCCGTCCACCAGCTTCTGCGGGTAACGCAAGCGCCGGTCACTCAACACGTCGTCGCGGACTGCGGCTCCTTTGCAGCAATGTGACCCACGATTGATCGGGCTGTCATAATCCGGCTCCTGGCCGATCCACACGCCGTTTGCAACTTCGGCGATGACTGAGCAACCTACCGAGCAATGGGTGCAGACATTCTTCCGGGTTGTAACGGTTGCACCTGGCGGCGGCGGGGGGCCGGCTTCCGCTTGTCGTATACCAGCGAGCGGTAAGCTGCCGAGCGCCGCCAAGCTTCCGGCGGCGAGACCTGAGCGGCGCAGGAAAGAACGACGGTCAAGGTTGTTGCTGTCTGATGATTGCTTAGCCAACATCGAAGCGACTGTCCTTCGGCGCGCCTGACGCTCTGACCGCTTTATAAGCATCGACGCCTCCCTCAACGCTTCGGGTAACGGTTGACCCGGTAGAAGTTTTGGACCTCGGCAGAGTGTGCCTGAAAGCGGGTCTTGAGCTTGTCGGTCTTGGTTTCGGTGTCGGCGGCGACAGCGCCGCTCTCCAGACCGCTGGTGGCCGTTACGATAAAACCGATCATCCCCGTGCGCAGCAGCTGGCGTCGTCCAATGGTTGCTTTGTGCCGATCACCCATCAAAAGCCTCCTTGGTCAACAGAGGTCACCGTATATGATTAGGACAGGAACGCATTTCTCGGGGCGGGTGCACCGATGGTAGGCGCCGCAGATTGCGCGCAGCTAGCGAAGACAAGAATGGTCACGCGCGCGCGAGAATTCCATTAAAAAGGAATTTATACATGCGGACGTCCGCTGGTACGTGCTGCAGCGACGGCATCAGGATCGCGGGGCGGGTCGATCGCCGAATCCATCCACACGCTTGCGTTCGGACTTCCTTCAGCAAGGTAGCCGCGGCCGCCTAGCTGCACTCGGGATGCAGGCGAGCGTAGTCCAAATTCGAACAGTCGAGACCATCGTCGTCGTAGACGCCGTCGTCATCGTAAAAGCCGTCAGCACCGTAAAGGCGATCGCCGTGCCGGTGAGCACCCATGTGTCTGCCGAAGCCAGCGTCCATATCGCCCTCCTGCCGGCGTCAATTGGATGGAACAGGACAGGCAATTTCAGCAACGCAGCCCGCGCCAGTGTTCAGCGTTAGCCTAAAGCCGTGCAATTTGACGATGGCCGAGACGAGGCTCAGGCCAAGACCGGTTCCGGGCGTATTTCGGCTTTTGTCGGATCTGTAGAAGCGCCTGATCACCGCGTGCCGTTCGTCCTTTCCTATTCCTGGCCCGGTGTCCGAGACCCGAATGATGTTTTCGTTTTCGCCACGGGCCAGAGATAGATCGATGGATCCCCCCGCGGGCGTGAATTTGACCGCATTGTCGACCAGATTCGCCACTGCCTCGAAGAAGAGGTCGCGGTCGCAATATGCCGTTGCGTTACCCGCAGACGCGACCCGCAGCGTGATGTGCTTGTCTTCGGCCATCGGGCTGTAGAAATCCCCGACTTCCCGCACGAGGCCCGCCAGCGCGACATCGCCAAAGTTGGCGTTGCCTCGACTGTTCTCGATCTCGCCGATCCGCAGCAGCGCGGTTATGATTGTCAACGATTGATCGAGCGCGCCAACCGCCCGGTCCGCGACCAATTGCAGTTCCTCCAGGGTCTTGGCGTTGGTACGCCCGCGCTCGAGCCCGATTCTCATGCGGGTGAGCGGCGTGCGTAGATCGTGGGCTATCGCATTGCCGACCCCGGCCATCTCGGCGACGAGAATTTCGATTTCGTCCAACATGCCGTTTGCGATCACGGCAAGCTTATCGAACGGATGATCAAGCCCAGAGACCGGGATACGCTCGCGCAAGTTGCTCGACATGATGCGCCGAACCAGAGCATTCAGGTCTGTGACGCGCCGTTGAACACGGACACTTAGTACTCCCCCAATAACCAAACTCAACCCGATGGCGAAGGGAAGGGCTAACAGCAAGGCGCGCCCCATCACCTCAACCATCTCCTTATCCTCGCCGTTGTAACGGGCTATCACCAACACGTTTCCGTTTGGAAGATTGCGCGCAATAGCCCGAACCGCCATGCTTTCCTGCCCGCGCTGGTCGACCCTGACAGCTTTCGCGTCCTGCACAGTCGCATTGACCATGAGCGCCGGCGGAAGGCTTTCCAGATTGCCGGCGATCCGATGTCCGTCCGCGTCGAACAAACCGGCGAGCTTGATGCGGCGCGGATCCTCGCTCAGCCGATCCTCAATCGCATTCAACTGGCGGCTCGGTGTGTCGGCGGCGATCACGAGACTTTCCTCGGTGATGGCGGCATCCATCCGCACCCGCATATGAGCGGCAGCCTCCCAATAGACGATGGCCGAGAACAGCAAAATGCAGACCGCGAAGGCGATCGAGATCCAGCGGAAAACTATGGTGCGGACCAAATCAGGAAGTTTCACGAATGATAAACCTGGCGCATGCCTGCTGTCTTCCAAGCTAGGCCGATGGTCCCGGGCTGCCACTAAACAACGTTTTACAATCGGAGCTTAGCCATGACGCATTGCGGCATGGCCTGCACCACGTCTCGTTGTCGGCTGCGGCGGGTCGAACTATGGGGTGATCAGATCGTCTGCACGCAACGGGCGATCTCTAAATCCGAATTTAGCTTTTCGAAAATCGAATTTGATGGTGCGGGCAAATTGTGGACCTACATTGTGGCCAGCAGGTTATCTGATTTTGGCGTTCACTGTCGTGTGGAAACAGCCAGCGATGTTCGCGAGATCGGCGCAACATCCATGTCGGTTGCTAGGAGAGATTTGATGATCGCCCATTACACCGACCACGCGGCGAACGAGCGAACGTTTCTTGCCTGGATACGCACCGGCTTGGCCGTGGTCGCATTTGGATTTTTTCTCTTCAAGCTGAACGTGCTTGTTGATGCGGTGAGTGGCGGGAACTTGTCCCATACTTCTGCGGAAGACGCCGGCGGGCTGGTCGCGGTCGCGGCTCGCTACGCTGGACTGGTCTTGGTGGTGACCGGAAGCGTGATCGTCGCACGAAGCAGCGCCGACTTTGAGCGCAGGCGCCGCGCGATCGAGCGCGAAGAGGTGACCCAGATCTCGCATTCTCGCGCCGGGTCATGGCTTTCGGCAGCGTTAGTGATCCCGGTGGTGATTTTCTGCATCTATCTCGCGTTGCTTTGAGCCCCGTGCGAATAACCGAGTGAGCCCAATGGAGGTGAGAACGGAAAAAATGGCCGGCACAGCTGTGCGCCTGATCGGCCTGGTCAGTCGGCAGAAAGGCCCGAATAATCTTGAAGTGCCATTCGATCATCTCGGCGATTTCATCACGCCGACCCGAACTGTTCTACATGCGCAGGCATTTCTTCATGCCGCAGCTGGATCCCGTCACTATCGGCTGTCGATAGGGGGCCGCGCGTCCCGAAACGCACGCGACGTGTGTACGCGAAGCAAGGAGCGTTGAAACACATGCCCACATCTACTGCTTCAACACTGAATGCCGCGAAAAATTCTACTGGAGAGACCCAGAACAGGTTTGCACAGCCCGCAACTGCATCGGCTGGACTTCTGGCGCTCGGCATTGTTTACGGCGACCTCGGAACCAGCCCTCTTTATACGCTGCAGACAATTGTGCACATCATGGGAGATCAATTCACGCCAGACGCAGCTCTTGGCTCGCTATCTCTGATCTTTTGGGCGCTGATTATCACGATATCGATCAAGTACTGTCTTTTTGTAATGCGCGCTGACAACCAAGGAGAAGGTGGGATTCTCGCGCTGATGACAATGACCGGAGCCCATTGGGCTGGTCGTGGTCGGGTGCTCATTATCATGGGTCTGTTTGGTGCAGCCCTCATTTATGGAGATGGAATTATTACGCCGGCAATCTCGGTTCTGAGTGCGGTTGAGGGTCTAAACGCCGCAACGAGCATATTCAAACCGTACACGATGCAGATTGCCCTTGTCATTTTGGTCGGGCTGTTTGCAATTCAGAATCGGGGAACCGGCGTCGTTGGAAAGGCCTTCGGGCCGATCATGTTCGTTTGGTTTGCTACCATCGCAGTCCTTGGCGGTATTGGAATTGTGCATCATCCGCATGTTCTGGCTGCGATAAATCCTGTTTACGGTGTTCAACTCGTGATGAATCACGGGTTTCTCGGGTTCACCGTACTGGGTGGAGTATTTCTCGCGCTGACGGGCGGTGAAGCGCTTTACGCCGACATGGGTCACGTCGGACGAAATCCAATTCGCGTTACCTGGTATTGCTTCGTGCTGCCAGCTCTGGTCCTGAATTACGCTGGCCAGATCGGAAATTTCCTGGAAGCTCCCAACCTGCAAGAAAACCCGTTTTTCAAACTCGCGCCCAACTGGTCGATATACCCGTTGGTTGCGCTTGCTACGCTTGCCACCATCATCGCCAGCCAAGCCATCATTACCGGTTCGTTCTCCATGACGCGGCAGGCCATGCAGCTCGGCTGGTTTCCTGGTGTGCGGATCAGTCAGACTTCGGCAGAAGAATATGGGCAGATCTACGTACCATTCGTGAATTGGAGCATGATGGCGCTTACCGTTGTCTTGGCCGCGGGGTTCGGGAGTTCCGATCGTCTTGCAGGAGCCTACGGGACGGCTGTATCGACCACAATGATCCTAACTACAGCGCTGCTCTACCATGTGATGCGTGATCGGTGGCAATGGTCGCTCTGTCCAGCAGCCGCCGTCACGGGTATCTTGTTGGCAATTGATCTTGCCTTCTTCTCGGCAAATCTTCTGAAGATATTAGAGGGCGGCTGGATTCCGCTTACATTCGGCGCCCTTGTGTTCATCATTATGACAACCTGGCACTCCGGCGTTGAGGCTATGCGTCGGCGCAGCGCGGCAAGATCTCTACAGCCGGCTGAGTTCTTCGCACACCTACGCAGCGATAACGTCGCTAGAGTTTCGGGTACTGCGGTGTTTCTTACGCGACTTGGCAACGCGATACCGCCGGTCATCATCGATTACGTGAAGCAAGTCGGAACGCTGCCAAAGACAGTTATTGCCCTGACGGTTAGCTTCGAGGACGTTCCTCGTGTTCGATCAAAAGATCGCGTCCGCATAGAACAGCTCAGCGACGGCTTTTGGCACGCAACCGTTCACTTTGGATTCGTCGAGATCCCCGACCTTCCGGCTGTCCTCAGACTTGCGAAAAAGGGCGGAGTGCCGATCCTGGACGATGCGAGATATTATATCGAGCGCAACGACCTTATCAGCCGCAAACATCGAAATCCGCTGTCGCGATCGTCCCTGGCATTATTTTCATTCATGTCGCGCAATTCTGCACACGCCATCGACCGGTTCAAGATACCCTCGAGAGCGCTGATTGAAATAGGCCGCAGGATCGAACTGTAAGGGCGATGCGCCTAGGAAATCGACCTTTCCCGATTTGCTAGCGAGTGACCGAGGCCGCGGCCAGCGATCTTCCTTGGAAGTTTGGCAGTCGGAGCGTCGCGGAAAGTCCGAGACCCTTTCGTTCGCTGGTTTTCGACGTCGTCAAACTTCAGGGCAAATGGTCTCCGTTCGAACGACCGCACCAAGAAAGCTCTCTAAAATGGAATTTAATGGTGGCGGCGGATTGCAAGCCTACATGAACGCCAACGATACGGCGTTCTAGTGAAGAGTGGAGCTATCCGATGTCGAACACCTCGGCAGAAGTCACCTTAGTCTTGTTGCCTGCCGGTTCATTTGCGCGAGGCGCAGGCGCAACGAGATATTTGGGAGCGGACCGACCAAGCGCTGCTGGACTTAGCGCGTTGTCGGTCGATCCGAGCGGGATGGGAAATGCTTCCAGGGTTGCCCCGATTCCGCCGCCGCGCATCACCGTCCCGACGGTTCCGCAGTTCAAGTGATTGCGAACGGGAGTCCGACTTAGCACGGCCGTAGCAGCGATATGGGGCAAACATGATTCAGGTATCTTGTGGGCGTAAAACGTCCAGGCCGCGGCAGCGTTGTTGCGCCTTCAATTATCCGGTTGGGCGATGAATATCCTTGATCCACAGGGTCCGATCGGAGCCGCTGAAAAGACCATCCTGATCGACTCGCTTGCGATCATGCTGGCGATCGTCGTGCCGACGATCATCGCGATCTTTGCCTTTGCATTCTGGTTTCGGGCATCCAACACGAGGGCATTTCACTGGCCGAACTGGGAGTATTCCGGGCGCATCGAGCTGGTGGTGTGGGCGATCCCGGCGCTCACCGTGATTCTGCTCAGCGGCGTTGCATGGATCGGCGCGCATCAGCTCGATCCAGCGAAACCGATCGAGGGATCGGACAAGCCGTTGACGATTCAGGTGGTGTCGCTCGACTGGAAATGGCTGTTCATCTATCCCGACCAGAAAATCGCAACCATCAATGCGCTCACCGTTCCGGCCGGCGTGCCGCTGCGGTTCGAGCTCACCTCGGCAAGCGTAATGAACGCGTTCTTCATCCCGCAATTCGGAAGCATGATCTACACCATGAACGGCATGACAAGCCGGCTTAATCTTCGGGCCGATACGCCGGGCATGTTTCAGGGCCTCTCGGCGCATTTCAGCGGCGACGGGTTTTCGGACATGCACTTCGACGTCCGTGCCGTGCCACCAGAGCAATTTTCGAAATGGGTCGACGATACATCGCGTGCCGTTAAGTCGCTTGATGAGGCCAGCTATGGCGAGATCGCCAAGCCGTCGACGAAGAGTGAGCCGGCAGTTTACCGGCTGACCGATCCCGACCTGTTCAACGCAATCGTCACGCAGAAGCTGCCGCCGTCGCTGGGCGCCCAGTCCGGCGTGAAGGGCGCTTCGCCAACAGCGAGGGTTGCCGATGCTCGGTAAGCTCACCTGGGACGCCATTCCCTTCGATCAGCCGATCCCGATGATCGCCTCGGGCGTCGTGGCGCTCGCCATTCTTGCGATCCTCGGCTGGGTCGTGATCAAGGGGTACCTGCCGTATCTGTGGCGGGAATGGATCACCAGCGTCGATCATAAGCGCATCGGTGTAATGTACACACTGCTCGCTATGGTGATGTTGTTACGCGGCTTCGCCGACGCCATCATGATGCGGCTGCAGCAGTCGCTCGCCTTTCATAGCCCAGGTTTCCTTCCACCTGAACATTACAACCAGATATTCTCGGCGCACGGCACCATCATGATCTTCTTCGTCGCCATGCCGTTCATGATCGGGTTGATGAACTTCATCGTACCTCTGCAGCTCGGCGTCCGCGACGTCGCTTTTCCGACGTTGAACTCGGTCGGCTTTTGGCTGACCGCTACCGGGGCGCTGCTCATCAACATCTCGTTGATCGTCGGCGAATTCGCGCGCACCGGCTGGCTGCCCTATCCGCCGCTGTCGGAGCTCGCCTATTCGCCCGGCGTCGGCGTCGACTACTATCTGTGGTCGCTCGAAATATCCGGCGTCGGCACACTGGTGGCGGGCATCAACCTCGTCACCACCGTGCTGAAGATACGCACCAGGGGCATGAGCTATTTGCGCATGCCGATGTTCTGCTGGACGACGCTTGCCACGAATCTGTTGATCGTGGCGGCATTTCCAATCCTGACCGCCACCCTCGCGATGCTGCTGCTCGACCGCTATCTCGGCTTTCATTTCTTTACCAACGAAGGCGGCGGCAACGTGATGATGTTCATGAACCTGATCTGGGCCTGGGGCCATCCGGAAGTTTACATTCTCGTGCTGCCGGCGTTCGGCATCTTCTCGGAGGTGATCTCGACATTTTCAGGCAAGCCATTGTTCGGGTACCGCTCGATGGTGGCCGCGACCATGGCAATCTGCATCCTCTCGTTCATGGTGTGGCTGCATCATTTCTTCACGATGGGTGCAGGCGCCGACGTCAACGCGATCTTCGGTATTGCGACCATGATCATCGCCGTGCCCACCGGTGTGAAGGTGTTCAACTGGCTGTTCACGATGTATGGCGGCAAGGTGCGGTTTCAGACGCCGCTATTGTGGTCGATCGGATTCATGGTGACATTCATCATCGGCGGCGTGACCGGTGTGCTGATGGCGGTGCCGCCTGTCGCCTTTGTTCTGCATAACAGCCTGTTCCTGGTCGCACACTTCCACAACGTCATCATCGGCGGCGTTCTGTTCGGTGCGTTTGCGGGGTACACCTACTGGTTTCCCAAGGCATTCGGTTTCAAGCTGCACGAAGGCCTTGGCCGGGCGGCGTTCTGGTGCTGGCTTGTCGGTTTCTACGTCGCCTTCATGCCGCTCTACGTGCTCGGCCTGCTCGGCATGACTCGGCGGATGCAGCATTATGACGTGCCCCAATGGCATCCCTGGCTAATCGTGGCCGCCTGCGGCGCAGTCCTGATCATGTGCGGCATCGCATTTCAGATCGCCCAGCTTGTCGTCAGCGTCCGCCAGCGTGCGCAACTTCGTGACGAAACCGGCGATCCCTGGGACGGCCGCTCGCTGGAATGGGCCACTGCCTCCCCGCCGCCGGCCTTCAATTTCGCGGTGTTGCCGCGGGTATCCGGTGAGGACGCCTATTGGAAGTTCAAGCACCGCGCAACCGGCCAAAGCAGACTCGACGAGGAACCGGCGTATCGAAATATCGAGATCCCGCGCAATTCGGCGACCGGCTTCGTCTGCGCCTTCTTCGCCACCATGATGGGATTTGCACTGGTCTGGCACATCTGGTGGATGGTTGCCGCAGGAGCAATCGGCGCCTTCGCCACGTTCATCGTGTTCGCCTGGCGCGACCACGATGAGGATGTCATTCCGGCACTGGAAGTCGCGCGGATCGACCGCAGCAACTGGGCACAGCGTAGCGCGATACTTGGCAAAGAGGCCGCTGAATGAGCACAGTTGCACTGACGGAGGCGCATCAAGGCGCCGCCGCTGGCCGCGAGTGGAACGGTCCTGCGCCCAAACGCATCGTCACCGGCTACGGCTTCTGGATCTTCATTCTCAGCGACATGATCATGTTCGCGACCTTCTTTGCGACCTACGCCGTTCTGGTTGGGCAGACGGCGGGCGGGCCGACGGGGCACGACCTGTTCGATCTGCGCAATGTCGCGATCGAAACTGCATTCCTTCTGGCGTCGAGCTTTACCTGCGGCCTCGCCAGTATCGCGGCCGACGTTCGTAGCAAGAACTGGTTCCAGCTTGCCATGGCAGTGACCTGCGTGCTCGGCCTCGGCTTTCTCACCCTCGAAGGGCAGGAATTTGCCAGCCTCGTTGCCCGCGGCGCCGGACCGACGCGCAGCGCGTTTCTGTCGGCGTTCTTCACATTGGTGGGCTGCCACGGGCTGCACGTCTCGGCCGGTACGCTGTGGCTGCTGACGATGATGGCGCAAGTCTTTACCAAGGGGTTCAGGCCGGACATTCAGCGCCGCATCCTATGCTTTGCGCTGTTCTGGCACGCCCTCGACATCATCTGGATCGCGGTGTTCACGATCGTGTACTTGCTGGGAAGCGCAAAGTGACGAATGGATTCGATGAAGCCATCAACGACATAGACGTTGCGCCTGGCGACGAGCACGCCGACGGCGGAGGCGTCGCACAGCGGGTCGTCGGTTACCTGACTGGCCTTGGGCTCGCCATTCTGCTGACGGCGACCTCTTTCTTTGTCGCGGGCACCGATCTGGTGTGGCAGCCGAGTATTCCGGTCGCGCTTGTCGTGTTGGCGATCGCGCAGATGGGCGTGCATCTGGTGTTCTTCCTGCACATCACCACTGGGCCTGACAACACCAATAACGTGCTGGCTCTGGCTTTCGGCGTCCTGATCGTCATTCTTCTCATGGGCGGATCGCTCTGGATCATGGCGAACCTCAATCACAACATGATGCCGATGGATCAAATCATGCAGATGCAGCGCTAGCCGGGTGATCATGACGTGTACCGACCGCGTGGCGGTCGCGGTCCAAAAATCGGGAGACAAGTCGATGACATCACAAACCGACGAGGCCGCGCAGTCCGGGCTTATGGCGGACATTCCGTACGGTCAGCAGACGAAGATCACCATTGAGCGCAAAGGCCAAATTGTACTGATTGGCATCAATCGGCCCTACATCGACAACCGGCTGGATCCGGACGCGACAGAAGGCTTGGCGAGAGCATACTACGAGTACGATCGGGATCCCTCGCTCCGTGCGGCGGTTCTGTTCGGCTATGGCGACCGCTTCTCCAGAGGTGTCGATGTCGATGCCTACAAGGCATTCGCTCAGTCTGGAAAAAAGATGATGGATGGGCCCGGCTTCATCGACCCTCTAGGGCGGACCAAGCCAGCGCTCACGAAGCCTCTGGTTGTCGCGGTGCATGGCGACACCTGGAATATGGCGCACGAGCTTTTCCTTGTAGCGGACATACGCGTAGCGTCGGAAGACACGGAGTTCGGTCAGGATGAGAACACGCACGGCCGTTTTCCCGGAGGCGGCGCAACGGTTCGTTTCCCCAGCGAAGCCGGATGGGGAAATGCCATGCGGTTCATTCTAACAGGCGATCATTGGGGTGCGAAGGAAGCCCTCCGGATGGGAACGGTTCAGGAAGTGGCCCCAAACCGAGATGCGGCTCTCGCGAAGGCTGTCGAGATCGCCAACAAGATCGCCGCATGCGGCCCTCTCGGCATTAAGACGTCCCTGGCCTCCTCCCATATGGCGCTCGAAGACTCTCAGACGGCGCTGGCTAAGCTCGGCGACCAATATCGTGCGCTGCTCACGACCAGGGATTTCCAGGAAGGCCGTGATGCCGAGGCACAAAAGCGTCCACCCGTTTACGAGGGACGGTGACAACAAGCTCGCGGACGGTCGTGGTGCGTTTGCGTGCCCTTGCTAAACGTTCGCGTATCGCCAGCGTATTTCGTTCTGCCAAGTCTCGCCGAAGGGCAGGCGCTCTTCGACTGGTGGGCGACGTGCTGCACCTCACTGGGATGCCGGCGGGCTGCCACATCGGCGATGTCGTCGGCTGGATTCGCGGGTGCGAGATTCTGGCCGAAAGAGATCCTCGCCTCGCATCCTCCAAATCGCCATCTGCTTTCCATTGTCGCGTACAAGGCAACGAGCATTTGACTACACCGCCAGATGACTCCGCTCCAGGGCACTGGCGTCCATGGCCATCGGCTTCGGAACCTCTTCCTCGTCATGTTCTTGTAGCAGGTCGAGCAGGCGTTTGCGCATCAACATGCCGGGGCGATCGGACGGCATGTGCTTCTCGATCTTGCGGCCCATGTCGACGATCGCATCGGGGTCAGTTGATTCCAGGATGTCCCGATCTTCTGCGATAATTGCGGCATCCCAGTCGATCAGTTCCTGCGTCGAGCAGTCCGCCTCGGTGTCGTTGCGGAACAGGAGCTGCACTACCTGGATCTTGCCGTCGGTGATCGGCGTTGCGCAGTTAAAGATGATATGCCGGATGCCGGAGGGATACTCCATGTCGAGCCGGCGGCAGAACGGCATGAACCATTTGTTGCGCATGTGTCGCTTTGTATAGGGCTCCGTTGTGCCAGAGATCTTCGCCGCGATCGGTGGGTTCTTTACGGTGACGAGGGTTTCCGCCTCGAAGCCGTAATCGGTCTCGACGATCTCGTATTTCTCCGGTCGCGGTTGGTCGATGTCGCCGAACGTGTTTTTGTGCACGAAGGCGAAGTGCGCGTTGTCGAACGAGTTCTCCATAAGCCGCAGTGCTGCCGTGTTCCAGGTGTCATAGAACTGGAAGATACGGCGATAGGCGGGATCGCTGTCCTCTGGAATGTCGGGAATGTCGCGCAGCGGCTCGTCCAGCGCAACCCAGACATAGCCGTAGCGAGCTTTCGTGCGGAACGCGCGCGCCCTGGCGTCGGGAATCGGTTGCTCGAACGGAAACTGCGGGATCATCACCAGCTTGCCGTCGCGGTCGTACTCCCAGCCATGATAGCCGCAAACGATGTTGCCGTTGCGGCACCAGCCCTTGGAGAGTTTTGCGGTGCGATGGCAGCAGCGATCCTCCAGCGCCGCGGGTTCGCCCTTGGCATCGAGAAACAGCACGATCGGCTCACCCAGCAGCGTGAACGGCTGCGGCCCGCTCTCGAGTTGTTCGATTCGCATAACCGCATACCAGAAGCGGCGAAGCACCGGTTGTTTGGTGGCCAGCATGAGGTGTCTCCCAAAAGTTCAGGCGGCGATGCGCGTCACGACGCGCGCCGCGTCGGATCGAAGTCGTGCAAGGTCGAGGCCGGGGATGGCGCCGTCGTCAACGACGGTCCGCCCGCCAATCAGCAGATGACGCACACGGGCGCCACCGCAAGTCACCGGTGCGACCAGGACATCATGCATGCCGAAGTATCGCGGCAGGTCGAGATCAAACACGGCGATGTCCGCCTGCTGGCCGGGCGCAAGCGTGCCGACATGCGGCAGGCCCAGCACCCGCGCGCCGCCGGCCGTGGCCCAGTGCACGACGTTTTCGGCGGTGACGGCATTCGCGCCCTTCACCGCGCGATGGGTGTGCCAAGCGCTGTGCATCTCGCAGATCATGTCGGCAGCCTCGTTCGACGCGGCACCGTCGACGCCCAGCGACACCGCGCCGCCGAGCGCGGCGAGGGCGTCGGCTGGCGCGACACCGGAGCCGAGCCGGCAGTTCGACTGCGGGCAGTGCGCCATGCCGGTGCCGGTGTCGGCGAGAATCTTCACCTCGTCATGGTCGAGATGTACCATATGCGCGTACCAGATATCGGGGCCGAGCCAATCGTGGTCGGCAAGCCAGTGCACCGGGCGTTTGCCATGCACCGACATGCAGAAGTCGACATAGTCCGACGTCTCCGACAGGTGGCTGTGCAGCCGCAGCTTCATGTGCCGCGAGGTGGCGATCACTTCGCGAAGTTCACCCGGGTCCAGTGACCAGGTCGGCGTGGTCGGCGCCATCGCAACCTTGGTGAGACCGGCGGGAGAGGGATCATGAAAACGCTGGGCGCAGGCTTCGACCGAGGCCAGCATGCGCTCGAGCGGTTCAATCGGCGTCGGTGCTCCGTCGCCGCCGCTGACGTGGCTCGTCTTGGTGCCGCCGCCGCGGCAAAGCACCAGGCGCAGCCCGAGGCCGCGGGCGACTTCGAAGATCACCGTCGCCGGATCGAAACGGTAGGTATCGCTAAACAGATAGTGGTGATCGGCCACGGTCGTGGTGCCGGACAGCAGCAGCTCGGCAAGGCCGATCCGGGCGGCGACCGCCAGCGCCTGCTCGTCGATCTTCGACCAGTACGCATAGGGCACTGACCGCAGCCAGCTGGCGAGCGGCTGATTGATGCCGGCCTGCACCCCCTTCAACACGCTCTGGAATAGGTGGTGGTGGGTTGAGATCAAGCCGGGATAGATCACGCAACCGGAGGCATCCAGCCTTCGTTCGCCGCTCTCCGGCGTGAGCACGCCGATCGCCGTGATGACACCGTCGCGGATCCGGATCGATCCTTGGGCGCGCATCGCGTCGCCAGCGAGGCCGGTGAAAATTCCCTCGGCGTTCTCGATCAGCATTGCGTTCATGCTTCGGCTCCGATCTCGCTCTCGTGCCAATTCGACAGCGCGAGCTTGGACAGTCCCACCATCGCGCCGAACAGCAACACGCCGGTAACGGTGATCAGGAACAATGCGGCGAACATCCTGGGAATATCCAGCTGGAATCCGGCATCGAGAATCTCGTAGGCAAGTCCTGATGAGCGGCCGCCGGTGCCGGCGACGAACTCGGCGACCACTGCGCCGATCAGCGCAAGCCCGGAGGAAATGCGCAGGCCGCCGAAGAAGTACGGTAGAGCGCCGGGAATCCGCAGCCGCACCAGGGTTTTCAATCGGCTGGCACGGTTCATGCGGAAATAGCTGGCGAGCCCGGGATCGACGCTGCGCAGGCCCAGCGTGGTGTTGGAGATGATGGGGAAGAGCGCCACCAACGTCGCGCACACCGTCAGTGAGAGTTGCGTGTTCTTCACCAGGATGATGATCAGCGGCGCGATCGCCACGATCGGCGTGACCTGCAGCAGCACCGCATAGGGAAACAGGCTGACCTCGATGGCGCGGCTTTGCACGAACATGAAGGCGATCAGCGTTCCCAGCACAACGGCAGCGGCGAACGCCTGCAGGGTGATGCGTAGGGTGATCAGCAGTGCGCGCAGCAGCGACGGACCGTTCTTGATCAGACTGGCGAAGATGTCGCTCGGTTTCGGAAACAGATAGACCGGGATTGAGCCGAGGCGGCAGCCGATTTCCCAGACCGCGAGCAGCGCCACGCCGACCGCGAGCGGCGCCGCGATTCGTACGAAAGTCTCCGATTGCAACAGCGGCTTCATGGCGTAACTCCCGATGCCGACGGCAACGACGCTTCGGCAAGCCAGGTCGATAGTTCGCGGCAGTAGGCGGCGAACCGGGCGCTGTCGCGGAAATCCTGGCTGCGTGGTTGCGGTTCATCGATGGTCATGGTGCGGAAGATGCGGCCGGGGCTGGCGGCGAGCACCACGATCCGCGTCGACAGGAACACCGCTTCATAGATGGAGTGGGTGACGAACACCGTGGTCAGCTTGCGTTCCCACCACAATTTGATCAGATCATCATCGAGCTTGTTGCGGGTGAATTCATCGAGCGCGCCGAATGGCTCGTCCATCAACAGCAGGTTCGGCTCGGTGGCGAGCGCGCGTGCGATCGACACCCGCATCTTCATGCCGCCGGAGAGCTGGCGCGGGAAATGCCGCGCGAAGGCCGAGAGGCCGACCCGGGCGATGGCGTCGCTGACCCGCGGATCGGCCTTGCCGCGTGGCACGTCCGCGAGGTCGAGCGGCAGCCGCACATTGGCGTCGACCCGCGCCCAGGGCATCAGGGTCGGCTCCTGGAATACGAAGGCGAGACCGCGGCCGCCCTGGCCCACATGTCCGAAATCGCCGCGCCACCACAAAATCCGCCCGTCCGATGGCTGGATCAAATTGGCGATTAGCTTGAGCAGCGTGCTTTTGCCGCAACCGGACGGGCCGATCAAAGTGAGGAATTCACCCTCGGCGATGGTGAGGTCGATCGGTGCCAGGGCACGAGTGCCGTTGGCGAAGATCTTTTCCGCGGACAGCACTTCGACCGCCGGCGGACGATCGGCTGCGCGGCGCGTGGTGTGTGGATCCAGGGGGTCGCTGGGCAAGGGAGCATTCATGATAGACTTCTTTGCGGGCTAATCATCACCGGACCATTGCAAGCTTCGCGCCTGCGCGCCGTGCGCTAGAATCCGATCTTCAGATCCTTGACAAAGCGATCAGTGAACGCCTTTTGCCATTCGGTCTTTGGATCGAGCAGGTTGGCGGTGACCAGGAAGTCATAGGTTTGCTTCCATCGCGCAGCCGTCATGATGCCGATTCCGCCGGTGGCGGCATCGCCGCCGTCGAGCGCTTTGGTCCGCTTCAGCTTGTCGATCGCGAATGCGATCTGGGCGTCGGTCATTTTCGGGTTGTCGGCTTTGATCAGGGCGTTGGCCGGTTCCGGGTTTTTGAGGTAGTCACGCCAGCCCTCGAGCGATGCCTTGACGAAGCGCGCCACCACATCGGGCTTTTCGGCGAGCATCTTCTCGGTGGTCACGATCGTCGAGCCGTAGGGCGGATAGCCACCGTCGGCGAACAGGAAGAATTTTGCCTTGACGCCCTGCTGCTGCACCTGGAACGGTTCGGACGAGAGATAGGCCTGCTGCGACACCGTGGGGTCGGCAAAGAACGGTTGCAGGTTGAAAGTGTAAGCGCGGATCTGGTCGTCGGTGTAGCCGTATTTGGCGCGCAGCCACGGCCAGAACGTGGTCCGCGACGAACCGGAGATCAGGATCGGCTTGCCTTTCAAGGCGGCGAGTTCTGCCACATCGTCATGGGCCATGATGCCTTGCAGATCGAACTGGAACGAGGAGGCCACCGTCACCAGCGGCAGTCCCTGTTCGCGGCCCTTCAGCACCTGGATGTCGTAGCCCATCAGGAGATCCGTCTCGCCGGCCAGCAGGAGCTGCGATCCGTTCACCTGCGGCCCACCCATCTTGATGGTGACGTCGAGCCCGGCCTTCTCATAAAGCCCGGTCGCCTTGGCTTGGTAGAAGCCGCCATGTTCGGCCTGAGCGAACCAGCTGGTCAGAAATGTCACCTTGTCGGCGGCGGTCGACGGGGCGACGAAGGCAAGGCAAGCCGCGGTGACGAGCAGGGCGCGGGACACGATGGTCATGACAGCGTTCATGGCAACCTCGGTGTGATCTCGATCGGATGGAATTCCGATGGCGGCGGAATCCCGGTGGCAGCGTTCCCGGCACTGCAAAAGATGCACGCGTCGTCTGTCATCCGGAAGCATTTTGATTCGAGGCATACGTTGCCTTTTAGGCAACGTACAAAAACCCCGGGCCACGCCACTGCGCACCATTGTCAACGGCTCCGCGATGCCATAGTCGGACATCATGGTCGTGCGCGCCGCAACCGCGCGGTGCGGCGTGAAAAGGAGCCGAACATGGACAAGCCGCGCCGCCGGGTCTGGTGGGATGAATACGCCTCGCGTGAATTCGAAAGCCTCGATCCAGAGAGCACCATCACCATCCTTCCGATCGCCGCCATCGAGCAGCACGGGCCGCATCTGCCGGTTGGCGTCGACGCGGCGATCAACCGTGGCATGCTCGAGACACTGGTCGATCGTCTGCCCGATGATCTCGACATCCGGATCCTGCCGGTCCAGCAGGTCGGAAAATCCAACGAGCATCTGCGGATGCCCGGCACCTTGACCTTGTCGGCGGCAACGCTGATCGAGGCCTGGACCGAGCTCGGATTGTCGGTCGCGCGTGCCGGCGTGCGGAAACTCGTGATCGTCAACTCGCACGGCGGCAACGACGAGGTGATGGGCATCATCGCGCGCGAACTGCGAGTGCGCGCCGACATGCTGGTGGTCAAGTCTGCCTGGTCGCGGCTCGGCAAGCCGGCCGGCCTCTACAGCGAGCGCGAGCTGAAATTCGGCATTCACGGCGGTGACGTCGAGACCTCGCTGATGCTGCATTTCCGCCCGGAGCTGGTCGACATGGCTCGCGCACAGGACTTCCGGTCCGTTGCCGAGGACGACGAAGCGGCCTTCAACCATCTCAGACCGACCGGGTTCATTGCCTATGCCTGGATCGCCGGCGACCTCAATCCCGATGGCGCGGTCGGCGAAGCGCACAAGGCCACCGCCGACAAGGGCCGTCTCACCGCCGAGCACGCCTCGGGGGAATTCATCAAGCTCCTGTACGACGTGAAGGCGGCGAAGCTGCCGCGCTGATCAACCGCGCTCGAACAGCTGCCGGATCAGGGTCGTGATCCGCCCGATCGGCGAGCCCAGCGCGAGCATGACCGAGAAGTGGTCGGCGCCGGGAATTTCCTCATAGCTCACCGGCAATCCATTGACGGCGCGGTGCGCTGCCATGTCGGCGGTCTGCTGGCGCAGCATCGGCAGTTCGGCCCCGCCGACCACCAGCGCCAGCGGCGCCGAAGGGCCTGCCGAGTGCAGCAGCGGCGAACTGCGCCGCGACATCGCTTCGTCGAGCTTGAGCTTGACGTTGAGATAGCTGTGGCGGATCGGTTCGAGATCGAAGATGCCGCTGATCGCAATGCCTGCCTTTACACGCGGATGCGACAGCGCCATCGCCGCCAGATGTCCACCTGCCGACCAGCCGGATACGACAATACGGCTCGGGTCGCCGCCGAGCGCGGGAAGCTGATCAACCAGGGCGTCGAGAGCCCGATGGATCTCGAAAACAATCTCGTCCATGGTCGCCTCCGGCGCCAGAGTGTAGCCGATCAGCGCGACATTGATGCCGTGAGCCATCGGTCCCTCGGCGAACCAGCTGACGGTTTCCTTCGAGCGCATCTGCCAGTAGCCGCCATGGATCAGCACCAGCGTCGGGCCGCCGTCGGCGGCTTTGAGGAAATCGGTCCGATTACGGTCGCGTGGACCGTATCTCAAGTCGAGATGCGCGGAATGCTTGTCCCGCACGGCGGAGGAGCGCTGCTCCCAGCTCGCGACAAGTTCGGCACTGCCCGGGACGGCGGCGCTGTTGTTGAGCCCGAGGTCGCGCTGCTCCTGGCTCATTGATCGCCAGTTCGTCTCGCCGAATACCGTCGCCATCGTGATGTCCTTGGATGCCGTTGATCGCGAATCCACCTTGCCTAAAATCGTCCTTCATAACGCTGGACCCGTCATAGCAGCTGCGATTGCAGCGAGCACTCCGGACCCCCATCAGTCGGTCGACATGGGCCCGTCACGCTCCGCCACGAAGCTGCGCATCTTGCCGGGATTGAGCAGGCCGTAGGGATCGACTTCGTGCTTGAATCCAAGCTGATCGACGTCGACGCGCTTGTAGCGGCTGCCGTCTTCGACGGTGTATACGTGCGGATTGGCGATATGGACCTCGTGCGCCTCGTGCAGGCGGATAATCTCGTTTAGCCGCTCCGCGTCGCTGTACCGCACCACGGGCAGTCCGCTGCAGGTCAACTGGCCGTTGAAACGGATGAACTCGAGATGCTGCAGCACCTCGTCCGGAAACATCGTACGCATCTCGTCAACCTTCTGCAGGAGCCGGTCATGAGGGTACAGGCATTGCAGATAGGTCACACTGCGGTCGTTCTTGAGCACCTGCAGGGTGGTATGATTCCAGGTGTATTCGTACAGCGGCACCTTGCCGGAGCCTTCGTCGTCAGTCGGCATCTCCAGGGTAATGGTGCCGCGATCGCCGAGCAGATTCTTGAAGTGTTTCAGCGAGTGCTCAGCGATCATCGCGATCAGGATACTCTTGCCCTCGGGACAACAGGATTTCAGCGCACCAAAATAGGCTGGCAGCGGCCATGTGATGGGCGACAGCAGCTTCTTGACGATGCCGTCGGAAAGCGCCGCCGCCTGGCCGAATTCGACCGCGGCCAGGAAATCGTCGAAAACGACCACCACATCGATCCATGGCCACGCCGGCGCCAGCGGCATTTCGAGCGCGGTAATGATGCCCGTGGTGCCGTAGGCACGGTTGATCTTCTGCGCCGCGTCGTCGCGCAGTTCGATGATGCGGGGCTCTGGTTCCATGGTGACGATGCGCGCGGCGAGGATGTTGCCGGGTTCGCGCAAGCCGCCATAGGTGATCGAGCCGACGCCGCCGGATCCGCCGGCGACGAACCCGCCAATGGTCGCGGTACGCTTGGTGGAGGGATGCATCCGCAGCTCATAGCCGGAGGGCCGTGTAGCGGCGTCGATCGCATTCATTTTTGCACCGGCGCCGACGCGGATCTGTCCGGGTCTGATCCATTCGATCGTGTCAAGCGCGGTGACGTCGAGCAGCACGCCGCCGGCGAGCGGTACGGCTTGGCCATAATTACCGGTGCCACCGGCCCGCACTGTCAGTGGCACACGGTGACGTACGCAGGCCGCGACGACGCGAACAATATCGGCCTCGTCGCGTGGCGCGACGATCAGATCGGCCGACTTGTCGTTGAGCTGATCGTTGAGGACCGGGCTGTACCAGAAGAAATCACGCGAGCGCCGGCGCACGATAGTGGGATCAGTCACGACCGGGATATCGCCGAGACTGGCGAGCAGCGATGCTAGTCTATCTGTCGATGGATGCCGGTTGGATGAGGCGTCAAACGGCGTGAGATCGTTCATGGCGCTTACCTCGGCAATCGCGGCCCGCAGCTGGCGAGGGCAGCGGTAAGGATGGAAGACTCCAGCACGAAGCCGAAGCATTGGTTTACGTTGTAGACGGTCGCAGCCATACAGTAGTCCGGTGAGGTGGTGGCTGCGCAGTCGCACAGCAGCATGCAGTCGTAGCCATGGAAGTTGGCATCCTGCAGCGTGCAGAGCACGCACTGGTCGGCATTGACCCCGGCGAACAAGAGCGTCGTGACATTGAGGTTGCGCAGGATGCTATCGAGTTCGGTGTCCTGGAATCCTGACATGCGATACTTGGCGACATGAATGTCGGTGGACTCGACGGTCAGCTCCTCGACAATCGAAGCCGACCAGCTGCCGCGTTCCAGCACTCGCGCACCGGAGCCCGGCAGCCGGTCACCGAGGCCGATGCCTGTGCCGGACCGCTTGTAGACATGCAGCAGAGCTGGGCTGAGGTTGAGTCGATCGGGCCGGTTGCCCCAGTTGAGCCAGATCACCGGCACGTCGATACCGCGCAGCACCGGCAACAGCCGTTGCAGCGGCGCGATCGGCGCGCGTGCCGGCGTCACGTCGACACCGATGTGGCCGAGCCAGCCGTCCGGATGGCAGAAGTCGTTCTGCATGTCGATGACGATGATGGCGGTGCGCGCGAGATCGAAGGTCACGAGCTTGGCGCCGACATCGATCGTCACCGGCTGCGGCACGATCGGCGGCCGCACAAGGTTTGCCTGGGTCGCCGAGACTGACCAGCGATTGCGCGCGCTGGCGCCGAGTGGCACGAGATCATCGACCGGTTGGAGGCGGATATTGGTCATCGTTGACCCGCCACGTCGCGTCCCTGCAGCACAGCGATGTCATCGGCCTCGACCTCGACCGGTTCGCCGCCGCGGATCAATTCGGCAAAGCCTTCGTTCGGTGTCATCACCGTCAGGCAATACAGCTTGCCGGCTCCGGTGTTCTCGATCACGTGTTCGGAGCCGGGATGTAGCAGCAGCGAGTCGCCCTTTCTTATCGGCAGTGTCTTGTCGTCGCAGCGCGCGACGCCTTCGCCGTGCAGCACATGGAAGAATTCGTGCGCGGCTGCATGTTCGTTGGGCGGCGTCGCGCCGCCCGGCCGGAAGATCTCGATGACGAAGATATTGTCGATCCGGTCACTCTCATGATCGAACAGCATCACGAAATAGTTGGTGTCCGTCGGCGAGATGCGGAAGGCCTTGGACTGAGCGAGGTTTTCGACGCTGAACGCCATTGAGGAGACTCCTGATTGCGGTCGGTTCGACGGCGTGAGGCGTACGCGTGACGAGCCACGATAGATTCAGCACGCCGAAAGGCTTGCACAAAAGCGCTTTATTTCGCAAACACTGTTGCCTTTCAGGCAACGTAACAGCATCGCTTCGGAGCGAGGACTTTTTTTCAAGCAGGAGCAAGGGGATGCTGCACAGCCGCCTGTTGACCTATGTGGACGAGGTGGCGCGCACCGGATCGATCCGCAAGGCTGCGAGCCATCTCAACGTCGCGGCCTCCGCCATCAGCCGCCAGATTCTTGCGCTTGAGACCGAGCTCGGCACGCCCATTTTCCAAAGGCTGCCGCGCAAGCTGATTCTGACTGCGGCGGGTGAGGTGCTGGTCGGCCATATTCGCCAGACCCTGAAGGAATTGACCCGCGCCCAGGGCAAGATCGAGGAATTGAAGGGGTTGCGCCGGGGCGAGATCACGGTGGCGATGATGAGCGGTCTCGCCTCGAACCTCGTGCCCGGCACTGTCAAGCAGTTTCGTGTCTCCAATCCCCGGGTGCGGCTCTGCCTGACGCTGCTGACCACCGGGGAGGACATTCAATCCGCGGTCGCCAGTGGCGAGGCCGACCTCGGCATCGGCTTCGATTTCACCCGCGGCAGTCATCTCAAGGTGCTGGCCCGGGCCGCCGGCAAGCTCGGCGCGGTGATGGCGCCGAGCCATCCGCTCGCCAAGCGCAACCAGATCCGGCTCGGCGACTGCGTCGACTATCCGTTGGTGATTGCCGACGGGTCGACCGTGATCAGGCCCTACCTGGATTCGGCATTTGCGAAAGCCTCGCTGGAACCGCTGCCGATCATCGAAACCAATGCCATCGAGATCATGCGCCACGCCGCCATTCTTGATAATGGCATCACCTTTCTTACGCCGTTCGACATCGAGTTCGAGCGGCGCGTCGGCCGCCTGGTCTATGTGCCGGTGCGCGAGTTGGCGCACGAGACGCAGACGCTCATGCTGATCGGCCACGAGCGCGGGACGAGCGCGATCGCCAGCGTGCTCGCGGAAATGCTGAAGGCGATGATGCGTGAAGCCGCGGCGTGAGCGACCAGCGCGTCACCCGCAGTCATTGCGGGGCGGGCCGCAGCCGCTTCGCGCTCAATGCGACATGAAGGCCCAACGGGTCGATCAGGCGTCTGTGTCGCGACGGTGCCGCTCCCATTTCAAGTTCGGCCAGCTGGCGTAGTTGGACGCAGCCAAAACATTGCGTTGAGGCGTGGTACTGCACGGGCAATTTGGTACTGCCACGCAGTACCGGGCAGCGTGAAAACAAATGAAAATCGGCGCGCGATCGGATCAAGCCTTTGAAAAGAAGGGAAAATGCCTTAGCTCTGAAGCTTCAGATTGTCCGTCGAACCAAAATCGATTGGACGGACAAAGATGATTAAGTGCAATGAAAACAACATGTTAGAACATCGCTTTTCCGTCGCACCCATGATGGACTGGACCGATCGGCATTGCCGCGTCTTCCACCGTCTGATGACGCGGCGGGGCCGGCTCTACACGGAGATGCTGACGACCGGCGCCATCATTCATGGCGACCGCAGGCGTTTGCTCGGCTTCGACCGGAGCGAGCATCCGGTCGCGCTGCAGCTCGGCGGGTCGGAGCCGGCCGATCTCGCGACCGCAGCCAGAATCGGCGAGGATTGCGGCTACGACGAAATCAACCTCAATGTCGGCTGTCCGTCCGACCGGGTGAAGGACGGCCGCTTCGGCGCATGCCTGATGGCGGAGCCGGCACTGGTCGCCGACGGCGTTGCCGCCATGAAGCGCGCGGTCAAGATTCCCGTCACCGTCAAATGCCGGATCGGCATCGATGATCAGGATCCGGAAACTGCGCTCGACGTGCTGGCGCGCGGCGTGATCGCAGCGGGCGCTGACGCGCTGATCGTGCACGCCCGAAAGGCCTGGCTCAACGGATTGTCGCCGAAGGAAAACCGTGACATCCCGCCGCTCGATTACGACCGGGTCTACCGGCTGAAGGCCGCGCTGCCTGAGGTGCCCGTCATCATCAATGGCGGCATCGGCAGCCTTGCGGAGGCAAAGCGGCATCTCGACCATGTCGACGGCGTGATGTTGGGGCGGGCGGCCTATCAGGAGCCCTGGCGATTGCTCGAGGTCGACCCGGAATTGTTCGGCGAGGCGGCACCATACGCCACCATGAAGGATGTATTCGAAGCGATGCTTCCCTACATCGAAGAACAGTTGGCGCAGGGAGCAAAGCTGCATTCGATGACGCGGCACTTCGTCGGCGCGTTTCACGGCGTCCCCGGCGCGCGCGCTTTTCGCCGCCATCTGGCGGAGAAGGGCGTCAGGCCAGGGGCCGGTGTCGATGTGCTGCGTGATGCCATCGCGCTGGTCGAGGACCGCGCGGCGGAGCCGGTCGCGGCGTAAAGCCTGACGTGCACGACGGCGTCGGTGATCGCGGCTTCGTCAAAGTTGCGCATGTCGATATTCTCTTCAGGAGATGGTGAGGGTGGTTTGCGGAGCGTCGCCGCGCCAGGCCCGCGCGATTAATTCGCGGATCGCCTCTGGCTCGATCGGGCGCGGATTCCAGTAGGGATTTTTCACGGCGAGGTCGGCGGCCTGGTCGATGCCGGCCTCGGGCATGCCGATCTCGCGCAGCGATGCCGGCGCAGCAAGCTTTCGCGCCAGATCGTAGAGGCCGAGCGCCGGGTCGGGCACGCCAAGCGCGGCGGCGATGCGCGTCATCGCTTCAGGCGCAGCGGGCGCGTTGTAGGCGAGGGCATGTGGGAGAATGACAGTATGCGTCTCTGCATGCGGCAGATTGAACGATCCGCCCAGCGTATGGCAGAGCTTGTGATGCAGGGCCATGCCGACGGCGCCGAGGCAGATGCCGCAGAGCCAGGCGCCATAGAGCGCGTCGGTGCGCGCGGCTCTGTCATTCGGCTGGGCGCAAACTATTGGCAGCGCCTGCGCCAGCGTGCGGATTCCCTCCTCCGCCATCAGCGATATCACGGGATTACGATCGCGCGCGTAGAGCGCTTCGACCGCATGCGCGATGGCGTTGATGCCTGATGTCGCGGACAATCCCGCCGGCATCGTCATGGTCAGGTCGACGTCGTAGATGACGATTTCAGGGAGAATTTTCGGACTCGACTGCGTGGTCTTGATCCTGCCGCTGGTCTGGCCGACGACCGGCGTCATTTCCGAGCCGGCGTAGCTGGTCGGCAGCACGATTTGCGGCAGGTCGGTGCGCAACGCAATTGCCTTGCCGAGGCCGGTGGTCGAACCGCCGCCGATCGCCACGAGGCAATCGGCCCGCACGTCGCGCACGGTTTCCATGGCCCGTTCCGTTACCTCGACGGGCGTATGCATGACGGCGCCGGTGAAAACGCCGGCAAAGCGTTCACCGATCATCTCCCGGATGCCGGCGACGAGGTCTTTCTGCCGTGGGGTCGCCAGCACGAGCGCGCGGGTGACGCCGAGGCGGGACAATTCGTCGGGCAATTGACGCAACGTGCCGGTGCCGAACACCACCCGCATCGGTGCGCTCTGGTAGACGAAATCTTGCATGGTCGCTCCTTGCGGACGAAATGGCCGGCTCCAGATCGATTCCGGAGCCGGACCTCCCGCATTGAGACCTCCTCAAGAGGCGGGCTGTGCAACCTTGCGCAAGCCGGCCGTCTCTTCAAGGCTGCTCGCGGGGGCGCTCGCCGGCCGCCGGGCCAGCAGGATAATCGCCCCGGCGGCAATCGCGGAGATGCCGATCGACACGAACATCGGCGTCGGGCTCTGGTAGATCTGCTGCAACGCGCCGGCGACGAACGGGCCGAGAATGGCGCCGACGCGCGCGACCCCGAGTTCCATTCCAACTGCGGTGGCGCGCACGCCGGTCTCGTAGGACGCCGCGGTAAAATTGTTCAGCACGAACTGCGCGCCGATGATGAAGAAGCCGGCGGCCGCCACCGACGTGATGTTGACGATGTGATCGTTCATCACCACGAGGGAGAGCACTGCGATGCCGCCGATCGCCCACCAGGTTGCGATCAGCCCGCGGCTGCTGCCGGACCTGTCGACAAAGTGTCCAAGCACGAGCGCGCCGACGAACGACATGATCTGCATCAGCGCGCCGAAGCCGAAGCTTGCCGCAAAGGTTTCTCCGCGCTGCATCATCACGGTCGGAATCCAGCCTGACAGACCGAAGATGCAGAACAGGCTGAGGAAAGCCGATGCCCAGATCGCGAATGTGGTCCGGCGATATTTGGCCTGGAGCAGCGTCGCGACCGAATTGACCGGCTTCTCGGACTCACCGACAGCAATTTCGGCTGACTTGTAGACATTGGCACGCTCCGGACGGAGCTTGGTCAGCATGTCGCGGATTTCGCCGGTGCGGCCCTGAAGGGCGAGAAACTTCGGCGATTCCGGCAGCATCAGGTGCATGAAGGGCAGCAGCAGGAACGACAGCGAGCCGATCCAATATAACGAGGTCCAGCCGAATACCGGCGTCGCGAACACGCCGGCGACACCGGCCAGCGTTCCGCCGAGCGCCCAGCCAAGCGCAACGCCCCATAAAGCAAACGTATTCGCCACGCGCCGCGGCGCCAGTTCGTTGATGTAGGTGGTCGCGAGCGGCAGCAGCACGCCAAGGCCGATGCCGGTGAGCAGCCGCAGGATGCAGAACGACAGGAACGAGTCCGCCGAGGTCGCGGTGAGCAGGGTGAAGATGCTGGTGATCCACAGGCCCCCGAGCAGCGTGCCGCGACGGCCGAGGCGGTCGGCGATGATGCCGTGGATCGCAGCACCGAGCAGGAATCCGACCAACCCGCTGGAGATCAACAGCCCCGCCTGTCCGGCCTGAAGACCCCACGGCTTTGCGACATAATGAATGACGTAAGCCGGATTGAACGTGTCATATCCGTCGAACAGCGTAAGCAGTCCCATGATGGCGCCGAGGCGCCAGTGAAATTTTCCGACCTTTGCCTCGGCTAGTTCCTCGTGAAGATCGATTGCCTTCGCAGTCATGGCCGTATCCCTCCCAGATGGTGATTATGTCGTGTGAGACCGCTTATTCCGCGGCTTGATGGATGCTGTGCCCGGCGATCGTGGTTTCGCCGAGATCGAGCTTGAACAGGTCGAGCGCATTTGTTCTGCCGATCTTCAGGCGATCGTTCTCGCTGATGCTGGCGCTGTTGAACCAGTCCGAGGCGTGATCGACGTTTTCGAACGGCCAATCGACCGAGAACAGGATGTGGTCCGATCCGATCTCGAGAATGGAATCGATCAGCGTTTGCGTACGGAAATTGCCCGACGTGGTCAGGAAGAAGTTGGCGTTGAAGTAGTCGCAGATCTTCTTCTTCGCCTTGTGCTTCGGCGGCGCCTTGACCCAGCCGTTGCGGTGATCGATGCGCCACATGCTGTAGGGCAGTCCTTCGCCCATGTGCCCGAGGATGATCTTGAGTTTTGGATAGGCATCGAACAGGCCGGAGCCCATCAGGCGCAGCGCGTGAACCGCGGTCTCCTGTCCGAACGCCCAGGTTGGGCCCATCAGCCACGGGTGCCCTTCATAAATCGCGCAATCCTCCGGCAGCGGATTGCGCGGATGCAGATAGAAGGGCAGGCCGGTCTTCTCGACCGCCGCCCAGAACGGCCAGTATTGCGGCAGGTCGTAATAAACGGGGCGCTTGCCGTCGCCGATCTGCGAGAAGCCGTTGACCAGCACGCCGCGGAAGCCGAGCGTCTTGATGCAGCGCTCGAGCTCGGCGATCGCAAGATCCGGATCCTGCATCGGCAGCGCGGCAAAAGCCTGAAAGCGCGACGGGCGCTTGGCGACTTGTTCGGCGAGGAAATCATTAGCCCGGATCGCAATCTCGTTGGCGCGAGCGACGTCGGGAATCGCCTGCACCGCGGGGGCGTTCAAGGACAGGATCATCATTTCGACGCCATGCCGGTCCATCTGGGCCAGCCGCTTGTCCTGGATATCCAGAAGGCGTTCCTTCAGTTCCGGCCAATAGGAATCCGGGACAAAGCCCGCCGAATCCATCAGCGTGTCCGGGATTGCGAAGTGTTCCTCTAGCGCGATCTTGCCCTGCATATCGTCCTCGCTGATATCTGATGTTGATTAGTACTGGCCTTGCGGCGTCAGCCCGAGCGCGAGCTGGCCGTACATGGTGCCGACGGCATCCCAGTTCATGCTGATGTGACGGCCGACGGCATTGGCGTCGCGCCAGGCGCGCTGCACCGGGTTGGAGAGATCGAGGCCAAGCCCGCCGGTCGAGGCGTTCAGCGCTTCAGTGGCGCGAATGGCGAGCGCAACCGAAAAGGCCTGGCCGCGGCGGCTGATAATACGGTCCTCGATCGAAACCGGCCGGCCATCGCGGATCGTCGCCGCGCGATCCCTGAGATCGCGCAGCAGCACTTCGCGCGCGGCATCGACGGAGGCGGCCGCTTCCGCAACGCGCAACTGGACGGTCGGGAAATCCGCCATGCGGTTGTTGTGGCCGGCCACCGCGCCGCGGGTGATCCGCCTGGAGGTGACGGCAAGGTAGTCTTCCAGCGCGCCGGCCGCGGCGCCGACCGCGGCCGAAGCCAGGCAGGAAGGGATGTTCGACAGCATCGGAATCGCGAAGGTGGGGTTGTTGGCATAGAGCGCGGCGCCCGGCGTTTTCCCGGATGTGGTGTCGGCGAACGACAACAGGCGATGCGCGGGCACGAACACGTCCGACAGCACCAGCGTCTTGCTGCCGGTGCCGCTGAGGCCGACGACGTTCCAGGTATCGTCGATGACGTAGTCGGAAGCGGGGACCAGCAGGAAGGCCGGCGCAAACTGGCCGCTTTCGGTCTTCGACGGCAACAGCGCCGCGCACAACGACCATTGCGCGTTGTCGCAGCCGCTGGCAAACGACCAGCGTCCGGTGAGGCGATAGCCGCCGTCGGCTTCGATCGCCTTGGCGGCCGGCGCATAGGAGCCGCAGGCCACTGCATCGGGATTGCTGACCCAGACGTCGCACTGCGCCGCTTCCGGAAATCCCGCGATCAGCCATTGATGGGCCGCGAGCAGGCCGCCGACCCAAGCCGTCGAGGCGCAGCTTTTCGCAAGCTCGATGTTCAGTTCGACCAGCACGTCGAAATCGTGCTCGTAGCCGCCGAACATCGCCGGTTTGACGATGTCGAAATAGCCGATGTTGCGTAGTGCGGTGATGTTCTCTTCCGGAACGCGGCCGGCCTTTTCCGTGGTGTGGGCGCGCGCCTTGATCTGCGGTGCGATCTGCGCCACGCGGCTCCGCAACTCGGCAATATCAGGGCGAAGCGACGGCTGTGCCGGCACGTCCTTCAACTGGGCGACTGATACCATTGGTTTGCTCCGTGTCTTCGATTGGTTGAAAGGCGGTCAGGCGCCGGGCGCGGTTCACGCAGCCTGGCTGTCGTGCGGCACCGAGAAGCAGTAGGTCGCGTCCTGGTAGATCAGCGGCTCGATCGGATCGCGCACGTTCACGGTCTCGGCTTCGCCGATGAAGATCGTGTGCGTGCCGTAGGGCACCGCGGCCGCCTTCTTGCAGAAGATGTTGATCTGCGCATCGGCGAGGTAGGTGACGCCCTCAGCCGATGTCATCCAGTCGCCGAGCCCGAACCGTTCTTCGGCCGGAAGCGCGCCGCTGAAGGCGGATGAAAGCGTGACCTGATCGCGGCGCAGCACGTTGACGCAGAAGCGGCGCGCCAAGAGCATGATGTCGTGCAGCAGCGTCTGTTGGTTGACGCAGACGATCAGCGAAGGCGGGTCGAGCGAGAGCGACGTCACCGCGGTTGCCGTCATTCCGTGGCGGCGGTTCTGGTCTGCAGACGTGATCACCGACACCGCCGCGGGAAATCGCCGCAACGCGCGCTTGAACGTTTCACGCAATTCGTCGGATGCCGAATCCAGCGACATGGTTTCCTCCACTGAACGATCCGCTCTTGTCCGGCGGTTTAACTTTCAGAAACAATAATTGCGTTTGCAAATGACAGTCAATCAGAAACTTTCAAATGCAACAATTGCCTTGAAAAGCGATCGGCGCGCGGCTATTGAAGGCGCGCAAAAGTTGCATCGGGGCGGAGCACAAGACCTTGTATAGGCTGACAAATTCCTTTCCCTACTTGCTCAACCGCGTCGGCGTTCGGATGGGTGAGCTGTTTTCCAGGCGCATTGCTGGCTACGGCGTGACGCTACCGATGTACCGCGTTATGGCTGCGCTCTGGGAGATCGGCGACCAGCGCCTCGGCGATCTCGCCGCGATGACGACGATCGAGATATCGACACTGTCGCGGCTGATCGGCGAGATGAAGCGGCGTGGCCTGGTGACGCGCACGCGGTTGAAAGACAATGCGCGCACCGTCGCGATCAATCTCACGCCCAAGGGACGCGCGCTGGTGGAAGAGTTGATCCCGATCGCCATCCACTTCGAGGAGGTTGCGGTGCGCGATTTCCCCTCGAAGAACATTTTGGATCTGAAGACGGTGCTCGCAGAAATCTACGAGAGCCTGAATTCGATCGAGCCCGAAATCGAGGAAGCCAACAAGGCGCGCAAGGCGGCAAGGCCGAAAGGTTGACACCTCTGCAGGCAATTTGCAGCGGGCGGGAGAACGCTGAACGCGCCTCCTCCTTTTGCTTTGTTATACCGGACTGGCGGTCGCCTTTAGCTGCGCATGGCGGCGCGGAAGCCGACGAAGCTCAACGCGCCAGCCACGATGACCGCAATCCAGCTTGGCCAGAACGGCACATCGACGCCATTCAAGGTGATGGACCATCCGATCACAATCCGGATCAACTGCAGAAGTGCGATCAGGGCAAAGATGGCGGCGGCAAGCGTGCAGAAGGTTCTTGTGGTCATTACCCATCTCCGATGCATACGAGGACGTGCTTGCAGACAAAATGGGGAGGGAGCGGCGCGGCGGCCACTCTCCTAAACAGGGAAGCGGCTTAACAGAGCCACTCTCGATGTGTCGCACAATCGCCGTTTAGCGACGCCGCGAGTTGGGATCACTTCCGCCTTTGGCACCTTTGAGAACGTGCCGACGGCGACTGGAGGATGCCTGTTTACCGGGGCGGACCAGAAGTGATCGGTACACCGTCAAAATGACGCGAATGACCCAAGGTGGACATCCGCGAAGGCTAAGATTGTCTCAGACCAATCACGATTTCCGCTGTGCTTCAGATGCTTTGGCGAATAGCTGCGTAGCTGTCATCGGTCCAAAAGTACTCGTGAATGGCGATCACGTCACAAGCGTCTGCCTTAGCCGCGCTCATTGCTTCGACTGTAAAGCTCGTGCCCGCGAGCAGGGTCGGCCCGCGTGGCGTCGGTATTTTTCCTAACGCATGAGATACCGCGCGTCCCGTGACGACGCCGTCGGGAAATTTAAGCACAAACGAGTATTTCGCCACATTAGGATTTGCAGCGAATTGCTTTGCAAGCTTGGGGCCGAGTGCTTTCTTCATTGAAGGCGCATCGGCCGGAACGTCGCGCAAGACAGCGGGTTTGAGGCTCATGATCGTACTGCTTGACAGTCGCCACCGGAAAAGTAGCGCTCAGGCGAATAGTAACGATTTGGTTCGCATTTCGCGATCAAAAAACATCGGACGCGTTACGGAAGCCTGAACATTGTGAATGTCCGGTTATGGCCCATCGCGTCGCTGTCGGCATGTCTGCTTTTGCGCCGCTCCTGGTGGCTAAGCGGTCATGACGAATTTATGAGTACGCACCCTAGTTCGCCGCCGAGCGGGAGCGTTTGCGGTTGGACGCCGCCTCGGGATAGCCGTGCAGCATCACCTTGTCGGCCTGCACGCCCCAGCTTTCCAGGCGATCCAGAAAACTCATGCCGAGCAGGTTGGTCTTCATCTGTCCCCGCGGCACGACCAGCGCCGGAACCGATTTCTCGACGAGCCCGCCGACCGCGAGGCGATCGAGCGTCAGCCGCGCCGCCTTGGTGTGACCGCCGGCGGTTTCGACGTCGACATTGTATTCGAGCATCTCGATCGGCAGGCCGATCGCCTTCGCCGTCTCCCAGGTCAACACCACCGAGGTCGCACCGGTGTCGATCACCATCGGCGCCTTGACGCCGTTGATCTTGGCGTGCAGCGCGAATTCGCCGGCTCTGCCGCGCGCGATCTGCACGGCTGGTGCCGGCTCCAAGCTGCGTTGCCGTAGCATTTTCGTGACCGAGTTGCTGGCGCGCGCGATCTGCTCCGGATCGCCATAGGCGACGACGGCGCCGGCAGTGGCAGCGAGCATCGCGAGAACGAGCATGATGCGGATCACAGCGCGCCTCCGCCGGTTCGTCCGGTGATCAGCCGCGCTCGGTGCGCGGCGGCATCTGCACGAGGCCGGCTTCCGCCATGCGCGCCGCAAGCCCTTCCATCACGGCCAATCGCTCCGCTGTATCCATGCGGTGCCAGCGCGCGATCTCCGGCAACGTTCGTCCGCAGCCGAAGCAGAGTTTGGTTTTTGGATCGATCATACAGACTGCGATACACGGCGTTTCTTTGCTCATTCAGGAATAGTGAAGTGGTTTGGGTCCCTTGCGCAAGCGCTCCAGCTACAACCCGGTTACAAGCCGGTTCCTGCACTCATGATCGGTTTGTGACGCGCCCGCCGCTTGTCGTCGGCAGCCGCCGTGATGGATGGTTCGGGCTGCAAAGGCGGGGCCTCCTCGGCCATCGGCGCCAGCGCGCTCATCACGCGCTCCGGCGGGAACGTGACGATGACTTCGGTGCCGATGCGTAGCTTCGATTTCAGCGTGAAGGTGCCGCCATGCATGTCGATCAGGCTTTTCGCGATCGGAAGCCCAAGGCCCGCGCCCTGTTCGGCCGACTTGATCGAGTTGGAGCCCTGGCCGAACGAAGCCAACACGACCGGAATCTCGTCCTCGGCAATGCCGGAGCCGGTGTCCTTGACGCTGAGATATTGTCCGCCGGAAGCGGTCCAGCCGACCTTGAGCCAGATCTCGCCGCCCTGCGGGGTGAACTTGATCGAATTGGACAGCAGGTTGAGCACGACCTGGCGCGTGGCGCGTTCGTCGCCCCAGATCCTGGGCATGCCGTGCTCGAACACCTCGTGGATAGTGATGCCGCGGCTGCTCGCGCGCAGTTTTAACAGATGATGGCAGTCGGCGACGACATGCACGAGCGACACCGCTTCCTCGTTGAGTTCATAGCGGCCGGCCTCGATCCGCGACAGATCGAGAATCTCGTTGATGAGATTGAGCAGGTGGACGCCGGAATTGTGGATGTCGGCGGAATATTCCTTGTAGACCGGCACCGCATGCGCGCCGAAGATTTCGCTCTTCATCACCTCTGAGAATCCGAGGATCGCGTTCAGTGGCGTGCGGAGCTCATGGCTCATCTGCGCCAGAAAGCGCGACTTGGCGACGTTGGCGGATTCGGCGCGGTGCCGTGCTTCGTCCGAGATCGCCTTCGCCTGTTCGAGCTCGCCGATCAACGCGTCCTTTTCGGCACGCGCTTCCAGGATGGCCAGCGTCGTCGAATGGAGCTGATGGGCGAGCAGGGCAAAATAGGCTTCGGCGGCGACCGCAAGCAGCGCGAGCGCGTAATTGTCGAAAGTCCCGCCCATCACGAAATTGAGCGCGATCGCCGCCGTCACCGGCGCGGTTGCCGCCATCGCCGCAATCGGGAGCGTCGCCGCCAGCATGCTCGACACCGCGATTACCAGCAGCATCAGGAACATCATCATCGTGTTCGAGACGGTGTCGAGGCCGGCCGGGTGGAGCAGGATCGCGGTCCAGGACAGGCCGTAGAGCAGGTCGAGCAGCACGAACCGGGTCTGCCACTTGCGCGTCGCCGCGAGCGAGGGCTGCTCGCGGAGGAAGCGCCAGCAATTGCGTATGATAGCGGCATGGATGCAGAGCATGCCGACGGTCCAGATCGCGGCCGGCACGGCGTACTTCCAGAGGCCGAACAGCACGCCGGTCGCAACCACCAGCAGCATAACGACAAAGGACGCCGATACCCGGGTCTGGGCGTATTGCCGGAGCAATTCGGTATCGAAGGCCGGACGCGTTCCGCTTGATGACGTTAACCGGTCCCGCGCCTCGCGGACCCGCTGCGCCGCCACGCGCCGGGTGTTGACCGGCGGCACGACCGGCGCTTCGGCCGGAAGCTGGACAACCTCAGGCTTTTCTGCGGGGTTACTCATCGAACAACACAAATCCTGCCCACGAACGGCGCGGGCTTTTGCATTGTCTATCTGTGCCGCTAAATCATTAAGCGATGACTTATAGAGAGCTAAAAACTTCCCTTAACGAGGAGTTAAATTAACCTGTCGGACGGGGGGAACCCCCGCTTCTGACGGGATAAGAAGCGGAGGCCATCGTTTCTGCCTTAACCTGCTTTTTTAACTCATCGCTCCAGCCGGGCCATCAGGCTCGACGTATCCCAGCGCTTGCCGCCCATCTTCTCGACCTCGGCGTAGAACTGATCGACGAGAGCTGTCACCGGCAGGTTGGCGCCGTTGCGGCGGGCCTCGGCGATGCAGATCGAGAGGTCCTTGCGCATCCATTCCACGGCAAAGCCGAAATCGAACTTGCCCTCGTTCATGGCCTTGTAGCGGTTCTCCATCTGCCAGGACTGCGCCGCGCCCTTGGAGATGGTCTCGATCACGGCCGCAACGTCCAGCCCTGACTTCTTTGCGAAATGAATGCCCTCGGAAAGGCCCTGGACGAGACCTGCGATGCAGATCTGGTTGACCATTTTGGTGAGCTGCCCGGCGCCGGCGGGCCCGAGAAGCTTGCACATCCTCGCGTAAGAGCCGGCGATGATCGGCTCGGCAGCGGCATAGGCATCTTCCTTGCCGCCGCACATCACCGTCAGCACGCCGTTTTCCGCGCCGGCCTGGCCGCCGGACACCGGTGCGTCGATGAACTTGAAGCCGGCCTTGGTGGCGGCGGCGTCGAGCTCGCGGGCAATCTCGGCGGAGGCGGTGGTGTGGTCGACGAATACAGCGCCTTTCTTCATGCCGGCGAAAGCGCCATCGGCGCCGATCGTGACCGCGCGCAGGTCATTGTCGTTGCCGACGCAGCACATCACGAAGTCCTGGCCCTCGGCTGCAGCCTTCGGCGTCGGCGCGGTACGGCCGCCGAACTTGTCGGCCCATTCCTTTGCTTTGGTTCCGGTCCGGTTGTAGACGGTCACTTCGTGGCCGCCTTTTTTCACCAGATGTCCTGCCATGGGGAAACCCATCACGCCGAGACCGAGAAAAGCGACTTTAGCCATATGCAATACCTTGCAGTTCGCCGGCGACCTTGGATGGGCCGGACGTTGTTTTGGAGGGAGCCGCACCATACCCCCTGCGCAGGGGAGGGCAACGCCTTCGTTTGGCGGGCAGGGCAGGTTTTGTGCTAGGATTGGGGCTCAAGAACCTCACAAAAAAGGGAGTGACATTGCATGGGCGTCAGCGTGGGCGTGCTCGACCATTTCAACATCCGGACCCGCAACCTTGCCGACACGGTCCGGTTCTATCAGGACGTTCTGGGCCTGGAAAAGGGCGCCCGGCCGAACTTTGCCTTCCCCGGGGCGTGGATGTACAGCGAGGGCAAGGCGGTGGTGCACCTCGTCGATATCTCCAAGACCGAGGAACCGCAGAAGCCCGATTCCGGCGTCGTCCACCATGTCGCGTTTGCGAGCTACGGCTTTGACGGCATGAAGCGGCGGCTGGAACAGAAGGGCATGGCGTACGACTCCCGGCAAGTTCCGGGCGGCGACCTCTGGCAGATCTTCGTCAATGACCCCAACGGCGTCATGATCGAATTGAACTATGAGGCCGCCAAGGAGCAGGCGGCTGCAGCCCCCGCCGAGCGGCGAGACGACGTGGGAGTAAGGTAGCCTTTTGCGCTGAACCGCTCTAATGGGTCGCATCGGACTGGCAGCGTTTGGAGCGCAGGCCCGCTTTTCGGACGTTGTCCGAAGTGAATCGGGTGGCGCCAAGAAAGCGTGTCGACACAAGAGAGTAGAGCCCGGTTCTCACGCAGAACCGAAAGGGCTTCAGGAGATGCGCGAGTGAGCGTAACGCAGCAACAGGTTCTCGATTCCCTTAGCCGGGTGGCGTCGCCGCGTGGCGTACCCTTGACCCATGCCAACGTGCTGTCGGCGATCTCGGTCACCGACGGCAAGGTGTTCTTCTCGATCAACGTCGATGCCGCCGAGGCCCGCGCCTGGGAAAACGTTCGCGCGCAGGCCGAAGCCGCGGTGCGCGCGATCCCCGGCGTCAGCACGGCGATGATCGCGCTGACGGCCGAGCGCAAGCCCGGATCGCCATCCGCTGCGCCCGCGCCGCAGCGGCATGCGCATTCACATTCTCCCGGCGTGCAACCGGTCGCCTCGCACCGCCCGCCGCAAGGCGCGCCGTCGCCGATGTCGAAGCAGGCGGATATCCCAGGCGTCGCCGCCGTCATCGCAGTGGCCTCGGGCAAGGGCGGTGTCGGCAAGTCGACCACGGCGCTCAACCTGGCGCTGGGTCTGCGCGATCTCGGCCTGCGCGTCGGCCTGCTCGATGCAGACATTTACGGCCCGTCGGTGCCGCGGCTGACCGGCATCAACGAGAAGCCGCAACTCAATGACGACCGGAAGATGATTCCAATCAAGCGTTTCGGCCTTGCCATCATGTCGATCGGCTTTCTGGTCGAGGAAAACACCGCGATGATCTGGCGCGGGCCGATGGTGATGTCGGCGATCACCCAGATGCTGCGCGACGTGGCGTGGGGCACGCTCGATATTCTCGTTGTCGACATGCCGCCGGGCACGGGCGATGCGCAATTGACGCTGGCGCAGAATGTGCCGCTGAAGGGCGCGGTGATCATCTCGACCCCGCAGGATCTCTCGCTGATCGACGCGCGGCGGGGGCTTGCGATGTTCAAGAAGGTCAACGTGCCGGTGCTCGGCATCGTGGAGAACATGAGCTACTTCCAGTGTCCTGAATGCGGCACGCGCTCGGACATTTTCGGTCATGGCGGCGCGCGGCATGAAGCGGAGCGGCTGGGTGTCCCATTTCTGGGCGAGATCCCGCTGCACATGTCGATCCGGACGACGTCCGATGCCGGTAATCCGGTGGTGGCGAGCGAGCCGGAGGGTCCGCATGCGGTGATCTACCGGGCCATCGGGACCAAGGTTCGCGACCAGCTTCAGGGCGCCATTGCCGCGGCCTGAGGGCGCTTTATGCGACCCTCCTAGGACTTTGGTTTAATCAGTGCAGTCATGCCTTTGTCGCGTTTTCGATAGCCAACTTCCGTGTTAAAGCCGCCCCGCCAGAGCGCCCCGGATGACGTGGAATTCGCCCCGCCGGAGGACTGCTCGCGGAATATGGGAAACGCCCCGTCTTAAGGAGACTTGAATGAAGCGTCGTGATTTTTTGAAGGTTTCAGCGGCTGGTGCTGCCGCGACAGCCGTTGCCTCGCCGGCGATCGCGCAATCATCGCCTGAGATCAAATGGCGCCTGACGTCGAGCTTCCCGAAGTCGCTCGACACCATCTATGGCTGTGCTGAGCAGATGGCGAAATACGTCGCCGAGATGACCGATAACAAGTTTCAGATCCAGGTGTTCGGCGCCGGCGAAATCGTTCCGGCTCTGCAGGCGCTGGATGCGACGTCGAACAACACGGTCGAGATGTGCCACACCGTTTCCTACTATTACGTCGGCAAGGACCCAACCTTTGCGATCTATGGCTCGGTTCCGTTCGGCCTCAATGCGCGCCAGCAGAATTCCTGGTGGTATCAGGGCGGCGGCGAGGAGCTCGGCAACGAGTTCTTCAAGAAGTTCGGCGTGATCGGCTTCCCCTGCGGCAATACCGGCGCGCAGATGGGCGGCTGGTTCCGCAAGGAGATCAAGACGGTTGCCGATCTCTCGGGCCTCAAGATGCGCATCGGCGGCATCGCCGGACAGGTCTTTCAGAAGGTCGGCGTGGTGCCGCAGCAACTCGGCGGCGGCGATATCTATCCGGCGCTCGAGAAGGGCACCATCGACGCGGCCGAGTGGGTCGGTCCCTATGACGACGAGAAGCTCGGCTTCGCGAAGGTCGCGAAGTACTACTACTACCCGGGCTTCTGGGAAGGCGGCCCCATGATCCACGCCTTCTGCAATCTCGAAAAGTGGAATTCGCTGCCGAAGAACTATCAGGCAATTCTCGCCAATGCCTCGGCTCACGCCAATACCTGGATGAACGCACGTTACGACATGCAGAACCCGTCCGCGCTGAAGCGCCTGGTGGCCGGTGGCACGCAACTGCGTCCGTTCACCAATGAAGTGCTGGAAGCCTGCCTGAAGTCGACCAACGAGCTGTGGGCCGAAATCTCCGGCAAGAACGCTGACTTCAAGAAGTCGATCGACGCGATGCAGGCCTATCGTTCCGACCAGTATCTGTGGTGGCAGGTTGCCGAATACACCTTCGACAGCTTCATGATCCGCTCGCGCACCCGCGGCTGATTACGCCTTAAGTCGTAGAAGAAAGCCCGGCGTTCGCAAGAAAGCCGGGCTTTTTCGTTTTGCCCCGTATAGTTCGGGATGGAAATCGGGAACTGATTGTTCCATGGTGGCTGCGAAGGCCTCGCCAAGAAGGCCATGACATGCTCACCAACAGGGATGGATTCAATGAAAAGAAGAGATTTTCTCAAAGCTACTGGTATTGGCGCGGCTGGCGCTGCAACTCTGGCGGCTCCCGCCATCGCTCAAACGATGCCGGAGCTCAAATGGCGTCTGACGGCTAGCTGGCCAAAGTCGCTCGACACGCTATGGGGCGGGGTCGAGCTTATGGCCAAGCTCGTTGGCGAAGCCACCGACAACAAGTTCCAGATCCAAGCCTTCTCCGCCGGAGAAATCGTTCCCGGCCTCCAGGTGCTTGATGCCGTGCAGAACGGCACCGTCGAGATGGGCCATACCGCGTCCTACTATTATTTCGGCAAGGACCCGACGTTTGCTTTTGGAACCGCCGTGCCGTTCGGTCCCAACCAGCGTCTCAACCAGGCCTGGTACATGCTCGGCGGCGGCAGAGACCTGCTCAACCAGTTCTACAAGAACTACAATGTCACCTCGTTTTTGGCCGGTAACACCGGCTGCCAGATGGGCGGCTGGTTCCGAAAGGAAATCAACACCGTCGACGATCTGAAAGGGCTGAAGATGCGGATCGGCGGCCTCGCTGGCCGCGTCATGCAGAAGCTGGGCGTCGTACCGCAGCAGCTTGCCGCCGGCGACATCTATCCCGCGCTGGAAAAAGGCACGATCGATGCGGCGGAATGGGTGGGTCCCTATGACGATGAGAAGCTCGGCTTCAACAAGGTCGCGCCGCATTATTATTATCCCGGATGGTGGGAAGGCGGCCCGATGCTGCTCGGGCTCGTTAACCTGGACAAATGGAATTCGCTGCCGAAGGCCTATCAAAGCGCCCTCGAACAGGCCGGCCAGGCCGCCAATAGCTGGATGATGGCCAAATACGACCAGGGCAATCCGGCGGCGCTGAAGAAATTACTCGCCGGCGGCACCAAGCTGCACGCCTACTCGCCGGCGATCATGCAGGCCTGCCTCAAGGCCACCAAGGAAGTATACGCCGAAACGGCGGCGACCAATCCGAACTTCAAGAAGGTGCTGGAATCGATGAACTCGTTCACGGCCAACGGATACCAGTGGTTCCAGGTCGCCGAGCTCGGTTACGACAGCTTCATGGCGCGCAATCCGCAAGGCTGATCAGTCAAGGCTGATTGCGACCGTTTCAAACAAGCGAAACCCCGGAGCGAATGCTCCGGGGTTTTTTGCGAGCTGTCATCGTCCGCGCAGGCGGACGATCCAGTACTCCGTGCACTCTCGGCTCTGTCACCGCTGCCGGTGAATACTGATGCCCGCCTTTGCGGGGCATGACGGACAGAGGGTTTTGCGCCGCTACTGCTTCGGTCCGCCGAAATCCAGCGGCGGCAATTCGATCTGCGGTACCTCGATCTTGACCTTGCTGAGATCGACGTCGAGCGGCTTGTCGAGCAAGGCGGTCACCACAACCGGGAAAGCGATTACGATCGCCACCATGATCGCCTGCAGGCCGATCCAGGGCAGGGCGCCCCAATAGATATCGGAACTCTTCACTTCCTTTGGCGCGACGCCGCGCAAATAGAACAGCGCGAAACCAAACGGCGGATGCAGGAACGACGTCTGCATGTTGACGCAAAGCATGACGCCGAACCAGATCAGCGCGGCATCGGGTCCGACGACCGGCGCCAGCACCTTCTGCGCAATCGGCGCCACCATCGGCAGGATGATGAAGGCGATCTCGAAGAAGTCGAGGAAGAATGCCAGGAAGAAGATGAAGAGGTTGATGAAGATCAGGAATCCCCAGACGCCGCCGGGAATCGAGGTCAGGTGATGCTCGAGCCAGACGCCGCCGGAGACGCCAAGGAACACCACGGAGAAGCAGGTCGAGCCGATCAGGATGAACACCACCATGGTGGAGAGGCGCATCGTCGATTGGTAGCCCTGCTTGATCAGGTCGCGCAGGTCCGGAATGCGGACGGCTTCCAGGCAGAGCCAGACGACGGCGAGATAGAGCACCGCGAAGGTCAGCTTGAGCAATTTGCCTTCGCCGACGAGAATTCCGACGATCACGGCGATGCCGGTGGCGGCGATTCCGACCAGCAGCATCTTGTGACCCTTGCTGCTCAGATCCTTGTGATGGATCGCGGCGAGCACGATGGCGCCGATGGCTCCCATTGCACCGGCTTCCGTGGGCGTGGCCAGGCCCATCATCATGGTGCCTAACACCACGAAGATCAGCACAGCAGAGGGAATGATGCCCATCAGGCATTTGCGCCAGAGCGGCCAGCCCCGCAGTGTCAGCGCGTCCTTGGGCACGGCCGGGACGTGATGGGGCAGGAAGATACTCAGAACGAACGTGTAGCCGGCGAACAGCGCGATCTGCAGGAGCGACGGCCCCCAGGCGCCAAGATACATGTCGCCGACCGATTTGCCGAGCTGGTCAGCCATCACGATCAGCACCAGCGAGGGCGGCACTAGCTGGGTGATGGTGCCGGATGCGGCGAGCACGCCGGTGATGTAGCGTACATTGTAGCCGTAGCGGAGCATCACCGGCATCGAGATCAGCGCCATGGCGATGACCTGCGCCGCCACCGTGCCGGTGATCGCACCGAGGATGAAGCCGACGATAATGACCGAATAGCCGAGACCGCCGCGGACCGGGCCGAACAACTGGCCCATCGAGTCCAGCATGTCCTCGGCGAGACCGCACCGCTCCAGGACAGAGCCCATGAAGGTGAAGAAGGGAATCGCGAGCAGCAATTCGTTGGAAAGCACGCCGCCGAAAATGCGGCCCGGAATCGCCTGCAGGAAGTTCATGTCGAAGAAGCCGAGATAGATCGACAGGAACCCGAACGACAGCCCGAGCGCGGCCAGCGTGAAGGCCACCGGGAAGCCGATCAACATGGCCAGAATCAAGCCGCCGAACATCAGCGGCGGCATCATCTCCAGCGTGATCATTGGGTCGGCCTCTCGTACTTCGCGTCGATCACGACATAACCCTTCAGTGCGGCGATGCGCTTGATCACCTCGGAGACGCCTTGCAGCGCCAGGAAAACAAAGCCCACGGGAACGACGAGTTTGATCGGCCAGCGCAGCAGGCCGCCGGCATTGCTCGAAGTCTCGCCAACCGCGTAGGCCTGCATGAAGAACGGCCACGACAGATAGCTGAGCAGCAGGCAGGACGGGATCAGGAAGCACAGCGTGCCGATCAGGTCGAGCCAGAGCTGGCCGCGCTCGGACAGCGTCAGGTAGAGAATTTCAACCCGGACATGCTCGTTCTTCTTGAACGTATAGGAGGCGCCGAACATCACGAAGATGGCGAACATGTACCACTGCAATTCGAGCCAGCTGTTGGAACTGTAGCCGAACGCGTAGCGGATCATCGCGTTGGCGGCGCTCACCACACAGGCTGCGAGCACGAGCCAGTTGCAGACGCCGCCTAGTTTCTCATTGAGCCAATCGATTGAATTACTCAGTGCCAACAATGGGCGCATTACGTTCTCCTCGGCGGCGTCATCGACGCGCGCCGGATGTCTTGATTGATATTGCGTCGCCATCTCGCACCGGGCGCCTGGAGCTGCCGCCATGCGCCAAACGCGCAAGGGCCCTCCCGCGCGAAAAACGCGCAGGGCCGCAGCTTAGTCGCAGATGCGATTGCAACGATAAGTCCTCCCCCGTCTCGCGCTACCGCCGTCTTGACTGCAACCCAAGGGATGCAGCGGCCTGTTCCGACCGTGCTGGCGTGAAAGCCGCCGCACCATTTCAGCGCGCCGCGGCGGCGTCAATCGGAAAATGGACAAATTGACGCGGGGATTAATTGATTGGTTGGCCTGATGAATCCGCGTTGGGGAGGGTGGTAAATTTACGGGCGGTAATCAGCCGCCGGTCACGCTCATGTGGCGAGAGACGCTCGGGCGATTGTGCCGGCGGTCGATGATGAAGTCGTGCCCCTTCGGCTTCAGTCCGATGGCGCGATCGATGGTAGCCGACAGCAGGTCGTCGTCGGGGGAGGCCCGCAACGGTTTGCGCAAATCGGAGGCATCCTCATGGCCGAGGCAGGTGTGCAGCGTGCCGGTGCAGGTGATCCGTACACGGTTACAGGACTCGCAGAAATTATGCGTCATCGGAGTGATGAAGCCGAGCTTGCCGCCGGTCTCGGCCACCCGGACATAGCGGGCAGGCCCGCCGGTGTCCTCATCGAGGTCGGTCAGCGTATAGTGCTGGGCGAGGCGGGCCCGGAGCAGCGACAGCGGCACATATTGGTCGATGCGCCCTTCGCCGATATCGCCCATCGGCATCACCTCGATCAGCGTCAGCGCCATGTCTTTGCCGTGGGCCCATTCCATCAGCGCCGGGATTTCCTCCTCGTTCATATTCTTCAGCGCCACGGCGTTGATCTTGACCGCAAGGCCTGCATCTCGCGCGGCTTCGATGCCGGCCAGAACCTTGTCGAGATCACCCCAGCGGGTGATGGCGCAGAACTTTTGCGCATCGAGCGTGTCGAGCGAGACGTTGACGCGGCGGACGCCGCAGTCGCGCAATTCGGTCGCGAAGCGCGCCAGTTGCGAACCGTTGGTGGTCAGCGTCAGCTCATCGAGCGCGCCGCTTCCAAGATGCCGCGACAGCGAGCGCACCAGCGACATGACGTTGCGCCGGACCAGTGGTTCGCCGCCGGTGAGGCGGATCTTGCGCACGCCCTTGGCGATGAAGGCCGAGCACAGCCGGTCGAGTTCTTCCAGCGTCAGCAGGTCCTTCTTCGGCAGGAACGTCATGTCCTCGGACATGCAGTAGAAGCAGCGCAAGTCGCAGCGATCGGTCACCGACACGCGCAGATACCGGATGGTTCGGCCGAAGGGATCGACCATCGGGCGTGTCAGCTGATCGGGTGACGGGGATCCGTTCATTCAAACTGCCTTGTAAAGGGGCCTGCGCGAGCTGGTTCGCTAGCATAATCTAGGCAGCTTGTAAGGCGCCTACAATCCGCAACCTCTCGGAGGCCCGCAGGAGGCTGCGGCTGGAATCAGCGCGCGGCGGCTCGGCAGGGGTCGGCACCGCGGCCGCCTTGGGTGGCTTAGGCTTTTTCGGCCGCATCGGCTTGCGCACCTTCCGCGGCGGCGCGGCCGGCTTAAGTTCCGCGAACACCGGGCTGGGCTCGATGATGGTCGTCGCCGGCAAGGCAAAATCGCCAGGATTACGGATCACTGGACCGGAACCGTGACCGGCTGGAACTTGGGCCTCGCGAAGGTGACGGAGAAGCCGGCATCGGGCGCGGGCACCTCGATCGAGCAGGGGAATGGTTAACGCCGAGAATCGACGTTCCAAATACGTCCAGCAAATCAGATGTTTAGGTCTGGGATGCGACTTTGCTGAGGCTCTCCACCGCCGCCGGCAGGTCGCGCATATGGCCGATCAGCCGGTCGGGTTTCAATTCGGCGATCGGCACATCTGTATAGCCGAACTCGACCCCGATCACGGGAACGCCGGCCCGCCTTGCCACGCCGACGTCGGGCCCGGCGTCGCCGACCATGATGGTGGTCGCGATATGTCCGCCCGCCCGCGCCACCGTCTGCTGCAGGATGATGGGATCGGGCTTCGAGACGCCGAATGTGTCGGCGCCGCAGATCGCGGAAAACCGTCCGCTCAGGCCTAGTTGGTCGAGTAGCCGCTTCGACAGCCATTCCAGCTTGTTGGTGCACACCGCGAGCCGGCAGCCCTGTGCCGCAAGCTCATCGAGCGCGGCTTCCAGCCCCTCGAATGGCCGCGAGACGTCCGCAATGTGGGCGGCGTAATAGTCGATGAAATCCTTCATGAGGCGGTTGACGTCCTCGACACCCATCACGCGGCCTTCCACCTCGAGCCCGCGCTCGATCAGCTTGCGCGCGCCGGCGCCAATCAGGTTGCGCGCAGATTTCAGGGGGAGGGGCGGCACGCCTTCACGGTCGAGCGCGAAATTGAGTGCGGCAATCAGGTCAGGGGCGGTGTCGACCAGCGTGCCGTCGAGGTCGAAGACAACAGTGCGGGGAAGGCTCATCCGGAATTCGCTAGCGGCAGGCGCGACATCATGCAAGTAGGAAACCTCAGATATCCGGAGATACGACAATGAGGGACTTCGCCGGCAAGACGGCTTTTGTGACCGGCGGAGCCGCAGGTATCGGACTTGCGCTCGGCCGGGCGTTTGCGCAAATCGGCATGAAGGTGATGCTGGCCGATATCGAGACGGACGCGCTGCAGGCCGCCGTCAAAAGCCTGCAGGAAATCTCCCCCGATATCCGCGGCACAGTTTGCGATGTGGCCGATGCTGCGAGCGTCGAGCGCGCGGCGCAGGCCTCGTTCGATGCTTTCGGGCGCGTGCATGTCGTGTGCAACAATGCAGGCGTGGCCGCCGGCGGCGGTATCGACCACATCTCGCTGGATAACTGGCGATGGGTCATCGACGTAAACCTGATGGGCGTGCTCCACGGCATTAAAAGCTTTCTGCCCCATATCCGCGCGCATGGCGAAGGCGGCCATATCGTCAACACCGCGTCGATGGCGGGTATGGAGACCGGTTTGGGATTCAGCCCCTATGTGGCGACCAAATTTGCAGTCGTCAGTATGTCTGAGGGCCTCGCCACGCAGCTCAAGCCGCACGGCATCGGCGTGAGCGTATTGTGCCCAAGCTTTGTTCGAACCCGAATCGGCGAGAGCGGGCGCAATCGCCCGGAGCGCTATGGCCAGTCGAAGCCGCTCGATTCCGCCAGTCCGGCAGCGGCCGTGGTGGCTGAGATTGCAAGGCAGATCGAGGCGGGGCTCGATCCTGCTTCCGTCGCTGCGCGCGTGCTCACCGCAATCCGGGAGGATGAACTTTATGTTTTCACGCATCCCGGCATGCGGGCGCAGGTGGAGCCGCGCTTTTCTGCCATCCTGGCGGCGATGGATCGGGTGGAGGCCCCATAATCCCTCTCGCGTAATGTCTTAAGGTGCTGTTCCTGCGGCCCAAACGACGCTAGACATGCGCCCGCAGATCGGCGGATTTCGAAAGGCATCGGCGCGTGGATATGGACCAACTAAAGCGGCAGGCGGCGGCGCGGGCGCTGGAGCATGTGCGGGATGGCATGAGGCTCGGGCTCGGCACCGGTTCGACGGCCAAGCATTTTGTCGAACTGCTCGGCGAGAAGGTTGCCGGCGGGATGAAGGTGGTCGGCGTGCCGACCTCGGAAGCGACCCGCGCCCAGGCCGAAGCTTGCAAGATTCCGCTGACCACGCTCGATGAGATCGATCGGCTCGATCTTACCGTTGATGGCGCCGACGAGGTGGATTCCGCCCTCAACCTGATCAAGGGCGGTGGCGGCGCGCTGTTGCGCGAGAAGATCGTGGCGGCGGCCTCCGATCGCATGATCGTGATTGCCGACGATACCAAATGGGTCGATGTTCTCGGCCGTTTTCCCCTCCCGGTGGAGGTGATCCCGTTCGGGCTGGCCGCAACCCAACGGGCCATGGCCACGGCATTTGCCCAAAGCGGCGTTTCCGGGCAAATGGGGCTCCGGAAGGCCAAGGACGGTCACGTTTTTGTCACCGATGGCGGCCACTGGATTGTCGATGCCCATCTGGGGCGCATCACGGATGCGCCGCGTCTGGCGGGCCTGTTGAGCCTGATCCCGGGTGTCGTTGAACACGGGTTGTTCATTGGCCTGGCCAGCATCGCCGTCCTGGCAGGTGCCCAGGGAATTCGCGTAGTTGAGCGGCGGTAACGCCGGTAATCGAGGAGAATCGGAATGAAGAGCCTTTCACGGATTTTGTCGGCGGCCGGCCTTGCAGTGGGACTGGCCCTGACCGGCATTCCCGCCAACGCGCAACAGAAGCAGGCTCCTGCCGCTGCGCCGGCGCTCAAGCCGGCTTCGCCGGCGGCGCTCGCCGCCGCCAAGGAAATCCTGGCGATGAAGAACGCGAGCGCGATGTACGCTTCAGCCGTTCCGAATCTGGTCGAGCAGACCAAGAACGTGCTGTTGCAGAGCAATCTGAACTATCAGAAGGATCTCAACGAGGTCGCGGTGATCGTGGCCAAGAATCTCGCCGGCCGCGAGAAGGAAATCGGCGAGGGCATGGCGCAGGTCTACGCCAACGAGTTCACCGAGCAGGAGCTCAAGGATCTCGTGACCTTCTACAAGTCGCCGCTCGGCCAGAAGCTGCTCTCGCACGAGCCCCGCGCCATCCAGTTCAGCATGTCCTACATGAACCAGTGGGCGCAGGCCTTTGCCGAAACCGTCAACGGCCAGTTCCGCGCCGAGATGAAGAAGCGTGGCAAGGATATTTAAACCGGTTCAAAAACACACGTTGCGACAACTATAGGAAGCGATCTGACTTCGGGCGGGGTTGATATGGCTGAGTTCGACGTCGATCTGTTTGTCATCGGCGGTGGTTCAGGTGGCGTTCGCGCCGCCCGTATCGCCGCCGGCCATGGCGCGAAGGTCATGGTTGCCGAAGAATACCGGATGGGCGGCACCTGCGTGATCCGCGGCTGCGTGCCGAAAAAGCTGTTCGTGCTCGGCTCCCATGTCCGCCACGAGATCGCCGACGCCGCAGGATTCGGCTGGACCATCCCCGAAATCTCGTTCGACTGGTCCACGCTTGTCGCCAACAAGGACAAGGAGATCGCGCGCCTCGAAGGCATCTACGCCGCCAATGTCGAGAAGAGCGGCGCGCGCATCGCGAAAACACGCGCCGTGCTGGAAGACGCCCATACGCTGCGGTTGATGACCGGCGAAAAGGTCACCGCAAAGTACATCCTGATCGCGACCGGCGGCGCGCCCAATCACGGGCGGGAGATTCCCGGCATCGAGCACGTGATTTCCTCGAACGAGGCGTTTCATCTGACCGAATTGCCGAAGCGCATCGTGATCCAGGGCGGCGGCTATATCGCGCTGGAATTCGCCGGCATCTTTGCCGGCTTCGGCTCCGACGTCACCGTGGTCTATCGCGGCGACAACATCCTGCGCGGCTTCGACGAGGACGTCCGCAAGCACGTGCGCGCCGAGATGGAGAAGCAGGGCATCACGATCATCACCGGCTGCACCATCGATAAAGTGGACAAGCACGGCAACGAATACACCACGCATCTATCCAGCGGTTCGAGCATCGCCTCGGAGAAGGTGATGTTCGCGATCGGCCGCCACCCGAACGTCGCCAATCTCGGGCTCGAGAAGGCCGGCGTCGCCATCAACCCAGCCAATGGCGGCATCGCGGTCGATGAGTGGTCGAAGACCTCGGTCGACAACATCTATGCGATCGGCGACGTCACCCATCGCCTCAACCTGACGCCGGTGGCGATCCGCGAGGGCCACGCCTTCGCCGACACCGTGTTCGGCAAGCGCCCCGTCCAGGTCGACCACGCCACCATCCCGACCGCGGTGTTCTCGCAGCCCGAGGTCGGCACCGTCGGCCTGACCGAAGCGCAGGCGCGCGCGCAAGTGAGCCATGTCGACATCTACAAGGCCGATTTCCGCCCTATCAAGGCGACGATGTCCGGCCGAGACACCCGCGTGCTGATGAAGCTCGTGGTCGACGGCACGACCGACCGCGTGCTCGGCTGCCACATCGTCGGCGACACCGCCGCCGAGATCATACAGGCGGTCGCGATCGCGGTGAAGATGAAGGCGACGAAAGCCGATTTCGACGCGACGATCGCACTGCATCCGACCGCTGCGGAAGAATTGGTGACGATGCACACGCCGACGGCGCGGTATGTGAGGCAAGCGGCGGAATAGGGCCGTAGGATGGGTGGAGCGAAGCGATACCCATCACCTTCCTTGAAGCGCCATTGATGGGTATCGCTTCGCTCCACCCATCCTACGCTCTGCACACTACCGATGGCCGCGGCACTCTGATAACGGTGCAGGCAACCATTCAATAACGGAGTTTGTCCCATGATCGAAACAATCGGTATTGTAGGCGCGGGCACGATGGGCAACGGCATTGCGCAGGTGTGTGCTGCCGCCGGTCTTCCCGTGGTCATGACCGACATCTCCGATGCCGCGCTCGCGCGGGGCATGTCGGTTGTCTCGAGCAGCCTGGAGCGTCTGGTCAACAAGCAGAAGATGACCGACGCCGACCGGCAGGCCGCGATCGCGCGGATCACGACGACCACCGACACGGCAAAGTTTTCCACCTGCGATCTCGTGATCGAGGCCGCCACCGAGAACGAGGATTTGAAGGTCAAGATCCTGAAGGATATTTGCCCAAAATTGCGCCCGCAGGCGCTGCTCGCCACCAACACCTCGTCGATCTCGATCACCAAGCTCGCCGCAGCGACCGATCGTCCGGACCGCTTCATCGGCATGCACTTCTTCAATCCGGTGCCGCTGATGGCGCTGCTCGAATTGATCCGCGGCCTGCAGACCTCCGACGACACGCATGCCAAGGCCGAAGCGTTCGCGAAGCGGATCGGCAAGGTGTCGATCACCGCCAAGAATAGCCCCGGCTTTGCGGTCAACCGCATCCTGTGCCCGATGATCAACGAGGCGATCTTCGCGCTGCAGGAGGGGCTCGCGACGGCGGAAGACCTCGACGCCGGCATGAAGCTCGGCTGCAACCATCCGATCGGCCCGCTGGCGCTCGCCGACATGATTGGATTGGATACGATGCTGTCGGTGATGGAGGTCTTCTACGAGGGCTTCAACGACCCGAAATACCGCCCGGCGCCGCTGCTGAAGGAAATGGTCGCCGCCGGCCATCTCGGCCGCAAGACCGGGCAGGGGTTTTACAGCTACGGCAAAGGCGCGTAGCGGCGGCGTGTAGGATGGGTAGAGCGCAGCGAAACCCATTTTTTTTTGCGCGGAGATGTGATGGGTATCGCTGCGCTCAACCCATCCTACGAAGCTATTTCGGATTGGGATCGACAAGCCCCTCGGCGGGATTTGCCAGTCTGCCGGCGCGCGCCAGCTTCACGGCATTGCCGAGCGCGCGCGCCGCGTTGCGCACCTCGTCCTGGAAATCGTGATCTTCGTCGAGCGCCTGATGCGAGGTGGCGTAGGGCTCCATGTAGCCGACATAGCCTTCGGCCTCGCTGGTTCTCCCTGCCGAGATCAACGACATGTCGGTCAGCCAGTCCGAAAGCGAGCGGCGCAGCATCTCCGCGCCGGCGCTGTCGCCGTGAACGACAAGGCCGAAATATCGGCCGGCGAGGTGACGCGGATAGGGCCAGCCTTTCAGCTCGAGCGCCTTGGCCTGGTCGGCGTGCTTGCCGTGGGTTGACGTCGGATCGGGATTGCCGCCGTCGGCGCAGACCAGGCGGTCCATCATCGCCTTCAGCGGGGTCGGGGCGTGATACCAGTTCACCGGCGTCACGATCAGGATGCCGTGGGCTGCGACCCACAGCGGATAGATATCGTTCATCCAGTCGTCGGTCTGGCCGAGCGAGTAGTTCGGATAGCAACTGCAGGGCCAGTGACAGAGCGGCATCGCGGTAGCGACGCAGGATTTGCAGGGATGAATCTGCCGGCCGAATTCCGACGCGAGTCGCGACAGGTCGAGAATGTCCACCGCAAATCCCATCTCGGCCAACGCCGGCTCGGCAAGCTTGACCAGCCGCCACGTCTTCGACATCTCGCCGGGACAGGTATGCTCGCTGCGCGCGGAGCCGTTGATGACGAGAATGCGCGGCTGCGCGGCCGCATCGTCGTGGCGCCGCTGCGCCTCAAGAATGGCCTCGCGCGCCGCGAGCCAGTCCAGCGAGATTTCGTACTCCGGATCGGCGAAGCCGGGCCCCGCCTTGCGCGTATGCGGGGCTTTGCGTGAATGGCTGTAGGCATCCCATGCGGCCGCGACGATGGCGTCGAGTTCGCGGGCTAAAGGCTGAAAGGCCGGATCGACGAAGCGGCCGCGGTAGCGCTTCTCGAATTCCTCGCGCGGCAATTTGACGGGCGGCATTCCCTTACGAATGTCCGGCGCCGCCATGGATCGATCCTCGCGTGGTTGACTGCAGCGGGTCAACGCCGGAGCCGGAGCGGCAGTTCCGCCGGTCTCGGAGCACCTATTCCGGATGCCACAGGTCGAACAGTTCCTCGGCGCTGACCAGTTCGATCTGCTCGCCGAACCGCGTCCGGTACATCGTCATCAATGCATCGTGGCCGGTGTCGGAGGAGCTGCAGAGGGCATCCTGCACGATGACGACCCGGAAGCCGAGATCGACGGCCCCGAGCACAGTGGACAGCACGCAGACGTCGGTCTCCGCGCCCGACACCACCACCGTTCCGACGTGCCGTTCGACCAAGAGATGGCCAAGCCTCGAGCCGAAGAATGCCGAATAGGCGGATTTGTCGACCACCAGCGCCGGAGGCGAATATCGCGCAAGCTCCGGCACCAGGTCGAGGGCGCTGGGCGGAAGACTGCCGCGCGTTGCGCGCTGCCATTTCGTGAAATAGGCCTGCCATTGGCCGCGACGGTCTTCGGGTTTTTCCGGTGTGACGAAGCGCGTGAACACCGTCCGCTCGGGGTGCCGTGCGCATATGTTCGAGATTACCGGCAGCACCCGCTCCATCCACGGCGTTTCCCACACGCCGCCCTTGGCGAAGATGTTCTGCATATCGACGCATAGATGCGCAGCGTCGCTGATGGCCGCCGTTGTTTCCGCTTTCATCGGAAGAGCTAATTCGGCAGACCAGAACTGGTTTCAGGCGCGGCGATAAACGGCTGTCACATCGGCGACACGGCGGCCACCTTGGCCGCCGTGAGGGGTCTGATGCAGTTTGCTACCGGAGAGGCGGTTACTCTACGCGCCGACCGGCAGGAGCGGAATCAGAATCAATTGTGTCCGGCCTGCGTCACCCTGGAAAGTTGATGCATTTCATTCCTTGGAAGCCGTGAAGCGCCGGAAGCGCCGGTCAATGCATTCGATGCCCCACGTAGGGGCGGTCCAGTTTGATTAGTCCCTGAATAGCCGAAACGCGGTCTTCCAATGCAGCGATAGTAACCATCAAATTGTTACGGCGGACGTCAAGCGCGCCCCTCAGTGCGACATCGGCTTGCTGGCGTTCCTTGTCGATATCGCGGACCGATTTACGAAGGCTGGCGATCAGCGCCGTGATCTGTTCCGCTTCCTTCGTCATGAGCGCCAAGGCGATGTGTTCCTGCGTTTCCGATCGATGGTGGTGTTTCTGTTTCACTGTCATCCTCCCGTTCTGCCCCGAGTGGATCCAGCAAGCTTCCCCCGAAGTTATTACCGGCAACTCAAGTCGGTTCAGGTGAATCGGATCAAATTGGATGCGATTTTCGACCGAAGAGTGCTCCGGAGCGTCATTGCATCCCGCAGGTTGAACGCGGCTGCTCCGCGCGATTATCAGGTCGAGCCGAAATGGCAGCCATGCAGGAACAATCCACGAGGAACGCTGTTGGAGGCGCGCTTGAACCGTCCCCACCACCAGCGTTCTCTGGAGCAATCATGCTAAAACCGCTCGCTGTCGCGTCGACGTTCCTGCTTGTCTTTTCCATTCAGGCCGAAGCACGTCCCTACCATCGGCATCACGGTCATCAGGCGAAGGCCTGGTGCGGCAGTTACTTAAGCAAACATCTTGGCAAATCAGATCGGCGCCTTGCGCTTGCACGCTCCTGGGCGAGCGAAGGCATGAACGCCGGCGGTCCCGGAATCGGCGTAGTGGTCGTTTGGCCGCATCATGTGGGGATCATCACGGGACAAACACCTGACGGCCAGTGGATCGTCCACAGCGGCAACGACGGTGGTGCGGTTCGCACCCGAGCCCGCTCGCTTGCCCGCGCGATCGCATTCCGACGCGTGTAAGTGAGCCGCGGCCGCAACTATATCCACCGTCATTGCGAGCGCAGCGAAGCAATCCACGTCTCCACTTGCGGCGCTAATTGATTGCTTCGCGGAGCCTGTCATCGAGCGCGCATTCGCGCGACCCGTTGGCTCGCAATGACGACAACAACCAGCGGCGCGATGAACCTATTCCCCGGCCTCGATCCACTCCGCCGCCCCACGCCACAGCGTGTCGCGATGCTCGGGCCTGAAAAATCCCATATGCCCGATCTTGGCGACGCCGGTATCGGCGGGCGTCACCGTGATGATGTCAGGCTTGATCGAGGCAAATCCTGAGCACAGCAATTCGACTGCGGGCCGTGTCGCCCAGGGATCGTCGGACATGCAGAGTGCGCGCAGTTCGCCCTTGTATTTCGGAAAATTCTGCAAGGCGTCGAGCTTGGCATCGTCGAACAGGTAGCGCGGGCTCATCACCCAGCCGACCCATTGCAGGAACGCCTCCTTCGGCAGATCCATGCCGAGGCCGGCCCTGCCCGGCATGTAGCCGAGCGCGCGGGTGAGGGGGAGGCCTACAAAATTCAGCAAGGCATAGACGCGGTAGCGCTCCGGCGCCGTCATCAGTTTCCAGTAGCCGGCTTGGGCTGCAATGAAGAGCGCGCGCGAAATCTCGGAATTGTTCTGCAGCAGGCCGAGCGCCTGACCGCCGAAGGAGTGCCCGACATAGGCGAAGGGGAGTGCCTTGTAGCGCTCGCGCATCCACGATACCGCGGCGGTGATGTCGTGTGCGGCCCAGTCCGACATCGAGGCCGTGAAGCCGACCAGCGATTTAGGCCGGTTGTCGCCGGTCATCGCCTTCTGCCTGCTGTCGCCGGTGCCGCGATAGTCGTAGGTCAGAACCGCGCAGCCGCGCTTGGCCAGATAGCCGGCAAAGCCGCGGTAGAGCTTGCGGGGGACTGCGGTCGCCGAATTGATCAGGACGGCATGGCGCTTGGCTCCGCGGGGCAGAAACAGCGTCGCGGCAAGGGGATATCCATCCGTCGCGGGCACCGTGATATCGTCGCTAAAAACGTCGTCCAGCCCCGGCTCGGCCACCGTGTTCTCCTGCCAGCTTTTGCGAGCGGCCATAACAAAAGCGAAATCGGCTTTTGCCGCAAGGGCTTGTCAGGACTACCGGAAATCTAACTAGCGGTGGGCCGAAGGCCTGTGTATAACCCGGCCTTCACAATCGCTTGCCCGGCTACGCCGAAGGCTTCGCCGGGTTTTTCAATTCCCTGTCCGCCGAAGCTTTAGCGAAGGCGGATAAGTAGCGGTTTTTGCTCAGGAGTTAACGTCATGTCCGAGCGGTGGACGCCCGATAGCTGGCGCGCCAAGCCGGTGCTGCAAGTGCCCGATTATCCCGATGCCAAGGCATTGGCCGACGTCGAGGCGCAGCTCGCCACGTTTCCCCCGCTGGTGTTCGCCGGCGAAGCCCGCAACCTGAAAAAGGCGCTGGCCCGGGTCTCCTCGGGCGAAGCCTTCCTGCTGCAGGGCGGCGACTGCGCCGAGAGTTTTGCCGAGCACGGCGCCAACAACATCCGCGACTTCTTCCGCGTCCTGCTTCAGATGGCCGTGGTCCTCACCTATGCCGGCGCGCTGCCGGTGGTGAAGGTCGGCCGCATCGCCGGGCAGTTCGCAAAACCGCGCTCGTCGAATACGGAAAAGGTTGGTGGCGTCGAGCTGCCGAGCTACCGCGGCGACATCATCAACGACATCGCCTTCACCCCCGAGGCGCGCATCCCCGATCCGCAGCGCCAGTTGATGGCGTACCGGCAGTCGGCGGCGACGCTGAACCTGCTCCGCGCGTTCGCGACCGGCGGTTTCGCCAATCTCGGCAGCGTGCATCAGTGGATGCTCGGCTTCCTCAAGGATTCCCCGCAGTCGCGGCGGTACAAGGAGCTGGCGGACCGTATCTCGGACGCGCTGAATTTCATGCGCGCCTGCGGCCTTGATCTCGAAAGCCACCCCGAACTGCGCGCCACCGATTTCTACACCAGCCACGAGGCGCTGCTGCTCGGCTACGAGCAGGCGATGACGCGGGTCGATTCCACGACCGGCGACTGGTACGCGACCTCGGGCCACATGATCTGGATCGGCGATCGCACCCGCCAGCTCGATCACGGCCATGTCGAATATTTCCGTGGCATCAAGAACCCGATTGGGCTGAAATGCGGTCCCTCGCTGAAGCCGGATGAGCTGTTGAAGCTGATCGACATCCTCAATCCCGACAACGAGCCCGGACGGCTGACGCTGATCAACCGTTTCGGCTCCGACAAGGTCGGCGATCACCTCGCGCCGCTGATCCGCGCGGTGCAGCGGGAAGGGCGGGTCGTGGTCTGGTCCTGCGATCCCATGCACGGCAACACGATCACCTCGACCTCGGGATACAAGACCCGTCCGTTCGACCGGGTGTTGTCGGAGGTGAAATCGTTCTTCGCCATCCATGCGGCGGAGGGGACGCATGCCGGCGGCGTGCACCTGGAAATGACCGGGCAGGACGTCACCGAATGCATCGGCGGCGCGCGCGCCATCACCGACGAGGATCTCAACGACCGCTATCACACGGTCTGCGATCCCCGTCTCAACGCCGAACAATCGATCGATCTGGCTTTCCTGATCGCCGAACTGCTGAAGCAGGAACGCGCCGGCAAGGAAAAGCCGATGCCGGCCGCAGCGGGACTCTGATTTGCTGCGACTCTGGCGGGCCACGATCAACACGCGTAACGGCCTCGCTTTTGCGATCCGCTCGGAGCAGGCCGTCCGCGAGGAACTGTTCGCATTGGTTCTGTCGGTACCGCTGGCCTGGCTGATCGGCACGACCACGATGCGCCGCGTGGAACTGGTCGCGGCCGTCGCCTTTGTCCTGGTGGTCGAGCTGCTCAACACCGCGATCGAGAAGCTCGCCGACCGCCTGACCACCGAGCACGACCAGAAGATCGGCCAGGTCAAGGACATGGGGTCGGCAGCGGTCGGCGTGGCGCTGTTGATGGCCGGCCTGTTCTGGCTGTTCGCCCTCGCGGAACGCATGGGCGCGATCTAAAGCGAGCATTTGCAGTTTGCTCTTGTGCAAGGCACCATCGCCCCATGACCAACACCTTCAAGATCACGCTGGCGCAGTTGAACCCGACGGTCGGCGACGTCACGGGAAATGCCGCCAAGGCACGCGCCGCGCGGGACAAGGCGAAGGCCGACGGCGCCGATCTCCTGGTGTTGCCCGAATTGTTCATCTGCGGTTATCCGCCGGAAGACCTGGTGCTCAAGCCGGCGTTCCAGGCGGCCTGCCGCGCGGCTGTCGAGGAACTGGCGCGGGAGACGGCAGGCGGCGGTCCGGCTGTCCTGATCGGCACGCCCTGGGTCGAGGACGGCAAGCTCTATAATGCCTGCGCGCTGCTCGATCAGGGCCGTATCGCCGCCCTTCGTTTCAAGGCCAACCTGCCGAATTACGGCGTGTTCGACGAGAAGCGGCTGTTCGCGCGTGGTCCGGCAGCGGGTCCGGTGACCGTTAGGGGCATCCGGGTCGGCGTTCCCATCTGCGAGGACATCTGGCTCGAAGAATCGGAGGAGTACGAAAACGTCGTCGAGTGCCTCGCCGAGACCGGCGCGGAAATCCTGGTGGTGCCGAACGGCTCGCCCTATGCGCGCGACAAGAACGACCTCCGGCTGTCGATCGCGGTGGCCCGCGTCACCGAGAGCGGCCTGCCGCTGGTCTATCTCAACCAGATCGGCGGGCAGGACGAACTGGTGTTCGACGGCGCGTCGTTCGCGCTCAACGCCGATCTCTCGGTGGCGGCGCAGTTGCCGGCATTCGAAGAGAGCATCGTCACGCTGCGCTGGACCAAGGGCACCGACGGCTGGCGCTGTTCCGGGCCAGTGGTGCCGCTGGTCGAGGGCGACAAGGGCGATTACGCCGCCTGCGTGCTGGGCCTGCGCGATTACGTCCGCAAGAACGGATTTCCGGGTGTGCTGCTCGGCATCTCCGGCGGCATCGATTCCGCGCTGTGCGCGGCGATTGCGGTCGATGCGCTCGGCGCCGACCAGGTCCGCGGCGTGATGCTTCCGTTCCGGTTCACGGCGCAGGTCTCGCTCGACGATGCCGCCAAGCTCGCGAAAGCGCTTGGCATCCGCTACGAGGTGCTGCCGATTGCCGACGCCGTCAACGGCTTCGAAAAAATCCTGTCCGGCCCGTTCGCCGGCCTGCCGCGCGATATCACCGAGGAAAACCTGCAGGCGCGCGCCCGCGGCACGCTGCTGATGGCGATCTCGAACAAGACCGGCGCGATGGTGGTGACGACCGGCAACAAGTCGGAAATGTCGGTCGGCTACGCCACGCTCTACGGCGACATGAACGGCGGCTTCAATCCGATCAAGGACATCTACAAGACCGAAGTGTTCCGCCTCTCGAGCCTGCGCAACGAGTGGAAGCCGGACGGCGCACTTGGTCCGTCCGGGGAAGTCATTCCGGCCAATATCATCACCCGGCCGCCGACGGCGGAGTTGCGCGAGAACCAGACCGACCAGGATTCGCTGCCGCCCTATGAAATGCTGGATGCGATCCTCGAACGGTTGGTGGAGCGCGAGGAACCGCTGGCCACGATCATCGCGGCCGGTTTCCCGGCCGAAATGGTGACGCGGATCGACCGGCTGCTCAACGTTGCCGAATACAAGCGGCGGCAGGCGGCGCCGGGCGTCAAGGTGACGGAAAAGAACTTTGGCCGCGACCGCCGCTATCCCATCACCAACCGCTTCCGCGACAACGGCAACGCACTGCCCGCGCCCGACGTGAAGCTGGTCGCGCGCGCCGGCCGCGCCTCGGCGGACGTATTTGACGGATAAACTCTAGTCCAGCGAATGGATGATTTCCCGATAGGCTGCTTCGGGAAACGCCTTAGCGTGCGCGTCCGGACGTTTCCCAATGCCCCTTCTGGTGCAAGGCCGCAGCACTCAAGTCGGCGCCGCGAAGGACAGGACCCGGATGAGGTGCGTGTACTCGGATTCGAACACCATGATGGCCACGAACACCAGCACCAGAACCGGAGGCAGCAGGATGGCATAGCTGAGCGCCAGCCGCTCCCAGGCCATGTGCATGAATACGGCGACGATCAAGCCGGCCTTCAGCACCATGAACAGCAGGATCAGCGACCATCTGAGATAACCCTGGAGGCCAAAGTAGTCGACGAGATAGGAGAAGGTGCTGAGGACGAACAACCATCCCCAGACCACGAGATAGAGCTTGATCGGGTGCTGCTGCCCCTCTACGTGCACGGCTCCTGATACAGCTGCGTCAGGCACATGGGCGTGTAGCTGTTGTCGTCGACCTTCTAATTGCAGTGCTGCTTCTGTCATGTGCCGGCCTCACCAAAGGTAAAAAAAGGCGAAGATGAAAACCCACACAAGATCGACGAAGTGCCAGTACAGGCCCATTATTTCGACGATCTCGTAATTCCCCTTCCGGCTCGTGAAGAAGCCGCGGCGCCCGTGATCGAAATCTCCGCGCCAAACCTTTCGCGCGATAGCGACCAGGAAGATCACGCCGAACGTCACGTGGGTGCCGTGGAACCCTGTGATCATGAAAAAGCTGGAGCCGAACTGCGCCGCGCCCCACGGGTTTTCCCAGGGCCGCACGCCCTCCATGATCAGCTTGGTCCATTCGAAGGCCTGCATTCCGACGAACGTTGCGCCAAGCGCCGCCGTGACCAGCATCAACACTGCGGTTTTGACGCGATCGCGGCGGTAACCGAAGTTGACGGCCATCGCCATGGTCCCGCTGCTGCTGATCAGGATGAAGGTCATGATGGCGATCAGGATGAGGGGGATATGTTGCCCCGCAATCTCGAGAGCGAATACCTCACTCGGATTCGGCCACGGCACGGTCGTGGACATTCGCGCCGTCATGTAGGACAGCAGAAAACAACTGAAGATGAAGGTGTCGCTGAGGAGGAAGATCCACATCATGGCCTTCCCCCAGGAGACATTCTTGAAAGCGCGCTGATCCGACGACCAGTCGGCAGCGATGCCCTTCCAGCCGGCAGTCTGCGCAGGCGATTTTTCACGGTTTGTCAGCGCCGTCTCTGCCATCTGGTCTCTCCCTAGCTGAGCAGCCGGCGACAGATGTCGACGAAATCGTCTGTCCAGCCCGTCAACAGGCCAAGCAAAACCAGCCAGACCAACAGCAGGAAATGCCAGTAGATGGTGCAGAGCTCCACACTCAGGCGCACCTGGGGCATCTCAGCGCCACGCCACACCTTGGCTGTCGTTCTGCCCAGGGCCACCAGACCGCCCATCAGGTGCAGGCCGTGCGCCGCGGTGATCATGTAGAAAAAGGAATTGGCCGGATTTGACGCCACGAAATAGCCCGCGGCCCTCAACTGTTGCCACGCCAGCAGTTGCCCGACCAGGAATATAACGGCGGAGGCTCCCCCCGCGCAGAGGCCGACGATTACACCGTCCATACTGTTCCGGTGCGCGGCCACGTATGCCCATTGCAGCGCGACGCTGCTCACGACCAGGACGCCGGTGTTGAACCACAGCAGCCCCGGTACGGGCAGCGCCCGCCAGTCCACCATGTTCATGCGCATGGAATAAGCGCTCATGAAAAGTGCGAACAACGAACTGGCGACAGCGAGAAACACTCCCAGTCCGATCTTCGCTGCCGGCAAGGTCATTGCTCCCGTGCCAGGGAAGCGATCGATCGAACCTTCCTCCAGCCAGGGTTTGGCTGTGAGCCGTTGCTGCGCGAGCCACCATCCGATGATGACCGCTATCACAACCATAAACAGGATGATTGCGCTCATGGCGCAGCTTCCTGAACGGCCCGTGTCGGTCGCGGCGGCTGGTTCTGCGGAATGAAGTCCTGCTCAGCGCCTGGCACGCTGTAGTCATACGCCCAGCGATAAACCACCGGGAGCTCCTTGCCCCAGTTGCCGTGTCCGGGCGGGGTCTCCGGCGTCTGCCACTCCAGTGTTGTCGCCCGCCACGGATTGCCGCCGGAAGGCCTGCCCTTGAAATAGCTCCAGACAAGATTGAACAGGAACACCATCTGGGCGAAGCCCACCATCAAGGCCATCACGGTGATAAAGGCATTGAGCGTGTGGGTCGATGACGGGATGAACGCCGCTTCGCCGATCTCGTGGTAGCGGCGCGGAACTCCGAGCAGCCCAATGTAATGCATCGGGAAGAAGATCAGATAGGCGCCGAGGAACGTTACCCAGAAGTGGAACTTGCCCATCCAATCATCCAGCATCCGTCCCGTTACCTTGGGGTACCAATGATAGATCGCGCCCAGCACAACCATGATCGGCGCCACGCCCATCACCATATGGAAATGCGCGACGACGAACATGGTATCCGAGAGCGGGACATCCACGACGACGTTGCCGAGGAAGAGGCCGGTGAGCCCGCCGTTCACGAACGTGATGATAAAGCCGAGGGCGAACAACATCGGGACCGTGAGATGAATGTCGCCGCGCCACAGGGTTAGCACCCAGTTGTAGACCTTGATGGCGGTCGGGATGGCGATGATGAGCGTCGTCGTAGCGAAGAAGAACCCGAAATGCGGGTGCATGCCGCTCACATACATGTGGTGCGCCCATACGATGAAGCTGAGCGCACCGATCGCCACGATGGCCCAGACCATCATGCGATAGCCGAAGATGTTCTTTCGCGCATGGGTGCTGATCAGATCGGAAACGATCCCGAAGGCGGGCAGGGCAACGATGTAGACTTCGGGATGGCCGAAGAACCAGAACAGGTGCTGGAACAGGATCGGGCTGCCGCCGCCATACTTCATCTGCTGCCCCATCTCGACGAGGGCGGGCATGAAGAAGCTGGTTCCCAGCACGCGGTCGAACAGCATCATGACAGAGGCGACGAACAGCGCCGGGAAAGCCAACAACGCCATCACCGTGGCCGTGAAGATGCCCCACACCGTCAGCGGCATGCGCATCAGCGTCATGCCGCGGGTGCGCGCCTGCAGCACCGTCACCACATAGTTCAGCCCGCCCATGGTGAAGCCGATGATGAACAGGATCAGCGAGGACAGCATCAGAATGATGCCCCAATCCTGCCCGGGGGTGCCGGAGAGAATCGCCTGCGGCGGGTACAGCGTCCAGCCAGCGCCGGTTGGCCCGCCGGGCACGAAGAAGGTTGACGCCAGCACCAGCACTGCGAGCAGGTAGACCCAGTAGCTCAGCATGTTCACATAGGGGAAGACCATGTCCCGGGCGCCGACCATCAGCGGGATCAGGTAGTTGCCGAAGCCTCCCAGGAACAACGCTGTCAGCAGGTAGATCACCATGATCATGCCGTGCATGGTGATGAACTGGAGATATTGATTTGCATCGATAAAGGAGAACGTGCCGGGAAATCCCAACTGCAGCCGCATCAGCCACGACAGCACCAAAGCTACCAGCCCGATTGCCGTCGCTGTGAGCGAGTACTGGATGGCGATGACTTTGGCGTCCTGCGAAAAGACGTACTGCGTCCACCAGCTTTTGGGATGATAGAGTTCAACCTCCGGCACTTCGGCAGGCGGAACGTCTGCGATTCTGTCATACGGGACATCGACCATCGAAGACACCTCCTCGGTCGTTTCCATAAGGCGGGCGATGAGTTGGTTTCACGCGCCCAGTTTTTCTTGCAACGGCATTTCTTACTTGCCGCTGGATTCGTACGTAGCCCTCATAACGGCGCTTCGGCCTGACAATTCTGCATACGTCTTCTGCTTCTCCAGCCAGGCCTTATAGTCATTCTCTTCTTCGACGATAACCTTGGAGCGCATTTGCGCGTGCGCTGCGCCGCACAACTCGGCGCAGAGAACATCGAACGTTCCGGTTCGGATCGGGGTCATCCAGAAATAGGTGACCATGCCCGGGACCATGTCCATCTTGGCTCGGAACTCGGGCACATAGAAATCGTGCAGGACATCGAGGGAGCGGAGCAAAACCTTGACCGGCTTCCCGACGGGGAGATGCAAGTCTTCACTTGCAACGACGACGTCGTCTTGCCCATGCTGATCGTCAGGGTTTAAGCCCATTGGGTTCTCGGAGCTGACGTGGCGGACATCGGTCGTGCCCATCCGGCCATCCTTGCCGGGGAGACGGTAGTTCCAGCTCCATTGCTGGCCCATAACCTCGATCTCGGTAGCGTCGGCCGGAACCGTGACGAACTGGTGCCAGACCACCAAGCCGGGCGCCAACATGGCTCCAACGCCGATCGCAGTTCCGATCGTGAGCCACCACTCGAGCTTCTTGTTTTCCGGATTGTAGTGTGCCTGCCTTCCTTCCTTGTGGTGAAAGCGGAGGACGCAATAGGCCATGAATGCGATCACCGCGAAGAAGACGACGCCGGTGATCCAGAAGGTGATGCTGATGGTGTGGTCGATGTAGCTCCAATTGGTGGCGATCGGCGTCCACCACCACGGGCTGTAGATGTGAAACAGCACCGAGCCGACTGCGATTAACAGCAGTATGATAGCGACAACCATCCCTCATTCCTCCTTGCCACCAAAGGCAATGGAGACGAACTAAAGGGCGGAGCTTACACCTGTCTCGATGGCCGACTTCACATGCGCCATCGCAGTGTGTCTTGCCTCGCCCATGTGATCGGTCGCGACATCTAAACGTGGCACGGAGCACACGTACGACCGCTAATCATCGGAACCGGGCGTCAGAAACTAAGGATGGTACGCGTCGAGCCGCGCGTCAATAGAGCAATGTCAATAGAACAATAGAGAACTATGCCCCTTCGGCGGTGCGCCAGACTGGTGGCGCCAGCCGGCGAGCATCAGCCGGCACCATCGGTTGATAATGACGCAACGCACCAAATGGCCGTACGCGTGCGCAATTCACCCCAACCGTTGCCGTCCAACTCCAATCGCGCTAAACTTATTGGGTAAGTCGCGACAAGTTTCGTCCGGCTAAGCTCCTTTCGTTGCACTTGGCCGTACTCGGCTCGACCGCGACTCTCGCACATCAGGGCGGAGACGCGTGGGTTGCGGCGCGTCATTTTGACCGCCGTAACAGCACGAGAGGGTGTGTCCATGGCCACTGTGTATTCCGACAACATCTCAAAAGTTGCACGGCACGTATTCGGCGACGCCGCCACATATCCCGTTCGCAAGATCAAACTATCCGACCTGGGCGAGGCGCTGCGCCTGGGTTGGGAAGACTTCAGTGCAATGCCAAGTCACGCGGTCGTCCTGTGCGTGATTTATCCCGTTCTCGGTATTTTTCTGTTCAGGATGGTCCTTGGCTATTCGGTGCTGCCGCTGCTGTTTCCGCTGGCAGCCGGGTTTGCCCTGATTGGCCCCTTTGCCGCGATTGGTCTCTACGAGCTCAGCCGCCGCCGCGAGCGCGGCGAGGCAGTCGGGGCATGGGATGCGCTTTCCGTGCTGCGCGCTCCGGCTTTCGGCGCCATGATCGAGCTTGGCGTGCTCCTGCTCGTTCTGTTCGGGGCCTGGATCGGCGCAGCGAACGCTATCTACGTCTCGATCTTCGGTCACGCTCCGGCTGCGAGCATCCCCGATTTCGCAACGCGCGTGCTGACGACGCCGGAAGGATGGTCGCTCATCATCATCGGTTGCGGCGTTGGTTTTCTGTTCGCGGTCGTGGCGCTGTGCGTCAGTGCTGTGTCGTTTCCATTGATGCTCGATCGCCATGCCACTGCAATCGACGCCATCCGGACGTCGCTGCGGGCTGTCATGATGAATCCGGTTGCCATGGCCGGGTGGGGCCTGATCGTGGCGGCGCTGCTCGTGCTCGGTTCGTTGCCGGTCTTCGTCGGTCTCGCCGTCGTTCTGCCGGTGCTCGGTCATGCCACCTGGCATCTGTACCGGAAGGTGGTGGAGCCGGATCCCAACCCTCCACAGCAAGAACCCCACCTGCGGAAAGGACACCGCTACGCCGCCGATTTCCCGGCCGTTCTCTTCCCGTGGAGCCGTGAGCGCGAGCCGTAGTCTTACTGCGTCATGAGCCCCTCATGGTGAGGAGCGCAAAGCGCGTCTCGAACCATGAGGCCCCGCCTGTGGCCTACATCCTTCGAGACGCCCACTCCGCGGGCTCCTCGGGATGAGGATCAAATGGCCCTGACGCAGTAGATCTAGAGCGGTTTCCAGCGAGAACCTGCCCCGGACTTGATCCGGGGTGGGTTCGCGTCAAGAAAGCGCGTCAAATCAAAAATCTAGAGCCCCGTTCCGATTCCGTCGGAACGGAAAGCTCTTGGCCGCGAGATTGAGCCCAGGATCGCGCCTCCGCCCGCGTCGGCGAAAGCGTTCGAGGGGTAGGGCGTCTATTGCTTCGGCGGGATGAAGGTCGGGCCGACGGTGCGGATCGGCTTGTCCTTGTCGCTGGCGGTCGCAGTCGTATCGGCCGGCGGCGGCGCCGCGGCGGTGGAGGGCGCGGGCGCCGTGCCTTTCTTGGGAGCGGGCGGACCCTTCGGCTGTGCGCGCTGCTGCATCCGCTTCGCACTCTCCTCGGTGACGATGATGTCACCTTGTTCGACCCCGGCCCTGTCGTCGACCGACTTCAGCGCTTCCGACCAGGTCTGGCCGGCGGCCTTGCAGGCGCAGGACGGGTTGAACTCGGTGCGGAATTTGAACGCGTTCGGCAGCGACGTATAAGGCTGGCCGTTGACCGAGACCGCCTGGTTGATGTCTTCGCCGGGGTTGCGATAGGTGAACAGCGTCGCTTCCGTCGCTGGGCAAAGTGCCTTGCAGGTCCGCTCGTCGTCCTGAAATCGCGCCTGGTAGGTGGCGAACGACACCGGGAAGTAACCGCCGTCGCAGGTGCGGACGCAGACGGTGCGGAAGGTTCCGGAGGGCGGGCCGAGTTCGGCGCTGGGCGGCGGGAGCGTCTGGTTGTTGCCAAACAGGCTGTCGATGAAGTTACCGGGACCGCGCGCGGCGGCGGCATATTGCGGGCCGCAATTGTTCTGCGCGAGCGCCGTCAGTACCGAGCGGCGCTGGTTTTCGCGGTCGGCGCCGCCGATGCCGCCGCTGCGCAGGCGCTCCAGGCTGGTGGTGATCTGGTCGAGATTGGAACGCATCTGCTGAATTTGGTTGTTCACCGGACCGCACTGCGCGGAACGCCCGTTGAACAGGGAGAAGAAGCCCGAGCTTTCGCAACCCATGCGCTTGGCTTGCTGCGTGACCCGATCGAGTTCGGCCTGCTGCTTGGCCTGGGCCTCCTGATAGCGGCGGATCTGTTCATCCTTGGCCGGGTCGCCGGTGCCGGCGCCACGGTCGATGGTCGCCAATTGTCCTTCGAGCCGGATGCAGACCGGATTGGCCTGCGCGCCCTGCTGCTGCGGCGGCGGGGGGGCGTCCTGGCTCATCTGCGCCATGGCGTCCTCGTTCGTCTGCGCCAAGGCGGGTGCGCCCTGGGCGGCGATGCCGAGCAGGACGGCGCAGGTCAAAATCCGAAGGGAGAGGGGAACGTTGCGAATTTCCAGCATATCCGGCCATGAGAGAGCTGATCCGCGCGGCTTGTCAGCCTGATGGCGCGGCCAAGGCGGCGTTCTGCGGCCAAGGCCGCATCCAATACCTGCTTCTCGGGGCAGCGTCACGTCGTTTCCGGGGCGCAGGTGTGGCAACCAGCCCTTGATTCTCCGGAATAATTGCCTCTAGCGCTGGCAGGTGATGGCGACGTATTCGCCGCACCCCGGGCGTGAGCAGCGGTCGCCGCCGCGGCTCGGAATCGCGCCGGTGACTTCGTCGGGATCGACGCGGCGATAGGCGGTCGCCTGTGCAAATTCCCGTGACTGGCAATAGGAGCGGGCGGCATGGGCGCCGCACTTGTCGCCCCTGGCGAGGCACTCGTCGACGCCGTAACCATCAGCCTGGTTGGCGACGATGAAGACGCGGCTGTCGGCGGAGGCCGCCGGGGCGGCAAGCAGGAAGGCACTGGCAATGAGTGCGGAGGAAAGTCGCATGGAAGACACCGGCAGGGGAAAGGGATCGCCCCGCACAGATAGGCCCAAAGGGTTAATAATGATTAACCATGAGCCCGCAGGGCGGCAGCGGATAGCAGGGGTTCGGCGGCCTGATCGGCCCCAAATCGGGCACAAGCAAGGCCTTGACGGCGTCCCTCCGATACCGCAATGGTGGAACCATGAACGGTCTCCTCGCCATCTGCAGCATTTGCCGCGAGATTATTAGCTAGCGATTCGCTGGCTGAGGCCGTCTTTTCTCAAAAACTGAGATCACTGGACGCCCGGCCGGCAGCGCACCGGCTCTCGCATTCGCACGTTCTTGCGGCGAATGGGTTGCGAATGCGAGAGCCGGTGCGCTGCAAGACACTAAAAGTTTAGTGCCGCCTGCGATCTGAAGTTCCTGGACGATCTCGCTGCTATCACTGCAGGAACTTCAAATCGCCCTCGGCACTGGGATGGGTTTTCCATGGAACTGCGCCTCTACGATACGTTGACGAAGGAGAAGCGGCCGTTCGTGCCGCTCGATGCCGATAACGTCCGCATCTATGCCTGCGGACCGACGGTCTATGACTTCGCCCATATCGGCAATGGTCGCGCGGCGATCGTGTTCGACGTGCTGTTTCGCGTGCTGCGCCATCGCTATGGCCCCGATCATGTCACCTATGTCCGCAACGTCACCGACGTCGACGACAAGATCAACGTCCGCGCCGCACGCGACTATCCCGGCGTGCCGCTGAATGAGGCGATCCGCAAGGTCACCGAAGAGACCTATCGCCAATATCAGGACGACGTCACCGCGCTCGGCTGCTTGGCCCCGACCGTGCAGCCGCGCGCGACCGAACATATCCCGGAGATGCGGGCGATCATCGAGAAGCTCGTTGCCGGCGGCTTTGCCTATGTCGCCGAAGACCACGTGCTGTTCTCGCCGCAGGCGATGAACGAAGCTAATTCCGTGATGCCGCGCTATGGCGCGTTGTCGAAACGCTCGCTCGACGAGATGATCGCGGGCGCCCGCGTCGACGTCGCCCCCTACAAGCGCGACAATACCGATTTCGTGCTGTGGAAGCCGTCGAAGCCGGGTGAACCGTCATGGCCGTCGCCATCGCGCATCAAGGCGGAAGGCCGCCCCGGCTGGCATATCGAATGCTCGGCGATGGCCTGGAAGCATCTCGGCGAGAAGTTCGACATTCATGGCGGCGGCATCGACCTGGTGTTCCCGCACCATGAGAACGAACTCGCGCAGACCTGCTGCGCCTTTCATTCCGACCGCATGGCGAATGTCTGGATGCACAACGGCTTCCTGCAGATCGAGAGCGAGAAGATGTCGAAGTCGCTCGGCAACTTCTTCACGATTCGGGACATGCTGGCCGATTGGCCGGGTGAGGTGCTGCGTCTCAATATGCTGAAGACGCATTATCGCTCACCGCTCGACTGGACCTTGAAGGGTGCGGAAGAGAGCGCGAAGACGCTCGACGATTGGTACGCGATCGCGGCTGACGCCGTGGCCAGCGAGCCGTCGCCCGCCTTGGTCGAGGCGCTCTATGACGACCTCAACACGGCGCTGGCCATGGCTGTCCTGCACGGCCTGCGCAATGCGGCGGCGTCCGGTGGCACGCGGGAGCGCGGCGAGTTTGCCGCCTCGCTTCGGCTGCTCGGTTTCCTCTCAATGAGTGCTGCCGAGTGGAAGGGGCGCAAGCAGCAGGCCAGCGGCATCGATCCGGAGCAGGTCGATCGCCTGATCGCGGAGCGCGCGGCCGCCCGCGCGCGCAAGGACTTCAAGGAATCCGACCGCATCCGGGACGAGCTCGCCGCGATGGGCGTTGCCATCAAGGATGGCAAGGATGCCGACGGAAAACCTGTAACGACATGGGAGGTCGCGTGATGACCCGTCCCGATACGCCCTTCCCGAAACATTGGCGTTATTACATCTTCATCAAATGGGCACTGATCGTTGCCGCGGTCGTGCTGGCTTTGAGACTGTTCGGAGTATTTTGACGCGATGGGACAGGCGTTGCCCAAACCTGGCTTGCGGCCGTTTTTGCCGGCGGATGTTCCGATGCTGGCGGCGATCTTCGTTGCCGCCATCGAGGGGCTGACCGGCGACGATTACAGCGTGGCGCAGCAGGAAGCCTGGACTCACGCTGCCGAGGACGAAGAAGCGTTCGGCAAGAAGCTGGCGGGGCAACTGACGCTGATCGCGACCATCCAGAACGCGCCTGTTGGATTCGCCTCGCTGAAGGGCACCGACCACATCGATATGCTTTATGTACATCCGAGCGTGGCCGGGCAGGGCGTTGGGTCGATGCTGGTCGACGCGCTGGAAAAACTGGCAGGCGCACGTGGCGCCAAGCATCTAACGGTCGACGCCAGCGATACTGCGGAGGCTTTCTTCAAGAAACGCGGCTATACCGCCAAACAGCGCAACACCGTCTCGCTCAACGGCGAATGGCTCGCCAACACAACGATGCAGAAGGCGCTGGCAGGGGCCGGGCCGGGAGTTCCGACATGAGCCGCGAACGCCTTTATCTCTTCGACACCACGCTGCGCGACGGCGCGCAGACCAACGGCGTCGATTTCACGCTGCACGACAAGCAGATCATCGCGCAGATGCTGGACGATCTCGGCATCGACTATGTCGAGGGCGGCTATCCCGGCGCCAATCCGGCCGACACCGAATTCTTTTCGGAAAGCCCAAAGTTCGAGAACGCCAAGTTCACGGCGTTCGGCATGACGCGCCGTCCGGGCCGTTCGGCCTCGAACGACCCCGGGCTCGCGGCGCTGATCGAGGCCAAGGCCGACGCGATCTGCTTCGTCGCCAAATCCAGCGCCTATCAGGTGCGGGTTGCGCTCGAGACCACCAACGAGGAGAACCTCGCCTCGATCCGCGACAGCGTCAGTGCGGCCAAGGCGGCCGGCCGCGAGGTGATGGTCGATTGCGAACACTTCTTCGACGGCTACAAGGAAAATGCCGATTTCGCGCTGGCCTGTGCCAAAGCGGCCTATGAGTCTGGGGCGCGCTGGGTGGTGCTGTGCGACACCAACGGCGGCACCATGCCGCACGAGATCGAAACCATCGTAGGCATCGTCGTCAAGCATGTCCCGGGCAGCCATGTCGGCATCCACGCCCATAATGACACCGAGCAGGCGGTCGCCAATTCGCTGGCCGCAGTGCGCGCCGGCGCGCGGCAGATCCAAGGCACCCTGAACGGGCTCGGCGAGCGCTGCGGCAACGCCAATCTCTGTTCGCTGATCCCGACGCTTCGCCTGAAGAACGAATTTTCCGACGCGTTCGAGATCGGCGTCACCGCGGAGAAGATGGCGACGCTGATGAAGGTCTCGCGCACGCTCGATGACATGCTCAACCGCGCGCCCAACCGCCATGCCGCCTATGTCGGCGAAAGCGCCTTCGTCACCAAAGCAGGTATTCATGCCTCAGCGATGATGAAGGACCCTCATAGCTACGAACACGTCTTGCCTGAATCCGTCGGCAACCATCGCAAGGTGCTGGTGTCCGATCAGGCCGGCCGCTCCAACGTGATGGCTGAACTCGATCGCGCCGGCATCACCTATGAGAAGAGCGATCCGAAGCTGGCGCGTCTGGTCGAGGAGTTGAAGGAGCGCGAAGCGGCAGGCTATGCCTATGAATCCGCCAACGCCTCGTTCGACCTGCTGGCGCGGCGCACGCTTGGCCGGGTGCCGGAATATTTCAAGGTCGAGCAGTTCGACGTCAATGTCGAGCAGCGCTACAACGCCAACGGCCAGCGCGTCACGGTGGCGCTGGCGGTGGTCAAGGTTGATGTCGCCGGCGAACGCTTGATCTCGGCGGCGGAAGGCAACGGTCCGGTCAATGCGCTCGACGTCGCGCTGCGCAAGGACCTCGGCAAGTATCAGAAATACATCGAAGGCCTGAAGCTGATCGATTACCGCGTCCGTATCCTCAATGGCGGCACGGAGGCGGTGACGCGGGTCTTGATCGAGAGCGAGGATGAAAACGGCGATAGCTGGATCACGGTCGGCGTGTCGCCGAATATCATCGACGCCTCGTTCCAGGCGCTGATGGATTCGGTGGTCTACAAGCTGGTGAAATCAGGCGCGCCGGTGTGAGGAACGCAAGGCGGTCCACAAACGCCGTCATTGCGAGCGAAGCGAAGCAATCCATCGTGCCGCAAGGAAAGTATGGATTGCTTCGTCGCTAACGCTCCTCGCAATGACGGGGAGAGAGCGGGGGAATCGATGATCGACCACATCTCCGTCGGCGTCAGCGACCTCGAACGCTCCGCGCGCTTCTATGAAGCAACGCTCGCAGCCCTCGGCCTGTCGCGTCTGGTGACGCGCCCCGCCACCATCGGCTTCGGCAAAACCTATCCCGAATTCTGGATCAACCTGCGCGCCGGCATGGCGTCCGTGCCGCCCGAGAGCGGCACGCACATCTGCCTTCGCGCCAAAACAACCGGCGATGTCGATGCGTTTTACGCCGCGGCGCTGAAGTCCGGCGGCCGCTCCGACGGCGCGCCAGGAATTCGGCCGCATGATCGCGTGAAGTATTACGCCGCCTTCGTCGTCGATCCCGACGGCAACCGCATCGAGGCGGTGCGTTTCCCGCGACGTAGGGTAGGGCGGACTTACAGCTTTCTGACCAATTCCGGCGCGATTTCCCTGGTGCCTGCCGGAGCACGGGCCACGGCGGCGCGCAAGCGCGGCACGATGTCCTCGACCCGCTCGGCCTTGAGGATATCGATGTCCAGCGACGGGCGGATGAATTCGGTTGCACGCATATGCGCCAGCAGCGCGATCAGCGGTTCCCAGAAGCCGTCGACATTGGCGAGCAGAACCGGCTTGGAGTGGCGGCCGAGTTGCTGCCAGGTCATCTGCTCGACCAGCTCCTCCAGCGTGCCGATGCCGCCGGGCAGCGCCACGAATGCGTCGGAGCGTTCGAACATCAGCCGCTTGCGCTCGTGCATGTCGGGCGTGACGATCATTTCTTGAACGCGTGACAGCGCATGCTCGCGTGATCTCAGAAAATCCGGGATGATGCCGGTGACCAGGCCGCCGTGATCCAGCGTCGACTTGGCGACCGCGCCCATCAGCCCGACCGATCCGCCGCCATAGACGAGCCGGATATTGTTCTCGGCAAAAGCCTTTCCCAGGGCTTGGGCAGCTTCGACAAAGCGGGGGCTGGAGCCAGCGCCGGAGCCGCAATAGACACAAACGGTTTTGATTTGTTCGGTTTTGATTTGATCCATGCAGATCATGTGGCACTGCACCCAGTAAAGCTCAAGTCTGGCTCGTTTCGCTGCTGCAGCAGAAATAGGCCCGAAATCAAACCAAACGGGGGAAAGATTTATCTTTCAAGGCTGTACGGGAGAGTTAAACGCTCTATATGACGGACATATGCAGATCATCAGAAATCATCTGACGGCGGCCGGTGCGCCATCTTGCTTTGGGCGCGAGCGCGATGGCTGACACTGATTCGCGCTCCGATCCCGCCCAGCCTGCAGCCGACAACGCTCCCGAAAAAGCGACCCTGATCGGGACGCTGGTGCATCTGTGGCCCTATATCTGGCCGGGCGACCGTGCGGACCTGAAGATGCGCGTGGTCTGGTCGATGGTGCTGCTCTTGGCCGCGAAGCTCGCGACGCTGACGGTGCCGTTCACCTTCAAATGGGCGATCGACGCGCTGAGCGGCACGGGCTCCGCGCCGGTCGAAGCGTCGAACTGGATGCTGTGGCTGATCGCATCGCCCTTGCTGATGACGGCAAGCTACGGCGCGGTGCGCGTATTGATGGCGGTGCTGACGCAGTGGCGCGACGGCATCTTCGCCCGCGTCGCGATGCATGCGGTACGCAAGCTCGCCTACATCACCTTCGTTCACATGCACGAATTGGCGCTGCGCTTTCATCTGGAGCGCAAGACCGGCGGCTTGACGCGCGTGCTGGAGCGCGGCCGCACCGGCATCGAGGTGATCGTGCGGATGGTGATCCTGCAGTTGATCCCGACCATCGTCGAAGTCTCGCTCTTGATGGCCGTGCTGCTGTGGCAGTTCGACTGGCGCTACGTGCTGGTCACCGCGATCACTGTCGTGATCTACATGTACTACACCTACCTCGCGACCGAATGGCGGATCGAGATCCGCCGCAAGATGAACGATTCGGACACCGAGGCGAACACCAAGGCGATCGACTCGCTGCTCAATTACGAGACGGTGAAATATTTCAGCGCCGAAAGGCGCGAGGCCGAGCGCTACGACCATTCGATGGAGCGCTATGAGCGCAACAGCGTGAAGACCTATACGTCGCTGGCGGTGCTCAACACTGGGCAGGCGGTGATCTTTACCTTCGGCCTCACCGCGACCATGCTGATGTGTGCGCTGGGCGTGCGCAACGGCACCAATACGGTCGGCGATTTCGTCATGGTCAACGCCATGATGATCCAGCTCTACCAGCCGCTGAACTTCATGGGCATGGTCTACCGCGAGATCAAGCAGGCGATCATCGACATCGAAAAGATGTTCAGCGTGCTGTCGCGCAATCCGGAGATCAAGGATATCCCGGGCGCTGCGCCGCTGGTCGTCAGCCCGGGCAATGTGCGCTTCGATGACGTGCGCTTCGCCTATGATCCGGAGCGGCCGATCCTAAAAGGCCTCAGCTTCGAGGTGCCCGCCGGCAAGACGGTGGCGATCGTCGGTCCCTCCGGCGCCGGCAAGTCGACGATTTCGCGGCTGCTATTCCGCCTCTACGACGTCTCCAGCGGAAAAATCCTGATCGACGGCCAAGACATCAGGAACGTCACGCAGGCGAGCCTGCGCGCCTCGATCGGCATGGTGCCGCAGGATACCGTGCTGTTCAACGACACCATCCGCTACAACATCCGCTACGGCCGCTGGGACGCCAGCGATGCCGAGGTGGAGCAGGCGGCGCAACTGGCGCAGATCGACAGCTTCATCCGGAGTTCACCGAAGGGATACGAAACCCAGGTCGGCGAACGCGGCCTGAAACTGTCAGGCGGCGAGAAGCAGCGCGTGGCGATCGCGCGCACCGTGCTGAAGGCGCCGCCGATCCTGGTGCTGGATGAAGCGACCTCGGCGCTCGACAGCCACACCGAGCATGAAATCCAGGAAGCGCTGGAGCGCGTCTCGCGTGGCCGCACCTCGCTGGTGATCGCCCATCGGCTCTCCACCATCGTCGGCGCCGATGAAATTATCGTGCTGGATCAAGGGCGCATCGCCGAGCGCGGCACCCACGCCAGGCTTTTGGCGTCCGGCGGGCTTTATGCCAGCATGTGGAACAGGCAGCGCGAAGCCGAGGCAGCGCGGGAGAAACTCGCGCAGATCGACGACGGCAACGAGGCGCCGAACCGCGCCCCGCCGCCGGTCGATGATCCGCTCAACGATCAGTCCAAGGACCTGCCCAAATCCAGAGATCCCTTGTCCAAAGATCCCTTGGCAACCGCCGCGGAATAATCCAAATACGGGCGCTACTTTCCGAAACGGGAAAGTTGGCCAGATAACAGTGAGCCTCGATGTCGATTGCGAACTCCATCCGCGCGCAGATCCCGCCGATCCATCCCGAGGGCTATCCCTTCATCGGCGGCTTTGCGCTGGTCAGCCTGATCCTGTTCTGGATCTGGACGCCGCTCGGCTGGATCGCCACGGGGTTGACCGTGTGGTGCGCGCTGTTCTTCCGCGATCCCGTCCGCGTCACGCCGGTGCGCGACGGCATCGTGGTATCGCCGGCCGATGGCCGCGTCTCGATGATCGCGCAGGTGCTGCCTCCGGCCGAACTCGGTCTCGGCGATCGGCCTCTGCCGCGCGTTTCGATCTTCATGAGCGTGTTCAACTGCCATGTGAACCGCAGCCCGGTGGCGGGCCGCATTGACCGCATCGCCTACCGGCCCGGCACCTTCATCAACGCCGAGCTCGACAAGGCCAGCGAAGACAATGAGCGCAATTCGCTGGTCATCTCGACGACCAACGGACGGATCGGGGTGGTTCAGATCGCGGGCCTGGTGGCGCGGCGGATTGTCTCATTCGTGCGCGAAGGCCAGTCGATCGGGGCGGGCGAACGGTTCGGCCTGATCCGTTTCGGCTCGCGTCTGGACGTTTATCTGCCCGAAGGCACCCGATCGCTGGTTTCCGAGGGCCAGACCGCGGTTGCCGGCGAGACGATTTTGGCTGATTTCGGCTCCAGCGAGCAGGGCCGGACGTTTCGCGCCGATTAACCAGTCCCAGCCACCAAAATGGGTTGGCCGCCGCCAATGGCGGACAAGGCCGGCGCTTGCTATATAGTAGCAGCCATGCTGACCCCAGATCCCAAGTACCCTGAACTGCGCCGCCGCCGGTTTCGCCCGATTCCGGTGCGGATGCTGGTGCCCAACGTCATCACCCTGCTTGCGATCTGCGCCGGGTTGACCGCGATCCGGCTGTCCATGGAAGGGCGGATGGAGCTCGCGGTCGCAGCCATCGTGTTCGCAGCCGTTCTCGACGGCGTCGACGGCCGCGTCGCGCGCATGATCAAGGGGCAATCGAAATTCGGCGCCGAGCTCGACAGCCTCGCGGACTTCGTCAATTTCGGCGTTGCGCCCGGCCTGATGCTGTATTTCTGGCAGCTCCAAGAGCTGAACAATGGCGGCTGGATCGCGGCGATGGTGTTTGCGATCGCGGGCGGCCTGCGGCTGGCGCGCTTCAATGCCAGTATCGACGATCCGAATAAACCCGCCTTTGCGGCGAACTACTTCACCGGCGTGCCGGCGCCGGCCGGCGCCATCCTGGCGATGCTGCCGTTCTATCTGGCGTTCCTCGGCGTCTCGAAGCCGCCGGCCATGCTGACCGCGGCCTATACGCTTTTGATCGCGTTCCTGATGGTGTCGCGGCTGCCGGTCTTTTCCGGCAAGACGGTGCGGATGCGGGTGCCGCCGGAAATGGTGTTGCCGGTTTTCGTCTCTGTCGTGTTCTTCGTCGCGCTCCTGATCGGCTATCCCTGGCACATTCTGTCGATCGGCTCGGTGCTCTACCTCGCGAGCCTGCCCTGGGGCTGGAAGTCCTATCGCGACCATGAGCGCAGAGCCGCACCAGCGCAGCCGTCCGCCACGGCTGAAGTCGCCGCGGCGCAAACGCCGGCGCCATCCTTTGCGCCGACCACCCCGAGCGATACCGAAGACGAGCGGCCGGCGCGGCTGAACTGAGCGCGCCCGTAATCTGATATCTGCCATGAGCTGAGGCCGAGTTGGGTTCACGTCCAATCTCGGCTATAGGGCTTATGGATGCACGGCTTTCGAAAACAGCCGGCCAAAGAAATCGGGAGAAAACGCCGTGAACAAAGCCGTGACCGCCCCGTTGCCTGCTTCCGTCCTCGAGGCGCTGGCGCGCTATGACACGCCGACGATCTGCAATGCGATGGAAATCGTCGCACCCGAACGCCGCCTGATCGGCTACACGACCAAGCCGCTGGTTTGTCCGTTCCCCGACCTGCCGCCGATGGTCGGTTATGCCCGCACCGTGACGATCCGCTCGGTGCTCAAATCCACCCTTCCGCCCGACGAGCAGGCACGCCGTCGCATCGCCTATTACGAATATGTCGGCACCGGTTTCGGCCCGCGCATCACCGTGATCCAGGATATCGACGGCGCCGATGTCGGCTACGGCGCGTTCTGGGGCGAGGTGCAGAGCAATGTGCACAAGGCGCTCGGCTGCCTCGGCGTTATCACCGACGGCTCGATCCGCGACATCCCGCAATGGGCGCCGGGCTTCCAGGCGCTGGCCGGTTCGATCGGGCCGTCGCACGCCTGGGTCCATGCCGAAAACTGGGGCGGCGAGGTGCGCGTCGCCGGCATGACCGTGCATTCCGACGATCTCATCCACGCCGACCAGCACGGCGCCATCGTGATCCCCGTCGACATCGCGGCGAAGATTCCGGAAGCCGCCGAACTTTGCGGCCGGCGCGAAACGCCGATCCTGGAGATCGCGCGCAGCCCGGACTTCACGCTCGAAAAACTGAAGGAGGCGCTGAAGCGCTCGGCGGAGATTCACTGACGAGAAGTCGGAATTCCTGAGACAGGCGAGGGGGAACGTCATGCGAGGATTTTGGGCGGCGCTGTCGTTGTTGATCCTCTCCGGCGTCGCGGTTGCACAGGCGCAAACCTACCCCTCGCGGCCCATCACGCTGATCGTGCCGTTCCCGCCGGGCGGATCGACTGATACCGCCGCCCGGATCATGGCCGAGCGGATGCGCGCTACTCTCGGGCAGTCCGTCGTGATCGAAAATGTCGGCGGCGCCGGCGGCAGCATCGGCGTCGGCCGCGTCGCTCGTGCCGCGCCTGACGGTTACACCTTCGACATCGGGCAATGGGACACCCATGTCGGCAGCATCATCTACAAGCTCGATTATGATCTCGAAAAGGATTTCGAGCCGATCGCGCTTGTTTCAAACAATCCCCAGCTCATGGTCGCCAAGAAAGATCTGCCGGCGAACACGCTTGCCGAGCTGGTCGCGTGGATGAAGGAAAATCCCGGCAAGATCAATTTCGTCAACCAGAATGCGGCGGCGAACGTCACCGGCGTGCTGTTCGAGAGCCTGACCAAGCAGAAAGTGCAGTTCATTCCCTATCGTGGGGCGGGACCGGCGATGACCGATCTCGTGTCCGGCACCGTGGACTTGCTGGTTGTGCAGGGCGCAGTGGCGCTGCCGCAGATCCGCGCCGGAAAGATCAAGGCGCTTGCCAATCTCTCGCCGGCGCGCTCGGCCTCGATGTCCGATATCCCGACTGCGGATGAGAGCGGCGTGGCCGGCCTCTATATGTCGGGCTGGTTCGGCTTCTGGGCGCCGAAGGGCACGTCAAAGGATGTCATCGCCAAGCTCAACGCCGCGACGGTAGAGGCACTGGCGGACCCGGCGATCCAGAAACGGTTTAGCGAACTGGGCCTCGACGTCGCGCCGCGCGCGCAGCAGACGCCGGAAGGACTGGCCGCCTTCCAGAAGGCCGAGATCGAAAAATGGTGGCCGATCATCAAGGCCGCCGGCATCGGCGTGCAGGCACAGTAATCTGGCGGGCCGAGGTCGATTGGCCTAACCCGTCATTGCGAGCCACCCGGTCGGCGCGTAGCGCCGCCGGATGACAGGCTCCGCGAAGCAATCCATATCGCGGCAAAGCGGATAGATGGATTGCTTCGCCGCTTCAGCGCAAAATTGCTTTGCAATTTTGTCGCGAGCTCCTCGCAATGACGGCGAGAAATGGGGACGGCGACGAAAAACCACCGCCGCACTATGGTTAGCGAATCCTTGAGATTGTGCGGGCCGTCTGCCCGCAATTCTACGACCGCGCTTTAGGTTTAACCTTTACGCGTCTTTAATGGCGCGGTCGTAGGGTGCCTCGTGCGCAGGTTCCAGATGAGCCGCGCGACCGTCCAGGACGGCCGGTAGTTCGCGTATGCGTTGGAGTGCAGAATGGATATCACCACGCTCGTTGGCCTGATTGCCGGCTCGATCGTCCTGTCGACGCTGATTCTGATGGGCGGTGATTTCCGGATGTTCTACGACATCCATGCCGTCATCATCATCTTCGGCGGCTCGACCGCGGCGACACTGATCCGCTTCCCGCTCAGCGCGATCCTGCACGGCATGCCGCTGGGTGCAAAATTCGCCTTCACCATGAGCCGTCTCTCGGCCCGCGATCTGGTCGACGAACTCGCCCGCATCGCGGAAATCGCGCGCAAGCAGGGGCCGGTCGGCCTGGAAAAAGTCGAGACCGACGAACCCTTTCTCGCCAAGGGAATCCGCTACGTCGCCGACGGCTATGATCTCGAATTCATCCGCGACAACATGGAGCGCGACCGCGACAACTTTTTGATGCACCTGAACGAGGGTTCGAAGATCTATCGCGCCATCGGCGATTGCGCGCCGGCATTCGGCATGATCGGCACGCTGCTCGGGATGGTGCAGATGTTCTCGAACATGTCGGACCCGTCGAAACTCGGTCCCTTCATGGCGGTAGCTTTGCTGGCGACGCTTTACGGCGCGGTCGTCGCGAACCTGATCTGCCTGCCGATTGCCGACAAGCTGCATGGCAAACTGATCGACGAGGAGACCAACCGCACGCTGATCATCGACGGCATCCTGATGATACGCGATTCCAAGAGCCCGGCCTTGGTGCGAGAAATGCTGTTGGCCTATCTGCCCGAAAAACATCGCGACGAAGAAGGCGAACTGGCTCCGGCCTGATCAGCTGATAGCATCCAGGCGCGGACATAAAGCATGGCCAAGAAAAAACGCGAAGAGGCGCATGGCGGTCACGGCTGGTTCGTGACGTTCGCCGACCTGATGGCGCTGTTGCTGTCGTTCTTCGTGATGCTGGTTGCGTTCTCCAGCCAGGACCAGCAGAAGCTCAAGATCGTCGCCGGCTCGATGCGCGAAGCGTTCGGCGTGCAGACCGAGTCCCGGTATTCGGGAATCGTCGAATCCGATGGCCTGCCGACGCGGCCGAAGCTGAAGAATGTCGAGCACATTGCGCCCGAGGATTCCTCCAATACCCCGACGCCCGACGACAAGGACCGTCAGCGTGAAAGCGGCGCCCGACTGAAGGTCGATCGCGAGTTCGCGCTCGCCTCGGCCTCATTGCGCCAAGCGCTGCAGGACATGCCGGAACTGACCGAAATGTCCAAGCACATCATGTTCGAGGAAACCAAAGAGGGACTCAATCTCGAAATCGTCGACCAGGAGGGCCGCTCGATGTTCGCCGACGGCTCCAAGGTGCCGTACGACCGCACCCGCCGGCTGATCCAGAAACTGGCCGTGCCGTTGAAGGCGACACCGCTGCGGGTCAATATCGTCGGCCACACGTCTGCCGGCTTCTTGCCGGCGCGCAGCGATTATAGTGCGTTCGATCTGTCGGCGGACCGCGCCAATGCCGTGCGCCAGATCCTCGAACGCGAGGGACTGCCGGCATCTCACATCTTTGCCGTCGGCGGCAGGGCCGACAGCCAGCCATTATTTCCCGACGATCCGACATTGCCTGCAAATCGTCGCGTCACCATCACACTGATGCGCGAAAATCCGCCGCTTCCGCCAAACTTGAAGCCATAGCGTGCGACTACCATAATACCATCTTGCCATTTCGATGGAATCTGCTTTGCGTAAGCTCCGCATCGCGTGTGGTGCTATGCTTGTCGATGATTGACAGGCGGCGCGGAAGCGTCGATAGCCGCCCGGATCAATTCAACGACGAGAACGTTCCTCTCCATCATGACTGTCAGCGTCACATCCACTGAGGCCCATGAGGGGCAGGCTACCTCTGGCTTTTGGGCCTTGACACTGGGCAGTATCGGCGTCGTGTTCGGCGATATCGGCACTTCGCCGCTGTATGCGTTTCGCGAGGCCGTCACCCACGCGGCCGAAGGCCAGCCGGCGTCACGCATCATCGTACTCGGCGTGCTCTCGCTGATCCTGTGGTCGCTTTTGATCGTCGTCACGGCCAAATACGTGCTGCTACTGTTGCGCGCCGACAACAACGGCGAGGGCGGCACGCTTTCGCTGATGGCGCTGGGACAACGGGCGCTGGGCCGCCGAAGCTGGGTGTTGCTGGCGCTCGGTGTGGTCGGCGCCTCGATGTTCATCGGAGATTCCATGATCACGCCGGCGATCTCGGTGTTGTCGGCGGTCGAAGGTCTCAAGCTCGTCACGCCCGCGCTCGAACATTATGTGGTGCCGCTGACGATCTTCATTCTGGTCGTGCTGTTCTCGGTGCAGAACAGCGGAACCGCGCGCGTCGCCTCGCTCTTTGGGCCGGTCACGGTGATCTGGTTCGTGGCACTGGCGGTGATGGGTCTCGTCCACATCAGCGACGATCCTACGGTGCTGCTGGCGATCAATCCCTGGTATGCGATCCAGTTCATGCTTTCCCACGGCGTCGTCGGACTGGTGACGATGGGCCTGGTGTTTCTGGCAGTGACAGGCGGCGAGGCGCTCTATGCGGACCTCGGCCATTTCGGACGCAAGCCGATCCAAACCGCATGGCTCTGCTTCGTATTGCCGGCGCTCTTGATTAATTATTTCGGCCAGGGCGCGCTGGTGTTGTCCGATCCATCGGCGATCACAAACTCGTTCTACCGGATGGTTCCGGAGATCCTGGTATTGCCGCTGGTGGTGCTCGCAACCGCAGCGACCGTCATCGCGAGTCAGGCGGTGATAACAGGCGCGTTTTCTCTGATCCGCCAGGCGGTGCAGCTCGGGCTCTTGCCGCGGTTCGAGGTGCGCTACACCTCGGAAACGCATGCCGGCCAGATCTACCTGCCGCGCGTCAACCGCCTGCTGCTCATCGGGGTCGTGCTGCTGGTGCTGTTGTTCCGCACCTCGAGCGGCCTTGCCTCGGCCTATGGCATCGCCGTCTCCACCACCATGGTGGTCGACGGCATCATGGGTTTTGTCGTGATCTGGAAGCTGTGGAACTGGCGCGCGGCGACAGCGGCGGCCGTGATCCTGCCCCTCGTCGTCGTCGACATGAGCTTCTTTGCCGCAAACCTGCTGAAGCTGTTCGAAGGCGCCTGGGTGCCGCTGCTGTTCGGCGTCGCCGTGGCGGTGATGATCTGGACCTGGCGCCGGGGTGCCGCGATCCTGACCGCGAAGACGCGGCGCATCGAGGTGCCGTTGGCGGACCTGATCAAGAGCCTGGAAAAGCGACCGCCCCATATCGTCAAGGGCACGGCGGTGTTCCTGACCTCCGATCCAAGCTTCGTGCCGACCGCGCTGATGCACAACCTCAAGCACAACAAGGTGCTGCACGAGCACAATGTGATCCTGACCATCGAGACCGCGCAGACGCCGCGCGTCGATCCGTCCGAACGCGTCAAGATGGAAGCTATCAGCGAGAAGTTCTCCACGGTGCGGCTGCGGTTTGGCTTCATGGAATCGCCGAACGTGCCCAAGGCACTGGTGATCGCACGCAAGCTCGGCTGGCAGTTCGACATCATGGCGACATCGTTCTTCGTGTCGCGGCGGTCGCTTAAACCCTCGGCGCAGTCCGGCATGCCGCTATGGCAGGATCACCTGTTCATCGCCATGAGCCGGTCGGCCAACGATGCCACCGACTACTTCCAGATCCCGACGGGGCGGGTTGTGGAAGTCGGAACTCAGGTAACTATTTGACTTGATGCGAAATTTGGAACGGTGAGCTTCCGCTACCCATGCGAGTGGTGCATACCGGAGGCCTGAATTCCGGCTAACCTGTTCAGGTGTGGCGGGAGTATAGGGCTGCCGTTCTGCATTGTGCGTTGCAGCAAACAACCGAGGCTCACATCCCATGTCATCTGAAAGTGCGATCCCCGCGGCGGAAACGCCCGCGGCCAATGGGCATGGCGAAACGCATTCCACCGCCACCTTCAAGGCCCTGATGCTCGGCAGCATCGGCGTCGTCTATGGCGATATCGGCACCAGCCCGCTCTACGCCTTGCGCGAAGCCATTGTCGCGGCCAGCGAGCACGCCGGTACGGCCAGCCCGCAGGCGGTACAGGGCGTATTGTCGCTGATCCTCTGGGCGCTGATCGTGGTGGTGACGCTGAAATACGTCGTCATCCTGCTGCGCGCCGACAACAACGGCGAGGGCGGAACGCTGGCGCTGATGGCGCTGGCGCAGCGTGCGGTCACCAAGGGCGGCGGCGCAATCGTGCTGCTCGGCATCATCTCCGGCGCGTTGTTTTACGGCGATGCGGTGCTGACGCCGGCGCTGTCGGTATTGTCGGCGATCGAGGGCATCAAGCTCGTCACGGTGACCTTCGAGCACTATGTCGTGCCGCTGACATTGGTGATTCTGGTGGCGCTGTTTGCGGTCCAGTCCCACGGCACCGCGCGCGTTGCCGCATTCTTCGGACCGATCATGTGCGTCTGGTTCGCCGTCATCGCGATCGCGGCCGTGCCGCAGATCGCGCGCCACCCCGAAGTGCTGTCGGCGTTCAACCCGCTTCATGCCGTCTCCTTCATGCTCCATCACGGCATGATCGGCTTCATCACGCTCGGCGCAGTGTTTCTCGCCGTCACCGGCGCGGAGGCGCTCTACGCCGACCTCGGCCATTTCGGCAAACGGCCGATCCAGACCGCATGGCTGTTCATCGTGCTGCCGTCGCTGGCGATAAACTATCTGGGGCAGGGCGCGCTGCTGATTGCCGATCCCAAGGCGATCGAGAACCCGTTCTTCCTGATGTTCCCGGACTGGGCGCTGATCCCGATGGTGACGCTGGCGACGGCGGCGACCGTGATCGCGAGCCAGGCCGTCATCACCGGCGCCTATTCGCTGACGCGTACGGCGATCCAGCTCGGCCTGATGCCGCGGTTCGAAATTCGCCATACGTCGGAAGCCCATTCCGGCCAGATCTACATTCCGCGCATCAACATGCTGCTGTTCATTGCGGTGATGCTGCTGGTGGTCCTGTTCCGCTCGTCGAGCGCGCTGGCTGCGGCCTACGGCATTTCGGTGACCGGGACCATGGTGGTCACGGCGATGATGGGCTTTGTCGTGATCTGGCGGGTCTGGAAATGGTCGCCGATCGCGGCCGCAGCCTTGATAGCCCCGTTCTTGTTCCTCGACATCACCTTCCTCGCGGCCAACCTGTTGAAGGTGTTCGAGGGCGGCTGGGTGCCGCTGGCGCTCGGCGGCATCGTGATGCTCTTGATGTACACATGGCGTCGCGGCAGCCGGCTATTGTTCGAGAAATCGCGCAAGCTGGAATTCCCGCTGGCCGAGCTGGTGGCGATGCTGGAGAAGCGCCCGCCGCAGCGGGTACCCGGCACCGCCGTGTTCCTGACCTCCGACCCCGAATGCGCGCCGACGGCGCTGATGCACAGCCTGAAGCACTACAAGGTGCTGCACGAGAAAAACGTCATTCTCACCATCGAGACTGCGCCGACGCCGCGGATCGACGACGCCGAGCGGGTACGGATGGAGCAGCTCAGCGAGACCTTCTCCAAGATCACACTGAAGTTCGGCTTCATGGAATCGCCCAACGTGCCGAAGGCGCTGGCGATCGCCCGCAAGCTCGGCTGGCAGTTCGACATCATGTCGACGTCGTTCTTCCTGTCCCGCCGCGCGCTCAAGCCGGCCGCGCATTCGGGCATGCCGCGCTGGCAGGATTTGCTGTTCATCCGCCTCAGCCAGTCTGCCAACGACGCCACCGACTATTTCCAGATTCCGACGGGGCGGGTGGTGGAAGTGGGAACGCAGGTCACGATCTAGCGGCGAGACCCATAAACGCCGATCGTCGGTCGATGTCCGCCTTGAAGCCCGAAGCGGACAAGGCGAATTAGCGCTCTTCGACTATGGGCAAACGCCAATTTTTCGGAGCCGCTTTGCCCCGATTAAGGTTTGATACTCAGCAAGCTCGAGGAATTGGGCCAACGGCCAGATCACCGGTTCTGACTGCTTTTTGCTCAGATGAATGGCATGGTCCTCACCGAGGTGAAGTGCGACATGCGCTCCCCAAGGATTTTGGGTCCGATTGAAAAGCAAAAGGTCGAGTGGCCTCAAGTCGTCTGACACCACATAGGTCTCGCTGCTGTCCTCCCACAGGTTACTTGACCGAAATGGAAATATTTCAAATCCGAAGTGCTTGAGCAGAGCGTACGCGAAATTCTGGCAGTTCGGGCTTTCGGAAATGCTTGGCAGCGTCGGCGTGTTCGAATCGTGGTTTTGATCGAACCTAATTTGCCAGAAGTGCTCGGGTATCATGTCAGCCGAGATCCTCGTCATCAATTAACCCCTTACGCCCGATCTACGAAGCTCAGGCTCCGACTGTCACTATACTGAACCAAAGAAGAGATGTCGCCTTTGGCCCGACCCTGTCGAAATGAGCGCCGCGACAAGTCGCAGCCGTCATCTTCTGGCTATGAGTTCTGAGCCCAGGCAATTTACGTGATAGGATGGTGCCCCGCTCAATAAGTTCGGAGGAAGCTCGTTGTGAGCGTCGTGGCAGCCCATCTGTATCGCAATGGCAAGAAAGCAAAAGCCGTTTCATTGGACGAGCCCATCGATTGCAGGGGCAAATCCGAGTTTGTCTGGATCGGATTGTTCGAACCTTCGCAGCGAGAGCTTGAGCAACTTGAGAAGAATTATGGGCTTCATCCTCTTGCGATTGAGGACGCATTCAAAGCGAACCAAATACCGAAGGTTGATGTCTATGGCGACCAACTGTTTGTGATGACACGCACCGCTCACCTCGAGCACGATCATATAGCCTACGGCGAAACCGCAATTTTTGTTGGGAAGAACTTCATCATTTCGGTTCGGCATGGCTCGGCACGGGCGCATAGCGAGCTTCGCGCGCAACTCGAAGCGGCGCCTAGCCTGCTGGGCCAGGGCCCGGACTACGTTCTCCACGCCATCCTCGACTTTATCGTTGATGGCTATCTGCCGATTGTCGAAACGATCGAGGAACGCGTTCTGGTCATGGAGCAAAGCGCACTCGACAGCTTCCTCAGCCGCGCAGAGGTCAAGCGAATCTTCGGGCTGCGACAAGAACTCATCCGTTTTAAGCGGATCATCGGCCCCATGATGGAGGTCTGCGGCCGTCTCGTACACCTCGATACGCCGTGTCTCGACGCCAACGCTCGTCCCTATTTCCAGGACGTCCTGGACCATGTGCGACGCGTCGATGCGATGGTGAACTCCTTGCGAGACGTTCTGACTTCGGTTTTTGAGGTGAGCAATCTACTGGAGCAGCAGCGTCAAGGCGTGATTACGCGGCAGTTGGCTGCCTGGGCGGCGATACTGGCCGTACCCACCGCGATCGCCGGGATTTACGGCATGAACTTCGAAAATATGCCCGAGTTGAAGACTCAATACGGCTACTTTGTCGTCGTTGCTATTATCGCTCTGCTTTGCACGGTGCTTTACTTGCGCTTCAAACGCGTGCGATGGCTATGACAGCAGTAGCTCGCTGATTTTCCGGGTTGGCAGCAATTCATCTATCACAGCGCGGCCGAATGCTCCGCTATCCGCGAATCACCGCATTGGCTTTCTCGGCGGCGCTAGTCATCGCAACCTTCGCCGGTCTCGCTCCAGAGACCACTTCATTTACGCCGATCATGAAAGCGTCCAGGATCGGTCTCGATTGCGGATGGAAAAGGATCGCCTTGGCGCGGTCAACATCGGCATTCTGCAAGTTGGTCAGCGCCGCCTCCGCGGCTTGGGCGCCGAACGCCTTCTTGAAGTCCTCGCTCGACCAGGCCGATGTGCGTGTCGTCGCCAGCCCCGCTGCGGCGGTCCGCATCGAGGTCGGCTTGCTAGTCGCCCACAGCAGAAACAGGAAAGCCGCCCGCTTGTTTCGCGATCTGGAATTGATGCACACCTGCCAGTGCGACATGAACGGCACGGACTTGCGACCGGCGATATGCGGATGAGCAGCGAACACGGCCTGCCTGACGACCTGGCTCTTCGCCGGATTGGAGATGTCGGTAGCGAAGTTGCTGCTGTCGATCGCCATCGCCGTCTTGCGCTGCAGGAAGTCGTCCAGCACGTGGTACCATTCGTAGCCGCCCACACCGCGAGGCCCGGCTTGACTGAGCAATCGACCGAACATCTCGACGGCCGCGATCGCCTCGGGGCTCGCGAAAGCGGCCCTGTTGTCCTTGACCATGTCCCCGCCATAGGAGAACACGAAGCTCATGGCCGGCACAGACGAATTGCCGCCGGCCTGGGCCCGCATGGCGATCCCGGACATCTCATTGGTCTTGATTGCGTTGGCGGTGGCGAGCAACTCATCGAAAGTCTGGGGAACGGGCAGGTTCTTGGCTGCCAGCGCATCGCCGTTGATGAACAAGGTTACCGCCTCTGAAGTGATCGGGCAGGCGTAGCGTTCTCCGTCCCGCCACAACGGAAAGGCGCGAGCTGTCTTGAGAAGGTCGCTCTCGTCATACCAGCCGAGATCGGTCAGCGACCTGTCGGAATAATAGGCGTTCAGCGGCTCGAGCCATCCTGCCGAGATGCCCTGGCCATAGGTCGTAAACATGAAGACGTCGGGTGTACCGGCGCCACGGGCAAGCTGGATCGGCAGCGCGCCCAGATACGTGGTCTCCAATCGGAAGTCCGTAACGACGCTGATACCGGTGAGCTTGGTGAAATCCCACAAGAGCGGAGTGATCGCGTTCGACCAGGGATGGATCGCGCCCGCGAGCGTGACCGTCTGCCCCGCAAATTGCTTCCAATCTATCGCAGCGTTGGCATAAATCGCGGCCACATCCTCTGCGAAACCCCACCGCGGCAGCAGGGCGAGGGCCGGCAACGCCGCCCCCAATCCCTTGACGAAGCTGCGCCGGCTAGCCGGCCCTCGACCGCGCGGCGACTTTTCACCCGGAGCCATGCGGGTTGCTCCTGCCTGAGGATAGGCCCTCACAATACGCGAGCGCGCTGCCCGTGACGTTCTGGCCGTTGCGAGGGAACTGACGGGCTCCCTGAGCCAGTGTAATCTGCGCGGCCGAGTAGCCGGTTTCCTACTTCACCCGCGCGGGCCTGGCTATGTTTCGATTATACTAGCAATACTTTGCGGCGGCATCAGAAAACAGCCGCTCTCGCGAGCATCGAAGGCTTAAGGCCATGTCAATCCCTCTGAGCCAGTCCTCTCGGTGGTTTGCTCGTCCGCTGACGCTCGTGGTCGTGGTACTTCTGGCTGTGGTTGCCGCGACCGGGTTTCTCGCCATCCAATATCGTCAGGAGCGACAAGCGGCAGATCTCTTGTTCGAGCGGAGTCGCCAGGTGCTCGAGACGCTGGAGCGGCTGCGGACGGTCATCGCCGACGTGGAGGCCCAAAGGCGCGGGTATCTGCTGACTCTCGACCCCTCATATCTCAAGGCCTACGGCGTCTCCGACGAAAGCGTGCGCCGAGACGCCCAGGCGCTGCAGGCTCTGGTAGCGAGCGATCCATTGCAGAACCATCGTGCCGGACATCTGGCGCTGACCGTTACAGCAAAGCTGCGCGAGATCGATGACATCGTCAAAACTGCCAGCACCTCCGGGCTGGCGGCGCTGGCGATGATCCGCAGCCTGGACGAGATAAGGTCGCAAATCGACCAGATGGTGGATCACGAGCGCTTCCTGCTCGTGGATCACGAGAAGCGCGCCGAGGCACTCGAGCGACGCAAAACCTGGCTGATTGCTGCGGCCGTCGTCATTGTCGCAACCTTGGCAGGGGCGGCGTTGGCGCTTGCACGGCTTGAAGCGAGACGGCGTAGAAAAGCGACAGAGGAGAACGTTCAGCTCCAGAACGATGTCGCAGAGCGCGAAAAGAAGATCCGGCGCCTGGTCGACGCCAACATCATCGGGATCATCATCTGGGAAGTGGACGGACGCATTCTTGAGGCCAACGACGCGTTTCTCCGCATGGTGGGATACGACCGGGAGGATCTCACCGCGGGTCGCCTGCACCGGGCAACGCTGACGCCGCCGGAATGGCACGAGCGCGACGCGCGCACCGAGGCGGAGCTCAGGCGGAGCGGGACTGCGCAACCATTCGAGAAAGAGTACGTGCGAAAAGACGGAAGCCGCGTCCCCGTGCTGATCGGCGGGGCGACGTTCGAGGAAGGTGCAAATCAAGGCGTTGGCTTTGTCCTCGATTTGTCCGAGCGCAAGCGGGCGGTAGAGGCGCTGCGGCAGAGCGAGGAGCGCTTTCGCACCCTCGTGCAGTTTTCCTTCGACGTGTATTGGGAGACCGATGCGCAACATCGCTTTATTCACCAGGAGTTCGCGGACAGCCTTGCCGACGCGCCGGCGTCGGGCTCCGAGATCGGTAAGACACGTTGGGAAGTGCCTTACCTGGAGCCTGATGAAGAGACCTGGCGCAAGCACCGGGAGACGCTCGACGCCCACCTGCCGTTCCGTGATTTTGAGCTCGCGCGCCTAGCTCCCGACGGGAGCAAGCGTTACGTGTCTGTCTCCGGGATGCCTGTGTTTGACGATACGGGGCGCTTCGTCGGCTACCGCGGCGTCGGGCGGCACATCACCGAACGCAGGCTTGCCGAAGAAGCCTTGCGCGCCATGCAGGCGGAGCTCGCGCACGTCAATCGCGTCACCACGATGGGACAACTGACGGCCTCGATCGCCCATGAGGTCAACCAGCCGATCGCCGCGACGGTCACCAACGCCCAGGCCGCCCTGCGCTGGCTGCGCGCTCAACCGCCCAATCTTGGCGAGGTTCGCGACTCCCTCGGCCGTATCGTCGAGGACGGCCAGCGCGCCGGCAACGTCATCGGCGGGATCCGGGCCCTCATCAACAAGTTGCCGCCGCGAAGGGATCGCTTCGACCTCAATGAAGCCATCCTGGAAATGGTCGTGCTGACCCGAAGCGAAGTGCTCAAGCATGGCATCTCGCTTCAGACCGAGCTCGCGCCCGGCTTGCCGATGGTGGAAGGCGATCGTACTCAGCTACTGCAGGTGATCCTGAACCTGATCATCAATGCCATTGAAGCCATGGACGGCATCGACTGGGGGACGCGCGAGCTCCGGATCAACACGGGGAGGGATGCCGCCGGCGGCGTACTCGTCACGGTTCGCGATTCCGGCCCGGGCCTGGACCCGGCGGATGTAGAGCACGTTTTCAAGGCCTTCTACACGACCAAGCCCAAGGGCATGGGCATGGGCCTCGCTATCTGCCGGTCGATGGTCGAGGCTCACGGGGGCCGGATGTGGGCAAGCGCGAATGAGCCCCGCGGCGCCGTCTTTCAATTTACCCTGCCGCTGGAACGAGACGAGAGCATTCCAGCCCAGCACGTCCGGTCCAATCCGGCCGCATGAGATTTCAGGTTGCGAAAAGCAAATTGAGACCCGTTCCTGCTCCATACTCCAGGCGGCCCGCTGCAGCGCAAACCTGAGCCGCCAGTGATCTCCTTCACAAAGCTTGCGTGTGAAATGCGATAGACAGCTCCGGCAAGCGAGATCAGGCCGGAGCAGCAGGTGAAACGCCAGCTCTCAGCATTGGAAAAGCAAGCTGCTGACGCATTGCGCCGTGCGAGAAGGTTGCCTGTCGGTGCGGCCCGCAATGACTTGCGGCAGCTTGCCATGGGGCTGCTCTGGCTGCACCGGAACGGCATGGACGCGCTGATGAAGCAGCGCCCGACGTCGCAACTGCCTTCAGACGGCGAGGGTGTCGGTCAGTAAAGCTGCCCGATCGACTCGAGAAGCAACGTCACACTTTCTTCAAAAACTGCGTGCTAGGTAGAGCCGGATCGTCATGGCCGGATGTACGCCGTGGCTTCTCGAGCCCCGGCTTCATGCCGGGGTTTTTCGTTTTGCCGGCTCGATCGGCAGCCCGACACTTCGCGCGAGTATTCTTCTCAGACAAGTACTCTTCTCAGATACGTCCTGTCGGTTTGGCCCGCTTGCCGCGTCCGGCAGCGGGAGTATGTTACGCTGATGGCTGTCAGCTCTCCCGATCTGAAAGCGTTCTTGGCCGCCAGCCCTTTCTTCGGCGGCCTCTCGGACGCAAGCCTCGATCTCCTGGCGTCGATGCTGGTCGAGCGCCGGTTCGACGCCGGTGCCACTGTGGTCGCGGAAGGAGAGCCGGGGCGCTCGATGTTTATTGTTCACTCCGGCGAGCTGGTGGTGAGCAAACTGGGAGATTCCGGGCGCGTCATTCGCATGGCGGATCTCATGCCTGGAGATTTTTTCGGCGAAATGACGCTTATCGAAATGCAAAATCGATCGGCCACCGTTGTCGCGGAGAGCCCAACCGTGCTGTACGAGCTCACGGCCCAAAAACTCTACACGTGCTACAAGTCCGACATCCATGCGTATGTGATGGTGATGCAGAACATCAACCGCGAGCTTTGCCGGCGGCTTCGACGCGCCGATAATCGTATTGCCGAGCTGCAGATGCATCACGCGAGGCAATGACGCAGATTTCGCGCGCGTCGCCCATGTCTCAGTTGGGGTCGTTCTCAGACATCGGCGTAAGTTTCGTAACAATCCGCCCAAACCGATACCGCAGCCTCACTGCGGAGGTCGCAGCTCGATGCCGTAACGAGCATAGATCCGCGCGATGGTGCCATCGGCGAGCAGGGCCTCGATCGCCGCATCAACCCGCTGTTGCAGCTTGTCGTCGGGGCGAAGCAGTCCGGCCGCTATGTTCCAATTCAAATCCTGGTCGTTGTCGAACGCCGGAATCAGGCGCAGCGGTTTGTCGGCATGCTGCAGGTTGAACCAGCCGACTGTCATCGGTGTAACGGCGGCTGCCTCGATCTCGCGATTGGCCAACGCTGCAACAATATCGTCCTCGAACACGAACGGAGACGTGGCAGTGCCGCCCTTGGCGAGTATCATGGAGACCAATGAGCCGACCGCGACCCCGACCCGCTGATCGGAACCGAGACTTGCCAGCGATGACGCCGGCGAATCGCCGCGCACCGCGAGCACGACGCCGCTGCGATGATAGGGACGCGAAACCCGCACACCGCCCGCGGGCGGTATATCCTTGCGGGCGATGACGTCGAGCACGAGATCGCAATCGGCGCGGCGATACTGGATCGCACTGACCACCCACTCCCGCGTCAGCTTGACACCGAGTTGCGCGGCAATCTTCTCGCCGAGTTCGATCTGAAATCCCGGGACAGGCCCGGCCTTGCTTGCAAACGGCAGCGCGTTGGGGCTGGCGCAGAGCGTCAACGCGCCGCGTTCGATGACGGTTTCCAGCGAGCGGGCATCCGCCGACGCGTTCCAGAGCATCAGCAGCGAGAGGCTTGCCGTGTATCTGATGAGGCGATATCGCGGTCCCCACGCTGCGGAAAACGCTCTAATCATCGAGCCCTCGGATGTAAGCCAGGATCGCGATGATCTGGCCGTCACTGAACACCCCACCATACGCTGGCATGGCGCCCGTCTTGCCCTTCTTGATGCGCTCGATGATGTACTCGTCGCTGCGCTCCGACTTCGACAGCTTCGGACCCCGGCCGGCATGGCGGCCGCCATCCTGGTGACAAAAGCCGCAGGCGGTAGCGAACATTTTCCCACCTTCGATGTCGTCCGGCGAGGCTTCGGCTTGCGGCAGCGGATTTGTCGTGCCCGCTGGGGTGGACCGTTGGGCAGACGAGGCGACTGGCAGCCATGGCCAGATGACGGCCAGGGAAGCAACAATTACAAACTGTATGCGCATTCCAGCATCCGTAAGCACCGCAAGGGCGGCAAGGTCTTGACCGCAAGGGCGGCAAGGAGATCAATCCCTGCCGCCCACGCCATCGTTACTGTCTGAGCGCGAAGACAACCAGGGCTCCAGTGTTCTTCGGCATGCTCTTGAAGGGCTCGCCAAAGAGCGCGACAAACTCGTCGGCCACCAGGCTGCCCCAGCCCGCCGGTACGGCGATGTACTGCTTGCCACCGGCCATGTAGCTGATGATGCCGGCATTATGTCCCATGCCGTTGTTGCGCGACCACAGCTCTTCGCCGGTATCCGCATTGTAGGCGTGCACGATGCCTTCGGAATCCGGCACGAATACCAGATTGCCGGCGGTGGCGAGAACGCTGGCGAGCGGCGGTTGCTTGTAGGTGACCTCCCACTTCTTGGCGCCGGTCACTGGATCGCGAGCGCTAAGATGACCACGGGCCGGCCCGTCCGGAGGCGGTATAGCCTTGAACGTGGCGCCGAGGTTGAGCTGGGCCATCGGCTCCAGGATCGGTGTGGTCTTCTCGACGGTCAGCTCCATGCACCACTCCTGCCCGATCCGGTAGAACAGCCCGTTCTTGGGGTTGTAGGCGCCCGAGTTCCAACTGATGCCGCCCATGATCGCCGGGCACAATGGCGGGTCCACCTTGCCTTCCGAGAGGTCGCGGCGACCGATCAATTCGCCGGTTTTCGGATCAATACTCTTGACGAAGTTGATGTTCTTTACCAGCGGCCAGACGTTCTCGATCTTGGCGTTGGAACGATCATAGACGAAGACGTATCCGCTCTTGTTGGCGTGCACGACGAGCTTCTTGCCGCCACGTTCGATCATGACGAACTCGCCCACCGAAGAGTCGAAGTCCCAGGCATCGTGCGGCAGCTCCTGATGATAGAACTTGAGCTTGCCGGTATCGGGATCGAGCGCGATGACCGATGTCGTGTAGAGATTGTCGCCCGGCCGCGGTCCGCTCTTCTTCCAGTCCGCGCCCGCCCAGTCGTAGAGCGGCGCCGGGTTGGCGGTGCCCCACCACACCGTATTGGTTTCCGGGTCATAGGTTCCGGGCATCCAGCCGCCGCCGCCGCCGGTCCGCCAGGAGTCGCCGCCCCAGGTCTTCATGGCCTCTTCGGTACCGGCGACCGTGAAGAACTCCCATTTCTTCTGTCCGGTCTTGCCGTCCACGCCGAAGATCGGTCCGCGATGGGGCCATTCGCCGCCCTGGGCGCCGATGATCACCTTGTCCTTCACCACCAGCGGTGCGCCGGTGAAGCCGACGGTCATCTTCTTGGAGTCCAGCAGCTTGGTGTCCCATACCGGCTTGCCGTCCTTCAGGTTGAGCGCGATCAGGCGCCCATCGACCGTGCCGACGTAGAGATTGCCGTGTCCGATGGCGATGCCGCGGTTGTACGGCGAGTGCGTTTGCTTGGAGACCAGCTCTTCGTCGAGCTCCGGCGCGTAGGCCCAGATTGTTTTGCCGGTCGCCCCGTCCAGCGCGTAGATACGGCTGTAGGAGCCCGAATAGTACAGCACGCCGTCAAGGGCCAGCGGCGTTGACTGAATGCCGCGGGTGGCGCGCTCCGGGAAATGCATCCAGGCGACTTCAAGATTCTTGACGTTGCCGGTGTTGATCTGGTCGAGGCCGCTGTAATGATAGGACTTGTAGGTGCCGTGATAGGTCGGCCAGTCGTTCTGGGCCGCCTCGGCATTCAGGGCCGCGTCTTGGGGCTGCGTCGGCGCTTGAGCGTGCGCCGGCGAGGCAGTGACCAGGGCAGCCACCGCCAGCGCGGCGCAGCCGGCGAGATATCGCTCATGGAAAGTCATCTGTATCCTCCCCTTGTCGTTTGTTTGTTGGCCGATTTTCGTCGCTTGCAGGATGCTCTGGCGTCAAAGCCTCATAGGGTCAGAAGTTTACGGTCAGGAGTTCGAGATAGATGGCATAGGCCGGCGGGACTACCGTCGTGAGGAGACGGCAGCACGTCTGGTCGGCTGAATGAGAATTTGTTGTCGAGAAGGGCGCCATTCAGGGCGGGGCGGCACACGCCTTCATGGCCAGGACTTGCCTGCCCCATGCTGCGCCCGGCGATGTCGGTGCGGTGCACCATGACACGTCCCTCGATGCGCGCTCATTAGTTGACCGGATTGTTGTTTTTTTGTGGAGCGGCGCTAGCTTGCAGCGGCAACCTTGAACTGAAGTCCTGGTCATTCCGGCTACGGCGCGCGGCAGCGCCGGCCGCACATTCGCGCATGCCGCGCTGCAGGACCAAGCGCCTTACGACTTAAGCCGGATATGACGTTATGTCTGAAAGCCGCGACCGCTACGGCGATGGGGCGGCGAGATTTGGCGCTGCTTCCTAAAAGTCCCGCGCCCTGATTTCCCGGAACGACACCAAGCGGCGCTGCGCTTCGTCCCATAGCACAAGCCGTACACACCGAAAGCTCTGCAGCAGCGTTATGCGACCGACGTCGCGCAGTTCAGGGTGATCGCGCAGCACGCGCGGCAGCCGGTAATAGGGAATACGGCTGGAAAGGTGATGCACGTGGTGAACACCGATGTTGGCCGTGAACCAGCGTAGCAGCGCCGGCAGTTCGTAATGGGAGCTACCGTGCAGAGCGGCTTGATGCAGGTTCCAGCTCTCGTCGCGCTCCCAGGTCGTGTGCTCAAATTGGTGCTGCACGTAGAACAGCCATACGCCGGCGGTGGCGGCGAGGAGGATAATCGGAAGGTGCACGAGCAGGACCGCCTTGATGCCGATAAACCATGTGAGCGTAGCGACGATGACGGCAATCGCGAGATTGGTTGCCATCGTACTGGCCCAAGGCTGCCAACCATTGCGCATGAGGCCGACCGGGAGCCTTTGTTGCAAAAGAAACAGATAGGCTGGTCCGACCCCGAACATGATCAGCGGGTGGCGGTAAAGGCGGTATTTCAGGCGACCCCACCAGGAAAGGGCGCGGTATTCGCGCACGGTCAGCGTATCGAGATCGCCGGTACCGCGGCGATCGAGGTTGCCGGTGGTGGCATGATGCGTCGCATGCGAGCGTCGCCAGCAGTCGTAGGGCGTGAGCGTAAGCACGCCAATGACGCGGCCGACCCAGTCATTCGCCAGACGGCTGGCGAAAAAGGTGCCATGACCGCAGTCGTGCTGGATCATGAACAGGCGTACGAGAAAGCCAGCAGCCGGAATCGCGATAAGTAATGAAGCCCAGGCATGGCCAAGGGAGAACGTGAACCAGGCCGCGGTCCACAACATGGTGAGCGGCAAAGCTGTGATCGCCAGCTCGGTAATGCTGCGCAGCCGATTTGGGGTGCTGTAGTCGTTCAAAATGCGCTTCCAACGCCGCGCATCGAGGACGTCATCGCCGCCACTGGGAGGCCCAAAGCTCTCTTGCCTGTCAGACCACTGCACAGCGCTCTTTTGCACGGAGATATTCCTTCTGACTGTGCACGGAAGATCGAAGCACCGATGGATCGGCACCTTCGTCGGTTGATCGATTTTTTGGAGAAGGGTCTGAAACGTGCGCGCCTGCGAGTAGCGCAAGGCAAAGCGGCCCAGTCTTTCGGCCAAGTGTCGACAGCCCGACATATGGACACGAATGGGGATGACGTCAAGGACTCCAACCCCGTGTGTTACCGGGGGGTTCCCCTAGGGGCATTTTTGGACGTGAGCGGTTGGCGGATGAAGTCCGCTTTGCCCCCGGTCAACAGACATCGCCGGCGCGGCCCTTCACTTCCCGAAAGGTGGTCAATTTCTGACCTTCAGGCGCATCTCTGAGAGGTCACCCCTCCGCCGTTTATGGGCAATAGCGTCATCTCGTCCTGCGCTGTCGATCGTGCTCAGGCGCGTTGAGCGCCTTCACAGGCGCGAAAGCTTCTACCGTTGGTTCCGCGCCTGGCGAATGCCGAAGGGGTCTTCGCGGCGAGCGAGGTTTCGATAAGTGGTTAGGTCGTCCTCTTGGAACGCGGGCCCCTCGCCACGTCGGCCAACAGAGCCCGTGCTTGGTCCCAAAGGCAGCGAGGTGCCAACGCCCGCATAAAGGTAGCGATCACCGAACGCCTGCTTCAACGCCGCGAAGGTCGGCTCACCAGTGCAGTGGCCCGGAGCTATGTTTTCAACCTTGAACGTATCCTTGAGCGCTGCCACGGATTTGGAGATGACGTCGTCCGCTGCGACGACGAGATGGAAGCCGCCGGCGATCAGACGAATTTTGGGACTGATGGCCGTCGCCGCCTCGACGATTTTTTCGACCCCCGGGTGCGCGCAGCCGACCACGAGCACTACACCGTCCGAAGTGTTGACAGCCAGGGACAACTCCTTGAGCTCCCTCGTGCCAGGGGCATCGGATACCAGTGCTATCAAGGTAATGCCTGGGGCGATTTCGGTAGTCTTGTCTATCAGCTCGATGTTGGCGCCCTGCCAGGCGGTGCCGAACTTCATGACTTCCGGCGGCCTGCCGTCGTAGTAGCGCATCTCGGGCGGCAAAGTCTCATCCTTGCGGTAGAAGCTCGATGGCAGCGACGAGCCGTAAATGCCGAATCCTTCCCTGGGTGCGTAGATCTTCACCGTCGGATTCACGCTTAGAACATAGTTCAGGCCGGCCATGTGGTCGGAGTGGCGGTGCGACAGGACGACGAAATCGATGTTGGTGAGGTCAATACCCTTCGCCTTGACGTTAGCTGCGAAGATATCTGGATCGTTGCCTGTGTCGAATAGAATTCGTTTACCGGCAACCTCCACGAGCGCGGAGAAGCCCCAATCCTTCTTCATCGCGGCATCGGTGCCGAATGCGTCGTAAAGGATGGTGATCTGGCTGTTGGGCTCAGCCTCGGCCGTTGTAGCAGGGGCAAACATGGCAGCGGCACCGCCAAGTGCGGCCGCAAAGAACAATGCTGCACGAAGTTTCATGGAAGCTCTCCTTCTTTGAGAACACCCCTTGAGTTTGCTTATCGGAACGTCAAGCCACTTCGCGATGGGGCTGCTGCACTAAGCTCGGCACCACGCGGACGATATTTTGATCTATGAAGCTTGTTTGATCAGCCGGTCGCCGTTGCACGCGCCATTCGGGAATTTATCGCAAGGCGCTTTGGCCGCTGATCAGCGCACGCATGAGTACGCCCTATTTTCGGAAGTGTCACGACAAAGTCGCGACGCAAGGCAGAGCGCGCTTGCCCTCAGCTGTGGGTGATATAATGCATAGCGAAGAAAGAGCCTTCTGAAGGAACGATGTCCGCTTCGGGTGCCAACACCAAAATCTCAATCAACGATTTTCCAGTACGAGTCCTTGCGGATCACCTTGCCATTGCGGAACGTATAGAAGTCACAGCCTTGGACCTCCTTTTTCGCACCCTCGCGTGTGGTGCCTGTGAGGGTCCATTTTGAGATGCCGGTATCGGCAGCCGCATCCACAAAATGTTCATCGTTGTCGTAGCGGACATCGGGCAAGCCTTCAAAGCGTGTCGCCAGCGCTTCTCGTACATTCCCCTTGCCCTCGAAACGGGAGCCCCAGGGCCTGCTTCCCCTCGGCATCTCCAAGACGCAATCGTCAGAAAAGCATGCCATGATGCGATCAAGATCGTGCGCGTTGAAGGCTTCACATAGCTCCTTCAGTGCGGCTCGAATGTCCATTTGCCGTCTCCATTCCAGTTGATATATTTTCATTCCAGTTGATATATTTTCGCGTGCGTTCGACGGACCGAAGTGAGCCATTCGCCGCGCGTGAGGGCGATCAACCACTTCCAGTCTATTCCGGTTAGCGAACATTCGCAGGATAAGTTGCGTGAAAGCCCCGGATTCGCATCCGGGGCTTCGCGCGCGATCGGGCTCAAGCGCTCAACGCGTTGGCTTGAGCGTATTCTCGATCATATAGGCCGCAACCTTTCGGCCCACATCCTCGCTGGTGCGGATTGCGAATCTGTAGTGCACGCCGCCCCAGACGCGGACATTCTTCTGCTCCTCGGCCATATCGGCCAGGCTGGCGAACTGCCGCGTTCGCTTCGCATCCCGCACATCAGATGCCGTGAAAGGAATGGCCTTCACGGGACCGAACACCGATTCCAGAACTGCCGACGCAATCGTTGCGTTGATCGTCGCCTGCGAGGGGTATTCGGGATGCATCGGCGTCGGGTTGAACGAGGTCCAGCCGGCATCGCGCGCGGTGGCCTCGTTGCCGTCCTGGTCGCCATTGCGGATTGCGGTGACCGGTCGCCAGAGATTGTAGGTGTATTTTGCGTCCCAATTGACGATGTAGGCGTTCGCCAGACTCATGTTGAGCAGCGCGAACAGTCGGGCACATTCGGCGAGCGGCATCTCCTGCTTCATGGCGAGCTCGCGCGCCGCCGCCTGCCATGCCGGACCAAAATTAATGTTGCCCCAGAAGCTGACCGCCTCGGTCTGCTCAGCGGTACGCGCCATGCTTTTGGTGCCGCCGAGGCTCTTGACCTCGTTGTAGTCCCGGGCCCACTCGGCGCTCGACAGTGCCGGCGGCGGGCCGGGCCGGAACTGGTCGGCACTCCCAAACACCCATGGCTTCGCATGCGCATATTGCTCCAGCATCGGCAGCGTGGTCGGCACATATAGCCCCGGGGCAGTGTGCGGCCGGTAAGTGTCGGGAGCGTTGGTGCGGTCGTTTGCGCGGTCGGCCTGTACCGCGTCGGCGACCGCCATACCCAGCTTGATGCCTTCGTCCTTGGCAGACCCGTCAGGGATCGCCTTGAGCGATGCCGCGTAGGCCTCTTCGATCTTGTCTTTCTTTGCCGGATAGGTCTGAACAAGGATCTGCCGTGCGGCCGCCGCGGCCGCGGCTTCGGCCGACGCGTCCGGAGCAGCCGGAACGGTCGCGACTACGCGGGTGTAGCGGTTATGCACGGTATTGATCGCATCCGACATCGCAACATGCACCATGGCCAGGGTGCGCAGTTTGGGGTTGTTGCCGATGTCGCTGGACACCAGGGTACTGGTGGTCACGTTCCAGTCAGTGACGACATCGGCGCGCGCTGATGCGCTGAGCAGCGCAGCAGCGATGATGCCCGGCAGCAAGGTAGCTGCCGACATTCCTGATACGGATTTCATCGGAAGACTCCGTTTTGCCGCCCACGCGATGGTGTGTTGTTTCACGCCAGGTGGGCATGGGCATTTTAATCCTCGTTGTCGCGCCCTGATGTGAACTGGCTCACCTGTGGTGCGAGACATCCGAGCCAGCTATCGGCTTTTGCCGCACGTGAACCATCCGCGTGCGACGGAATCGGTCGGACGGCCCGATCGACAATCTCGTTGATCCCACCGGCAGCTCAGGCCTAGACTGGGCAAGCTGAGCTATCCATGTCGTTCCAGGAGGATTCCATGAAGGTAGTTTCGCGATTCCTGCTCGCCGTGATCGTTCTCGCATTCGCCGCCGGCAACGGCTATGCGCAGGACGGTGGCATGAAGAAGTGGTCAAAAGGAAAAGGGTGGGGCTGGGTCTGGGGCCCTCAAGACGAGGTCGGAAACCTCAACGAGATGACCGATGCATCACGTTTGGCCGCCTTGAAGCTCGTGACGCAGGGTAAGGTCTACGATCTCGGCCTTCCGTACGACCGCTATTCATACAAATGGCCCGGCCACAGCCCGGGAGAAATCATGAGCTTCCGATCGCCTGCCGGCGTGAGGAGCCAGAAGGATCTATCGTTCACCACGCCGGAGGGCGGCAATACGGGCCTCACAGCCTGGCATAGCAACGCGATCTTCATGAACGATAATGTGGCGACCCAGATTGATGGACTCGGCCACATCACGCACGGACCGAAGAACGAATTTTACAATGGTTTCACGTCCGACGAGTGGGGCGGCGACTTCGGCGTTCGCAAGGCCGACGTGACGACGATCCCGCCGATCGTCGCCCGGGGCGTGTTGGTCGACGTTGCGGGCTTCAAGAACATGGAGGCCCTTCCGTCTGCCTACGAGATCACTGTCGCTGATATCGAGGGCGCGTTGAAGGCGCAGAACGTCGACGTTACCCCGGGCACAGTCGTTCTGCTGCGCACGGGAACCGCGCGCTACTGGGGCGAGAACGGCCGCGACCACGCCAAGATCGGCCAGCACGATTCAGCAGGCATCGGCCTGACAGCCGCAAAGTGGCTCGTCGAGGAGAAGGGCGCGCTTGTGCTCGGTTCCGATACGTCGGGGCTCGAATATGGGCCGCCGAAGCCGGCCGACTCTCAGGCCGTTGGCGGCAGCTTCATCCCGGTCCACGTCTATCTGCTGGTCCAGCAGGGCGTCCACATCCTGGAGTTCAACAACCTCGAGCGGCTCGCTGCAGATCGGGTCTACGAGTTCGCCTATATCCTGACCACAAACGCCATCCGCGGCACCGTGGCCGGCACGACGCTGCGGCCGCTCGCGCTCCGTTAGTCGAACGTAGCGATTGGCGACCGGGCGACCTATCAGATTTGAATTCTCTCAATAGCGGCCAGCCTCGCCGGTTCGGCAGGTCCGTTTGACGCGAGGCAGATAACGATGGGCGTCGTTTACCGCCCGGCGATGCGCAACGACGCGAACCGTCTCTGCGACATTCGACGGCGATCGATCCTTGAACTTGCGCCGCCAACGATGACCATCGCCGAGGCGCAGACTTGGGCGGCGAAGCTCACGCCATCCGGCATGGAGCGGAAGCTGCGTGAGCTGGAAGTATGGGTTGCCGAACGGAGCGGCATCGTCGCGGGGTGGGGGGCCATTTCCGGTGACAGGCTGGAAGGCCTGTACACGGCGCCGGAATGTGCCGGGCAGGGCGTAGGTGCCGGATTGCTCGATAGGCTCGAAGGGCTGATGCGCGAACGGCAGTTCCCTCTGGTGTACGCAGAGGCAAGCTCAAACGCGCGCAGCTTTTACCTTCGTCGAGGCTACCGGGCGGCCGGCCATCAAACGCCGGCAGGCGCCTGGCCCATAGCGAAAGAACTTCTGACCTGAAAAACAGGGCGGAAAGAGGATAAGAGCGCGGGGCTGCAGCGCGTTTTGACGGCCGTTTAAACCGTTCACGGCGCTTGATTTTCGTCCCGCGAGGGGCGACTTTGGCGCCCGCTTGGCGGGGGCCTATCGGAGCCCTCGCAGCGGCTTGTCAGGAGGATTGCGTGGCGGACCATCAGGTGCACGATTTAACGCCGGAAGACGTGGCGAAGGGGATGGCGGAAGGACGCTATCTCCTGGTCGACGTCCGTGAGCCGAACGAGGTCGCGGTGGAGGCCTATCCTGATGGTGTGGTGGTGCCGCTGCAGTCGTTCGACCCGGCGGCCATTCCCGATCCCAAGGGCAGGCAGGTGGTGTTCGCCTGCCGCTCCGGCAAGCGCTCGGTGACGGCGTCTTTGGCGGCGCAGGCTGCGGGTCTACCCTATGACAAGCATCTGGCGGGCGGCATTTTGGCGTGGAAGGCTGCGGGATTGCAGACCAGGACCGGCGGCTGACGCGCCATGACGTCCATGAACAAGGTCTTTGCCGACCTTCCCGTCACCGTGTTCGAGGCGATGTCGCAGGCCGCCCGCGACAACAATGCCATTAATCTCGGCCAAGGCTTTCCCGACGATCCCGGGCCGGAAGACATCCGCCGTGCGGCGGCCGACGCGACGGTGAACGGCTACAACCAGTACCCGTCGATGATGGGCATTCCGGAGCTGCGGCAGGCCATCGCCGCTCATTACGGCCGCTGGCACAAGCTCGCGCTCGATCCGATGACCGAGGTGATGGTGACTTCGGGCGGCACCGAGGCGCTGACCGCTTCCATTCTCGCCGTCGTCGAACCCGGCGACGAGGTCGTCGTGTTCCAGCCGGTCTATGACAGCTATTTGCCGATCATCCGCCAGGCCGGCGGCATTCCGCGCCTGCTGCGGCTGGAGCCGCCGGGCTGGCGGCTGACGGAAGAGATGCTGGCGAGTGTCTTCAATCACAAGACCAAGGCGGTGCTGTTCAACAATCCGCTCAACCCGGCCGCGGTCGTCTATCCCCGCGAGGACCTCGAATTGCTGGCGCGGTTCTGCCAGCAGTTCGATACGATCGCGATCTGTGACGAAGTCTGGGAGCACGTCATCTTCGACGGCCGCGAGCATATTCCGCTGATCACGATCACGGGCATGCGCGACCGCACCATCAAGGTCGGCAGCGCCGGCAAGATTTTTTCGTTGACGGGATGGAAGGTCGGCTTCGTCTGCGCCGCGCCGCCGCTGCTCAGGGTGGCGGCCAAGGTGCATCAGTTTCTCACCTTCACCACCGCACCGAACCTGCAGTCCGCCGTCGCCTATGGCCTCGGCAAATCAGATGACTATTTCTACGACATGCGCAAGGAACTGGCGCGGAGCCGGGACCGGTTGACGAAGGGGCTGGAGAGCATCGGCTTTCCCGTGCTGAAGTCGCAAGGCACGTATTTTCTCACCGTCGACCTGTCGCCGCTCGGACTCAACGAGACTGATGTCGAGTTCTGCAAGCGCATCGTGACCGATTATAAAGTCGCCGCGATCCCGGTATCGGCGTTCTACGAGCAGGATGCGGTGACCTCGGTGGTGCGTTTCTGTTTTTCCAAGAAGGACGAAACGCTTGATACCGCGCTGGAACGCCTGTCGGACGCGGTGCACGGCCGTCGCAAGAGGTAGAAGATGCGCGATCCAGTCCGAGGCTCGCTTCGCCTGATCGGTGTGATGACCGTCGCGCTGTCGCTCTCGCCCGCATGGGCGCAGGAGCGCACGGTCAATTTCTACAACTGGTCGAACTACATGGCGCCGGGAGTGCTGGAAGACTTTACCAGGGAAACCGGCATCAAGGTGGTCTACGACACCTTTGACGCCAACGAGACCCTGGAGACGCGCCTCTTGGCGGGCAAGTCAGGCTACGACGTCGTGGTGCCGACAGGCTATTTCCTGCAGCGCCAGATCACGGCAAAAGTCTTCCTCAAGCTCGACAAGTCGAAGCTGCCCAATCTCGCCAACGCCTGGCCGGTGGTGACGGGCCAACTCGCGGCCTATGATCCCGGCAATAATTACGCCGCCAACTACATGTGGGGCACCACGGGCATCGGCTACAACGTCAAGACGGCGCAGAAAATCCTCGGGTCGGATGCGAAGATCGATAGCTGGGATATCGTCTTCAAGCCGGAGAACCTCGCCAAGTTCAGGGATTGCGGCGTCCACATGCTGGATTCCGCCGACGACATTCTGCCCGCGGCGCTCAGCTATCTCGGCATCGATCCGAATTCGACCAAGCAGGCCGATCTGGAAAAGGCCGCCGATCTCGTCAGCAAGATCAGGCCCAATGTCCGCAAGTTTCATTCCTCGGAGTATCTGGGCGCGCTGGCCTCCGGCGAGATCTGCTTCGTGGTGGGTTGGTCGGGCGACGTGATGCAGGCGCGCAGCCGCGCGGCGGAAGCCAGGAACGGCGTCGAGATCGGCTACACTATTCCGAAAGAGGGCGCGCAGATGTTCTTCGACAATCTCGCGATTCCTGCTGACGCCAAGAACGTCGCGGAGGCCTATGAGCTGATCAACTACCTCTACCGCCCGGACGTCGCCGCCAAGAATTCCGACTTCCTGTCCTACGCCAACGGTAATCTGGCGAGCCAGAAACTGATCGATCCGAAAATCCTCAACGACAGGAACATCTATCCGGACGAGGCGATGCAGAAAAAGCTGTTCGTCATCCAGGCCCGCGACCCCGCCACCCAGCGCATCATCAACCGGCTGTGGACGAGGGTGAAGACCGGGAGGTGACGCGCGGTGGCCGGCGTATGTCCTCCGTCATTGCGAGCGGAGCGAAGCAATCCATGTCTCGGCAAGCCCGGAGATGGATTGCTTCGCTCCGCTCGCAATGACGAACAGACTACGTTCGCTCCCGCCGAACTCCTGTTGCCGAAACCCGAGCGAGAACCTATAGCTCCCGCCGGGAGCATCACATGACCAACATCCTCACGTTCTTTTCAACGCGCACGCTGCTGCAGATTATCTTCGTCCTGGCATCGACCGTGGCGATGAAGGCATGGAGCCTCGGCCTGCTATTCGGCGGATAAGCCTCGACTGGGAGCTCCTCGTCATTGCGAGGAGCGAAGCGTCGAAGCAATCCATCTATCCGTTATGCCGCGCGATGGATTGCTTCGCTGAGCCTGTCATCGGGCGCGCACTCGCGCGACCCGTTGGCTCGCAATGACGGGGAGGGATGGTTGCGGACCTACCGCCACCTTCTGTGCAGCCACAGCCACTGATCCGGATACTCCCGCACCCAGCCTTCGACCACTGACGTCACCGCCTGCATCGTGCCCTGGATGTCGATCTGTCCCGAGGCGTCGCGCACCGGCTTGACTTCTTCGGACAGCTCGGCGCGGAAGCGGTGGTTGGGGAGGCGAATGATGCGCACGCCGTGCACGGGGCATTCGACCTGCCGCAGCAGCCGCGCCAGCGTGGGGTTGGCCTTGGTCTTGCGGCCGAAGAACGTCACCTCGACGCCGTTGCCCAAGTACTGATCGACCAGCATCGCGACATGCTGGCCCCTCTGCAGTGCCTCGGCGAGCTTGAGCGGCGCCTCGCGGCCGGCCGGCACCAGCGTGCCCATCTTGACGGCGCGGATCCGTTCGATGGCGCGGTCGGCGGCCTCGATGTTGGGCCGACGGAACAGGATCGCGCAATCGAGCCCATGCGCGACCGCGCCAAGCGCGGGGATTTCCCAATTGCCGAGGTGGCTTGCGAAGATGATCGCCGGCTTGCCGTCGTCCCGCAGGTGATCGAAGATCTGCTTGGTCCGCGGGGTGAACTCAATGCGGCTCGGCTTGTCCGGATGGTCGAGGTCGTAGTCCCAGATGTGATCGAGATGGGCGAACTCGGCGCCGATGCGGCCGAGATTGTCCCACACCCCGGTCAGAATGGTCTCGATCTCTTCCGGCGATTTCTCAGGGAACGCTGCCTTGAGATTCTCGCGCCCGATGCGGTCCTCGCGCAGCCGTCGCCCGATGAAGTGGGTAACACGGCCGAAGAAATTGGCGGTTTTGTCCGGATCGAAATAGCGGGTGGTGCGCAACAGCGCGACCGTCAGCGCGCCGACGGCTAATTCCGCCACCGGCTTGGCGGCGTCGCGCAGGCGCGCCTTGGTGCGTAGGAGCAGGCGGTTCATCGCAAATGCAGGGCCGTAACCGCTACACCGGTTCGCGCGTCAGGATCAGCGAGGCGTTTTGCCCGCCGAAACCGAATGAGTTCGACATCACAGCGGTAACCTTGGCGTCGCGCGCCTTGTTGCCGACCACGTCGAACAGGATCGCCGGATCCGGAATCTCGTAATTGATGGTCGGCGGAATCCGCTGATGTTCCAGCGTCAGCAGCGAGAACACGGCCTCGACCGCGCCGGCTGCGGAAATCGTGTGCCCGACCATCGATTTGTTCGACGACACCGGAATCTTCGGCAGATGCTCGCCGAACACGACCGCTGTCGTGTTGTACTCCATCTTGTCGTTTTCCGGCGTCGCGGTGCCGTGCGCGTTGATATGGTCGATCTGCTCCGGCTCGAGGCCGGCGTCGGCCAGCGTCTTGCGCATGCAGCCGATGATCGGTTTGCCGTCCGGGCTGGAGCGGGTGCGGTGGAACGAATCGGTCAGTTCGCCGCAGCCGGCGACCACGCCGAGGATTTTGGCGCCGCGGGCGGTTGCCGATTCATAGCTTTCCAGCACCATCGCGCCGGCGCCTTCCGCCATCACGAAACCGTCGCGGTTCTTCGAGAACGGCTTTGAGGCGGCCTGCGGCGGATCGTTCTGCGTCGACAGGGCCGATAGCAGCGAGAAGCGCACCATCGCTTCCGGATTGACCGAGCCGTCGGTCGCCACGCACAGCGCGGCGTCGGCATCGCCGCGGCGGATCGCCTCGACGCCGAGCTGGATCGCGGTCGCGCCGGAGGCGCAGGCGGTGGAGAGCGAGATCGGCGATCCCTTGGTGCCGAAAGCTTCGGCCAGATGGCTGGCCACCGAACCGAACATGAAGCGATGATGATACTTTGTGTACCGGCCGCCGCCGCTGATGCGCAGCATGTCGTCATAGCCGAATTCGGTCTTTCCGATCGCGCGCCCGAGTTCGAGCCGTTGCGGCCATTCGACCTCGACCGGCGCCACCGCCAGAAACAGCGGTCCGGGAAAATCGGCCTTAGCTCCGATCGCAGCCTGTTCGAGCGCTTCTTCGGTGGCCATTTCGGCCAGCCGTTCGGTCAATCCCGTCGAGGTAACGGGATCGACGGTGACGAAATCGACCGTGCCCGCCATGGTCGACTTCAGGCCGTCGATTGGGAAACGCGTCACGGTCTTGATGCCTGATACACCCGCGGTCAGCTTGCGCCAGTTGTCTTGCTTGCCGGCGCCAAGCGACGTCACCACGCCCATGCCGGTGACGACGACGATCGGCCTGCCGAATTTATCGCGTGGTGCTGACATTGGTTCCCCCGACGTTGCGCCGTAACCTGAATGCGCGTTTCGCGCGCCTCTCTTGCATCTAGCCGTGCCGAAAGCGCGCTTTCGGCCACGCTCTACTTGACGGCCTCGACCAGGGCCATGCCTTCGCCCTGCCAGTGACCGGCCCCCAGCACCACAATCTGGTCCGGGTGACCTGCCTTTTCAACCTCGAACCCGGAGGGATCGTTGGGCGGAAACAGCGCGCCGCGGGAGAGTGAGAGCGCCGCAAGCGCCAGCCCCAGCGGAAACTGGGTCTCCAGCGTGTGGCCGAACATCGTTCCGGTGGCGCGCACCGCAAACCCAGGGTGCTGGCGCAAAAATGCCTTCTCTTCCGAGGTCACCGGCTCGGCGCCGGTCGCGCCCGTGATCAGATTGCCGCTGTCGCCGGCTATGCCGAGCTTCGGCCACAGCGCTTCCAGCGATTTGGTCACCGCGCCCGGCTGCTTGCGCTGGGCGAGATCGGCGACCACCTTGGTCAGTTTCGCGTAGGGCTTGGCGCCGCGCGCCTCGGCATGCTCGCGGGATTCCAGCACCAGGAAGCAGCCGGCGGAGCCGAGCGCAAAGCCGTTGTTGCCTTCGCGCTGCCAGACGGGGGCGAACTTTTCCTTCAGGTTGTAGTCGCCAAATTCGTAGAGGACCAGGAGATCGGAGCGCTCGCCATTATGGGCGGCGCCGACCAGCGCAATCTCGCTCTGTCCGGACTCGATGCGGGCGAGTGCGATCCGCGCGGCGTCGATAGAGGCGGCTTCCTCGCCCATGAAGGTGCGCGACGTTCCGCACACGCCATGCACGATGGCGATGTTGCCAGCGAGCAGGTTGGAGAGCTGGGCCAGGAACAGCGTCGGTCGCAAATCGTTCATCAGCCGTTCGTTGAGAAAGGCGGGGCTCGAATTACCCTTGGCGTCGGCGGTCATGATGGCGACGTCGACGGCAAGGTCACGCTCGCCGCCGCCGGCGGCGACGATCATGTCCGTCCGCCCCAGGATTTCCTTGTTGCCTTTGATGCCGGCCGAATCCAGCGCCAGCCCCGCGGCATAGGTGCCGATGCGCTGCCACGCTTCCATCTGGCGCTGGTCGCCCTTCTTCGGAATCTGGGCGTCGAAGGTGACGGGCGCAAGCGGGTGCACGATGTAGGGCGCAAACCGCTTGTCGTCGATATTGATCTTCTTGCCGTTCAGCGCATCCCAATGCGCATCCAGCCCTTCACCGAGCGAGGACACGATGCCGATGCCGGTGATCCAGACTTCTTTTGCATCCGGGGATTTTGGCTCAGTCATGCGTTATCGCCTGCAGTGGGAAGCCGATCTTGTTGGCCATCGCGTCCATGTGCACGCGCAAGGCCGGGTCGGGGAAGGGGGCAAGGCCGAAGGTGATTTCAGCGCTGCACTTCAGCTCCTTGCCGACGCGTCCTTTTGCCTTGGTGACGGCAAAGCCGGAACCTTCGTGCTCGAGCTTCGCTTCGATCGTCAGCAACTGGCCCGGACTGACGAAACCCCGCATCTTGGCTTCCTTCACGATGGCGAGGAACGGCATGCGCTCGAACTTCAGGACGCCAAGTATCAGCCAGCCGGAACTTTGCGCCATCGCTTCGGTCAGCAGCACGCCGGGCATGATCGGAAAACCGGGGAAATGCCCTTCGAAGATGGTGTGATTAGTCGGAACCTCGGCCTCGACCGTGATCCTCTTCTCGTCGAGATTGAGGTCGACGATGCGGTCGATGAGCTGGAAATAATCAAGTTGCATGGTGGGCGACTAGGCGCCCGGCGCTGCATTCTTGGCGGCGACCAGTTCGTCGATGCGATCGGCGAGATTCTGCAGCACGAAATACTGCTCGGTCGTGGCCTTGCCGTCGTTGACCTCCTGGGTCCATTTTTCGAGCGGCATCTTGATCCCGAACGCCTTGTCGATGGCAAAGGCGATGTCGAGGAAGTCCAGGCTGTCGATTCCCAGATCGTCGATGGCGTGGCTCTCCGGCTTGATCGTGTCGCGCGGAATGTCGCAGGTCTCCGCGATAATGTTGGCGATCTGATCGAATGTGGAAGACATCATTAAGCCTTTGATATATTGGAGATAATCCGGAACGGCTCTGAGGAGGCGGCGTGAACGGCCCCGGAAGGCCCTGTTCCCTCGGCCGGAGTCGAGTGCCCGTATATCGGAGCAGACCGCTTAGTTCAATGGAGGCGGCCCGTTCCCGATGCGTTGGATTTTGCGACAAAAATGGGCGCTTTCGGGGAGCCGGCCCGCGGCGTCAGCGAAAGCCCGCCGCAATCGCCCCAGCGCTCACTCCGCCCGCAACATGAAGCCGTCGAAATATGCCGCAAGCGCCGCATGGCCATCGAGCGGGAGCACGTGCGCGACGTATTGGTCCGGCCGTACCACGACCATGCAGCCGGCTTTCCCTTCGATGCCGCGCATCGCAAAGATGTCGTGACCGCCCCTCAGATCGGGGCAGAACATTTTTTCGTAGTCGCGAAGTCCGTAGCGTCCTTTCGGCGGGAGAAGAAGCGCGGGCATTGCCTCGATGGCGAGCTCCGTATGGGCCTGCTGGAACACTGCACGGACATCGATGACTGAATCGATATCGGCGCCCGCAGGCGTATGCCTTCTGACGGGAGATTTGGGGCTCTCACTCAAGAAGTCGCAGAGGGAGCGAAGAGGGGAGTTGGCGGCTGCGGGATCGCCGGGGCCGGCGAAGATGAAGAGCCGGAAGCGTCCGTCTGCTTTCGTGACGTGGCCGAGGTGAACCGGCTTGGCGTCCGAGAGCCGCACGACCGGCGCGGAGTGAAAGCGCGTGCCGATCACGAATCCCTTCGCGAGATGCTGGTGATCAGGTTCGGCGGTCAGGACGGACTGATGGTAGTGGGTCGCTGTCCCCGCGGTGTAGCGGCCGTGCCGGACGAAATAGCTTTGGGTTGCCGCCGCGTCCGCGCCCTTGTTGTCGCCCTTGGCGGAGCCAAGGATCTCGGCCCATTCGCGGTCGAAGTCGATCAGTTCCTTCGCAACCGCCTGCCGTTCGGCCGAATAGCTGTGCAGAAGCTGCGGGGCGCTGCGCTTTCGCAGCACGGAGGCGAGTTTCCATCCGAGATTGAAGGCGTCCTGCATCGAGACGTTCATGCCCTGGCCCGCTTTCGGGCTGTGGGTGTGGCAGGCGTCGCCGGCGATGAAGACGCGCGGCAGGCGCGTTCCGGCCTCTTCCGCCGGCACGTCATCGAACTTGTCGGTAAGCCGTTGGCCGATCTCGTAGACCGACCACCAGGCGATCTCTTTTACGTCGAGCGTATGCGGATTGAGAATCCGCCGTGCCTTCGCGATCAGATCGTCCGACGTGATGTTGCGGCTAGTGACCCGCTCGCCGGCGTCGAGATTGGCGAGCTCGACATAGAGCCGAACCAGATAGCCGCCTTCGCGCGGGATGACGATGATGCTGCCGTCGCGGGCTGACTGGATGAGCACCTTGAAGCGGATGTCGGGGAAGTCGGTGACGGCAAGCACGTCCATAACGCCCCAGGCATGGTTGGCGGAATCGCCGCGCAGCTCGCGCCCGATCGATTTGCGCACCGTGCTGCGCGCCCCGTCGCAGCCCACGACATAGCGTGCCCTGACGGTCTCGACCTCGCCCTCGTGCCCGGCATCGAGCCGTTCGAGGCGCACGGTCACCGCGTGATCTTCAAACCGCGCAGCAGGTGAGATCTGAAGGTCGAGCAGGCGCCGCGAGTAATACGGTTCGAGCTTCGCAGGCGATTTACGCATGACATCGAGATAGCAATCATGCACGCGCGCCTGGTTCAGGATGAGGTGCGGCATTTCCGACAGCCCGTCCTCGACATCCTGAACCCGGCCGCTGCGCACTATGTTTTCAGGCTTGCGATCGTCCGGCTTCCAGAACGTCGTTTCGGTAATCCAGCAGGCTTCCTTCAGCACGCGCTCGCTGAAGCCAAAGGCGTGGAACATCTCCACGGTGCGGCAGGCGACGCCGTCGGCCTGGCCGCGCAAGAGCCGGCTCGGCTTTTGCTCGACGATGCAGGTCTTGATGTCGGGAAACGCCGCCAGCTGCGTCGCGAGCGTCAGACCCGCCGGTCCGCACCCTACGATCAGGACGTCGACTTCCGCCGGAACCGGTCCGGACATGCCGGAAGGTGCAACCCGCTCGACGGGATCGGCGATTTCGGGATCGCCCGGCTCGAAGCCGTTGAGATGAAACTGCATGAGACCTGCTCCTCCCGTTCTTGGCCCCCAACGCGATTTTGACCGATAGGTTGCCGTTCATCGACGGCGTCGGTCGACGGATGCCGGGCAAGCGGCGGACGCGGCGACCAGGCGCATCGATGACATTGCTCAGCATGCTGATTATCAGTATGCTTGTCAATTCCGGATCAGCCTCGGAGAATTTCGGTGAGAGACAACAATGAGATGCCCGGCCATCTGGCGCGCCGCTTCCAGCAGATTGCGGTGGCCGTGTTCCTCGCCGAGGTCGATGAAGCCGGCTTTGACCTCACGCCGGTTCAATACGCGGCGCTCTCGGCCGTCAGGACCAACCCGGGGATCGATCAGGTAACGTTGGCCGGTCTGATCGCCTATGACCGCACCACCATCACCGGTGTGGTCGATCGTCTCGTGCACAAAGGCTTGCTGGTGCGCCACGCCAGCAGCCGGGACCGCCGCGCTCGCGAATTGCAGATTACAGAGGCGGGAAAGCGAACGCTGCGCGGAATCACGCCCGCCGTCGAGGCGGCCCAGCGCCTCATGCTGCGCGGTCTCACCGAAAAAGAGGGCGCGGAGTTGATGCGGCTGCTCCGCAAAGCGACCGCTGCTGGCAACGCATTGAGCCGCGCGCCGCTGCGGGATGCGGAGCTAAGGTGAGGAAGGACAGACTGCGCCGACGAAGAGCTATGAGATCTTGCGTTCGTCGCCCGGGTTGACAATGACCACAGTCGCGCCAACTATAATGACCGGTTGATACACCAGCCGCCTGCGCCCTCTGGGATGGTGAACGTATCTGATATCTCGGCCCTCGCTATTGGCGAACGGGTCGGCAAGGCAGGCACCGATCTCCTCCGTTCGCCGATACGGGTGCTCTCATGCGCGATTTCCGCGATGCGAAAGCCATGGCGCGTTCCCTGCGCGATGCCTTAACTGCCAAGTCTGTGCAAACCACGCACAGCGAGTCTTTGGAGCTGATCGCGAAAGCGTTCGGCTACGACAATTGGAATATCCTGTCGACCAAGATCGATGCGGCCCAGCCACCGGCCAAGATCGATGCGGCCCAGCCACAGTCCGGCTGGCCGGGCAGGCTGCAGAATCCAGCATCACAAGCCAAACTCCTCTATTGTTCGTTCTGCGGCAAGAACCAGGACGAGGTGAACAAGCTGGTAGCCGGCCCCGCCGTGTTCATCTGCGACGAATGTATTGAATTGTGCACCGACATCGTCGACGAGCAACTGCTTCGCCTGATCAAAGGCGACGAGGAGGGCGCTCGCGCCATGTCCACCGACAGGCTGCAGCACTATGTCACACACGCGGGCAACGGAGCGCAGCGCAATCGGCTCGCGCTGCAACGTATCGAGAGCGTGCTCGCACGTCGAGAGAACGGATCAGGAGAGATTGGCGACGCGTCGCTGTCGCCCAGCTTCGCTCAGTTGAAGAGCAAGACGTCGGACGAATTGCGGGCCATGCAGAAATATTCGCAAGGCCAACTGAAGAGCTATGAGCAGGCGCTACGAACAGCGATGGCTATCGTCAATGAACGGACCCAATAAACGGCCGTGCGATGACAGCCCGTAGCTCGTAGGGCGGATTTGCCGCAGACGTAATCCGCCACGTTCCATCAATGCTACGCCAACATTGCGAACACGCACCCGCGTCGAAGCGGCGGATTACGCTGTCGCTAATCCGCCCTGGAGACGTTGTTCGCAGGGCGGTTATCATTCCCTGCTCCCTCTGTTGGGAAACAATGGTGGAAAAGCTCGGGCGCATCGCGCCGCGAGAACGCAAGCCCATATCGATCCGTCGTCCCTGCGAACGCAGGGACCCATAACCACAGGGAGCAGTATTTTTGCTCGCTCCTCGTTCCTTCGTGTTTCACCAACAATGGCCGCGGCGTATGGGTCCCTGCGTTCGCAGGGACGACGTGGGTGCGGCGATCCTGCTCCGCTACCCCGGCGACGTCACCGAAATCCGGGCGCAGTCGCGGCGGCCCATCAGGACGCAATCCTGGGTCTTGCGGAGATCGGCGATGCTTATCGCAAGCCAGATGCCGATCGCGGTCAACGCCACCGTGAAGGCCAGCGCGGCGACATTGGCGAGCATGCGCTGACGGAAATCGTCGCCCTCGTCGCGCGGCCGCTCGTAGCGGGACAGATCGTTCGCCGCCGGCGCCGTCTTGGACGTCTTGCTCGCCGTCTTGGACGGATCGGATTCTTCCCGCCGGCCGGGCGGGTGGGCAGAGGTACGCGGCCGGAACTTGAGCACCACGTGCTCATCGTCCGAAACAATAGGCCGCTGGGTTTTCACTGCTGCCGGTCCGCAAGAAATCTTGCGCCTCTTTTAGCACGCCGGCAGCACTTCCAACATGAAATGTTGCCGGCCGCAGGACAGCCATCCCATCCCGCAATGCCTGGAACCAGGAGCGAGCCAGCCGGCTCAGCCTTGCTTCGGCAGCCGTCCCATCATGTAGAATTCGTCGTTCGGGCGCATCGCCGTGACGTTGGCCAGCCGGTTCGAGAGCGCAAAGAAGGCCGCGATCGCCGTGATGTCCCAGATGTCGTCGTCGCTGAAGCCGTGGCTGGCAATTTCCGCAAAATCCGCTTCCGAAACCGTGTTGGCCTCCTGGCTCACCTTCATGGCGAAGTCGAGCATGGCGCGCTGGCGCGGCGTGATGTCGGCCTTGCGGTAGTTGACGGCGATCTGGTCGGCGATTTGCGGGTTCTTGGCCCGGATGCGAAGGATCGCCCCATGCGCGATCACGCAGTAGTGACACTGGTTGACGCTCGACGTCGCCACCACGATCATTTCGCGCTCGGCCTTGGTAAGCCCGCCGTCCTTCTCCATCAGTGCGTCATGATAGGCAAAGAACGCGCGAAACTCGTCCGGGCGGTAAGCCAGCGTCAGGAAGACGTTCGGGACGAAGCCGGATTTCTCCTGCACCGCGAGGATCCGGTTGCGGATGTCCTCCGGCAGCGTGTCGATGGCGGGCGGTTGAAATCGTTTGGTGGCGGGCTTGGTCATGAAAGGTTCCGGCTTAAGGCCGCGCGAGGCGGCATTGGCCGGAACCATATAGGGTTTTTGGCTGAAGTGGATACCGGCCCGCGCGAAGAATTCGCGCAAACGCTCGCGGCCTTAGCGCAGCGGCTTCTTCAGGAGCGAGAAGCGGTCGGGATCGAGCCCCATCGAGGGCTGCAGCATCGGCGCTTCCACCGGCGTCATGATGCGGGCCGCGGCGGGCCGGTCGCCAATACCGGGATCGTTCGGCACGTCGCGATGCGAGGTGGCGCCGCGCCAGCGGTCCAGCACGGCGGAGACGAAATGCATGTCATGACCGGCGGAGACCGACGGCACGGACGCGATGGTGGCTTCGCTGCGCGGCAACTGATGGACCGGCACTTCCTTGAAGCGCAGGCGCGTCGGCAGCGCCACGCCTTCGCCGAAGGCCAGCACTTCGCGGGTGCCGAGCGAGGGTACGAATGACAAGAGGTTTGCGGCAGCATCCGACACCGCCGAGCGCAACAGTGCCTGGTCGCGGTCGTTGGCAAGGCGCATCGCAAACAGCGTGTTGCACTGGGAGATGATGGTGGCGTCAAGTTCGGCCGGACGCTGGGTGACGAGGCCGAGAAAGACGCCGTATTTGCGGCCTTCCTTGGCAATGCGCGAGACCGCTTTGCGGGTCGGACCGAAACCGATGTTGCGGTCGGCCGAGGCGTAACGGTGCGCTTCCTCGCAGACGAACAACAGCGGCGATACGCCGTCGCTCCACAGGCCGAAATCGAACGCCATGCGGCACAGCACCGACACCACGGAATCGACGACTTCAGCGGGGAAGCCCGCCAGCTGCATGATGGTCATCGGCCGGCCGTTGGCCGGCAGGCGGAACAGATGGCTGATCACTTCCGCCATGGTGTCGCCGCCGACATTGGCGTTGTCGAACATGAAGGTGTAGCGCGGATCGTTGCGTACGGTCTCGATGCGCGAAATCAGCTTGTGATAGATGATGCGCGAGGAGCGGTTCTCCAGCTTGCCCATCCGCTCGTCGATCAGCGAGATCAGATCGACCAGCCGGTAGGGCACCGGCGTATCGACAGTGTAGCTGCCCGACTTCGGGTCCATGCGCTTGAGCCCGAGACGATCGGAGTTCTGGTACTGGGTGTAGATTCCCTTCGCCATCGGGATGACTTCGGCGAGAACGTCGAGTTCTTCCGGCACGCCGGGACGGCCGCCGAACAGCACGTCCACAATCTCTTCGAAATTGAACAGCCAGAACGGCAGTTTCAGGTTGCGCGGGTTGAGCACCAGCGCACGGTCGCCGAAGCAGCGGCCATATTCGTTGTGCACGTCGAGCAGGAATACCCGCAGGTTCGGCCGCGCTTTCAGGATCTCGTTGAGCAGCAGCGACACGCTGGTCGATTTTCCGACGCCGGTGGAGCCGAGGACCGCGAAGTGCTTGGAGAGCATTTCCTCGACGTCGACATAGGCGATCACCGACCGGTCCTGCTGCAGGGTGCCGACATTGATCTGGTCCGAGCCGCTCGGTGCATAGACGGTGCGAAGGTCCTCGGCGGTGACGACGTCGACGGCATCCCCGATGGTTGGATAGTTGGTGACGCCACGCTGGAATTTGGGGCGCTCGCCGCCGGAAATTTCGCCGAGCAGGTCGACCGAGGCGGTCGCGATATATTCATCGGAGTTCGGCATGTCCTCGCACGATACTTCAGTGATCATCGCGATGATGGTGGAACCGGCGCAACGGATGCTGATGAAGCGGCCGACGGTGGCGCGCACTTCGGCGACGGGCATCGGGCCCGCGGCCAGAAGTCCGACCCGAGCGAGGGAGCCGCGCACGGAAATCACACGTCCGAAGGATGTCACGGTGCTGAACCTGGATCTCATGAATTGGGGTCTGCCCCCATTATGGTCGGCCGCGACTAGCGAAACGGTTAAACGGGGAGGATTCGCATCAGCTAAATCTGTGGCATCTCGGCCAGGATTCGTTTTTGCGATGGAGCTCCGCCGGCGCTGTGGGATGTCAGTTACGCTGAAAAATAAGGGCTTTCGTGCATTTCTGGCCGCGTGCGACGCCAGCTTCGAATTAATCGTTCGTTTACCACTTCGAACGAGAGGAGCCGGCCCTGGGCCGTGTCCCGGTAACCTCCGATTCCAGATCGCGGATTGGCGCCAGCGCGTGTGCAAGGTAACCGATTGCTAACCGCAAGTTGTAACGCGCCTTCCATCAGTACTACGTAACACTGCCGCGGGGCGCATGATTAGCTGTCTGAGTTCCATTCATACGGGCGCCTGTCGCATCATTCCAGGGCATTTCGGGTGAGCAACGAGGGTGGTCATCAAATATCGAGCGGTTCGGCCGGTTCTGCGCAAGGGGGCGGATCGGTCACACTGCTTGCGGTGTGCGGCGTGCTGCTCGCGGTGATGGTTGCGGCCGACGCGGCGACGTCGGCATGGAGTCTTCGCGAACGCGTGCTGCTTGCGTTCGTCGCCGTTCTGGCCGTGATCGCCGGGTTGTTGCTGCGGCGTCACCGGTTGACCGATCAGCGGCTGGCAGCCGAGCGGCGCCAGCTTTCGATTGCCGTGAACAATATCCCGCAGGGTCTTGTTCTCTATGATGCATCCGCGCGGATCATCATTTGCAACCAACCCTATCTCGAGATGTTCGGACTATCGCCTGACGTGGCCAGGCCCGGCTGCACGATACAGCGGCTGATCGCCCATCGGAAGGAAACTGGATCATTCGACGGCGATGTCGATGAATTCTGCAACGCGATCATACAAAAGGTATCGCTCGGTAAGGCGACGCGTCAACTCACGCAGGCTCCGGGCGGCCGGGCGATCGAGATCATCAACCGGCCGCTGAAGGGCGGCGGCTGGGTGGCCACGATCGAAGACATCACGGAGCGCACGCGCGCCGACGAGAAGATTGCGCATCTGGCGCATTTCGACGGATTGACCGACCTGCCGAACCGGATTCTGTTCCGCGCGCGGCTCGAACAGGCGCGCGAAGCGCTTCGGCCCGGCGAGCAACTGGCTGTGCTCTATATCGACATCGACGAGTTCAAAGCCGTCAACGATGCCCTGGGCCATTCGGCCGGCGATGAGCTGCTCAAGGGCGTCGCGGAGCGCCTGCGCGGTTGTCTCGGAGACGCCGACGTGGCGGCTCGCCTCGGTGGCGACGAGTTCGCCGTCATTCAAATGGCTATCAAGGATCGGTCGGAAGCCACTCGGCTCGTTGATGAAATTCATTCGGCGATCAGGCAGCCCTTGGAATGCATGGGGCACCTGATCACCACCGATGCCAGCATCGGCATAGCGCTTGCGCCCGGCGACGGGGTGGACCTCGACCAGTTGTTGAGGAATGCGGACCTCGCCCTCTACGGCGCCAAGGCCGACGGACGGCGGACCTACCGCTTCTTCGAGGCCGGCATGGATCAGCGCGCCAAGGCGCGGCGAAGCCTGGAACTCGAGCTGCGCCAGGCGATCAGCGACGGCAGCCTCGAGACCTATTATCAGCCGGTGCTCAATATCGAGGACGGCAGGATCAGTTCGTGCGAAGCACTGTTGCGGTGGCGGCACCGCGAGCGCGGCATGATCTCGCCGGCGGAATTCATCCCGATCGCGGAAGATTCCGGGCTCATCAATGAACTCGGCCAATGGGTACTCAACGCGACCTGCGCAGAGGCCGTCAACTGGCCGGCTCATGTTCGCGTCGCGGTCAACGTCTCGCCGGTACAGTTCAGGAGCCAATCGCTGGCGTTGAACGTGGCGGCGGCGCTGGCAGCCTCTGGCCTGCCTGCCAGCAGGCTCGAACTCGAGATCACGGAGGCCGTGCTCATTCGCGACGACGCGGCGCTGGACGCGCTGCATCAGTTGCGCAAGCTGGGTGTCCGGATCGCGCTGGACGATTTCGGCACCGGCTATTCGTCGCTCAGCTACCTGCAGCGTTTCCCGTTCGACAAGATCAAGATCGATCGCTCCTTCATCAAGGATATCGCAGGTCCGGGCGCATCCTCGTCCATCGTCCAGGCGGTGGTGAACATCGCGGCCGCCAGCGACATGATGACGACGGCGGAGGGCGTCGAAACCGAGCAGCAAAGGAACCTGCTGTACATCCTCGGCTGCACCGAGATGCAGGGCTATCTGTTCAGCCCCGCGATATCGGCCGCTGACGGGAGGCGGCTGTTGCTCTCGCACCGTGCCAGGGCCATGTCGGCGGCTTGAAACGCCGGGCGCGGCTTGCTATCGACGGTGAGGCAAAAATAAGAACAGGGCAGGGTGGACCGCGATGAATCGCGACAACGCATCTTGAGCGATCCGGCGCGACGTTCCGCGCTCGCACCATTCCAGATCAGGAACTACCGCTTTCAATGGCCCGCCGATCTGCTCACCTCGTGGGCGTTCGAGATGGAGATGCTCATTCTCGGCTGGTACGTGCTGGTCGAGACCGGGTCTGTCCTGCTGCTCACTCTGTTCGCCTCGCTCGGCTATATCGGCACGCTGGTAGCGCCGATGTTCGGCGTTGTCGGCGACCGGATCGGTCACCGCGATCTGCTGGCGATGATGCGCGCGACCTACGCGGTGCTGGCCGCCGTGCTGATGACGCTGGCGCTGTCGGGCCACCTCGCGCCGCTCTATGTATTCATTATCGCGGCCGTCATGGGTATCGTCCGGCCATCCGATCTCGGTGTGCGCGGCGCGCTGGTTGCGACCATCATGCCGCATGGCCAGTTGATCGGGGCGATCAGCATCTCGCGTACGACGATGGATACCGCGCGCATCGCCGGCGCGCTGAGCGGCGCCGGATTGTTTGCCGCGCTCGGCATGGGCCCGGCCTATGTGGCGATCGTCTGCCTTTACATTACCGCGACCGCGCTGACGCTGTGCATCGTGGCGCCGGCAAAGCCGCAACTCGCGGGCGAGGCGGCCAGCGAGGTGTTGCAGCGCTCGCCGTTGCGTGACCTCAAGGAAGGTGTGGCCTATGTCTGGACTACGCCGCGGATGCAGGCCGCGCTCTGGGTGGCGTTCCTGGCCAACCTGACAGCGTATCCGCTCTCCAACGGACTGCTGCCCTATATCGCCAAGGCGATCTACGGCACCAACCAGACCGGGCTTGGCTATCTGTCGGCGAGCTTTGCGATCGGCTCGCTGGCGGGCTCGATCGTGTTGAGCCTGATCCGCGATCTCCGGGTGGCGCGGCTGATGATCGGCGCCACCGTCGTCTGGTACGCGACCTTGCTGATCTTCGTGCAGATGCAGACGGTGCCGACCGCGATCATGTGCCTGGTGGTGGCGGGCTTTTCGCAAAGCCTCGCCATGATCTCGATCGCCGTCATCCTGATGCGGACTGCGAGCGAGAATTTCCGCGGCCGGGTCATGGGCGTGCGTATGATGGTGATCTACGGGCTGCCGATCGGCCTCTTGGCCGCCGGCAGCCTGATCGACGAGATCGGATTTGCGGCGACCGGAACGCTCTATGCGGCGGCCGGCCTCGCGCTGATGCTGGCGATCGCGCTGCACTGGCGCGCCGATCTGTGGCACGTGCACGCGCCGGCGAATGCGCGGTGAGTTGACCAGGCAGCCGGCGGCCTCACTGCACCTTGATATTCGCCTCCTTGAGAACCGGCTCCCACTTCGCGGCTTCGGCGCGCATGAAGGCATCGAAATCCCTGGGCGAACTGCCGACCGGCGTCGCACCCATCTTATCCAACGCCGTGACAACGACCGGATCCTTCAGCGCCGCGGCCAAATCGTTGTGGATTTTCGCGACCAGCTCAGGCGCCATGCCGGCGGGGCCGAGAAAACCCCACCAGACCGAGGCGTCGTAGCCGGGCAGGCCGGCTTCCGCGACCGTGAGAACATCGGGCAATGTCTTTGAGCGCTGGGCCGTTGTTACCGCAAGGGCGCGCACCGCGTTGCCCCCTAGCTGGCCGACAACTTCGGGCAGCGGATTGACGCTCATGGGAATCTCGCCGGCGATGACGGCCGTGAGGGCAGGGGCGCCGCCCTTGTAGGGGATCGCCTGGATTTTGACCTTGGCCATGTAGTTGAGAAGTTCGCCGGCGAGATGGGCCGAGGTGCCGTTGCCGGACATGCCGTACGATAATGACTCAGGCTTTTCGCGCGCGGTCGCCAGCAACTCCTGCAAATTCTTCACTGAACTGCTCTTGGACACCACGATCGCGAGCGGCGAATAGGCGACCTCGCTGATGGCGGTGAAGTCCTTGAAGGTGTCGTAGGGCAGTTTTGGATAGAAGAACTGGTTCAGCGGATGGCCGCTTGCGACGAGGATCAGGGTGTAGCCGTCCGGCGCCGATTGCGTGAGCGCCTGCGATGCGATGATCCCGCCGGCGCCCGGACGATTTTCGATGACCGGCTGCTGGCCCCAGGTCTTCGACAGCGACTGCCCGAGCGTGCGCGCCAGCACGTCGACGGCGCCGCCGGCGGCGTAGGGCACCAGGATGCGCACCGGCCGGGTCGGGAACTGCTCCGAGTAGGCGTGTGTGGCCGCCAGCGAAAGCGTGGCGGCTGCGAATACGGTGCGCAGGATCTTGTTGAAAACGGACATGCGGGGCGCCTTCCTCTGGAATCGGTTTTTTTGTTGACTAGACCTTATCATTTGTACAAACGTACAAAAGTCGAGAACGGAAAGCAAATCCCATGACGCGAAATCCCAACATGCGGGAAGCCATCCTGAGCGCGGCCGAGCTGTTGTTCTCGACGCGCGGCTTCAACGCCGTGTCGATCCGCGACATCGCGCTGGAAGCCGGCGCCAATCCGGGCAGCATCACCTATCATTTCAAGAGCAAGGACGGCTTGCTGCTCGAAATCTACAAGCGTCATTGCGGGCCGATGAACAAGCGCCGCATAGAGCTGCTGGTGGCGGCAAGGCGCGTGCGTGACGTTCAGGACCGGCTGGAGGCGATCGTGCGCGCCTATGTGCAGCCGGCGTTTTCATCCAGCAGCGACCTCGCCGGCGGCGGAGCGCGGTTCACGCGGCTGCGCGCCGTGATGTCAGCCGAAGGCAACGCCGTGGTGGGGCGCATCATCGCGGAAATCTTCGACGACACCACCAACGCGTTTATCGAGGCAATCGGGGAAAGCCTGCCGGATCTGCCGCGAACGACGATCGTGTGGCGGTCGCAATTCCTGCTCGGCGCACTCTACTATACCCTCGTCAATCCGGAGCGAGTCACGAGGCTCTCCCGCGGCGAAGCCGACGGCGCCGATATGGCGGAAGCGATCGAGCAGCTCGTCTCGGCAACGGTCGCTTCGTTGCAGGCGCCCGACGTCGATCACATCGACAGCGCGTCACGCCGGGCCAAGCCTGCTCAGCCACGCGCCGTGGCCGCCGTTCGAAAGCGGAAGGAAAGTCCGACCGATTAGGTATCGCGGAAATCATCAAGCGCGAACCAAACACTGCAGAAGGCACCATGCACAAGCCCACGATTCCCGGACCCGATCCCGATACGCGAACGCCGCAATTCAAGCTGCCGGCGCTGGCGTGTGACGCGCATACCCACATCTTCGGCCCCGGTGACAAATACCCTTACGCACCGGGACGGCCCTATACGCCGCCCGATGCGCCGCTCGAGGATTTTCGGGCGCTGCACAAGAAGCTCGGGATCGGCCGCGCCGTCATCGTCAATGCCAGCGTGCATGGCACCGACAACCGGGTGGCGCTGGATGCCATCGCCGTGAGCAACGGAACGTTTCGCGCGGTCGCCAATATCGACGATACCATTACCGAGCGCGGCCTTCGCGAATTGCACGACGGCGGTTTCCGCGGGTGCCGCTTCAACTTCGTGCGTCATCTTGGCGGCGTGCCCGATATGAGGGCGTTCCATCGCATCGTCGCGATGGTGGCGCCGCTCGGCTGGCATATCGATCTGCATTTCGATGCGATCGATCTGCCTGAATATGCCGAGATGCTGGCAAAATTGCCGGTTCGCTACACCATCGATCACATGGGGCGCGTCAAGGCATCTGATGGCCTCGACCAGCTTCCGTTCCGGACGCTGATTGACCTGATGGCGCGCGACGAGAAATGCTGGGTCAAGGTGTGCGGCTGCGAGCGGGTGTCATCCGCCGGACCACCGTTCCATGACGCGGTGCCGTTCGCGCGCCGTATCGTCGAGACCGCGCCGGACCGCGTGATCTGGGGAACCGACTGGCCGCACCCCAATGTGAAGGTGATGCCCAACGACGGCGATCTGGTCGACCTCATTCCGCTGTTTGCACCGGAACCCGAGTTGCAGCAGAAGATCCTGGTCGACAATCCGGCGCGGCTGTTCGAGTTTTGAAGGAGCGCATGCGATGGTGGACAAACGCGAGCGAAATACTCTGAGCCGACGCGGCGTGTCATTCGGCAGGGTGGCTGCCGTGCTGGCGGCGTTGTTGCTTCCGCAAATCGCCCACGCGCAAAACTATCCGAACCGGCCGGTGCGGCTGATCTTGCCGTTCGGTCCCGGCGGCGTTGCCGACGTCACGGCGCGGCTGGTCACCGAAAAGCTCGGCGAAAAGCTCGGCCAGCGCTTCGTCATCGAGAACATGCCGGGCGCCGGCGGCATCAATGCCGCGCGCGCCGTGCTGTCCGCACCCGCCGACGGCTATACGCTGGCGCTGCTCAGCAATGGGACCGCGATTTCCATGTCGCTGTTCAAGAACCTGGCGTTCAATCCGGTCACCGACTTCGTTCCGGTCTCGAGCATGGGCTATTTCGACTTCATCTTCGTGACGCAAGCCGGCTCGCCATATCCGACGCTGGCTGAATTCATCAAGGCGGCCAAGGAAAAACCCCGCGCGCTCAATGTCGGCACCATCAATGTCGGGTCGACACAAAACCTCGCAGCGCAATTGTTCAAATCGACCGCGGGCGTCGATGTTACCATCGTGCCGTTTCGCAGCTCGCCCGATGTGATGATCGCGCTGCTGCGCGGCGACATCCAGATGGCGATCGAGAACTACACCGCGGTGCAGTCGCATGTCGCCGACAAGGCGGCTATTGCCGTGTCGTCTTCGGGCACCATCCGCACAACGTTCCTGCCTGATGTACCGACAGTGAACGAAGCGGGGGGCGGCGATTTCGAGGCGCGGTCCTGGAACGCGATTTTTGCACCCAAGGGTACACCGCCAGAGGTGATCAAGACGCTCAACGCCGCGCTGCGCGAGGTGCTCGACATGCCGGAGCTGAAGAAGCGCGCGCTGGATCTCGGCATCGAGGCCAAGGCCAGTTCGCCCGAAGAAATCCAGGAACGGCTGAAGGCCGATATCGACAAATGGGCCAAGGTGATCGAGCGGGCAGGAATTGCCAAACAGTAGTCACGTGGCCGGTGCAGCCGGCAACGTGCAACAATCGAAGGAGGAAATCCCGATCATGAGCAGTGCTGGCAAAACGGGCCTGGTGGTCACGGCGCATCCCGGTGATTTCGTCTGGCGCGCGGGCGGCGCGATCGCGCTGCACGCCAGGAAGGGCTATCGCATGAAGGTCGCGTGCCTGTCGTTCGGCGAGCGCGGCGAAAGCCAGTTCGCCTGGAAAGAAGCGGGCGCGACGATGGAGAAGGTCAAGGCCGGACGACGCGACGAGGCGCAGCGCGCGGCGGAGATGCTGGGCGCAGAGATCGAGTTCTTCGATGCCGGCGATTATCCGCTGCGGCTGACGGAAGCGCATTTCGACCGCATGGTCGATATCTACCGCGAGCTCAATCCGTCCTTTGTGCTGACCCATGCGCTGGAGGATCCCTATAATTTCGATCATCCGAACGCCGCGCATTTCGCCCAGGAAACCCGCGTGGTCGCGCAGGCGATGGGCCACAAGCCCGGCGCCAAATACACCTATTCGGCGCCGCCGGTGTTCCTGTTCGAGCCGCACCAGCCCGAGATGTGCAATTTCAAGCCGCAGGTGATCCTCAACATCGACGAGGTCTGGGAGATCAAACGCAAGACGTTCGAGATTCTCGCCGCCCAGAAGCATCTGTGGGCCTACTATGAGCGGGTCGCGCTGCAGCGGGGCGTGCAGGGCGGCCGCAATACTGGCAAGCCCATGACCTATGGCGAGGCGTATCAGCGGCTGTTCCCGATGGCGATGGAGGAATTGGCATGAAGACGGTCGTCGTCCGCAACATCAAGCGAACCGATGCTGAGCTGGTGAAACGGCTAGGCGCGCTCGGCGTCGCCACCGCGCACGAGGCCTATGGCCGTTTTGGGCTGATGAAGCCCTATCTGCGTCCGGTCTGGAGCGGAGCTGAAGCCGCCGGCACCGCTGTGACCGTGCTGGCGCAGCCCGGCGACAACTGGATGATCCATGTCGCGGTCGAGCAGTGTCAGCCCGGCGATATCCTGGTGGTCGGTTGCACCACTGACAATACCGACGGCATGTTCGGCGACCTGCTCGCGACCTCGCTGATGGCGCGCGGCGTCAAGGGCCTCGTCATCGACGCCGGCGTTCGCGACGCCAAATCGCTTCGCGAAATGGGCTTTCCGGTGTGGTCGAAGGCGATCTCGGCCAAGGGCACGGTCAAGGCGACGCTGGGCGCGGTCAACGTGCCCGTAGTCTGCGCCGGCATCAATGTCGTGCCGGGGGATGCCGTAGTGGCGGATGACGATGGCGTCGTGGTGATCGGACGCAAGGACGCCGCCGACGTGGTCACCAAAGGCGAGAAGCGCGTCGCCGATGAGGACGGCAAGCGGCGGCAACTGGCCTCGGGCGTGCTCGGGCTCGATATGTACAACATGCGCGAGCCGCTGGCGAAGGCCGGCCTCGTCTATGTCGACGAGTTGGAGGAGGACTGAGGTGGCGATGCGCCTGCGCACGTTGCTCGGCGACCATCCCGGCACGACTGCGCTGAAGAATGGGTCGATCAGGTCGGATCTGATCGAGTTCGATTTTGCGCAGTATTCGCCGACCAACAAAGGCTTCAAGCCGATGGTCCGCGAAGGGGCGTTCGACGTCTCGGAGATGGCGATCGTCACATATCTGATGGCGAAGTCTTTTGCGAAGCCGATGGTCCTGTTGCCGGATGTCGTGCTGGCGCGGTTTCAGCATGGGCACGCGCTCTACAATGCGAAGGCGGCAAAGCTCGCCCCGCGCGACCTCAACGGCAAGCGCGTCGGCATCCGCTCCTTCACCACCACGACCGGCGCATGGCTGCGCGGCATCCTTTCCAATGATTACGGCGTCGATCTCGATTCGATCGACTGGGTGACGTTCGAGGACGCCCATGTCGCCGAATTCACGGATACGACCAAGCGGGCGCCCCCGGGCAAGCAGATCATCCAGATGCTGATCGACGGAGAACTCGACGCAGTGCTCGGCGAAAAATCGGATCATCCGGATTTGAAGCCGCTGTTTGCCGATGTCGCCGCCGAAGAGAAAGCCTGGTTCGAAAAGCACGGGGTGGTGCCGATCAACCACATGGTTGTGGTGAGCCGGACCTTGTCCGACCAGCACCCGGACGTCGTGCGCGAGGTTCATCGGCTGCTCGCCGAATCTGCCGCGGCTTCATCCGCTGCGCCGCGTTTTAGCCCGGACCAAATGCGGCGATCGCTGGAGCTGATCATCAACTATTCCGCGCAACAAAAACTCATTCCGGGCGCCTATGCGGTGGAGGAATTGTTCGACGATGTAACGCGGGCACTCTGATAGCCCCCGCAAGGTGTCATCATCCGCCTTGTGCGCAATTGCGCACTGGGGCGGATGATCCAGTACGCCGAGAAGGCGAGGTTGGACCGAAGAGCCTTCGGCGTACTGGATACCCCGCTGGAGCCTGTCATCGGGCTCGCCAAAGGCGAGACCCGGTGGCGGGGTATGACGATCCGAGGATGTTTAGTTATCAGGAGTAATATCATGACCCCCGAGCCGATCTTCGATCTCGCCCATCTCGGCCACATGGAATTGCTGACGCCGAAGCCGGACGAAAGCCTGAAATTCTTCGTCGACGTCATGGGCATGACCGTCAGCGGACAAAAAGGCGAGTCGGTCTATCTGCGCGGCTGGGACGATTACGAGCGCTATTCGCTCAAGCTGACGGCCTCGAAGACCTCAGGCATGGAGCACATGGCGTTACGCGCCCGCAGCCCGCAGGCGCTGGAGCGCCGCGTTGCCGCGCTGAAGGGCTCCGGCTTCGACATAGGCTGGGTCGACGGCGACATGGGGCAGGGGCCGGCGTTCCGCTGTCGCGATCCCGATGGTCACATCGTTGAGCTCTATTACGAGACCGAGTGGTATCAGCCACCGCCGGAATTGAAGCCCGCACTGAAGAACCAGGCGCAGCGATTTCCGGCGCGCGGCGTCAATGTCCGCCGGCTCGATCATCTCAATTGCCTCGCGGTCGACATCAAGGCGAACCGTCTCTTCTTCGAGAACTATCTCGGCCTGCGCACCACCGAGCAGATCATGCTCAACGACGGCACGGAAGCTGCGATGTGGATGACGATGTCGAACAAGAGCTACGACTTCGCCTATACCCGCGATCATTACGGCAAGGCGGGCCGCTTCCACCACGTCACCTACGCGCTCGACAGCCGCGAGGAAATCCTGCGCGCCGCCGATATCTTTCTCGAAAACGGCGTCTACATCGAGACCGGCCCGCACAAGCACGCGATCCAGCAGACCTTCTTCCTTTATGTATGGGAGCCCGGCGGCAACCGTGTCGAGGTCGCGAACGCCGGCGCCCGCCTGATCCTCGCGCCCGATTGGAAACCGATCGTCTGGACCGAGGAAGAGCGCAAGAAAGGCCAGGCCTGGGGGCTGAAGACGATCGAGTCGTTTCACACCCACGGCACGCCGCCGGTGTAGGGGCACGTCGCTCTGGCGCTCCATGGCCCTTGCGTCGCCGCTGTTGCGCACCATCTTGATGCGAACGCGCGCATGACATCGTAGGGTAAGTTATGGCAGAGCTTGTGGATTTCACCAGCGAGGCCTTTTTTCGCGATCCCAGGGCGGGCGTGGCCCTGCTGCGGTCATCCGGGCCTGTCGTCGCGACGAAGTTTCCGATTATCGGCCGGGTCTGGGTCACCACGACCTTTGAGGCGGCCGCGCGCGTGCTGAAGGACAGCACGGTGTTCACGCTGCGCAAGGAGGGCGGGGCGCTCGGCAGCGTGCCGTGGTGGATGCCGAGACTGATCGGGACGCTGGCCAACAACATGCTGACGATGGACGAACCGGACCACACCCGGCTGCGCAATATCGTCGATGAGGCGTTTCGCCGCCGCGCGGTGCTCGACATGGAGCCGCACATCCGCGCCATCGCCGATCGCCTCGCCGATGAATTGTTCGCCGATGGCAGCCCTGCCGACCTGGTGCAGCTTTACGCGCGGATGCTGCCGCTTGCGGTAATTTGCGAGTTGCTGGGCCTGCCGCCGGCGGATCGGCCGAAGTTTATGGCCTGGGCCAATTCGATGGCGCACCTCACCAATGCACTCGGCTTTCTGTGGCTGATCGGCGGCCTCATCAAGATGCGGCGCTATCTGAAAGAGCGCTTGCGGCTGACCCGCGAACAGGGCGGCGAAGGATTGATCGCCGAACTGGTGCGCGTCGAGAAGGAAGGCGGGCGCATCACGGCGGACGAGATGGTGTCGATGGTGTTTCTGCTGCTCGGCGCCGGCTCGGAGACCACGACGCATCTGATCAGCGGATCGGTTTTCGAATTGCTGAAGGATCCGGATCGCCGCGATTGGCTCATGGCGGACTGGGGCCGCGCAGGGCTGGCGGTCGAAGAATTCCTGCGCTTCGTCTCGCCGGTGCAATTCTCAAAGCCGCGCTACGTGCGCCAGGATGTCGATCTCGAGGGCGTGAAACTGAAGAAGGGCGATCGGGTCATGGCGATGATTGTCGCCGCCAATCTGGACCCGCAGGCTAACGAGTGTCCCGAACGCCTCGATCTCGAGCGGCGGCCGAACCGGCATCTGGCGTTCGGGACGGGAATTCATTTCTGCCTCGGCCATCAGCTCGCGCGGATCGAAGGAATTTGCGCACTGCAGGCCCTGTTCACGCGCTGGCCGCGGCTGAAGCTGGCGGTTGAGCCGTCACAAATTCATTGGCGGAGACGGCCCGGCATTCGCATGATTGCGGAGTTGCCGGTGGTGGCGGGCGGGTGATGCGCGCGCCGTCGAGCACTGCGGTTCGAGATCGGAAAATCTGCTCCCGTCACATGCGCACCGACTCGTTACTGAAGGTAGGTCATCCGCTTGCCTCAGGCATGCGGTCCAGACGGCGCGTCTAAGTCATCGCGAACTTCCAGCATGGCTGCGCATGGTAGATGCCAGCAGGTGATCGCGGGGAAGGACGCCAAGGGGAAGGTTCCGCAATGGGCTAGCTGGTCGGCGCCCGCCGGCAGACGAAATGCCGCCAAATAGCAATGCTTTCGTCGCTCGATCTCGATAATTGAGGTCCGCTATGAGTTCGTTCGAGGAATCTCCTGCAGTCTCGCACTGCGATGCATCTGACCGGCTGGATATCGCTCAAGAATCCGTTAGACGTTTTGAGCGGCGAGATCGGGCCTCGCAAGGCGAGCCAGCGATCTCGTCACTTCGACCGGTCCTGCTATGCCTTCTGTTGCTGGCGGTGCTTGCACTCGGCTGCGGCGCGGTTCGAGCCCAAGGCACAACCCCTGACAGAGAGTTGGTAGTGGCGACCAAGGAAGCGCCGCCCTTCGCGATGAAGCAGCCGGACGGGAATTGGAGCGGTATCAGCATCGAACTCTGGAGAAGGATCGCTGCTGGAACGCAGCTACGCTTTCGCCTGGTCGAGACCCAGAACGTGCAGGATCTGCTGGATGAAATCGCGAAGGGCACCCTCGACGCTGGTGTCGCAGCGGTAACTGTGACCGCTGCGCGCGCACGCAGCGTCGATTTTACCCAACCCTTCTACAACACCGGACTCGGGATTGCGGTGCCGATCCATGAAAGTGCCTGGGTGTCGATCGGGAGGGCGCTTCTTTCCTTCGGGTTCTTCCAGGCCGTCACGGTACTGCTTTGTTTTGCGATGGCGGTCGGCTTCCTTATTTGGCTGTTGGAACGCCGGAAAACGGAACATTTCGGCGGGGGAGCCAAGGGGCTCGGCTCCAGCTTTTGGTGGTCGACCATTGCCATGACACAGGCAGGCGCCGCCCAGAATGCGCCAGCAACGCTTCCAGGGCGGATCGTCGCAACCGGGTGGATGATCGCTTCCGTTATCGCCATAGCCGTGTTCACCGCAGGCATCACCTCCACGCTCACGCGCCGAGGGCTCGAAGGCGCCGTTCACGGTTTCAACGACCTGCGATCCGTGCGCGTCGGCGCCGTCGCCAACTCTGCGACGACCGACTACCTCACTCGTCAGCAGCTTTCCTTTCGAGCGTTTCCAGACCTTCAAAGCGGCCTATCTGCATTGAGCCGTGGCACGGTCGATGCCTTCGTCCATGACAAGCCGCTTCTGACCTGGGTCGCGCGGAAAGACTTCTCGGCCTCGGTTCGTATTGTTGACACCAGCTTCAGCAGCGAGAGCTATGCGATCGTGCTGCCGAAAGGCAGCACATTGCGGCCCATGCTCGATCTCGCCGTGCTCGATCAGATCGAAAGCGATTGGTGGCGACAGACGCTATTCCAAACCCTTGGAAATGCGCGATCTCCCTAAGGTGTCCAGTTGCGACCCCATCGGCTTTTTGTGGTCTCTCAACTTCCGCGGGGGCTTTATCCGACCGGAACAGTCGCACGCATGAAGGGTCGTTGAGGCTGCCTCACCGGCGAGATAGGCGAGCGTGGTCCACGAATGGGGTCCACGATCAACTCGACGGTCCATCGTCTGCGGCGAAAAGCCCGTTCGGATCTAATCGTTGGTGGAATTGCCGAGTGTGGCTGGGGAACTAGGACCCCCGTCAATCAAACCAAAAAGCCCAATAACTGCTTGTTTATAGCCATTCCTGAGGATAAGTCTAGGTGGTTTTCCTAGGTGGATTTGATCTGTGGACACGCGATATCTCGTCAGGCAGTACAACACGTATTCTGTTGTGGTGGAGATACCAAAACGTCTCCAAGCCAAGGCAGGCCAGAAACGCTTCAAGGTGTCCCTCAGGACCGGCAATCTAGCTGAGGCCAACCGCCTAAAGCACAGCTACGTGGCCGAATTCATGCGCCGCATCGATGCTCTGGCGAGGTCCTTCGACCCTAAAGCCGAAGTGCTGAAGGATGCAAAGGAATGGCGGGCGGAACTGGAAACGGCCAGCAAGGCTGAGGATGAATACGGCGCTTCGATCTACGGCGAACTCCTCGATAAGGTGAAGGAACTGTCACGCCAATTAGCCGAGAAGGATGAGGCGCTGGCTGATGCGTTCCACCAGACCGCCACGGGCGAGGGGACGCTGCTGAAGGACCTCTACCCGACTTGGATAGCGGAAAGCACAGAGACTGGCCAAACGAAGTCTCAGCACGGTAGTACGACGCGGCGGTACATCGCGTGGGCTGGCGAGTTTGTGACGATTGAGGAGACAGACCGCAAGAAGGCGGGTGAGTACGTCAGCGAGCTTATCGCGAAGTCGGGCCTCGCTCGGCGCACCATCAAGCGCCATCTGTCATCGCTATCGTCACTCTGGCAATGGCTGGAGAGCAAGGCGCATGCGAAGCCTGACAGCAACCCGTGGCTCCGCCACAAGCTCGGTAAGCAGGCTAAGGGCAAACCCAGGTATCGGAAAGCCCTAGAGGAAGACGCGCTGCTGAGGCTTCTCGAAGGGCGTTACAGTACCGACCGTTACGCTCAGGTGCTTCACGACATGCTTCGCCTCGCCTTGCTGCAAGGAGGTCGTCTGGATGAGCTTTGCGCCATGAAGCGTTCTGAAGTCCACAAGCGCGCCGATGGCTATTGGCTGGAGATCACCAGCGGCAAGACCAATGCGGCAGTTCGGGAGATACCGGCTCATCCTCTCGCGGTACCGATCATCGAGCGGCGGCTAAAGGACAAAGACGCGTTCTTGTTCAAGGGACTGGTGCCGGGCGGCCCGGATGACAAGCGCTCGTGGTATGTCAGCAAGGCGTATGGGCGCTTCCGCAACGGCAAGGAGGTGGACGTGAAAGGGAAGGGGCGAGATTTCCACGCTCTGCGGAACACGTTCATAAGCTACATGGAGGGCCTGAAGGTCGCGGAGAGCACCGTCAAGCTACTCGTGGGCCATGAGCGCGGCAGTATGACATACGGTCACTACTCGCAGGGAGAGCGTGTGGACCTTCGCGAGGCTATGGAAATGCTGGAATACGGGCCAAAGGTCATGGGGGCTATCAAGTTGGACCATCAGCGTCGAAGCCGTCCTCAGCAGCGCCGAACGCCGCAGAGGCGTCGAAGCCCTCAGCCAGCTTGACAACGCGCACAGCGTCCGGCCACAGCGACACACCGCACATGGCACCCTTTTCCCACGCTGCAATGACGCCAACGATACGGATGAGGGAGCCTCCACGGATGCGTGTTCCAGCTTTTAGGGGCTTGCCTTTGCTGTCCGTAAGCTCCGGTTTCTTCCTTGGGGATTTGAAGTTGAACGCGATGGCGCCTTCCTTCGTCTCCTTCCACGGCAGACGGAGGTTCTTCTTCCTGCCGAAGTACTGTTGAGCGACAGCTAGAATGTCTCCTTGGAGCTTCTGAGTGTAAGCCTCTGAGGCAGTCGCTTCGGTTTTGTACTTTCCGTCCGCGTATTCGCCCATCGTGTCCGGCTCCGACAGTTTCGGCGCGCGCGCGGCCATGACCTCAGTAACGAACGTGACGTACTGGTATTTCTTGTCAGCCATCGGCTCCTCCACAGCCAAATGTGTGGCACAGTGAGGAGGGCCTGCCTAATGTCGGTTATTGTAGTTAGTCGGCAGGATTTCTTGCGGGGGGATTTATCGTACCTTCGAGCGCAAGAAGCGCAGGGCTTCGGTGACGACGCGGAGAAGGTTGTGACCGTCCACCACGACTGCCCCTGTCATATCTCCCGCCATCGTAATGCCTGCCATCGCTCTGCCTGCCATTGCGGGCGGGCGCTCGTAGACTTCGGCTGCTTCGAGCCCTCTCACGCTGGTGGTTTTGACGTGCTTGAAGGCGTTGGCAGCCTCGCTCGCCAAACGGAATTGCTCGTTTTCTTCCTTGAACTGCTTTCGGAGCCCCGCGCGCCTGCGGTGATGTTCTTTTCCGTCCCAATGCACGCGGTTTCTCGGAAACGCCAAATAGTCAACGGAGTGATCGATTGCCACGCAAGCTAGGAAGCCAACCCTCACGCTTGAGGGCTTTAGGCGGAAATCGTCCACGGTTGGCTCAACGATTTCGATGAGGTAGCGTTCAAAGTCTTCCATTGCGCACTCGATTTCGATGTGGAATTGGGCCTTATTCCGGAAACCGCCATGACCCATCGAGCGGAAAATCCCAGCGACCGCCAACTGCTTTTCCTCTTGCGGCGCTGGCTCCGATGGCACCATCCACGGTGCGGTCGAGAGACGAAAACGCTGAGAAAATCGTGCGAAGGCTTTCGGTCTGGTAGGACGTCTCGCGTTTCATGTAGCGATAGTTCAGGCCTTTGTGATGCCTAGCTAACAGACCGACCAGCATGTCCGCTCCGCTGTCATGCAGTCCCTCCGATACGCAAAGCTCGCGAATCTTGAGCAGGTGGTGCCCTAAGTCCTTCAAATGGCGCTCACTGAAGCCCCTGTGAACGAGGTACGCTTTCAAATAAAGTTCGACGGCGAACCCGCAGAGCATGTGAAACGCCATAAAGAACGTGGTGTCATCCGGCAGTTGCAGACGGTACGGATTAGCCATCATCGCATAGGCCGATTGAACGTAGCCCTTCGCTACGCTGTATGGCTCCTCGGGAGTGAGTGTCACGGCTGTGAGCCTTGCGGTCGGCTTGATCCAGCGCTCTTAGCAATTTCACGCTCAGTGACCCGGAGGACGGCAGCTATCCTTCGGAACATTCGGTTGCTCTCGATGCTGGCAGGATCAATAAGGATGTCATGGAGACCATCGTAGCGCAGGAGATGTTGAGAATAGAAGTTGTTTAAAGCTTGCACCTCTTGAGCGAGCTTTGGGCGCATCGGGTGCAGCCCAAATGCCTCAAGAGCTATCGCCACCACGCGATTTAGGTCATGCCCGTGTCGTCGCTGTTGCTTGATGTACTTTTCATAGTCCAAGAGAAGCAACAGGGCTTTCAGGATTATTTCGACGCCTTGGCAGAGAAGGTGGAGCACAACGTACCTGTCAGCGCCTGGCTGTTGCCCTAGCAAGACCGCTGCTCCGATGAAGCTCTTGCCACGTCGGTACAGGGCAAGCGCCATAAGTCGTTTGCCGTACTCCGTTGCGTTGTTCTTGGTGAACGTAACTGAGGCTTTCATTTTTGCTCTCAAGGTCGATTCGGGCCGCGAGCCATGCAAAACGGAATCCCTGCGATTCTCAATTGCTCGTTGCCACCTGTACACAAAATGATCTAACGTCCGTTACATCGAAATGTGTAAAGGAGTCTTTCGGGCATGGCGCAGGGAAAATTCATCTCCTACCTCCGCGTCTCGACCGATAAGCAGGGTCGGAGTGGCCTTGGGATCGAAGCGCAGCGCGAGGCCGTTACGAGCTACCTCAACGGCGGTCGGTGGACCCTCGTGGCTGAGTACGTTGAGACCGAGAGCGGAAAGCGCGCTGATCGCCCCAAACTGGCCGCTGCGCTCTCCCACGCCAAAGCCATCGGCGCAAAGTTGGTCTTTGCCAAGCTGGACCGCCTCACCCGCAACGTGGACCTCCTACGCGCCCTCGTCGCCAGCGATGTTGACCTTGTATTCTGCGACCTCCCGAGCGTGCCTCCCGGCCCTATGGGCAAGTTCCTGCTTACCCAGATGGCCGCCGTGGCGGAGTTGGAAGCTGGCCTGATCGGCGAGCGCACCAAGAAGGCTCTGGCAGCCGCCAAGGCGCGCGGTGTGAAGCTGGGCAACCCCAACGGTGCTCGTGCCCTTCGTGGAAAGCAGGCCGGCAACGCTGAGGCTGTCACCAAGATCAAGGAGAAGGCCGCACAGCGCGCAATGGGCCTTCAAGGCATCATAGAGGACATCAAGCGCGGAGGCATCACGAGCGTGCGTGCCATCGCTGAGGAGCTAAACCGGCAGGGGGTGCTCTCGCCTCGTGGTGGAGCTTGGCATCCAACAGCCGTAGCACGTCTCCTAAATCGCCTGCCACAGACAGCTTAGCAGAGAGTGACATAACCATGTTGATCCAGGCATCTACCGTCGCGCTCATCGTCTCAGTGCTCTTGGCCGACAACCGTATGGGGCTTATGAGTGTAGTTGCGCTCATCGCCGCGTTCTACATCTCATGATGGTCCTGAAGCTCTCAGCGCATGAGTGCCAGCGCGTCGCGGATATCCGTGAGGCCGCGCTGTGTCTATGGCCGAATTGCACAGTAGAAATCGCTGCTTCGCATCTCGAATGTTATCTGACCATCTCACCTGTGCCTGCAGACTTCTCAAATACACAGGCCCTAATGGTATTCGGGGTCTATCCAGTCTACCGTGATTGAACGGAATGTCTGGGAGATGGGCTCGGCCTACATTTGACCAACGCCAGAAATGGTCGAAAGCGCCGCATCTACATCCGGGATCAAACACTTTGCGTCTGATCGCCTGCCTTTACACAAGAGGCACGTGCGCTAGACGGAATGGCACCAAGCGAATGTCTGGCAACGAGCGCCTGAAATGCGGTGACGTATTCTTGCTCCGATCAGGATGCGGTGGCCGGGAGGCGAGACGCCTTTGTCGCTGGCGAGGCAGGCTCTGAAGTTCGTGAAGGGACCTCTAGGGTCCTCCCGGCTCAGGCGATTTGAAAAACGTTTGCTCAAATCGATTTCAAAAAGTCGGTCTAAATCCGGCGTTGTTGTTAGATCGAACAGCGATGAGAAAACCGCCCGAGGGCCGGGGGTACTTTTGGGGAATTGTGGCAGAGCAGGTCAGATTGTGGCGGCACGGAAGGCACTTCGGAAGTGACGCCAGTGGGTTAAGCGGAAACTCGACTACCTTTACACAGGAGGCGGTCTGGATACCGCGTCGCGCACGTCAGACAACGAGAGGTGCGGCTTCTTCCTTTCGCTTGTGCCGACTTGCTTTCACAATGGCGTAGATGGCCAATCCAATGCCGAGCGCTCGGAGTACAATGTGCATTCCAGCTGCAGCCGCGCTGGCCTTCGCGAACTCATCGAAGAGCACGACATTGGCGCCAAGCGCGATGGTTTGATACAGCAACACGCATACGCATACCGCAACGGACTGCGCACGCATCCCCCACACTGTCAAACCAATAACGATACACAGATCGAAGAGGAACGTAAAAAGCTCTGGGTCCGGCTTGTCTGTGGTAAAGAGTGTCACGTGCCCGATGGCCATCCAAAGCGTCTGCCCGACGAGCACGCCAAGCATCCACGCAATGTAGTCCCGCATTTTCGCCTTTGTCAGAGCCCAGACTGACAAAGCCATAAGTAGGACCGGCATCCAGTAGACGCCACCGAGCGACTTGGCCATCACTACGCTAAACACCGCGATACCGACCACTCCTATTGTGCCCGTCCAACCGCGTTGCTTGTCCTCAGTCTGCACACCTTGCCGATACTCAGGTGATAGCGGCGGCACATGTCGCCGTGCAGTCGCTGGCGGAACAACAGGCCTTTGCGGGAGCGGAGGAGGCCCACTGACTGCTGCGGCAAGCTCTGGCACCGATCCGGCCTCCACCCAATCTTGGAAGCCACGTTGCCATACGAGAATACGAGAAGCGTCCCTTCGTGCTCTGAGAGCCTTGTGAAGCTCATCAAGCCCAATTGGCCCAACTGAATTGCCTGCTTCCGCGTAGTACCAGCCGTGTGACATGTCATGCTCCCCAGCGAGCAAAACTATTCCGCAACCCCTAAGGGCACGCAAGAGGCTGCACCTACGAATGAGGGAAAAACAGGTCTTAGTTGTGGAGGAACAGTTAGTTAAGCGATTACTCGACCACTATTGGGGAAGGGCGTCACATGCACCACCTCAACGTGGGTCAGGAATATGCGCGCGCTTAGTCAGCGGAGAGGGGCGCAAGAAGACTTTTTAATCCAAACTCAGAGCGTTAAGCAATCCAGCACGTACCTATACACAAGAGGCTCACTCACTCGCCGCGCGCCTCGCACCACAAGGACCGACATTTTTCTTCCAAGCACTTCAACGCCTTCCTCCGAGCCTGCACAAGCGCCAGCGAGCTTCACAAGCTCCATAGCGTCCTCAAAGCCGGATGGACCGAAGACGACTTAGCCGACTTCGCCCGCTGGCATTTCGGCACACCCTTCATCGGCCTGAGCAAACGGAAGCTCATGGCCGCCATCAACTCAGCGCTGTCACGAGATTTCTTCGCCCGTGGCTTCCTAAAGGAACGCGAGCAACGGCCGGTCTCTCTGCACGCATCGCGTATCAAATAACTCAAACACAAAATCACCAATGACCCATCAACCCGACCTACGGACTTCGTTCCAGTATCTTCGCTCCGTGTGCCGCGACTTATCCGAACGCATGGTGCTTGGCAGCGCCTTCCGAAACGGATGGAGCGCGGCGGCACTCACTGACCTCGCTGAAGGCTTCAGAGGGGGCCGATACGGCACCACCATCAAGCCAAAGGAGTATGCCTATCAGCGCACCATTCAAATCGCATCAGAGCGACTATATGATGCTCGGGAGCCCTATTGGCTTATGAAGAAACGGGAGGCCAATGCGTAGATGCCGTGGGACCGCTTTGCGGCATACTCCTCAACAAGCCGTACAGCATTGGTGGTTGGCAGGATGGATCACGTCCCCTGATTGTTCGAGATTCTTGAGAAATGCGCAAAGATGCCCGCGTGCCTACAGGCGGCTTTGTGAGTTGAGTTATTGCCAAAGCGTATTCAGATGCCGGGGTTCATTAAGCCCCAGCTTGCAACGTTGAAGTCGAAGGCGCCGAAGGGCGACCAGTGGCTTCATGAAATCAAGTACGACGGCTACCGCATCCAAGTCCATGTCAACGGCGGCAGGAAGAAGGTCTACACCCGTAACGGACTGGACTGGACCAAGCGCTTCTCGACGATTGCCGGCGCTCTCGATATTCCTGGGCAAGCTATCATCGACGGCGAAGTGGTGGTCGTACATGAAGGCCGCACCAATTTCTCGAAACTGCAAGCAGAGCTGGCCGCGGGGAGGCAGGACAGATTGGTCTTCTACGCCTTTGACCTTCTCTGGCGTGACGGCGATATGCGCCGCCTTCCGCAAATCGGGCGCAAGCAAGCGCTGTTGGACCTTCTTGGCGAAAACGACATTGAGTCGCCGGTTCTCTATTCGGAGCATCTCACCGGGGACGGGCAGAAGGTGTTTGAGCACGCCGCAAAGTTGAACTGGGAAGGCGTCATCTCGAAGAACGCGAGCGCTCCGTATCGGTCGGAGAGGACAGAAGCCTGGCTGAAAGTGAAAACGGTCCAGCGCGAGAAATTCCCCGTGGTTGGCTTCGTGAAAGATCCCACCGGAGTAGCCGCCCTTTATCTCGGCAAGCAGGAAGGCAAGGAGTTGGTTTACATGGGGAAGGTCGGCACCGGCTGGTCCCGGACCGTCTCCAGCCAAATCCGCCGGCAGCTCGATACTGTGGTGAGCCCGAAGTCGAAGCTCACCAAACCTACCCGCAAGCCCAAGGCCACCTGGGTCGAACCGAAGTTTTTCGCAGATGTTGAGTACCGAGATATCACTTCCGAAGGCTTGCTCCGGGCAAGCTCATTCAAGGGCCTCTCGCGCAAATGACTGATCCCAAATGCCCCGTCTGCTCCGGCATAGGGTGGGTTTGTGAAAACCACCCCAACCGCGCGTGGGACGAGGAGTTGGGCTGCCAGTGCGGTGCCGGAATGCCTTGCGAGTGCCAGCGGGCCAAGAGTCTTGAACAACCTGACGTGAGCCAAGTCCTCGACGAGGTTAAGCCGTAGTGCATTAGCGCCTGGCCTTACGACGATTGTAGGGGGGAGCGGTTGGTTGGCCTGAGCGGGATGCCCTCACGCCGGACCTTGCTGCCTATGGACGCAGTGGCCGCTGCATCTTGGGGCTATGACGCCCGTTGGCGCGTTGGCCTAGCAACGGAAACATTGGTTCAATTAGGCGATTAGATTTGCAGGCTCTGCCGACGCCACGCCTTAACAGCGTTCTCCGTGTCCGATTTTGGTTCTGCCTCGCTCCATCGGTCCCAAAACGCTATCGTTTGGCTGTTGGGCTTCTTCTTGGGCTCGGCAACCCGAACCCGAGTCGGAAGTAGACTAGCATCGCCAACCACCAGTGCTTCACCGATATCCAATATTGGCAGCAAATCACCGAAACTTCCAAGGCTGTCAGGCAAGAGCCGCGTTATCACGGATTGATCGTCGCCATTAGTAAGCCGCATGGCGATAACGTTGTTGCACTGGCTCAACACCGTCCGATTCACTTCAGCGGGACGTTGACTGATTACAACCAATCCCACTCCGTATTTGCGACCCTCCTTCGCGATACGCTCAAAAATCTGAACCGAAACTGCATCGCCGCTATCGGCGGCAGCGCGTTCAGGAATATACAAATGCGCCTCGTCACATAGGAGGGCGATCGGATGCCGCTTGTCGGCCTGAGTCCATTGGTTCGTCGTGAAGATTAAGCGGGCCAATAAGCTCACCATCAGCGGCAGCACATCCGATGGCACTTCCGAAAAGTCGATGATCTTGATCCCGCCGCACTTACCTTTCTGCGATCCGCGTCCTCCTATGAGCTTGTGGACCATCGTCGGTAGCCATTCCATCTCCATACACTCGGCCGGAGGCTGAAACAGAAATCCAAGTCGCCGATCCTGGCGCTTTGACTCAAGACGAGCAATCAATCGACTAAGCTTGTCGAAATACGGTCCCTGCTTTTCCGTGCCAGTTTTCGCTCCTGGCACCATTTCTGAATTTACGTTTTCAAGCGCGGTAAATACAGCGTTGAGGTCAAACGGAACGGGGCTGTCAATTGTGAAGTTCGCCAATATATCCGCGTATTTCGGGTCGGCCAAAGCGGCGCGCTTCGCGGCTGTGATATGCCGCGTCATCATCATTGTCTGATTCGGCGCGTTCTCTTCGCTACGATCCACAAACAGCGAAACAAGCGCCTCATATCCAAGCAACCAGTATGGAAGGTGCAGGACCCCATCGTCCATCCCCGATTTTTTCTCTATGTCTACAGGCCCCGCGATGCGGATATGGCAAAACTCATCACCATCCAACGGCTTGTACTCGCCGTGTATGTCGAACAAAACGACATTCGCCTGCGGTAGCTGCGCTATCTGATCGAGCAGGCGCGCGGTGGTCCACGACTTGCCTGAGCCAGTGCTTCCGACAATAACGGCATGACGCTGAAAGAGTTTGTTTCCATTGAGAAATGCTTCAGCTTCGTCATCAAGCGTAAAAGTCCCGAGTGATAAGCGCGAGCCATCGCCTGAAACGTTAGAGATGACCTGCATGAACTTGGTAAGGCGCTCTCCTTCGAGTGAAAAGCAGTTGGCATCAATCTCAGGAACGGTCTCAAGGGTCCTGCGGAAAACATTGTCGGTCAGCCCGACCTTGTCCAGTAGAGTTCCTATCATTGTAATCTTTACGAGATTATTTTCAGGCAGCGGCTGCTCCGGCAACGGATCTTCGTTTTCCACGATGGTACGCTCGTCGGCCCGCCTTGTGATTCTCGTAACAACGCCGATCAAGTGTTGTCCAGCCTTACTGCTTTGCAAGACAGTTAGTCGATTGACCTGAATGCGACGGAGACGCTCGATATCGTCCACTCGTATGGTTACAGTGGCAGTGTCCACCGAAATAACACAACCAAGCGCTTCATTATCCTTGTATTCAAATAGGGACATAGCCAATCCTCTAGGTCACGAGCGTCATGAAGCCATCTAGCGACCAATAATTTTTGTAAGCTATTTCGAGACCTGAGGGATGCTCGTGGGTGTAAGCTCGCGTCCCTTCCGCAGCTTCTTCGAAAGCCAGATAGCTCGTGCCAGCCTTCGACTTCAAAAACGCCTTTGCTTCGTCCGTCAGAACCCGTGCCAACACGGTGATAGGGACATTCGTCTGACGACAGCGCTCCACAAGCTTGGGTTCGATATGAGTATCTCTGAACCCAAATCCCACGCATACATATCCTTCCGCATGTTCCAAGACGCGGTCGGCACCCTGGATTGCTGATCGGAACGGCTCATCATGCGTGCGCTGAAATTTGCTAACGCCGGGTGAGACAATCAGGGGTATCAGCGTCGGCGGGGGCACTTCAAACAGAGGCGCGGAAACTGTTGTCCCGTCTTTTCGTTCGAACCAGTCCAACGATCCGTGTACCTTCCATATGCGCACAGTCCGGGCAATCTTAGCACCCCGATAGACCGTTACACGGTCAGTCCCTTCCCTCGTCTGTATATATCCCGGCACAAACCCCGTTGAGTGAGCCAAACCGGCGCTGTCGCTTGCGTATTCGGCGACACGATCATAGTTGGTCGTGACGACGCTAATTGTTGTCTGGCTGCTCTGAAATAGCCTTTGGAAGAGCTTGCTAACTGGAAAAATTTCAGTGCCGACCAATGCACGAAGGTAAACTTCTCGATCCTTGAGGTTGATACATTTCCATGTAGCCTGGATAATCTTTGTGACGAGCGAGGCTGGCAAGGTCGTGTGCGTCAGCGCTTTTTCGAGATGATCGCCAGCCTTGAGAGCATCCTGCACTGCCTGCCAGGCGCTATCCTCTTCCGGGTTGGTAGTATGAATGCTTGCGACCAGAGCAGCCTGAAGTTCGGACATGCCCGGCAGACCGTGAGGGAGGGACGCGCCACTGCCCAAAATAACAACCGGATTGCTGGCAAAGCATTTTTGGGCCAACCTCGCTACCATTTCCGCTGCGGTCGTTATTTCCACTGTTCAACCCCGGTTGTGTCTAACCATTACCGCACGTCTAATGATTCGAGGCAAAATTGATTGCCTCCGCGTCAAAAGCTAGTGGTTTTGGCTAAAGGCCGTTGCAGGCATTTTGGGGAACAGAAGCAGCGACTTAGGCTGCTGAACTGACGCCTCTACACCAAGAGGGGGCTTTTTGGTTTTTTGGGTAGGGCACAGCAGCGGGTAAAGCCTGTAACCGTGCTCCTATACTCCGAATGGGAAGCGAGCAGAAACCTATCCACCCTCACGACTACTCACCATCTTCGCGCCTGTGACGGCGGCGCCCACGAGCTTCAAAAGCTCTAAAGCGTGCTCAAGGCCGGATGGACTGAGACGAGCTTGCCGTCGGCTGCGCCGGTAAGTCCCGCGGGCCATGAGACCAAGGCACCTCACCGCAGTGACTAACACGTGACTGCTTCGTAGGTCGCTTCTTGAAAACTCCCGCGCTGCCGTGTCACCGAGGCCGCGTTGAAGCGCACCGAATGTCTGCTGCCGTTGCTGTTGGTCCTACCGAAAGCTGACAAGTTAAGGCAGCCGGCCGGAACTGGGCGAATATGGAATGTCCGCTGTTAGGCAATCAGCGGAAATCACGAATGCGCCGTTGGCCTTAAGTTGTTGACTCGTTTCCGACATGCGCCAAGAGATTGGCGCGAGTAGTGCTGGCGCCGTCCTTGTCACCACAACAGGCGATTCAAGAGGCGCTCTGGGTCCTGCTCGAACGACTGCTTGCAGTGCGGACATCGGCAAAAACTGAAAACTTGACCTTTGTATTCAAGCTCGACTGTGGATGCGAGCGGTATTTCGCCAAGGCACGCGGGGCAAATCGCAATTTGATCGACTCTGCGTTCGTACTCCTGCAACAGCCTTCTGGAGTCGGCGGCAAACACATCGACGCAACCCTGGCAACAGAATAGATACTCCCGCCCGTTGTAGCGATGCGCGAGAACCTTATCCTTGCCGATGTCCAACCTCACAAGTGAGCATCCACACGCCGCACAAATCGGTGTCCTTGGGGGAGTGTTGATGGGCATCATAGTTCCTCTAGCGCCCGCAGCAGGAAGCCTCGCCCGCTTCACCGGAACGCTCGGCCTGGATCGGCGGACACGGTACCGAGCCATAGGAGCAGAACACGCAACAATCACCCGACTTGGGCTTTAGCTTTGTGCCGCAGCCGGTGCATTCATAGAAGAACTGACAGGCATCGGTCGGCATGGTCTCCGTTTTCGCGACAGAGCAGTGCGGACAGGTGATGGTCGATTGAAGAAGCATCGGATCAGCTCTTGGGTGCGGACGGATAACCGGCCTGGGTGGTGGCCGAGGTCAGTTGGTTTACATCGGCCGTGGCATCGTCATAGACGATCGTTGCCGTCTTGTCCTTGTAGGACACCGCAACCTTGGCCACACCCGGAACCGCTTCCAGGCTTCCTTTGACGATGGAGGGGCATGACGCGCAGTACATGTTTTTCACAGCCAATGTGATCGTTTTCTCGCCAGCCATGGCCGTTGGCGCGGCGAAAATGGTGACGACGAAGGCGGCGAAGGCGAGAACCTTGTTCATGGGGAAGTTTCCGATCATGAGTTGAGGAGTAGGGGAGCGATAAGGTCGAGGCCGACCGCAGCAGCGACCAGGATAGTTGCGAGGATGAGGCTTACCTTGATGATGCGATTCGGTAGCGGGCGCGCACAGGCCTCGCGCTCGGTGCAGGCGCGCTTACCTGATCGGTAGACCGACCAATAGCCGTATCCCACGAACAGAAGAGCCGCCGTAATGAAGTAGGGCTGGTAGGGAGCAAGCCGGGTGAAATTCCCTATCCAGGCTCCGCTAATCCCGAGGGCAAACATCGCGAGGGGAAGGATGCAACACGACGACGCCGCAAGCGCGGCCAGCACGCCACCTGCCGCTATCAGGCCTTGCCGCCTCGGTCGTCAGCAATGTAATCGGTCTGATTGATTTTCATGGGCTATACCATGCATCCTGTAGTCCCTACAGGATCAAGGACGATTTCATGCCCGCCATCACACCCTCGCGAGCGGAAAGTTTCTCTATCGGGGAACTCTCCAAGCATGTCGGCGTGAACATTGAGACCATCCGCTATTACGAGCGCATCAAAATGCTGCCGGCGCCAGGACGTTCGGCCAACGGGCGGCGAGTCTACGGGCCGGCCGAAGCGCGGATATTGGCCTTCATCCGGCGTTCCCGCGACCTCGGGTTCACACTAGAGGAGATTCGCGCATTGCTCGCCCTAGGGGGGCCAGAGCGCGCCTCATGTGCCGACGTGCACAAAATTGCGAGCGCGCATCTGACGAATGTTCGCAGTAAACTCTCAGACCTCGTCAAGCTGGAGGCCATCCTGGCGGAAACGGTCGCCCGATGTTCCGACGGCGCTGCCCCGGACTGTCCGGTGCTCGATATTCTGGATGCCGGCCGGCGGGGCTGACTAGACCATATACCCGATGTCTGACGCACCGGTCGGATAGGCAAACATTGTTGTTCGCAAATCCTTCGCGGTCAGATTATGCCGGATCGCGAGGGCAAAGAGATTGATCACCTCGTCGGCTTGGGGGCCAACGATATGGGCGCCGAGAATGTTATCCGTCCCCTCTTCGACGAGCGTCTTGTAGCCGTACACGCGCTCCGCAAGACGGCGGGCGGTAAACCAATTGGGAGTGTTCTCGGACTTCACTTTGTACTTCAATCCTTGGGCCTGCGCCTGGCTCTCGTTCAAGCCGACGGAGGCGATCGGCGGCACCGTGAAGGCTACACTCGGCACCCCTCGATAATCTGGCTTGTGAAGGTTACCCTCCAGAATGTTGGCAGCGACGACCTTGCCATCGTGGCTCGACACAGGCGTTAAGGGCGGCCCCATGCCTGCGGCATCGCCGGCAGCATAGACCAGAGGATTAGATACGCTCTGGAGATATTCATTCAGTTCGAGGCGGTTTTTGCTGATCGCGAGATGCCCCGCCGCTAAATCCAATTCCTCCAAATCAGGCTCGCGACCCGCCGCATGGACAACCAGATCGGCCGCCACCGATTCCTTCCCGCGAACCCCATCAGCATGCACCCGATAGCCATTCGCTGTTTGCTCGATGCGTGTAACCGTTGCTTGCGTCCGCACGTCGATGTCGAGTTCGGCAAACTTTTCCATCAGCCAACTTACGAGGTCCGGGTCGAAACGCGGTAACATACGGTCGGCACGTTGGAGCACCGTTACCTTCGCTCCTGCGCGAGCGGCAATGTGCGAAAACTCGGCTGCGATGTAACCGCCGCCTATGAGCACGATCCGCCTCGGCAGGCTCTCCAGTTCAAGAAAGCGGTCGCTGGTAATAATCTGGTCGGCGCCCGGGATTTGGAGAGGCACAGGGCGCGCGCCGGTAGCTACAAGGATGTGACGCGCTTTTACCTCTTGTCCTGCCACGGTGATAGCATCGGGGCCAGTGAACCGCGCGAGCCCGTGAAAAGCATCAACGCCTTGTGCGGCATAACGGGCCTCCTGCTTTTGCGGCACAGGATCGGTAAAGGCGCGTTTGAAGGCGATGAGTTCGGGCCAACTGATCTGAGGCTCGCCCGTGACCCCGCGTCCCTGCATACGGTGTACGGCATCAATGGCCTCGGCACCGCTTATGAGCATTTTTTTGGGATCACATCCGCGCAGTGCACAGGTTCCTCCGAATGGACGATGATCCACCACGGCCACTGTCAGACCCGCTCGTCGAACCCGCGCGCTCGCGACCTGGGCGGCGGTGCCCGATCCAATCACCACTAAGTCATACGTTTTCATTCCGACCTCCGGCCGCCCAGAAGGGAAACGCTACACCCTGTAGCAACTAAAGGAGCAATGTCTGATTTGCCTTTTCCTGCTCGGATTGCGTTTTCTTGCTCAAAATCGACGTTCTGCACCAAATTTTGGGCCGGTCAGACGAGACCCCAATAAGCGGAAGGTTTGGAGGCACAAGTCCGATGTTGACACTTTTCTGAACTGACGGATCGAACTGGAAGCGCCCCTTCATGAGTGCAAAGCGGACTTCGCCGGTACGGGTCATCAATATGCCAAGGTCCCAAAAGCAAAGTTGATCAATCAACACCTGTTGCGAGAATGCCCATGCAGACGCCACCGGATAATCCCAATATCGCGGATATTGCGCCCTCCGGTATCGTGTTGACCTCTTACGACAAGGAGCATCTCGTCACGTATCTGCGCCTGCTCGACGCGAATGCGGAAGGTGCGGACTGGCGCGAAGTCGCACGAGTGGTGCTGCATCTTGATCCGGAACATGATTGTGATCGGGTCCAGAAGGCGTTCGACAGCCATTTATTGCGCGCAAAATGGATGACGGAGCACGGTTATCTTCACCTGCTACGTGGTGGCGCGTCGGCTTAAAGCGACGCTGCCAATTCGCCACAGTGCCATAAAAAGAGCACGACGCACACCCAGAGGCCTGCTTGGCAAGTCGCTTATTTAGCACGTGAGTGAGCACTTAGCCGCTCTTTGTGCGCGGTACGGCGCAAAGTCTCTCTATGGATTCCCTACGGGCTCTCAGAGCCCTTTCCGGCTGAGGTCTAACAAGCACTTTCAAAGCGGCCCTTGGGCACCAACAATGCACCAATGGTGCCTAAGCCGTTGGCGTGACTCTGGAATGGCCACATCGAAACCAGCTCTTTAGGGCCGTTCCTGCCGCTTCACGGCCTCAAAGCCTATCCGACACCATCAATTAATACCCCCTCATAAACCCCCTAAGAAGACTTTCTATTCTTCTCTTTAGGGGATTACCGGGGGGTGTTTCTCAAGCCGTAGTCACGCCCGCCCAAGGCGTTCTGACGCCCCAATACGGCAACTTCAACATCAACTTCAAAGGCCAAACAATGCAAACCCCCATCGGTCTGCACGGGCATCGCTATGCGCTCGTGCCACCTCAAGAGTTCTCCCTGCAGATGAAGGATCACTGGACCACCAAGCACGGGCTGTGCTCCTCCAAGCCCTTAGAGCGGCTATGGACTATCATGGCTGAGACTTTCAACAGCGCCATTGTAGACGCTGCCAATGACGTGAGGGCCAACTGGCGTATCCTTCAGCCTCCTACGGGGTCTGGAAAGACCACTGGAGCTTGCCTGTTCGCTGCCATGCAGGCGGAGCGCAATAGAGCTTCCGATTGCGTTCTACAGCCGGTGGGTAGCATCGTCGTCACCCGCCTTATCGAAGATGCAGACGGCCTTGCTGCTACGATCAATGAGCAAGCTGGCCGTGCCGTCGCGATAGCTCACCATTCAGCCAATCCAAAGTCGGCGGATGCTCTGGCCCAGCATGACACTCTTGTCATCACCCATCAGGCATACCTCAACGCATCTGCCACGCACGGTGACCGTTGGGAACGCCTGACCAGTTGGAGAGGCGGTATGCGCCTTCTGACCATTGTGGACGAAGCTCTAGCCAACGTGGTCGAGAGCGCGAAAGTGACCTCCTGCGATATAACCCGGGTTCAAAGCTACATTAGCGCTGACCTACAGAAGCAGTTTTGGACTGAGTGCGTTGCTTTACAAATACTGAGGAAGCTCGTGGATCGATATGCAGAGGCGTCGGAAACGGGGCACGGCTTCACTCGTGGGGTGTGGTCAGAAGGGGTCAATGAAATCAAGCCCTCTCTCGTGAACTTCCATCCGCTAAGGCGAGCGCTCAAGGGCATCGCCTTCGACAAGCTCGGGGCGATGATGGAGGACACCAACACTCGGGTGCGGATTGGCAGGAAGGTTGACGAGACCCTAGAGCACGCTCAGGCCCTGTTCGATAATTGGGCCTACTACGCCAAATCGGGAGACGAGCACGCCATGCACTCTTCAGCGCTGGCCGTGCCTTGGGATGCTCCTGGTCCGGTGGTGCTGGACGCAACAGCACGCGCAGATTTTCTATGGGACCTCTTCGAGGATAGGGCCTTGCGTATCCCTACGCCTAGCCATGTGCGGGACTATAGCAACGTTACCCTACATGTCGCGCGTGCCTCCGGCGTGGGTAAGCGCAACATGAGAGAGAACTTCAGTACGCGCTTCCCTCGATTGCTAGCCGACCTCGAAGGTCGCCTTTCACCTGATCGGTCTATCTTCGTGTGTTTGCACAAGGACAATCGACCGCTCGCCCTCGACTACGCCCCTCAGTTCGCACAGTTCTCTATCGGCCATTGGGGCAAGGTTGACGGCAGCAACGCTTGGAAGGATTTCGACACGGCTGTCATCTTCGGTCTGCCGTACCGGGATCAAGTGTGGTCAAACGACACATTCTTCGCCCTACAGGGCTTCCAAGAAGACGGATGGTTCAACGAACCGCAGTGGAAGCACTATGGGGACGTTCGCCGCGTGATGAGGCAACGGCAGCTATCGGTGTCCATCATTCAAGCCATCGGTCGCATCCGCCTGCGGCGCGTGGTGGATGAGAACGGCAAGTGTCCGCCTGCGGATGTCTTCATTGTCCTTCCGAAGAGCCAAGAGGGTGATGAAGTCCTGCAAGATATCCTAACGGACCTTCCCGGACTCAAGCTGGCTGATTGGGATTTCTCTATGGACGGCCCCAAGGTTCGGAAGCCGCGCAAAGGTTCGCCACGTGAGGCGCTGATTGCCTACATGGAGCAGCGCTTGCCGGGAGCAGTTTCCATGTCGAAGGTTGCGTCAGACCTCAGCCTCGATAAGGGGAAGCGAGAGAAGGTCAGAGAGCAACTTAGCAAGCCTTCGAGCGGGCTCTCAGAGGCCCTGAAAGCAATCGGCGTTGCGTACAGGGTTGATGGCAGGGGGAGAGGCGCTAAGAGCTTCCTAGTGAAGCAACAGCCCGCATAGAGGCTGGAAGGATCAGACTTGCCGGTGCAGTTCCGAAAGGACTCTGCATCGGTATTTTTCACGCGGAGCGTAGACAGCACGGATGAGCGCGCTGCCCTTGTTTCGCGAATAGAGACGCTACGAGGTCGCGCGGCACTTACGAGCGCGTGCTGCCTCCTTGCCTTCGGACGGCCCTTGTTGATTTGCTCTACGTAGGAGTTGTGAACCTCGAAGAATGGCACGCCAAACCGCTCTGCAATCTTCTCCAGCGAACCGCCGACTTGGTTCGCTATCGCGTCAAGCTCTTGGCTTATCCTGCTTGCTGATTGCATCAGCCGAGGAGGGCGGCGAGGTCCGCAAGTTGGTGCTTGTCGCTAGTGGAACCGAGGTGGCTGACCTAGGTGGGTCGGCTCTTCGTGCCGTTAGGTAAGCTCCTGATTTGGTTGTTAAATCTGGCTTACTAGGTGGTTGGCTGGGGAACTAGGATTCGAACCTAGACAAACAGAGTCAGAGTCTGTTGTGCTACCGTTACACCATTCCCCAAGAATTGCTCAATGACATCAATACCTTACATGGATGTCCGGGCAATCGGCTGGAGCGGGATCTTGCAAATCGCCGCTTTCGCTGTGCGTCGTTCTACTCGCTCGGTCCGGGCCTTGGCAAGCGTGGAAGGAGGGGCGTTTCCCAACGAATTGCAGGGTGCCGCGGGCGGCACTTGCTGCCGTTCGAATTCACCGGGCGGTTGCTGAAGGTGACGGTCGACGTGCATGCCGACCAGAAGCTGGATGGCGACGGCGTAGGTTTCGGCGGAGATGGCGCGGCAGTAGCCGCCAATCCTAGCTGTGATCGCCCGTACTGGATTCCCCGCCGGAGCCTGTCATCCGGCGGCGCTTCGCGCCGACCCGGTGGCGGGGAATGACACCTTGTGTGCGGCGACGCCGTCACGCTGCTCTTCGCAACCGACGAACCCTGCCAGCGCTTACTTGATCTTCTCATACGCCGCGGCGAAATCGGCCAGCGGCATCGGAATCGTGATGGTTTCCTTGGCCATATTCTGGAACGAGACCTTCAACTGTTTGCCGGATTTCAACGCCGTCAACATGTCGGGCGAAATCGGGACGTTGGCGTAGCAGCCGCGCGCCTCGCAGGTCTGGATCTGCAGGTCGGACGGCTTGCCGTCGTCGACCTGAAGCTTCGCGCCGGCCGGCAGGTTGAGCCCGAGCGGCAACTGCACGAGGGCGACCGGGGCGCGGGTTTCGGCTGATACACGGATATTGATCAGCACGATCAACTGGCCGGTCTTGGTCAGAATGGCGGTCTGTTCGATGGCGCATTCGAGCGGTGCGCCGCGGCTTGCGCTGCTACACCGTGCAACCCAGCCGGGAGGCGCGGACGAATTCGCGCCCTCGGCCGCAGCGGCGGTAGGAGCCGGCGTTGTCTGCGCCGCGGCGGATGGGGCATTTTTGGACTTTGGCGCCTGGGCGTAGCCATGGCCGCACAGACCGAATATCGTCGCGACAGCGAATACAAATATTACTGAAATTTTCACTGAACCGGCTCCGAAGTAAAACACTACCTTCGGATGTGTCGGTTCCCGCGCAAAGTCAAGTCATTCGGCCGCTTGCTTGACCGAGCCACGAGTGTCCAGATGCTCGTCATGGTTGGGATCGGACGAACGCCCCCATCGCGCAAACGCGTTCGAAAGCCGGTCAAGATAGAGATAGACCACCGGCGTCGTGAACAGCGTCAGCGCCTGACTAACGAACAGGCCGCCGACCATGGCATAGCCCAGCGGCTGGCGGATTTCCGATCCCGTGCCGGTACCGAGCATCAGCGGCACGCCACCGAGTAGTGCCGCCATCGTCGTCATCATGATCGGGCGGAAGCGCAGCAGCGCCGCTTTGCGTATCGCAGCTTCAGGTTCGAGCTGCTCGTCGCGCTCGGCGGCGATGGCGAAATCGACCATCATGATGCCGTTCTTCTTCACGATGCCGATCAGAAGCACAATGCCGATCAGCGCAATCAGGCTGAAATCGAACCCGAACAGCATCAGGATGGCGAGCGCTCCGACGCCGGCGGACGGCAGCGTGGACAGGATCGTGATCGGGTGGATGTAGCTTTCGTAGAGAATGCCGAGGATCAGATACACCACGACGAGGGCGGCGAGGATTAACAGCGGCACGGTGCCGAGCGACTGCTGAAATGCCTGCGCGGTGCCCTGGAAGCTCGAATTCAGCGTCGCAGGCGCGCCGAGTTCGACCATCGCCTTCTGCACCGCGTCGGTCGCCTGTCCCAACGCCACGCCCTGGGCGAGGTTGAAGCTGATCGTGATCGCCGGAAACTGGCCCTGATGGCTGATCGACAGCGGCCGCACCGGCACACTGGTCCAGGTGGCAAAGGTCGACAGCGGTACCTGCTCGCCGGTTGCGGGCGATTTCACGTAGATCTTGTTCAGGGTATCGAGGCTGCCCTGCAGTTCCGGCAGCACCTCGAGCACCACCTTGTAGGTGTTGAGCTGGGTAAAATACTGCGTCACCTGGCGCTGGCCGAACGCGTCATAGAGCGTGTCGTCGATCAGTTGCGGCTGGATGCCATAGCGCGCGGCGGTATCGCGGTTGATCTTGAGCTCCAGCGTGGTGCCGTTGGTCTGCTGGTCGGTGGCGACGTCGCGAAGCTCGGGCAGCGTCTGCATCTTCGTCAGGATCTTCGGCGCCCATTCGTTCAGCTCGGCGAGGTCGGCGTCTTGCAGCGTGAACTCGAACTGGGTTCGTGTCGGCCGGCCGCCGAGCCGCACGTCCTGCGCCGCCTGCATATAGAGACGGGCGCCTTCGACCTTCTCGAGCTGGGGCCGCAGGCGGGCGATGATCTGCTGGGCAGACGCCTTGCGCTCGTCGCGCGGCTTCAGCGTGATGTAGAGATTGCCGTTGTTGCCGGCGCGGCCGCTGCCGCCGATCACCATCGCGACCGTTGCCACGTCGGGGTCGGCCTGCACGATCTTGCCGAGTTCTTCCTGACGCCGCTTCATCTCGGCGAAGGAGATATCCTGACCGGCCTCCGAAGTTGCCGTGATCAGGCCATTGTCCTGCTGCGGAAAGAACCCCTTCGGGATGATGACGAACAGATAGACCGACAGTCCCAGCGTCGCGAAGAAGATCATCAGGGTGGCGAGCTTCCAGCGCAGCGCGAGGTCGAGACCACGTTCATATGTGCGCAGCATCGCGTCGAAGCCGCGCTCGCTCCATTGGTAGAACCGGCCATGCCTGACCTCGCCATGGGCGCGCAGGAAGCGCGAGGCCATCATCGGCGTCAGCGTCAGCGACACCACCATCGATACGAAAATGGTCATCGCCAGCACGACGGCAAATTCGCGGAACAGCCGCCCGATGATGCCGCCCATCAGCAGTAGCGGAATCAACACCGCGATGAGCGAGACGCTGATCGACACGATGGTAAAGCCGATTTCGCGGGCGCCCCTGAAGGCGGCGGCCATCGGCTTTTCACCTTGTTCGATATAGCGCGTGATGTTCTCCAGCATCACGATGGCGTCGTCGACTACGAAGCCCACCGCGATGGTGAGCGCCATCAGCGAGAGATTGTCGAGCGTATAGCCGACTGCCCACATCAGCGCGCAGGCGCCGAGCAGCGCCAGCGGCACTGTCACGGCCGGGATCACCGTTGCCCAGAAGCTGCGCAGGAAGATGAAGATGACCATCACGACCAGCGCGATAGTCAGCAGCATGGTGAACTGCACGTCTTCGACCGCGGCGCGGATCGTCGTGGTGCGATCACTCATCACCTCGACCTTGACCGTCGGCGGGATCGCGGCGGTTAGCCGCGGCATCGTTGCCTTGATCCGATCCACGGTCTCGATGACGTTTGCGCCGGGCTGCTTGAATACGACCAGGAACACACCGCGCTTGCCGTTGGCCCAGGCCGCCTGCTTGGCGTCTTCCGGGCCGGTGACGGCCTGGCCGACATCGCGGATTCGCAGGGGGGCGCCATTGCGGTAGGCAATGATGACGTCGTTCCAGTCCTTGGAGTTCGGCAACTGGTCGTTGGCGTAGATGGTGTAGGCGCGGCGCTCGCCGTCGATATTGCCCTTCGGGCTGTCAACGGTCGTGATCGCGATCTGGCTGCGAACGTCCTCCAGCGACAGCCCCTTGGCCACGAGCTTGGCCGGGTCGATCTGAATGCGGATGGCCGGCTTCTGCTGCCCGCCGATGATCACCTGGGCGACGCCGGAGATCTGGCTGATTTGCTGGGCAAGCTGGGCATCCACGGCGTCGCTGACCGATGTCAGCGGCAGCGTGTCCGATGTCGCTGACAGGATCAGGATAGGGGAGTCTGCCGGGTTGACCTTGCGATAGATCGGCGGCGAGGGCAGGTTTTTCGGCAATTGGCCGCCGGCGGCATTGATCGCGGCCTGCACGTCGTTGGCGGCGGCGTCGATCGAGCGGTTGAGGTCGAACTGGATATTGATCGCCGCGGTTCCGAGGTAGCTGGTGGAGGTCATCTGCGCGACGCCGGGAATCTGAGCGAATTGACGCTCCAGCGGCTGGGCGACCGACGATGCCATGGTTTCCGGACTGCCACCGGGCAGCGAGGCGGAAACCTGAATGGTCGGAAAGTCGACTTGCGGCAGGGGCGCAACCGGCAGCAAGGGATAGGCGACGAGGCCGACAAACATGATCCCCGCCATCATCAGCGAGGTGCCGATCGGATAGCGAATGAAGGGGGCGGAGATTCCCGCGCTCATTCGCCGGTCACCTTGGCCTGCGCCTGATCCGAGCTGGCGGCCGACGTCGTCACCAGGGTGCCCGGCTGAACCTTGAACTGGCCTGCCGAGACCACCTGCTCGCCGGGCGCAAGCCCTTCATCGACCACCGAGCGGCCGTCGATCGAGCGCGTCACCTTGATTTTGCGAAGTTCAGCCTTGTTCTCCTTGTTGACCGTGTAGGCGTAGAGACCATCGGGACCATGCTGGACGGCGTCATCGGGAACAACGGTGGCGTCCTTCAGCGTCGCGACGAGCAGCCGGGTTGAAACCGACTGGCCAGGCCACAGCGTGTGGTCCTTGTTGTCGAACACGGCCTTGAGCCTGACGGTGCCGCTCGACGTGTCGACCTGGTTGTTGATCAGCGAAAGCTTGCCGGTGGAAAGTACCCGCTTGCCGTCGGTGGAGAGCGCGATCGTCTTGGGAGAACCGGCGGCCAGCGCGGCCTTGATATCCGGCAACTGGTCTTCCGGCGCGGTAAAGATCACCGCAATCGGCTCGATCTGGGCGATGGTCACAATACCGGTCTGCGTGGCAGCGTTGACGATGTTGCCGACATCGACCTGGCGAATGCCGGCAATGCCCGAGAACGGCGCCTTGACGGTAGCGTAATCGAGTTGCGTCTGCGCATTGGCGATTGCTGCATCGTCGCCGGCCACCTGCGCCGTCAGTTGCGCGACCAAAGCACGCTGGGTATCCGTTTGCTGGCGGGTCGCGAACTCACCGAGCCGAGTGGAGCGCTGCAGGTCGAGGTTGGCATTGGCGAGATTGGCTTGGTCCTGCGCCTTCTTGGCCTTGGCCTGATCGAGCGCAGCCTGGAACGGCCGCGAATCGATCTCGACCAGCGTGTCGCCTTCCTTGACGAGCTGGCCTTCCTGGAATGCGATCCTGTTGATCTGGCCGTCGACCCGGGTACGGACCAGCACCGTGTTGAAGCCTTGAACGGTACCGAGGCCGGTCAGATAGACCGGGAAATCGGCCTTTTCGACCGGGGCGATCTTGACGGGAACGGCGACGCGGGCCGGGGCGCGCGGTTGGGCATTAGCCTGTACGGCGTGGTTCTCGCCGTGGAATCGCTGCCAGCCCAAATAACCCAGCGCGGCGATCGCTGCGAGCAACAAGACCCAACGGACGGTGTGTGACCTCGACATGCCTGACTCACGGGTTCAGGAACAAGACCAATGGTGCTCATGAAGAGTTCCCATCAGGGCAGATATTTCCCATCAGGGCAGATATAAAGTGCCCGCGTTTGAGGTGTACAAACACTAAGGCTTGAGAATCCTAAACAATTGGAAAGGTCTGAGGGAGTGCATGACAGAGGTGCGGTAATGGCCGCACGCCGCTCGCGATTGTCCGATCCGGTGCGATTCCTCGCGGACTTTGGCGAAGCAGCGAAGCCTGTTTAGAACGATTTCAAAACGACGGATTAGAATCGCTTTGATCTTGATGGATTCAAACGAAGCGCTGCCCCAACCGCGTTGACCGCAAAATTTTCACTCGGTACCAACAGCGCGGGACACTCGCCGCATGTCGGTGACGGCGACACGATCGCGGATACGGACCGACTTGTCGGTAACCTCGTTCGCGCCCGGGGGGCTGTGGGTCATCGAGGACCTATGGTTCCCAGGAAATCAAGCTCTCGGCCGGGTACCTCGCCTGCATCTGGTCACGCCGGTTATGCGAGGTGTTCGGGTGGCGTCTTTTTTCTGGCTGCAGAGCATGATAGGGGTTGGATACGCCCGCAGCCTGATCTTCGATCTCGATGCCTTGATCCAAGCCCCGATGGAGCGGCTTGGGCGAGGTGACCCTGAAACGGTCAAATTGACCGGTATCTATAACCTGATCCGCTACTGGGCCAAAGTATGAAGAACATGCCTCTTTCTCGCGCGATGACATTCGCGGTGATCTCCGCGCTGGCGATGCTGTCGCCGGCCGCGCCGTTGTCGGCCCAGCAGGGCGCGGCTCCCGCAGCACCGCCCGTGGCCCAGCAGGCGCCCGCCGTTTCGCAAACCCCAGCCACGCCGGCCCAGGCGACGCAGCCGGCCCAGCCGACGGCGACTGCTGCGCCGGCCGCGCCTTCCGATGCGGCGGCGACGCCGGCCGAGCGCGAGGGCAAATTGCTGAAGGCCGCGGCCGCCGAGCTCAAGGAATTGTCGCCGTGGACTATGTTCAAGTCAGCCGACGTGGTGGTCAAGGCAGTCATGGTCGGCCTTGCCTTTGCTTCGCTGGTGACCTGGACCATCTTCATCGCCAAGATGATTGAACTGTCCGTGGTTCAGCGCAAGGTGCGCTCGGCGCTGGCCAAGATCGCCGACGCGCGGTCGCTGGCAGAAGCGCAATTCGCGCTGGGCGCCAAGGGCAGCGTGCTGGCGTCCTTCCTTGCGGCGGCGATGCGCGAAGCGCGGCTGTCGGCGGGCATATCGAGCGACGCCGGCATCAAGGAGCGCGCCGCGTCGAGCTTTTCGGAAATCGTGCGCGCCGAGGCGCGGCGGATCCGGCTCGGCATGGGCCTGTTGGCAACCATCGGCGCGACGTCGCCCTTCGTCGGACTGTTCGGCACGGTCTGGGGCATCATGAACAGCTTCATCGGCATTTCGAAATCGCAGACCACGAATCTCGCGGTGGTAGCGCCCGGTATCGCCGAGGCGCTGCTCGCGACCGCTATCGGTCTCGTCGCGGCGATCCCCGCCGTCATCATCTACAATCACTTCGCGCGCGTGACCAAGGGCTATCTGGAGCTGGTCAGCCGTGCCTCGGGCGCCGCAGGGCGGCTCTTGTCGCGCGACCTCGACCGTACCCATGTTATTTCACACGGCGGCCCGCATTCGCGCGCGGCGGCGGAGTAGGCGATGGGCGCGTCGATCGCAGAACACGACGATGACGATAGCGATTTTGCGGAATCGCACGAGATCAACGTCACGCCGTTCATTGACGTCATTCTCGTTCTCCTGATCATCTTCATGGTCGCGGCGCCGTTGTCGACCGTCGACCTGCCGATCGATTTGCCGACGTCGACCGCAACCCCGCAGAAGAAGCCGGACAAGCCCACTTACGTGAGCATCAAGCCGGATCTCTCGGTTGCGATCGGGGAGGACATGGTCAAGCGCGTCGATCTGGTACGCTCGCTCGATGCGATGCCGGACGCCAGCAAGGAGCGTTACATCTTCTTGCGTGCCGATCGCGCCGTACCCTATGGCGAGTTGATGAGCGTGCTCGAAATCCTGCGCGCCGGCGGCTATTCCAAGCTCAAGCTGGTTGCGCTCGAAGGCGTTCCTGATGGAGCGGCGCCGCAAGCGGCGGCGCCGGCAAAGCCTTGACCGGTCTCGACGAGCAAAAGCCATCCCGGCGGCTCTGGATTTCGGCCGCGGTGATTGCGCTCGCGCTTCACATCGGCGGGGCAGCGCTGGCGATTGCGCATTTGCAGACCGAGGAAGCCGACGACGCCCTCGGCGCAACGGCGATCGAGATTGGGCTCGAAATGGCCTCCGTGCGTCGGGAGGTGACCGACCTTCCACCGGGGCCGGACACCGATGCTTCCGCGCACTCGCCGCCGCTTCCTGAGCAGAATGCGGAGGCGAAGGAAACCGAGCTGCCGCAGGACAAGCCGACCGAGCCCGAAGAGGCCGATCGGGTGGTGACGGAGACCGAGTCCAAGAAACCGAAAGAGGACGACCCGAAGATCGCGGCGGTGCAGACGCAGGCGTCCCCCGAGTCGGTCGCCTCGGAGGCGACCGCGACGCCGAGTTCGGAGGACATCCCGGAAGGACAGCGTTCCGTCGCACCGGTGATCGGCACCGGCGAGAGCGCACGACGCGTGCGCGCGACCTGGCAGAAGGAACTGGTCGCGCATCTCGACAAGCACAAGCGCTACCCGAAGGAGCGGCAGCAAAAATCCGCCGAGATCCAGATTCGCTTTACGCTCGACCGCATGGGCCACGTGCTCTCGACCGATATCGAAAAGGGCTCGGGCGATCCGGCCTTCGACGAGGCGGCGCTGGCGATGGTGCGGCGCTCCGATCCGGTGCCGATGCCGCCACCTGTCATCGCCGACGAAGGCCTGACTTTCACTCTGCCGGTGATCTTCCGCGTCAAGACCAAGAGCTGACGCCTCGCATTCACGCTATAGCGTTTTCGAGCGAAAGCCTGCCCCGGACTTGATCCGGGGTGGACGCCGGTAAGCGTGAAGAAAACGCGTCAAAACAAGAATCTGGAGCTTCGGTTCTGACGCAGTCAGAAACGAAGCTCTAGATCGGATAATGCTGCGGCCCGGTCTCGATCGTAATCCAGCGCAATTCCGTGAATTCGGCAATGCCGGCCTTGCCGCCGAAGCGGCCATAGCCCGACGCCTTGACGCCGCCGAACGGCATCTGCGCCTCGTCGTGAACGGTGGGGCCGTTGACATGGCAAATGCCGGAATCGATGCGCTTGGCGACCTCGAAAGCGCGGGCAATATCGCGGCCAAACACGGCCGCGGATAGTCCGTACTCGGTGTCATTGGCGACGCGAACGGCTTCGTCCGCGCCGTTGACGCGCACGACGCAGACCACCGGACCGAACGACTCCTCCGAGTAAATGCGCATCGACGAATTGACGCCGTCGATCACGGTCGCCGACATCAGCGTGCCTTCGCTGCGTCCGCCCGCAACCACCTTGGCGCCCTTGCTGACGGCATCGTTGATCAGGGCCTGGATGCGCGCCGCGGCATCGGTGCCGATCAGCGATCCCAGCGGCGCATTGCCCTTGCGGGGATCACCGGCGACCAGCGATCCCGCTTTCGCCGCGAGCTTGGTCACGAATGCGTCGGCGATCTTTTCGTCGACGACGAGGCGCTCGGTCGACATGCAGATCTGGCCCTGGTTCATGAAGGCGCCGAACGCCGCAGCGGCCACCGCGGCGTCGATATCGGCATCGTCGAGCACGATCATCGGTGCCTTGCCGCCGAGTTCGAGCAGCGTCGGCTTGAGATATTTGGCCGCGACCTGCGCAATGATGCGACCGACCCGCGTCGAGCCGGTGAAATTGACCCGGCGCACGGCGGGATGGCCGATCAGCATCTCGATCAGCGCCGGCGCATCTTCCGGCGCGTTGGTGATGACGTTGAGAACCCCCGGCGGCAGGCCGGCGTCGCGCAGGCATTCGGCGATCAGCCGGTGCGTGCCCGGGCAGATTTCGGAAGCCTTCAGCACGACGGTGTTGCCGCAGGCCAGCGGCAGCGCGATGGCGCGCACGCCGAGGATGACCGGCGCGTTCCACGGCGCCATGCTCAGGACCACCCCTGCGGGCTGGCGCACCGCCATCGCGATGCAGCCGGGCTTGTCCGAGGGGATGACCTCGCCGGAAATCTGCGTGGTCATGGCGGCCGCCTCGCGCAGCATGCCGGCGGCGAGGTGGACGTTGAAGCCGGCCCAGCCCGCGGTCGCCCCGGTCTCCGCCGCCATCAGCTCGACGAATTGGGCCGCCTTCGACGCCAGAAGATCGGCGGCCTTTAGCAGGATCGCACGCCGGGCATTCGGGCCGGTGGCGGACCATGCGGGGAAGGCGGCGGCGGCAGTGTCGGCCGCGCGCTTCGCATCCGCGATCTGGGCTGCCGCGGCGCGGCTTGCGACATCGCCCGTGACCGGGTTGAGGCGATCGAACGTTTCGCCGTTCGACGCCGGGACATCCTTGCTCTCGAGCAGCAGCGAGATTTCGTACATGGTTATCTCCTTCGATGTGGTACGAGGTTGGTGCAGCGGCCGGCGGTGCGCCGCCGAGATAGGCGCGCTGGACGGCGGGATCGGACTTCAGATGATCGGCGGTGCCGTGGCCGACGATGACGCCGTTTTCGAGCACATAGCCGCGATCGGCGATCCGCAGGCTCTCTTGCGCGTTCTGCTCGACCAGCAGCAATCCGACACCTGCTTCGCGCACCCGCCGCAGCGTGGCGAACAACTCCTGCACCATGGCAGGCGAGAGCCCGAGCGACGGCTCGTCGAGCAGCAGAATGTCTGGATTGGACATCAGCGCGCGGCCGATGGCCAGCATCTGCTGTTCGCCGCCGCTCATGGTGCGGGCGATCTGGGCGGCGCGTTCGCGCAGGCGCGGAAACAATTCGAGCACCTGTTCGCGCCGGGCAGTTTCGCCCACGCGGGCGCGCTTCGGATTGGCGCCGAGCAGGAGGTTTTCCTTCACCGAGAGGTCGCCGAAGATGCCGCGGCCCTCGGGCACCAGAGCCAGCCCGCTTTCGACGATGTCGTGTGCGGCAAGCGCTGAGATATCGCGGCCGCCGAGGCGCACCTGCTTGCCCGGAAGCGTCCGCACGACGCCGGCGATGGCCTTTAGCAGCGAGGTCTTGCCGGCACCATTGGCGCCGAGGATGGTTACGATCTCGCCGCGCCCGACGTTGAGGGCGACACCGTCGAGCGCACGGTGGAGGCCGTAGGCCAGGCTGAGATTGGCGACCTCAAGCATCGGCGGCCACTCCGCCGAGATAGGCCTTGACGACCGCCGCATCGCTCAGCACGTCCGCGGTCGCGCCTTCGGCGATCTTGCGGCCGCTGCTCATGACGATGCAGCGGTCGCAAAGCGCGCGAACGGCGCTCATCACATGCTCGACCAGCACGATGGTGATCCCGTCCGCCTTCAACGATCGGATCAGCTCGATGCCGATCGTAAGCTCGGATGGATTGAGCCCGGCGAGCCACTCGTCGAGCAGCAGCAACTGTGGCTTCGCGGCAAGGGCGCGGGCAAGCTCCAGGCGCTTGCGGTCGATATAGGTGAGGTCGGCTGCCGGCCGCCGGTCGTGCCCGGCAAGGCCGACGCGGTCGAGGAGGGCGTCGATCCGGTCCTCGGCCTCGGCGGCAGGCAGATGCGGCTTCTGGAACGCCAGCCCCGCCTTGATGTTCTCGCGGCAATCCATGCCGTCGAGCACGCGCACGAGCTGGAATGTCCGCGCCAGTCCAAGCCGGGCGATCCGGTACGAGGCGAGGCCCGCGATGTTCCGGCCCATCAGGCGGATGGCGCCGGCATCTGGGTGCAGCACGCCCGATATCAGATTGAGCGCCGTCGTCTTGCCCGACCCGTTGGGGCCGAGCAGGCCCATGATCTCGCCTTGCCCGACGGCAAAGCCGAGATCATTGACCGCGACCAGCCCACCGAAGGCGCGCCGCAGGCCTTCGACTTCGAGAACTCGCGTTGCGGTGTCCTGGCTCATGCGGCCACCCGCTGCGTGGTTTTGCCGCCCGGCGTCGTCGACCGCTTCTCGAACAATCCAGCGACGCCCCGCGGCAGCATGTAGACGATCAACAGGAAGATGCAGCCGAGGATGATCGTGAACGTGTTCGGAAAACGCGCGCTCAGGAGTTCGAACAGCAGGGTCAGCGGCACGGCGCCGAGCACCGGTCCCCACAGCCGGTGCGCGCCGCCGAGCAGCGCCATGATCAGCACTTGAAACGAGATCATCGAATTGAAGGCAATCGATGGCTCGATGTAGGTCCAGCGTGGCGCCATGATCGCGCCGACCAGCGTCATGACCGTGGCGCTGATCGTGAACAGCGCGACCTTGGCGAAGGTGGTATTGATCCCGCAATGCTTGGCGACGGTCTCGTCCTCGCCGATCACCCGCAGCGCAAAGCCGAGGCGGGAGCGCGCGATCAGCCAGCCCAGCAGGAACACCGCGGCCGCGAGCCCCAGCAATTGCCAGTAAATATCGGCCTGGGTGATGTCGACGAAGACATAGCGCCCAAGCACGCGCGACTTGTTGACCTCGAACCACACCACGAGCTGGCGGATCAATTCGGTCAGCCCGAACGTGAAGATGACGAAATAGACGCCGCTCAGGCGCAACGTCGAGAGCCCGACAATGGCAGCCACGACGGCGCCGAGCGCCGCTGCGATCAGCAGCACGAGCGGCCAGGGCAATATCTCGCCGAGCACAGCGACGGTATAGGCGCCGACGCCGAAGAACGCCGTCGTTGCCAACGAGACGTAGCGCGTAGGCCCAGAGAACATGCCCCAGGCCGTCGCGAGCACGGTATATTGCAGAAGGCTGATGGCAAGCGCGAGGTAGTAGGCGTTGCCAAGGCGCGGAACGAGGGCCAGCAGCGCGATTGCGGCCAGCGCAAGGAAACCGAAGCCGGCGACACGCGCGCTCATCGCGTCGCCCTGCCAAACAGGCCGGCCGGCTTCACCAGCAGCACGGCGAGGAACAGGGCGAAGTTGACGGCAAGGGTGAGGCCGGGATCGACATAGGAGGCAACCAGTGCCTCGCTGAGACCAAGCGCCAGCCCTGCGACCAGGCAGCCCAGCATGTTGCCGACGCCGCCCATCACGACGACGATTAATGCCTTCATCGTGAAGACCACGCCGGATGATGCGCTGAAGGTCAGGAATGTGCTGACCAGCACACCTGCCGCGGCCGCCAGCGCGCCGCCCAATGCAAAGGTCAGTGCGGAAGCTTGCGGCACGTTGATGGCAACGAGCTGAGCCGCAAACGGATCGACCGCGACGGCGCGCACCGCGGTGCCGGCTCGGGTACGTGTCAGCGCCAGATAGAGCGCGAGGCCTAGCAGGATAGTGGTCCCGAGCGCGGCGAGGCGGTTGGCTGCGACGGTCTCGCCGACAAACTGCACCGGGAAGGCGAGGAACGAATAGCTGTAATAGGCTCCGCCGAACAGCGCGAGCATCGAGCCCTGAATGACGAAGGTGAGCCCGAAGGTCGCGAGAATGCTGTCGACCTCGAGCGCGTCGCGGTTCGGCGCGCGGCGCACCAGCGGCGTCAGCAGCAATTTATAGATCGCAAAGTTCAGCACGAAGGCGAGGGGGACGACCACCGCCAGTCCGACAAACGGACTGATCGCCCAGCCCGTGAACAACCAATGCGATGCAAAGGCGGCGGCGATCAGAAACTCGCCGTAGGAGAGGTTCATGATGCGCGCAACGCCGTACTGGAGCGTGAGTCCCATGGCGATGAGCGCATACATGCCGCCCAGCATCAGGCCGGTCAGAATGGCGATCGTCATGACTGGACCGGCCGTGTTGGTTCGAGGTTAGGGAGCCACCCACGCCGGCTTCGGCACGATCGCGGCGCGCGCACCTTCGTTCTTTGCCGGAGCGATGCCGTAGAACTCGCCATCCTGCCACTGGCCGACCCACCAGTAGCGCGTCGGCATGTTGTTCTCGAGCTTGACCTTGCCGATCACGGTTTCGAACGTGCCCGTCTGCAGATCCTTGATCACGGCGGCACGGTCGATCTTGCCGACGCGTTCGATTGCCTGCTGCAGCATCTGCAGGCTGGCATAGGTGACCGCGCTCGCCCAGCGGTCTGGCTCGGCGCCGTTGGCGGCGGAGGCCTTGTGGCGGGCGAGATAGTCCTTGATCGCCGGGCTGTCGCCGCTCCAGCCGCCGATGCCCATGACGCCTTCGGTGTTCTTGCCGAACTTCTGGCGATAGAGCGGGAAGGCGGTGCCGACGCCGGTATAAAACACCTTCGGATTGAGCCCGGCGATACGCGATTGCTCGGTCAGCGCCAGCGTATCCGGCGGATAGCTGAAGGCAATGAAGACATCCGGATTGAGCGCCTTCACCTCGTTGATAATGGGGGCGAGATCCTGGGTGCCGATCGGATAGCTCTTGTCGTAGGCGAGCTTGAATTTTGCGTTGGTGAGCGCCGGCCGCGCCGCGGTCGACAGGTCGATGCCAAAGCCGTCGGCAATGCTGACCATGGCCACGGTGTCGCCGATCTTCTTTTCGTCGCGCAGTTTGGAAAGCAGGTCGACGAGTGTTTTGGCGGCATCCCCGCTGGTGCCGAGCATCCAGAAACTGTTGGGCCAGCGTTTGGCGAGTTCGGGCGCGCGGTCGGTTACGGCAGTCGCGGCGATATGCGGATAGCCTTCGCGGTTGAGCGTCGGGCCAACCGCGAGATTGAGACCGGTGCCCCATGGCGGCAGGATGAAATCGACCTTGTCCTGGTTGATCAGCCGCTCGAGCGCGCGCACGGCCTCTTCGGCGTTGGAGCGGTCGTCATATTGCACGACCTCGATCGGGACGCGCTTGTCGCCGAGCTTGATGCCACCAGCGGCGTTCACTTCCTTCACCCACAATTCATAGTTGGGGATCGTGGTGACAGCGGCGCCGCCGGTATTGGGCCCGGTGCGCGAAATCGCATAGCCGATCTTGATCGAGGTCTGCGCTTCGGCGATGGCGGTCAGGCCGAGGGTGGCGGCGCAGGTGGCGGCCGCGAACAGGGCGGCGCGCCGCGTCAGAAATGTCGTCATGTTCTCCTCCCGGGGATGCTTCGGTGGCGCCATTGGCTGGCGCTCGTGATCGCCCTGACGTTAGGGGAGGTCCCGGGAGGCTTGGAATTGGACGAAACCGGGGAAAGATTGTACTTTTCTGGCAAAGGCCCCGGTTTACTGGCGGCGGATTGTCTCAGGAGGCGGGGTCATGTCGGTATCACCGGCGCTGAACGGACTGCCGGTCGGCATTGCGCTGGCGGTGCGTGCGGAGGCATTTTCGGCATCGTTGGCGGCACGATCGTGGGCGGTCCGCCAGAAGTCCGAGCGCCGGGCGCATCTGTTGCTACTGCAATCGGATCGCGGCCGCGCCTCTTGGCACGGGACCGGCGTTGCGCTTGAAGCGCCGGCTTTGCTTTGGCTGCCGGGCAGCATCGATGCGACGGTAGGAGTTGGCCCGGGCGCGCACGGGTTTTTGTTGTCGGTAGAGGACGATTTTCTAATCAAGATCGTCGCCGGCAATGCCGAGGCGCTGCATCTGCGCAGGACCACCGAGCGTGTCGCGTTGATCGCAGGCGAAGCGCTTCCGCCATTTCTCGACACGATCGCTGAGTCATGCCGCGCCATCGTGGCGGAGCTTCGCACGCCGGGCTTTGGCGGTGCGACGCTGATCTCCTCGCATTTGCTGTTGCTGTGTTTGCAGCTCTGGCGGCTCAGCGCCTCGCACGATGAGCGTGACGAGATGGCTGCGCGGGGCGGTGGTCCGGCCCTGGTCGGCAATTTCCTGCAGATGGTCGAGCTGCATTATCGCGACGGCTGGCCGGTGGCGCGCTATGCGGACGCGCTTGGCGTCACGTCGGACAAGCTGCACGCCCATTGCCAGCGCGAGAAGAACTGCGGCCCGCGCGCGATCATCCACGAGCGCCTGGTGCGTGAAGCCTGCACACGGCTGCAGCAACTCGATCTTCCCGTCGAGCAGATCGGATACGGTCTGGGTTTCCGCGATCCGGCCTATTTCAATCGTTTCTTCCGCAAGTATCGGGGGGCATCACCGGGCAACTATCGCCGGCAGATACGCTTGGAGCACGCGCGCAGCGGCCCCTCCTATGCGGCGTGGCCATGAAGCGGTTGTATCGCGGACTTTCAACCGGTGCGGGAATGCGTCCGCTTCAGCGCCAAAAATAGCGAATGCTGACGTAGACGATGGCGAGGCAGATGAAAATCAGCGCCACCGGCAGCCGCGGTTTTGTCGCCTGGCCGGATACGGCCTGTTGTTTTGGCCGGGGGGCCGGCCGGCGGAAGGCGGTGACGTTGCCGGCATCGGTGGCCGGCTCGCTCGCGCGCGAAGGAATCTCGGGTGGCGTTCCGGAGCCGCCCATCTCGGCATAGTAGCTCTTGTACATGAGCTGGATGGTGGCCTCCGATGCGTCCGCCTCGGTCATCGTCGCCAGCAACTGCCGGTAGCCTTCAAGAAAGCTCTGCGCCTCGGTGGGCAGGGCAGAAAAGCCGTTGAGCTTGGCCATCATTAGCCAGGTTGCAAAATCTGCCCTCGCACGGGTATCGGCGCGTCGTGCAATCAACATATCGGCAGCTTTTGTCGCCATGGCCCCGGTCGGTTCTTCCCTGCGTTGTTTCTATCTGAAGCTTAAGCGTTGCCGGTGATGAAGAGAAGCGCGCTGATCACATAACCGGTCAGTGTCCGCAGTATCGCCGAAATAACATCAAGATTTAGGCCGAGTTGCGCGCCGATGACAGGAAGCAGGATCAGAAGACCGATCAGGATCAGCATCCCGTAGGGTTCCAGGCGCGACAGCGGGTAAGCCAGCACCTGCGGCAACAGCCCGACGGCGACCCGGCCGCCATCCAGCGGCGGGATTGGCATCATGTTGAAGATCGCCAGCACGATATTGATCAGGAAAGCGTTTTTGAGGTTGTCCGCGGTCCATTTGGCGGCCTCTGCCGGCACCAGGGGCAGGGCGTGGAAGGCAAACGCCACGACGATCGCCAGAATGATGTTAGTGGCGGGCCCGGCGAGCGCCACCCAGACCATGTCGAGCCGCGGATGGTTAAGGTTCCGGAAATTCACCGGGACCGGCTTGGCGTAGCCGAACAGGAACGGGGAATGCGCCAGCAACAGCAGGCCCGGAAGAATCACGGTCCCGAACGGATCGATATGCTTGAAAGGGTTGAAGCTGACCCGGCCGAGCTGCCAGGCGGTATTGTCGCCGAGCTTGTATGCCACAAACGCGTGCGCGGCCTCGTGGAACGTGATCGCGATCAGGAGGGGGAGCACCCAGACCGAGATGGCATAGAGTGAGATGTTCAAGCGGTCTGCCCCAGTTTGCGCGGCATCGTAGCCTGGATGGAGCGAAGCGCAATCCGGGAGCGGTCCATCCGCGTACGAAATAATCCCGGATTACGCTGGCGCTCCATACGGGCTACGGAACCGTTTCCTGATATTGCGGCAGGCCGTCGTCAAGCCGCACCCAGGCCATCTTTTCCGACACCCAGATGTGTTCGGTCGGCGCGAAGGCGTTGCGGTCGTCGAAGGCGGCCAGTGCAACGCCGACCACGGTGCCGTTGGTCCGCCGGGAAAACAGCCTGGTACCGCAAACCTTGCAGAACACCCGGTCGAGCGCCTCCGATGACGGATAGCGCGCGGTGTCGCCCTCGACCGAGAGCGACCGCTGGTCGAACAGCGCACGGGCAAAGAACGGCGAACCCATCGCCTTCTGACAGTTGCGGCAGTGGCAGATGCGGACATTGACCGGCTCACCCTCGGCTTTGAACCGGACCGCGCCGCAAAGACAACCGCCTTCCTTCATCATTGGATCCTCGCGACTGGATTCGACATTTTGAGCCACCAGTTGCCTGTCATGCTTCGGCGATCGCTTCGATTTCCAATAGCCAGGCCTCCTCGAAAATGCCTGCAATGATGACTGTGAGCGCGGGAGCATGGTCTCCCAAGGCATCCTGTCGCGCTTGACGGTTTTCGAGAGCGAATTTTCGATCGGACAGGAAGATGGTGACCTTGACGAGGTTGCTGATGGTCATGTCCGCAGCTTCGAGCTGCGCAAGGACATTGATCCATGCAAGTTTCGCCTGTGCACTAAAGCTCTCCGGCACCGTGCCATCGCGAGTCACGGGAATTTGGCCGCTGATATAAAGCCGCCGGGTCCCGTTCGTTGTTTCCAAAGCTTGAGAATAACCACCAACGGCCTCAGGTGCTGATTTGGCGTCTATCGATCGAAGTTGAACGGGCATCAGAGGTCTCGTCTCGGCGCTGAGCTTCTACGGATTAGTACGTCGCCCGGCCGCCGGAAATGTCGAATACCGCGCCGGTTGAGAAGGCGCAGTCTTCCGATGCCAGCCACGCGACCATCGCCGCGAGTTCTTCGACGAGGACGAAACGTCCTTTCGGAATTTTCGACAGCATGAAATCGATGTGCTGCTGTGTGAGCTGGTCGAAGATAGCGGTTTTCGCCGCCGCTGGTGTCACCGCGTTGACGAGGATGTCGTGCTGCGCGAGCTCTTTGCCGAGCGACTTGGTCAGCGCGATCAGGCCGGCCTTCGAGGCCGAATAATGCGCGGCGTTGGGGTTGCCTTCCTTGCCGGCGATGGAGGCGATGTTGACGATGCGGCCGTATTTCTGCTGCAACATCACAGGCACCACCGCCTTGCAGCAGATGAAGGGACCGTCGAGGTTGATGCGCAGCACCTTGCGCCATTCGTCTAGGTCGGTTTCCCACACCGTCTTGTTGATGCCGGCGATGCCGGCGTTGTTGACGAGGATGTCGATCTTGCCGAACGCCTTTAGCGTTTCGTCGCGGGTCTTCTCGACGGCGGCAAGATCGGAGACGTCGACCTTGAAGGCGGAGACGTCAGCGCCGATTTCCTTGGCGGTCTTTTCCGCAAACGGCAGGTCATGATCCCAGATCGCGACCTTCGCGCCAGATGCGGCGAAGCGCTCGGCAATGGCGCGGCCAAAACCCTGCGCCCCGCCGGTGACGACGGCGCAACGGCCGTTCAGGTCGATCTTGTTCATCCGAAAACCCTCCACTTCAATCTAGCCGCATCTGCGGTCCGCTCCCTCGCCCCGCTCTTTCGCGGGGAGAGGGTTGGGGTGAGGGGCTGCCTCCGTGAATTCGGTAGGCAACATGTGCGCGGAAATATCCTGCCTTGCCCCTCACCCGGAAACTTGGCTTCGCCAAATTTCCGACCTCTCCCCGCAGAAGAGCGGGGAGAGGTTAGACTACAACGTCCAGCCGCCGTCGATGACATGCGCGACACCGGTGGTGAACGCACTTTCGTCGCTGGCGAGATAGACGGCGAGCGATGCGATCTCCTCGGCGGTGCCGAGCCGTCCCATCGGCTGCCGCGAGATAAACATCTCGCGTCCGTTCGGACCGGCGGCGGCGGCGCGCTCCAGCATCGAGGGGGTTTCGATGGTGCCGGGGCAGATGCAGTTGCATCTGATACCCTTGGCGATGAAGTCGGTAGCCACCGAGCGCGTCAGCGCTGCCACGGCGGCCTTGGTCGCGCCATAGACGTAACGGTTCGGCGCGGCCTTGAACACGCCGGCGGCGGACGAGATGTTCACGATCGCGCCGCGGCCATTTTCCAGCATGCCTGGCAGGAACGCGCAGATCGTGCGGTGCATCGATTTGACGTTGAGGTCGAACGAAAAATCCCAGTCCTCGTCGGAGCAATCGAGCACGGTGCCGTGATGCACAAAGCCTGCGGCATTGAGCAGGATGTCGGTCTTGCCGGCGCGCTTGGCCATGGCGGCGACGGCCGCGCTGTCCCGCACGTCGAGCTTCGCCACTTCGGCAATGCCTTCGCCCTTGAGCGCGGCGAGCTTGGTCTCGTCGATGTCGGTCGCAAACACGGTCGCCCCTTCGCGCGCAAAGGCGACCGCGCAGGCGCGGCCAATTCCGACGGCGGCAGCGGTGACGAATGCGCGCTTGCCTTTCAGGCGGTCTGACATTTTCTTCTTCCTTGAGCGATTGAGTATTGTTTCTCGACGTCATACGCGGGCTTGACCCGCGTATCCATCTTCTTCGCAAAAGGATGGATTGCCGGGTCAAGCCCGGCAATGACGGTCTTGTTGCCTAATGATTATCCCGCGCCACGCCGACCATGCCGGCAATATTTTGATAGCGCGTTGCGAGCTCCATGCAGGCGCCGGTGGCCTGCTGGCCGACGGTCGAGCGATAGACCTCCTGCCACGGCGTCTGATTGGCCGGGTAGGGGAAGCCGCCCTTGTCCTTCAGCTCGGCGCGACGCTTCTTCAGTTCGTCGCTCGTGATCAGGATGTTGGCGTCGCCCTTGTTGAGGTCGATGCGAACCTTGTCGCCGGTCCTTAAGATCGCAAGCCCTCCGTCGGCGGCGGCCTCCGGCGAGGCGTTGAGGATCGACGGCGAACCCGACGTGCCGGACTGCCTTCCGTCGCCGATGCAGGGCAGCGAGAGAATACCGCGTTTGATCAGCGCCGCCGGGGGCTGCATATTGACGACCTCGGCGCCGCCGGGATAGCCGATCGGCCCGGCGCCGCGGATGAACAGCACGCAGTGCTCGTCGATGTCGAGCGAGGGATCGTCGATGCGGTCGTGATAATCCTCAGGGCCTTCGAACACGATAGCGCGGCCTTCGAACGCATTCGGGTCTTTGGGATTGATCAGGTAGCGGTCGCGGAATTCCTTCGAGATCACGCTGGTCTTCATGATCGCGGAATCGAACAGGTTGCCGCGCAGCACCAGGAAGCCGGCGTCCTTCACCAGCGGCTTGTCGTAGCTCCAGATCACGTCGCCGTCGGGCTTGGGCGCCTCGCGGCAGTTCTCGCCCATGGTGCGGCCGTTGACAGTGACAGCGTCCTCGTGAATGCGCTTGTGCGCCATCAATTCGCGCACCACCGCCGGCACGCCGCCGGCGCGATGATATTCCTCGCCGAGATAGAAGCCGGCCGGCTGCATGTTCACCAGCAGCGGGATGTCATGGCCGTGTTTCTGCCAATCGTCGATCGAGAGCTCGACACCGATGTGCCGCGCCAGCGCGTTGATGTGGATCGGCGCGTTGGTCGAGCCTCCGATCGCCGAATTCACCACGATGCAGTTCTCGAACGCCTTGCGGGTCAGGATGTCGGAGGGTTTGAGATCCTCCCAGACCATCTCGACGATCCGTTTTCCAGTCTCGTAGGCGATCTGGCCGCGCTCGCGATGCGGCGCGGGAATCGCCGCACAGCCCGGCAGCGACATGCCGAGGGCTTCCGCGAGCGAGTTCATGGTGGAGGCGGTGCCCATGGTGTTGCAATGGCCGACCGACGGGGCCGAGGAGGCCACGAGCTCGATGAACTTGTTGTAGTCGATCTCGCCGGCGGCCAGCATCTCGCGGGCTTTCCAGACGATGGTGCCCGAACCGGTGCGCTCGCCGTTGTGCCAGCCGTTCAGCATCGGGCCGCCCGAGAGCACGATCGCGGGAAGATTGACGGTCGCCGCGGCCATCAGGCAGGCCGGCGTGGTCTTGTCGCAGCCGGTAGTCAGCACCACGCCGTCGAGCGGATAGCCGAACAGGATTTCGACCAGCCCGAGATAGGCGAGATTGCGGTCGAGCGCCGCGGTCGGGCGCTTTCCGGTTTCCTGGATCGGATGTGTCGGGAATTCCATCGCGATGCCGCCGGCCGCGCGGATGCCCTCGCGCACCCGGTGCGCCAGTTCGAGATGGTGCCGGTTGCACGGCGACAGGTCGTTGCCGGTTTGCGCGATGCCGATGATCGGCTTGCCGGACTGCAATTCCTCGCGCGTCAAGCCGTAGTTCAGGTAGCGCTCAAGATAGAGCGCGGTCATTCCCGGATTATGCGGGTTATCAAACCATTCGAGGGAACGCAGCCTTCGGCCTTTGCCATTGGTGGCAGTCTTGTCGTCATTATTTTTCATTGGTTCCTCCCGCACTGCAAACTCGTGGACGGCTTAAATCACGGCGGTGATGCACCATGCTGAAAATTTCATCCGCCGCAACGCGCTTGCCTTTCCCGTCTGAGCGATCCGATCTTAGTTCGGCCCAAAAGATAGCGCTACCATTTTCTGGCCGCATGCCATCCCTGGCCGGAAATTGCCATCAAATACTTTGCGGCGTCGAACTCTCGCGGACGATCAATTGAAAGCCAAGGTCGAGAACCGGTTCCTTCGGGCGGCGGCCTTCGATCGCGTCGATCACCATCGTGACGGCGTGCCGACCCATTTCATAGCGATTGGTGCGCACGCTGGTGAGTGACGGAACGGCGGAAGCCATGAATTCCAGATCGTTGAAGCCGACAATCTTGAGGTCACCGGGAACCGATATCTGGCGGCGCTGGCATTCAAACAGCACGCCGAGCGCAAGGTCGTCGTTGACGCAGAAGACCGCGTCGATGTCGGGCGCCTGGGCAAGAAGATCGGCGAACAGTGTCCCGCCTAGCGTGACAGTGGTTGGTATGGAGGTGGTGACAACGAGGTTCGGATCGAACAGGGAGGCGGCTTTCATGGCATCACGATACCCTTCGAACCGCCGCTGGACGCGGGGATCCATTCGTGCACCGAGAAATCCGATACGCTGGCATCCTTGCTCGAGAATGTGTGAGATGGCCGCAAAACCTGCATCGTAGTGCGAGAAACCGACCATCATGTCCACAGGACTGTCGCCGATTTCCATGATCTGCGTGACCGGACAATTCATGGACTCCAGAATTGCGCGCGATTCCGCAGTCTGGTTGATGCCGGTTACGATCAATCCCGCCGGCTTCTGCGCCCGGAACAGACGCAGGAGTTTCTCTTCCTGCAATATACTGTAGCGGGTATTGGCAAGCTGGATGCTGTAGCGGCTGCCTTCGGAAGAGTCGTAGACGCCGCGCAATACATCGGCGAATACGTTATTGGTGAGGGAAGGGATCACGACGCCGATGACTTCGGTGCGGTGCGAGGCGAGGGCGCGCGCGGCGAGATTGGGGACGTAACCTAATTCCTTCACCGCGCTATCGACGCGTTCCCGCTTGCTCAACGACAGTGCTTCGGGATTCCTGAAAAAACGCGATGCCGTGATTGGGCTGACGCCGGCGAGCTTGGCGACCTCGGTGAGGCGGATTTTGCCAGACTTTGTCTGTTTTCGTCCCATCTTGCGCTCATATCACAACAGATTAGACGTTTGAACAATTATTGACAGCGCTACCATCGGATTGCTAAAAGCCGCCAAACTGCGGATGATGATGACGGTTGAATTCGGCTTCCGGCATTAAAGTCGAAAAGACAGCAGGGCGTCGCCGCCCACCCGTGGCGCCACAAAACAGAAGATGAGGGGAGAGAGTTCGATGTCGTCGGTACAGATTCGCGACGTGCGAAAGTCGTTCGGCAATTTTGAAGTTTTGCACGGCGTGTCGATTCCGATCGAGGATGGCGAGTTCGTCGTGCTCGTCGGCCCTTCCGGTTGCGGCAAATCGACCTTGTTGCGGATGCTCGCCGGCCTCGAAAACATCACCTCAGGCACGATTTCGATCGGCGACCGCGTGGTCAACAATGTCCAGCCCAAAGAGCGGGACATTGCCATGGTGTTCCAGAACTACGCGCTCTATCCGCACATGACGGTCGCCGACAATATGGGCTTTTCGCTCAAGCTGCGCGGCGCCAAGCCTGACGAAATCTCGAACGGCGTCAAGCGTGCCGCGGAAATCCTGGCCCTGACGCCGCTGCTCGAGCGCTATCCCCGGCAATTGTCGGGCGGCCAGCGCCAGCGCGTCGCCATGGGCCGCGCCATCGTGCGCGACCCGCAAGTGTTTTTGTTCGACGAGCCGCTTTCCAACCTCGATGCCAAGCTGCGCGTCGCGATGCGCACCGAAATCAAGGAGTTGCACCAGCGGCTGAAGACAACGACCGTCTACGTCACCCACGATCAGATCGAGGCCATGACCATGGCCGACAAGATCGTGGTGATGCACGACGGCATCGTCGAGCAGATGGGCACGCCACTCGAGCTCTACGACACTCCGGCCAATCAGTTCGTCGCGGGCTTCATCGGTTCGCCGGCGATGAACTTCCTTAAAGGCAAGGTGAAGTCGAACGGCAGCGCCGGGTTCGAAGGTCCGAACGGCGTCAAGCTGCCGCTGAAAACTGCGCCCGCCAATTCCGAAGGTCAGCCGGCAGTCTACGGCGTGCGGCCCGAACACTTCACCATCGCCGATGACGGCGCCGAAGCCGAGATCGTCGTGGTCGAGCCGACCGGTTCGGAAACCCAGGTTTTCGCCAAGCTTGGCGGAGAGCAGGTGGTCGCCGTGTTCCGCGAGCGACATCAATTCAGTCCGGGCGACAAGGTCCGGCTCAAGCCGGATCCGTCGCTCGTGCATCTGTTCGACGAGACGACAGGAAAGCGACTGAATGGCTGAGCAATAAACTAAAGTGGCTGAGCAATAACCAAAAAAGATATTCAAAGGGAGGATGGACCATGCACGACTTTACCCGCCGCTCTCTGCTTCAGGGTGGCACGGCGCTGGCTGCGGCCGGCGCCTTGACCGGACCGGCACTGCTCGATTTCGCCAAGGCCTGGGCGCAAGCCTCGCCCTGGAAGGCCGAGCCCGGCGCCAAGCTCACCGTGATGCGCTGGAAGCGCTTCGTACCGGCGGAAGACGAGGCCTTCAATGCCATGGTCGCCGCGTTCAAGACCGCGACCGGCACCGAGATGAACGTGTTCTCGGAGTCGTTCGAGGACGTGCAGCCGAAGGCATCCGTTGCCGCCAACACCGGCTCGGGCCTCGACCTCGCCTGGGGCCTGCACACGCTGCCGCAGCTGTTCCCGGCGCAAGTGCTGCAGCTGAACGACGTCGCCGACTATCTCGGCAAGAAATACGGTGGCTGGACCGAAGCTGCGGCGGTGACCTGCAAGCAGGGCAACAACTGGCTCGGTATCCCGGTCGCGACCATCGGCGGCTACATGACCTACCGCAAATCGTCGGTGGAAAAGGCCGGTTTCAAGGATTTCCCGAAAGACTTCCCGGGTTTCCTTGAGATGTGCAAGGCGCTGAAGAAGAACAACACGCCGGCTGGTTTCCCGCTGGGCCACGCCTCGGGCGACGCCAATGCCTGGCTGCACTGGATCCTCTGGGGTCACGGGGCCTACACCGTCGACAAGGACAACAAGGTCATCATCAACTCACCCGAGACCGTAAAGGCGCTCGAGTACTGCAAGGCGCTGTCCGACACCTTTATTCCCGGCGTCGCGTCGTGGAATGATTCGTCGAACAACAAGGCGTTTCTGTCGGGCGAACTGCATTGCACCGCCAACGGCATCTCAATCTATGTCGCGGCGAAGGACGATCCGACCAAGAAGGAACTCACCGAAGATACGTATCATGCGCTGTGGCCGGTCGGTCCCATCGGGAAGCCGACCGAACTGCAGCTCTGCGTGCCGATCCTGGCGTTCAAGTTCACCAAATATCCGAACGCCGCGAAGGCCTTCATCGCCTTCATGCTGGAGAAGGAAAACTACGACAAGTGGCTGATGGGCGCGCGCGGCTATCTCACCCACACGCTCAATGCCTACGATAACTCGCCGGTCTGGACTGCGGATCCGAAGAACCAGGTGTTCAGCCAGGCGAGCAAGCGCGCGCTTCCCGCGTCCGGCATCGGTACGCCGGGCGAGAAGGCGGCAACCGCGATCGCCGACTTCCTGGTGGTCGACATGTTCGCCAACTACTGCACCGGCGCCAAGGATGCCAAGACCGCAATCGCGGAAACCGAGCGGCAGTTGAAGCGTATCTATCGCTAACAAGAACCGGAGCGGATGGCGGGTGACCGCCATCCGCTCCATTCATTTTCAATCGGGACATCGCCCCATGGCTGACATCGCAATCGCGCCACGACGCGCCAAGACGGAGATTCGCGAGGCCAGCGCATGGGACCAGCTCAAGCACAACCGTAACTGGCTGGGCTTCTGGTTCATGGTGCCGGCGCTGGTGTTCCTGATTTTCTTCTTGGCCTATCCGCTTGGCCTCGGTATCTGGCTTTCGTTCACCGACACCCGCATCGGCCGCGTCGGGGCATTTGTCGGGACCGAGAATTACGAGTGGCTGTGGGACGATGCCATCTTCTGGCTCTCGGTATTCAATACGCTTTTGTACACGTTCGTCGCCAGCGCGATCAAATTCGGTATCGGGCTCTATCTGGCGCTGCTCCTGAACGAGAACATGCCGTTCAAGGCGATGCTACGCGCGCTGGTGCTGATCCCCTTCATCGTGCCGACCGTACTGTCGGCGCTGGCATTCTGGTGGATCTTCGACTCGCAGTTCTCGATCATCTCGTGGTCGCTGAAGCAGATGGGGCTGATCACCGAGAACATCAATTTCCTCGGCGACACGACATGGGCGCGCATCTGCGTGATCTTCGCCAATATCTGGCGTGGCGTGCCGTTCGTCGCGATCACGCTGCTTGCCGGCCTGCAGACGGTGTCTCCGTCGCTCTATGAGGCCGCGACGCTGGATGGCGCCACCCGCTGGCAGATGTTCCGCCACATCACCTATCCACTGCTCACACCGATCATCGCTGTCGTGATGACATTCTCGGTGTTGTTCACCTTCACCGACTTCCAGTTGATCTGGGCGATGACGCGGGGTGGTCCGGTCAACGCCACCCACCTGATGGCGACCTTGTCTTACCAGCGGGCGATCATCGCTGGCCAATTGGGAGAGGGCGCGGCGATCGCAAGCGCGATGATTCCGTTCCTGCTCGCCGCGATCATGGTGTCCTGGTTCGGGCTGCAACGCCGCAAGTGGCAGCAGGGAGAGAGCAATGACTGACCTGCCCACCTCTCGGATCGATCTCAAGGCCGTACTGCATAGCTCGGCACCGACGGTTGCGAAGGACGATCACAGCGAGGGCATGAGCTATCTGCATTCGGTGCCGCGCCGGATGGTGACGCTCTATCTGCCGTTGTCGATCATCGTCGTCATCTTGATATTCCCGTTCTACTGGATGGGGCTGACGGCGATCAAACCGGACGAGCAACTGCTCGATCTCGACAAGTACAACCCGTTCTGGACCTGGAATCCGACCTTCAAGCACTTTTACAAGCTCCTGTTCGAAAGCCACTATCCGATGTGGCTCTGGAACACGATGTATGTGGCGGTCTGCGCCACCATCCTGTCGATCATTGCGAGCGTGCTCGCCGCCTATGCCATCGTTCGTCTCCGCTACAAGGGTGCCAACCTGGTCGGCGGCCTGATCTTCCTGGCCTATCTTGTGCCGCCCTCGATCCTGTTCATTCCGCTCGCGACCGTCGTGTTCCAGTACGGCCTGTTCGACTCGCCGATGGCACTGATCCTGACCTATCCGACCATCCTGATCCCGTTCTCGACCTGGCTGTTGATGGGTTACTTCAAGACCATCCCGTTCGAGCTGGAAGAATGCGCGCTGATCGACGGCGCCAGCCGCTGGCAGATCCTGATCAAGATAGTGCTGCCGTTGGCCATTCCCGGCCTGATCTCGGCGTTCATCTTCTGCTTCACGCTGTGCTGGAACGAGTTCATCTACGCGCTGACCTTCCTGCAATCGACATCCAACAAGACGGTGCCGGTCGCGATCGTCAACGAATTCGTCGATGGCGATATCTATCGCTGGGGTTCGCTGATGGCGGGCGCGCTGGCGGGCTCGTTGCCGCTGGTCATTCTTTACGCCTTCTTCGTCGAGCATTATGTGTCGGCCATGACGGGAGCTGTGAAAGAGTGAGCGCCTAGGGCCCGCATCAAGAAATAGCAAAGCTATCGCTGTCGTCCCTGCGAAAGCAGGGACCCATAACCACCGGCGGCAATTGTTGAGACGAAGCCGTCAACCATCCCATCTTGATCGCATCGGCCGCGGCGTATAGGTCCCGGCTCAAGGCCGGGACGACCAAGTATGAAGAGGGAGTAGGGGTCTTGCACATTCTGATTCTCGGTGCCGCCGGCATGGTGGGCCGCAAGCTGACCGAACGGTTGTTGCGCGACGGCCGCCTCGGCAAGCACGAAATCACCCGCATGACGCTGCAGGACGTGGTGGCGCCGGCCAAGCCCGCCAATGCGTCGATCCCGATTCAAGTCGTGGCTTCCGATTTTGCCGATCCCGGCGCGGCAGAGCCGCTGATCGCCGATCGGCCGGAGGTGATCTTTCATCTCGCCGCAATCGTCTCCGGCGAGGCCGAGGCCGAATTCGACAAGGGCTACCGGATCAATCTCGACGGCACACGATATCTGATCGATGCCATCCGCCACGCCGGCGGCGGCTACAAGCCGCGGCTGGTGTTCACGTCCTCGATCGCGGTGTTCGGCGCGCCGTTCCCGGAAAAGATCGGCGACGAATTCTTCCATACGCCGCTGACGAGCTACGGCACGCAGAAGTCGATCTGCGAACTCCTGATCAACGATTACACGCGCAAGGGCCTTTTGGACGGCATCTCGATCCGCCTGCCGACGATCTGCGTGCGGCCGGGCAAGCCGAACAAGGCTGCGTCCGGCTTCTTCTCTAACATCATCCGCGAGCCGTTGGCCGGCGAGGAGGCGGTGCTGCCGGTGTCCGAGGACGTACGGCACTGGCATGCCTCGCCGAAATCGGCGGTGGGGTTCCTGATGCACGCCGGCACCATGGACCTCAATACGATGGGGCCGCGTCGCAATCTCAGCATGCCCGGCATGTCGGTAACCGTCGGCGAGCAGATCGCAGCACTCGATCGCGTCGCAGGCAAGAACGTCACCGCCCGCATCAAGCGCGTGCCCGATCCGACCATCATCGGCATTGTCAGCGGCTGGCCGCGGGATTTCGACACCGCCCGCGCGCTCAAGCTCGGCTTCACCACCGCCGAGAAGACGTTTGACGATATCATCCGGATCCATATCGAGGATGAGCTCGGCGGCAAGTTTGCGGCCTAATGTGACTTTACGCTAGTTTGCGCGGATGCGGCCATGACCAAAGTTGCCTGCATCGGCGAGTGCATGATCGAGCTTAAGCAGGCCCAAGGGACCCAGGCCGGCCTGTTTTCGCGCGGCTATGGCGGCGACACCCTCAACACTGCCGTCTATCTCGCCCGCCTCGGCGCCGGCGCCGACTACATCACCGCACTCGGTGATGACAGCCTCAGCGATGAGATGATTGCCGGTTGGGCTGCGGAAGGGGTCGGGACAACACGGGTGGCGCGGCTGCCGGGCAAGCTGCCGGGTCTCTACATGATCCAGACCGACGACAAGGGCGAGCGCCGGTTCTTTCACTGGCGCGACAGCGCTGCCGCGCGCAGCCTGATGGATTTGCCGCAGACGCCGGAGATCCTGGGTTCGCTGGCTACCTATGAGATGATCTATCTCTCGGCGATCACGTTATCGCTTTATGGCGAGGAGGGACGGGCGCGGCTGTTCGCGGCCGTCAAGCGCGCGCGTGAGGCCGGGGCGCGGTTTGCCTTCGACACCAATTTCCGCGCCCGTGGTTGGCCCGATCTCGACGTCGCGCGCGCCGTTTATCACGATGCCTTCGAACTCGCCGATATCGTACTGGCTTCGACGGAGGACCTGCTGCCGCTCCATCCCGGCGAAAGCAATGAAGCCTTGCTGGCGCGGATTCCGGGCAACGAAGTAGTTCTAAAATTGTCCGAACCCGCGAGCATTCTGCGGCTGGCGGGCGTTTCGCACCAGATCAGGGCTGAGCAGCTAAAGGCGCCCGTCGTCGACACCACCGCGGCCGGCGACAGTTTTGCCGCGGCCTATGTCGCCGCGCGGCTTGCGGGCGCGGACCCGAAGGAAGCCGCCCGCGCGGGGCATCGTCTGGCCGGCGTTGTGGTATGTCATCCCGGGGCTATCATCCCGCGTGCGGCGATGCCGCCCGGACTCATTCCCGCTACCTCTGGCAAGGCATCTCCATGACTGCAACCACAAGGCAGGAACAACTCGCCGCCATCTTCAAGTCCGCGACGGTGATCCCCGTGCTCACCATCGATCGGCTGGAGGACGCGGTGCCGCTGGCCCGCGCGCTGGTTGCAGGCGGGGTGCGCGTGCTGGAAGTCACCCTGCGAACGCCGGTCGCCGCAGACGCCGCCAAGGCCATGATCACAGAGGTGCCGGAAGCCATTGTCGGCATCGGTACAATTTTAGATGCCGATGATCTGGCAAGGGCGAGGGCGCTCGGGGCCAAATTCGGCATTAGCCCCGGCGCGACGCCGGAGCTGTTGAAGGCCGCCGCCGCAAGCGAGCTGCCGTTTGCGCCTGGGATCGCGACCGCTTCCGAGCTGATGCAGGCGCTGGCGGCCGGCTTCGACCTGGTGAAATTCTTCCCCGCCGAGCAGGCCGGCGGTATCAAGGCACTTCGGGCGCTGGCGGGGCCGTTTCCGAATATCCTGATATGCCCCACCGGCGGCATCGGCGAAGCCAATGCGGCGACCTGGCTGGCCGAGCCTAATGTGGTGGCGGTGGGCGGTTCCTGGCTCTGCCCGGCGGCGGATATCCGGTCCGGCAACTGGGCCGGCATAACCGCCATGTGCGCGCGGACCCTGAAATCGCTGAAACCGGCGTGAAGTCTTTTCCCCGATAGGCTACAAATTGGCCGGAACCGGAACAAGGAGAACGACCATGACAGCCAGCATTGTGGGGTGGGCGCACACGCCATTCGGCAAGTTCGACGCGGAAACCGTCGAAAGCCTCGTGGTCAAGGTGGCGACCGACGCGCTGGCCGACGCCGGCATTTCTGCCGAAGACGTCGACGAGATCGTGCTCGGCCATTTCAACGCTGGTTTTTCGCCGCAGGATTTCACGGCCTCGCTGGTGCTTCAGGCCGACCCCAAACTGCGCTTCAAGCCGGCCACCCGGGTCGAGAACGCCTGCGCCACCGGTTCGGCGGCGGTGCATCAGGGTATCAGGGCGATCGCCTCGGGCGCGGCGAAGATCGTGCTGGTAGTCGGCGTCGAGCAGATGACGCGGACGCCCTCGGCCGATATCGGGCGTTACCTCCTGAAAGCATCCTATTTGCCCGAGGACGGCGACACCGTCGGCGGCTTTGCCGGGGTGTTCGGCAAGATCGCGCAAAGCTATTTCCAGAAATATGGCGACCAGTCGGACGCGCTGGCGATGATCGCTGCCAAGAACCACAAGAACGGCGTTGCCAACCCCTATGCGCAGTTGCGCAAGGATTTCGGCTATGAGTTCTGCCGCGCCGAGAGCGAGAAGAACCCGTTCGTGGCCGGCCCGCTGAAGCGCACCGATTGCTCGCTGGTGTCGGATGGCGCGGCAGCCCTGGTGCTGACGGATTTGGAAACCGCGAAGACCATGGGCAAGGCGGTGAACTTCCGCGCCACCGCCCATGCGCAGGATTTCCTGCCGATGTCCAAGCGCGACATCCTGCAGTTCGAAGGCTGCACCGTGGCCTGGCAGCGCGCGCTGGCGCAGGCCGGCGTGCAGCTCTCCGATCTCTCCTTTGTCGAAACCCATGACTGCTTCACCGTCGCCGAACTGATCGAATATGAGGCAATGGGCCTGACGCCGCGCGGGCAGGGTGCCCGCGCTATCAAGGAAGGCTGGACCCAGAAAGACGGCAAGCTGCCGATCAATCCATCCGGCGGGTTGAAGGCCAAAGGCCACCCGATCGGCGCCACCGGCGTCTCCATGCACGTGATGAGCGCGATGCAGCTCGTCGGCCAGGCGCCCGAGGGCATGCAGCTCAAGAATGCCAAGCTCGCCGGCATCTTCAACATGGGCGGTGCGGCGGTGGCGAACTACGTCTCCGTGCTGGAACCTGCGAAGTAGCCGCGAAACGTGCTATCGTAGCTATTATAGGGTGGGCAAAGGCGCGCTAGCGCCGGTGCCCACCCCTGAGTGCCGCGCGATGAGACTGGTGGGCACGCGGAGCCTGTCATCGGACGCGCATTTCGCGTGACCCGGTGGCTTTGCCCACCCTACAATTTTCCGGAGCCTGCATCATGGGTAACGAAAGTTCGCTGTCGCTGGCAGAGCTCAACAGCCGGATCAGGATTCTGGAAGACAATATCCGGCAGTTGATCGAACAGGCTGCCGCCGCCTCCGGCGAACGGAACGAAGCGCGCATCGCTGACCGCCTTAGCCAGCAGAATGAAGAGCTGGAACGCCTGACCCGGGAGCGCGACGCGAGATCCCAGAACGAGCCGCCGAAGAAATAGCCGCCACAGGCATCGACCATCGTCGTCCCTGCGAACGCAGGGCCCATAACCACAGGCATTAATTGTCTTGGTAGGTGACTCATCGCTCAACGGAAGGGCCGCGGCGTATGGGTCCCTTGCGTTCGCAGGGACGACATCGGTTGTTGGTCTCCAGCGCATACGTCCATACGTCCGGCGCGCTTGATCTTCCTAACCCGCTGCCGTTACTTGGCCGGAACGACAATCCGGGAGCGAATTGAGCCATGGGACCATTGGAGGGCATCAAGGTCATCGACATGACGACCGTGCTGATGGGGCCCTATGCCACCCAGATGCTCGGCGATTACGGCGCTGACGTCATCAAGGTGGAATCGCTCGATGGCGACGTGACGCGACAAATCGGGCCGACCCGCCATCCCGGCATGGGACCGGTATTCCTCAACACCAACCGCAGCAAGCGCTCGATTTGTCTCGATTTGAAGAAGCCCGCCGGGCGGAATGCCGTGTTGCGGCTGATCGGATCCGCCGACGTGCTGGTCTACAACGTGCGCCCGCAGGCGATGGCACGGCTGAATCTCGGCTACGACGTGGTGTCGAAAATCAACCCGCGGCTGATCTATGCCGGCGTGTTCGGCTTCGGCCAGGACGGGCCCTATGCGGCAAAGCCTGCTTACGACGATCTGATCCAGGGCGCGACGGCACTGCCGGCGCTGATGGCGCAGACCGCCGATGGCGTGCCGCGCTATGTGCCGAATGCGCTGGTCGACCGTATCGTCGGACTGACGGCGGTGGGCGCGATCTGCGCCAGCCTCGTCGATCGCAACCGTACTGGACGCGGCCAGCGCGTCGATATCCCGATGTTCGAAACCATGGCTGGGTTTGTGATGGGCGATCACATGGGCGGTCTCACCTATGAGCCGCCGCTCGACAAGGGCGGCTACGCCCGGCATCTGTCGCCGGATCGGCGCCCCTACAGGACCTCCGACGGCTACATCTGCGTGATCGTCTACAACGACAAGCAGTGGCAGAATTTCTTCGATGCAACGGGGCGAGACGATCTCCGCGTCCATCCGAAATTTTCAACCTTCGCCGGCCGCGCCGCCAACATCGACACGGTCTATGCCGAACTGGCGCGCATTCTTGAGACCAAAACAACGGCCGAATGGAGCGACATCCTGGAGAAGGCCGATGTGCCTGTTATGCCGATGCACGACCTCGAAAGCCTGCTCGGGGATCCCCACATCGTAGCGACCGATTTCTTCCCGGTCGTCGATCATCCGACCGAGGGCCGCATCCGCAACATGAAGCCATCGGCGCGATTTTCGGAAACGCCGGTTGAAACGAAGCGGCTGGCCCCGCGCCTGAGCGAGCACGGCGCGGAAATCCTCCAGGAAGCCGGTTTTTCATCGGATGAGATCGCAGCGCTGGTGCGCGATGGCGTCACCAAGGCCGCGTTTAACACGTAAGGATGGGATAGATGGATTTTGCGCTGTCAGCCAACCAGGAATCGATCCGCGACGCGGTCGGCAAAATCTGCTCGCGCTTCGACGATGCCTATTGGCTGAAGAAGGACAAGGAAGGCGGCTACCCCGCCGACTTCCACCGCGCGCTGGCGGATGCCGGTTGGCTCGGCATCTGCATCCCCGAGGAATATGGCGGGTCGGGGCTAGGCATCACCGACGCCGCGATCATGATGCGGACGATTGCGGAATCGGGCGCCGGCATGTCCGGCGCATCCGCCGTGCATATGAACGTGTTCGGGCTCAATCCCGTCGTCGTGTTCGGCACCAGGGAGCAATGCACGCGCATGCTGCCGCCGATCATTGACGGTCGCGACAAGTCATGTTTCGCGGTGACCGAACCCAATACCGGGCTGAACACGACGCAACTGAAAACCCGCGCGGTGCGCAAGGGCGACAAATATGTCGTCAATGGCCAAAAGGTCTGGATTTCCACCGCCCAGGTCGCCAACAAGATTCTGCTGCTGGCACGCACCACGCCGCTCGAGGAAGTGAAGAATCCGACCCACGGGCTCAGCCTGTTCTACACGGATTTCGACAAGCAGCGTGTCACCGTGCACGAGATCGAAAAGATGGGCCGCAAGCCTGTCGATTCCAACGAATTGTTCTTCGAGAATTTCGAGATCCCGGTCGAGGATCGCTTGGGCGAAGAAGGCCGCGGCTTCGAATATATCCTGCACGGCATGAATCCCGAGCGCATCCTGATCGCGGCAGAAGCGGTGGGTCTCGGCCAGGTCGCGCTGTCGCGGGCTTCGGCCTACGCGAAGAACCGCATCGTGTTCAATCGTCCGATCGGCATGAACCAGGGCATCCAGCATCCGCTGGCGAAGAACTGGATGGAGCTGGAAGCGGCATGGCTGATGGTGCTCTCGGCCGGCTGGCAATACGACGAGGGCATGCAATGCGGGCCGGCCGCCAACGCCGCAAAATATCTCGCCGCCGAAGCCGGCTTCCACGCCTGCGAACAGGCAGTAATGACGCATGGCGGATTCGGATATGCCAAGGAGTATCACGTCGAGCGCTATTTGCGGGAATCCCTGATCCCCCGCATCGCCCCGATCAGCCCGCAACTCATTCTCAGTTTTATTGCGGAGAAGGTACTGGGTCTGCCGAAGTCGTATTGAGGATGAGAAATCGGCCTCTCCACAACGTCATTCCGGGGCGGCGCGAAGCGACGAACTATGGTGCGCAATTGCGCACCGGAGAATCTCGAGATTCCGGGTTCGCGTCTTCGACGCGCCCCGGAATGACGGCGAGGGAAACGGAACAACCATGAGCTTCATCACCGGTGTCGGGCTGACGTCCTACGGCAAGCATGAAGGCTCGTCCTCGCTCGATCTCATGAGCAAGGCGGCTGAGCTCGCCATTGCCGATGCCGGCTTGAGGCGATCGGAGATCGACGGGATTCTCTGCGGCTATTCGACCGTCTCGCCGCACATCATGCTGGCAACCGTGTTCGCCGAGCATTTTGGCATTCAGCCATCCTACGCACACGCCGTGCAGGTCGGCGGCGCCACCGGACTCGCGATGACCATGCTCGCGCATCATCTGGTCGACGCCGGCGTGGCAAAACATGTGCTGGTGGTCGGCGGCGAAAACCGTCTCACCGGGCAGAGCCGCGACGCCTCGATCCAGGCGCTGGCGCAGGTCGGCCATCCCGATTACGAGGTGACGTTGGGACCGACGATCCCCGCTTATTACGGTCTCGTCGCGTCGCGCTACATGCACGAGTATGGCGTCACCCAGGAAGACCTCGCCGAATTCGCTGTGCTGATGCGCGCCCACGCCTCGACCCATCCGGGTGCTCAGTTCCACGAGCCGATCACGGTCGCCGACGTGATGGCCTCAAAGCCGGTGGCGATGCCGCTCAAATTGCTGGACTGCTGCCCGGTGTCCGATGGTGGCGCGGCGTTCGTGGTCAGCCGCGAGCCGACCAGTGCGATCCGTGTTCGCGTGCGTGGTTGTGCGCAGGCGCATACCCATCAGCACGTCACGGCCGCCCCGCGTTTAAGCGAACTCGGCGCCGAGATCGCGATCGCCAAGGCAAAGGCAGCATCCGGCGTCGCGATATCGGATGTGCGTTACGCCGCTGTCTACGACAGTTTCACCATTACGCTCGCGATGCTGCTGGAAGATCTCGGTCTTGCCGGGCGCGGCGAAGCGGCGGCCCGAGTGCGGGCAGGGCATTTTGGCCGCGACGGCGCCATGCCGCTCAATACCCATGGCGGGCTCTTGAGCTACGGCCATTGCGGCGTCGGCGGCGCGATGGCCCATCTGGTCGAGACGCATTTGCAGATGACGGAGCGTGCCGGCCCCCGGCAGGTCCGCGATGCCTCGATCGCGCTGTTGCACGGCGACGGCGGCGTGCTGTCGTCGCATGTCAGCATGTTCCTGGAGCGGGTGCGATGACCGACAAGATCACCGACTGGACCAAGGGCGCCGAGGCCATCGTCTATCAAAGCTGCGGTCATTGCGAGAACGTGCAGTATTTCCACCGCAGCTTCTGCGCTGCCTGTGGTGCGCCGGATCCGGTCGAGAAGCGTGCCAGCGGAGCAGCGACGGTCTACGCGACCTCGCTGGTGTGCCGCGCCGCGACGCCGGAAACCCGCACGCACGTTCCCTACAACATTGTGCTGGTCGATGCGGCCGAGGGCTTTCGCATGATGGCTCATGGTACTGACGATCTCGCCATTGGCGATAAGGTCACCGCGAGCTATCGGCCGTTTGCGGGAAGGTTGGTGCCGTATTTCGAGAAAACGAAGTGAGCTTCAGGCACAATGCTCACGCAGCGAAGCAACCCAGAATTACGCGGAACAGGTGAAATATCTGAGTGCTTCGACGCGTCAACATTCAGTGCCAGTAGAACACAACGCTGGCGATGACGAGCATCGCTGTTACCGCCAGCATCTGCGCAAGCGCTTCCGAGGCCGCCTTCCTGGTGGCTTCCTTCATGCCTAACTCCCTAGACTTGGGCATGAGTCATCCTTGCCCGTGAAGGCCTGATGAGCTCAGTTTGGTTTTACTCGGAACACCCCGCGACGAGTATTCGCTCTTTTGAGTCCCCACTCAGCGAATATCGACAGTCCTGAGAATCGACCAGCATTGAGGCGGCAATTTGGCTCGCTCGCAGCCGGTTTGTGCACGAGAGAGGGAGTTTTTTGGAGCGGGTCGAACGGCCTGGGCGCAGGCTTGAGCCTCGTTTCGGCGGTTGATCGGCTCCCTGCTGCAGTGCATGATCTCTCTGTCAACAAATCAGAAAATCCCAAACCCCCAGGGTGATGAATGGCCCGCGTCGACTATAGCGATCCCGCCAAGCACAATGAGCGCACCCGCGAATTGCTGGGCAAAAACCGCAATGCGAACATCTTCCGCATGATGGCGCATTCGCCGAGCTATCTCGAACAATACTGCCGGCTCGGCGGGGCCATCAGGCACAAGGGCGAGCTGGACCCGATCGTGCGGGAGCTCGCCATCACCCGCACCGGCATCCTGTGCGAGGCGCCCTACGAAATCATCGCCCACAAGCGGATCGGCAAGAACGTCGGCGTCACCGACGAGCAGAACGAGGCGCTGGAGAATTGGGAATCTGCGACATGCTTTGACGAAGTGCAGCGCGCCGCGCTCGCCTTCACCGATGAAATCGTCAAGCGTCACAAACCAACGGACGCGACCTTCAACGCCATTGCCGCCAAACTGACTCCGGCCGCGCTCGTCGAGCTGCAGCTCTCGGTCGGATTCTACATCATGACGTCGAAGTTTCTGGAAACCTTTGCCATCGACTTGCAGCCGGTGACGGAAGTGGTCGGCTGACCGTGTTCGTTCTCAGCTCGAAGGCCCGTACCGTCGCAGCGCCTCCAGCGTCAATCCTTTGCCGACGGCGCCGAAGATGTCACCTTCGACGATGCGGGCCGACGGCACGGCTTTGGTGATCGCCGTGTGCACGTGCGCGAGTTTCACCGAGCCGCCGGTCAGGAAGACCGAGTCGATATCGTCAGCAGTTAATCCCGCCTGAACGAGACAGTTCTTGATGCGCGCCGATATGCGATCCGCCAACTGCTTTGTGTGACTGACGAGATCGGGCCGGCCGATGGCCGCGCTGAGTCCCGGGGCAACCCATTCCAGCGGGATTTCCGACCGGCGCTGCTCGGACAACGCGATCTTGGCATCTTCGACTTCCATGGCCAGCGTGTGGCCGCGCTGTTCGTGAACCACGCGCATCAGCCGGTCGAGAAGTTCCGGCTCGGCAGCCTCCTGCCGCACCTGGCGGATATCGGCAAGCACCCGCGGTTCATACATGCGGTTGATGTTGGACCAGGTCGCGAGGTCGTGGAAGTAGCTCGACGGCACGTCAAGCCCCGGCCGCTTCATGGCGCTGCCGAAGCCGAACAGCGGCATGACCACGCCGAGGCTGAGCTGACGGTCGAAATCGGTGCCGCCGACGCGCACGCCGTCATTGGCAAGAATATCCGCTGCGCGATCGGGCTTGCCGTGGCGCTGGGGCCCCAGACGCACGATCGAAAAGTCGGACGTGCCGCCGCCGATATCGGCGATTAGTGCTACTTCCTCGGATGCGATCTGTCGCTCATAGTCGAGCGCCGCCGCGATCGGCTCGAACTGGAACGTAACGTCCTCGAATCCGATGCCTTGTGCAATCGTTCGCAGGGTCTCTTCCGCCTTGCGGTCGGCGTCCGGTGCGTTGTCGACGAAGTGTACGGGACGGCCATGGACGACGTTGCGCAGTTGGCGGCCGGTTGCCTGTTCTGCGCGGCGTTTGACCGCGCCGAGGTAATAGGCGATCACATCGCGAAAGCTGACCCGCGCGCGTCCGAGCCGCGTGGTTTCGTCGATCAGGGAGGTTCCGAGCACCGATTTGAGGCTGCGCAGCAGGCGGCCCGGAACGCCCTCGACATAGGCTTCCACGGCCCTGCGGCCGATCCGGACGCCGCTATCCGCCTCATAGAAGATTGCGCTCGGAATCGCGGTCTGCGCCGCCTCCAGCGTCGCCAGAACGGGCGCTGCACGCTCGATGGTGCCGAGCGTCGTGTTCGACGTTCCAAAATCAAGGCCGCAGATCGACATGGCTGCTCCGGGGGAAGGAGCGTCCGTTTACACACTGCAACGCCATCGATCCACCCTTATCTCGACGTCTGATCCGGCCGGTCTTTGGTCCGAATTAAGTTGCCGGGTGGGGCCATCCACAGATCAATTTGTTTCGTATGGCGGGTTGGCAAATCAATCCGAGATGGTCCATAAGCTGCGTCCCCGCGGTGGATCCGCCCGCCGCAAACGGCTTTGGAAAGAGGTCGCGTGGCAAATATCAATCGACAGATTGCGCAAGAACTTGGCGTTCGCGAAGAGCAGATCGCAGCGACGGTCGAACTGCTGGACGGCGGCGCTACCGTCCCGTTCGTGGCGCGCTACCGCAAGGAAATCACCGGCGGGCTCGACGACACCCAACTGCGCAACCTGGAAGAGCGCCTGACCTATCTGCGCGAGCTCGAAGAGCGCCGGACGGCGATCCTCAATTCGGTCCGCGAGCAGGGCAAGCTCGACGCCGCGCTGGAAGCGGCGATCATGGCGGCCGACAGCAAGGGGCGCCTGGAAGACATCTATTTGCCGTTCAAGCCGAAGCGCCGCACCAAGGCCGAGATTGCCAGGGAAGCCGGCCTCGAACCGCTGTCAGAGCTGTTGCTGACGCAGCCGCAGAACGATCCGCAGGTCGTCGCCGCCGGCTTCGTCGATGCCGAGAAGCAGGTGGCAGACGTCGCCGCCGCGCTCGAGGGCGCGCGGGCGATTCTGGTGGAGCGATTCGCCGAAGACGCCGACCTGATCGGGAAGCTGCGCGAGGAAATGTGGTCGAACGGGGTGATGGTTTCGACCGTGCGCAAGGGCAAGAAGATCGAAGGCGAGAAGTTCAAGGATTATTTCGACTACAACGGCGCCCTCCACAAGCTGCCGTCGCACCGCATTCTCGCGTTGTTTCGGGGCGAGAAGGAAGAAATCCTCGAGCTGCAGATATTGCCCGATGCGCAAGTCCCGGTCGCCAATGTGCCGAGCGCATATGAATTGAAGATCATGCAGCGCTTTCTCATTTCCGATCAGGGCCGCCCGGGCGACCGCTGGCTGATCGAAACCGCGCGCTGGGCGTGGCGCACCAAGATCCAGGTGCATCTCAATATCGACCTGCGGATGCGGCTGTGGACGGCGGCGGAGACCGAGGGCGTGCGGGTGTTCGCCTCGAATTTGCGCGACCTGCTGCTTGCGGCGCCGGCCGGCGCGCGCGTGACCATGGGGCTCGACCCCGGCTATCGCTCCGGCGTCAAGGTCGCCGTCGTCGACGCCACCGGCAAAGTGGTGGCGACCACCGCGGTCTATCCGCACGAGCCACAAAGGCAATGGGATGCGGCGCTGGCGACGCTGGGCAAGCTCGCGGTCGCGCACCGCGTCGATCTCATTGCAATCGGCAACGGCACTGCCTCGCGCGAGACCGACAAGCTCGCAACGGAGCTCGTCAAGCTGCTGCCGGATCTGAAAATGTCCAAGATCGTGGTGTCGGAGGCCGGCGCATCGGTCTACTCCGCCTCGGCCTTTGCGTCCGAGGAATTGCCGGAGCTCGACGTCACCTTGCGCGGCGCGGTCTCGATTGCGCGGCGCCTGCAGGACCCGCTTGCCGAACTCGTCAAGATCGATCCGAAGGCGATCGGTGTCGGGCAGTATCAGCACGATCTCGGCGAAACCAAGCTGGCGCGCTCGCTCGATGCCGTGGTCGAAGACTGCGTCAACGCCGTCGGCGTCGATGCCAACACAGCGTCCGCGCCGCTGCTGGCGCGGGTGTCAGGCATCGGCGCGGGACTTGCGCAGAGCATCGTGCAGCATCGCGACGCCAACGGGCCGTTCAAGTCGCGCAAGGCGCTAAAGGAAGTGCCGCGGCTGGGGCCAAAGGCATTCGAGCAGTGCGCCGGATTCCTGCGCATCAACGGCGGTGAAGACCCGCTCGATTCGTCCGGCGTGCACCCCGAAGCCTATCCGGTGGTGCGGCGAATTCTCGCCGCGACCAAGAGCGACATCAAGGCGCTGATCGGCAACGCCGATGTCGTGCGCCAGTTGAAGCCACAGGCCTTTGTCGACGAAACGTTTGGGCTGCCGACGGTGACCGACATCCTGCGCGAGCTGGAAAAGCCCGGCCGCGACCCGCGCCCGGCGTTCAAGGCCGCGGTGTTCAAGGAAGGCGTCGAGGAGATCAAGGACCTCAAGCGCGGCATGATCCTGGAAGGCACGGTCACCAATGTCGCGGCGTTCGGCGCCTTCGTCGATATCGGCGTGCATCAGGACGGCCTGGTGCACATCTCGGCGATGTCAAAGACCTTCATCAAGGACCCGCGCGAGGTGGTGAAGCCAGGCGACATCGTCAAGGTCAAGGTGCTGGAGGTCGAAGTCGCCCGCAAGCGCATCGCACTGACGCTGCGGCTCGACGACGAAGTCGGCGCCAAGGGCCCGAAGTTGTCGGAAAGCAAGATGCCCGAGTATTCCAAGGCATCGATGACGTCATCCGCGCCGCGCAAGGCGCAGGAGCAAGGCGGCGCGCTCGCCGAAGCCCTGCGGCGTGCCGCTGAGAAGAACGGGCGGGGCAAGGCGGGGTAGCCGCCGTCGGTGGCTTCATCCTTCGAGACGCATCGCTTCGCGATGCTCCTCAGGATGAGGTCTGAGAGTGGTCGCAGGATGAGATCTAAGACCCTCATGGTGAGGAGCACGGCAGCGCCGTGCGTCTCGAACCATGCGGCCCGTGACCTCGCCCAAATTCAATCTAGCCTGACGTCAACAGATTCAGCTTGGCGTTGGCGAGGATCAGGCGATCGGCCAGCAATTGCGCGAGGTTGCGCATGATCCGCTCGCCGGCACGCGGATGCTGCTTTCGAAAACGCTCGAAATCGCGGAGCGGGATTTCGTAGGCGGTCGCGGCCATGTCGGCGAAGACGTCGGCGGAGCGGCGCGGCTCCAGCAGCGCCATCTCGCCGAACGGCATTCCCGCGGTCAGCGTCGCCAGCCTGATCCCATCGGGCAGGGTGACGTGCACTACGCCGCTCCTGAGAAAGAACAGCGAAGTGGCTGGTTCGCCGGTGGCGATGATCTTTTCGCTCGCTTGGTAGCTCTTGATGGCGGCGAGTGAGGCCAGATCGGTCAATTCCTCGTCCGTTAGTCCCGCCAGCAGCGACTGCTCGGAGAGGTCGGTCGCCTCGAAGAAGTCGATCGCGCCGCCGTAGCGGTACACCACCTGGTCTTCCGCCCATTCGATCGCGGCGTCGAGCAAATAGTAGTTGCGGATGTTGGTGAGGCCTTCCGTCCAATCCGCGATCATCTTCCAGTCCGGCGACGACCGCCTGATACCGGACAGAATCACGGTGACGTGGTGCGCGGCCAACTCGCGGAATTCCTCGGCGAGGAGACGGGCGCCGGCCCGGGTCATGGCGGTGACGCGGCGCAGGTCGAAAATTACGAGTTGCGGACGCGGCTTGGCTGCGAGCTGGCGCGAGACGTAATCGACGTTGGAAAACGACAGCGTCCCCACCAGCTCGATCACGCGGACGTCCTGGTGGTGGGCGGCGAGGATGCTCTGTTCCTGCGCGCGCCTCACCCGCCGCGACGGGCTGTTGCCGATATTGTAGTCGGCGATGATGCTGTTGCGGGCGTCGTCGCTGCGGTTGAGCATATGCAGGTCGTAATGCGCCGACAGCGCCTCGCAGACCTTGATGCCGCGCACGCTGTTGCCGTGCTTGTCGAGTCTTGGCGAATAGCTGCCGAGCCCGAGCCGGGCCGGGAGCGCGGCGAGGATGCCGCCGCCGACGCCGCTTTTGGCGGGGATCCCGATCCGGTAGATCCATTCGCCAGCGTAGTCGTACATGCCGGAACTCGTCATCACTGAAAGCGTGCGCGAGATGGCGTAGGCGCTCATCACCTGTTCGCCGGTCACTGGATTGATGCCGCGATTGGCGAGGGTGGCCGCCATTACCGCGATGTCGCGCGCCGTCACCAGGATGGCGCATTGCCGGAAATACACCTCCAGCACGGCAGCCACGTTATCCCTGATCACGGCATTGGTGCGCAGGAGATAACCGATTGCCCGGTTGCGGTCGCCGGTGGTGCTTTCGGAGGCGTAGACGGCATCGTCGACGTCGAGGTCGCGTCCGGCAAACCGGCCCAGCGCCTGCCGGATATATTCGAACGCGGCGTCGCCCTTCGCCTCATGGATCAGGCCGGAGCAGGCGATCGCGCCGGCATTGACCATGGGGTTGAAGGGATGGTTCTCGGCGTTGAGGCGGATCGAGTTGAAGGGATCGCCTGACGGCTCGACGCCGATGACACTCTCGACCCGTTCTGCACCCAACGTATCGAGCGCCAGCGCGAAGACGAAGGGTTTTGACATCGATTGGATGGTGAAGGGGATCTGGGTGTCGCCGACCTCGTAGACATGGCCGTCGAGCGTGGCGAGGCTGATGCCGAAATGGTCAGGGTCGGCCTTGCCGAGCTCGGGGATGTAATCGGCGACCGCGCCGCTGGTCTCGGGCGCGAATTCTGCGTGACAGGTGTTCAGGAACCGCAGCAAGGGCGGCTTCGAACCGATCCAGGCTGCGGGACCGGTAGTGAACGGAGGAGGCGATTGTTTCATCGCCTCCTCTTGTGCAACGCAATCAGGGTGCGTGCAACTGGTTCGCTGCCGGGGCCTGACGCCGGATCAGCACCAGCGCGAGCAGTGTGGTGGGTACGAGAATGGCGAGACCGAGCATTGTCACCTGCATCTGCGACAGCGGCATGATCCCTCCGCCGGGCGTGGCCACCACGAACCCGCCGATGACGAGTAATACGCGCAACGGCCATTCCAGCGTGCCGGTGCCCCGGAGGTCGCCGACAAAGACCTGGTAGCCCTGAATACCACCGCAGATGAACAGCGTGCCGAAGCCCGCCAGCGCCATTAGTCCGATTCCTTCCAGATACGGGCTTGGTCCCTGCAGCACCAGCGCCGGGTTCAGCACGAAGAAGAACGGAATGAAGTAAATGATGCTGCCGACCCACATCGATTCCCAGCCGGTCTTCATCGCCGGTGAGCCGGCGATGCCGGCTGCGGCAAAGGAGGCGATGGCGACCGGCGGCGTGATCGACGACAGCATGCCCCAGTAGAAGATGAACATGTGCACGGCCATACGGTTGAGGCCGAGCTTCTCCAGCGCGGGCGCCACCAGGATGGCGAGGAAGATGTAGCAGGCCGTCGTCGTCAGTCCGAGCCCGAGAATGAGGCTGGTAAAAGCACACATCACAAGCAGCAGCAACGCATTGTCGCCGGCGAGCCGCAGCAGGTCGTTGGCGAGACTGGAAACCACGCCAGTCATCGAGAACGCGCCGATCAGGAGGCCGCAGCCGGCGAGGATGCCGACCAGTTCGACGAAGGTGCGGCCGTTGACCTCGAGGAACTTGTTGATGGTCCCGAGCGTCCAGCGCGTGTCCTTGGAGAAGAGCTGGTTGAGCACCAGCAGCAGCGCGGTCGCGTAGAACGGCGCGTGGCTCTCGCGCTTGAAATGCAGCAGCATCACGATCAGTAGCGCGATCACGAAGATGTAGTACCAGCCGGCTTTGACCGTATCCCAGACTTTCGGCAGCTCGGCGCGTGGAATGCCTTTCAGCCCGTGGCGGGCGGCGTAAGAATCGACCTGCATGAACAGGCCAATGTAATAGAGCGTGGCCGGAATAACCGCGGCAACGGCGACTTCCGCGTAACTGACGTTGAGGAACTGCGCGATCACGAACGCGGTCGCGCCCATCACCGGCGGCGCCAGCACCGCGCCGGTCGATGCGCAGGCCTCGATCGCGGCGGCATAGGAAGCACGAAAACCGCTCTTCTTCATGACGGGAATGGTCATGGTGCCGGCGGTCAGCACGTTGGAGATGATCGACCCCGACATCATGCCGAGCAGGCCGGAGGCAAAGATGCAGACCTTTGCGGCGCCACCGCGGAAGGTACCGCACAGCGCAAAGGCGATGTTGATGAAGAATTTTCCTGCGCCCGTCATCATCAGCGCGGTGCCGAAGACGAGAAAGCCGATCACGGTATCGGCGAAGGCCTGGATCGGAATGCCGAGCAGGCTTTCGCCCGACAGGACGTGATAAGCCGTCGCCTGCTCAAGCGTCGATTCGGTGCCGCGAAACGGCCCCAACCACTTCGCGTCGGCGAACAGGGGGTAGAGCGTAAACGGTAGCACGCTGAGCAGCAGGCTCCAGCCGCCGGTGCGCCGCAGCGCTTCCATCAGCACCGCCCACATGACGACGCCGGCCACGATGACGTTGGTTGGCGCGCCACCGAATTCCCAGCCGGCTTCAGCGGCCTTGCGGACGCTGAGCATCAGCATGACGGCGCAGCCGAAGGTGGCGATGAAAAGAACTATGTCATACCAGGGAATGCGATCGAGCGGCGAGGTCTCGGTCCCTGGAAAGATCAGGAACGTGAACGGCAGCATCAGCGCGATGAGCAGATAGAAATATTCGGTGTTGAGCTGGGTATAGCCGAGGAAGAAGCGCAACGAGAATTGCTGGTTGATGCACAGGAGGATGGTTGCCGCGGTGGCAACCACGAGCGCCCAGCGCCACGCGCCGCGCAAGGTCCGTACGCGCGTGACCTCGGCCTCCTGCATATTGCCCGCGCCAGCATGCGGATCGTCGAACTCGATCCGCTTTGCCGGCGCGACTACGCTATCACTCGCAGAAGGTGACATCACTTCCCCCAAAGATGGTATTCGCCTTCTACCGAGGTCGGAAGAGGCAGTGTCACTCGAAGCCGTTCGGCATGTTGGCCTTTGCCAGCGCTGCTGCGCGTGCCTTCATCCAGCCGTCGAGAAACGCCTTGTCATCCGAAGGCGGGTTGGCCTTGCTATAACCGGCCCATGCTGCCGCCAGCACTTGCTGGCGCTTCAGCAATTCCTTGTTATGGGCTTCCTGCGCGTCGGTCCACTGGCCGGCTTCCTTCAATGCCTTCGCGGCGCCCGGATGCACCGGAACCACCCAGTTCTTGGTCTGCCGGTCGGCCCCGAGGCCAGCGGCTCCCGGAGCGGCATCCTTGTAGGCGTCATAGCCCGTGATCATCGCCTTGGTGATGGAATAGACCTCGTCGACGGGCAGCGATCCATAGACCATGAAGATCGGGTAGGGGTAGTTGCCAAGCTCGATCGGCTTGTCCTTGGAGATGCCGGCGCCGCAGGTCGCCATATGGGGGAAGAAGAACGAGCCGACCTTCTTCACGCGCTCCCAGCCGGCCTTGTCGTTGTGGGGTAGCGGCGGCCAGATGATGCCGCGCGGCGAGGTCTCGAGTTCCTTCGCCGGGCCAGTGATGGTGGTGGCGAAGGCCGCATCGACGTCGTTGTTAATCATGCCCTTCCACATCGCGCCATAGCTTGAGAACTCGACGGCCTTGACGTCGCTCTGCTTGAGATCGCCGAAAGCCAGGATGGCGAGTGCGTTCTGGTTCAGCGCCGGCGAACCGACGACGAAGCCGACGCGCTTGCCTTTGAGCTGCTTGATTTCGGTTACGCCGGTATCCTTGGCGACACCGAGCGTGGCGGCGTTGCAGTCGACCGTCGACAGAACGAGTTGCAGGGGTTGAGGACCCCACTCCTTGGAACCGAATTCGAACACGCCTTCCTGGGCGAAATAGGTGCCGGAGCCCATCGCCGACATGGACGCGCGCTTGGCGCGCAGCGGCGCCAGCCGCGCCACGTCGTTGCCGGCGGGCAGCACGCGAACGTCGGTGCCGTATTTGTCTTTCATCACTTTGCCGACGGCGACCGCGATGTTGAATCCGGCGGTGCCGGTGTCGTAGGCGGTGAACGTCATGGTCGGCGGCAGCTTGACGTCCTCGGCGTATGCAGCCGGCGAGGTCAGCAATGCGACGCCTGCCAAGGCGATTGACGCGAACGCCTTCATCCGATGAATCATTATTTTTCCCCTCAGATTGTTTCGCTATGCGAAATTTTCTCGTTGATCATGTCATCGGCTGCTTGCGATGGCAACGTTGGGTATACACCAACACCAGAGCTGGACAGATTGTCGCGGAATTTCGCCGCGAGCTAATCTATGCCGTGATCCGGTTAAGCTTCGATGATCGCGACGACCTGTCCTTCGGCGATGACATCGTCGAGTTTGACCAGGATGGCTTTGATTTTTCCCGCCGTCGTCGACATGACCGGAATTTCCATCTTCATGGCTTCGACGAAGGCGATCTCGTCGCCATCGTCGACATCTCCGCCAGTTGTGACGGGAAGCGCGCACACGCGGCCGGCGACGTCGGTGACAATCTTGATCTCTGGCATTTCCGTTCTCCCCAAGGACCGTCTGACGGACTGGTTGTCCTGGTGAACGGCTTTTTGTTGTGGCCGCAGATTGCCTGAGGTAGTTTGTTCTGCAAGTGGAATTTTATTCCGCAGGGCGGAATGGAGCCATAAACATGGGAAGACGCTCGGAACGGCTAAGCAAACAGGGAATGCTCGCCAGCGATCTGGCCGGCGAGGGTGATGTGATCCAGGTGGTGTCGCGGGCGTTCGACGTCTTGCGCTGCTTCGAGGGTCATGAAGCCAGGCTAGGCAATCTGGAAATTTCCAGTCGCTGCGGCCTGCCGCGGTCGACGGTATCGCGGCTCACCCACACGCTGACGCGGATGGGCCAGCTCGTCTATCTGCCGCGCGATCAGAAATACCGCATCGGCCCGAGCGCGGTGGCGATGAGCACCTCGATGATGAAGGGGTTGCAGCTTCGCAACCTGATCCGGCTGCGGCTGCAGGATGTCGCCGACCAATTACCGGGCACCGTCGGCTTCGTGATTCCCGACCGCTATCATCTAGTTTATCTCGAATTCGCGCGTGCGGCGAACGCGCTCGGCCTGCATGAAGGCACCGGCAGCCGCATCTCGATGACCAGCACCGCGGCCGGCTTTGCCTACACCGCAGCGCTCGACACCGACGTCGGTGACGCCCTGATCGCCGAAATGGAGCGTGAGATCCCGGGAGATGCGGCGCTGTTGAAGTCGCGCATCGAGGACAACCGCCGCCACCTGCGCGAACACGGCTACGTCGTCGGCTGCGGCACCTGGAGCCCGCATATCAACGGTTGCGCGGTGCCGATCTGGTCGCCGCAATACCAAACCTTCGTGGTTGCGACGATCGGCCTGCTCTCCGCGATGTTTGATGAGAAGCGGCTGCACGAGGAAGTAGCGCCGCAGATGCTCGAACTCGGCGTAGCGCTCGGCGGCCTGCTTGAAGGCGCCGAGGGTGACATCTTCGCGAGCCGCATCGAACGAAAGCCGCTTCCGGTGCCGACCCATAATAACAACAAGATCATCAAGACGGAGGATACGAATGAACTGGAAGCCGGAGCTCGACGAGCTCGCTCGGCGCGAAGCGTTCGTGCGCGAGATGGGAGGCGTTGACAAGGTCAAGCGCCAGCATGACCAGGGCCGGCTCACGGTTCGTGAGCGCATCGACAGACTGATCGACAAGAATTCCTTCCACGAGATCGGCGCGATTTCCGGCATCGCCGAATACGACGAAAACAGCGAGCTCAAGCACCTGACGCCTGCCAACTGCGTGTTCGGCCGCGGCAGGATCGATGGCCGCACCGTGGTGGTGGTCGGCGACGATTTCACCGTGCGCGGCGGTTCGGCCGACGCCTCGATTTCCGCCAAGCCGCTGATGGCCGAGGAGATGGCGCACGATTTTCGCCTGCCGATCATTCGCGTGATCGAAGGTTCGGGCGGCGGCGGTTCGGTTAAGACGATCGAAACCCGTGGCGCGGCCAATCTGCCCGGCGGCGTCGGCGGCACGCGCTGGTACTGGTTTACGACCGCGAACATGGCGCGCGTGCCCGTGGTCGCGCTCGGGCTCGGTTCGGTCGCGGGCCTTGGCGCCGCGCGGCTGGCCGCCAGCCATTATTCGGTCATGACCAGGAATTCCGCGATGTTCGTCGCGGGCCCGCCGGTCGTGAAGCGCCTTGGCCAGGACCTGACGAAAACGGAGCTTGGCGGCGCGGAGATCCAGACCCGCGCCGGCGGTGTCGATGACGCCGTCGGTACCGAGGAGGAGGCGTTCGAGCGCGCCAGGCGTTTTCTGTCCTATCTGCCGTCATCGGTATATGACCTGCCGCCGACCACGCCCTGCAGCGACGATCCGGAGCGCGCAGAAGAATCGCTGTTGAAGGCGGTGCCGCGCAATCGCCGGCAAGTCTACAAGATGCGCCCGATCATCGACGCCGTCGTCGATAAAGGCTCGTTCTTCGAGGTCAACGCCAATTTCGGCCGCCCGATCATTACCGGGCTTGCCCGGCTCGAAGGCCGCGCGGTGCTGCTATTGGCGAGCGATCCCTTCCACTATGGCGGGTCGTGGACGGCTGAAGCGTGCCAGAAGGTGGTGCGCTGGGTCGATTTCGCCGAAACCTTCCATTTGCCTGTCGTGTATCTGATGGATTGCCCCGGCTTTATGATCGGGCTCGAGGCCGAAAAATCAGCGACCATCCGCCACGGCGTACGCGCAATGGCGGCAGTCAACCAGTCCACGGTCCCCTGGTGCACCATCATCGTGCGCAACGCGTTCGGCGTGGCCGGAGTCGTGCACCAGCCGGCCAACCGTTATTCGATGCGCTATGCCTGGCCGTCGGCCTATTGGGGCTCGCTGCCGCTCGAAGGCGGCATCGAGGCTGCCTACCGCGCCGACATCGACGCTTCAGATGATCCGGCCGCGAAGCTGAAAGAAATCGAGGAGCGCCTCAACAAGCTGCGCTCGCCGTTCCGCTCCGCGGAGAAATTCTGGGTCGAGGAGGTGATCGATCCCCGCAAGACGCGTTCGCTACTGTGCGAATTCGCGCGATTGGCGGAGCCGATTCGGAACGTAGGTCCGCCGACGAATATGTCGACGCGGCCGTGATGGGATGTCATTCCGGGGCGATGCGCAGCATCGAACTATGGTGCGCAATTGCGCACCTGAGAATCTCGAGATTCCGGGTCTGGTGCTAACGCACCATCCCGGAATGACGTGTTCTCTCACGCCGCCACCGGCTTCGGCCGCGAGATCGCCAGCACGATCAGCGCCGCCACCACGCAGAGTGCGCCGGCGACGAAGAACGCCGGCAGATAGGTCTGCAGCACCGTCCGCGACAGGCCGGCGCCGAAGGCTGCGACGCCTGCACCCAATTGATGGCCGGCAAAAATCCAGCCGAACACGAGGTTGGCGCGTTCGGGACCGAACCGTTGCGCGGTGAGCCGCACGGTTGGCGGCACGGTCGCGATCCAGTCGAGACCGTAGAACATCGCAAACAGCGAAAGGCCGTAGAGCGTGAAGTTGGAGAAAGGCAGAAACAGAAGCGATAGTCCGCGCAGCCCGTAGTACCAGAACAGGAGCCAGCGGTTGTCATAGCGGTCGGACAGCCAGCCGGAGGCGATGGTGCCGACGAAATCGAAAATCCCCATCGCCGCAAGCAGGCTTGCCGCCTGCACCTGCGGAATCCCGAAATCGAGGCACATCGGAATCAGGTGGACCTGCACCAGGCCATTGGTGCTGGCGCCGCAGATGAAGAAGGTGGCGAACAGGATCCAGAACACGCCCGACTTCGAAGCATCGCGCAGGGTGCCGAGCGCGGCCGCCATGATCGGCGTGTTGTTGGGGGGAGGCGCGGGCAGCGGCTCGGTGCCTTCGTCGCCAAACGGCCGCAGGCGGAGGTCGCTCGGCCGGTCACGCATGACCATCAGCACGGCAAAGGCTGCGACACCCAGCATGACGCACACCAGCGCCAGCGCGAGCCGCCAGCCATAGGTATCGGTCAGGCTTGCCAACAGCGGCAGAAAGACGAGTTGCCCGGTGGCGACGCTCGCGGTGAGTATGCCGACCACGAGGCCGCGCCGTGCCACGAACCAGCGCGCGGCGATCGTTGCGCCCAACACCAGCGCCGTCATGCCGGTGCCGATCCCGATCACCACGCCCCACAGCAGCATGAGCTGCCAGACCTCTGTCATCGCCAGCGACGCGACGAGGCCGGATACGACGATCAGCAGCGCCAATAGCGTCACGTTGCGCAGGCCGTAGCGGTTCATCAACGCGGCGGCGAACGGCGCCATCAGCCCGAACAGAATGAAGCGGATCGACAGCGCCGAGGAAATCTCTGCGGTGGTCCAGCCGAATTCCTTCTGCAAGGGCACGATGAAAACGCCGGGCGCGCCGACCGTGCCGGCGGAGATCAGGGCGGTGAGAAAGGTCACGGCGACCATCGCCCAGCCGTAATGAATGTTGCGGCGGGCGAGGGCGGCTGACAGCCAGTTCGAGATCATTGGGCCTCGGCGAATTCCGGTGGGGAAGGTTCTTTTAGGTTGGCTTTGCGCATTCTGATGTTACGACCGTCAGACTTGAATGTCGTACTTCCCTCGTTTCAGGACATAGTGACGCCAGGGCACGCAAGTCGGAGATTGCATTATGGATATAATATTATACACGGCAGAAATCGCAACCACGCAATCCAATCAAAAATCTCACCATTCGCATGAGAGAAATTGATCGATCGCAGGCCGCGAACCAGCCGACTATTCCAGTCCGTCGAGGGCGGTCTCGATGGCCTTTTTGAAGGCGGCGATATCGCCGAGCTCATGGCCGAGCACGAGCGCGAGCCGAGTCAGGAACAGCGCTTCGCGCGCAGGTCCCGCCTGGTCGATCGCCATCGCCAGCGTCTCATAGGCGGTCTCAAAATCCTCGAACGGCATGGCGCTCATGGCGTTTCGCTTCCCAGGCAAATCTTCGTGGTTTCCAGTATCTCGTCGGGAATGACGGCCTTCCATCGCCCGGCGATGTGCAGGTCGGGCCGCAGCAGATAGAGCGAGCCGGGTCTTGCCACGAACAGGCGGGCGATTTCGCCGTCATGATCGGCAATGGGAGCTGAAACCAATGACCCCACGACAAGCGAAACGAAACGCTTGTCGATCCGGCCGAGCTGCGCAAGCAGCGCCGCCTGTTCGGCGGTAGGCTGTTCTTCGCAGAACAGGATGGCCGTCATGCCGTTGCCGGCGTGGTCCAGCAGGTGGCTTCCGTCGGCGAGCTTGGCGTTCGGCGCGGCGCTACCGCAAATCGGGCCGCCGGCAAATTCGGCGTCGCGGTCGGCATAGGGAGTAAGCCGGCTTTCCGAATAGGTATAAGGCTGCATCTGACGCGGATTGGCGAGCCCACGCGGAAATTCGTGCCGGAGGCTGAGCGACAGCGCCGCCTCGCGCGCCAATCGCCAGCCGCGGGTGGGCGGTGTCATGAAGCGCGTGCTCTTGGTGGCGTTGGCGAAGACATCCAGCGTGGCGCCGCGCCGCTCCGGCGAATAGCTGTCGAGCAGCCGCGCGTCCGCCTCGCCGTGGAGCACAAGCGCCAGCTTCCAGCCGATATTTTCGGCATCCGCGAGGCCATTATTCAGCCCGCGCACGCCGAAGATCGGCACGATGTGTGCGGCGTCGCCGATAAAGAAGACGCGGCCATGCCGGTAGTCATCGAGGCACAAGGTGTTGGCGGAATAGATGCTCCACCATTCCAGCTCCCACGGCTTTGCATGTCCGATATCGGTAAGGATCGCGCTGACACGGGCACGGATGTTTTCCTCCCGCAGAGCCTCTTGCTCGCTCTCGCCTTCGCGGAGCTGATAATCCACGCGCCAGATACTGTCCGGCTGCTTGTGGATCAGCACCGTCCCGCCCGGATTGCCGCTTGGTTCGAAAAAAGCGCGGCGCTCGGTCGGAAAGTCGTGATCCATCCGGATATCCGCGATCACGTAGCGGCCTTCGTAATTATCCCCCTTCAGCCGCAAGCCGAGCATCGATCTGACCGGTGAGCGCGCTCCGTCGGCTGCCAGCACATAGTCGGCATCGAGCCGATAATCGCCCTCCGGCGATGAAATCCGAACCGATACGCCATTGTTGTGACGCTCGAGGCTCGATAGCTCGCTCTGCCAGCGCATGTCGATGAGGTCGCTGACCGCGACCGCGTCGTGCAGAAATTTTTCGATGTATTGCTGCTGCAGATTGTACATCGGTAGATATTTTTCGCCCGGCGGCTGCGGCATCTCCAGCCGGAAAATCTGCTCGCCGCGGTAGTAGCTGCGGCCGAAACGCCAGCCGAGCGCCCTTTCGACAAACGGCGCGACCGCGCCGATCCGCTCCAGAATATGCATGCTCGGCCGCGCGATGCAGATCGCGCGGCTGCCGTCATTAAACGTGTCCTTGCGATCGATCAGCACGCTGCGGATACCGTAGCGCGCCAGCACAAGTGCTGCGGTCATGCCGATCGGGCCGGCGCCCACAATCAGGACGGGATGCCGTGTCACGAGGCCGTCAAGCTCGGGGACGCGCCGTGCCGCAAAGCGGGGATAGTCAAAGTAGAGCGACTCCAGCGGCCCCTTGCCGGCAGGTCTCATGCGTCCCTCCGTCTATTTCTTGCGGTCGAGAAATCCCTGCATCATCCGCTGCGGCTCGCCGGTCAGGAAAGACTGCCCGAATACGCCGACGCTTAAGTTGACGGATTCGGTTAGCGGCAGTTCCTCCCACTGCCGCAGCAGCGCCTTCTGTGCGCGCAGCGCTTCGGGGCTGCATTCGAGCAGCGCCTTCACCGTATGCTCGACTGCAGCATCGAGTCCGCCTTGCTTCGCAACCACGTCGACCAGGCCCCAGGCGAGCGCGGTCGGCGCGTCGATGTTTTCCGCTGTCATGACAAGCCAGCGGGCGCGGCCCCAGCCGATCAGCCGCGGCAGCAATGCGGCGTGGATTACCGAGGGGATGCCGACGCGTACCTCCGGCATGCCGAATTTGGCATCATGGGCCGCAATCCGGAAATCGCAGGCGGCGGCGACTTCAAGGCCACCGCCGAGGCACCAGCCGGGTAGCCGCGCGATCACCGGCGCGGGAAAGTTGCGCACGGCCTCGCAGAGGTCGCGCAGCCGCGTGATGAAGGCTTCTGCGGACTTCTGGTCGAGCTTCGCCATCTCCTTGATGTCGGCGCCGCCGATCATGCTCTTTTCGCTCTGTCCGGCCAGGATCACCGCGCGAATGTCCTTGTCGCCGGCGAGCTTCTCGAACCCTTCGCGAACCCCGTTGGTGACGGCGGAAGAGAGGATGTTGAGCGAGCCTGCGTTGCAGATCGAGAGGCGGACCACGCCTCGGTCGTCACGCTCGATGCCGCAATGAGGATTGAGCATTTCCATTCTTTTTTTCCCGGAACTTGTTCTGGCGGTTGGCGTCACTTCCAGGACATTGCGCCGGGTTGTCAAGGGGAGGCGGCGGCCGCCAGACCGAAGGCTTCGTTCGCGATGGCACGGGCAATCTTGCAGTGCACGCGACCCCAACGTTCACGATGATCGGCGCTGAAAAAGCGAAATAGATGCAGCTTTTTCTGCATACAATTGCTATTATATGACTGCAGACATTTAATGGGATGCCTCATGCGTTATTCGAAAGAGCACAAGCAGGAGACCCACGCGCGGATCATCAAGAAGGCCTCGGTGCGGCTTCGCGAAAAGGGCGCGCATGGCATCGGCGTCGCCGACCTGATGAAAGAGGCGGGCCTGACCCATGGCGGCTTCTACGCGCATTTCGATTCCCGTGAGGCGCTGGTGATCGAGGCCTTTGCCTACGCGATGGACCGCTCGATCGAGCACTGGCGCAAACTCGCCGATGAAACGCCACCGGAGAAGCGGCTGTCGACGATCGTCGATTCCTACGTCTCAACGGTGCATCGCGACGATCCCGGCCGCGGCTGCGCGGTTACTGCACTCGGCGCCGAAATTGCCCGGGAAAGCGCCAAGACCCACAAGGCCTTTGCCGCCAAGCTGGAGCAGTTGATCGACGTGATGGCCGACCAGATTCCGGATGTGCCACGGAAGACAGCGCGCAGGCAGGCGATGGGCACGCTGGCGACGATGATGGGCACGCTCGTGATGTCACGCGTGGCGGGCAGCGGTGAACTGTCCGACGAAATTCTAGCTTCCGGCCGCGAGGCGGCGCTGGGTCGCGCCGAGGCGACGAAGCCGACCGCGAAGAAGGCGCGGGTGAAGGTGAATTAGAGTCGACGACCTCTCCACGTCGTCCCGGCGAACGCCGGGACCCATACGCCGCGGCTTCTCGATTTATAACGGCTGGTCGACGGCTTTCGCGCAACAACAAACGCCTGTGGTTATGGGTCCCTGCTTTCGCAGGGACGACGATGGATTTGTGCCCCGATCCTCACCTTCCGCCGAACAGCGCGCGTTCGCTCTCTACCGTCTCGTGGATGTAATCGGCGACAGCCCTGATCCGGGCCAGATCCTTGCTGTCGGCGTGCATCAGCACCCAGAACGTGCGCGAGATCCTGACCTCATCGGGTAGCACAGGGCGCAATTCGGGATGCGCCGTCGCCATGAAGTGGGGCAGCACGGCGATGCCGAAGCCTGCGATGGTGGCATTGAGCTGCGCGATCAGATTGGCGCTGCGGAATTTGGCCGAGATCTTTGGCGAAACCTGCGGGAGGTAGTCCAGTTCCGGCGTGAACAGCAGTTCCTCGATATAGCCGACGAAGCGATGCTCCGGCAGGTCGCCGCGGCTCCTGATCGCGGGCGCGCCGTCGAGATAAGCCGGCGCGGCATAGAGGCCGAGGCTGTAGTCGAGCAGCTTGCGGCCAACGATCCGGCCCTCCTTGGGCATCGAAAGGCTGATCGCAATATCGGCCTCGCGCTTCGACAGACTGAACAGGCGCGCGGTGGCGACGAGCTGCAGGTCGAGATCGGGATACCGCTCGGTGAATTTCACCAGCCGTGCAGCCAGGAAGTGGCTCCCAAAGCCGTCAGGCGCGCCGATCCGCACGGTGCCGGTCAGATGCGCGCGCGAGCCGCCGACCGCCTCCTGGTTGGCGACGATGGTAGATTCCATCGCCTCCGCGCTGTCGGCAACCCTCTGGCCGGCCTCGGTCAGGAGGTATCCGGTCTTGCGGCGATCGAACAGTTTTGCGGAAAGATGCCGTTCCAGCCGATCGACCCGGCGGATCACGGTGGCATGATCGACCGATAGCTGCTTGGCGGCAGCCGAAACCGATCCGCCCCGCACGATCGCCAGCACAAAACGGAAGTCATCCCAGTCGATCGTCTTGGTGCCTTGATCCAGCATTTCCGCACATCTATGGTGCAATATATCGGACTTGTATCCTAAGAAATGCGGGTCAAAAAGGGCTCCATAGCGTTTTCGCGCGAAAGCCTGCCCCAGACTTGATCCGGGGTGGGTGCCGGTTCGCGTGAAGAAAACGCGTCAGAACATAGTTTAGAGCCTCGGTTCGACCAAGGCTCGGCTCTCAGGGAGATTATTCATGCGCTCAATCGGACACTTCATCGGCGGCAAAGAGGTCAAGGGCACTTCCGGGCGGACGGCCGACGTTTTCGAGCCGATGACCGGCGACGTCCAGGCCAAGGTAGCGCTGGCGTCCAAAGCCGAGGTTCGCGCCGCCGTCGAAAACGCGAAGGCTGCACAGGTCGAGTGGGCCAACACCAATCCGCAGCGCCGCGCGCGCGTGATGATGAAGTTCCTCGAACTTGCACAGCGCGATTACGACAAGCTCGCCGACCTGCTGGCGCGAGAGCACGGCAAGACTGTTCCCGACGCCAAGGGCGATATCCAGCGGGGGCTTGAGGTCGTCGAATTCGCCTGCGGCATTCCGCATCTGATGAAGGGCGAATACACCGAGGGCGCCGGCCCCGGCATCGACATCTATTCGATGCGGCAGCCGCTGGGTGTGGTCGCCGGCATTACGCCATTCAATTTCCCGGCGATGATCCCGATGTGGAAATTCGCGCCAGCGATCGCTTGCGGCAACGCTTTCATCCTGAAGCCGTCGGAGCGCGATCCCGGCGTGCCGATGATGCTGGCTGCATTGATGATCGAGGCGGGTTTGCCGGCCGGCGTCCTCAATGTCGTCAACGGCGACAAGGAAGCGGTCGACGCCATTCTCGACGATCCCGACATCAAGGCAGTCGGTTTCGTCGGCTCGTCGCCGATCGCGCAATATATTTATGAGCGCGCGGCGGCCACCGGCAAGCGTGCGCAGTGTTTTGGCGGCGCCAAGAACCACGCCATCGTCATGCCCGATGCCGACATGGACCAGACCGTCGATGCGCTGATCGGCGCGGGCTACGGCTCGGCCGGCGAGCGCTGCATGGCGATTTCGGTGGCGGTGCCCGTCGGCAAGCCCACCGCCGACCGGCTGATGGAAAAGCTGATCCCGCGCGTCGAATCCCTGAAGATCGGCACCTCGATCGATCCCTCCGCCGATTACGGTCCGCTGGTGACGAAAGAAGCGCTCGACCGCGTCAGGAACTATGTCGATATCGGCATCAAGGAAGGCGCCACGCTCGCTGTCGACGGCCGCGGCTTCAAGATGCAGGGCTATGAAAACGGCTTCTACATGGGCGGCTGCCTGTTCGACAACGTCACCAAGGACATGCGGATATACAAGGAAGAGATCTTTGGTCCGGTGCTCTCGGTGGTGCGCGCCCACGACTACAAGGAAGCGCTGGCGCTGCCATCGGACCATGATTACGGCAACGGTGTCGCGATCTTCACCCGCGACGGTGATGCCGCACGGGACTTCGCAGCCAAGGTGAACGTCGGCATGGTCGGCATCAACGTGCCGATCCCGGTGCCGATTGCGTACTACACCTTCGGCGGCTGGAAGAAGTCCGGCTTCGGCGATCTCAACCAGCATGGTCCGGATTCGATCCGCTTCTACACCAAGACCAAGACGATCACCTCGCGCTGGCCGTCCGGCGTCAAGGAAGGCGCTGAGTTCTCGATCCCGACGATGAATTGATGGTGTAGCCCAGGCCGTCATTGCGAGCGCAGCGAAGCAATCCATATTGCCGCGAAAAGGAAGAATGGATTGCTTCGTCGCTTCGCTCCTCGCAAAGACGAGAAGAATGAGCAGCCCAGAATGCAGTTCGCTCTCAATGAGGACCAGACGGCGGTTCGCGACATGGCGCGCGAATTCGCCGCGGAGAAAATCGCACCGCATGCGCTGCGCTGGGATGAGGAGAAGCATTTCCCTGTCGACGTGATGCGGGAAGCGGCCACGCTCGGCATGGGCGGGATCTATATCCGCGATGATGTCGGCGGCTCCGGCATGACCCGCTTCGACGCCGCGCTGATCTTCGAGGCGCTGGCGACCGGTTGTCCGACCGTGTCGGCCTACATCTCGATCCACAACATGGCCTCGTGGATGATCGACGCCTACGGCAACGACATCCAGCGGCAGAAATGGCTGCCGAAGCTCTGCACCATGGAACTGTTGGCGAGCTATTGCCTGACCGAGCCGGGCTCCGGCTCAGACGCCGCGGCGCTCCGCACCCGCGCGGTGCGCGACGGCGATCACTATGTGCTCAACGGCCAGAAGCAGTTTATCTCCGGCGCCGGCGGCGGCGACCTCTATGTCGTGATGGTGCGGACCGGCGGCGACGGGCCCGGCGGCATCTCGACGCTGGTGATCGACGGCGACACGCCCGGGCTCTCACTCGGCGCCAACGAACGCAAGATGGGCTGGAATGCGCAGCCGACCCGCGCGGTGATATTCGAGAACGCGCGCGTGCCGGTCGAAAACCGGCTGGGCGAAGAGGGCATCGGCTTCAAGATCGCAATGGCCGGGCTCGACGGTGGCCGTATCAACATCGCCGCATGTTCGCTCGGCGGCGCGCAAAGCGCGCTCGAAAAATCGCTCGCCTACATGAAGGAGCGAAAAGCCTTCGGCAAGCGCCTTGATGAATTCCAGGCGCTGCAGTTCCGTCTCGCCGACATGGCGACCGAACTGGAGGCGGCGCGGACTTTTGTCTGGCGTGCCGCCGCCGCCCTCGACCGCAAGGATACCGACGCCACCATGCTGTGCGCGATGGCAAAACGCTTCGGCACCGACGTCGGTTTCGAGGTCGCCAACCAAGCGCTGCAACTGCATGGCGGCTACGGTTACCTCAGCGAATACGGTATTGAGAAGATCGTGCGCGACCTGCGCGTGCACCAGATCCTGGAAGGGACCAACGAAATCATGCGGCTGATCGTGTCGCGCAAGATGATCGAGGGCGCGCGATGACGGATGCGATTGTTGCAGAAGGCGACCTGATCGCGCGCAAGGAAGGTTCGGCCGGCATCCTCCGCCTGAACCGGCCGAAGGCCATCAATGCCGTGACGCTGGAGATGTTCCACGACATCGACAAGGCGCTCGATGCGTTCGAGGCCGATCCTGCCGTCGCCGTGATCCTGCTGGAAGGCGCGGGCGAGCGCGGCCTGTGCGCCGGCGGTGATATCCGCGCGCTCTGGGAAAGCTCGAAAGTGAAGGGCGATCTCGGCAAGGTCCTGTGGCGCGACGAATACATCCTCAACGCCCGCATCAAGAAATTCCCGAAACCGTACGTCGCCTTCATGGACGGCATCGTGATGGGCGGCGGCGTCGGGCTATCAGCGCATTCCAGCCATCGCGTCGTCACCGACAAGACGAAATTGGCCATGCCCGAGGTCGGCCTCGGCTTCTTCCCCGATGTCGGCGGCACCTGGCTGCTGTCGCATTCGCCCGGAGAGATTGGCACCTATTTCGGATTGACCGGGCAGATCATGAATGGCCCGGACGCGATCCATGCCGGCTTTGCCGATGCCGTCGTGCCATCGGCCAAACTGCCTGCCTTGCGCGAGGCTCTCACCAAGGTTCGCGACGGGATTACCTCGGCGGAGGTTAAAGCCCTGATCGCGGGATTTGCCACCGGCGAGACCGCAGGTCCCGTCGCGGCGACGCAGGACGAGATCGATCGTTGGTTCGCGCACGACCGGATGGAAGCCATCATCGCGGCTCTACAACGCGACGGTTCGGATCTCGCACAGGCGACGCTGAAGACGCTGAACGAAAAGTCGCCGCGCGGCATGGTGGTGACGCTGAGACTGCTGCGGCTGGCGCGTACGGCCCGCTCGCTGGAGGAATGCCTGGTGCGGGAATATCGCGCCGCGCTGGAAGTGTTTGCCAGCGACGATTTTCGCGAGGGCGTGCGCGCCGCAGTGATCGACAAGGACCGCAATCCAAAATGGTCGCCGCCGCGGATCGAAGATGTGACGCCGGAAATGGTCGCGCCTTATTTCGCCGAGATCGGCGCGGACGAACTGAAATTTCCCTGATCAAAGCAGAAAAGTTCAAAGCGGAGGATTCGAGATGGCAAATATCGCATTCATTGGCCTCGGCAACATGGGCGGGCCGATGGCGGCCAATCTGGTCAAGGCCGGCCACAAGGTCACCGCGTTCGATCTGGTGGCGGCGTCGCGCGATCAGGCCAAGGCCGACGGCGCCACGATCGCCGAGAGTTCGGTCGCTTCCGTCAAGGGCGCGGACGTCGTCATCACCATGCTGCCCGCGGGCAAGCATGTGCTTTCGGTCTGGAACGAAGTCGTCCCTGTCATGACCAAGGGCACGCTGATCATCGATTGCTCGACCATCGACGTCGAGAGCGCCAAGCAGGCGCATGCGCTCGCTGCGAAGCACGGCGCGCTCTCGGTCGACGCGCCGGTGTCGGGCGGCACGGGCGGCGCCAAGGGTGCGACGCTGACCTTCATGTGCGGCGGCGAGGAGAAGGCCTTTGCGGCGGCGAAGCCCGCGCTGGAGAACATGGGCAAGAAGATCGTCCATTGCGGCGGCGCCGGCGCGGGACAGGCGGCCAAGATCTGCAACAACATGATCCTCGGCATTTCCATGATCGGTGTCGGCGAGGCCTTTGCGCTCGCAGAAAAGCTGGGCCTGTCGCATCAGGCGCTGTTCGATGTCGCCTCGACCTCTTCGGGCCAATGCTGGGCGCTCACTTCCTATTGCCCGGTGCCGGGCCCGGTGCCGGCCTCGCCCGCAAACAACGGCTACAAGCCGGGCTTTGCCTCGGCGCTGATGGTGAAGGACCTGACGCTGGCGCAGGACGCGGCCAACGCCGCCGGCGCCGTGACACCGCTCGGCAAGCACGCGCAGGAGATCTACAAGGCCTTCGACGCCGCCGGCCATGGCGGGGTGGATTTTTCCGGAATTATCCAGCACGTTAGGAGCCTCGCCGGGAAATAACGGGGACCTGATGACGACATTCCAGGAAGCGCGCGCCTTTCTGCTCAAGCACCGCACCGACTATGATGCGGCTGTGAAGGGGTTTCGCTGGCCGGACCCTGGTCCCTTCAACTGGGCGCTGGACTGGTTCGATGCGGAACTTGCTGAGAATGCCGACAGCCGGGACCGTACCGCGCTCTGGATCGTCGATCCCGGCAACAGGGAGACGAAACTTTCCTTCGCGACACTGTCGCGTCGTTCCAACCAGGTCGCGAATTTTTTGCGCGCGCAGGGCCTGAAGCGCGGCGACCATCTGCTGCTATTGCTCGGCAATGTCGTGCCGCTGTGGGAGACGATGCTGGCAGCGATGAAGCTCGGCGTGGTCGTGATCCCCGCGACCACGCTGCTGACCCCGGATGAATTGCGCGACCGGCTCGATCGCGGCAAGGCGAGGGTTGTGGTGGCCTCGCAGGATCAGGTTGCGAAGTTTGCCGGCCTCGGCAGCGACAATCTGGTGCGGATCGTGGTCGGCGCGGCGTCGAAGCACGACGGCTGGCTGCCGTTCGAGCAGGCCGCGAGTGCGTCGGAGGAGTACGTGCCTGACGGTCCGACCAACGCCGACGATCCGATGCTGCTCTATTTCACCTCGGGCACCACGGCAAAACCGAAACTTGTGCGGCACAGCCAGCGCAGCTATTCAGTCGGCGCGCTGTCGACGATGTTCTGGCTCGGCCTGCAGCCAGGCGACGTGCATCTGAACATTTCCTCGCCGGGCTGGGCCAAGCATGCCTGGAGCTGCTTCTTCGCGCCATGGAATGCTGGCGCCACCGTGTTCGTGGTCAACCAGCCGCGCTTCGATGCCAAAGCCTTGCTCGCGACCATCGGTCGCTGCGGCGTCACCACGCTGTGCGCGCCGCCGACGGTGTGGCGGCTGTTCATCCAGGAGAGGCTCGCGGATTTCAAGGTAAGCCTGCGCGAGGTCTGCGGCGCGGGCGAGCCGCTCAATCCCGAAGTGATCGACCAGGTGAAGGCGGCGTGGGGCCTCACCATCCGCGACGGTTACGGCCAGACCGAGACTACCGCGCTCGCCGGCAACTCGCCGGGTCAGAAAGTCAAGGTCGGCTCGATGGGCCGCCCGCTGCCGGGTTACCGCGTGCAGATCACCGACGGCGACGGCCACGTCACCAAAGAGGGCGAGGTCACGCTGGTGCTCGGCGCCGACCGTCCCGCGGGCCTGATGCAGGGATATCAGGGCGAAGACGGCAAACTGAACGGGGCGGACGGCGATCTCTACCGCAGCGGCGACGTGGTGTTTGCCGACGACGAGGGCTATCTCACTTTCGTCGGCCGCTCCGACGACGTCTTCAAATCCTCCGACTACCGCATCAGTCCGTTCGAGCTGGAAAGCGTTTTGCTCGAACATGAATCGGTAGCCGAAGCTGCGGTCGTCCCAAGTCCCGATCCGATCCGGCTCGCGATCCCGAAGGCCTATGTGCTGTTGGTATCGGGCGTGGAGCGTTCACCGGAAACCGCGCTGTCGATCTTCAAGCACCTGCACACACGCCTTGCGCCGTTCAAGCGCATTCGCAAAATCGAGCTGGTGACGGAACTGCCGAAGACGATCTCCGGCAAAATCCGCCGCGTGCAGTTGCGCCGGCTCGAACATGAGAATAATCGGAGCGATGCGTTGCGCGGGGCCGAGTTCCGCGAAGAAGAATTCCCGGAACTGCAGAAGGTGCGGACCGCGGGGCTGGAGAGTTAATCAATGAATGAAGTCTGGAAGAAGCCGCCGGTCTCCTTTGAGGCCTATCAGGCCATGGTCGGCAAGGAGATCGGTGTGTCGTCCTGGCACCTGATCGACCAGAACCGCATCAACGTTTATGCCGATGTGATCGAGGACCATCAGTTCATCCATGTCGACCCTGAAAGGGCGAAGAAGGAAACCTCGTTCGGCAACACCATCGCGCATGGCTTCCTGACGATGTCCCTGATGAGCATCATGTCCTATGAGGTCATGCCCGTCATCGAAAGCACGGCGATGGGCGTCAATTACGGTTTCGACAAGCTGCGCTTCCTCTCGCCGGTCCGCGCCGGCTCGCGCGTCCGCGGCCGCTTTACGCTCATGGAGGCCAAGCTGCGCAAGCCGAAAGAGCTGCAGTCGCGCACCAACGTGACCGTCGAAATCGAGGGCGAGGATAAGCCCGCGCTGGTAGCCGACTGGATCGGGCTGATCTATTTCGCGTGATCTTTCAGCCCGTCATTGCCGGGCTTGACCCGGCCATCCATCGCTGCTCAAAAACTGTCAATCGCGCGCTGCGGCCTTACCCTCTCCCCTTGTGGGAGAGGGTGGCGCAATCGAGCGGAGCGAGATGAAGCCGGGTGAGGGGTCTCTCTCCGCGGCGACAGACCCCTCATCCGGCACGGACTTCGTCCGCGCCACCTTCTCCCACAAGGGGAGAAGGGAAGAAGAACTAGGAATTTCGGATGGCAATCAGGTTTGACGGACGCGTCGCTATCGTCACGGGCGCGGGCAATGGTTTGGGACGGGCGCATGCATTGGGGCTCGCGAGCCGCGGCGCCAAGGTGGTGGTCAACGATTTCGGCGGCGCGCGCGACGGCACCGGCGGCTCGCCGACGCCGGCCGAAGCCGTGGTCGAAGAAATCCGCAAAGCCGGCGGCACGGCGATGGCCGACGGTGCGGACGTTTCGAAGTTCGGACAAGTCACGGCGATGGTCGAGCGGGCTACGAAGGAATGGGGCAGCGTTGATCTCCTGTGCGCCAACGCCGGCATTCTCCGCGACAAGTCGTTCGCAAAAATGGACGTCGCCGACTTTGCCAAGGTGCTCGACGTCCATCTCGTCGGTACGTTTTACTGCTGCAAGGCGGTGTGGGATGGCATGCGTGAGCGCAACTACGGCCGCATCGTCCTGACCACCTCGTCGTCGGGCCTGTTCGGTAATTTCGGCCAGGCCAATTACGGCGCAGCCAAAGCCGGAATGGTCGGCCTGATGAACGTGCTGGCCGAGGAAGGCCGCAAGAACAACATCCGCGTCAACACGATCTCGCCGACCGCGGCGACCCGGATGACGGAAGAGCTGCTGCCGCCGCAGGCGCTGGCCTTGATGCGCCCCGAGGCAATTACGCCGGCGGTGGAGTACCTGCTCAGCGAGGACGCTCCGACCCGCACCATCATGGGCGCCGGCGCGGGCTCGTTCGCGGTGATCAAGATCATCGAGACCGAGGGCATCAACTTAGCCCAGTCCGACTGGACGCCGGACGCGATCGCGGCACATTTCGCCGAGATCGACGATGTCTCGAAAGCCAAGGCGCTGCAGGGCGCGTTCGAGCAGACGCAGAAGTATGTGGCACAAGCGGCCGCACGGGCCGGGATCAAGCTGTAGCGCAAAGCCGGTGCGTAGGGTGGGCAAAGGCGCACTTGCGCCGTGCCCACCATGCATCCGCGATGCTGGTGATAATGGTGGGCACGCTTCGCTTTGCCCACCCTACGCACGGTCAATTCGGCCTACATTCGCCCCATGTCATCGCCTTCCAAAAAAATCACCGTCATCGGCGCCGGCCCTGCCGGCCTGATGGCCGCCGAAGTGCTCGCGCAAGGCGGTGCATACGTCACCGTCTACGACGCGATGCCTTCCGCCGGCCGCAAGTTCCTGATGGCCGGGCGAGGCGGGCTGAACCTCACGCATAGCGAGCCATTGTCGCAGTTCCTCGCCCGCTACCGCGAGGCAACGCCGCATTTGAAAGCCGCCATCGAGGCGTTTCCGCCGCAAGCGTTGCGCGACTGGAGCGAAGCGCAGGGGCAGGAGACATTTGTCGGCTCCAGCGGCCGGGTGTTTCCGAAAGCGTTCAAGGCCTCGCCCTTGCTGCGCGCGTGGCTGCGGCGGCTGGACTCGATGGGCGTGCGTTTGGTGCTGCGTCACCGCTGGACCGGCTGGGACGAGCAGGGGCATCTGCGCTTTCAAACGCCGGATGGACCGCGCGTTGTCGAGCCGCGCGCGACCGTGCTGGCGCTCGGCGGCGCAAGCTGGCCGCGGCTGGGCTCCGATGGCGCATGGGTGGAGATTCTTGCGGCTAGAGGCGTGCATATATCGCCGCTGCGGCCAGCGAATTCCGGCTTCACCGTCTCCTGGTCCGACATCTTTCGCGATCGATTTGAAGGCCAGCCGCTCAAGGCCGTGGCACTGACATTCGACCAGCATACGGTACGCGGTGAAGCCATCATCACCCGCAGCGGCATCGAAGGTGGCGCGATCTATGGACTCTCGGCCGAGTTGCGCGAGGCGATCCTGCGCGATGGACAGGCCACGCTGAACATCGCCTTGCGTCCCGACGCGGCGATCGGAGAACTGACCGCGAAATTGTCGGCTGCGAAGCGCAAACAGTCCTTCTCGAACTTCCTCCGCAAGGCAGCAAATCTCTCTCCCGTCGCCATCGGGCTGTTGCAGGAGGCCGCCAAAGCATCCGGGATGTCGCTAGCTTCGCTTTCCCCAGCGGATCTTGCCCGTTTGATCCAGGCGGTGCCCGTGCAGCTCAACAGTATGTCGCCGATCGCGCGCGCGATTTCCACCGCGGGCGGAATATCGTTCGACGAACTCGATGACGCTTTCATGCTCCGCCGCTTGCCCGGCGTGTTCGCGGCGGGTGAGATACTCGACTGGGAAGCGCCAACCGGCGGCTATCTCCTGCAGGCGTCGTTCGCGACGGGCGCAGCAGCGGGGCGGGGTGCGCTGAAGTGGCTGGAGCGTAAAATCTAACCACGTCATTGCGAGCGAAGCGAAGCAATCCATATCAGCACAAGCGGAGGAATGGATTGCTTCGTCGCTTCGCTCCTCGCAATGACGGTAGTGGGCGGATGCATTACCGCAGCTTCCCCCGTGCCGCGACCGGCAGCGTCCCGATGATCTCATCGCCGCGCACCATCACCACCTCGTCCATCATGTTGACGACGACGCAGACATGGTTGGGCACAATCCGCACGACGTCGCCGACGGCAGGCCTGGTGTTGCTGCGGGCCAGATCGAGAAAGCCGTGCTCTTCGGCGAAGCGTGCAATCTTCGCTTCTGGGTGCTCCAGGATCAACCCGTAACCGTCGAGCCCGCCGCCGGGATCTGAGGTCAGCGTCTTCGAGCCGGCGTCGAGGATGCCGCGGTCCGGGCCGGCGCGGCTGACCACGGTGGAATAGATATTGAGAGCGCAATCGTCCCATTCGGCGACGCCGGCGGCGACCTGCATGCGGTCGTTGTAGATATAGGTGCCGGGACGATGCTCGGTCGCGCCCTTGAGTTTGCCGAGGTTCTTCAGGTTCGGCGAGCCGCCGGTCGAAACCATCGTCGCATCGAGCCCGTGCGCACGGACACCGGCCAGCGCCTCGTCGAAGAATTTCTGTGCTTCGCCCCAGCCGGTTTCGGTCGGGTACAGCATGAAGCCCGCAAACTGTAGTCCCTTGGAGCCCGCGATCTCGCGCGCCAGCGCAATGGCCTCAGTCGGGGTTTCGACACCGGCGCGCTTGCGGCCCGTATCGCATTCGACCACGACCGAGAGTGGACGTCCCGACGCGGCGGCGGCCTGCGGCAGGCCGGCAATCACGGTCGAATTGTCGGCCGCGACCGTCATGTTGGCCTTGCCCTGCAGCGCCGCGAGGCGGGCCATCTTTTCCTCACCGATCAGATTGTAGCTGATCAAAATGTCGTCGATCCCGGCCTCCGCCATCACTTCGGCCTCGCCGAGCTTCTGGCAGGTGATGCCCTTGGCGCCGGCCGCGACCTGCATCTGCGCCAATAGCGGGCTCTTGTGGGTCTTGATGTGCGGCCGGTTGGCAACGCCGGCCGTGTCGCAGGCCACCTGGATGCGCGCGATGTTGCGCTCGACGCGGTCCATGTCGATCACTGCGCAGGGCGTGCCGTATTCACGGGCGATTTTTGCGGCGAGGGGGGTGGTCATGCTCTGCTCTCTGTTGAAAATCGTATGAACCCGTAGGAAGGGTGGAGCGAAGCGATACCCATCAATGCCAGTGCGTGTGGCGATGGGTATCGCTGCGCTCCACCCATCCTACGCCTGCTCTATCTCTTCGCGCAAAACTTCAAGCTCCAGCCACCGGTCTTCGGCAGCGGAAAGCTCTTCCTGCGCCTTCGCCATCGCGGCGGAGGCCGCGTCGAACTTCTTGCGATCCTTGGCGTAGAGGTCGGGATCGTCAAGCAGCTTCTGCTGTTTCGCGATCTCGGCGTGCAGCTTTGCGATCGTCTTCGGAAGGGTTTCCAGCGCGTGTTTTTCGTTGAAATTCAACCGGCGTTTTTGCGCCGCGGAAGGGGTGGCAGCCTTGGCCTCTTTCTTTTCTTCAACCGTCGCTGGTGCCTTTGGCGCCTCCCGCGTCAAATCCTCGCCGCGCTGGGCCAGCATGTCGGTGTAGCCGCCGGCATATTCGATCCAGCGGCCGTTCCCCTCGGGCACGATCACGGACGTCACCACCCGATCGAGGAAATCGCGGTCGTGGCTGATCAGGATTACGGTGCCCTCGTAGTCGCCGAGCATTTCCTCCAGCACGTCAAGCGTCTCGAGATCGAGATCGTTGGTCGGCTCGTCCAGCACCAGCAGGTTCGACGGCTTTGCCAGCGCGCGCGCCAACATCAAGCGGCCGCGCTCGCCGCCGGAGAGCGCTTCCAGCGGCGTGCCGCGCTGTTCCTGCGCGAACAGGAAATCCTTCATGTAGCCGATGACATGCCTGGGCTTGTCGCCGACCATGACGTGGTCGCCGCGGCCGCCGGTCATGGCCTCGGCCAGCGTCGATTTTGGATCGAGGCTTTCGCGGTGCTGGTCGAGCGTCGCCATTTCGATATTGGCGCCGAGCCGCAGCGAGCCGCTGTCCGGCGGATCGTTGCCGACCAGCAGATGGACCAGCGTGGTCTTGCCGGCGCCGTTGGGCCCGACGATGCCGATCCGGTCGCCGCGCTGGACGCGGATCGAAAAACCTTCGACGATCTTGCGGTCGCCATAGGCCTTGCTGATGTTCTTGGCCTCGATGACGAGCTTGCCCGATTTGTCGGCTTCCGCCGCGGCGAGATTGGCATTCCCGGTCGCGCCGCGATAATTGCGCCGCTGGTCGCGCAGCGCGTGCAGATTGCCGAGCCGCTTGACGTTGCGCTTGCGACGGCCGGAGACGCCGTAGCGCAGCCAGTGCTCTTCATTGACGATCTTGCGGTCGAGCTTGTGCTGGTCGCGCTCTTCTTCCGCCAGCACCTCGTCGCGCCAGGCTTCGAACGCGGAGAAGCCGCGGTCGATCTGCCTGATCTGGCCGCGATCGAGCCAGGCGGTCGAACGCGACAGATTGGAGAGGAAGCGGCGATCGTGGCTGATGAGGACAAGCGCGCAACGGCGGCTCGCCAGTTCGCTTTCCAGCCATTCAATGGTCGGAAGGTCGAGATGGTTGGTCGGCTCGTCCAAGAGCAGGATGTCGGGCGAGGGCGCCAGCACGCGTGCCAGCGCCGCGCGGCGGGCCTCGCCGCCCGAGACGTGCGCGGGGTCTTCATCGCCGGAAAGCCCGAGCTGCTCGACGAGATAGCGCGCCTGGTAATGATCGTCGCCCGGGCCGAGGCCTGCCTCGACGTAGGCCAGCGTCGTCTTGTGGTCGCCGAAATCAGGCTCCTGCGGCAGATAGCGGATGGTGGCGCCCGGCTGCACGAAGCGGCTGCCGCCATCGGGCTCGACGAGGCCGGCGGCAATCTTGAGCAGCGTCGATTTGCCGGAGCCGTTGCGCCCGATCAGGCAGACGCGCTCGCCCGATGACACCGACAGTTCGACGCCCGACAGCAGCGGCGTGCCGCCAAACGTCAGCCTTATATCCTTCAACTGGATCAGCGGTGGCGCCATCGTTTTAGCCCTGGTTCGGCACAGGCTGCTGCGCCCGCTGGCGCTGGATGCGGCGGATGGCCTGGTCGAGCGCGGACAGGAAGGCCGAGCGATCGCGCGGGGCAAACGACCTTGGGCCGCCGGTTACTTCGCCCGACGAGCGCAGATCGGTCATCAGGTTGCGCACCGCCAGTGTCATGCCGATCGACGCTTCCGTGAACGGCTTGCCGTTCGGCGCGATCACCTCGGCTCCCGTTTTCACGCAGCGGCTGGCGAGCGGGATATCCGATGTGATGACGATGTCGCCTTTTCCCGCGCGCTCGGCGATCCAGTCGTCGGCTGCGTCCATTCCGGAACCTGCGGCGATGCGCTCAATCAGCGGATCCTGAGGCACGCGGATGAAATTTCCCGCGACCACGCTGACCGGCAGGCGGTGCCGGGTCGCGACGCGATAGATCTCGTCCTTCACCGGGCAGGCGTCGGCATCGACATAGATGCGGGTCAGGTTTGCGTCAGGCAGCATAAGTTGGATTCGTTCCGTATTCTTGCCCGCGGGTGGTACTCCATCAGATGCCAAAATGCGAGGGGAACAGCGCCTGGAACACGCTTGCCACGGCACATTCTTCGCGTACGATAACCCGAAGAAATAACAACAAAATCAGAGGAAACCGGAGAGCATGATCCGCCGGCTCGAACCCTATCGCGTCCAGGCCTTCAACACCGCCAAGCAATCCGAAAACAAGATGCACGACGACACCGTGGCAAAGCGGTTCGGATTCTCAGGCGGGCTGGTGCCGGGCGTCGACGTGATGGCCTATATGATGCACCTGCCGGTCGCAAAATGGGGCCGGCCCTTCCTTGAGCGCGGCCTGATCGACGCCCGTTTCGTCAAGCCGGTCTATGACGGCGAGATGGCCGAACTCACGGCGGAAGAAAGCAATAGCGTGCTTTCGATTGAGGTGCAGAGCCGCGGCGAGCTTTGCGCCACCGGCACCGCGTCATTGCCGGCGTCCGCGCCACCGTTCTCGCTCGGCGACTACAGGGAGGTCGCGGCCGCAGCGGAGCGCAAGCCGGTCAACGCGGCTTCATATGAAGTCGGCCAATGGCTCGGCACCACACCGCGGGACTGGGCGGGCGATGCCGCCCGCCAATATCTTGATGATATCAGGGAAGCCGATCCGATCTACGCGAGGGAGGGCCTGAGTCATCCCGGCCTGCTGCAGCGGGTGATGAACCGGGCGCTGGTCGACAACGCCATCCTGGGCCCGTGGATTCATGTCGGCAGCCGCATGCAGCTTTTGTCGGCCGCAAAGGCCGGCGACGTGATCACGGCCCGCGCGAAGGTGATCGGCAATTACGACAAGAAGGGCCACCGCTTCGTCGAACTCGATGCGCTGGTGGTCGCCAACGGCGACACGCCGCTGGCGCATTGCCACCACATCGCGATCTACCAGCCGCGCGAACAGGCGGCGGCGTAGCGCGACGCGTCATTGCTGGGCTTGACCCGGCAATCCATCCGCTGCGAGAGGCTGTTCCTCCCTGGCCTGCCGCCATGTCGCGGGCGGCGAGCCGACCACTCGTCGGAACGCGCGGTTGAACGCCGCATCGGAATCATATCCGACGCGTCCGGCGATCTCAGCGACGCCAAGCGTGCTGTCCTGCAACAGGTGCTGCGCCAAATGCATCCGCCACCCCGCGAGATACTGGATCGGCGATTCGCCGACCAGTTCGACGAAGCGTTTGGCGAGCGCCGCCCGCGAGACTCCGACTTCCCTTGCAAGCGCTTCGACGGTCCACGGGCGCTCCGGCTGCGCATGAAGCCGGGTGAGCGCGGGACCCACCTGGGGATCGTACAGGCCCGCCAGCCAACCGCCGCCATGGCCCTGTGTCGCAAACTGCAACTGCCACCGCAGCAGTTCGAGAAAGAGCGACTCGGCTAATCGTGCCAGCACGGCACGATTACCGGGTCCCGGCGTTGCGGTTTCGCTCATCAGGTAGCGCACTGACGCCCGCCACCACTCCTTCTCCTGCGGATGCGTGATCGTCTGCACACGCCTTCCGGTGCCATCCAGCGTCTCAAGCGTAAGGGCGTCTTCGCGCGAGCGGACGCAAAGAATCGCCGGCAGCGATTTCAGCAGCGGATCGAAGCGCTGATCGGCGTGCAGAAAGCCGCAGATGAAGCGCGCCGGCGGCCCGCCGCCGCCGTGATTCACGACCGTGATCTGCTCTGCGGAGGGCTTCGAATAGATGTCCTGTATCGGGACAGGCGCCAGCTCAGGGTCGCTGGTCATCACATGCTGATCGCCGCGCGGGAAGACGATCACATCGCCGCTTTCGATGTGGATTGGAGGCAATGCCCCTGATGTCACCAGACAACTGCCCTCGGTGACCACATGAAAGGGGGTTACCGATCCTTCGGAGGATTGCAGGCGCGCCGCAAGCAGTGCCGGCGGGGATGAAAGAATGGCCCACGGATGCGTGAACTCCGCGCGAAAATGAATCGTTCCGGACAACCGCACGACGCGCAGGACTTCCGACAATACGTCCACAATCCGATCCCAAATTCCTGCTGTCGGCACGCCCGCGGGCTGGCGAAAGCCTTTCAGAATGCACGCACTAGTCAAGCGCTATAGCGTCGCGGCAAAGCTTCCTGGAGCCGTGGTCATTGCACTATTGGCCAAGCCTCGCCACATACTGCGCCATTATCTGTGCCCACGATAAAACAGCATACGGGAGAATACGATGCCGAGTTCAGTGAAGGATTTACTTGCAGCGGCTACCAGCTCCGTTCCAGGGATCAGCCCGCAGGACGCGAAAGCCCTGATCGAGCGCGGCCAGGTCCTGGTGGTCGATGTGCGCGACGGGCTTGAGTTACAGAGCACCGGCAAGGTTCAGGGGGCGAAACACGTCTCGCGCGGCATGCTCGAATTCAAGGCGGATCCTGACAGCCCCTATTATGACAATGCGTTCGATCGGGAAAAAACCGTAATCGTCTACTGCGCCTCCGGCGGCCGGTCCGCGCTGGCGGGCAAGACCTTGCAGGACATGGGCTACAAGGACGTGCGCAATCTCGGCGGCTTCAAGGGCTGGGCCGAAAGCGGCGGCGCGGTCGAGAAGGTCTGACCAATAGCGAGCAGACGGCTCGGCAATGACCAGGCTTGGCCCATCAATCCACCAATCGTCATGCCCCGCGAAGGCGGGGCATCCAGTACGCCGCGGCCTCTCGATTCCATCGCTTACATCTGTGGAATACTGGATCGCCCGCTTTCGCGGGCGATGACAGTTTTCTGTGTGGCGAGTAGTGGGCCCCTCACGCCGCCTGCTTCGCCTTCGCATCCTGGATCGCGCGCCACACCCGTTCCGGCGTCAGCGGCATGTCGATGTGGGTGATGCCATAGTCCGATAGCGCGTCGACCACCGCGTTGACGACGCAGACGAGGCTGCCGGCGCAGCCGGCCTCGCCGCAACCCTTGGTGCCCAGCGGATTGGATTTTGCGGGCGAGGGATGGTCACCGACTTCCATCGGCGGGATGTCTTCCGCACGCGGCAAGGCATAGTCCATGAACGAGCCGGTGATCGGCTGGCCGCTGGAATCGTAGCTGACCTGCTCCATCAGCGCCTGGCCGATGCCTTGCGCCACGCCGCCGTGCAACTGGCCGGCGACAATCATCGGATTGACAACGGTGCCGAAATCATTGACGGCGAAATAGCGCACGATTTGCACGACGCCGGTCTCGGGATCGATTTCCACTTCCGCGACATGGCAGCCATTGGGGAAGGTCGACGGCGTATCCTTGGTGGCATGGTCGACGTCGAGCGATAGCGGCGCGCCCTCGGGCATTCTGCCTTCGCGCACGCGCTGCGCCAGTTCCATGATGCCGATCGAGCGGTCGGTGCCGGCGATGGTGAAGCGGCCGCTGGCGAATTCGATATCGCCTTCGGAGGCCTCCATCAGATGCGCCGCGGCCTGCTTGCCCTTCGCGATCACGAGCGCGGAGGCTTCCACGATCGCCTGGCCGGTCGCCGTGATCGAGCGCGAGCCGCCGGTGCCGTTGCCGAAGCGGACGAGATCGCTGTCGTTCTGCTCGATGGTGATCTTCTCGAAGGGCACGCCGAGATGTGCGGAGAGCACCTGCGCGAACGGCGTGGCGTGGCCCTGGCCGTAATCGAGCGTGCCGGTCGTCAGTTTCACCGAACCGTCAGGCTCGAAGGTGATCTTGCCGAGCTCGCCGCTCGGCGGCGCGGTCACTTCGAGATAGGAGCCGACCGCGATGCCGCGCAGCCTGCCGTTCTTCTTGCTCTCCTTCTTCCGCTTGGCAAAATTGGCGTGATCGGAAATCTCCAGCGCCTTGTTGAAGACGCCGGCGAAATCGCCGCTGTCATAGGTGACGCCGCTGGCCGCTGCGAACGGCAGTTGCGACGGCTTGATGAAGTTGCGCTTGCGCAGCGTGAGGGGGTTGATGCCCATCTCGTCGGCGGCGCGGTCGATCAGCCGCTCCATGTAGTAGTTGGCCTCGGGCCGGCCGGCGCCGCGATAGGCGCCCATCAGCGTGGTGTTGGTCAAAACCGTCTTGATGTCGACGCCGAGCAGCGGCGTGCGGTAGACGCTGGCGAGATTCTTTCCGGTGTTGAGCGACAACGGCCCCGGCGCGACGCCGGTGATGTAGGCGCCGAGATTGCCGTAGCCCTGGAGGCGCACTGCGAGAAACTTGCCTTCGGCGTCCAGCGCCAGTTCGGCATGAATGAGTTGCGCGCGGCCATGGCTGTCGGACAGGAAACTGGTCGAGCGCTCATCGGTCCATTTCACCGGGCGGCCGAGCGCCTTCGCCGCGTGCAGGATGCAGGTGTATTCGGGATAGCTGACGTTCTTCATGCCGAAGGAGCCGCCGACATTGGCGGTCAGGATGCGAACCTTGTCGTTCGGCACGTTGAGGATTTTCGCCAGCGTTACCTTGTTGCCGGAGACGCCCTGCGTCGGCACCTGCAGGGTGAAGCTTTCTGCCGCCTTGTCAAAGGCCGCAAGCGCCACGCGCGGCTCCATCGACACCACGGCAACGCGGGTGTTGACGATATCGAGTTTGGTCACATGCGCAGCAGCGGCAAACGCCGCGTCGATCTTGGCGGAGTCGCCATAGTGATAGTCGAGCGCGACGTTGTTCGGGATGTGATCATAGAGTTGCGGCGCGCCGGGCTTTACGGCCTCCGCGGCATCGGTCACGGCGGGCAGCGGCTCGATGTCGAGCTCGACGGCCTCTGCCGCATCCCGCGCCTGCGCCAGCGTTTCGGCGACCACGAAGGCCACGGGATCGCCGACAAAGCGCACTTTGTCGGTCGGCAGCGCCGGACGGTTGGTCTGCAACAGCGGCGAGCCGTCGCGGCTCTTCAGCGGCAGTCCGCAGGTGAAGGGGCTGTAGCCGGCCGCTTCGAGGTCCTTGCCGGTCCAGACGCCGAGCACGCCGGGCATCGCCCTGGCGGCGGCCGTTTCGATCCCCCTGATGATTCCGTGGGCATGGCTGGAGCGCACCATCCAGCAATAGACCTGGCCGGGAGCCACGAAATCGTCGGTGTATTTGCCCTTGCCGCGCACCAGCGTGTCGTCTTCCTTGCGGCGCACCGGCTGCCCTACACCGTATTTTTGCAGTGCGATAGCGTTGTCCAGGGAGGAGGCGGACGTGTGATCTTGCATCGAAAAACACCTGAAATGCTTGGATTTTCCCGGTTCCGCGGGTTCCCGCTCAGATAACGTACCGTATGATCCCGGACAACGCCTGATTGGGCATAGTCCTATGTGATGGGTTGTTGCGCAGCCCCTTGGCGCTGCTAAAGTTTCCGTGAACGGTGATTTTCTTCGACGGCCCGGGAGAGGCCGCGGAAAGACAGGTTTGATGAAGGACGATACGCGGCTGCGCGAAGGTCTTGAGACCTGCGCAAGCCCGTCAGGGTCGGTTGCGGCGGTCACGGCTAACGGTGTCTATGCCGCGCTCGACCTTGGCACCAATAATTGTCGGCTTTTGATCGCCAGTCCGGCCGGCGACAGTTTTCGCGTGATGGATTCGTTTTCACGGATCATCCGGCTGGGCGAGGGCATTTCCGCAACCGGTTCCATCAGCGAGGCGGCTATCGAGCGCGCCATCGTGGCGCTGAGCATCTGCAGCGACAAGATCCGTTACCGCAAGGCCCGGCGCCTGCGGTTGATCGCAACCGAAGCCTGCCGTGCCGCCGCCAATGCCGACAGCTTTCGCGCGCGGGTCGCGAGCGAGACCGGCATCCGGCTCGAGGTGATCAATCGCGAGACCGAGGCGACGCTCGCCGTGATCGGCTGTTCGCCGCTGCTCGATCCGAAGGGCCGGGGCGCGATCCTGTTCGACATCGGCGGCGGTTCGACCGAACTGGTCCGGATCGAGCGCGATCCCGCCGAGCAGAATGCCCGGCCGCGGATAAAGGCATGGATGTCGATCCCGCTCGGCGTCGTCACTTTGGCCGAGCATTTCGGCGGGCGTGACGTCACGGCCAAATCCTATACGCGGATGGTGGGCGAAGTCGCGCAATATGTGGCGCCGTTCGCGGCCGAGCACGGCACGGATTTGCGCGATATGCATATGCTCGGCACCTCGGGAACCGTGACGACGCTCGCCGGCGTCCACCTCAATCTGGCGCGCTACGATCGTCGCCGCATCGACGGTATCTGGATGAACGATTCTGACGTCACCGCCGTCATCCAGCGGTTGCTCGGCATGAGCTATCAGGAGCGCGCCGACAACAATTGCATCAGCGTCGAGCGCGCCGATCTGGTGCTGGCCGGCTGCGCCATCCTCGACGCGATCCGCGACGCATTCCCGCTGCCGCGGCTGCGCGTCGCCGACCGGGGCCTGCGCGAAGGCATGCTGGTCGAAATGATGCGCGAAGACGGTGCGCTGAAGGCGTGCTGATGCGCTGGCCGCGTTGTTATCTGTCGGATTGCATATCTATCTGTGCGCTCACCTTGGGTCAAAAACCTTGCGCTATGCCCAAGAAAGGTGAGAGCGGCTGAGGCGCAGCCGCTCTTACCTTCAAAGTCCCGCAACGGACCGAACTAGGCGGCGCGCCGGATCTCTTCCATATTTTGATTGATCTGCTTTCCGGCATCGTCGGCCATTTTGAGCGACATGTCGGCTATCCGACGGCTGCTCTCCAGAACAGTTTCCACGGTCTCACGCAGCATATCACTTTGTACGGCTGCAAAGTCCTGAGGCGTTCGGCAGGTCCACAATTCATTCATGTGGTCCATGTTCTTCTCGACCTGATTCCGAACCAACTGCAAATATTCTCGAGACATTCCGCCCATCACTTTGGCAGCAGCGGTGCTGGTGTAAAGTATGCTTTGGGCGCTGCGGGCCGACCGTTCGGTTGCCTGTTGCACCCCTTCTCCCGACAAGCCGAGCGTGCGACCCAACTGCTCGGTAGACCGGCCCATGACCGTGGTCGCCATATCCAGGCCGAGCCGCCAGGCGTTCTGTACCGTCTCGGCGTTTTGCTTGAGCAGATTGGCACTTACCCGAGCCACTTCCTCCCCGGTCTCAGCCGCAACCTGTCCGATACGGCCGGTCTGTTCGGCAGTCCTCTCGCTGGCGCGGCGGGCTGCGTCTTCCATGCCTTGCGTAGACTTTTCCTCCTGGCGTGGATTTGCCATCTTCGTTCTCCGCTGATTGCAGGTTGATGACTTGCCCCCAGCCCCTTCCCGAGCAACGCGATCAGGGTGCGACCGTTCCAGCCCTGCCGATGTGTTTTCGGTCTCACGGAGCAGAAACCAACTAATCGTGCGAACAAGACAGAGCGTAAGGCGGTGAGTCGCTCCGGTGCCACTATTGCAGGCCGTCGCTTCGCTGGTGTTGCCATTTTTCAAGAAAGGAAGGCGGGGCAGATGGCATATTCGTCGATCCTGTCGATCTCCGTGTGCCCGTCATGGGGCTGATGGGACTAGCGCCCGGATGGTAGGGCAGGCACGTCATCATACTCGCTTCAATGCTCATCCGGTTCCGTGCTATTGATTTCAGGCGCCGGGTCTCGGCGGACATTTCAAAGACAAGCACCGATATGGCGAAAGACACTACCGGACGGCTGCACGTCACGGTCAAGACCGGCGGCAAGCGCAAGCTGTCATCAAAGCTCTGGCTGGAGCGGCAGCTCAACGATCCCTATGTGGCGAAGGCCAAGCGGGACGGCTATCGCTCGCGCGCGGCCTATAAGCTGATCGAGATCGACGACAAGTACCATTTCCTCAAGCACGGCATGGCCGTGGTCGATCTCGGCGCCGCCCCCGGCGGCTGGAGCCAGATCGCGGCAAGGCGCGTCGGCGCGGTCAACGGCAAGGGCAAGGTGGTTGCGATCGACCTTCTGGAGATGCCGGAGATTCCCGGCGTCGAATTCGCGCAGCTCGACTTTCTGGCCGAGGATGCGCCGGAAAAACTCATTGCCATGATGGGCGGCCGCGCCGACGTCGTGATGTCTGATATGGCCGCCAACACTACCGGCCACCGCAAGACCGATCAGCTCCGCATCATCGGCCTCGTCGAGACGGCGGCGGCCTTTGCGTGCGACGTGCTCAACCCCGGCGGCACGTTTCTGGCGAAAGTGTTTCAAAGCGGCGCCGAGGGCGAACTGCTCGCACAACTGAAGCGCGACTTCTCCAGTGTGCGTCACGTGAAGCCCGCGTCCAGCCGGCAGGATTCGTCGGAGCGCTACGTGCTGGCGATGGGATTTCGCGGACAATCCAATCGGCCGTAGGCGTGCCCGGCGGATGTTCTGCGTCGGTTGCAGCGGCAGAGGGGCGTCGAGGCCTGAGCGACGCCATTGGAACTTTTTCCCGCATGGCGTATAGTACTAGTTGGGCGCGGTCTGTTTATTCGCATGCAGCGTGACGCCAGCAGTAGTTCTGCAGCGTGCGGCGCATCCGTCGGGGAAGGAGTATTCCCGTGATGGAGCAGAAGACCAGGGTTGGTAATCGACTGTTAGCTGCGTTGCCGACAGCAGACCTCGATTTGCTTGTGCGTCATTTCCGACTGGTTGAGCTTCAACGGGACACCGTGCTGGTGCGGTCGGGCGACCCAATACAACGGATTTTTTTCCCTCTTAGCGGCTTGATCGCCTTCATCATGGATATGCCGAGCGGCCAAACGGTTGCGACCGCCGTCGTCGGCAATGACGGAGCTGCGGGCGTGCTGACGACGCTCGGGCCTTCGCGCTCTCCGATGACGGCGGTGGTGCGGGTAGCGGGGACCGCGCTGCAGATTTCGCCGGCACAATTTCAGGCGGCGCTTGAACGCAGCAGCGCATTGAGGGGCACGGTTCAAACTCTCAACAGGGCACTGATGGCGCAATTCCAGCACGTCGCGGCCTGCAATGCGCTGCACTCGGTCGAGGCGCGTCTGGCGAGGTGGTTGTTACACGTCCACGATCGGGTTGACGGGGACGTCCTGCCGCTGACGCAGGAGACGCTTGCGGAATTTCTCGGCGTGCGGCGGACGACAGTGACGCAGGTCATTTCCAAGCTTCGCGATTCGGGCGCAGTTCGATCCAATGGTCGCGGCTCGATCGAGATTGACAGACCACGGCTCGAAGCAGCGGCATGCGAATGCTACCAACTCATGCGCCGCAGGATCGGTCGGATCGTTTTGTCGGACGAGATGACGCCGCCCGGGCACGCCCGGCCGGCGGACAATCCCCGCGGCCAAGCCTCCCTATTCGCCAAGGCAGACGAAATTCATCGGCGCACCGGACGCCAGGGAATGATCGGGCCGCGGGCAAGGGGCCATTGACGGAATGGCAGCAAGGTCTCCGCGGCTCTACGCTGGTTGCAGGGCAAGCGTAACCCTCGGCCTAAGCCGTTTCTCTGCCGGCTCGTGAACCCAGGCCTCCCTGGCAAACCATTCGTGACTGGCTTCGCAGATCAGGCAGAAGGTACGCGCGAAAAACACCGGGCTGCAGCTAAACCGTTCCCGATCCGCTTTCATGCCCGTCGGGATAGCGCGACCCGTCTCCGGGCACTTGATCATGACGACGCCCATCATTGCTCCTCGGTCCCTGATTTTTTTCGCGTCGGCATTTTGGTCTTCATCGGCTGGAGTGCGCCCTTCTCACGGGGGAGCGCTTGTTCCAGCCGATCCCGGCGGGCTGCAAAGGTTCGACTAGGAACTAGGCCGCCTTCTGCAGCACGCTGGCAAAGCTTTTCTTGATCGGATCGGTGGTCTCGCTCGCGACCTTGCGAGTGAGCACCCAAAGCTCCCGGCTCTGTGCCGCCGTGGCTTGGAAGTTCTTGCAGCCTTGCGCGGCGGCGAGCTGCAGGATTTCCGAGGGCAACTTCGTGCCCACGAGATCGGTGAGAAAATCGAGGGCGGAGCTCGTATTGGCGCCGGAGAACTCGATGACCTTGGCGGCGTAGTCCGCAGCACCCTTTGCGTTGGCGGAATAGGCTTCCCGGAGAGCGTCGTTGATCGCTGCCGACGCCATCTTCATCTTCTCGATATTTTCCTTCGCACGGATCAGGTTTTGCTCGGCGAGCCCATCAAAGATCCCCGGCGCCGCAAAGAACGGCGTGTCAAATCCGCGCTTTTCGTGTGGTCCAGCCGCTTTCGGGTTCGGCGGATTGTTATTCACGTCAACGTTCATATTGGCATCACTCACGGGTTTTCATCCTTTCAAGCGAAACTGAAATCAACAACGATCGGATTTTTGTTCCCGGGCCCCTTCCGAGGCACGTGCTGTGCCGCAAAGCCGAGAACCATTCCCCCAACTTCCAACAAGGGCAGGTGCTGCCGCGGATGACCGCGTCGCGCCCGCCTATACCAAAGTATATGACGGACTGGCAGCGGGGCTTCCGTTCGCTTTCTGACTCTCACGGCGAATTTTTGAATGTCGGCCGTCCTACATACCGGCAACGGAAAAACTCTCGGAGAGGTTCGGGGCCCTAGCCTTGCCGGTGCTGCCGTCAAGCGGGGCGATGCTGCGTCCGATCAGCCCAGCCGCTGATCCCGCGCGTCCCCGGTGCCTTCGCTGGCGGCCTTGGTCGCCGCCTTTTCCGCGCCCTTGCGGCTGGAAATCTCGACGGCCTTACGGCCCGAGATTTCGTGGCCGGCGTCATCGGGCATCTGCCAGAAGAAATATGCCGACACCGCCGAGACGATCGCGACCACGATGAATGCCGGCGGGAATACACCGGCACTCAATTCGGTGACGTGCTGATAGAGCATGGTCGATTCCACCGAGAACGCGCCGACCGCGACACCTGCCGAAATCGCCAGTTGCTGGTTGACGCTGACGAGCGTGGTGGCGCGGCTCATCTGTGCCGGCTCGACCTCGGCATAGGCGACGGTGTTGATTGCTGTGAATTGCAGCGAGCGGAAGAAGCCGCCGACGACAAGGATGATGAAGATCAGCAACAGCGGCGTGGTCACCGTGAACAGGGCGCAGGCGGCGAGGAAGACCGCGCTAACGACGGCGTTGACCGTCATCATGTAACGGAAGCCGAAGGCGCGGATGATGCGTGCGGCCAGCGTCTTCATCCCCATGGCGCCGACGGCCGAGGCAAACGTGACCAGCCCGGATTGGAACGGCGTCAGGCCAAAACCTTCCTGCATCAAGAGCGGCAACAGGAACGGCAGCGCGCCGATGCCGAGCCGGAACAGGAAGCCGCCGATGATGCTGGCGCGCATGGTGGAAAGCCGCAGCAGCGAGAAATCCAGCACAGGCGACCCGGTCCGCCTCGCATGCATCACGTAGAGCGTCATCGAGATCGTGCCGATCGCGACGAGGCCGGCGACGATCGGCCAGGGCAACAGGCCGAGGCCGGCGACCGAGAGGCCGAAGGCGATGCCGGCAAGGCCGATGCCGGCCAGCACCAGCCCGTAGAGATCGAAGCGCTCGGGATCCTCACTCTTGATCGGGTCGATGTACTTCATTGCCATGAAGATGCCGAGCAGCCCGATCGGGATGTTGATCAGGAAGATCCAGTGCCAGGAGAAATAGGTGGTGATGAAGCCGCCGAGCGGCGGACCGATCACCGGCCCGATCAGCGCCGGCACCGTCACCCAGGTCATCGCATTGACCAGCGCGCTCTTGTCGATCGAGCGCAACAGCACCAGCCGTCCGACCGGCGTCATCATCGCGCCGCCCATGCCCTGCAGGATGCGGGCGATGACAAAATGATGCACGTTCTGCGACAGCGCGCAGCCAATCGACCCGATCATGAACACGCCAATGGCGATCGAGAACACCATGCGCGCACCGAAGCGATCGGCAGTCCAGCCGCTGGCCGGAATGAATACCGCGAGCGACAGCAGATAGGAGGTGATGGCCAGCTTCAGCGTCAGCGGGCTGGTGCCGATATCAGCCGCGATCGCCGGCAGCGACGTCGCAATCACCGTCGAGTCCATGTTCTCCATGAACAGGGCGGTGGCGACGATCAGCGGGATCAGGCGTTGCTTGTCCATCGGGATCGGGGGACTGAAGAAAAAGGCAGGCGACGGGCCTGTATCATCCCGCTCTCACACAAGCCATTGCGGAACCGGGCAAACCACCTAAATCCTGCGTGACGCTGGTATGCACCGCGCCAGCCGCTGGAGGTCCGCATGATCTACGTCCTCGCTGCCTTGTTGCCGCCGCTCGGATTGCTCCTGAACGGGCAGCCGTTTTCGGCGATCTTCAACCTGGTCCTGATCGTGTTCTGCCTGATTTTCGGGCTGATTTTCCACGTCCTGCTGCTGGTGCCCTCGGCGCATGCGCTGATCGCGGTCCACATGAAGCGGGAGGATCGCCGGCACCGCGAGGTGGTCGAGGCGATACGCCAGCACGGCCCGCCGCCGGGGTACCCGCGCTAAAGCCGCACCTAACCCTAAGCCCTTGGTAAGCCCTTGGGATTGCGGCTTTTCCCGAAAAGCCTGTGCATAGCTGGCAAACGCTTTGATTCGGCGTCCTGCCATGCTATCGACCACCGTCAACCCCATCGATGGGCTTCGATTCGACGGCGATGCCGATAGCATCGCCGAAGGCGGCGTTCATCCACATTAATGATCGCGGCGGTGAGCCGCCGAAAGGAGTTGGCAATGGCGCAGGGACTTCAGGGTATCCGTGAAGCCTTCACGTTCGACGACGTGCTTCTGAAACCCGGTCTCTCGGATATTCTGCCCTCGGAGGCCGATATCCGCTCCCGCGTGACCCGCGCGATCCCGCTCAACATCCCGATCATGGCGTCCGCCATGGACACGGTCACCGAAGCGCGCATGGCGATTGCGATGGCCCAGGCCGGCGGCGTCGGCGTCATCCACCGCAATTTCGATCCCGACGGGCAGGCCGCGCAGGTGCGGCAGGTCAAGAAGTATGAATCCGGCATGGTGGTCAATCCGCTGACCATCGGCCCGGATGCGATGCTGTCGGACGCGCTGGCGCTGATGAAGGATCACGGCTTTTCCGGCATACCCGTCGTCACCGGCGCCAGCAAGAACGCGCCCGGCAAGCTGATCGGCATTCTGACCAACCGCGACGTCCGCTTTGCGACCGATCCGAAGCAGAAAGTTTCGGAACTGATGACGCATGAAAACCTCGTCACGGTGCGCGAGGGCGTCAGCCAGGACGAGGCCAAGCGGATGCTGCACAAGCACCGCATCGAGAAGCTCCTGGTCGTCGACGACCAGTATCGCTGCGTCGGCCTGATCACCGTGAAAGACATGGAAAAGGCGGTCGCGCATCCGCTCGCCTGCAAGGATGAGCACGGCCGCTTGCGCGTGGCAGCCGCGACCACGGTCGGCGAGGGCGGTTTTGAGCGTACCGAACGGCTGATCGACGCCGGCGTCGACCTGATTGTGGTCGACACCGCGCACGGCCATTCCTCCCGCGTGCTGGAGGCGGTCAACCGCATCAAGCGGCTCTCCAACGCCGTGCAGGTGATCGCCGGCAATATCGCAACGAAAGAGGGCGCGCAGGCGCTGATCGATGCGGGCGCAGACGCGATCAAGGTCGGCATCGGCCCGGGCTCGATCTGCACCACGCGCATCGTCGCCGGCGTCGGCGTGCCGCAACTCACCGCGATCATGGATGCGGTGGAGGCGGCGAAGAAGGCCGACGTGTCCGTCATCGCCGACGGCGGCATCAAATATTCCGGCGATCTCGCCAAGGCGCTCGCGGCTGGCGCCGATATCGCCATGGTCGGTTCGCTGCTCGCGGGCACCGACGAGACACCGGGCGAAGTGTTTTTGTGGCAGGGCCGTTCCTACAAGGCCTATCGCGGCATGGGCTCGGTCGGCGCGATGGCGCGCGGCTCGGCCGACCGCTACTTCCAGCAGGACATCAAGGACACGCTCAAGCTGGTGCCCGAGGGCATCGAGGGCCAGGTGCCGTACAAGGGCCCGGTCGGCAACGTCATGCATCAGCTCGCCGGCGGCCTCCGCGCCGCGATGGGCTATGTCGGTGCACGCAATCTCGCCGAATTCCACGAGAAGGCGCAGTTCGTCCGCATCACCGGCGCGGGCCTGCGCGAAAGCCACGTGCACGATGTGACGATCACGCGCGAGAGCCCGAACTATCCGGGCGGGGCGTAATCCACGATCCGTCGTCATTCCGGGGCGATGCGTAGCATCGAACCCGGAATCTCGAGATTCCGGGTTCGCTTCGCGCCCCGGAATGACGGCGTTTTGGGCTGGGACGCGGCGCTCGCCACCGTCATTGCGAGGAGCGTTAGCGACGAAGCAATCCATTCTTTTTCGTTGACGAGAATGGATTGCTTCGCTTCGCTCGCAATGACGAACTAACAAGAACCGGAGGAAACCCATGTCCGCATCAGCAAAGCGCATCGTTCTCGCCGCACGCCCGGTCGGCGAACCCAAACCCTCTGATTTCCGCCTCGAAGATTGCCAGATCCCGACACCCGGCGCCGGCGAGGTGCTCCTGCGTACCATCTGGCTGTCGCTCGATCCCTATATGCGCGGCCGCATGAGCGACGGGCCGTCCTATGCGCAGCCGGTGCCGATCAACGGCGTGATGGAGGGCGGGACGGTCAGCGAAGTGATCGCGTCGAACAATCCCGCGTTCGCCAAGGGCGACATCGTGCTGTCACGCGCCGGCTGGCAGACGCATGCGATTTCCGACGGCAAGGGCCTCGCAAAGATCGATCCCAAGATCGCGCCGATCTCGACCGCGGTCGGCGTACTCGGCATGCCCGGCATGACGGCGTATACGGGCCTGCTCGACATCGGCAAGCCGCAACCCGGCGAGACCGTGGTTGTTGCCGCCGCTTCGGGCGCGGTCGGCTCGGCCGTCGGCCAGATCGCAAAGATCAAGGGCGCACGCGCGGTTGGCATCGCCGGCGGCAAGGACAAGTGCGCCTATGTCAAGAACGAGCTCGGCTTCGACGATTGCCTCGATCATCGCGATCCGGATCTGGCGGCGAAGCTGAAGGACGCCTGCCCGAAGGGCATCGACGTCTATTTCGAGAACGTCGGCGGCGCGGTGTTCGAGGCGGTGTTCCCGCTGCTCAATGCGTTCGCACGTGTTCCCGTATGCGGCCTGATCGCGCATTACAACGATACGCAGGCGGTGGCGCCGAAATGGGCGCCGTCGTTGATGCGCGCCGTGCTGACCAAGCGCCTGACCATCCGCGGTTTCATCGTCAGCGATTTCGCCGCGCGCCACGCCGACTTCCTCCGCGACATGTCGCAGTGGGTGCGTGAGGGCAAGGTCAAGCACAAGGAGTTTATCACCGAAGGCCTCGATAGCGCGCCGGCCGCGTTCATGGGGCTTCTCAAGGGCGCCAATTTCGGCAAGCAGCTCGTGCGCGTCGGACCCGATAAGGTTTGAGGCTATAGCGTTTTCGAGCGAAGTGGACACCGGTTCGCGTCAAGAAAACGCGTCAAAACAAGAAGCGAGAGCCCGGTTCTGATTCAATCAGAACCGGGCTCTCGCCCCCGGGTTGCAGGGAACACACCTCACGCTCACTTGAGGCGGATCGGGGAACGTCCTTTCGCAACTGTCGTTTGGCTTTGACATCCAATGGAGAAGCCAAATGACGAACTTCAAGAAACTATCGCTCGGCCTGGTTGCCGCAACGATGCTGGCCACTCCTGCAATGGCTCAAGTGGTCTACCAGGAACCCGGCGTGATGGGCTACTATCCGAACTCCGGTTACGTTACAGGAGGCTACGGTGTCAGGACCACGCCCCCGGGCTACTATATCGGTAACCGGTTTCACCCGGCCCCCCGGGTGGGCGCATTTGCCAGCGAGCCTTGGACCGACGGTTCCTACTATGGCTACGTTGAGCGGTACTGACTCGGCCGGCGGGATTTCGAGACGCTCTGAAGTCTGGGAACTCCTGTCAAATCAGTGAATCCAGATCAACATCGGTTTGTCCCGGCGCCTTGACGTAACGGACCTCAAAGGCGTCGGGCTGGAAGCGATACTCCACCAGCCCGACCTCTTTGACGGCGATCCGTTCCTGTCTTGCATCGGAGATGATGAAACCGGCCGATGGGGCCCAGACGTGGCGGATGCGGCCAAAGGTGAAGTCGCGCCGCTGATGCACGTGGCCTGAGGCCACCAGCCGCAGATCGACCGCCGCAAACATCTCGATCAAACTTCTGCGCCGCGGCTGCGGCACATAGCGAATTGCCGTTGCCTCCGTCTCGGGATCATCCGGCGTGTTCAGATAAAGCGGCTTGTGCAGGAACAGCGCAACCGGCCTGCCGTTGATGCGCCCAAGCTCTGAAGCCAGCCAGCCGAACTGCTCTGCCTCGCTCTCGATCCCGGTGTTCATGATCAGCGAGTTCAGTCCGATAAAGCTCCAGCCGGCCGCATCGAAGCGCCAGCGGTCTTCGCCGATCACGGACAGATAGTTCTGCCGCTCGCGCTCGGTCGCCGGTTGCTTCGGTGCGGGGCCGACTTCCGTCGGGTTGTCGCCGATGTCGTGATTGCCGGGCAAATGGCGACACGGCACCGGCAGTGTGTCATGTAATTCTTTCGCAAATTTGAGATCGTCCGGGCTGGTCGGGGCATCAAATGCGAGATCGCCGCTGTTGATGACGAGATCTGGACGCGTCTCATCGATATACTCACTGACGCGATGAAAATTGTCGGTGAGTTGTTGCAGGCGGCGGGCGAGGTGAGTGTCGGAAATTTGCGTCAGGCGAAATTCGTGCATGCGATAGTCCTTTAGGTCCGATCATAGCCGGACCTGAAGTCGGAACGATGACGGCGGAAATGGATAGGCCCAAATGTCGCCCCGTCCTCGACCGTCATACCCCGCGAAAGCGGGGTATCCAGCACGCCGAGGCCTCGCGGTTCAACCACAACTGCTCTGGGATACTGGATCACCCGCCTTCGCGGGTGATGACAGTCTTCAGTGTCGCAAATTGTTCACTCACCCCAACGTCCTTCGCCAGAACGCCAACATATCAGCCTTGAACAATTCGGCATCGCCGTCGCGGCTTCCAATTCTCGCGCCCTTGCGGCCATAGCCGGCCTTCAGCGCATAGATCATCAGGTCGCGATCAATGAGTTTGCTTTCCGCGACGCCTGTAAGCGGATGGATGAAGGCGCCGTCATTGGCGATATAGGCGGTCGGCGCGGCTGGGGAAACCGAGGCCTCTGCGACGTTCTCGATGCCGGTGCCGCGGTCAAGGCTGTGCTGCGCGCCGCCGATCAGCCGCATCGTCGCCTTGCCGCCGGAGAGGCGGATGGCCTGGCAATGGCCCTGCACCTGCATCGGCGAGCACCATTCATCCGCATCGCCCATCAGCACGCGGATTTCGGTCTCGTCGACGGAGGGATCGAGGAACTGGTGACCGCTCCACGGATAGGCGGCGAGCACGCTGCGAAAGCCGGCGCCGGCGCCGACCACCGCATCGGCAAAGCGGCGCGTCGCCGCCGTCAGCACCGCCGAGCCGCCGCGGCTGTGGCCTTGAGCGCCGATCCGCGAAGCGTCGATTTCGGGATGGGCCGCCAGCACCTGCCAGGCCGCGAGCACATCATAGGCGCTGGCGGCAAATGAGAACTGCGTCTGGTTGGCGACGGTGGAAGTCACATTGCGCGCGCCGAAACTATCCAGCACAAACGCCGCAAAGCCGTCGCTGACCATCGTCTCGGCATGCGCCAGATGCGAAGGCGCAACGCCGAGGCTGCCCGGCACCACCATCACCAGCGGCAGCTTTCCGTTGCGCCTGCGATCGTTCGAAGCCGGCAGGAACAGCTTGCCGTCGACTACAAGTCTCGGCAGATCGGCGGCATTGCTGATGACGTGGAAGTAGTTGACCGGATTGGCGGTGAGAATGTCGATATTCTGTCCCTTGCTTTGTCCGGTGGCGCCGCCAGCGAAAACAATGTCCTGATCGCGAAATCGCAAAGTTGCACTCCTCCCGCGGCCGCTCTTTTTTGGCGGCTGTCAGGGATAGAGTAAGGCGCTAGTTGTCCCCGTCAAAGCAAATGTGCCCTGCGGTCTTGCCATCCTTGTCCTTCAGGGCAAATGGGCAACACAGGCACTCCAGCGCCGTACCTGCCCAGCGCCGCGCGTCAGAGCACGCGGTAGCGGATCGCGAAGGCATCGTGAATCTCTGTCGTCACCGGTCCGCCGTTGACGGAGACGATGTCGTCGGCCAGATGCCACGGCCCGAACTGATCCGAATGCGAGGGGCTTGCCGGCAGCCGAAGGCGGAACATGCTTTGGGCCCGGCCGGGCAGGTTCAGCACGATCATGCGCTCGGTGGTGCGGTAATCGAGCGTCACCGTCCCCCGTAATAATATGCTATGGCCGTCGGCGGTGGAGGCCAGCGCCTCCTGGACCTTTGCCAGTTTCTGGTTCCGGTCGGTCAGCAGCTCGACCTGGGTGTCGGCGGCGGTCGTCAACGTCGCCTGCGGCAGGCGGATTTCAAATTCCACCGCGGGCTTTGCCGGATTGAGGCCGAGATAGGCCAGCGCGGCCTGCCGCATATCCGAGATCACGAAGGCGAGCAGGACCAGTACCGCGGACGCGGCAAGCCCGTGCTTGACCAGATCCTGCCGGCTGCGGTGGCCGATGCGGAAATAGACGGAAAGCATGATCGCGACCGCCAGTGCCGCGGCGACGCCGGCGAGTGCCGACATCACGATGCCGAGGCCGCCATCGGGACCGTCGCTGAAGCCCATGGTCCGGAGCAGGGAGGTCACGGAATCGCCGGGCAGCTCTGCGGCGCGGCCGGCGCCGGTCAGGATCGGGGAGGAGATGTTCATCGCCTGCTCGCGGGTTGCTTGATGGCCGGTTCGGAACCAGAACCATCGAAATTATAAATAGTTCGTCGCCTGGGCTCGGTTTGTGGTTCAAGCGGGCTTCGCTAAGTGGATTTGTCAGGTGAGGGACGTCCCGTTATTGCTTTAAGGCGGGCGCAGGTTCCGGGGGAGATTCTCATGTCGGTTCAAATGGTTTTGCTGCCGGTCTTCGTGCTGATCGGGCTCACTTTCTTCCTGATGTTCTGGATGGTGTCGGCCCGCACTCGCGCAGTGAAGGCCCGGGAAACCAGCCTGAAAGACATTGCGCTGGGGCAGCCGAAATATCCGGCCCGCGTCGCCCAGATCGGCAATTGCTTCTCAAATCAGTTCGAAGTACCCCTCCTGTTCTACATCCTGATCGCGCTGGCTCTGCCGCTGCGCCGGGCTGATCTCGTCATCGTGCTGATGTCCTGGGTATTCGTGGTGACGCGATTTGCCCATGCCGGCATTTTCGTCACGTCGAACAACATCCAGCAGCGCAGCCTGGCCTGGTTCGCCGGCGCGCTGGTGCTGCTCGTGATGTGGATCTACTTCGCGCTGAAGCTGCTGCTTCTGATCTAGTCTCTTGTTTGACGCGTTTTCTTCACGCGAACCGGTGCCCACTTCGCTCGAAAACGCTAACGGAAAGCCCTGAATGACTCCCGCTGCCCGGCTGTCCGCAGCCATCGAACTGATCGAAACCATCGACGCGCAACGCGTGCCGGCCGCAAAAGCGCTGAAGGAGTGGGGCACGGCGCATCGCTACGCCGGCTCGGGCGACCGCGCGGCGATTTCCGGCCTGATCTGGGACGTGCTCCGGCGGCGCGCGTCGAGCGCCTGGCTGATGGATGCGGATACTCCGCGGGCGCGCGTGCTCGGCATGATGCGGCTCGAGCGCGGCATGAGCACGGACGCGATATCGGCGCTCTGCGACGGCGGCCGTTTTGCGCCGGAACCGCTGAGCGAGGCCGAGCGCAATGCGCTCACCTCGCATACCCTTGACGGCGCGCCACCGCACATTGCCGGCGACTATCCGGAATGGCTGGATGCGCCGCTGGCAGCGGTGTTCGGCGATGATCGCGTCGCGGAGGCGACCGCGATGGCAAGCCGTGCGCCGCTCGATCTGCGCGTCAACACGCTGAAGGCCAAGCGCGAAAAAATCCTCGCCTCGCTCGCCCATCTCGGCGCTACGCCGACGCCGTGGTCGCCGATCGGCCTGCGCATCGAGCTCGGCGCCGACGCGCGCAGCCCCGGCATCCATGCCGAGGAGGATTTCATCAAGGGCGCGATCGAAGTGCAGGACGAGGGCTCGCAGCTCGCGGCGATGTTCACGGCCGCGAAGCCGGGCGAGCAGGTGATCGATCTCTGCGCCGGCGCCGGCGGCAAGACGCTGGCGCTCGCGGCGATGATGCAAGGCAAGGGCCGGCTGATCGCGACCGACCGCGACAAGCGCCAGCTCGCGCCGATCTACGAACGGCTGTCCCGTGCCGGCGTCCACAACGCCGAAATTCGCGCGCCGAAGGGCGACACTGATCCATTGGCCGACATCAGGGCGTCAGCCGATCTCGTCCTGATCGACGCGCCCTGCACCGGCACCGGTACCTGGCGCCGCAACCCCGACGCCAAATGGCGGATGCGCCCCGGCGCGCTCGAAGTCCGTTTGAAGGACCAGGCTGAAGCGCTTGATCGCGCGGCCGCCCTGGTCAAGCCGGGTGGCCGGATCGCCTACGTGACGTGCTCGGTGCTCCCTGCGGAAAACGGCGATCAGGTCCGCGCGTTCGTCACGCGTCATCCGGAATTTTCGATTCAGCCACCGAACGAGACCGCGAGCGTGCTCTGGGACAAGGCGGGAGATTTTGAGAAGGCTGCGCTGCAGTCCGCCGAAGGCTGGCTGATGACCCCACGCCGCACGGGTACGGATGGCTTCTTCGTCTCGGTGCTGAAGAAGGCGTGACGGGCCCGTCATTCCGGGGCGATGCGAAGCATCGAACTATGGTGCGCAATTGCGCACCTGAGAATCTCGAGATTCCGGGTTCGCTTCGCGCCCCGGAATGACGCCGGGGCTCAATCCACTATGAACAACTTCGCGCCGGTCTTCGTCGATGAGCGATGCGCGGCGTCACCGAAATCCGACACTTGATAGCTCATGCCCGGCTTGAGCTTGAACGTGCGCCCGTCGCGCAACTCGCTGTCCAGTTCGCCTTCCAGCACGTAAAGCACATGGCCGCGGTCGCACCAGTGATCGGCGAGGTAGCCAGGCGAATACTCGACCATCCGCACGCGCAGATCGCCGATATTGAGCGTGCGCCAAAGCGCTTCGCCGGTGACGCCGGGATGGGTCGTCGCGGCGACGCCGCTCCAGTCGGTGACGGTGAAGGGCAGAGTGGGAATTTTCATGTGGGATGATCCTGCGTTGAGCGAGAGACAACCGTCATTCCGGGATGGTGCGTTAGCACCCCGGAATCTCGAGATTCTCAGGTGCGCAATTGCGCACCATAGTTCGATACTTCGCATCGCCCCGGAATGACAGATGCACGAGATTTCGCCGACCCTGCCTGATCTTGCCCTGTGCGCGGAGCCGCAGATGTTCGCGCAAATTGGGTCAATAATACTGACCTATATGTATTTTGTCCATCCTCGCAGAAGAATGTGGGCCACAGCCTTCTCGCGGTTGCGAGGCCGCTCCCCGTCGCGTATTTGCTTACCATGACAGCAGCACAGCAAGCCCGCGAGTCGTCGACGCCTTCAGTGGCCTCGGCGCATGACAAGATTCTGATCGTCGACTTCGGCAGTCAGGTGACGCAACTGATTGCGCGAAGGGTGCGCGAGGAGGGCGTCTATTCCGAGATCGTGCCGTTCCAGAAGGCGGAAGCCGCCTTCGACGAGATGAAGCCCAGAGCGGTGATCCTCTCCGGCGGTCCGGAATCGGTGCATGAAAAAGGCTCGCCCCGCGCGCCGCAGAAAATCTTCGATTCCGGCGTTCCCGTGCTCGGCATCTGCTACGGCCAGATGACCATGGCCGCCCAGCTCGGCGGCAAGGTCGAGGGCGGCCATCACCGCGAGTTCGGCCGCGCCGATGTAGAGGTGAAGACGGCGAGCAAATTGTTCGACGACACCTGGTCGATGGGCGAGCGTCATCCGGTGTGGATGAGCCATGGTGACCGCATCACCAAAATGCCGCCGGGCTTCACGGTGGCCGGCATCTCCGCCAACGCGCCGTTCGCCGTGATCCAGGACGAGAAGCGCAAATATTACGGGCTGATGTTTCACCCCGAGGTGGTGCACACGCCCGACGGCGCCAAGCTGCTCCGCAATTTCGTCCGCAAGGTCGCCGGCCTCACCGGCGACTGGACCATGCGCGCGTTTCGTGAAGAGGCGATCGAAAAAATCCGCGCGCAAGTCGGCAAGGGCAGGGTGATCTGCGGCCTTTCCGGCGGCGTCGATTCCGCCGTCGCTGCGGTGTTGATCCATGAGGCGATCGGCGACCAGCTCACCTGCGTGTTCGTCGACCATGGAATGCTGCGGCTGAAGGAGGCCGAGACGGTCGTCGACTTGTTCCGGCATCACTACAACATCCCGCTGGTGCATGTTGACGCATCGAAGCAATTCCTCGGCGAGCTCGCAGGCGTCAGCGATCCGGAAGCGAAGCGCAAGACCATCGGCCGCCTCTTCATCGACGTGTTCGACGCGGAAGCGAAAAAGCTCGGCGGCGCGGATTTCCTCGCCCAAGGCACGCTCTATCCTGATGTGATCGAGAGCGTCTCCTTCACCGGCGGCCCGTCGGTGACCATCAAGTCGCACCACAATGTCGGCGGTCTCCCCGAGCGCATGAACATGAAGCTGGTCGAGCCCTTGCGCGAACTGTTCAAGGACGAGGTCCGCGTGCTCGGCCGCGAGCTTGGCCTGCCTGAAATCTTTGTCGGCCGCCACCCGTTCCCAGGCCCCGGCCTCGCCATCCGCTGCCCCGGCGACATCACAAAAGAAAAGCTCGACATCCTGCGCCAGGCCGACGCCGTCTATATCGACCAGATCCGCAAAGCCGGCCTCTACGACACCATCTGGCAAGCCTTCGCCGTGCTGCTGCCGGTGAAGACCGTCGGCGTGATGGGCGACGGCCGGACTTACGAATACGTCGTTGGCCTGCGTGCCGTGACTTCAACCGACGGCATGACCGCCGACTTCTATCCCTTCGACATGAGCTTCCTCGGCCAGACCGCGACGCGGATCATCAACGAGGTGAAGGGCGTGAACCGGGTGGTGTACGACGTGACGAGCAAGCCGCCGGGGACGATTGAGTGGGAGTGAAGGGGAGTACCGTGGAGTAGTATCGGATAGCAGAGGACACTCGAGCGAATCCTGGGCCATCGATAGCAGTCGATAGATTCCAGGTGACCCGCAGATCTGCCGCTCTGTCGGGCGTCTCCCCGCTCTTCGAACGGCGCCCATACGCCGTCAGGCCCACCCCAACCTTCGCGACTTTGTGGCCTTCAAATATTCGGTCGCGCGCTGCTCGAAGAAGTTAGCGCGCGCGACCAGTTCTCGGCGTCGATCACACGGTCGTAGATCGATTACTGCTCCTTCTTGAACAAATCCTGGAAGATGAGCTGGCCCCAAGTGCGGCCGCGTGCGTGCACCAGCGCGCCTCCCTCGTTGAGCTTTCCCAGCTTGACGGGTGCGAACCCAAGTTGTTTGGCCAAGGCCGCCACGGGAGCGGTCGCGTCCTCGTCGTCACCAGACAGGAAGACGACCCGGTGGCCGCCCTCGACGATCGGATCGGCAGCCAAGGTGGCCGCAATCAGGTGATTGAAACCTTTCACGAGCTTGGCGCCGGTGAACGCCTTCGCGACGAAGGCGGAGGACGGGAGACCGTCCAGCTCCTCAAGGGGAACTAACGCGTTCATCGCGTCGATGACTGTCTTGCCTTCCCAGCTCGGCAGGGCCTTCGCAACCTCGCGATGCTCCCCGAACGGGACCGCCAAGATGATTGTGTCGGCCTCGAGTGCATCCCGCAGCGACTTGGCGACGACCGTGGGTCCAATCGCCCGAGCCTGCGGCGCCAATGCCTCGGGCGGCCGGCGGCTCGCGACGGCCACCTTGATGTTCTTACGGGCGAAGGCCCGGGCGAGAGCCTGGCCTATCTTACCGAATCCTACAATCGCATAGCTCATAATACTTCTCCGATCCGTGTTGATAATGATTCCCCGGCCTTTCAGATGGCCGAGAAGCCGCCGTCGACCGACAACTCCACCCCATTCACGAAGCTCGAATCGTCTGAAGCAAGAAACAGCGCGACCGCCGCAATTTCCTCAGAACGACCCATCTTTCCCCGCGGGATCAGGGATTCGAACATCCGCTTCGCCTCCTCGGTGAGAACTTGGTCCTGCATCGGTGTGGCGATCGGCCCCGGGTGCAGCACGTTCACCCGGATATTCCTGCCCTTCAGTTCGTTGAGCCAACCGCGTGCGAATGCGTGCAACGTCGCCTTGCTCGCCGCATACACGCTGTAACCAGGAAAACCTTTGATCGAAGCAACTGACCCGGTCATGAAGATCGATCCGCCATCGTTGAACAGCGGCAACGCCTTCTGAACCGTAAACAGCGTGCCGCGCGCATTCAGGTCGAAGGTCGCATCGAAGTGCTGCTCGGTAATCTCGCCCAGTGGGACGCCTTCGCCCATACCGGCGCTCGCGTACAGGACGTCGATCTTGCCCTTTTCCCGCTTGACCGTGTCGAACAGGCGGTCGAGGTCGTCGAGATTGGCCGCGTCGCCGCGCACGCCGGTCACGTTCCGGCCAATCAGCTTGACGGCCTCGTCGAGCGCCTCCTGCCTCCGGCCCGTGATGAAAACATAGGCGCCTTCTTCAGCGAACCGCTTGGCGCTCGCCAGTGCCATACCGCTCGATCCACCCGTGATGACTGCAACCTTACCCTCAAGCTTTCCCATAACTTCTCCTTTCGTGGTGTCGGGACAGCATCTGCCCCCGAGAACCTCGACATGGGTCTGCCGGCGTCAGGCGTTGAGTGCGGAAGCGCGCACATCGGTGGTGCGAAAACGATCCGGCTGGACGACCGACGCCAGCCGAGATGATCGGTGTCCGCCGTTCGGAATTGGGCCGTGCTTGTCGGTATAGGCTATGATGACCGCCCTTACTGCTGTTCGATGTGTTAGATACGGGCTTTGGAAGGCGCACCGCGCGGTGCGGGATTGCACCATGATCGACTGGGATGACGTTCGCTACTTTCTTGCCGTCGCGCGCGGAGGCTCGGTGCGGGCTGCCGCCGAACGCCTCGGTGTGAACCACGCGACCGTGCTGCGACGCATCGCCCAGCTCGAGGAACGCCTCGGGGTCCACATGTTCGAAAAGCTGCCTTCGGGCTACCGCCTGACGGCTGCGGGCGAGGAGGTCCTCGAGTTCGCGGACCAGATGGAAGCGTCGTCGCACCTGCTGGAGACGCGCGTCTTCGGGCGCGACCAGGGCGTGCGCGGGCTTCTGCGGGTGACGCTGGCGCCGCCCCTCGCGACACACCTGCTCATGCCGGACTTCGCCGATTTCGCGCGTCTGCATCCGGACATCGAGATGGAAATCTTGTCGTCCGGCGAGCTGGCAAATCTGACCAACCGAGAGGCCGACGTCGCGATCCGCGTCGTCTACGACCGCAAAACCCTGCCGCTCAATCTTCACGGCATGAAGGGACCGGAGCTGTTCGGCGGCGTCTACATGTCCTGCGATCGACTAGCCGCGTGGCGTGCGGGCGCGCCTGATCCCATCCGGTGGATCGTCATAAGCATTCATGGAATTCCGGATTGGGCCAGCGAGGGTGAGGTTCGCACCACGGGGAGTCCGTTCAGGATCACGGACGCCGAGGCGCAGATCGTTGCTGTACGGCAAGGGCTCGGGATGACGACACTGCCGTGCTTCGTTGGCGATGCCGACCCCCTACTGGTGAGGGTGCCGGGCACCGACCTGCACATGTACGGAACGGTTTGGTTCCTCACACAGGGGGAGACACGCAAGACGAAGCGCGTGCGGCTCTTCACTGAGTTCGTATCCCGCAGGCTCGCCGCGTACGCTCCGCTTCTCGCGGGGCTGTCCATATCGCGCGACTGACGCGCGGCCCGCAGGATGGGTTGAGCCGCTTGCGAAACCCATCACCCTTCACAAATGGCGATTGATGGGTATCGCTTCGCTCCACCCGTCTTACCGTGTTGATGGAACCCGATCGACGGCCGAACATTCTTCAAACGGCCAGAGGCGCCAGACCGATCGATTGAGGAGAGTCCAGAATGCCGGAGAACCAGAAAAGCTTCCGCAGCGTGGCGACACGTTTGCCAGCGCAGGATTTGATGCGGGCGCGACGTTGGTATGCCGAAAAGCTCGGCCTGGAGCCCGTCGAGGAGCGTCCCGGCGGTCTTCGCTACCGCATCGGGGAAGGTGAATTTTCGATCTTTACTTCGGCCGGCAGTTCGCCCGGAACATTCACGCAACTCGCCTTCACCGTCGACGACATCCACGCCACGGCCGCGCTTTTGCGCAGCCGGGGTCTCGAACTCCTCGACTATGATAGCCCACCGCTCGTGACCGTCGATGGCATTGCGCGTGTGGAGGGTAACTACCCCAGCAAGGGGATTGCCGAACTGGGTTGCTGGTTTCTCGACAGCGAGGGAAACATGATCGGTGTGGGGCAGTCGCTGACTTAAAGGTCTCCAACTCGTAGGGTGGATTAGTAGCCGGAGGCGTGATCCGCCATATCCTCTCATCCAGCTGTCCTTGTGATGGCGGACTACGCTTCGCAAATCCGGCCTCCGATCTCGACCACGCAGGGTGGATCATCCGGAGGCACAATTCACCGTATCCATTGATCCACCAATCCGCCGCAACTCCCGCACGTTTATTCAACGCGAAAAATCCCGCACGCGCTAGTTTTCTTCCCAACCCAAGGGAGAAAACCATGACAGCCACCGCCGCACTTGCAAAACACGCAACTTCGCTCCGGGACGTGTTCGAACGCTATCATGTCGGCTGGGAAACCAAAAACCCGGATCTGATCGCTTCGCTCCATTCGGAAGACACTGTCTTCCATGTTCATGACGGGTCCGCCGCCGTCCGCGGGCGGGGGGCCTTGCGGCAGCACTGCATCGATACGTTCGCAAAATTCGACTTTTCGTTCGAGATGGGCCGCTGGTTTTCCGGCGATGAGCACTGGGTGTTCGAATGGACGATGATACTTCCGCTCAAGGAGCCGGGCGGCGCACCGTTCACGGCCAGGGTCGAGATGCTCGATGTGGTGACGGTCAATCCGCGCGGCGAGGTAACGCGCAAGGACGTCTACATGAACGGCGAAGCGCAGGCGGCGTTCGCCCGCGCCGGCATCCAGCGCTAGGAAAGCGCCAGATGCATCCGACCGTGCACGCCAAAAACCATCCCGCGCGCGCCGCCTACATCATGGCGGGCAGCTGCGAGACGGTGACCTACCAGCAGCTGGATGAGCGCTCTAACCAGGGCGCGCATCTGTTCCGGTCGCTTGGGCTGAAGACCGGCGACGTCATCGCCATTTTCATGGACAACCACCCGCGGTTCTTCGAGATCGCCTGGGCTGCCCAGCGTGCCGGCCTCTATTACGCCTGCATCTCCTCCGCGCTGACCGCGGGGGAGATCGAATACATCGCAAGGGATTGCGAAGCAAAACTGCTGATCGCCTCGCCCGGTGTCGGCCCGGTGGCTGAGCAGATGCCGGCCCGACTGCCGGGGGTGAAGCTGTTCATGGCGGGCGAAAGGCGCGCGCCGTTCGAGTGCTTTGAGGACGCCCGCGCCTCGATGCCCACCACGCCGATCGCCGACGAGAGCGCGGGTTCGGACATGCTTTACTCCTCCGGCACCACCGGCCGGCCCAAGGGGATCAAACCTCCGCTGACGGGCGCGCCGATCGACGGGCCCGACGTGCTGACCATGATGGCGCAAAGCCTGTTCGGCTTTCACGGGGATTGCACCTATCTCTCGCCGGCGCCGCTCTACCACGCCGCGCCGCTTCGCCTGTGCATGAGCATCCATCGCATGGGCGGCACCGTCGTTCAGATGGAAAAATTCAATCCCGAGGAGACCCTGGCGCTGATCGAAAAGCACAAGATCGACGCCGGCCAGTTCGTGCCGACCCACTTCGTGCGAATGCTGAAGCTGCCGCCTGAAGTGCGGGCGAGGTATGACGTTTCGTCCATGAAGTCGGCGGTTCATGTCGCAGCACCTTGTCCGATCCCGGTCAAGGAGCAGATGCTGTCCTGGTGGGGTCCTGTGATCCACGAGTACTACGCCGGCAGCGAAGGCAACGGCGCGAGTTATGTAGGTCCGCAGGACTGGCTCACCCACAAGGGCACGGTCGGCAAGGCGGTGTTTGGCGTACTGCACATCGTCGGCGAGGACGGCGAGGAGGTTCCGCCTCGGACCGAGGGCTCGGTCTATTTTGGCGGCGGCGCGCCGCTCACCTATCATAACGCGCCGGAGAAGATCGTCGAGAACACCAACAAGTACGGCTGGTCGACGCTCGGTGACGTCGGCTGGGTCGACGAGGAGGGCTTTCTGTACCTGACCGACCGCAAGAGTTTCATGATCATCTCCGGCGGCGTGAACATCTATCCGCAGGAGGTCGAGAACCTCCTGATCACCCACCCCAAGGTTATCGACGCCGCGGTGGTGGGCGCGCCGGATGAGGAGATGGGAGAAAAGGTGGTGGCGGTGATCCAGCCCGCCGACTGGGCGGATGCCAACGACGACCTGAAAGCGGAACTCGCCGCCTTCTGCCGCGAAAACCTTAGCCATGTGAAGTCGCCGCGCCTGTTCGACTTCGTACAGGAGCTGCCGCGCCATCCGAACGGCAAGCTGTACAAGCGCCTGGTTCGCGATTCCTACTGGGGCAAGGAAGGCTCGAGGATCGTTTAGCGGCTTCTAGGATTTGCACTGAATGAGAAAGTTGCAGATGATGTAACCATGCCGTTAGCGGAATCGCCGTTCACCAGCACGATCTTGCCCATCGGGGTCCCACGCCTCGCGGCGCATCCGAACATCGTTACGGCGGTGCTGGTGGGACGGACGGATCCGATCACGCTCGAGCATGAGGGCGTGAGCGTTACGGGTGACGTCCTGCTGGTCCGGCCAGGGATCGTGCACAGCGTTCGGGTCTCGGAACGGGGTGCCGACGTCATCTTCCTCAACGGACTGGCATTTCCCTTCGAGGCCCCGCTGGCGGTCGTGCTGAAAGGCAGCCTCGAACAGCTGGCGCACCGTTCGCTTGGCGGCGATCCCGGCGCGACAGAGCCCGGCGCGACGGAGGAATTGCGGGCAAGGCTCGCGTTCGCGACCCCTCCGCTTGCGCCGAAAATTGTTGAGATCGTGCGGGCCATGCAGGCCGATCCCATGCGGCGCGTGACGCAGGACGAACTGGTCCGGTATCTCGGCATGGAGCGTACGCGGGCGCTGCGCTGCTTCAAGGCGGTGACGGGGCTGACATTTCGCCGGTTCAAGCTGTGGTCGGCACTGCAGCATGCCGCGGTGAGCATGGCCGGGCACGAACTGGTGCGGACGGCCGCGATCGATGCCGGTTTCGCCGATACGGCGCATCTTTCGCGCGTGTTCAGCAGCGTGTTCGGGCTGCCGCCCAGCGTGGCGATCGCTGCGCTCGACGACCGCTATCGCGCCGCGAGATCGGTTACCGCGCCGCGGATTTCCTGCAGCAGCGCCTTCTCCCAATCGGAAGCATTCTTCAGATCGCGGGCGAGGTTATCGAAACAATAGTATCCAAGGTCCGACGGTGATCGCGTCGTGGATGTCGTTGCTGCGAGCGTTATCAATCTCGCGGCGTACTGCCGGGGTGTCATGCTGGTGGCCGCGCTCTCAGCCATCTTCGAATTACGGTGACAGTGCACTAAATTGCGACGGTGACTTAAGGCCGCGTCACGAAGCGAGATGACGGCAAATCACTTCTGATTTTCCGAAATCGTGTCAAGCCCGGGAATCAAAAATATTCCGCTTTCGTTCTCACCCAAATCAGTCGCATAAGTCCGCCCGTCTCACGGCAGATGAGGGGCGTTGGCCATCGTCACGAACGTGCGGTGAGATGCGGTGGACGCTGAATGCGCGCTAGACGTACGCGCAGGAAGCGTACGGTGAAGTCGTGTGGTTCGGGCGTCGCGGTGCTGGCGCTAAGTCCTAGAGAAGCGAAGCTTCTCGGGGGCGACGGAGGCAAAAGAGCCGTTCTCCGGGAAGAGCACGAAGTAAGCCGTAAAGCCATTGCGCAGGGAAGGCCGGAATGCTCCCGCTGCCCTGTATGCTCGTGTGCAGTTTTGTTTGCGCAAATCGCACGCGAGACCGCGGGTGCAGCAAGCACCCGGTCTTCCCTGCGCCCTCTGAACAAGAGGAGGGCAAAAGAAAATGCAAAGCTCGGGCGTAACGCGCCGCGAGAATGCGGACCCACACCCTCATGCTCTTTGAAAAGTAGATCAGCTATGGGTCTCGGCCGCGAGCTCGGTCTCCCGGAAATCTTCGTCGGCCGCCACCCGTTCCCGGGCCCCGGCCTCGCGATCCGCTGCCCCGGCGATATCACGAAAGAAAAGCTCGGCAGCCCGAGCGTTGGGCGTTCATGCGCGCGCCAAAAACCAATTGCGATATGAAACCAGTCGAGCTAGCCTATAACCGATTGCATAATGCAATCAGAGGCGCGCGGCCGCGCCGCGTGAGGAAGGGAAGTGGGCATGGCCAAGCTCGTGTTCGCAATGAACCAGTCCTTGGACGGCTACGTCGATCATATGGCGTTTGGGCCAAGTCCCACGCTCTTCCGTCACTTCATCGAGCAGGCGCAGGGGCAGGCAGGCAGTGTGTACGGTCGCCAAATGTATGAGGTCATGCGTTATTGGGACGACGATCATCCTGAGTGGGATGCAGAGAAACACGCCTTCGCGGCGGCGTGGCGGAGCCAGCCGAAATGGGTCGTCTCGCGCTCGTTGAAGTCGGTCGGCCCCAATGCCACGCTTGTTGACGGTGATCTCGAGGCGGTGGTTCGTAAGCTGAAAGCCGAGCGCGTCGGGGAGATCGAAGTTGCCGGACCAGACTTGGCGCGAAGCCTCACCGAACTTGGCCTGATAGATGAGTATCAAATCTACCTGCACCCTGTCGTGCTTGGCCACGGCAAGCCATACTTCGCCGGACCGCGGCCGCCGCTCCGCCTTATGACTAGCGATCGGATCGGCGAGGATGTGATCAGGTTGACGTACGTTCCCGCTTAATCTCGCGACTCGCCGGATGGAGAACCTCCAGCATGCTCAAGCTTCCATCAGCCTGGAGGACAGGAATTCGACGAAGCGCTGGGTCTTGGCTGGAATAAGGCGAGTTTCGGTGACGGCGTGAATGCTGACCGACGACCCCTGCCATTCGGGCAGGATGCGCCGGAGGCGGCCAGAGGCGAGATCTTCGGCGACGATCTTCTCGGCAAGCAGGGCGATGCCCTGGTGGTTGACCGCCAGGGCGCGGGTCATCCCCACGCTGTTGAGCGTGAAGCGGCCGCGAACGCCGACATCGACCTTGTTCATCCCCTGGTGCAAAGTCCAGGTCGGGATCCGCGGCATGCAGATGCATTGATGCTCCGCGAGGTCCGCCGGTGTCGCGGGCTCGCCTGACGCTTTGATATAGCCGGGAGACGCATAGAGGTGGCGCGAATGCCGCCCGATCAGGCGTGCGATCAGGCTGGAATCCTCCAGTTTGCCTATGCGGATCGCCACATCGAACGGCTCGGCCACCAAATCGACACGGCGTGGGGTCAGGTCGAATTCGAACGTGATGCCGGGATAGTGCCGCGTGAAGTCGGCGATGATCGGCGTGAGGTAAAGCGTGGCGAAGTCGACCGGGAGCGAAACCCGCAGGACCCCGCTCGGCTGCTCCAACATCGCGCCGAGCTGCTCGTGCGCGAGCCGTGCCTCGTCGACGATTCGCTTGCTTCGCTCATAATAGAGCTGACCGGCCTCGGTGAGCTCGATCTTGCGCGTCGTGCGGTGCAGGAGCCTCAGGCCGATCGCCTTCTCCAGTTCGCTGATCCGTCGCGACAGAGTGGAGTTTGGCATGCCGACAGCCTCCGCGGCCTTCCGAAAGCTCCTGGCTCTGGCCACCTCCACGAACAGCGCCATGTCGTTCAAATGGCTCAACTGATTGCTCCATATATGGAAAGATGATTTCAATTCTGCCGGATTTATCCCGAAATCGGAATGGTGGACAAGGACTTCCAACGAATGGAGAGCCCTAATGAATCCACTGTTCACCCCGGTCCGCCTTGGCCGCTACATGCTTCCCAACCGGCTGGTCATGGCGCCCATGACCCGCAGCCGCGCCGCCTTCGACGGTACGCCGGGAGAGCTGGCCACCGAATATTATGCCCAGCGCGCCAACGTCGGCCTGATCGTCACCGAAGGTACCCAGCCCTCGGATGACGGCCAGGGCTATCTCACCACCCCGGGTATCTACACTCCCGCCCATGTCGCCGGCTGGCGAAAGATCATTTCCGCCGTGCACGACAAAGGCGGCCACATCTTCATCCAGCTCATGCATGCCGGACGCATGTCGCATCCCGACAACACGCCGCATCACCGTCAGGGCGTCGCGCCGTCCGCGATCGCGCCGGGGACGGGCATGTTCACGGCGACCGGGATGCAGGACATTCCCACGCCGCGCGCGCTGACGACCGAAGAAGTGCGCCAGACCGTCGCCGATTTCCGCCACGCGGCCCGCTCAGCGATCGAGGCCGGCGCCGACGGCGTCGAGATTCACGGCGCGAACGCCTACCTCGTCCAACAGTTCTTCGCGCCGAGTGCCAACACGCGCACGGACGAATATGGCGGCTCCATCGAGAACCGCGCCCGCTTCGCCGTCGAGGTCGCCACCGCGATCGCAGAGGAGATCGGCGCGGACCGAACCTCGATCCGCCTGTCCCCGGGCACGACCATGTGGGGGATCGACGAAGGCGCCGAAGGGCCGGATCTCTACCGCCATCTGGTCGCCGAACTCGACAAGCTCGGGCTCGCCTATGTGCACATCATGCACCAGGGCAACGAGCCATTGCTGGCCGACATTCGCAAGCTCTGGCACCAATCGCTGATCCTCAACCGGCCGGGTCGTCCGCGCGACCATATCGGCGCCGACGTAGCTTCGGGGTTGGCCGATCTCGAAGCCTATGGCCAGATGGTCCTTGCCAATCCGGACTTCATCGTGCGGCTGAAGGCCAATGCAGCGATGAACGAGGCAGACCACAACACCTTCTTCGGTGGCACCGCGCGCGGCTACATCGATTACCCCGCCCTGAGCGCCTAGGGTTCGCGGCCATTCCAGTCGCCCAGCTCCAGCGGGTGGGCTCGCACGGAATGGCCGCCGTTCTCACAAGGCTGTCTCGTATCGGCAGCTTTCATGGTCTCAGTTCTCAGCGCAGGCCGAATGGCGCCCTAGAGACGAAGGATCTTGATGAGGGCGGCATGCTCTTCGGGGCCGTAGCCAGCGTCGATCGCGCGCTTGAAAAGGGCGGCGGCGAAGGCCGGCACCTCGTGATTTATACCCGCTTCGTGTGCTTGGCGGACGAGGCGAATGATGTCGCTGCCTGAGGTCTTCAGCGAGCTTTCCGGTGAGCCGTAGTCATTCGTCTGGATGACTTCGCCCAAATGCCTGGCTTCGGCGCCAAGGATCGGAGAAATGTTCGCCAGCAACGCGCCGTAAGCGTCGACGCGCATTCCTTCTGCCTCCAGGATGAGAGCGCCGTGGCAGAGGCCGATCCATTGACCCATCAGATAAGAGAGCACGGCGGCCGCCATCGCAGACGCCTCACCGATCGCCTCGCCTGTATGGCTTAGACCACCGGCGAGCACCCGGAGATCCGCTTCCACGCGGCCGAATGTCTGCGTTGGCCCCGAGACGAGGATCGCCGTTTCGGCGCCGCCGATCTGGCTTGGCCAAGCCAGGATCGTGCCATCGAGATAACTGATGCCGTTGGAGCGGGCCCAGGCGGCACCGTCGCGCGCCTCATTGGGCGTGCCATTGCCCAATTGGACCAATGTACGCCCTCCAAGCGCCGCTGCGGTTTCCGGCGCTTCGAGAATATCGCGTGCGGCTTGATAATCGGATACGCATATAATTGTGATCGGGCTTGCAGCCACGGCAGCAGACGCGCTTTCTGCGAGCGCTGCCCCCTCGGCGGTCAGCGCCGCGGCCTTGGCAACGCTACGGTTCCAGACCGTCACGCGACGGTCAGCGCGCATCAAGGCGCGCGCCAGAGCCGATCCCATCTCGCCGAGGCCAATGATTGTTGCGTCGCTCATGATCTTATTCCCTTTGATGCCACGGCAGTCTTCGCCGCAAGGCACAGATCGGGTACAGTCTCCTTCAAATCAATTACTTACATAAATGTAGCCACTTACCAGGAGGTTCGTGTGAAAACCGAAACGACTAAGCGAGCAGGCGCTTGCGGCCTCAACGACGCGCTTGGCGTCATCGGCGGCAAGTGGAAATCGACGATTCTTTGGGATCTGCACCTTCGGCCGGTTCGCTTCGGCGCGCTTCGCCGACGCGTGCCCGGGATCAGCGAAAAGGTTCTGTTCGAGCAGCTTCGCCAGTTGGAGGCTGCCGGCGTCGTCCGGCGTGACGCATTCGACGAAGTCCCTCTGCGCGTCGAGTACTCGCTGACGCCGGCTGGCGCGTTGCTCAACGATGCAGTGCACGCCTTGGCCGAGTGGGGCACAAAATATGCCTCAAAGCGAGATCAGGCGGTCGCTCTTGTCGAAAGCGCGGCGTGATCTATGAGGGTCGTAGCGAGCGTAGTTTGGATGCCGTCCTACGGGCCACGCGCTGTCATTCCATTTCCTGCGCATATGCTAGAAGCCGGCGCGCAGAAGGCCGCTAATGCTTCGTATTGCGCAAGCCTCGGGCATCCTATGCCGCGAGAATGCGGCCCATACCCTCCCGCTGTTTGACATCTTGAATCAGAAGGATGCTTTCAGGTGCGCGCGCTTCGGGACTGCGTGATGTTTCTTCAGGCGCAGAAACTCGGCCTGGTGGTGTTGACCGCGAATGTCGGCGACTACGATATCCTGCTCCAACTCGTCCCGGCGGGGCGGGCGCTGTTCTACCGCCAGAAATGAGGCCGCGGCCGAACTCAGACCGTCCTGAGGTGTAAGCGCAAAGATCGTCGCCACGCCGGCTGCTGTAGCATCCCGCTGATCATGGCACGCATTGCGATAGGTCAGTCAGGTTGTATGCCGCAATGCCATTGTGAATGGACGTGAGCTATTGTCATTTGATCCGATCGAAGGCACTGACTAGTGGAGTGATCCTCTGGGGGCCTTGCAGTCAAGGGGAGGCGTCCATGACTGATCTCAGGGTCACGATCAAAAATACCTCCGACAGCGGCGGCACGTTTTTGACGCCGGCCTGGCTCGGCTTCCACGATGGAAGCTTCGATCTGTTCAACGTCGGCGAAGCGGCTTCGCCGGGGCTCGAGCAATTGGCCGAGGACGGCGCCGCCGCGATACTTGGCAATGAGCTCGTCGCCGCAGATGCCGACGGACAGGGTTTGATTGTCCCCGGCGCCGCCGGCCCGATCGCGACGCAGGAGACCACCTCGGCCATCCTCGACGTCGACGGTGTCTCCAATCCCTTCGCCAGTTTCGGATCGATGATTATCCCGTCGAACGATGCGTTCATCGGCACGGATGAGGCGTTGCGGCTGTTCGATGCCCAGGGGCGCTTCCTCGGCGAGACGACAATCACATTCGCGGGCAAAGATGCTTACGACGCCGGCACCGAAGTAAACACCGAACTTGACGCGGCCTTCATCAACCAGACCGCGCCCAACACTGGCGTGGATGAGGGCGGTGTCGTTCACCTCCATCCCGGATTCAACGGCTCTCTGGGCAACCCGGTCGGCGAAGGCGACCAGATCATCCTCGGTGGCTTCAATGAGGCCGGCGAGTTCATTGATCCGATCGCGGCCGACTTCACCCGTCCCGGCGCCCAGCTCGCTGAAGTCCACATCAACACGGTTCGCTTTCGGGAAGGAACGGACGACCGCGATCTGATCATCGGCCGCGGAGACGATGACCTTGTCACGGCGGGCGGGGGTGACGACACGGTGTTTGGTGGCGCTGGCTGGGATGTTGTCGATGGCGGCACCGGCGATGACTGGATTTTTGGCGGCCGGGGCGACGACCAGCTCAATGGCGGCGCCGGCGATGACAAGATCTTCGGCGGCCCGGGCGACGACCTGATTGCCGGCGGGGAGGGCAACGACTGGATAGCGGGCGGTGGGGGGGCCGACACGTTCATGTTCCAGGGCGGCGACGGCAACGACGCGATTGTGGGGTTCGGCAAGGACGACCAGATCGCACTCAATGTCGAGGGCGTCGACAGCTTCGAGGACGTGCTTGCGCACGCGACACAACGCAATTCCGGCGTCGTCATCGACTTCGGCGACGACGGCAGCATTTTCCTGCCAGGAGAGTCGGTCCGTGGTCTTTCGGCCGATAACTTGCTGTTCGCCTAGATGTCGTCCGGGCATCGACATTATGCCGATGCCCGTATGGGCCGGAGCACTATTCACTCGGGGTGGGCACGCAAAGCGCGCCCACCGCACAGGACGCCAAGCGCGTAGAGCGGAATAGCTTAGCCGAAGGCGTAATAGACCGTGTTGGCTCACTGGGACGAAATGGCAAGCGGGATTTTGCGCGGCGAATGTCGCAGTTGGAATTGCAGTGACAGTGCTGGAGATTGCAACAGCGACTTAAGACCACGTTCACTCGGTCCCGCTTCATGCATACGCAATCCAGCGCTGCTATGGACTGCATCGCTTCGCTAGCGACAAGAAAGTTGGCTTATCGAGCGCGACAAGCTTGGCGTGACAGCAAATTAATTCTGATTTTCAAAGGCCGGTCTCATCGGTACTGCGGACACCGATGGACGTAGTCCCAGGGAATGTCATATACGCACGTGAAGCGGAGATCGTCTGACGTTTTTGGTGGCGGAGCCTCCACGACCGGTCGGTCGACCTCATTCGGCAGACCATAGAAGACGCCGCCGCCTGCCGGCCAGAAGCCAGTTACTCCCCGATGATGGTGATGGGGATGGTGCATCGATCGGTTGAACGTTGGGAAAGCCGGGCGCGGCGGAGCAACTCCCGGACCGTGCGCTACTCCCGGATCGGCAAATGCCTCGTTCGCGCCAAGGACAAGCGCGACCGCACTGAGAGAGGCGATAAACGTCGTTCTATAGGTCATGGCACTCACCCACTCGTAGGTTACTGGGCAGCATTTCCCAAGACGCTAAGCCGTGCCTTTCGTGCCCGCAAAGGCATACTTAATTTTTAGTTAAGGCGTAATCTTAATGGAGCGACGCACTCCGGATCATACCGCCGTTCGCCGGCCACGACACACCGCTTTGGGTCACTTGTGCGGCATCTAGCGTTTCTTCGTCACGCCTGGTCGGGCGGGAACGCTCGGAAGTTCTGGCTGTCAGGGATTAGGATTCCAGCCACCGCTGCCGTACTCGCGGGTAATAATTTCGAGGAGATGTCCGTTCCGCTCCTTGAAGTATATGCCACGCCCGCCGTCGTGATGGTTGATCTTGCCCGGTTGAGTTTGTCCAGGGTCGGCCCAGTGGGGAAGCTCCCGTTCCCGGATCCTGCCGAAGATCTCGTCGAACTCGCTTTCGCTGGTCAGAAACGCATAGTGCTGCGGAGTAATGTCGCCATCGACATTCATGTAGTCGAGGTTGGCGCCGTTTTCGGTGGTCACCATGTAAAATGGCCCCCATCGCCGTGGGGCCGGGAGACCGAGCATCTCGGCCAGGAATGTTGCCGATGCCTTGCTATCGTGGGTCGAAAGGATCGTATGATTGAAGTGGATGGCCATGGCGATCTCCCGAAACAGAAAGTTTCATCGTTCTGCGGCGTGGAGCTGATTTAACCGGGTTGCAAGCCATATCGTTCCAGCGACGAAAGTTGGACGCGGGATCGCATGACGGTGGCGGAGCCCCGCGCTGAAAATGCTGTTCCCTGCGGATGCCAGGACAGTTGAGGCCATGCAAAGCGCTAGTAATGCCGGTTGCCCGGAACGCGCCGCCGCAGCCTAGCCCTTTCCCGGCAGCAATTGGTCGAGCGTAATTTTCGAAAGCGCTTGCTCAAAGCGGGCTGCGGCTTCGGACAATGCGCACGACAAAGCGCGGTTGGCGGAACGTTCGACAACGCATTTGGGATGATCGTCGCTGGTGGCTATCGTGAAGGGTGATCCCGGCTCGAACGCCTTGTAGATATTCAGGAACGTGATCTCGTGAAGCGGCCGCTCGAGCTGCCATCCGCCTTTCGGCCCCCGCTCGGAAGAGACATAACCGCCTTCACGGAGCGCGCCCATGATACGTCGGACGACGACCGGGTTGGTGTCGAGCATCGCAGCGATCGTCTCGGATGTCGCTGTGCCCTCGTTGAAACTCATGTGGACCAGCACATGAGCAACGCGGGCGAGCCTTGTGTCCTTGCTCACGTCGGTACCTCGCCTGATGTCATCGCAGGCTAGACCGCTTCGCCTGTTATCGCAACAGACACAGTAACAAATTCGTTGACGTCTTCCCTATATCGTACTAGTAACAGTTGCGATTAGCGGGAGATCAGCATGCACTTTGATGTCATCATTATTGGCGGCAGTTTCGCAGGGCTGTCGGCGGCGCTTCAACTGGGCCGGGCGCGCCGGACCGTGCTCGTCATCGACGCGGGGGAGCGACGCAACCGCTTTGCATCGGCCTCTCACGGTTTTCTGGGGCGCGATGGCGTTGCGCCGGGCGAGATCATCGCCGAAGCGACAAGCCAGTTGGCGCGCTATGTAACCGTCGCAACCCTGAAGGGCTCCGCGTCAAACGCGGGACGAGCGGAGGAGGGGTTTTACGTCGAGACGCACAGCGACACCTTCCATGGCAAGCGCCTGATACTTGCCGCCGGCGTCGTCGATATCCTGCCTGATATCCCGGGCCTCGCTGCTCGATGGGGCAGGTCGATCTTCCACTGCCCTTATTGCCACGGTTACGAACTCGAACGCGGCCCGATCGGCGTCCTGGCCACCAGTGCGTTGTCCATGCATCATGCCATGATGCTGCCCGACTGGGGTCCAACCACGCTTCTGATCAACGACAGCTTTATTCCCGACGAAGCGCAATTGTCAGCTTTGGCCGGGCGGGGTGTCTCGGTGGAGGAGGGGCGCGTCCGGCAGATATTCGGTCAGCGCCCGACCGTTGAACTCGCAAATGGCCGCACCATTGAATTCGCCGGCATCTTCACGCTTAGCCGGACCGTGGGAGGGCCGATTGCCGAACAGCTTGGCTGCGATTTGAAGGAGGGACCGCTTGGAAAATTCATCGGGGTTGATGAGCAGCAGCAAACGTCAATTCCCAAAGTATTTGCCTGTGGCGACGTTGCGCGTGTCGCCGGATCGATAGCGCTCGCAGTATCAGACGGAACCATGGCCGGCGTGGCCGCCCATCGATCCCTCATCTTTTGATGTCAGCTCGAAGGGTGGATTGGCCCAACGGGTCCGCGCGAAGCGCGGCCCGACGGGCGTATTCCACCACATGCTCTCATCAAGTCGAGCTGTGTGCCGCGTTCAACCGCGGCAATGGCCATCCTGCCATTCGATATTGAGAAAGGCGTTGCGCAGCCTATGCCAGTCGGCGCACCTCGGGAGCCCGGGCCAGACCGATCATGCGGCTTTCGCCTTTGATCTCGGCCGTCGTTCCGTCGGCAAATGCCAATGTCACGGGAGGGTACGGGCCGAGATGGAGCGTGATCTGATCCGATCCATCGCTGAAGGAAATCGTGGCCGTGCTGCCGGAAACCTCGACCTGCATCTTGTCGGCCGTCAATCCCTCTCCCAGTCTGAGGGTGGTGTCGCCACCGGCGTAAACCGTGTCCTTGCCGTCTCCGGCCGAGAACAGAACTGTGGAGCCGCGGTTGGCGAAGATCGTGTCATCTCCCGTGCCGCCAGACGCAACAGAGCCGTTATCGACCCTTAGCGTGTCGTTGCCGGAACCACCGTCGACGAAGCCCTCGCTCGACGCGGAGATCCGGTCATCGCCTTCGCCACCGCTCGCACGGCTATTGGACCATACGCTGATCACATCGTTGCCGGCGCCGCCATCGACCTGGCTTTCGGACCACGCATCGATGGAATCGTTGCCGTTGCCGCCAAGGACGACGGTATTGGACCAAGCTCGTATCGTGTCGTCGCCATCGCCGCCGTGCGCAGCGCTGTCCGACCAGATATCAATCTGGTCGTTTCCGGCCCCGCCGTAGACGGCGGATTCAGACCAGGCCCGGACGGCGTCGTCGCCGGCGCCGCCGTCCACCACGCTGCCCGACCACACATCGACCGTGTCGTTGCCGTCACCGCCATCAACAAGGCTCTTGCTCCACCCCGAAAGCCTGTCATGGCCGTCGGTTCCGCTGACGTGGGTCATGCCGAGCTCCTGAAGACGAAGCAGGAAGGCCTGTACGACCGGGGAGAGACCGATGCTGCTTGTCGTCTTCTCCGCTGCGGGATCGATGGCGGGCGCGTTCGTGGCGACCGTATTCTGCTCTACGGCTGGACTGGTTGGACTGGACCAGGGGAATCGAGGCGGCGACGGCGGTTGAAGGATCCTCAGCGTCAAATCCCAGGAGCCCGGGCTTCCGATCTGCATGACTGTTTACTCCCTTCTGGGTATACAACCTCTGGTGTTGTCCGGTATTTTTTGCCCGAGAAGAATTAATGAGGTGTCAAAGCAAAACTGACATGTTGTGAGCGTGGTCAATCTGCCGCAGGCGAGGTGGGGATGATGACACCTGCAGATTGTAGATCGAGAGCCGCTTTCGCTAACCCGCCCGACGCCGCCGGCAGCGGGTCACCGCCCGTAAAGCCGTTCATCCCACCACACCGGCTCGGGCAGCGTGTGCTCGATGCCCTTGGCATCGGGGTGGGCCGGGTTGATCAGGAAATTGCGCTCCAGCCGCGCCGGGAGTGAGGGGACGATCAAGAGCGCCGAACGCTTCTCCTCGTACCATTGCTGGCCGAATGTCTTGCAGATCGTCTCGTTCCGCGAATCCCAGCCGGGATGCGCCGCGGTCTGGAAGGTCTCATACGAGACGCCGTTTGGAATCGTGATCTCGATGAAGTGCTGATTGGCGGGCATCACCAGATTGGCATGGACCAGCTTCTCCAGCATGGCGGTGGAATAGTGCTCGGATGCGTAGATCATCGGGCTCGTGTGCGTATTCCACCGGCCCGGATAGAGCCGCGCGCCCTCAGCATCATACACCGGGTAAGCGCCGTCCGGGTCCCCGATGCGATAGCATCTCAGAACGCGATCGCTCTTCTGCACGCTCAGACGCCGCCGCTATACGCCGCGCGGCCCATCAGGTTGATCACAGCATCGGCGCCGGGGCCGGTCGCCAGGGCCACTTCGAGCGGAGCCTTGTCGTCCAGCATCGGGTGCGGCCGCTCGAGAAAAGCGCGGACCTTGGCTTCGTCACGGAAGACATCAATCCCGAAGGCGAACACCTTGGCGACGCGGGCGAGGCGGTCGCTTTCCTCGATGGTCAAAAGCTGCTTCTGCTTGCGCCGGCGTTCGAGCGTCGGCTTGGGCACGACCCGATAGGTGAAGCGGCGGACATCGTTCGGGCTGACACGGCCCGCGAATTTGTCGAGCGCCGAGACCGGCAGGCCCTTCTCGACGGAGTAGGCCAGCGTGAGCGTCGTCTCGGTTTTCTTTTGTTTGACGCCGAGAAGTTCGGCGGCGGTTGCAGCCTGGTAGCTCATTTAGCCTCCGGTCAAGTGAGGCAAATATATGCCTCATATGAGGCTCGGTCAAGGTCGGCGGAACCCTCGTTCGCAAGCAAGAGCGGGACGCCGTGCTGCTTCACACATCCATCGCAAAAAAGTGAGGCGGCATGGTCGTCGGTCTGTAGCTTTTGGCCCATCCCGTTCGTCTTGCACCCAGAGACAGACAAAGTGGAGACCAGGAATGTCCAATTCTCACTATCGCTGGGTCATCGTCGCGGCCGGGGGCTTGCTCGGCTGCGTCGCGATCGGGGGCATGTTTTCGCTGCCGGTATTTTTGCAGCCGATCGCGCGGGATACCGGCTGGTCGGTCACGGGCATATCCAGCGCCATGACCATCGGCTTTCTCGCCATGGCGTTCACCAGCATGATCTGGGGCACCTTGTCGGACCGGCTGGGGCCGTTTCCGGTGGTGTTGACGGGCTCGGTCGTGCTGGCGGCGAGCCTGGGGCTGGCGAGCCTGGCGACATCCCTGGTCATCTTCCAGTTCATCTTCGGGCTGCTGGTCGGCGGCGCTACGGCCGCGATCTTCGCGCCGATGATGGCTTGCGTCACCGGCTGGTTCGATACCCATCGCAGCCTCGCCGTGTCACTGGTCTCGGCGGGCATGGGTATGGCGCCGATGACGATGTCGCCGCTCGCCGCCTGGCTGGTCTCGAACCATGACTGGCGGACCTCGATGCAGATCGTGGCGCTCGTCGTGGCCGCGATCATGATTCCGGTCTCGCTCCTGGTGCGCCGCGCGCCGGCGCTTGAGAGCGCGGCTGCCGCGCCGTTGAATGCGTCGGCGGAACCGGACATGACGCTCGCGCAGGCGTTGCGGTCGCCGCAATTCATCATCCTGCTGCTGACAAACTTCTTCTGCTGCGCCACGCATTCGGGCCCGATCATCCACACCGTGAGCTACGCCATCAGTTGCGGCATCCCGATGATCGCCGCCGTCACCATCTACAGCGTGGAAGGCCTCGCCGGGATGGGCGGCCGCATCGCCTTCGGCCTGCTCGGCGATCGCTTCGGCGCCAAGCGTGTGCTCGTGTTCGGCTTGCTGGCGCAGGCGTTCGGCGCACTCGGTTATGTCTTCGTGCGCGATCTCGCCGCGTTCTATGCAATCGCAGCGCTGTTCGGCTTCATCTATGCCGGCACCATGCCGCTCTATGCTGTCCTGGTGCGCGAGAATTTTCCGCTGCGGATGATGGGCACCGTGATCGGTGGCACCGCCATGGCCGGCAGCCTCGGCATGGCGACGGGACCGCTGGCCGGCGGTTTGATCTACGACACGTTCGCCAGCTACGCCTGGCTCTATATCGGTTCGTGGATCATGGGGATCGGCGCGTTCCTGATCATCCTGACGTTCCGGCCGATGCCGGTGGTTCGGGCAGCTGCGCCGGTGCCGGCATAAAGGCAGAGCAGGGCGGAATAGCAGAGCATATTCCGCCCAATCTGTCTCAGCCCCGCGAGAGCTTCTCGAAACGCTTTATCAACCGCTCACGCTTCAGGCGGGAGAGTCGCTGAATCCAGAACAGGCCATTGAGCTGATCGATCTCGTGCTGGTGGCAAATGGCACGCAGCCCGTCGGATTCTTCGGTGTGGGAGAGGCCGTCGATGTCGTGATAGCTGATCCGAACGCGCGCATGACGCCGAACTTCGTCATTAACCCCCGGCATCGAGACGCTGCCTTCCTGATGCACGATCATTTCCGGCGAGGCCCAAATGATCTCGGGATTGACGTAGGTGCGCGCGCCATCGATCGGGTCGATGTCGAGCACGACGACTCGTAAGGAAACGCCTATATGCGGTGCGGTGATCCCGATGCCGGGCGCGGCGTGCATCGTCTCGAGCAGATCGCTGGCCAGCTCGCGCAGCGCGTCGTCAAACACCGTCACTGGCAGCGCTGCGAGCGCAAGCCGAGGGTCGGGATATCGGACAATCGGACGGATGGTCATGATTGGTTGTTCGGCAACGGAACCAAGATTCAGACTATCACGCTTCACGCATACGCAATCCAGCCGCGCCAGGTAAAGGCGGCGTAGAACAATTCCACATCCCGGAATCCGGCCTCACGCAGAATTTGTGCGTCCTGCTCCGGACTGACCAGGGGCAAGCGCGCCTCGATCGCCGCACGCGCAGTGTTGGCCTGGTTCGGATCGGCGCCGGAGGCGATCGCATAGGCGGCATAGCGCGATAGCCATCGCGCACGCTGGCCATCCTGCTGCGGAAAACTGGAATGGGCAGCTACGAACGGCGCTCCGGGTCTGAGACGGCGATGAATTTCCTTGGTCGTCCGCCGCCGTTCGTCGACGTCCAGGAAATGCAGCGTAAGCAGACAGGTAGCGGCATCGAACGGCCCATCGGGCGCATCGTCGATATAACCCTGTTGCAACTGCACGCGCGCATTGAATGGCCCTAGCATCTGCTCGGCCAGCTTCAGCATCTCGGAGGCCGGATCGACGCCAACGAACCTCCAGTGCGGCTCTGCCTCCGCCAACGCCTTCAACTCCAGGCCGCCACCTGCGCCGAGCACGAGCACCCGCGCGTCTTGCGCGGCCTGCTCCGCCAGCAGGATACGGGTCATGCGGTGGAGGTCCGCAAAGCCGGGCACGAAGCGCGGCGGTCCATCCGCATATCGCGAGACCGCCTCAGGATCGGAGAAGTGGGCCAGCATGGCCTTGGCGGCTGCGTCATGATGCATGAGCGATCTCCAGGCGGTGGCGGTTGCGCCGGTCGCCCAGGCGCTTCTGAAAATCGGCGCTCAACATCGCAAGCGTCACGTCCTCAAGACGCGAGAGCAACAGCGCCTCCGCCTCGTCGAACGCGCGGTCGAGCGCGGCATTCACGGCCTGCTCGACAAGACAGCCGGGGGCTTCTGTTCTGTTTCCCATGGCGAACAGCGAAGGTTGGCCGAGCGCCTGATAGACATCCCGCAGTGATATCGTCGCGAGGTCGCGGGCGAGGGTCCACCCGCCGCCATGGCCTTTCTCCGATCGCACATAGCCCTGATCGCGCAGTCCGGACATGATCCGCCGGATCACCACGGGATTGGTATTCATGGCCCGTGCGAGCGCGTCGGAAGTCACCGGCTCCTTTCGCTCGGCCATGTGCAGCAGCACGTGGAGCACGCCTGAAAGTCTACTGTCCTGATTCATGTAACTATTGATATTGCATGATGGCATGGCAGGTCAAGTTGTGGTTTGCCGAAGGTGTGCGCTTCCTGACCATGCTGACGTTCCGGCCCGTACCAGCGGCGAACCATTTTCGTAGTGTCGGGTTCTAGACTGGACCGATCGGGGCGGGGCTCGTCTGCAGGAGACAGCGATGCAACTCGTCACACACAAGAAGATGAAAGGCGGCCGGTTGATGCCCTGGGGTAAGGGCACGGTGGTAACGGACACGAAGGGCTATGTCTTTCTGGCCGGCAACACAGCCACGTCGGAAAATTACGATCCTGTGAATGCCAGAGGCGGCGCCGCCGGCGATGCCAGCGCGCAATGGCGTTCCATTCTGACCAATATCAAATCGGATCTGGAAGAGCTCGGCAGCTCACTCGAACATCTCGTCAAGATCACCCAGTACATCAAGGGACCGTTTCCGGACGGCGGCGTCCTCAGCTCCCCGAATTTTCGTCTCGACGTCATGGACGATTTCTTCGCCGAGCATTGCCCGAAGCATTGCAGCTATAACAACCCGCCGCCGTCGGAGGTGATCGGGGTCGCGGCCCTTGCACATCCCGATCTCGTCGTCGAGATTGTCGCCATCGCCGCACTGCCGGACTGAGCTGCGATGTTCGAAGGCTTTACATCCCTCGAGATCGAAACCGGTGCGACGCAGATCTTCGCGCGTCGCGCGGGATCCGGACCTCCGGTTCTTCTGCTGCACGGCTTTCCCGAGACGCATGCGATGTGGCGGGAGATCGCCCCGCGTCTCGCCGCGACCAACACGGTGGTCTGCGCCGACTTGCGTGGCTATGGGCGAAGCGGCTGTCCCGCGAGCACAGCCGACCATGCGCCCTATTCAAAACGGGCGTTCGCGGCGGACATGCTGGCGCTCATGGACCGGCTCGGTTTTGCGAGCTTCGCGGTTGTGGGCCATGACAGGGGAGGCCGGGTCGCGCAGCGCATGGCGCTGGATGCGACCGGCAAGGTCGATGCGCTGGCCGTCCTTGATGTCATCCCCGTTTCCGAGGTGTGGGACCACGCCGATGATCGGCTTGCGCTTGCGTTCTGGCCGTGGTCGCTGTTGGCGCAGCCGTCGCCGCTTCCGGAAACCATCCTGATCCGTTGTGGCGAGGCGCTTGTCGTGGACGCGGCGGCGAACTGGGGCTCCGGGAACGCCTTCGCGGCGGATGTGCAGCGAGAATATGCTGACATGTTGCACGACGCCGCGCACGCGCACGCCATTTGCGAAGAGTACCGCGCCGCCGCCTCGATCGATCGTGATCACGACCGGCTGGACCAGGAAGCCGGACGGAAAATCGCCTGTCCCACGCTTGCGCTGTGGAGCGCGGCCGGCCCGCTCTCGAAATGGTACGAAAGCGAGGGAGGGCCGCTGGCAATCTGGCGGCGCTGGTCTGCGGATGTGAGAGGACGGCCGGTCGAAGGCGGTCATTTCTTTCCGGAAGAAAGACCGAAGGAGACGGCCGAGGCGCTGTCCACATTCCTGCGCAAGCCAAACGGCTGAGGGCCGCTAGCGATGTCAATTGCATGGCTTTACGGCGTGAACAGCAAGACGGCGAGGACACGATCGGAGTGGAGCAGGGCGGGGCTGCACGTCCGGCAGCCCCCGTTCATCCCTGTTTCACTGGGAAGCCTTGTCGACATGCTGCCCTACGAACGACGCGAGCGGCTGGCCGGTCTCGACGATATAAGTCGACAGCATCCGCCCCGTCTCCGGACCGATGTCGCGCGCATTATGCGGTGTCCGTGGCGGGATGAGGAAACCGTCGCCGGCGCGCAGGATGACGGTGGGACGTCCCTCGACCTTCATCTCGACTTCGCCGGCGATGATGTAGCCGACCTCTTCGCCGGGATGGACGTGCCATCCGGACTCGACGCCTGGGGGAATCTCCGTCTCCACCTGCACGATCTCGCGGCCGGGTATCGACGAGGGGGCACGCTGGATCACGCGCCGGGTGAGCTTGCCGGCAAGATCGTCGCGCGGCCGTTCGGATGCCGTCACGCTCTTGTCGCCGGCGGCGCCCGCCGCGGCGTCGTGCGCCAATGCCGTGCCGGCCGAAAGCGTCATGGCCAGCGCGAGCGTGGGAAGCGAAATGAACGAGAGGCTTTTGGATAGCGTACGCATGGTGAATCTCCTGTGGTGGGCTGCGCCGGTCACCGGCGGCGGGCGAGCCGCTGACGCCGGTGATCGCTTCGCCTGGTCATGCGGCCTGCTGCTGGCCGCTCTGTTCGCGGACGATGTATTCGGCGTACCAGTCCGGCCAGTTCACATCGTGCTGGCCGCCGTTGCGCTTCTCGTACTCGCCATGGGCGGCGGCCGCACGGCGCAGCGCGCTCGCGAGGTCGGCCGACGAGTTGAACGAGGTGCCGTCAGCATCGATGCGGCCAGGCAATCGCGCGGTGACTTCCTGCAGCAGCCAGCCATTGCCGTCGGGATCGCTGAACGAGGCATACGAACGGTAGCTGCCGCGTTCCGGATCCGGGCCGCTCAGCCGGACCCGCCCGAACAGATAGGGCTCGTCGGAGCCAACATGCACGTCGCCGCCGGCGTGAAACGCTTCACTGATCGCAACGCCACGGCCGAGCAATTCGTTACGGGCGGCCTCGATGTCGGAGACGATCAGGTACAGGCCCTGCGCGGAGCCGGGCGCGGCGGAGGTGACGTTCTTGCCGAAGATCACCGAGGCGTCGGAGCCGGGCGGGGTGAACTGGATCACGCGATAGTCGTCAGGGCCGGCGAAATCGGCGTCGAGCCGCCAGCCGAGCTTCGCGTAGAATTGCTTGGCGCGTTCGACGTCGGAAACGGGGATGACGACGATTTCGAGTTTCAGGTCAACGGCCGTCGCTTTCGAGGTCTGGTTTGCAGTGGTGGTAGTCATGGCGCTCTCCTTAATTAGATCGGATACGATATATTCGTGTGCGCTATAAATACCTCGGCAATCCGACTGTCAACCCTTCCGATTTAATCGGATGCGATATATATGGATGCGAGACTTCACATGTTCGTGTCGGAAAGGACGACCCATGAGACCGAATGACGGTCCCAAGTCCGGTTCAAGTACCGGTTCCAGGGACAATTCCCGAGATAACTCCAGAGACAATTCAAAGGGCAGCCAGAAGGCAAGGTCGCCGGCAGGCGAGCGGCGGCTTGGCGACTTCCTGTGCTTCGCGATCTACTCGGCTAACCTCGCCTTCGGGCGAGCCTACAAAAAGGGCCTCGATGAACTCGGCCTGACTTACCCGCAATGGATCGCGATCGTGGCGCTGTGGGAGCAGGATGGGCAAACGGTGAGCGAGCTCGGCGACAAGATGTTCCTGGAATCCAACACGCTGACGCCGATCCTGAAGAAGCTGGAACAGATGGGCTATCTGCGCCGTCAGCGCGATCCCGCGGACGAGCGGCAGGTGCGCATCAGCCTCACCGAGGCCGGCCGTCGGTTGCGCGAAAAGGGCATGCACATGAATCTGGTGGCGTCGACCGGGCTGAAGCCCGACGAATTCGTACGGCTGCAGGAAAACGTCGTCACGCTCCGTGACAATCTGATCAAGGCGACGGCGGAGGAAGCGTGACGATGCGCGCAATCGGCGCTTCGATGCGATCGGACACCGGCGGTGCGTGAAGGTGAGGTTACGATGAGTGGGGTGTCACACCAAGGCGCGCTTGCCGGACGTATCGCGGTGGTGACGGGCGCGACGCGCGGCGCCGGCCGCGGCATTGCTACCGCGCTCGGAGAGGCGGGAGCGACGGTGATCTGCACGGGACGCAGCAGCGCCCGCGCCGATGCATCGACGCGGTCGGACTATGATCGGCCCGAGACGATCGAAGAGACGGCGGAGCTTGTTTGCAGTCTCGGCGGCGTCGGCGTTCCGATCGCTGTCGACCACCTCGAACCGGCGCAGGTGGCGGCGCTCGCCGAACGTCTGCGCGCCGACTATAGCCGTATCGATGTGCTGGTGAACGATATCTGGGGCGCCGAACGGCTGAAGGGCGGGCCGGCCGAATGGAATATGCCAATCTGGAAGCTCGACCTGAAGAAAGGCTTGCGGCTTCTGCGGCTCGGCATCGAGACGCATCTGGTGACGTCGCATTATCTGTTGCCGCTGTTGGTCGCGCAGCCCGGCGGCCTGCTCGTCGAAGTCACCGACGGCACTGCCGACTACAACGCGCAACATTACCGGATCTCGGTGTTCTACGACCTCGTCAAGCAGAGCGTAAACCGTCTGGCCTTCTCGCAGGGCCACGAACTCACGCCGCACGGGGCCACAGCGGTGGCGATCACGCCCGGCTGGCTGCGCTCCGAGATGATGCTGGAGAATTTCGGCGTCACCGAAACGAATTGGCGCGAGGCGCTGACGGAGAGGGGAGGCGGCCGGCATCAGGCGCCGCCGGACTTCGCCCTGTCGGAATCGCCGCGCTATGTCGGCCGCGCTGTCGCCGCGCTCGCCGCCGATCCCGATCGCGGCAAATGGAATCAGAAGTCGGTCAGCTCCGGCGAGCTCGCGCGTCACTATGGCTTTACGGATACTGACGGCTCGCGGCCCGACATCTGGCGCTACACGGCCGAGGTTCGCGAGGGCGGCAAGGTGGCGGACCTGGCTGACTACCGCTAGCGTGATCGTACCATTGAATGGGAATGAAAGCAGTCTGATGTCTGTCCGCGACGCAAACCATCCGCTCGATTATCCGATCTGGACCGCGCTGACGACCACGCAGCGGGTATTGGCCGAAGGCGATGCCCGCGCGCGACGCTATCCGACGGAGATGACGCCGTTCGCCGCCATGCCGGATATATCCGCCGAAAATTTCGCCGCACTTGGCGCGCTGATGTCGCCGCAAGACATTGCCGTGCTGTTCACGCCGGACGCCGTGAAGCCGCCTGCCGAATTCAAGATCGTGCTCGCGGATACCGGCGAGCAGATGATCGGAACGCCGGTTGAAACGCCGGCCAACGGCGTCGATATCGTCACCCTCGGTGTCGACGACGTTCCTGCGATGATGGAATTGACCGCGCTCACCAAGCCAGGCCCGTTCAGCGCACGGACCCATGAACTCGGCACTTTTCTCGGCATCCGCGTCGACGGGCAGCTCGTGGCGATGGCCGGCGAGCGGATGAAGCCCGCTGAATACACCGAGATCACCGCCGTCTGCGTGCATCCATCCCATCGCGGCCGCGGCTACGGCCAGATACTGCTATCCGCCATCTCCCGCCAGATCGTGTCGCGCGGCGAGATTCCCTTCCTGCACGTCTTCACCAGCAATCGCTCGGCGATTGCGCTCTACCGGCGGCAGGGGATGGAAATCCGGCGCCGTCTCCACGTGACGGTGCTGAAGAAACAGGATGGATAGCCCGGCGATGCGCGCCTTGGCCGATACGATCCTTACGCATTGCGGGTGCCGTTCGGCCCCCGATCCGGCCCGGGATCCTGGCCGGCGGCCGCCTTGGTCAGCCTGTCGATATAATGGTCCCAACCCTTGGCGTGGCTGGCTTGCACCGACGCATTGGGCAGGCCGCTATGGGTCATGCGCAGCAATGTGCCGCCATCGTGCTCGATCAGGTCGATCTCGATCAGGCTTGATCCCGGCGGCACTTCCTCGTTGCCGTCCCAGCCAAAACTGTAGGCGAGACGATGCACCGGCACGACCTCACGAAACGCGCCGCGCGCAGTGGAGCTGCCGACGCCCTTCAAGAGATACAGCCCGCCCGGATGCATCTCCGTCACGGCCTCGCTGCCCATCCATTGCACGATCTTCTCCGGGTCCGTCAGGAAGGCGAACACGCTGGCGCGCGGCGCGGCGATCTGGGTCTCGCGCTGGACCACAAATGTTTCAGGCATCGAAAACCTCGCTCCTCGTTGGCATGACGGTGGCTGCAAGCATGTATATGCCTGCGCGGGGATTAACCAAGGGCTGATGATGACAATGAGTAGTCCCAGCCGGCCGATGCAACTGAGTTCGACGCTGACATGGCTGGTCGATGCCGCCAGCGCTTCGCCGGGCGCCGACCGGTTCCTTGCCGAACTCGGCTCGCGCTTGATCGCGGATGACGTGCCGCTGGCCGGCGGCGCGCTCACGCTCGCCGTGCCGCATCCGCTCATCGCTCGCCGCACCTGGCTGTGGCGTGCGGAAAATGGCGAGGTGATCGAGGCGGTGGGATTTGCTCCGGCGGGATTCGCAAGCGCAGGAAATTCGTCCGGCGGTGGCGGCCGGAGCTGGTTGACCGGGCTTTCGAGTGGTGCGGTGCATGAAGACACCGTTGGCCCGGGAGAAGGTGGGCCGGTGCTCGGCTGGATCGGGCCACACAGGTTCACGGAAGCGGAAACAAATCGGCTGCGTGATGCAGCCCGCTTTGCCGCCTCGCCGCTCGCCGCACTCTCGGCGCGCGCAACACTCTCGGCCGCACTCGAGGCCTATCTCGGCCGGCGTAGTGCGGCGCGCGTGCTGGCAGGGCCGCTGCGGCGTGAAGTCGGCGAGACCATTCGGGCGGTGTTGCTCTATGCCGATCTGCGCAGCTTCACCGCGCTGTCCGAGGCCGAGCCTCCCGCCGCCGTTATCGCCGCGCTTGGTGGCTGGTTCGATTGCATCGGCGGTGCCGTCCATGCCTTCGGCGGCGAGGTGTTGAAATTCATCGGCGACGGCGTGCTCGCCATCTTCCCGGTCAGCGACAAGCCGCGCGAAGCCTGCGACGCCGCGCTGCGCGCCGTTGCTTCCGCGAAATCCGGAATGGCGCATCTCGATACGACGCGGCGAGAGCAGGGGTTGCCGTCGCTGTCGTTCGGCGTGGCCCTGCATCTCGGCGAAATTCTATGGGGCAATGTCGGCGCGGCCGATCGGCTGGATTTCACCGCGATCGGGCCCGCGGTGAATCTCGCCAGCCGGCTGGAAGGCCTTTGCCGGCCGCTCGGGCGAACGGTCCTCATCTCCGGCGCGGTCGCTGCTGAAACAAGCGCAGCGCTGGTCCCCCTGGGAACGCACGCGTTGCGCGGTATCGCAACTCGCTGCGCCGTCTACACTTTGCCGGACGGCTAGGGCGGTCGGGGGCCCATCACGAAAACGTTAAACCGATCGGTTGACTATTCGAGTTGCGTGCCTATACTAAACCACATGGTTGAACATTCGGCACATCTCGACGCTGTTTTCCATGCCCTCGCGGATCCCACGCGCCGGGCGATGCTTGGACAATTGGCCGAACGCGAACTCACGATCGGTGAACTGGCGACCCCGTTCCACATGAGCTTCGCCGGCGCGTCGAAACATGTGCGGGTGCTGGAGAACGCCGGGCTTGTGACGCGCACGATCCGCGGCCGCACCCATCTGTGCCGCCTCGAGGCGGCGCGGCTTGCGGAAGCCGACGCGTGGCTCCGCCGTTACGAGCAGTTCTGGAACGCAAAGCTCGACTCGCTGGAAGCGCTGCTGCGTGCAGAAGACGAAGCGAAAGCAAAAAAGGTGAAGGAGTAGACAATGAATGCAACGACAAAGCCCGACGCCTATGGCGAGCTGATCGAGCCGACCACGCTCAGGATTCAGCGGCTTCTGCCCGGTCCGATCGAGCGGATCTGGGCCTATCTCACCGACAGCGACCTGCGCAGCAAGTGGCTGGCGGCGGGCGCGATGGAGATGAAGGTCGGCGCGCCCGTCGAGTTCGTCTGGCGCAACGCCGAGCTCAACGATCCTCCAAGCAAGCGGCCGGCAGATTTTCCCGAAGAGCACCGTATGCAGAGCCGGATCACCGAGCTCGATCCGATGCGCAAGCTTTCGATCGCCTGGAACAACAGCGGCGACGTGACGTTCGAACTGGAGCCGAAGGGCACCGGAGTGCTGCTCACCGTGATCCATCGTCGTCTGCCCGATCGCTCGACCATGCTCAAGGTCAGCGCCGGCTGGCACATGCATCTCGATGTCCTGGTCGCCCGCGCCAACGACAAGGAACCGGCACCGTTCTGGGATGGCTGGGCCCGCCTGCAGCAGGAATACGATCGCCGCCTGCCGGCCTGAATAGGTCGGCGTCTGCGCAACAAGCGTCTCAACAAACAGGAGGTTAGCTATGCAGATTCATGCCGTCTCAGCGCAGGAATGGGAGGCCGCGCGGCAAAAGTTGCTCCTGAAGGAGAAGGAGCTAACTCACGCCCGTGACGCACTGGCCGCCGAGCGTCGGCGGATGCCGTGGGTGGCCGTCGAGAAGAAGTATGAGTTCGAAGGGCCCAAGGGCAAGGCGAGCCTGCGCGATCTGTTCGACGGCCGCCGTCAACTGATCGTCTACCGCGCCTTCTACGAGCCCGGCGTGTTCGGCTGGCCCGACCATGCCTGCCGCGGCTGCTCCATGGTGGCCGACCAGGTCGCCCATCTCGCCCATCTGAACGCCCGCGACACCACGCTCGTGTTTGTTTCGCGCGCGCCGCAGACGGACATCGCGCGCCTGAAGGCGCGAATGGGATGGGAGATGATCCCCTGGTACACCATCACGGACAGCTTCGATGCCGACTTCGACGTCGGCGAATGGCACGGCACCAACGTGTTCTTCCGCGACGGCGACAAGATTTACCGGACCTACTTCATCAACAACCGCGGCGACGAGCAGATGGGAAGCACCTGGAACTACCTCGACATCACGCCGCTGGGCCGACAGGAGGTCTGGGAGGATTCTCCTGAGGGCTATCCGCAGACCCCGACCTACAAGTGGTGGAATTGGCACGACAGCTACGTCGAGGGCGCCGCGCCCGACAAGAGGTGGGTCGAGGTGTCGGATGCCGGAGAGGCCGCGTTCCGGAAGCAGAGCGCGAGTGCGAAGCCATGAGCCAAGGCTATTCCGGCGGATCCGGCGGCGGCGCCCCCCGCCGGAACGCCGCGGCGCGCAGGGCGGCCAATGGGCTCTATCTCGCGGCCGCGCCGACCTTCGCGACAATGGCGATACTGACGGGCGCGTTCGGCGGCGGATCGGCGGATGCGTTGTGTTCGACCGCGGGTGCGTCGCCTCTCGGTGGAATGGTCCCGATGTACTTGTTGATGAGTGCGTTCCATTTGGCGCCGTGGCTGAAGCTGATTTCCAGCCGCTCGCGGACGTCGCGGATCGGCATAAGCCGAGCGTGAGACGGACCGCGGCGCATTCGAAGGGGTCGTGGTTCACCCGTGTTGCTTTATCAAAGGAGAAAAAACTTGAGCGAGGCCTATACCGGTGGATGCGCCTGCGGCGCGATCCGATATGAAATCACCGCCGAACCGATCGAGATGAACGACTGCCAGTGCCGCCAGTGCCAGCGCAAGAGCGGCACCGGCCACGGCTCCTATTTGACGTTTCCGCGACCGGCCGTGAAGGCCGAGGGCGAAGCGAAACATTGGGACGTGGTCGGTGGCGGAACGATCAAGTCCCGCGCCTTCTGCCCAACATGCGGCTCACCGGTCTATCTGACATTCCCCGGCATTCCCGAGATATTCATTGTCCATGCAGGAAGCCTCGACGATCCCAGCCGATACAAGCCGCAAAAGGTCCTCTGGACCGCCGCCGGCCACGCCTGGGACCGTCTTGATCCATCGGCGCAAAAATTCGACAAAATGCCGCCGAGGTAAGAGGTGGGCCAAGTGCGCTTTTTTTGAAGCGCTTCCGCCGCTCGCCAACTCTTGCCTCCTCACTTCCGTGCAGGGGACACGCTTCGACAGAGACGATCGGAGCGCAAATATTCAACATAGCTGGACTTGTCGTCCGGATCCGTCACGCCAAATTAGTGCACAGTATCTGTCACCAATGAACGTGTGATGTCGGAAGTCAGGTTGATTCAGTCCATCGAGCGCGCAGCTGCGATCCTCGAAATCATTGCACAAGAAGGCGGCGCCGCACGGCTGCAGCACATTGCCGCGCAGGCGAAGCTCGGCAAGACGACCGCGCACAATCTTCTGAAGACGCTGGACGAGCTTGGCTACGTGCATCGCCGCGCCGGAGATACGCGTTATCATCTCGGCGGCCGCATTCTCAATCTGGCGCGGATCGCCGGAGACGACGGCTCGCTTCGCAGCCGCTTGCGGCCGGCGCTCGAGTCCGTCGCGAAGCGCACCGGAGAGATGGTCTATCTCGCCGTGCCGAGCGGTGACGAGGTCTATTATCTCGACGCGATCGAATCGGCCCACGCATTGACGGCAGGCGCTTGCCCCATTGGCGTGCGCGAGCCTCTGGAGGGATCGGCGGTCGGCCTCGTGTTCCTCGCCTTCATGCCCGGGCTCGGCAAGCGCGTCCTGGCCAACCGCGCCGACGCGCTCAGTCCGCACATCCTATCCGAGATCAAGACGGTGGCCACGCGCGGCTTCGCGCTCGATCTCGAAAATTACCAGCCGGGCCTCCACTGCGTTGCCATTCCCTGGCGTGAGGGCGGCGAGGTTCGTGCCAGCATCGGGCTGAGCGGGCCATCGGCGCGCTTGCCGCCGCAGGCGTTGACGGACATGGCCTGGATGATGATGAAGGAGGTCGAGCGCGCCTGAGTTCAGCATTGCTGAACATATGACGTTTCCGGAGGGTGATCGTTCGCGTTTGTGATTTTGCCCCACCATGTTGAAGCCATCGCGCCATCTGCGCGTTCCCAGGCCTCAACAGGAGCAACGTCTTTGAGCAACGTCCTTATCGTTCATGCGCATCCAGAACCGAAATCACTCACCAGCGCCCTGAAGGACCTGGCGGTCGAAACTCTCACCGAGCAGGGCCATACCGTGCAGGTCACTGATCTCTATGCGGCCAACTGGAAGGCGGTCGCCGATCGCGCCGATTTTCTCGAACAAACGCAACCGGACCGCTTCAGCTACGTCGCGGAGTCGCGTCACGCGTTCGCCGCCGGCACTCAATCGTCCGACGTTGAGGCCGAGCAGCAGAAGCTCCTCTGGGCCGACGCTGTCCTGCTGAGTTTTCCGATGTGGTGGTTCGGCATGCCGGCCATCCTGAAGGGCTGGGTCGACCGCGTCTTCGCTTATGGTTTTGCCTATGGCGTCGGTACCCATGGCGGCGAAAGGTGGGGCGATCGGTACGGAGAGGGTGCCTTGAGCGGACGCCGCGCGATGCTGTCAGTCACAATCGGCGGACGCGCGCCGCACTATGGCGAGCGCGGCGTGAATGGCCGGCTCGACGACCTGCTGTGGCCGATCCAGCACGGCATGCTCTTTTATCCGGGCATACGAGTCCTGCCGCCTTTCGCCGTCTATCAGAGCGACAGGCTGTCCGAGGCCGAATGGCCCGCGGTCGCCGAAGCCTATCGGCGCCGCATCACGGGACTCTTCAGCGACCGGCCGATCACGTACCGGAGCCAGAATGGCGGGCATTATGACGGTCAGCAGGTCTTGAAACCTGGTCTGGGAGCAGGCGAGACCGGGACGCGCATTCACCTCGTCCAGCCGGGCGATCCGAAGGAGGTTCTTGATGGTTCGGATCGTGCTGCCGCCGCTACGCGCGAAATAGAAGCTTGTTCGGGCTCATGACAGCGCAAGGCTCGTATGCTGCGCCGTTGGGCGTTTGACTTGACGTCGCGGCTGCGAGCGACGATGGAGAGAGGAGGCCTTCGCCGATCGATATCTTTCCCACGCCAACGACAAGAGGAAGCCGTGGCACGTGTGCGCTGTATCACCGAAATGGGCATGGGCGTCGACGTTCACGGATGCGATGCCACCAAGGCTGCCAAGCGCGCCGTATCGGACGCCATCCGCCACTCCAGCCTCGGCTTCTTCCGGATGCTGGGGAATGCTCGGGACTCTTCTTCAGGCGGGCGATACTCGTTCGAAAAGGTGCTGGTAGCGAAGCACCAAACCCAGATCATCCACCTCGAGGTCCGCCTCAAAGCCCGCCGAGACTCCGAGGTCCACGTAGCGTACCCGGTTCGGGCCGATGCGGTCGTACCTTTGACGGGAACGCTGCACCGTCATAGCCGCCCCGTCCACGAAGCAGGTGTCGAGCGTGTAACTCTCTCCTGCGCTGTCAGGCATTCGACGGATCGGGAACGTATTGCAAAAAGGAGTGACCGAGAGGTCCGGTTCCTCCGCGCCGTCGAGGTCAGTACGTCGTCGGCCATTGACACACCAGCCGCTGTCCGTTCGCTCGAGGTTGAGATGGGTTCGCCCGATCGGTCCCCATCGCTCGACGTCCAGTGATTGAGCCCGCCAGTCGGGCGTCAGCCTCCACCTATGGTCGAGCCGAAAGCCACGGTCCTCAACGCAGATCACGGTAGATTCCGCCACCACGGCGTCAGCGGAAATGCTGAGTTTCAGACGCTCCAAGCCGGTCACGTCGGTGCGTCGCCAGAACAGGATTTCGGGCTCACCCTGCATGTGCTTCCTCGAATTGAATCCGACCCCGGCGGAGAACGCTGGTCGCCACCGTTCGGTTCCTGCCGTCATTTCATCCCGGCGCTGATAGTCTCGGACCAGAGCCGGCAGATGAGTACTCGCTCGCTGAATCGCGGACGACTGATACGTATTTAAATCCACTCAACGATGGCAGGAAACACCATGGCACGTGTGCGCTGTATCACCGAAATGGGCATGGGCGTCGACGTTCACGGACGCGATGCCACCAAGGCTGCCAAGCGCGCCGTATCGGACGCCATCCGCCACTCCAGCCTCGGCTTCTTCCGGATACTGGGGAAGACCGCCAACGACATGTTCGTCGATGTCATGGTCGCCGTGCCCAATCCCGAGGCGGTCGACACGGCGGCGGTGGCGAAAGAGCTGCCTTACGGCACCAAGACGGTCACCGCGGTGAAGGGCGGGCTGGAAATTCCGGCCGAGCAGGGCAGCGATTCCATCCTGATCGCCAATGCTGCCGTGATTGTGAGCTTTGACGATGGCAAGCCCGGCTAGACTCCGTTTCTGACGTCGTTCAAGCTGCCGGCTCTGTCCCGCATGCGGCGATGAAGTCCGCAATGGGCAAAAAGGGGGAGTGCCACCATGAAGCGCCTTGCAAAATCCCTTATCGCCTCTGCCGCGTTGTGCGTCGCCGCCCTCTCACCGGCCTGTGCGGACATGGACGTCGCGCGCCTCAAGGCTGTGATCGAGACTTCGTTCGAGGCCGACTACCCAAAGCTCGACGCGCTCTACAAGGAGCTGCACGCTCACCCGGAACTTGCCTTTGAGGAGGTGAAGACAGCCGCACGGCTTGCCACGGAGATGCGTGCGCTCGGTTTTGAGGTGACCGAGAAGGTCGGTAAGACCGGGCTGGTCGCCATCTACAAGAACGGCGAGGGGCCCACCATCATGGTGCGCACCGAGCTCGACGCGTTGCCGATGGAGGAGAAGACCGGCCTCGATTATGCCAGCCGCGCCAAGACCGTCTGGAACGGCCGGGAGACGTTCGTGGCCCATAGCTGCGGCCACGACATCCATATGGCGAACTGGGTCGGGACGGCAAAGACGCTCATCGGCCTGAAGGACCAGTGGCGCGGCACGCTAATGTTCATAGCGCAACCGGCCGAAGAAATCGTGCAGGGCGCCAGGGCCATGCTGGCCGACGGCCTGTTCACGCGATTCAAGAAGCCCGATTTCGCCTTTGCCCTGCATGCCGGCGGCATCCCCTACGGCAATATCAGCTATCGCGTCGGCGTCGGCTCATCCCATGTCGACGGCCTCTACATCAAATTCCGCGGCCGCGGCGGTCACGGCGCGATGCCGCAGCGGACGATCGATCCCGTCATGATGGCGGCGCGCTTTATCGTTGACGTGCAAACCGTGATCAGCCGCGAAAAGGACCCGACCGAATTCGGCATCGTGAGTATCGGTGCGGTCCATTCCGGCACCGTCGGCAATATCATTCCCGACGATGCGTCGGTGCTGGGTACGATCCGCAGCTTCAAGCCGGAGGTGCGCGCCAAAATGCTGGCGGGGATCGAACGGACGGCGAAGGCGGTGGCCGCGATGTCGGATGCACCCGCGCCGGACATCAGGCTCGAAGAGGGCACCAAGGCCGTCATCAACGATCCGGCTGTGGTCGCGACCGCCGAGAAGACGCTGAAGGCTGCGTTTGGCGAGAAGCTGAGGCTGACACCGGCGAATACGACGAGCGAGGATTTCTCCGAATTCGCCGGAGCCGGCGTGCCGTCGATGATGTTCAATATCGGCGTCTACGATGCGGAGAAGTGGGTGGCGGCCAACAAGAGCGGAACGCCCTTGGCGGGCAATCATTCGCCGCAATTCGCGCCGGTGCCGAAGCCGACGCTGCAGACCGGCATTACGGCCATGACGCTCGCCGTGCTCAGCGCATTCGATCAGCACGCAAGAGGGAAATGACCGAACTATGGTCGAGGACAGCAGCAGCTATTGGAAGAACGCTCGCGTCGAGTTGCGTGCTGCCGGCTTCGAGCCGGACCGCGCGGCGAAGACAAGTGCGGTGGTGACGATCGCGAGCGCCTATACCAACGCCCATCGCTGCAACAATCGCGTACGCGCCATCACCGATCTCCTGGTGGAAATCCTGGCCGAACGTGGCGGGCAGGGCCTGATCGTCGGTGCACCGGCGGTGTCGGATGCCCTGACGCAGGGAACGCCGACAGCGGGCTATAGTCTCGTATCCCGCGATGTTGTCGCCGACTGCTTTGAGATCGGCCACTACGCCCATCATGGCGATGCCATGATCGTAATATCCGGCTGCGACAAGACCGGCGCCGCCGCGCTGATGCCGCTGGCGCGCACCAACGCCTTCGGGCTCGTGCTCTATCCCGGCACCAGCACGCCGGGCCGCGTTTCGTTCGGGGTATGGGCCGACAAGGATAACAATCTGACAGTCATGGATTACGCCGAAGCCCGCGCCGCCAATGAATCCGGCCGCATCTCCGGTGAGGAGTTGCTGGAAGTCGAGCGCAACGTGATGCCGGGCAGCGGCACCTGTGGCGCGATGTTCACAGCCAACACCATGAGCACGATTGCGGAATCAATCGGCATGATGCTGCCACGCGGCGCTTCGCATCCCGCCGACTATAATGCCGGCAGCGACATCCATGCCGACGTGCGCGCGCAGGCGCGAGCCTCGGTCGATGCCTTGTACCGGCTGATGCAAGCCGGCATCCGGCCGCGCGACATCATGACCGAGCGCGCGTTCGAGAATGCGATCGCGACCGTTTACGCCATGGGCGGTTCGACCAACATGTATCTGCATTTGCTCGCGGTCGCACGCGAGGCGCAGGTGCCGATCACGATCGAACGTATCCAACAGGTCGGCGAGCGTGTCCCGCTGCTGACCAACCTGCAGCCGCATGGCCCGTTCGCGATGGGCAGCCTGCATGCGATCGGCGGCGTGCCGGTTGTGATGAAGGAATTGCTGCGCGCAGGTCTTTTGCATGGTGACGCCATGACGGTAACCGGCAAGACGCTGGCGGAAAATCTCTCCGATGTTCCGACGCTGGAGCAGATGCCGCCGCAGGAGATCGTTTTCCCGGTGTCGAAACCAATCGCGCCGGCAAACAATCATATCAGCGTGCTCAAAGGCAATCTGGCGCCGGAAAGCTGCCTGATCAAGCTGTCGGGCAAGACCCTTGCGAAGGGCCAGTTTCGTGGCACCGCGCGCGTGTTCGAGTCCGAAGCCGATACGATGGCCGCGATCCGCGCCGACGAGATCGTGCCGGGCAACGTCATCGTGGTGCGCAACGTCGGCCCGGTCGGCGGTCCCGGCATGCCCGAAATGGTGATGCTGACGATCCAGTTGCAGGGGCGGGGTCTTGGCGAAGACGTCGCGCTGATCACCGACGGCCGTTTTTCCGGCGTCTCGCACGGCATCTTGATCGGCCACGTCTCGCCCGAAGCCGCACGCGGCGGCCCGATCGCTGCGGTGCGCGACGGCGACACCATTGTCATCGATCCCGGCGCCCGCTCCGTAAATCTTGAAGTGCCACCGGAAGAGATCGCCCGCCGCATGGCCGACTGGCGCGCGCCGGCTTCTGTCGCTGCGGTGCGGCAGGGATCGGTGCACGACAAGTACGTCCGGTTGGTGTCGTCGGCGCACTATGGGTGTGTGTTGTGAGGCTGAAGCAATCTACGAAAACGGCAGTTGCATTCTAGCCTTGCGACGACCTTAAGTTCATGATTTGTTCTAGTCTATCATGGACAAGTTTGCAAGCTCAAGTCGTGCCCGATTATTCCTCGCGACAATTCCCGACGCGGCTACAGCGGAACGAATTCACCGGCTGGCCAGCGTGCTCAAACGCGCTCACAAATTCGATGGCAAACTCATCGCGCCAGAGCGTCTGCACATTTCATTGTTTTCTCTCAACGGTTTGCCGGATCGGCAGCTTTGCTCCGCGTGCGAGGCTGCCACGGAATTGCGAGCCGAGCCGTTCGAGGTTTCGTTCGATCGCACCGTGAGCTTTAGGGGGAGGCCGGGCAGTCGGCCGCTTGTCCTGATCGGAGAGAATGGGTTGCGCCGGCTGGAAGCATTTCGGCAGATGCTCGGCGCTGCACTGACGCGAAGAGGGTTGAGGCGGGCGGCGAGCACGAATTTTACGCCGCACATCACGCTCTTGTACGACGCGCGCAGTGTCGATGAGCATCCGATTCAGCCGATTTTCTGGGCAGTGACGGAGTTCGTGCTCATCCACAGCATGAAGGGCCACGATTATCTTGCACGTTGGCCTTTGCGGGCATGACCGGAAATTGGCACGAGAAGATCGGAAGTGATCGGCGACACTATTTTGGTACCGCGAGCCGCTCAGTCATCTCGTTGATAGAGTTGAACAGATAGGTTGGCCCCGCCGCCTGCAATGCTGTGGGAAGGGCATAGCCCCAGGTCACGGCGCCCGAATCCATTTCGGCGGCTTTCGCGGCTTCGATATCGCGGATCTCGTCGCCAATGCAGATCGTCTCTGAAGGCTTCGCGCCAAGCTTTCGTGCGACCCGTCGAAATTTCCAGTGCTTGCCGAACACCGCGGCGCCGCAGTCGAAGCGGGTGATCAGGGCGGTGGTGGGCCCGAGCACCTGGCGGACGGATGCTTCGCCGTCGGAACTGACGATGGCGGTCCTGATCCCTAAGCGTTGCAATTCGGTCAGCATGGCCGGAATGCCAGGGAACAGCGATATTTCGCTCGCGGCGGCGAGCTTGCGCTTTCGCATGTCGCTGACGATGGCCGGCAGTTGCCACGTGGATACGTTGAGCCGCGCCATGATCTCGCGGGCGGTCAGGCCGCGTAGCCCCTCCATTTCCTCAGCGGGGACGGGCGTAAGATTGAACCGCGCGACCATGTCATCAAAGGACGAGCGAAACCAGGGAAGCGAATCGGCCAGTGTGCCGTCGAAATCGAAGATGGCGAGGCGATAGCGCGTCGTGGGCAGGCGTGTCATGGGCAATTTCAGCGCGTCACTTGTCGTCGCCGCCGAAATACGCCGGCTTGCCCGTGGTCCAGGTCTCGCCCCAGAGCTGGCCGCCGCCATCGACCGTCAGCGTTTCGCCGGTCACGAATTTCGCGGACGGTCCGGCAAGGAAAACGCTGGCTTCCGCGACGTCCCAGGGCGAGCCGACGCGCATCATCGGGTTCGAGCGCGGGTAGGCCGCACGCGCCTCAGGCGAATAAACGTTCCAGCCTTCGGTTTCGATCGCGCCGGGCGCTATGCAGTTGACCCGGATGTTCAAGGGCGCCCATTCGACCGCGACGGCGCGCGAGAGCCCGATCACACCGCTGCGCGCGGCAATGGTGTGGGCGATGCCATAGAGGCCGTGTGTCGTGACAACCACGATGTTGACGATGCTGCCGGGATGCTTGTGGTCGCGCCAGCGCTGCGCGGCCGCCTGCATCATGTACCAGGTGCCGTTCAGGTTGGTGTTGATGACGGCGTTCCAGCCCTTCACGGAAAAATCGATTGCAGCTTGCGGAAACTGTCCGCCGGCGCTGTTGATGAGGCTGTCGACGCTGCCGTGTGCAGCCCAGATCGTATCGAACAGGGCGTTGACCGCATCGGGCTCCCTGATGTCGGCAATATGCGCGGAGGCCTTGAGATCGCGGCCCGCCAATTGGGCCACAAGCGCATCGAGCTTGCCTCCGTCGCGCCCGACCACGGCGACATGCGCTCCCAGCCGCGCGAACAGCCAGGCGATCGCCCGCCCGATGCCGCCGGCGCCGCCGGAAACGATGACGACCTGATCCTTGAGCGCATCGGCCGCGAACATGGTCGGGTGAGTCGCAAGCTCCTCATCGGTAAGGCCGAGCTTCGCCGGAGACGGTTGATCGGTCATGAACGGCGCGGACCTTGTTATATGCGGCATCGGCCGTACATTAGCCGCGCAACAATAACCATGCAAAACGAGTTTCGATGCCCGATCTCTCCGTCTTCCCGATCACCAAACGCTGGCCCGCCAAACACCCCGACCGCCTTCAGCTCTATTCGCTGCCGACGCCGAACGGCGTAAAGGTCTCGATCATGCTCGAAGAGATCAGATTGCCCTACGAGGTACATCTGGTCGACTTCAGCAAGGACGACCAGAAGACGCCGGAATTCCTGTCGCTGAATCCGAACGGCAAAATTCCAGCCATCCTCGATCCGGACGGGCCAGGCGGAGAGCCGCTGCCGCTATTCGAGTCAGGGGCGATCCTGCAATATCTTGCGGACAAGACCGGCAAGCTTCTGCCTGCCGATCCGGCGCGGCGATACCAGACCATCCAGTGGCTGCACTTTCAGATGGGCGGGATCGGACCGATGTTCGGCCAGGTCGGCTTTTTCCACAAATTCGCCGGCAAGGAGTTCGCCGACAAGCGGCCGCTCGAGCGCTATGTGGCCGAATCGAAACGCCTGCTCGATGTGGTCGAGACGCGGCTTGCCGGACGGCAATGGATAATGGGCGATGAATACACCATCGCTGACATTTCCATGCTCGGTTGGGTGCGCAACCTGATCGGCTTCTACGGTGCGCGCGATCTCGTTGCGTTCGATACGCTGAAGCAGGTGCCGGCATGGCTGGAGCGCGGGCTGGCCCGGCCGGCGGTGCAGCGCGGGCTCGATATTCCGAAGCGGCCTTAATGCATGATCCGGAAAAGTGGAAACCGGTTTTCCGAAGAGATCATGCAAAAAACTAAGTGCCGCGCTCGAGCAGTTCGTAAACAAGAGGATTGTCGGCGCAGGCGCCGAAGCCGCACTCCAGCAGCGTCGTCACCACGTTCGCGGCCGTCAGCGTGATCACAAGCCACACGGCGATTTGCGCAAAAATGCCGCCGGTGGCCGGCAGTACGGCGCCGTCATCCGCGAACTGGCGGTCGAACAGCATCACGGCAGCAATTAAAATGATCGCGGCAGTGAAGCCGATCAAAGCCCAGGTATAATAATGGTAACCGAGCAGGGCCGAACCATAACCGGCGTCGCCGGGCAGGATGTGCAATAACACCTGCCGGGTCGATGCGACAGCGCCTGCAACCGCCGCCAGCAGCGACATCGCATAGTGACTTGGGCGCGGCCCGAAGCGGATATTGAGGATCGGCCCAACGGCCAGCGCCGCGAACAGGATGCGCTGCAGGAGACAGAGCGGGCAGGGCAGTTCATGAAGGATGAATTGTGCCGCATAGGCTGCCGCCAGCACCAGCGCCACCGCATACAGGCTGAGTGCATTCAGCGTAATGGCGCGCGCCTGGGTCATGCGTATCTCAGAACGACAGTTTCAGCGTATCGGTCGCGTGGTGCAGGCAGGTCGCGACGCACGCGATCAGGACGGCCCCAAACAGCCCGAGCGCCAGCGGACGTTGACCGCGCCAGGCGATCACCATCACGATGGCTGTGGCCAGAAACAACAGGGTGAATTCCATCGCTGGTCCTGACTTCGCGAACGATGGGCCAGTCTATGATAGATTCGCCGTTCCGCTTTGTATAAAAGACGGCCTTGCAGGACCAATAACGTCATTTCCGGAATGCATCGAAAATGCCCATCACCATCTACGGCATCAAGAACTGCGACACCATGAAGAAGGCCCGCGCCTGGCTCGACGATCACGGCGTAACTTACGACTTTCACGACTACAAGCTTGCCGGGGTCGCCAAGGACAAGCTCAAGCAATGGTCCGACGAACTCGGCTGGGAAACGCTGCTCAACCGCGCGGGCACGACATTCAAGAAGCTGCCCGACAGCGACAAGGAAGGCCTGAACGAGCGCAAGGCGCTGGCGCTGATGTTGGCGCAGCCCTCGATGATCAAGCGCCCGGTGCTCGATCTCGGCGGCAAATTGCTGGTCGGCTTCAAGCCGGACGTCTACGGCAAGGAAGTGCCATCCAAATCGCGCGGGCGTAAGGCCTAACCGAATTCCAGGACGTCGCCAGAGGGAATGCGGCCGGGCGCGCGGTGGAAGAGATCGCGGTCGATGATGGTGCGCAGCTTCGGCGCCGGCAGCTTGTCGTTTCCACGTATCAGGTTCTTGATCTCGAAGCCGCCATCCTCACTGATGGTCTTCAGCGAAGCGATGATGTGGGTAACGCTGCCGCCGTCCGAGAACGGCAATAACAGCCGCTCGTAAGCGACGATTCGTCCGTAGACGTCGTCGATATTGGCGATGGTGTAGGCGGGAAGGCGGCGTGCGATGCATTCATAGTAGACCGGCATGACGATCGGAGCGAGCCTCGCGCCAAGATACTCGTCAAGATAGCGGCCCTTGCCGGTATGCCCATAGGCGCGCGACATCCGCGTGCCGTCGCTGTCGATCGTCAGGCGTGGCGGCTGCGCATGGGCATCGACGTTGTAGAATACCAGGTCCGGCAGTTCATCTTCGATCCGCGCCGGCTGGTACTCCGATATCCGCGGGATCGATTGGTCGCGGGCGTATAGTCGCAGCCAAGTATTGAGCAGGTCGCGCTGCTTGATCGATTTGACGATCGACGGTTGGGCGCTATTAAATTCCAAGGGGCGGCATTCCTGGCGATCTAAATTGCGTGACGATGCGCTCTCGGCGGAAATATTTTGTGAAAAAGCTAAATTGCCGCGAAACACCGTTAACGATGGCTTGCCGGCGCGAAGGTCGCGGCGGAGCGCAAACATGAGCCGGCCGAGCCTGGCAGGCGGCGACATTCGACTTATGGCGCATCTGGAACCGCCGCGCGTGCTTTACCTTCGGCAGCTTTCCGCCTTGCCTAATCCATCGCGTTGACGGCATATTCCGACCCGGAGGCGGTGGGCTCGGGACGATTTCCAGGACGTCCGGCAGAGCCCGCCCGAAAAGGGAAAAAATGGCCGCGCGCGAGCGACTTCGCGCAGACGGCTGACGGGGGAATTCGTTTGGCTGATGAGTTCATTCTCGAAACCCACGGATTGACCAAGGAATTCGCGGGTTTCTTCGCCGTTCGCGATGTCACCCTCAAGGTGCGGCGCGGCAGCATTCATGCGCTGATCGGGCCTAACGGTGCCGGCAAGACGACATGCTTCAACCTGTTGACCAAGTTCTTGAGGCCTTCGGCAGGCCAGATCCTGTACAAGGGACACGACATCACGGCGATGGCGCCGGCCGATGTGGCCCGTCTTGGCCTGGTGCGCTCGTTCCAGATCTCGGCGGTGTTTCCGCACCTGACGGCGCTGGAGAACGTTCGTGTTGCGTTACAGCGCCAGCATGGAAGCTCGTTCGATTTCTGGCGCTCCAAGAGCGTGCTCGACCACTTCAACAACCGCGCCCATGAACTGCTGAACGACGTCGGCTTGAGCGAGTTCGCCAACACGCCGGCGGTCGAGATGCCCTACGGGCGCAAGCGCGCCCTCGAGATCGCGACGACGCTGGCGCTCGACCCGGAAATGATGCTGCTCGACGAGCCTATGGCCGGCATGGGCCATGAAGACATCGACAAGATCGCGGCGCTGATCAAGCGCATCTCGGCCAAGCACACCATCCTGATGGTCGAACATAATCTGTCGGTCGTGGCCAACCTGTCCGATATCATTACGGTACTGACGCGCGGTCAGGTGCTGGCGCAAGGCGATTATGCCGAGCTTTCCAGGGACGAGCGCGTCAAGGAAGCCTATCTGGGGGCCGGTCATGCCTGATCCGAAAATGGCCGAAGCCGCCAACAAACCGGCCGGCGCGGAGGTTCTTTCCGTTTCGGACCTGCAGGCGTGGTACGGCGAGTCCCACATCCTTCACGGCATCAACTTCAATGTGAAAGCCGGCGAAGTAGTCACGTTGCTCGGCCGCAACGGCGCCGGCAAGACCACGACGCTGAAGTCGGTGATGGGAATTATCGGCAAGCGCACCGGCTCGATCCGCTTCAACAATGAAGACATCATCCGCGCCTCCTCCGACAGGATCGCGCGGCTGGGCGTCGCATTCTGTCCCGAGGAGCGGGGGATCTTCGCAAGCCTCGACGTGCGCGAAAACCTACTGCTGCCGCCGATCGTCCGACCCGGTGGCCTGTCGCTGGATCAGATCTTCGAATTGTTTCCGAATCTGAAGGAGCGCCTCAACAGCCAGGGCACCAAGCTTTCGGGCGGCGAGCAGCAGATGCTGGCGATCGCCAGAATCCTGCGCACCGGCGCACGCTTCCTGATGCTGGATGAACCGACCGAGGGCCTCGCGCCTGTCATCATCCAGCAGATTGGCCACACCATCGCGCGGCTGAAGTCGGAAGGCTTCACCATCCTGCTGGTCGAACAGAATTTCCGCTTCGCTTCCACGGTGGCCGACCGCTACTACATCGTCGAGCACGGTAAGGTCATCGACGGGTTCGCGAATTCGGAGCTGTCGGCCAATATGGACAAGCTCCACACCTATCTCGGCGTTTAATCGGCACTTTGGCTTCACTCTGGATTAATGGAGATACTATGAAACAGCGCATTTCAGCTCTCTTGCTCGGTACCGCCCTGGCGCTTGCCGCGGGCGGCGCCATGGCGCAGGACAAGACCGTCAAGATCGGCGTGCTTACCGACAACTCCGGACTTTACTCGGACCTCGGCGGCGCGGGCTCCACGCTTGCCGCTCAGATGGCGGTCGAGGATTCCGGGCTTGCGGCCAAAGGCTGGAAGATCGACATCGTCTCCGCCGACCACCAGAACAAGCCCGACATCGGCACCACCATCGCGCGTCAATGGATCGACGTTGAGAAGGTCGACATCTTCGTGGACGTGTTGAACTCCGGCGTCGCGCTGGCGGTCAACAATCTGGTGAAGGAAAAGAACGCCGTCATGATCAATACCGGCGCGGCGACGTCGGACCTCACCAATACCCAGTGCTCGCCCAACACGATTCACTGGGTCTACGACACCTACATGCTCGCCAACAGCACAGGACAGGCGCTGGTGAAAGCCGGCGGCGACACCTGGTACTTCCTGACCGCGGACTACGCCTTCGGCCACGCGCTGGAGCGCGATACCGCCGCGGTCGTGGTCAAGTCGGGCGGCAAGGTTATCGGCACCGTCAGGCATCCGCTGAATTCGTCGGACTTCTCCTCGTTCCTGCTGCAGGCGCAGGCTTCCAAGGCCAAGATCGTCGGCATGGCGAACGCCGGCGGCGACACCACCAACACCATCAAGCAGGCCGCGGAGTTCGGCATCGTCTCGGGCGGCCAGAAACTCGCTGGTCTGCTGTTGTTCATCAACGACGTTCACTCGCTCGGGCTGAAGGTGGCGCAAGGCCTGAACTTCACCGAAACGTTCTACTGGGATCTGAACGACGGTACCCGCGCATTTTCGAAGCGCTTCTCCGAGCGCATGAAGAACAAGGCGATGCCGTCCATGGTGCAGGCCGGCGTGTATTCGGGCCTGATCCACTATTTCAAGACGATCGATGCCATGGGCGGCAATCCGCATGACGGCGTCAAGGTTGTGGCGAAGATGAAGGAAGCGCCGACCGACGATCCGTTGTTCGGCAAAGGCACGATCCGCGCCGACGGCCGCAAGCTTCATCCGGCCTACCTGTTTGAGGTGAAAAAGCCTGCCGAATCGAAGGGGCCGTGGGACTATTACAAGCTGGTCGGGACCACTCCGGCCGATCAGGCATTCCGGCCGCTTTCGGAGAGCGCCTGTCCGCTGGTAAAGAAGTAAACAAGTTCGCCCGCCGGCAACACGCCGGCGGGCGAACTTCCGTGTCACAACGAGATTGAGTGCGAGACCGATGCAAGCTCTTTACGCACAGCTTTTGGTGGGATTGATCAACGGATCGTTCTACGCGCTGCTCAGTCTCGGGCTCGCCGTGATCTTCGGCATGCTCAACATCATCAATTTCGCTCATGGCGCGCTCTACATGATGGGCGCGTTCACCGCGTATTTCCTCCTGCACCTGACCGGCATCGGATATTGGTGGGCGCTGCTCATCGCCCCGATCGTGGTCGGCATCTTCGGCATGGTCCTGGAGCGGACCATGCTGCAATGGCTGGCCGGCCTCGACCATCTCTACGGCCTGCTGCTTACCTTCGGCATTGCGCTGATCGTGCAGGGCGTGTTCCAGAATTATTTTGGCTCGTCCGGGCTGCCCTATGCGATTCCCGATTACCCGCAGATCGGCGAATGGCGCGGCCTGCAGGGCGGCATGAATCTCGGCTTCATGTTCCTGCCAGTCTATCGCGGCTGGGTGGTCATTTTCTCGCTCGTCGTCTGCCTCGCCACCTGGTTCCTGATCGAAAAGACGCGGCTCGGGGCCTATCTGAGGGCCGCGACCGAAAATCCGACGCTGGTGCGCGCTTTCGGCATCAACGTGCCAAGGATGATTACGCTGACCTACGGGCTCGGCGTTGGTCTCGCCGCGCTGGCCGGCGTGTTGTCCGCCCCGATCAACCAGGTGCGGCCGCTGATGGGCGCTGATCTGATCATCGTCGTGTTCGCGGTGGTGGTGATCGGCGGCATGGGATCGATCATGGGATCGATCATCACCGGCTTTGCGCTCGGCGTGATCGAGGGGCTGACGAAATATTTTTATCCCGAGGCCTCCAACACCGTGGTGTTCGTCCTGATGGTGCTGGTGTTGCTGGTGAAGCCAACGGGACTGACGGGACGGGCGGCCTGACATGAGCGCATTGACTGACGATTCAATCCCCGTAACGCCGCGCGCGATGCGCGACGAGATGATCGTGTTCGCCGCGATGGCGGTGCTGCTGGGGCTCGTGCCGCTGACCGGCATCTATCCATTCTTCGTGATGCAGGCCCTGTGCTTCGCGCTGCTCGCCTGCGCGTTCAACCTGCTGATCGGCTATGGCGGCCTGCTGTCGTTCGGGCACGCGATGTTCTTGGGGACGGCAGGCTATTGCTCCGCGCATGCGCTGAAGGTGTGGGGCGTGTCGCCGGAAATCGGAATTGTGGTCGGCATCGCTGGCGCCGCCGTGCTTTCGGTCGTCACCGGCTTCATCTCTATCCGGCGGCAGGGCATCTACTTCTCGATGATTACGCTGGCGCTCTCGCAACTGCTGTATTTCATCTATCTGCAGGCGCCGTTTACCCATGGCGAAGACGGCATCCAGGGCATTCCACAGGGCTATCTGTTCGGGATTTTCAACCTCGCCAGGCCCACGGTGCTTTACTACGTCGTGCTGGCCGGCTTCCTCGGCGGCTTCCTCTTGATCTACCGCACCATCAATTCGCCGTTCGGCGAGGTGCTGAAGGCGATCCGCGAGAACGAGCCGCGTGCGATCTCGCTGGGCTACAAAACCGATCAGTACAAGCTGCTCGCCTTCATCCTCTCGGGGACCATTGCAGGCTTTGCCGGTTCGCTGAAAGTGTTCGTGGCGCAAAACGCCTCGCTCACCGATGTGCACTGGACGATGTCGGGTGAAATCGTGCTGATGACGCTGGTCGGCGGCCTCGGCACCATATTTGGCCCGGTGGTTGGCGCCTTCGTCATCATCGCCATGCAGCAGTATCTGGCCGGGTTTGGCCAGTGGGTGACGGTGATCCAAGGCGTCATCTTCGTCGCCTGCGTGCTGACCTTCCGCCGCGGCGTGATCGGTGAGATCGCGCATTATTTCCGCCGATCCCTGTAAAACCGCCGGTTTTGGCGCAGTTTTCGGCTACACAAAGCGGTGGATGACCCCGTTCCCGGGTCCCGCCACGGCGCGCTTTTCCCTCGAATGTTCTATGACAGTTTTGTGACAGGTCGCTCCGGGCGGCCGTTTTTGAAGACGGAAAATGCCCATGCTGCGCTGGTTTCGTGCCTTTTTGCCCAAGGAGGAGCGGTTTTTTGACCTCTTTGCCCGGCATGCCCAGACGGTCGAGCAGGGGGCGCTGGCGTTGCAGGACATGCTGCGGGGCGGTGATGAGACGCCGGTATTCTGCCAGCGCGTCAATCAGTTCGAGAACGACGCCGATGGCATCACCCGCGAGGTGCTGACCGCGGTCCGCCGCACCTTCATCACCCCGTTCGATCGCGGCGACATCAAGAACCTGATCACGGCGATGGACGACGCCATCGACCAGATGCAGCAGACCGCGAAAGCGGTGGTGTTGTTCGAAGTCCGGACGTTCGAACCCCCGATGCGTGAAATCGCAACGCTATTGGTCGAATGCGCCAATCTCGTCAGCCGCGCGCTCCCGCTGATGCAGGCGATCGGCAACAACGTCGCGATGCTGACCGCGATCACCGAGGAAATCGGAAAGCTGGAGGGCCGTATCGACGATCTCCACGACATCGGCTTGAAGGAGCTGTTTCTCAAGCACCGCAACGGCAATTCGATGGATTTCATCGTTGGCGCCGAGATCTACAAGCATCTCGAGAAAGTGTCCGACCGCTTCGACGACGTCGCGAACGAAATCAACTCGATCGTGATCGAACAGGTATAGGGCAGGGCCAATTCAGTGGACGCCACGCTTGGTCTTCCGATGCTGATCTTTTTGATCGCGGTCGCGCTGCTGTTCGACTTCCTCAACGGATTGCACGACGCCGCCAATTCGATCGCCACGATCGTCTCGACCCGCGTGCTGCGCCCGCATTATGCGGTGTTTTGGGCGGCTTTCTTCAATTTCATCGCCTTCCTTGTGTTCGGGCTGCACGTGGCCAACACGATCGGCAAGGGAATCATCGAGCCGGATGTCGTCGATGCGGCCGTGATCTTCGCTGCGCTGGTCGGCGCCATTGTCTGGAACCTGATTACCTGGGGGCTCGGCATTCCATCCTCGAGTTCGCACGCGTTGATCGGAGGACTGGTCGGTGCGGGCGTGGCCAAGGCCGGGATTTCCGCGGCGGTCTGGAGCGGCCTGTCAAAAACGCTGCTGGCGATCGTGTTGTCGCCGCTGGTCGGGTTTCTGCTGGCGCTGGTGCTGGTCGCGATCGTGTCCTGGCTGTCAGTGCGCTCGACGCCGTTTGCGGTCGACCGCGCCTTCCGCATCCTGCAATTCGTGTCGGCATCGCTCTATTCGCTCGGCCATGGCGGCAATGATGCGCAAAAGACCATGGGCATCATCGCGGTGCTTTTGTATTCGCAGGGCTACCTCGGGGCGGATTTCGCAATCCCGTTCTGGGTCGTGATTTCCTGCCAGGCGGCCATGGGCCTCGGCACGCTAATGGGAGGCTGGCGGATCGTTCGCACCATGGGGCTGCGGATCACGAAGCTGACGCCGATGCAGGGCTTTTGCGCCGAAACCGGCGGCGCTGCGACCCTCTTCATGGCAACCTATCTCGGGATTCCCGTATCCACGACCCACACCATTACCGGCTCCATCGTCGGAGTCGGCGCGGCGCGGCGGGTCTCGGCGGTGCGCTGGAACGTGGCGAGTTCGATCGTCTACGCCTGGGTGATCACTATTCCGGCGTCGGCGATTATCGCAGCGCTGACCTATTGGGCCGTGCTGTTGCTACGCTGATCCATTGACGAGTTTGAGCCCGACTATGCCGGCCACTATCAGGCCGATGCAGGCGAGGCGGGCGGCGGTCGCAGGCTCGCCGAACAGTGCGATGCCCAGGATTGCGGTTCCGACCGCGCCAATGCCGGTCCATACCGCGTAGGCGGTTCCGATGGGCAGCACTTTCAAGGCAAGACCGAGCAGGAGGATGCTGCCTGCCATGCAGGCGAGCGTCAGGACGGATGGAACGAGCCGCGTGAAGCCCTCGGTATATTTGAGGCCGATCGCCCAGCCAACTTCCATAAGACCAGCGACGAACAACACGATCCAGGCCATGACAACCCTCCGAACCAGGCAGGGTCGTCCCCGCGGATGAGCTGCAAAATTGGAAGGCCGTCCTTCCGCTGCCGATATGGGACTGGCCAGGAGCCCTCGCAACCACCAAATGAGGCTTGATCAGCTCGGTTTTCCCTGCCAAACGCTCGAGCCTCATGTCCGACATTGCCGTTACAGCCGAATCGCCGTCGCGCTCGCCGCTTGCAGATGAAGTGGCGCGGCGGCGCACGTTTGCGATCATCTCCCACCCGGACGCCGGCAAGACCACGCTGACCGAAAAGCTCCTGCTGTTCGGCGGCGCCATCAATCTGGCGGGACAGGTCAAGGCCAAGGGCGAGCGGCGCAATACCCGGTCCGACTGGATGAAGATCGAGCGTGAGCGCGGCATCTCGGTCGTGACCTCGGTGATGACGTTCGAATTCCAGGACCTGGTCTTCAACCTCTTGGATACGCCAGGCCACGAGGACTTTTCCGAAGACACTTACCGCACGCTGACCGCGGTCGATTCCGCCGTGATGGTGATCGACGCAGCCAAGGGCATTGAGGCGCGGACGCGAAAGCTGTTCGAGGTGTGCCGGCTGCGCGACATTCCGATCATCACCTTCATCAACAAGATGGATCGCGAGAGCCGCGATACGTTCGAGCTGCTGGATGAGATCGAAAAGACGCTGGCGCTCGATACCACGCCGATGACCTGGCCGGTCGGCCGCGGCCGCGACTTCCTCGGTACCTACGACGTCGTCAATGGCGGCGTGCGCCTGCTCGAAGGCGGCGGGGCCAAGACCGGTGCGACCGAGCAGATCGATATTGCCGATCTCGCCGGGCGCAACGCCAATCTCGACGTCGCCGAGATCAAGGATGAACTCGCGCTGGTATCTGAGGCCTGCAAGCCGTTCGAGCTGGAGGCGTTTCGCGAAGGACATCTGACGCCGGTCTATTTCGGCAGCGCGCTACGCAATTTCGGCGTCGGCGACTTGCTGGAAGGCCTCGGCAAGTTTGCGCCTGCTCCGCGCGCGCAGGACTCGAACCTTCGCAAGGTCGAGGCCGCCGAGCCGCGCATGAGCGCCTTCGTGTTCAAGATCCAGGCCAACATGGATCCGAACCACCGCGACCGCATCGCCTTCGCACGCCTGTGTTCAGGCAAGCTTAGCCGCGGCATGAAGGCAAAACTGGTGCGCACCGGCAAGAACATGTCGTTGTCGTCGCCGCAGTTCTTCTTCGCCCAGGACCGTTCGGTGGCGGACGAGGCATTTGCCGGCGATGTCGTCGGCATTCCGAACCACGGTACGCTCCGGATCGGCGATACGCTGACGGAAGGCGAGGACATTACCTTCGTCGGCGTTCCCAGCTTTGCTCCGGAAATTGTCCGCCGCGTGCGCCTGACGGACGCGATGAAGGCGAAGAAGCTGAAAGAGGCGCTGCAGCAGATGTCGGAAGAGGGCGTGGTGCAGGTGTTCCGGCCGCGCGACGGCGCGCCGGCGCTGGTTGGCGTCGTCGGTCCGCTGCAGCTCGACGTGCTGAAAGCGCGGCTCGATGCCGAATATTCGCTGCCGGTGGAATTCGAGGTCTCGGAATTCCAGCTCGCGCGCTGGGTCTCGTCCGACGACCGCAAGAAGTTGGACGCCTTCATCGCCGCCAACGGCTCCGGCATCGCCGACGATGTCGACGGCGATCCGGTGTTCATGGCCAAGAATGAGTTTTATCTCGGCTATACCCGCGAACGCGCCGAGGGCATCAATTTTTCCAACGTCAAGGACGTGAAGAAGAAGGCGTAAGGGCCCGCGCCGCCAACCTCCACTGTCGTCCTCCGCGAAAGCGGGGGACCCGGTACGCCGCGGCTTATCCGTAAATCACTGACGTCTCTGGAATACTGGATCGTCCGGTCGAGCCGGACGATGACGGGTGAGGCAAGGTGGTCTCTTGCCCACCTATGCATCCAGTGGATGCCTGCATGCATCTCGCGAAATCGCAACCCCCTTGCGCCCTATCGGCTTCCGTTAAAGTATCCGCTGGATGCTTATGTTAACAGGGAGGCAAACCATGACTGATCTCGCGACCTATTCCCGTTCCGGCCCGGTCGGCACCATCGTGATCGACGACGGCAAGGCCAATGTGATGTCGCTTGCCATGCTGAATGCCCTGCATGCGGCGTTCGACCGGGCGGAGAAAGACAAGGTCGTCGTGATTTTGAAGGCCCGCGGCAAGCATTTTTCCGGCGGCTTCGACCTCGGTGTCTTCGCCAAGGGGAGCGCCGAGGACCAATATCTGATGGTGAAGGCGGGCGCGGAGCTGGCGCTTCGCATTCTCTCGTTCCCGACGCCGGTCGTGGCGGCCTGCCAGGGCAACGCCTATCCGATGGGCGCCTTCCTCATCATGTCCAGCGACCATCGCATTGCCGCCGAGGGCGATTACCGGATCGGCATGAACGAGGTCGCGATCGGGCTCACCGTGCCGCGCTTTGCGATCGAGATCGCGCGGCAGCGGCTGACGCCGGCCTATTTCAGCCGGGTGGTCACGACGGCGGAAATGTTCGGCCCCACCGAAGCGGTCACCGCCGGCTTCTTTGACCGCGTCGTTCCAGCCGACGCGCTGGAGCGCAGCGCCGAGGAAGTCGCGCAAAAGCTCGCCACGCTCAACATGACGGCCCATGCCGCCACCAAGGCGCGAGCGCGCGGGGCGGTGATCAAGATGATCCGCGACATGATCGACGAGGACATTACGCCGCAATATGGCGAGGACCGTGTTGCCAGGCGGGTGTCTGCCTGACGGAAAACTTCGGCCGCCCGACAGTAGCGTTGCGTCTCATGCCTTTGTATGAAGGAGACATGACCGCAAAGCCGCGCCGGGCGACCTATCGCCATGGCAATCTGAAATCCGCCGCGCTGAAGGCCGCCACCCGTCTGGTGGCCACGTCCGGCCATGAGCAGTTGAGCCTGCGCGAGGTCGCCGATGCCGTCGGCGTCGCGCATCGTTCGCTGTACAATCATTTCGCCGACCGGGAGGCGCTCTTGGATGCGGTCGCGACCGAGGCCTACACGCGGCTTGCCGCGATCCTGGTCAAGGCGGAGACGCCGGAGGACTACACCGCGAAATATGTCCGCTTCGCGCTCGCCAACCGCGCGCTGTACGCCCTGATGACGAGCCGCCCGCACGCCACGATGAAGCACAATCCGCCGCTGCAGGCCGCGGTTCATAAGGTCATCGCCCAGGCCATGCGGATATTCTGTCAGGATATCGAGAGCCCGGCCGAGCGTCGCCGCGCGGTGATGAAGGTCTACATTACGCTCTATGGCGGCATCTCGCTCTATACGGCCGGCGTCCTCGACCAGCCCAGCGAGAAGGCCCTGATTGCGGAACTGTCCGCCATGAACGCAGGGATGTGAACGCTATCGGCCTTGATAGCGCCTGCAGCACGCATCAGCTTAGTGGGGGTCGCCCAAGGACACGCTGCATGTTTCGATTAGCCGTCGTCTGCCTGATCGGCCTGTTCGTCGGGATAGGCGCTGCCGATGCCCAGCGGCGGCGTCAGATCGATGCCACGCCGTTTTCACATGCGCCTTGCAGCGTGCTCGACGGCCAGCCGTGCACGCCGTCGTATTGCAGCGTGTTCAACGATGGTCCGTGCATTCCCGAGATCGACTATCCGTACGGCCAGAACCTGCAACTCACGATCGAAACCGTGCCGCCGCAGGATCAGGCCGCGAAATACCGCAAGCCCGACCGCGATCTCGATACGATCGGCGACCTGTTTTCCGCGCTACGGTCCTGCTGGTCGCCGCCACCGTCCGATATCGCGCGCGGGGGCATGCAGATGTCGGTTCGTTTCAGCTTCAAGCGCTCGGGCGAGATCATCGCCGCGCCGCGCGTGACCTATGCCACGGCCGGCGTTCCGGCCGAAACCCGCGCTGCATATCTGAAAGCGATCAACTCCTCGCTCACGGCCTGCATGCCGCTCAAATTCACGGCCGGATTGGGCGGCGCACTTGCCGGGCGGCCGATTGCGATCCGCTACGTCGACAACCGCGATTTGGGAAAGCAGGCGGAGAAACCATAGTAGAGCACGTCATTCCGGGGCGATGCGGAAGCATCGAACTACGATGTGCAATTGCACATCGGAGAATCTCGAGATTTCCACACCCGAGGTCTGGTCTTTCGGACCATCCCGGAATGACGTCACATCAGGCGCATTATGGCACGTTGCAGTCGGAGCCCCTAAAGTGATACGCGGGTAATACGGAAAATCAGCCGCGCAGCGGGAGGACGTCATGGGACTGCTGGTGTTGATCCTAGGCCTGATCCTGTTCTTCGGCGTCCACACGCTTACTATCCAGCGCAAGCTGCGCGCGCAGGTCATCGCCGCGACGGGTGAGGGCGGCTACAAGATCGGCTATGCGCTGGCCTCGTTCGCAGGGCTGGCGCTGATCATCTGGGGCTTTGCCCAATATCGTGCGACGGGGATGCGGCCAATTTGGGATCCACCGACCTTCCTCAAGCACATCGCGGTCGCGCTGATGCTGCCCGCGGTGATCATGGTAGTCGCTTCCTACATCCGGGGCCGGATCTATACGACGCTGAAGCATCCGATGCTGGCGGGTATCAAGCTGTGGGCTGCGACGCATCTGCTCGCCAACGGCGATCTCGGCTCGATCATCCTGTTCGGCTCGTTTCTCGCATGGGCGGTATATGACCGCATTTCGCTGAAATATCGTACCGACGCCGGCGCGCCGCCGATTCCCGTCGGTGGTCCCGGCAACGATCTGATCGCGATCGCGGTCGGTCTCGTCGCCTATCTGGCGCTTGCATTCGCGTTCCATCCGGTCGTGATCGGCGTCCCCGTGGTTGGAGCCTAATATGTCCGTGCAATCTGCCATCAAGCGCAAGACGGCGCCGGATATCCGTGCGCGGAAGAACGGCGAGCCGATCGTGATGCTGACGTCCTACCATGCGCATACCGCGGCGCTGGTGGACCGTTACTGCGACGTCATTCTGGTCGGCGATTCCCTCGGCAATGTCATGCATGGTTTCGAGACCACCGTGCCGGTAACACTCGACATGATGATCCTGCAGGGACATGCGGTGATGCGGGGTTCGAAGCACGCCCTGGTCGTGGTGGATATGCCGTTCGGCTCCTATGAGGCCTCGAAGGAGCAGGCGTTTCATTCCGCGGTGCGGATATTGAAGGAAACCCATTGCGGCGCGGTGAAGCTCGAAGGCGGTGCGCGGATGGCGGAGACCGTGGCGTTCCTGTCCGAGCGCGGCGTGCCGGTCATGGGCCATATCGGGTTGACGCCGCAATCGATCAACACGCTCGGCTCGTTCCGCGCGCAGGGCCGCGATGAGGGCAGTTGGGATCCGATTCTGAAGGATGCCCAGGCGATCTCGGATGCCGGAGCGTTCTCGGTCGTGATCGAGGCGGTCGCCGAGCCGCTGGCGCGAAAGATCACCGAGACCATCGCCATTCCGACCATCGGCATCGGCGCGAGCGCGGCCTGTGACGGGCAGGTGCTGGTGCTGGAGGACATGCTGGGCCTGTCGCCGCGGACGCCGAAATTCGTTCGTCGCTACGGCAATCTCGGCCCGGCGATCGAAGCGGCGATTGAGGGCTACGCCAGCGACGTGCGCTCGCGCGCTTTCCCTGGACCCGAACACGTCTACGAGATGAAGAAGAGCTGACGAGGCGCGCCATGGACTGGTCGCAGCACTCCATTCCGGCGATGCGGCTCGAACCGCGCTTCGGCGATCGTATCATTCCGGCGTTCTGCGAACGGCCCAAGAGTATCCCGGCGATGGTGGCCGAAGCGGTGGCACGAAGCCCGGACGGCGAGGCGCTGGTCTGCGGCACCACGCGAATGACATGGCGCGACGTCGCGCAACAATCGGCGCAAATCGCAGCGGGGCTTCAGAAACTCGGCCTGCAGCGCGGCGACCGTGTCGCGCTGCTGCTCGGCAACCGGATCGAATTCGTACTGACGATGCTGGGCGCGGCGCATGCCGGGCTGGTGACGGTGCTGCTTTCGACCCGCCAGCAAAAGCCTGAGATCGCCTATGTGCTGACCGATTGCGGCGCGCGGCTCCTGATCCACGAGGCCACGCTGGCCGACCACGTGCCCGATGCGGCTGACATTCCTGAAGTCACGCACCGGATCGCCATCGATGATGATCCGCGGCTCTCGCGCTTTTCCGATCTGGCCGACAACGCGCCGCTGGCGGCGCCGGTCGAGGTCGGCGAAGAAGACACCGCCATGATCCTCTACACCTCGGGCACCACGGGGCGGCCGAAAGGCGCGATGTTGGCCCATTGCACCATCATTCATTCGGCCATGGTATTCGTGTCGTGCCTGAAGCTCACAGCCGCGGATCGATCGATTGCCGCGGTGCCGCTCGGGCACGTCACCGGCGTGGTCGCCAACATCATGACCATGGTCCGTTGCGCCGGCGCTCTGATCATCATGGCGGAGTTCAAGGCGGCGGAATATTTGAAGATGGCGGCGCGCGAGCGGGTCACCTACACCGTGATGGTGCCGGCGATGTACAATCTCTGCCTGCTGCAGCCGGATTTCGATAGCTACGATCTGTCGAGTTGGCGGATCGGCGGCTTTGGCGGCGCGCCGATGCCGATCGCCACGATCGAACGGCTGGATGCCAAGATTCCCGGCCTGAAGCTGATGAATTGCTACGGCGCGACCGAGACCACGTCGCCGTCGACCATGATGCCGGGCGAATTGACCGCCAGCCATATCGACAGTGTCGGCTTGCCCTGTCCCGGCGCGCAGATCATCGTGGTGGATGCCGAGGGCCGCGAATTGCCGCGCGGCGAGATCGGCGAAATCTGGATTCATGGCGGATCCGTCATCAAGGGATATTGGAACAATCCGAAGGCGACGGCGGAGAGCTTTACGGCCGGCTTCTGGCATTCCGGCGATCTCGGCTCGATCGACCAAGAGAATTTCGTTCGCGTGTTCGACCGGCAGAAGGACATGATCAACCGCGGGGGCTTGAAGATCTATTCAGCCGAGGTCGAGTCAGTGCTCGCGGGCCATCCTGATGTGGTGGAGAGCGCGATCATCCCCAAGCCGTGCCCGGTGCTGGGCGAGCGCGTGCACGCGGTCGTCGTAACGCGGAATGCCGTCAACGTCGAGGTGCTGCGCGCCTGGTGCGCCGAACGGCTGTCCGATTACAAGGTGCCGGAAACCATGGACGTACGGACGGACCCGTTGCCGCGCAACGCCAATGGCAAGGTGATGAAGCGGCAGCTCCGCGAGGCGCTCGCCGCGGCCTGAGCGGCGGCGCCGGGCTTGCGCCAAGCGGCAGCTAGAGCTTCGGAGCGCTGCCCTTCGGCATCGCGCCCTCGTTCTGCCCGGCGGCGAGCGCCGCACTGTCGATCGCGGCGGCGCTGACGAGTTGCTTGACGTCCAGCAGGGTGAATTGCGCGATGCCGACGCGGTCGGCCGCCGTGCCCGGAACGAGCTGCACGCTCAACACGCCATCGCAATTCGCGCCCTTGGCCTCGGCCAGCATGGTGCTCGGCTCCTTGGCTTTGGACTGCGCGCGCTTGACGACCGCTACGCAACTGCCGCGGACGGTGTCGCCGTTGAGCTTGACAGCGGCCCTCGGGTCAAGCGGCTTGTCGATGGCTTCCAGCGCGGTCGCTTGCTTGTACTTGCCACCGACGGACATGATCGAGCCCTTGCGGTAGATGTAATACAGGTGCTGGTCGCCGACGATGGTGGGCACGCCGTATTTGCCCATGACTTCCTTGATCATGTCCGCCTTCGACGGCTGCTGGTCCGGCGCGAAGGTGAGGTTGCGCGCCACGAAATAGGCGCGGTTGGCGCTCGCGGGCGAGGAGAAGCTGGTCGAGAGCATCTCGCCGTTCTGTTTCGAACCGGCAGGGAGGCTGAAACTCAGCGCAGCGACGTAGCTGGCGCCGCCGTTGCCGAATTTCTGCTGCTGGATGTCGGTCTTGGTGTCGGTACGGCTCTTGAACAGGGAATCAAAGATGGCGCGCGCGGATTCGGCATTCGATTCGGTCGAGATACCCAAAATGTCCGGGCGCAGTTTTCCCGAGAATGCCGTCTCGGGCGCCTTCGGCTTGATGTCGTCGGCCAGCGACGCTGCTGTGGACAGGGATGCCAGTCCCATGGCGAGCATCAAGACAAGCGCGTGGCGAAGCATGAAACACCTGAAAAATCGGGTAAGAGTAGGTCAATAACAGCGGGCGGATTACGCCAAACTTTGAACCGCGATGTCAACATTGTCAGCCGGTTTCGGAGGTGGGTCGGAGCCGCTGTTAACGCTTTGATCCACCTCGCTTTGCCTTGCCACCGCCATATCGATAGGCTACGTCGCGCCATGCGGGGATCGGGCGTGCGATACTGCCGTCCAAGTCGCGGTTCCTCGGGGATGGGATATCGTTAAGTGTCTGAATTATTTGATGAAGTAGACGAGGAGGTCCGTCGCGATCAGCTCAGAAAGCTGTGGGACCGATATTCGCTCTACATCATTGCCGGCGTGATTTTGATCATCGCCGCCGTGGGCGGCTGGCGTGGCTACCAATATCTGGAGGCCAAGAAGGCGGCCGAGGCGGGCGCTGCGTTCGACAGGGCTGTGGAGCTTGCGGAATCGAGCAAGCATACGGAGGCCGAAGCGGCCTTTGCCGATCTGGCCGCGAAGGCGCCGTTCGGATATCGCGTGCTGTCGCGGTTGCGTCTGGCGGCGGAGGTCGCCCATCGCGACGTGCAGGCCGCCGCAAAAATGTTCGATGAGATCGCCGCCGACCGCAGCGTCGGCGTTGCCCAGCAGGATTTGGCGCGGATTCGCGCCGCCCAGTTGCTGTTGGAAAGCACCAGCTATCCCAACATGAAAGAGCGCCTCGAAGCCGCCGCTGCGCCGGGCGCCACCTTTCGCCATACCGCGCGCGAATTGCTGGCGCTGTCGGCCTGGCGCGCCAATGATGCCGCCGCGGCGCGGCAATGGCTGGACCTGATCGCCAATGACGGCGAAACGCCTCCGAGCCTGCGCTCGCGTGCCGAAGCGCTGCAGGCCTTGCTGCCGCCGGTCGCCAAGAGCTGATACCAGCAAAACGAGTTGGGAAACCAATATGCGCCGCCCGCAACGTTTGATCGCCGCCACCGTCCTCATCGCGCTTTCGGGCGCGCTGGCAGGCTGTGGCAGCATGGGCGGTTTCGATCCGAGCGACCTGCTCGACTTCCTCGATACCAAGAAGAAGCTGCCCGGTGAGCGCAAGCCGGTGTTCCCCGAAGGCGTGCCGGGCCTCGAGCAGGGCGTGCCAAAGGATCTCTATAAGGGCGCTCGTCAGCAGGTCGATGATCCGAACGCGCAGGCTGCAGCTCCTCCGCCGGAAGAACCGAAATCGAAGCGTGGCACGAAAGCCAAGGGCAAACAGGCCGCCGCCTCCGCCGCTGCGGACCCCGACGCCGCACCCGAGGAAGACGGCAGCACCGCCGCTGCGCCGCCGGCGCCCAAGCCGGCCAAGATCGTGCGCAAGCGCACCACTGCGCCGCCACCGGATCAATCGTCGGCGCCGGCGCAATCTTCGCAATCGGCCTCGCCTTTCCCGGCGCCGGTGCCGAGCGGTACTTTCACGCGTTGATTTGCTCTTTTCATTCGATTGACACGCCCTTCAAAAAGGGGCGTTTGGATCATTTATGTCCTTTACGATCGCCATCATCGGCCGCCCCAATGTCGGTAAGTCGACGCTGTTCAACCGACTGGTCGGGCAGAAGCTCGCGCTGGTGGATGACGAGCCCGGCGTCACCCGCGATCGCCGTGAGGGCAGTGCGCGTCTCGGCGATCTAGAATTCACCGTGATCGACACCGCCGGCCTCGACGAGGGCGCCAAGGGCTCGCTCACAGCGCGGATGCAGGAGCAGACCGAAACCGCGATCGGCCTGGCCGATGCGCTGATGTTCGTGATTGACGCGCGCGCTGGGCTAACGCCGAACGATCGCGCCTTTGCCGATTTCGCGCGCCGCGCCGACAAGCCGGTGGTGCTGGTCGCCAACAAGAGCGAGGGCAAGCACGGCGAAATCGGCGCGATGGAATCCTACGCGCTGGGCCTCGGCGACCCCATCCAGATTTCGGCTGAGCACGGCGAGGGCATGAGCGATCTCTACGACGCGCTACGGGTGCTGATGCCGGAGCCGGTCGAAGAGCCCGAAGAGTTCGACGATGACGACGTCATCGTGTCCGACGAGGAACTCGCGCAACGTCCGATTCGTGTCGCCATCGTCGGCCGTCCCAATGCGGGAAAATCGACGCTGATCAATCATCTGCTCGGCGAGGAACGGCTGCTGACCAGCGCCGAGGCCGGCACGACGCGCGATTCCATTTCGGTGGAGATCACCTGGCAGGGACGCGATTTCCGCGTGTTCGACACCGCAGGCCTGCGTCGGCGCTCGCGGATCGAGGAGAAGCTGGAGAAACTGTCGGTGGCGGACGCGCTGCGCGCGATACGCTTTGCCGAAGTCGTGGTGATGATGATGGATGCGCAGAACCGGTTCGAGGAGCAGGACCTGCGCATTGCCGATCTGATCGAGCGCGAAGGGCGGGCGATCGTGCTCGCCGTCAACAAGTGGGATCTGATGGAGCGCAAGCCTCATTTGATTTCGGCGCTGCGCAGCGATGCCGATCACTGGCTGCCGCAGGTTAAGGGCGCCCCCATTGTTGCGGTGTCCGGCCTGATGGGCGAGGGCATCGACCGCCTGATGACCGCGATCCAGGACGCCTATGCCGTGTGGAACAAGCGCGTGCCCACGGCCGCGCTCAATCGCTGGTTCGAACAGGCGGTCGATGCCAACCCGCCGCCCGCGGTGTCGGGCCGCCGGCTGAAGCTGAACTACATCACGCAAACAAAGGGACGTCCGCCGAGTTTCGTGCTGTTCTGCTCGCGCGCGGATGCCGTGCCGCAATCCTATCTGCGCTATCTCACCAACAGCCTGCGCGAGGCCTTCGACCTGCCGGGCACGCCGATCCGGATTACGCTGCGCGAGAAGGCCAATCCGTTCGCCCACAAGCGCAAGCGGCCGTCATGAGCGAACAGGCGTCCACCGCTGTTGCCGACGACAAGCCGCCGGTGCGCAGCGGCGCGGCGGCCTTCATCTTCGTCACCATCCTGCTCGACATGCTTGCGCTCGGTCTGATCCTGCCGATCCTGCCCAAGCTCGTGGAAAGTTTTGTCGACAACGATACTGCGACCGCCGCACGCATCTTCGGCCTGTTCGGCACCGCCTGGGCGCTGATGCAGTTCCTGTTCTCGCCGATCCTCGGCGCGCTCTCGGACCGCTTCGGCCGGCGGCCGGTGGTGCTGCTGTCGAATTTCGGGCTGGCGCTGGATTACGTGTTGATGGCGCTGGCGCCGTCGCTGACCTGGCTGTTCATCGGGCGGGTGATCTCAGGCATCACCTCGGCGAGTATCTCGACCGCTTTTGCCTATATCGCCGACGTGACGCCGCCGGAACGGCGCGCCGCGGTGTTCGGCAAGATCGGCGCGGCCTTCGGCGCCGGATTCATTCTCGGCCCCGCGATCGGCGGCCTGCTCGGCGGCATGGACCCGCGCCTGCCGTTCTGGGTCGCAGCAGGCTTGAGCTTTGCGAATACGCTCTACGGCTGGCTGATTCTCCCCGAGTCGCTGCCGCTGGAACGCCGCGCACCGTTCCACTGGAAAAGCGCCAGCCCGCTCGGTGCGCTGCATCTGTTGCGCTCGAACCGGATTCTCGCCGGCCTGTCGCTGGCGAATTTCTTCGGGCAGGTCGCGCATGTGGTGCTGCCGTCGACCTTCGTGCTCTACGCTACTTACCGCTACGGCTGGGATACGACGACGGTAGGGCTCACGCTGGCCTTGGTCGGCGTCTGCGCGATGGTGGTGCAGGGCGCGGGCGTCGGGCCGATCGTCAAGCGCCTCGGCGAGCGCCGGGCGCTATTGCTCGGACTCGCCTGCGGTGCGCTGGGATTTTTCATCTATGGCGCGGCCCCAACCGGACCGCTGTTCTGGATCGGCATTCCCGTGATGGCGCTGTGGGGCGTGGCAGGGGCGGCGATCCAGGCACTGACGACGCAGCTCGTCGCACCGGATCAGCAGGGCCAGTTGCAGGGAGCGACCAACAGCGTCAACAGCATCGCGCAGATGGCGGGACCGTTTCTGTTTACGCTGACATTTGCCTATTCGATCAGCGACCAGGCGCCTGTCAAAATGCCGGGCGCACCGTTCATGCTGGCGGCGGCACTGTTGGGAGCGGCGCTGGTGATCGCCTGGCGCACGCTCAAAAAGTAGGGTGGGTTAGCCGAAGGCGTAACCCACCGATCGCTTGCGTGAAAAGAGGTGGGTTACGCTTCGCTAACCCACCCTACAATTCTTATTTCCTCACCAGCGGACACTCGCTGGCTTCGAGCGGCTTGGCGGCGTCTTCCGCCGAGATCGTGGCGATCTGCCTGTAGTAATCCCACGGGCCCTTCGACTCTTCCGGCTTCTTCACTTCGAACAGATAGGCCGGAATGAGACGGCGGCCGTCGGCGCGCAGCGGGCCCTTGCCGAACAGCGGATCGTCGGTCGGTAGTTCCTTCATCTTGGCGACGACCTTGGCGCCGTCGTGCGGATTGCCTCCCATCGTGTCGAGCGTCTTGAGATAGTGCAGCACCACTGCATAAACCCCGGCCACCGTCATCGAGGGCATCGTGCCTTTCGGTGATACTTTCTGGAAGCGCTTGGACCATTCGCGCGTCTTGTCGTTCAGGTCCCAGTAAAACGATTCCGTGAAGGTCAGACCTTGCGCGGTCTTCAAGCCCAACGAGTGAACGTCGTTAATGAAGAGCAGGAGCGCCGCAAGCTTCTGACCGCCCGCAACGATGCCGAATTCGGACGCCTGCTTGATCGCATTGGTGGTGTCGCCGCCAGCGTTGGCAAGGCCAACCACCTTTGCCTTCGAGGACTGCGCTTGCAACAGGAACGACGAGAAGTCCGACGTATTCAGCGGGTGCCTGACGCCGCCCAGCACCTTGCCGCCGCTGGCGGTGACGACCGCCGAGGTGTCGCGTTCCAGCGCATGTCCGAACGCGTAGTCTGCGGTCAGGAAGTACCAGCTATCGCCACCGGCCTTGGTCAGCGCCTTGCCGGTTCCGTTGGCTAGCATGTAGGTGTCGTAGGTGAAGGAAATCGTGTTCGGCGTGCAGGCCTTGCCGGTGAGATCGGCGGTGGCTGCGCCCGAATTGAGCAGGACGACGTTTTTGTCCTTGACTAGGTTGCTCACCGCGAGCGCGACGCCGGAGTTTGGTGTGTCGGCGATGACGTCGACTTTGTCGTTGTCGATCCACTGCCTGGCGATGTTGACGCCGACGTCGGGCTTGTTCTGGTGATCGCCACTGACCAGATCGATCTTCCAACCCTTGGCGGCGAGGCCGGAATCGTCAATCGCCATCTTCGCTGCAGCCACCGAATTGGGGCCGCCAATGTCGGCATAGAGGCTCGACATATCGTTCAACACGCCGATCTTGACGGTCTTGTCCGAGGTCTTGTCTTGAGCCAATGCTGGCGTCGCGAGGCCGAGTGCGGCAAGTGCCACGGAGGCGGCGAGGCGCCGCGCAATTCCAGTCGTCATGGTATTCCTCCAGAAATGGTTGTTCGCCGGCTCTCTTTTCGGAACCTGCCAGCGGCCCTGCGATAATCCTTCTCGCTGGGACGGGCAATGCACTTATCGTAGCGCCTCCGAGACCAGCTTGAACTTCTGGATCCGGTATCGACTGGTATAATCGTTATCCTTTTCGTAAAACTATTCCTTAGCGAAAGTTCCATCTTTCTTGAATGCGGTTGTTCATGTGGTCGCGGAAGTAGAGCAACCCGTCGTTGGCGATCATCGCGCAATTCATGGGGTTGATGAGCGAAGTCCGCCAGACGCTTACTCCGGCGCGCGGAAGCTCATCAGCGTGCGGGTCTTGTAGTCATAGAGCTTGCCGGTCTCGTTCCAGTCGGGCGCGCACATCGGCACGATAAATTCCGCTGCCTGTTCCGGTGTATCCAACGTCGTCGGATCTTCGCCGGGAAATACGCTGGCGCGCATGCGGGTGCGGATCGGGCCGGGGCTGAACAGGTTGACACGCAGTTTGGTGCTCGCGGTCTCGTTGGCCCAGGAGCGAACCAGCGTGTCCAGCGCGGCCTTCGAGGCTGCGTAGGGGCCCTGATAGGCGTTCGCTTTGCTGGCGGCGCCCGAGGTCACGAACACGGCGCGGCCGGCGTCCGAGACTCTTAGCAGCGGGTCCATGCATCGGATGAGCTGGAAGTTCGCGGTGACGTTGAGCGCCATCACGTCGTTCCACGGCTTCAATTCGATATGCCCTAGCGGCGAAGAAGGACCGGCGACACCGGCATTGCCGACGAGAATGTCGATCTTGCCGTGGCGTTCATGCAGCGCCGCGCCGAGCCGCGCGATGCCGTCGAAATCGGTGAGGTTCAGCGGCACCAGCGTGGCGCTGCCGCCGTCTTTCCGGATCTCGTCATCGAGCTCTTCAAGGCCGCCTTGCGTGCGAGCGACGGCTATGATGTGCGCGCCGGCCTTTGCCAGCGCGAGCGCCGTGGCATAGCCAATGCCGCGTGAGGCGCCGGTGACGAGCGCAATGCGGGAGGCGAGGGGTTTGGTCATGGAACGAAACTCTCTCCACGGTCGTCCCCGCGAACGCGGGGACCCATACGCCGTGAAAGTTATGATGGCAGACGGTGCTTGTCGCTATGGCGTTCGAAAAACGAAGGCCTGTGGTTATGGGTCCCTGCGTTCGCAGGGACGACAAATCAGCTTGCCTCCGCCAGCAGCGACAATTGCCGGGGCTGCGGTTCGACCTGAGTCTGGTCGGTGAGGTGCGTCGGATAGGCACCCGTGAAGCAGTGATCCGAGAATTTCGGATTGGCGGGATCGCGCCCCGGTTCGCCCATCGCGCGGTACAAGCCGTCGATCGACAGGAACGCCAGCGAATCCGCACCGATGATGTCGCGCATCTCTTCCAGCGAATGGGTGGCAGCGAGAAGTCCGCCGCGGTCCGGCAGGTCGATGCCGTAATAGTCGGGATACAGGATCGGCGGCGAGGCGAGGCGGAAATGCACCTCGCGCGCGCCGGCATCCCGCATCATGCGCACGATCTTTTTCGACGTGGTGCCGCGCACCAGCGAGTCGTCGATCAGGATGATGCGCTTGCCTTCGATAGCGGCACGGTTCGCCGAATGCTTCATGCGCACGCCAAGCTCGCGCACGCTCTGCGTCGGCTGGATGAAGGTACGGCCGACATAGTGGTTACGGATGATGCCGAGTTCGAACGGCACGCCGGAATGCTGGCTGTAACCGACCGCCGCCGGCACGCCGGAATCCGGCACCGGCACCACGACGTCGACCTCGACATGGCTTTCGCGGGCGAGCTGGGCGCCGAAGGCCTTGCGGACCTCATAGACCGAGCGGCCGCCGACGATCGAGTCCGGCCGCGAGAAGTAGATGTACTCGAAGATGCAGGGCCGCGGCGGCTTTGGCGGAAACGGCTTGTGGCTGTGGGCGCCTTCTTCGTCGAACACGACGATCTCGCCGGGCTCGACATCGCGCACATATTTCGCACCGATCATGTCGAGCGCGCAGGTTTCCGAAGTCAGGATCGGACAGCCATCGAGATCGCCGAGTACCAGCGGACGGATGCCGAGCGGATCGCGGGCGCCGACCAGCTTCTTGTTGGTCAGCGACACCAGCGAATAGGCGCCTTCGATCGCGCGCAGCGCTTCGATGAAACGGTCGATGAATCGGCCGCGCTTCGACTGCGCTACCAGATGCAGGATCACTTCGGTGTCGGTGGTCGACTGCATCATGGCGCCGTTCTTCACCAGCTCGCGGCGGAGCGACAGCCCGTTGGTGAGATTGCCGTTGTGGCCGACCGCGAAGCCGCCGGCATTGAGCTCGGCGAACAGCGGTTGCACGTTGCGCAGGATGGTGGCGCCGGTCGTGGAATAGCGGACATGGCCGACCGCCATGATGCCGGGCAGGCGCTCGATCACTTCGCGGCGGGAGAAAGTATCGCCGACGAGGCCGAGGCGGCGTTCGGAGTGGAAGCGGCTGCCGTCAAACGAGACGATGCCGGCGGCTTCCTGGCCGCGATGCTGGAGGGCGTGTAGTCCGAGCGCGGTGATGGCGGCGGCCTCGGGGTGGCCGAATATGCCAAACACGCCGCATTCCTCGCGTAGCGTGTCGCCTTCTAGATCGTCCTGCAACTCGATGCCGGAATTTGGGTCGAGATTGCCGGCGGGATCGGAAGGGTTTTGCATCGCGTCCATCGCCTCTCTTCTTTGGCCAGAATTAGCGGCCCGCGGGTTTCTCGATCAGCTTTTTAAGGCTGTCGCGGGCAGGTTTGCTGTAGCCATCGCCGGACGCAGGAGCTGCCTGCTCGGCGTCAGTTTGCTCGTCTTCCGGTTTATTCTTCTTGAATCTCTTTAAGATGGTGTTCTCGGGGTCATCCGGCAAGAGCGACATTAACCAATCCCCGGTTCCCTGCAGCACCACCCGCGACTTCGCGCCGGTGATCCAGTCCGGCCGCTGCTTGTCAGGGACAAGCCAGCTGAAGAACAGGAAGGCGACCACCACGATCAGGAGGCCGCGGCCGAGGCCAAACAGGAAGCCGAGGGTGCGATCCAGCGCGCCGATCCGGGAATCCAGGATCATGTCGGAAATCCGCACCGTGATGACGGACACCACGACCAAGGTACCGATGAACGTGCCGGCCACCACCACCACAGCCGCGACCGTGTCGTTATTGAAATAAGTCTTGGCGGTCGGCAACAGCTTCGAGAAAGCATAAAGCGTCACCAGCGCCGCCGCGCCCCACGCTGCGATCGACAGGATTTCGCGCATGAAGCCGCGCACCATGGCAAGCAGGCCCGAAATCAGCATCACCGAGAGCAGGACGAGATCAAGTATCGTTATCGGCATCGGCTGGTCAGGTCCGCTCGTAAGTTCTCAAGCAGCGAATCGGCGGGTCAGGGTCACCCCAAGTGAGGGTTAGACGGCGCATCCCGCAAGGCCGGATATCGCGCCATCCCGCCCGCCTTTCGCGCGCGTTGTATAGCGGCGAGGGCGGGGCGCGTCACGCCGCTTTAGCTGTTTTCACGTCGGAATCGCGTCGGTGTGGCATTTTTCTCCGCCGCACCCTCGCGATTGGTGTCCCGGTTGCCTCTGGGATTGCCGCGCGCCGCAATTTCGGCGACCAGGCTGGTAAGCCCGCCGACGCTGTTGAGCACGAGGCCGCCATCGCCGCCGACCTCGCCACGGGCCGATTCGGGCAGAACGGCACGGCCAAACCCGAGTTTGGCGGCCTCTTTCAGCCGCGCCGAGGTCTGCGCCACCGGCCGGACCGCGCCCGATAGCGAAATCTCGCCGAAATAGACCGCATCTGTCGGTAACGGACCATTCACCAACGACGAGACCAGGGCTGCGGCGGCTGCAAGATCGGCCGCCGGTTCCTGGATCCGCAGGCCTCCCGCCACGTTCAGATAGACGTCGTAGCCGGACAGTTTGACCCCGCAATGGGCCTCCAGCACCGCCAGCACCATCGACAGCCGGCTAGGGTCCCAGCCCACAACGGCCCGCCTGGGGGTGCCGAGTGTGGTCGGCGCCACCAACGCCTGCAATTCCACCAGAACCGGTCGGGTGCCTTCGATCCCGGCAAAAACCGCCGTGCCCGGGCTGCCGAGATCTCGTTCAGAAAGGAACAATTCGGAGGGGTTGGAGACCTCGCGAAGGCCGAGGCCCGTCATCTCGAACACGCCGATTTCATCGGTCGGGCCGAAGCGGTTCTTGACCGCGCGCAGGATGCGGAACTGCTGCGAGCCTTCGCCCTCGAACGACAGCACCGCGTCGACCATATGCTCGACGACGCGGGGACCCGCGATCTGGCCGTCCTTGGTCACGTGCCCGACCAGAATGATCGCGGCACCGGATTTCTTGGCGAAACGGATGAGCGCCTGCGCCGAGGCGCGGACCTGCGTCACCGTTCCCGGCGCCGATTCCACCGTGTCGGTCCACATGGTCTGGATCGAATCGATGACGATCAGGCGCGGCACCGCGCCCTCCGACAGGGTCGAGACGATGTCCTCGACCGAGGTTTCGGCGGCGAGCTGTACCGGTGCATCCGCCAATCCCAGCCGTTCGGCGCGCAGCCGCACCTGTGCCACGGCCTCTTCGCCTGAAATGTAGACCGCGCGATGCCCGGCCCGGGCCAGCATGCTGGTCGCCTGTGTCAGCAGCGTCGACTTGCCGATGCCGGGATCACCGCCGACCAAAAGCACCGAGCCACGCACAAATCCGCCGCCGGTGACGCGGTCGAGCTCCGTCATGCCGGAGGACAGGCGCGGGGCGTCGTTGCTCTTGCCGGTGAGGCTCTCCAGGGCAAACGTCCGGCCCTTGCGGCGGGAGCGAATCGAGACCGGCATCGAGGTCGCGCCGGTCGTGTCTTCCTCGCTGAGCGTGTTCCATTCGCCGCAGGAATCGCACTTCCCCTGCCAACGATTATAAGCCGCACCGCAGTTTTGGCAGACGAAGGAGAGGGTGGATTTGGCCATCGAATGTGAGTCGCTGCTTCCTGTCGAGCATCGTGCATAACACGGTTAGGCCCGGAAGCACGAACGCGCAGCGTCGATCGCGGCGACGCCGACCTTAAAAGCGCGCTTCGGTGGGACTGCCTTGTCAGAGAGCGACAGGCATGAGCGAGCCGGTGAACAGGACCGGACCCGACGGCTCCCCTGTCGTCGAGCCGCCCCTTGGCTCCAGGCTGACGGCGAGCGCCGCTTGGGCCAGCGCTTCGGCAGTGGCGTGCGGCAGTACGAAAGCCGTCGTTGTGCCGGGGCGCTCGCTCGGGAAAAGGCCAAGCGAGCGGCGCGTGCCGTCCGGGGACACCAGCCAGACCTCAAGCACATTGCGGTTGAAATCACGGGGCGGCGTGAGGTTGAGCCGCAGCACCAGACGTCCGTCGGCAACGTCGAGATCCGCCGTCATCATCGGACGCTGATCCTTGTCGAGCAGCACCGCCACGTGCGTGGGCGGCGAGGCCACCAGGCCCTTCGTTGTGTCCTCGATGCGTGCAAGCCGCTTGTCGAGCGCCGCAATCTGCTCCGGCGCAAAACTCTGCGGGAGCGAAACGACGTAGAGGAGCAAGGCCGCCGCCGTGGCCGCGGCCAAGGCAGCCGCGCCGCGCCAGAAGCCGACGCTGTCCCACAGCCGATCGAACCGGCCTTCGCGTATCGGTGCTGCCGGTGCACGTGCCAGCGCGATCTGCCGAGCAATCTTGTCCCAGACATGCGCAGCCGGCTCCTCGGCCGGGACCGACTCGGCGAGGGGATTGAGCCTCTGTTCCCAGCGTTCCACGAGATCGCGTAGGTCACGGTCGCCGGACAACAGCCGCTCGAAACGGCGGCGCTCGGCGCCACTCAGCGTGCCGAGTACGTATTCGGCCGCCAGAAGGTCACGCGTTTCCGGATCGACGTAGTTCATCGCTCCAAACACCCCCTGAGCCGGATCAGGCTTCGCCGAACCCAGCTCTTCACGGTGCCGAGTGGCACGCCCACATGGGCTGCCACCTCCTGGTACGTCATACCCTCATAATATATCAGCTTGAGGGTATTGCGCGGTCCCTCCTCGAGTTTGTCAAGGCAGTCCTGCAGGCGGCGGGCATCGGGACTAAGCACCGCCTGATCGGCCGGACGCGATGCCGGGTCCTCGCGGTCCTCAATCGGTGCATCATCGAGTGGCGCCTCGCGCCCGCGCCGTCGTATGACATCGATGCACCGGTTCCGGACGATGCGGGCGAGCCAGGCCATCGCAGCACCGCGACTGGGATCGAAGGTGTGCGCATTGCGCCAAACGAGAACAAAGCAATCCTGTATGATTTCCTCGGCCGTTTCGCGACTCCTGAGAATACGCAGGGCGAGTCCGAATAGCTGCGGTGCCGTTCCCTTATAGAGGCAGTGCAGGGCAGTCTGATCGCCGCTGGCACAGGCCTGCAGCAGGGTCTCGGGACTCTGCGTCGTGTCCGCATCTGGGGCCGCCGGTCGGATGGATCGGCTGATCACCCGCTCATCAGAGCTCGGCACGAAGCTGACCGTCTTGATTTCCGGCATTTCGACTCGTCGGATTCTTCTGCGCGAGGTCACATGCGACGGCATCTGCTTGTTCGCCCTTGCCGCCTGACCGAACCGCGCCCGCAGCGGGCGGTCGGCAACGACTGCGCGGGTATTGTGCGTAGTCGACAGCAAGGTAGCGAGCGCGCCTGCTCTCATCGCCTTTAACCTTAGCACCAACCCGACGGACACTTAAGCCAACAAGTTGATCGTACACGACGCGGTTCCACGGACGTGCGTGACGGGTTCCACGGACGTGCGTGGTAGTTGTGCCAGCGCATCTCCAACAATCGGTCAGCACGAGGCTGGCTCGGCAATCACGCGTACCGCAGCGCTTCGATCGGATCGAGCCGCGACGCGCGCAACGCCGGAAACCAGCCGAAGAACACGCCGACGAACCCGGAGAACAGCACCGCCAGCACGATCCATTCCGGCTCAATCAGCAGGGGCCACTGGGCCAGGCTCGCGATTGCGCAGGCGGCAAGGATCCCGGTCAGAATGCCGATGGCGCCGCCAATGAGCGATAACGCGATAGCCTCGAACAAGAATTGTTTCAGGATATCACGTGGGCGCGCGCCGATCGCGAGCCGCAGCCCGATCTCGCGCGTGCGCTCGGTCACCGACACCAGCATGATGTTCATGATGCCGATGCCGCCGACCGCGAGCGAGACCCCAGCGACGATCGCCAGCAGCAAGGCAAGCGTGCCCACGCTTTCCTCCTGCGTAGCCGCAATGTCGGCGAGATTGCGGACCGTGAAGTCGTCGTCCTGCATCGGTTGCAGACGGTGACGCTGGCGTAGCAGCATCTTCACGTCGCTCTCCGCGGCGGCGAGGCTCTCCCCCTCGCGCACTTTGAGATAGATAGAGTCGACCGAGCGCGAATTGGCTGCATTGCGGCCGATCACCCGCTGACGTGCCGTGTTGAGCGGCAGGAGCACGACATCGTCCTGGTCGTGGCCCCAGGCGGATTGGCCCTTCCTTGCCATCACGCCAATCACGCGGAACGGCACGTTGCGCACCCGCAACTCCTGCCCGACCGGATCGAGCCCGCCATAGAGCGCGCGCGCCACGGACTGCCCAATCAACGCCACCTGCGCCCCGCGGGCAATCTCGTCCGGCGCGAACAGTCGACCGGATTCCACGTCCCAATCGCGCGCCTCGAACAGGCCAAGATCGACGCCGTAGACCAGACTCGACCAGTTGACGCCGGCAGCGATCAGTTGGGCGTTCTCGCGAACGAATGGCGCGGCCACCTGCAGTAGCGTCACTTCCCGTACGGCCGCAGCTGCATCCTCGTCAGTCAACGAGGAGGCGGAGCCTGAGCCGAGGCCGATGCCGGATTTCGTGATGCTGCCCGGCATGACCACGAGCAGGTTGGTGCCGAGGCTGCGGAACTGCGCGACGACCTGCTCGCGCCCACCGCTGCCGACCGCCACCATCGCTATCACGGCTGCAACGCCGATGATGATGCCGAGTATCGTCAGGGAGCTGCGCAGCTTGTGTAGCCGCAGGGCGTCGAGCGCAGAGATGACCGCATCGGAAAATGTCATGCTGCGGTCTCCGCGAAGTCTGGCATGATCTCGACTTGGCTTGCGAGCAACTCGGCGGCAGCGTCGTCCGGGCGCTGCGGCCTGTCACTCTGCACGCGACCGTCGCGGAAACGCACGAGGCGCGACGTAAACCGCGCCACCTCGGGCTCGTGTGTGACGACGACAACGGTCGTCCCTTCATCGTTCAGCTTCTGGAACAGCGCCATCAGCTCGAGCGAGGTGCGGCTGTCGAGCGCACCGGTCGGCTCATCGGCGAGCAATAATCTTGGTGCGTTGACGAGTGCGCGGGCGATGGCGACGCGCTGTTGCTGGCCTCCCGAGAGCTGTGTCGGTTGATGATGCAGTCGCTCGGCGAGGCCAACGCGGGTGAGTGCGGCCGCGGCTTTGTCGCGTCGTCGCCTGCGGTCCTCGCCGGCGTAAATCGTCGCCAGTTCCACGTTCCCAAGCGCATCAAGACGCTCGAGCAGGTTGAACTGCTGAAACACGAAGCCGATCTTGCGGTTGCGCACGGCGGCGAGCGCATCGCGGCTCATCGCCGACACCTCCTCGCCGCCGAGGCGGTAGCTGCCGGAAGTCGGCCGGTCGAGGCAGCCGATCACGTTCATGAACGTCGATTTTCCCGAGCCGGATGGGCCCATGATGGCGGTGAATTCGCCGGCCGCGACCGAAAGCGTCACCTCCCGCAGCGCATGTACGGCTTCGTCGCCGAGCCGATAGACGCGGGTGAGCTGCTCGGTCTCGATGAGCGACATGGTGTCCTCTCTACAAGCTGCCGGGTGGCGTGGTCTTCGCCTCGGCGGTGCGCGGCCCGCCGCCGATGATCACCTCGCGGCCGGGCTCGAGGCCCGATACGATCTCGGTTGCGGCTCCTTCGGTTGCGCCGATGCGGACCGTGACCCCTTGCGGCTTGCCGTCCGGCCCGACTACGAAGACACGCCCTGGCTGCGTGGCCCGATTGCGCTCGACGAGGGCGGCATTCGGTTCGCCGGACAGATTGCTTCCTTGTGACTGCGAAACCTGTGCGCCCGAAACATCGCTGGTCGCCGGGGGGCGCCAGCGCAAGGCGGCACTCGGGACCTGCACGGCCCCGTCGCGCCGGTCGGTTTCGATCCGCAGCGTGGCGGTCATTCCCGGCAGCAGCTCGAGACGCGGATTCTCGATCGAGATGATTGCCGTGTAGATCACCACGTTCTGTATGGTCTGCGACCCCAACCGCACCTGCTTGACAGTTCCCTCGAACGATCGCCCGGGAAAGGCGCTCACGGTGAACGTCGTGCGCTGGCCCGGCTTGATTCGGCCGACATCGGCCTCGTCGATATTGGCCGAGATCTCCATTTTCCGGAGATCGTCCGCCACCAGGAACAAGGTCGGGGACTGCAGCGCGGCCGCGACCGTCTGACCAAGCTCGACCTGACGCTGAACCACGACGCCGGAAACCGGCGAGCGGATGTCCGTGTTCCGTAGATCGACCTCGATCTGTCTGACCGTGGCCTCGCGCGCGGCGAGCTGCGCGGCCGCGGCCGCAAGTTGCGCCTCTGCGACGCGCTGATCAGCCTCGAGGCCAACGAGTTGCGCCTTGGCGGACTTGAGCTGCGCTTTCACCGAGTCGAGGCTCGCACGCTGGGCATCGCGTGTCGTCCGGGCCGCATCGTGCGTCGCCGCGGCGATGATGCCGCGTGCGTGCAGTTCGCTCTGGCGCTGGTAAGCGCGCTCAGCGTCGGCGAGCAGCGCCCCATTGCGGGCGATCTGCGCTTCGATCTCCGCCTCGGCAGCCCGGGCCTTTTCCGTGTCCGCGCGCACGCGCTCGATCTGCGCTTTCTGCACCAGCTTCTTGGCACGGGCCTGCTCGAGATCGGCGCGCGCGGCATCGAGTTTGGCGAGGATCTGGTCCGAGTTGAGCCGCGCCACCACTTGGCCCGCCTTCACATTGGAATTGTAGTCGGCAAGGAGCTCGACGACCTGGCCTGAGAGCTGCGAGCCGACGATGACTGTCGTGGTCGGATTGATGGTGCCGCTCGCGCTCACCGTGGCAACGATTTCGCCTTCGTTTGCCTTGGCGAGTCGGTAGGACGGCTGGGCTGGTGCACCGCTCCATTGCGGAAAGAAATGGAATGTGCCTGCGGTGGCAGCGGCGATGGCAAGCAGAGTGATCAACAGGCGGCGCATTTGTGACGATCCCCTCCGTTCTCCAGTTGAGTGCCGCGTGACGCGTGATGGGCGCCTTGCGACGGCGGCAGAGGCCGGCCGGTGGCGGACGGCCTCTGCGTCTGCTGCAAGCAATCAGAGCGGTACGAGATACAGAGGCACTGCCCTCCAGCTAAACCAGTGTGCCGACGCGGGGGCGACGTTGGACACGGTCGCCAGAGCCAGGACGGCCATAGCGAGTGCGATGCGGAACTTATCCTGCATGATGCTCTCCTGTTTTTCGCTCATGTGAGCGACGTTAGGTTGCTGTCATCGGAGCGGCGTGTGTCGCTCCTGTCTGCCGGTACGAATTCAGGGGGCGGGCCGGATGCAGGCCTCGCGCATTCGTGAGCTGGTTGTGGGGTAGAGCATGATCCGGACCCGGAGGACCGCGTTAGCGCAAAGTGGAAACCGGTTTTCCCTTAGCTAGCAAGCGCGAAGCGTTTGCGCAGAGATCATGTTCTCAAACAAAGAGCGATGAGATCATGATGCGATTCCATGTAATCGCATCATGAATTGCCTCGCCGCGGTAACCACGCGCACTGCCGCTGCTATTTTTGGAACGGCGTAGCTACGGCTTCGTCCGGCCGCAAGCTTCGCGATGGTCGCGCCTGGCGACAGCTCCAGAGGCCGCCCGGCGGCGGGCGGCCTCTGCGTCTTGCAGCAAGCGCTCAGTACGGAATGCCATACAGAGGCACTGCGAACCAGCTCCAGTTAAATATGCCCGCCGACGCGCTATCGACGGCCGACACGGTCGCCAGAGCCAAGGTGGTCACGGCGAGTGCAGTGCGGAACTTGTCCGGCATGATGCTCTCCTGTTTCGCTCATGTGAGCGACGTTAGGTTGCTGTCATCGGAGCGGCGTGATTGTCGCTCCCGACTGCCGGTACGAATTCAGGGTACGGTTCGGATGCAGGCCTCGCGCATTCGTGAGGATGCATCCATCGCGCGCTTCAGAGCATCAGCAAGCGACGTTGGCACATGTCCAGATGCCGACCGGTTGCTCGAGACCGCGAATGATCTGTGCCGGCTGCTCGACGAGTGACGCGAAGTCGGCGCTCGAATGGTTCGACTCCGTCTGGGCCTGCCGCACCAGCGCGTCGCTGACCACGATGGCGCATCCGAATTCGCGGGTAAGCGATTCGAGCCGGCTCGCTGCATTCACGGTGGTGCCGATGACAGCGAATTCGAGCCGGTTAAGGCCGATATCTCCCAGCACGACCTGACCATAGTGCAATCCGACGCTGACCTGAATCGGCGGCTCGTTGCGACCACTGCGTTCTCTGTTCAACTCGGCGATCGAGCCGATCATGCCCCTCGCGCAACGCAAGGCGTTCAACGCGTCAGAATCGCCGGCGAACGGCGTGCCGAACGTCGCCATCAGGCCATCGCCGAGGTACTTGTCGAGCGTTCCGCCGTGCTGGAACACCTCTCTTTCCATTCGTTCATGGAATTGCCGCAGCGTATCGATGACCTCTTTCGGGTCTCGTCCATCGGCGTAGGCGGTGAATCCCACGATATCGGCAAACAATACCGCGACGTCCTGCGTGCGAACCCGCGTGAGCGGCTCGTCGTTGCCGGACAATTCATTGACGACATTGGGCGAAAAATAACGCGCGAGGTTGGCGCGCTCGCGTTCGATTCCGGCGTGGCTGATCAGAAGCGCATTCGAACGGCGCACCGCCAGCGCCAGGATCGCGGCGACGATGATGAACACGGTAACCTGCTGGAAGCGTGCGCCGAAGCCGATCGACGAGGGGTCGATGATCTCGAACAGGCGAATATCAGCGCCGACCGCTTCCCTGACCCGCTCCGACAGCGCGGCATGGCTTGCTGGCTGCAGGTACGCCCAACCGACGGCAATGGCCCACAGGGCAGCAGTCCATCCGCCCATCGCGACAACCGTTCGCCACGAATAGGCGAGGGTGGCGGTGGCAAGGAAGATGAAGAAATAGATGAAACTGTCGAACCGGAACTGCATTCCGATTGGCCAGTGCTCGGTGCTCCATGGATTGGGTACGACGCTGAGGAACGTCAGCAGCGCAAGATCGCAAATGATCAGGAAAACCTCGAGCGGCGAACGGCCGACCTTGCCGACTTTGAGTTGGGCCCATCCGATCAGAGCAAAGAAGCCCAGCATCAGGACGTAATAGATCACGTCCCAGTTCGGGTTGATGATCGGCAGGGTAACGGCAGTGACTGCCAGCGCGACCCAGCGGGCCCGGACGGCGAGCAGCAGTCCTTCGCGCTTGCTGTCGACAAGGGCGGCTTCCGCGAATTTCAGGGCATCTTGCCGGGCGCCGGTCCGTCCGGTTCGCTGGTCGCCCAGATAGGGGACGTCAGCCGCTTCCGCCATCACGCTCAAGGCACATTCTCCCCAGTCGATAATCAGGCCGTGCAACTTGCACGGTATCGTCGATCAAGATGGCACGTCTGAGAACGTGCGACCACCAATCGATGGCGTCATGTTTGATTAACGCTGCGTTGGGGAATGACGGGTTCCGCCGAATCCTTAAGAAAATGCCGTCCACAGCAGGGTGAGACCAGCGGCCAGCATGATGCCATCCATCAACAGCCGAAAGACGTCGGGCTTAAGCCGCAGCACAAAGCTTTTGGCGATGAAGGCGCCGAACATGAGGGAAGAGCCCGCTATCAGGCCTTTCAACGCGATATCAGGCGTCAGCGCGCCGAAGCGCTCGAACGTGACCGACTTGCTCAGATAGAGCCCGAGCGAGCTTGCGGCTTCCGTGGCGAGGAAGGCGCCTTTGGTCAACCCGTAGAACAGAAACAGCGGCACGCTGAGCGGCCCGGTCGAAACCACGATGCCGGTGAGATAGCCGATGACGGCGCCACCCACTGCAAGGTGCCAAAGTTGCGCCTTGAGCTGGTGACGGGCGAGCCAGTGCCGCACCGGCACCATCGCGATCAGAAACAGGCCGATCGCGACATCGACGGCGTGTGAGGGCAGCGCCAGCAGCGTCCGCGCGCCAAGCGCGGCGGCCGGAATCCCGGTTGCCGAATAGGCAAGGCAGGCGCGCCAGTCGATCTCGCGCCACCAGGCGAGAATCCGCGACAAGTTCGCCATCACGGCCGCCACCGCCATGATCGGCACGGCTTCCTTCGGACCGTATTGATAAACCAATACCGGCATCAGCATGATCGACGAGCCCGTGCCGACAATGCCTGAGATGGTGCCGGCGAGCAGGCCGACGATGAGGACAAAGAGGAAGCCCATGCAGTCTTTCGCGATTCCCTGATGCTGACATCATGGTGGCACAGCAGGGCTGAGCAAAACAGGCCACCGCAGCGCACACCAGCCGTCTGGCGGCGACAGGCAAAGCTGCTAGGATCGCGTCAAAATAATCAGAACGGAGGATCGCCCATGGACGTCGTGACGCCGGCCAACGCGCAGACCGCGGACACGCATTCCCATCTGGTTCGCCCCGACACCATGGAATGGCAGAAGACCCGTTTCCCGGGCTGCGAAGCCAAGACGCTGCTGTTCGATCGCAAGACCGGGCTAATGACTGCGCTGATGCGGTTCGCGCCGGGCGCGGTGCTGCCCGACCACGAGCACGTCAACATCGAGCAGACCTACGTGCTCGAAGGATCGCTCGTCGACAAGGAAGGTCCGGCGAAGGGCATAGAATGCAAGGCCGGTGAATTCATCTGGCGCGAGGAAGGCAGCCGTCATGTCGCCTGGTGCCCCGAGGGCGGGCTGATGCTCGCGATTTTCCAGGTCCCGAACAAGTTCTTCGAGGCCGATGGCCGCGTCATCGACGCCGCGGGCGAAGACTGGGACGCGGCCTGGGGACACACGCGAAAAGGCTGACTGCCGTCAGGTCTCCCGCCGGCTTGGGATCTGATCAGACTGGACGGGACTGATTACGTCGTGCCGGCGGACGCTGGGCGTGAGTGTTGCGAGCCGAGCCCATTTCTACTTTGCATGGGGTTGTTTTCGCGGTTTGTATCTCGGTCCTGCTTGTGCCGCGGAAAAGGGCGTTGCTGCTTCGCAAGCGGCTATTCGACCCAACCATTCGGCGCTGATTAGCTCAGCACGATCCAGGCCGGCGCATGGTCGCTGGCGCCTTCCTCGCCGCGTATCTCGCGATCGACGCCGGCCTTGATCAGGCGCGGCGCTACTGCCGGGCTCAGCAACAGATGATCAAGCCGTAGCCCGGCATCGCGTGGCCAGCGGTTGCGCTTGTAGTCCCAGAACGTGAACATCGGTTTTGTCGGATGAAGTGTCCGGATCGCGTCCGTCCAGCCCTGGTCCACCAGCGCCTTGAACGCAGCACGGCTCTTAGGCTGGATCAGCGCGTCCTTGTCCCAGGATTTCGTCGGATAGATATCTGACACCGTCGGCGCGACATTGTAGTCGCCGGCCAGCACGACCGGGATGTCCTGCTTGAGCAGTTTGCCGGCATGCGACCGCAGCCGCCTGAACCAGCCGAGCTTGTAGTCGAATTTCGGTCCGGGCTGCGGATTGCCGTTCGGCAGATAGAGGCTGGTCACGATGACGCCGTTGACGGCAGCTTCTATGTAGCGCGCCTCGTCATCATTGCGATCGCCGGGAAGCGCGGTCCGGGTCAATATCGGCTCGGTGTTCCGCGCCAGGATGGCAACGCCGTTCCAGGTTTTTTGTCCGCGCCACACCGCGCCGTAGCCGGCCTTGTTGATCGCCAGAATCGGGAACTCTGCATCGGTCGATTTCAGTTCCTGCAAAGCAACGATGTCGGGCTTCGCCGCATGCAGCCAGCGCAATAGGTTAGGCAGGCGGCGGTTGACATTATTAATGTTGAAGGTCGCGATCTTCATGTAGAGCTAACTGGCATCACTGTGCTTCGCCTGACGCTTGGAGATTCCATGTCGAAATTGCGCTTCGCCGTTCTCGTGCTCGCTATCGGATGCTCCGGATCCGCGGTTGCTCAAGTCGCCGAGCAGCGCGGTGCCTGCAAGGCGGACTATGACAAATATTGCGCCGGTACGCTGCCCGGCGGCGGCCGCGTTGTCGCATGTCTGAACAAGCAGCATCACCAACTCAGCGACACCTGCAAGAAAGTGTTGGCTAGCCGGAAGGCGCAGTAATACGGGGCAAACTGCCAGGATCGGGTTTCGCTGTTATTGCTTGATTGTCGCGTCCCTGGCAACTGGCGGCCTGCAAGCTTGTCTTAGACAAAGGCTTTCGGCGGCCGGGTGCCGTATGCCGAACGCCATGTTATTCGCTACTCTATGAACGTCCGTGCGGGAGTCGGTTTCGCTGCGGCAACTCAGACGTCGATTAACCGGTCACGCCACTCCGCCCAGGGTTCGGCCTGCCAGTCATGCACAAAACAGCCAATCGGGATTCCGTCGACGATGCGCTCGCAGCCGGCGAGGCGCTGGAAGCCGGTACCTTCGAGCAGTGGCGCGAAATGATCCGGATGCATCGCAGCCAAGACATAAAACCGTAAATTGGGCTCGGTGGCCCATAGGATCGCGTGGCTGTTCTGCAGCGCGTTCATCGCCGGGTTCAATGCGCGACGTCCGCCCTCAGGAACGGTGAAGCGAGACATCAATGACACACCGGCCCCGTCCGTCAGCGCGTCACCCAGCGCCTGCCGCACGGCGGAAACGACCGGGTCGGCGGCCGCGCTGAGATCGTCCAATCCGTCGAGTCTCAGGACCTGGGTCACGCCGCATAACTCACCGTTATGGCGGTGTGCCGTCGAAGTCCGCGTTGCAGGATGGTGGCGCCAGTGATCGAACAGCGCGCGTTCGCCGGTCGGCAGCCCGGCATCCCGCAATCGCGCAATGCCGTCCGCGTCGGCTGCCGTGGCCGGTTTGACCGAGATGGTGCCGAGCGCGGCAAAATTGAAGAAGCGTTTCATTATAGGCGAACGGCGCTCAAGATATTGCAATTCCGCGTGCGCGCCCCTCAAGCCATGTTGCAGTTGCCGTATCAAGTGCCGATTGACGGCATGGTGGAGCACGCGTGAACCCTCCGGGTCCCGCCAGCGTAACTCCTCATCAATGGCGTCCCGCACAAACTCGTGCGGCCAAAGTCCTTCCGGACCGGCGCTGACGTAGCTCTGCTCGGCAAGCCACTCGAATAGCAGGACCGCGCTCGATGCATCAACCACGTCGGACAGCAGGGAGACCGTCGTGGTGCGCGTTCGCGCACAGGCCTCGAGCGCCTTGCGGTGCAGTGTCGTCGGTGCCTGCGCGACGCAACGTTTGGTCAGCGCCCGCACTAGGTCCGGGCCCAATCCCGTGGGGACGCGGCCAAGCCGCCGCACTTCATCGGCAACCAGCACCAGCGCCAGTGGGTGGCCATGGCAAAGGTCAAGCACGCCGGAATGCGCGTCTGCGGCAACGCCATGAGCATCCAGCAGACGGCTCGATTCCGCCTGCGAGAGCGAATCCAGGCCGATGCAGCGCATCGCATCGCACCACAACGGGTGCGCAGTCCAGCGCGTGTCGGGAGCCTGCCGACCGGCCAACACGACGGTGACCTGCGACGGTAGCGCCGGCAGTAGCGTGTCTCGTACCCAGCCGCTCATCGGCTCCAAATGTTCAAAGGAATCGACGACGAGCACGCTGCGATGCCGTGAAAAGCCCGCCGCCAGTTCCTCGATCGTGCCCGCGGGTTCGCTGAGGCCAAGCGCGTTGGCCAGCGCAGCCAGGATGGCGTTTGGCTCAGGCGCTACGCCGGTGGCGTCGATCCTGCCAAAGACGATCCCGTTGACGGCCGCTTCGGCCCGCAGATGTTCGATCAGGGTTGTCTTGCCGATGCCACCCGGACCGTACACGAAGAACAGCGGCGTGCCCGGTTGGCTCGGCGAGATCGCCTCGCGAAGCAGAACGAGTTCGCTCTCTCTTCCGACGAAGCGCTTCCAGGCGCGACCGCCCAGCCGATCGCCAATACTGACCAACCTCTCTTGGGGAACAGTAGCGGGCCGGCTCTCCTCGCTGACCAGCATATAGCCCTGGCGCGGCAAGGTGCGCAGCGCTGTCCGCCCATCCTGACCCAGCGCCCGACGAACGTCGCCGATCGCCTGAACGAGAGAGTCTTCAGTGACTTCGCAGTCGGCCCAGATCTCGTCCATCAGTTCGCTCTTGCTGACCAGCCGTCCGGCATGAAGGGCAAGAAACCTGAGCACTAGCCAGGCCCGCGGGCGTAGCTGAACAATGGAACCGCTCGGGTCGATCAGCGCTTCGCGGGAAAAGTCGACCGCATGGCTTCCGATGACAATTGTCTGGCGAGATGGGTCCATCTGATTCTTGGCCGCCGGGATGCTTTCGGAAAATTTCGGAAAGATTTCGGGACGCGCCCCATAGTGCCCCACTAACATTCGGGGCGCTGCCGTGCCTCTGGCACATCGAAACTCTGGGATTATAGGGCTTGCCCGATGAAGCTTTCAATGACCTTGGCGACCGCTTCTATCCTGCTGACGGTGGGCTTTGCGCCTGACGCCGGAGCCCAGAAAAAATACGGCCCGGGCGTTACCGACACCGAGATCAAGATCGGGCAAACCGCGCCCTATAGCGGTCCGCTCTCGTCGCTGAGCACCTTCGCCCGCATTGAGGCGGCCTATCTCAGGAAGATCAACGAGTCCGGCGGCATCAACGGCCGGAAGGTTACCTTGATCTCGCTCGACGACGCCTTCTCGCCGCCCAAGACGGTGGAACAGACGCGCAAGCTGGTGGAGGGCGACGAGGTTCTCGCCATCGTGGGATCGATCGGAACACCGACAAACCTCGCCACGTCAAAATATCTCAACAGCAAAGGCGTGCCGCAAATACTGCTGCTCGCCAGCACGCCAAAGCTCGACAATTCCGACAATCTACCTTGGACAACGACGTTCATGATGCCGCAGCCGGTCGAAACCAGGATCTATGCAGAGTACCTGCTGAAATCGAAGCCCGATGCCAGGATCGCGGTGATCTACCAGAACGACGACCTGGGAAAAGGCAATCTGGGCTGGTTCAAGGCAGCACTCGGAGCCAAGGCCTCGACCATGATCGTGAAGGAGGCGGCATACGATGTGACGGAGCCGACGATCGACTCGCAGATTGTAACCCTGAAAGCATCAGGCGCCGATACCCTGTTCCACGCATCCAATGCACGGTTCGCCGCGCAGTCGATCCGCAAAGCCCATGAGCTTGGATGGAAAGTTCAGCATGTGCTGCTCTCCGGTGTCAGCGTCATTGCGAGCGTGATTCGGCCCGCGGGACTCGAAGCGTCCACCGGCGCGGTGACGTCCTTCTGGCTGAAATCGCCGGAAGATCCGATGTGGGACAACGACCCGGACATCAAAGAATATCGCGCTTTCATGAAGCAGTGGGCGCCGGGAGAGTTGATCGAAGAGTCCGCCTTCGCATACACCACCGCCCAAATGATCGTGGAAGTCCTGAAAAGGTGCGGAGACGATCTCACTCGCGAAAACCTTCTGAAGCAGGCGACCAACATACAAGATCTTCAACTGCCGCTGTTCCTTCCCGGCTTGAAGGTAAACATTTCACCGACCAGCCGCGTTGCGTGGCGCCAGGCCAGCATGGCGCGGTTCGATGGCGCCAAATGGGTGCTGTTCGGCGACATCGTTGCCGTTCCCGCTGACAATCGAGCCTCTCGTTGAGGCGCTGACGGATCAACAGCGATACTTTCCGTTTGGACGGATGCAATGACCGACAAACTTCAAATCGCGATCGTGGGAGGCGGGATCGGTGGCTTGGCCGCCGCCCTTGCGCTGCGGGCGCGTGGCCTGAACGTGACGGTATTCGAACGGGCTGCCTCACCCCGCGAACTCGGTGCCGGGGTTTCGATCCACCCCAATGCAGCACGCCTGCTGGGGCGCGTCGGCCTCCGGGACTGGCTCGAGAATATCAGCACCAGGAGCGTCGGTCTTTCACTGCGGACGTCGCGCGGCGAACCCGTTCAAAGGCCGCCAATCTCCGACGATAGACCAACTTACCAGATCCACCGCGTGGAACTGCTGGAAAGGCTGAATGAAGCCCAGGCGGATGCTGCGGTTCGCTATGGTCATCACTGTACCGGCGTGAGGGAAACGGAAGACGGTGTACAGCTTACCTTTGCGAGCGGTGCCACTGCCCGTGCGGACGTCGTGATAGGTGCGGATGGTATCCATTCGGTCGTGCAGCGCAAGATCGGGCTGGCCACGCACCCGACGAGTGAAGGCATCATGGCCTACCGCGGCCTGATTCCGTCTGAAAGATTTCCATGGGCGAAGGATCTTCGCGGGTTGAACATGTGGATGGGGTCAGGCCGCAGCTTCATTTGTTTCCCGATTTCACAGGGACGCGTGATCAACATCGTCGCGTTCGTGCCAACCAACCTCGAGTCGGAAGAATCCTGGTCGGCTCCCGGTGATCTCAGGGAATTGGCCGCTGAATATGATGGCTGGGACGCCCCTGTAGTGGAAGCCATCGCCGCGCTCGACGAGACCTTTCGGCGGGGAATTTACGATCGGGCGCCATTGCCATACTGGTCGACGGCGCGCGTGACGCTTCTCGGTGATGCCGCCCACCCGATGGTGCCGCATTTCGGCCAGGGCGCGGGGCAGGCGATCGAAGACGGTTTCGCGCTGGCCGTTTTGCTTGAAGACGCAAAGCCTGCGGACGTTCCTGCGCGGCTGAAGGCCTACGAAAGATTGCGGCTCGGGCACACCAGCCGGGTGCAAGCTGCCTCGCGCGACGCCGGGCGATTCTACCGATCCGAAAACGAGGACGCGGCGGAGCGAAGCCGGCGCATGGGAAAATGGATGTCGGCGGCGGGATGGATATTTCAATACGATGTGGAGCGGGAAGCCACGGCGTTGCTGTAAGATTGGGACTTTTTGCGCTTTTCAATAATCGGGAAGCACGGCGCCGAAAGACGCCGCAAACGAAAAATGGATTGCAATGAGCCCGGCACGACGGACCATCTCGTGCCCCGGACGCAAGCGGCCAGAGAGCTGCGAGCCCAGTCCCATGCTACTTTGCATGGGGTTGTTTTAGCAATTTTGTATTTGGCACCTGCGGTGCGCGTCCTATGTGGAAGCGGCAGCCGGCTCCGCTGGCGACGGAGCAGGGGGCTCTGCGGTGGCGTTTCCGCCCTTGTAGATCCGCGTATAGCGCTTGCCGAGGCTGGTCAGCACCTCGTAGCCGATGGTGCCGAAATGGTGGGCGAGTTCGTCGACCGTAATGCCTTCGCCGATCAACGTCACCATATGGCCGCGCCGCACCGCATTCTTGTCGAGATCGGTGACGTCGACCGCTGTCAGGTCCATCGAAATCCGCCCCGCGATCGGGCAGCGCTTGCCGGCGACCACCACCTCGGCGCCACGGGTGCCGTCATTGGCGCTGGCCGCGCGGAAATATCCGTCGGCATAGCCCGCGGAGACGATCGCTATTCGGGTCGGACGTCGCGCCGTCCAGGTCCCGCCATAGCCGACGGTATCGCCGCGTTCGACGTTGCGGATCTGCACGATACGCGCCTTCAATTCGACGACCGGCCGCATCGGATTGTCGGCTTCGGGCGTCGGATTGATGCCGTAAAGGGCACAGCCCGGGCGGGCCAGGTCGAACTGGAATTGGGCGCCCAAGAAAATGCCGGAGGAATTGGCAAGCGACGCCGGCACACCGGAAAACAGACTCGCGATCTCGCGAAAGGCCGTGAGCTGCCTGGCGTTGGCGGGATTGTTGAGCAGTTCGGCGGAGGCGAGGTGGCTCATCACAAGCGTAATGCCGTGGTCTCCGGCGTTGATACGCGGGATGAGGCCCTGCGCCTCGGTGACGGTGAGGCCGAGCCGGTTCATGCCGGTATCGATGTGTATGGCCGCGCCGCCCGACCACCCCGAGCGGCGGCAGAACACGTCCCATTCGGCGAGTTCGTTGAGGTCGCCGATCACGGGCTTGCAGTCGAACTTAGCGTAGGCGTCGCCGGTGTTCTGGAAGAAGCCGTCGAGCACGTAGATCGTGGCCGCAGGTGCCGCGGCGCGAACCACGCGCGCCTCATCGAGGGTGGCGACGAAAAACGTCTTGCAGCCGGCGGCAGAGAGGGCGCGCGCGACCTGTTCGGCGCCGCAGCCATAGGCGTTCGCCTTGACGACGCCTGCGCATTCGGCCGGCACCGCCGTCTTCTCGAGCTTGCGCCAGTTGGCGACGATAGCGTCGAGATCGACCGTCAGCACGCCGGTTGCGGTTGCGAGCGAGGCAGCCTGGTTCGCCTCGGGCGACAGCAGGGTGACTTGCGGGATGGACTTGGGATCGGGGGCCACGTTCATGCCATAGTTTTACGCGGCGGAACGCGGCGGTTCAACTGTGCTCGGCGCTCAATAGCCGCGATCCGGCAGATTGCCGTCCTGCGCTAGATCGCTGAACCGGGTGAACTGACCCTCGAACTGCACCTCCACCGTTCCGGTGGGGCCGTGGCGCTGCTTGCCAATGATGATTTCGGCCTTGCCGTGCACCAGCGACATGTCGAGCTGCCATTTTTCGTATTCGGGGGTGCCGATCCGCGGCTCCTTGTTGGCGAGGTAATATTCCTCGCGGTACACGAAGATCACGACGTCGGCGTCCTGCTCGATCGAACCGGATTCACGCAGGTCGGCCAGTTGCGGGCGCTTGTCGTCGCGGTTTTCGACCTGACGCGAGAGCTGGGACAAGGCGATGATAGGAACGTTCAGTTCCTTGGCGAGCGCCTTGAGGTTGGTGGTGATTTCAGTCACTTCCTGCACGCGATTATCAGACTTCTTGCCCGAGCCTTGTAGAAGCTGGATGTAGTCGATCACGATGAGGTCGAGGCCCTTCTGCCGCTTCAGCCGGCGCGCACGCGCCGTGAGCTGCGAGATCGACAGGCCGCCGGTTTCGTCGACATAAAGCGGCAGCGACTGCAATTCGATCGAGTAGTCGCGGATCTTCTCGAAATCGGCCTCGCTGATACCGCCGCGGCGGATCATGCTGGAGGCGATGCTGGTCTGTTCGGCCAGAATACGGGTGGCGAGCTGTTCGGCCGACATTTCGCAGGAGAAGAAGCCGACGATGCCGCCATTGACGGTCTTCATCGTGCCATCGGCCTGCACCTCGGCGCGATGCGCCCTCGCGATGTTGTAGGCGATGTTGGTGGCGAGCGCCGTCTTGCCCATGCCGGGGCGGCCGGCGACGATGATCAAGTCGGAAGCCTGCAGCCCGCCCATCTTGGTGTCGAGGTCGCGCAAGCCGGTAGCGACGCCCGACAGACTTCCGTCACGCTGGAAGGCCTTGGCCGCCATGTCGACGGCGGTGGTCAGCGCCTGCGAGAAGCGCTGGAAGCCGCCGTCATAGCGGCCGGACTCGGCGAGTTCATAGAGCTGGCGCTCGGCATCCTCGATCTGCGCGCGCGGGGCAAAGTCCACCGGCGCATCGAAGGCGACGTTGACCATGTCCTCGCCGATCCGGATCAGGTCGCGGCGCAGCGACATATCGTAGATCGTCCGGCCGTAATCCTGCGCGTTGATGATCGTGGTGGCCTCGGCCGCCACGCGAGCGAGGTATTGGCCAACCGTCATGCCGCCGATATCGGTATCGGCGGGCAAGAACGTCTTCAGCGTGACGGGGGTAGCAACCTTGCCCATCCGGATCAGGCTGCTGGCGGTCTCGAAAATGGTCTGGTGAAGCGGCTCGAAGAAGTGCTTCGGCTCCAGAAAGTCGGAAACCCGGTAGAACGCGTCGTTGTTGACCAGGATCGCGCCCAGCAGGCTCTGTTCCGCCTCGATGTTGTGCGGCGCGCTCCGGTAGACCGGAGTTCCCGCGTCGGGAGCAAGCTTGAGGACGTTCGAATCAGTCAGTGCCATTGGTCGGATTATGCTCAGATTCTTGGCGTTGTTTGGATTCCGGGATAGTCGGGATTCCCGAAAGCGGGGGGCGATAAAGCGCCACTCACGCGTCCGGCGAAAGCACGAAGGTGCCTTATGCACGATTCCCACATGCGGGGTGTGAATCCGGATCGCGTGGCGCATTCCGCTTGACGGGCTTTCAGCCCAAAACCAGGCGGTGCGGGAGCGTTTTCCGTGAAAATGCCAGGCAAAATCTTAGGAGAGCCTGAACCTTACCGCGAGTTCGACAGACATATCCGAAGGCGAGCGGTGTTTTCGAGCCGCGATCTTAAGCGTTGATCAAACCAGGACCAGGTAGATGAACGCGAACACGGCAGCAGCCACCCCGGTTGCGATCAGGGCGTAATCGATCCGGATGTCGGAATCGAACGGGCTTGGGTGGGTCTGCTGGTTCATGCCGGTGATGTACGACGGGCCGTCACGGGCTTCTGTGAAGTAGATCACATCGAGCGTGATTTTCTTGGCGGCAGAATGGATTGGCTACGAAATCGGGAACGGACCGGCGATTTTCGGGTTGCCAGCCGTATCGGATCAAAGGACGGACGATGGGTCAGCAGCTCAAGGGATGGCGAACGGCAAACGCCCAGCGTTTGTGGCTGTCGATGCTGATCGACACCATGGAAGAGATTTCGCGCCCGGAACGGCGTGCCGTGCCCTGCGATGGTCAAGTGCTCGCTGCGCTGCGAGCCCAGCTCGCCCGTCCGGCGTCGGCTCGCATGCCCTATGCCTCGGCCTACAGCCTGCGAAACTGACGCCACCGCCATTGCGGCGGCCTATTCGCCCGCCAACTGCAGCCGCGGCTGTTTTCCAAGTTCCACCCCGCGCAGTCTCGCTTCTTCCCGCGTGATGTAATCGCGTGTCATCGGCACGATTCCCTGGCGCTTGGTGAGCTGGATCTGGAAATTCATCAGGTTTTGCTTCCGGAACGACATTTCCGACGCCGCCAGATAAAATTCCCACATGCGCGCGAAACGCTCGTCGTAGAGGCGTACTGCCTCTTCGCGCCGGGCCATAAAGCGGTCGCGCCAGGCCTTTAGCGTTTCCGCATAATGCAGCCGCAGTATTTCGATGTCGCAGACCAGAAGGCCCGCCTTCTCGATCGCGGGGATGACTTCGGAAAGGGCGGGAATATAGCCGCCCGGGAAGATGTATTTCGTGATCCATGGGCTGGTCACATCGGGCCCGGTAGAGCGGCCGATCGAGTGCAGCACCATGACGCCGTCATCGCTGAGAAGTTCGGCGCAACGCCGGAAGTAAGTTTCATAGAAGTCGATGCCGACATGTTCGAACATCCCGACCGACACGATGCGGTCGAACGGGCCGGCAATATCGCGGTAATCGCTCGGCAGGAATCTGGCCGATCCCGTCAGGTTCTTCTCGGCGGCGCGGGCATTCGAGGCCCGCAACTGCTCCGACGACAGCGTGATGCCGGTGACATCGGCGCCGGTCATTTCGGCGAGATAGAGGCCAAGTCCGCCCCACCCCGAGCCGATATCGAGCACGCGGTTGCCGCGCCCGATCAGGAGCTTGGCGGCAAGGTGGCGTTTCTTTGCAAGCTGGGCATCGTCGAGCGCCGCATCCGGCGTTTCGAAATAGGCGCAACTGTATTGCTTGTCGGCGTCGAGGAAGAGGGAATAGAGCCGCCCGTCGAGATCGTAGTGATGAGCGACGTTGTTTTTCGCCCGGCCGCGCCAATTGAATTGCCTGGCGTGCCGGCTGAAATAGCGCAGCCACCATTGCAGCTTGGCCCAACGTGGGAGCATTTCGGGCTGGCTGAGCAGGATCTCCAGCGCGTCCGCGATCGAGCCGTCCTCGACCACGAACGTGCCGTCCATATAGGCTTCGCCAAGCGCCAGTTCGGGATTGAGAAGAATCCGGAGCTGCGTCCGCTCGCTCAGGAATCGCACTGACACTGGGCGGCCGGTTCCGTCACCGCAGGTAAATCTGGCCCCGTTCGCGGCCGTAAATGTCATCGTGCCGCGGCGAATGAACTGGCCCAAAAAATAACGCAACAACCGGTCCATCGATGCACCAATGGAACAAGCTACCCTTATACCGACGCACCACGGAAAGGTTGGTTCCAGGGATGGATCAAAATTGTCACAAGTACGAATGCCGTAGCGCCAGTCCGTTGGAGCGCGCTTCCATTCGCGTCATAATCGGCTAAAAGGTGACCCCGCCGCTGGCGACGTTGCGCGTCGCAGGCAGCGATTCGACGTCTGGAGAAGCAGGGAATGTTGAGCCGAGCGCTCAGTTTGGCGACGGTGACGCTCCTGATCGGCTGCCTCACAGCAGGGGTGACGCAGGCGGCGGAAAATCTCGACGCCGGCAAGAGCCCGTCCCAGATATTCTCGAGCACCTGCAGCGCGTGCCACAGGAGCCCCCGCGGCCTGTTGAAGAACACGTCGGCTTCGTCGTTGCCCGGGTTCCTGCGCCAGCACTATACGACCGGTACCGACATGGCCTCGGTGCTTTCCTCCTACCTGCTATCCAACGGCGCTGCCGATCCCCGGTATCAGGGCAAGGATCAGGCGAAGAAGGATGCCAAGCAGGACGGAAGACCGGATCAATCTGACCGGCTCGGTCGCCGGCAGCCATCTGCAGCACCTGCTCAGGAGGCTTTCCGGCCGGGCGCAGACGGAGCTACGCCGCAAGGCGAGGGAGTGCGTCCGGGCCGAGACGCGAAGCGGCTCGCACGGCCGCAGCCGGCGCCCGAAGCCGCTAAACCTGCGGATGGGCAGGCCCCGGTGCAGGCCGCTACCGACAGCAAATCGGGCGTCAGGCAGAAACAGGGCAGGCGGAGCAGGCCTGCTGCCGAAGAGCCGCCGAAAACCGAGCCGGCGGCGCGCGACGACGCCGCGAAGGAAGATGCATCTCGGGATGCCGCCAAGGCTGAAACGGCCGCGAGCGATTCTGCCAAGGCCGATCCAGTCAAGACCGATCCAGTCAAGACCGACGCGATCAAGGGCGAGGACGACAAGCCGGCTGGCGAGGCAGCGAAGCCCGCCGGCGAGTCGGAAAAGCCGGAACGCGAGGGCAGATCAGACACTGCCAAGGTCGATGCTCCCAAGGAGAGCGCACCCAGCGAGCCGACGCCGCTCCGGCCCGATCCGGCACCACCGGTCACGCCGGCGCCGCCAGCTTCCGCAACGACCGCGCCCGAGCCGTCCGCGAGTTCCTCCGCAGCGGCGCCAGTACCCGCGGCGCCTCCGCCAGTAGAGGCTACGGCGCCCGCATTGCCGCCGGTCGCGCCCGCCGGCCAGCCTGAGCCGCCCATCTCGCGCTAAGATTTTCAGACTTCCGGCGCCGGTCAGCGGTGGGGCGTTGCTTGACCGACTCTAGAGTAATACTCTAGAGTGATGATCTAATCGGATCAGGGGCGAGCGCGAGTGAGTACGGCACGCGAGGATCTGCTGGCGGCGGGATTGGCGGTATTCGACCGCGACGGCTTTGAGGGCGCCACCGTGGCCGCCATCAGAACCCGCGCGCGGGCGTCCAACGGCAGCTTCTTCCATTTCTTCGGATCGAAGAAGGAACTGGCCGGCACGCTGTTCCTGGAAATCCTCGCCCGTTATCACGCAGCCGTCATGGCGGCGGTCGATGAATCCTGTGGAGCGCGGGAAGGCGTGGCGCGGCTGATCCGCGCGCATCTCGAATGGGTCTTCAACTCCAGGCGCGAGGCCCGCTATCTGTTCGAGATTTCCCGCAGCGAATGGATGGAGGAGATCCGCGGCGCGCAGCGTGCGCAAAACTCGCGCCTTGCGGAAGCCGTCGAGCGATGGCGTGCGCCGCTGGTTGCGCGCGGCGAATTGCTGCCGATGACGTCGTCAGTGTTCTTCAGTCAGATCATCGGACCGGCGCAGATCTTCTGCCGCGCATGGCTGTCGGGCCGCGACCGCACTGATCCAAGAGAGCAAGCCGAAATCCTGATCGCCTGTGCCATCCGCGCGGTGGTCGCGCCTGATGCGATCCACACACCGGGAGAAACCGTATGAGTGCGAATAACGATCCCGACTTCGCGCCGATCGCGACCCGCATCCGCGACAATGTCGGCCGCCAGGGCTTTATGACCCATATCGGTGCGGAATTATCCGAGCTGACGCGCGGTACCTGTACACTCGCGGTCGACCGCCGGGCGGAGCTGTTGCAACAGCACGGTCTGTTCCATGGCGGCGTGACCGCGTTCCTCGTCGACAATGCGACCACGATCGCGGCCGCGACCTCGTGCGGGCAATCGGCGCTTACGGCGGAATACAAATTGAATCTGTTGTCGCCGGCTATAGGCGAGCGGCTGATCTGCCGGGCGCGCGTGATCAAGCCCGGACGTCAGGTCGCCGTGGTCGCGGCTGACGTTTTCTGCGTGACCGATGGCGTCGAGAAGCACACTGCGACCGCGTTGGCGTCGATTGCCATGCTCGACGAGAAAGCGGCTGCCAGAATCCCAAGCCCGGCCTGAGCGGCCGGGCTTGGGGTAGTCACAGGGAAGTTTGAGCTGGAAGCGCGTTACTTCTCGGTCGAAGCGGGTGCCGGCGCGACCTCGTCGTGCTGGGCTTCCGGATCGAAGAACTCGCCGGCGGCAGCGAGCGCCTCGGCGGCGGCGTCCTGATCTTCCTGACGGGTCGAGATGTCCTCGCCGCGGTTGATGCGCTCGGCCTCGTCGGCGCTGCGCGCCACGGTGACGCTGACGTTGACTTCGACTTCCGGATGCACGGCAATTGCGACCTGGTGCTTGCCGATGTTCTTGATCGGCGCATCCAGCAGCACCTGGCTGCGGTCGATCGCGACGCCATCGGCCTCGAACGAGGCGACGATGTCGCGTATGCTCACCGATCCGAACAACTGGCCGGATTCGGAGGCTTGACGCAGCACGATCACGTTGCGCCCGTCGATCTTCTCCGCGACCTTGGTCGCTTCGCCCTTGGCCTTGAGGTTGTTGGCCTCAAGTTCGGCCTTCATGCCGTCGAACTTGGCGCGATTGTCGGCGGTTGCGCGCAGCGCCTTGCCGCGCTTGAGCAGAAAGTTGCGGGCAAACCCGTCCTTGACGCGGACGACTTCGCCCATCTGACCGAGCTTGACGACACGTTCCAGCAGGATGACTTCCATTTTCGTTCTCCTTTGAGTGTTCGATATGCGGTTGACGTGAATGGTGGGGCTTCAGGATGCGGGCAGGGGTGGCGGCCTGCTGCGCAGATAGCGTTGGCGAATTCCGAAGACGGCGTCCGCGAGACCGAGCGCGATCATCGCGAGCGCGGGCCAGCCGAACGCGACGACGATCGCGTAAGTGCAGCAGAGCCAGAAGACACGGCTCTTGAACGCAAGTGTCAGCGTGTGCAGCACGGCAAAGCCGGTGAGGGCATAGGCCATCAACAGCGCGGTCGTCATGATCTGCGCGAACATCGCGACGAGCCCGCCGACAAAGCAAAAGGCCAGCGCGACCGACAGCGCCACTAGCGTCATCGGCGGCAATTCCGCGCTCTTCAGGTCAGGCCACGGCCGCTGCAACCGGCCCGAGGTAGCCGTGATCTTCCCGGCAAGCCAGAGATTGAGTGTCAGCGTCATCATGGCGACGATCGTTGCGGCCGCAGGAGCGATGATGGCGAGAGCGGCTACCAGGCGCTCGACATCTGCCGACGGCGCGGCCTCACGCGCCAGAATTCGCGTAAGGCCTCGGCGCAGCACACCGGTGATGGTATCGGCGTCGCCGCCAAGCGTCAGCATGGCCGCGATCGTGGTCAGTGCGGCAAAGCCGGCGATCCAGAGCAGGACGCGGCCGATCGGATACCATTCGAGCTGAACCGCAGCGGGTGCTGAACCGTCTTCGGGAGCGGTGGCGGGCAGCGGCCGTCCCAACAGGGCGAGATGGCCGAGCCACCACGCCGGCACCGCCACGGTGATCGCAAAGGCGATGCAATAGGGCAGGCCGAAGATCGCGCCGAGGCCGGAGGCGGCGGCAATGCCGCCGATCGTTGCCGCGAGCGGACCCCAACCGAGTGCCGCCACCATCAGCGGCAGCGGAGCCAGATAGAACAGCAGCAATGAGAACAGCGCGCCCGAGATGATCGAGGCGAACATCAGCGCCGACGCGCAGCCGGCTGCAAGACCAATGGGTATGATCGCGATCATCAGCTGTCCCGCTCCTTTCGAGCGGTTAGATAGAGGTCAGCAAATTATGCCGCCTTACCAACTAGTTAGAGAGTTAAGGGAGACGTCCGTACCGCGGTACCCCTTAAACATTCACGGCCCCACCGGGGGGCCGAGATGACTTGGTGCGCCTTTTAGAGCAGTAGCCCCAGCCGATCAAGAGTGTCAGCCCGAGACGATTTCAGAAAAGGTTCCCGGCGTTTAGCTGGCGACCGGCGGGCACAATGGGATTCCCGTTCCTGCGAGATTTCGCGGTCTCAGGAGGCGTAAATGCGCAGAACACCGTAGAGCACGGTGCCAACAATGAGGGCTGCTGCGATAAGCGTCAGGGCGATGGACTGTGCGCGGGTCACGTGCTCGCTTCCCGCGTTATGGTGGATTGTGGAGTCCACAGCTTCTGCAACAGCAGGATGATGGCAAGCAGGCCCGCGCCGATGACATCGGTGACGGCATTGGGATCGATCAGCAGCATTGCGGCCGCAAAGAAAAGTATCCGCTCGAACCACGTTGTTCTACGCAGGAAATAGCCTTCAAGACTGGCTGCAAGCGCAATCACTCCGATCGTGCCGGTCAGCACGGCGCGCAGGATATCGGGCCATGGCCCCTGGAATAGCAGCGCGGGGTTGTAGACGAAGAAGAACGGAACGATGAAGCCGGCGGCGGCAAATTTCATCGCCTGCACGCCCGAGGCCCACAGGCCGGCCCCGCCGATCGATGCGGCAGCATACACGGCAAGTGCCACCGGCGGCGTCACCGCCGATAGGCATGAGAAGTAGAACGCGAACATGTGCGCCGCCATCGGCTCTACGCCGAGCTTCATGATCGCGGGCACCAGCAGCGCCGCCTGCATGATGTAGGCGGGAGTGGTCGGCATGCCCATGCCGAGAATGACGCCGGCGACCATGGTGATGAGCAGCGCCGGCAGCAGCGAGCCATAGGTGAAGTCGATGAGAAACGCCGTGAACCGCAGCGCCAGCCCGGTTTGCAGCACGATGCCGATCACGATTCCGGCGGACGCGCACGCCATCGCCACCGGCACGGTCTGCACCGCTCCGTCGCGCAGGCCTTCGAGGCACGCGCGCCAGCCGAGCCCGGTCGAAGGCCGCAGCCACGAGATGCCGACCAGCGCGACGGTAGCGATGATCGCGCCATAGGTCGGCGTGAAGCCGTAGAGCAGCAGCGCCAGCAGCACGATGACGGGCAGGAAGAGGTGGCCCTGGCGCAGCATGATGTAGCCAAGAATGGGCAATTCCTCGCGCGGCAAGCCCTTGAGCCCCGAACGCACGGCGTTGAAGTGGATCGCGGCGAACAGCGCCCCATAGTAGAAGAACGCGGGGATCGCCGCGGCGATCATCACCTGCGTGTAGCTGACGCCCTGAAACTCGGCCATGACGAACGCCGCTGCCCCCATGATCGGCGGCATGATCTGCCCGCCGGTGGAAGCTACCGCCTCGATGGCTGCTGCCGCCTCGGGCTTGAAGCCGGTCTTCTTCATCATCGGGATGGTCAGCCAGCCGTCGACCATGACATTGGCGACCGCGGAACCGGAGATGGTGCCGAACAGGCTCGAGGAGACGACCGCCACCTTGCCGGGGCCGCCGCGTGCGCCGCCGGCGATCGCATTGGCGAAGTTCATGAAGAACTGGCCTGCCCCGGATCGCTCCAGGAACGTACCGAAGATGATGAAGAGGATGACGTAGGTCGCGGCCACCGTCATCGGCACGCCGAAAATGCCCTCGGTGGTGAAGAAGGTCTGGTCGACGGCGATCTCGAGCGTGAGACCTCTATGGTAAAGCCAGCCGTACAGCCAGGGGCCGGCGAACCCGTAGAGCAAGAAGACGATCGCCACGATCGGCAGTGCCGCGCCGATGGTGCGTCGCGTCGCCTCCAGCACCAGGAGAGTGGCGGTGATTCCCACCGCCATGTCCATTCGGGTCAGCGCATCGGCAGTGGGGAAACGGTTTACGATGTAGTCGTAATTCGCAAACATGTAGCCGATGCACGCCAGCGAAAGACCCGCCAAAGCGAGATCCTCCCACGGCACGCCGCCGAGTGTCGCGTCCTTGCTGCGAGGCCACAACAGGAACGACAGCACCAGGCTGAAGGCGAGCGTGATATAGAGCAGCGCCTGCTGATCGGGAGCGTATACCGTCAGCCGGGCGTAGACGTGGTACACGGACATTGCGACCGCCACCACGCCGACGACCAGGCCCGCGTAGCCGGTGAGCTTGCGCACGGCGCGCTCCCTACTTCTTGAGCAATCCCGCTTCGCGGTAGTATTTCTCCGCGCCGGGATGAATAGGCATGTCGAAATTCTCTGCCATCTCCGCCGCCGTCACGCCCTTCATGACGCTCGTGACGTTGCCGAACTCCTCCCGCTCTTCGACGATGGCCTTGGTGATCTTGTAGACCACGTCGGCGGGCGTCTTGGAGGATGCAATCAGCACGGTGGGCGACTGGAAGGTCTGAACCGCCTCGGTCACGCCCTGATCCTTGTAGATTCCGGCCTTGAGGGTGTAGGGCACAAAGCCCGGATTAAGCTTGCGCAGTGCGGCGATCTCCTCGTCGGTGACTCCAAGGATCCGCACCTGCATCGCCGAGCCCATGTCCATGATGAAGGACGCCGGCACCACCGTGAACCATCCGACCGCCATCGCTTGCCGGTTCTTCACGGCTTCCGCATTGGAGGATACCGGCCCGTAACTCTTTGCGCCCAGGTCGTTCAGCGTCATGCCGTTGACCTTGAGCAGGTACTCCCAGCCGGCCGCCAGGCTGGTGTTGCCGCGTGACGGCAGCGCCACCGGCTGACCCTTCAAATCCTTGACGCTCTTGATGTCGCTGTTCGCAGGGACCACCAACTGCCAGACGTTGGGGTAGAAATTGGCCACGAAAAGGCCCTTGTCGGTCTGCTTGCCGGCGAACTGACCCTCGCCCTTCTGCGCGTCGGACATGACTGTCGTCATGGACCAGCCGATATCGGCCTTGTCGTTGCGGATCTTCTCCATGTTGACGAGGGCCGCGCCCGGCTCAACCTGCACGTTCAGTTCGGGATATCGCTTGTTGACGACCTGCGACGCTGCCGCCGCCATCGGTGTCCAACTGCCGCCGGTCGGGCCGGCGCTGAAGATGACATCGGTTTTCTGTTGGGCATGGGCAGCGCCTGCTGCGGCGACGGACATTGCTGCAATGGCGGCCAAGCGTACAACTCGCCGTAGACCACAGATGTGGACGGACATCGCTTGCACTCCCTCTGGCGTTCGCGCTCGTTGGCGCAGCTCATTGGGGCTCGTGTGCGCACGTTGTCGGCGGCAGCTTCGACACCCGTAGCATGCGGAAATTTAGCATCCGTCCTGCTGCCGAGCAGCGTACGTGGCCGCCGCGGCGATTGTCAACGACGTGTGCTCGCTTCATGAGCAGGGGTGCGGCAGGGATTTATCGCGGTAGGGCTAGGGCGCGCGGGAAAGCCTGGTACACGATGCGAACAGGCGGCATTGGATGCATTGCAAAAAATATGGGTGAAGAACTTGTGGGTCCAATGAGCGATCAGAGGTCTTGGACAGAGGTCCTGGACCCCAACTGTCGGCGGCAGACCCGAAAATCTCATGAATAATAACGACCGGCGGCGCGGACGCCGCCGGTCGAAGATGTCTTAGCGAATGACGTAGGGCAATAGGCCGAGGAAACGCGAGCGCTTGATGGCGCGCGCGAGTTCGCGCTGCTTCTTGGCGGAGACGGCGGTGATGCGGCTCGGCACGATCTTGCCGCGCTCGGAGACGTAACGCATCAGCAGCTTGGAATCCTTGTAGTCGATCTTCGGCGCGTTCGGACCCGTGAACGGGCAGGTCTTGCGGCGACGGAAAAACGGACGGCGTGCACCAGCTTCAGCCATGATTCTTACTCCTCTTCCGTCGCTTCAACAGCAACGTCTTCGCGCGGACGGCGCGGGCCACGGTCGCCGCGGAAACCACCGCCTTCACGATCGCCGCGGAAGCCGCCTTCGCGGTCGCCACGGAAACCGCCGCCGCGATCGTCGCGCTCGCGGTCACGATCGGCCTTGCGCATCATCGCCGAGGGACCTTCCTCGTGCTCTTCGACGCGGACGGTGAGGTAACGAATGACGTCTTCAGAGATCCGCTCCTGGCGCTCGATCTCGGTGACCGCGGCGGAGGGCGCTTCGATATTCATCAGCACGAAATGCGCTTTGCGATTCTTGTTCATGCGATAGGTGAGGGAGCGTACGCCCCAGTTCTCGGTCTTGGTGACCTTGCCGCCAAGCCCTTCGACGATGCCCGTCATCTGGGTGGTCAGTTCTTCGACCTGCTGGGTGCTCGCATCCTGACGTGCGAGAAAAACATGCTCGTAAAGAGGCATGGGTGTCCTTTCCTGGTGTTGGCGCGTTTCCCGGCGGCAAGCCCTTCGAGGCCTTCGGAAAGGACTCGGGATAAGCTCAGAAGGCGGAAGCACGGGACGACGGGCCGACTGGCCCTGCCACATCAATAACGCCTGGAAAGGTGAGATTGCTGAGACCGTCCGTTCAGCTCCCGGCCGGGATCCACGGATGGCGCGGTTTATAAGGATTTTCAGCGCGCTGGCAAGGCTTCTGCTGGCAAGGGCTTACGGGAACTCGAAAGGCCTTCTGGCTTTTCACCCGCAAGAGGTGGTGGGACCTCACTTGGCCGGTTGACAGATTTGTTTGTACATCATACAAACAATCGACGGAGGACAAATTGGCTCCCAAGTCTGTCCACAGCACATCCGAAATGCCTGCCAGCGATCCGAAGCACGCTGCCCGGGCCACGCGTACGGCCGGGCGCCAGATGCGCTCGCGGCTGCTCGATGGCGCCAGCCGGCTATTTAAGGAGCGGGGCCTCGCCGGAACCTCGATTTCGGACATTGCGGCGGCCGCGGACGCCTTTCCGAGCCAGATCACCTATTACTTCCGCACCAAGGAAGCCCTGTTCGTCGAAGCCGCCTGCCGCGACATGCTGTACGTCGCGCGCGCGGCCGAGCAGGCCGCGTTGCCGGCCCATACGCCGCACGAGTACACTCGCGCGCTGGTCGAGACGGTCACAGCGACGGATTCGGTCGCCTTCTTTACTGAAGCGCTGACGCTGACCCGCCGCCGCCAGGATCTCGCACCGCTGGTGGAGCGCACCATCGAGCGGCTGCACGGCGAGGGGATGCGCGCCTATGCCGGCCAGATCGAGCGGCACGGCTGGAAGAGCCTGCGCGATCCCGACGCCAGCTCACGGCGGTTCTGGGCGGTCGCGATCGGCGTGATGGTCGAGGGCTTCGCCATGGGCCGCTCCGCCGAGGAATTGAGCAGCGAGATGCTGCGCGTGCTGGGCGACCAGGCGACCCCAAAGCCCGCTGCCGACGATGCGCGGCTGCGCCTCGTCGGCGACGCGTCGAATCCAGGTTCACCGGACGGGGAGAGATCAGCATGACGGCACTGCGCATGCGTGCCCGCGACTTTCTGAGCGAGGATCAATTGATCGCCGTCCGCCAGCGGGTAACCTGGAAAGGCATCGCCCTGATCGCACATGCTTGGGCGCTCATTCTGGGCTCGATCGCGCTGGTCGCGTGGTGGCCCAACCCGCTGACCTTTCTGATCGCAGTCGGCATCATCGGCTCGCGCCAGCTTGGGCTTGCTATCCTGATGCATGACGGCGCGCATGGATGCCTGTCGGCGGACGAGAAGGTGAACCTGACGCTGAGCCAATGGTTCTGCGCCTATCCGATCTTCGCCGAGACCCGCGCCTATCGTCGCTATCATCTGCAGCATCATGCGCGCACGCAGCAGGAAGACGATCCGGATCTGGTGCTGTCGGCGCCGTTTCCGATCACCGGGATCAGCTACCGTCGCAAGTTCGTGCGCGATATCACCGGCCAGACCGGCTATCAGCAGCGCAAGGCGCAATTCTTGAATGCGCTCGGCCCAAAGGAATGGCCGCTGGCGCGGCGTGCCGCACATTTCCGCGAAAAGCTCGGTCCGCAATTTGCTGTCAACGCCGTGCTGTTTGCAGGCTTTGCCGCCGCGGGCGTGTGGTGGGCCTATCCGCTGCTATGGCTGTTGCCGTTACTTACCTGGCAGATGGTGATCACGCGCATCCGCAACATTGCCGAGCATGCGGTTGTTCCGGATTCCAGCGATCCCTTGCGCAACACCCGCACCACGCGCGCGAATTTCCTCGAGCGGCTGTTCATCGCACCCTATTACGTCAACTATCACCTCGAACATCATCTGTTGTTCTACGTGCCCTGCTACAACCTGCCGCGCGTCCACCGCATACTCAGTGAAAGCCGGTATGCGGACCGTATGGAGGTGCAGCCGAACTACGCCGCCGTGCTGCGGCTCGCGACCGCCAAGCCAGACCACGAGGATCGCCCAGGTAAGCTGGTAAGCGGCGCACGCCGCGCACGGGCCGGGAAGGAGGTCGGCGGTGATCAGGCCGCAGGTGGCTTCTAGAGGTGGACATCTCCTTTCGCCCATAGGGTAACTTCCCTGGTCGACAATAACCGTGAAGGAGCCGGCGAATGATCGATCTGACGACCTTGGCTGCTTATGGCGCTGTTGTGCTCGGCTTTGTATTCATTCCGGGTCCCGCCACGCTTCTCACCATTGCACGGGCAACGAGTTCGGGCACCAAGGTGGGCATAGCCACCGGCGTCGGGATCGCCGCTGGCGACGTGATTCATACCTTTATGGCGATCGTCGGCATCTCGGCGATCATTGCCACGTCGGCGTTGCTGTTCAGCATCATCAAATACATTGGCGCGGCGTATCTCGTTTACCTCGGCATTCGTGCAATTCTTGAGAGAACCCCGGCAAATCTGACGGCCGGTGCGCTACCAATCTCGGCGGGCAAGGCATTCAGGCAGGCTATTTTGGCAGAGGTGTTAAACCCAAAAACCGCGCTCTTTTTTCTCGCGTTCCTCCCCCAGTTCGTGGTGCCCGAAAACGGATCGGTCATGCTTCAATTGACGATGCTGGGGATCCTTTTTGTCCTGTTGGGGCTTGTCAGTACTGTGGTGTTTGCGGTGTGCGCGGGAGGACTGGGAAATTTTCTCCGTCGAAATCCCGCCGTGCAAAAATGGCAGGGCAAGGTAGTTGGCGGCATCTATTGCGCTCTGGGTGCCCGATTAGCGCTGCAAGAACGCTGAACCTGTCCGCCCCCGATTCCCAATCTTCCCCACGGCATGCGTCATCCCGCACCGCGGCTTGACATCCCGGCCTCGGTCAGTGTCTTACGGCCCCATTCGAATGAGGGAGCGCCGATGACGGCTGCATTTACTTTTCCGGGGCAGGGTTCCCAGGCGGTCGGCATGGGCAAGGCCCTGGCGGAAGCCTTTCCGGCTGCGCGGGCGGTGTTCGACGAGGTCGATTCGGCGCTCGGCGAGAAGCTGACCGCCATTATCTGGGACGGCCCGGCCGAAACCCTCCAACTCACCGAAAATGCCCAGCCGGCCCTGATGGCTGTCTCGATCGCCACGCTACGCGTATTGGAGACCGAGGCGGGCTTTTCCGTCGGGCGGGATGCGGCCTTCGTCGCCGGCCATTCGCTTGGCGAATATTCCGCGCTGGCTGCGGCCGGCAGCCTGACCATCAGCGATGCCGCGCGCCTGCTGCGTACCCGCGGCCTTGCGATGCAAAAGGCGGTGCCGGTTGGCGCCGGCGCCATGGCGGCACTTCTCGGACTCGACTATGAGGCGGCGATGGCAGTTGCCGGCGAAGCCGCGCAGGGGCAGGTCTGCCAGGCCGCCAACGACAATGGCGGCGGGCAGGTGGTGGTGTCCGGCGACAAGGCGGCCGTCGACCGTGCGGTGGAAATCGCCAAGGCCAAGGGTGCCAAGCGCGCGATGTTGCTTCCGGTGTCCGCGCCGTTCCATTGCAAGCTGATGCAGCCGGCGGCCGATGCGATGGCCGAGGCGCTGGCCGGGGTGACGATCAACGCGCCGGCCTCGCCGCTGGTGTCGAACGTGTTGGCTGCGCCGATCACTGATCCCGACGAGATTCGCCGCCGCCTGATCGAACAGGTCACCGGCACCGTCCGCTGGCGCGAATCGGTGGCCTACATGGCAGCGCATGGTGCCACGCGGTTCTTCGAAATCGGCGCCGGCAAGGTGCTGAGCGGACTGGTCAAGCGTATCGCCGACGGCGCGGTCGGCGTTCCAGTCGGCGGACCCAACGACATTGCCGCCGCCAAGGACGCATTGGCGGCTTCAGCCTAAAGCTCCCGGAAGGAGACATTGATGTTCGATTTGACGGGCAGAACGGCGCTGGTGACCGGCGCGACGGGCGGCATTGGCGGGGCGATCGCGCAAGCGCTGCATGGGCAGGGCGCAACGGTGGCGATTTCCGGAACGCGCCGCGAGGTGCTGGATTCGTTTGCCGGCAAGCTTGGCGATCGCGTCCACGTGCTGCCGTGCAACCTCTCCGACAGCGCTGATGTCGAGGCACTGGTGCCGGCAGCGGAAGCCGCGATGGGGCAGGTCGATATTCTGATCGCCAATGCCGGCATCACGCGCGACAATCTTTTCGTGCAGTTGCGTGACGAAGACTGGGACGACGTCATCCAGGTCAATTTGACCGCGACCTTCCGTCTCGCCCGCGCGGCAACCAAGCTGATGATGCGCAAGCGCTTCGGCCGGATCATTGCGATCACCTCGATCGTCGGCGTGACCGGCAACCCCGGTCAGGCCAACTACACCGCGTCGAAGGCCGGAATCATCGGCCTGATCAAGACGCTGGGCGCGGAATACGCCAAGCGCAACGTGACCGCCAATTGCATCGCACCGGGATTTATCAAGACGCCGATGACCGACGCGCTCAATGACAAGCAGCGCGAGACGATCCTGACGAAGGTTCCTGCAGCGCGGCTGGGGACGCCGGAGGACATCGCGGCGGCAGCGGTCTATCTCGCCTCGAACGAAGCGGCCTATGTCACCGGCCAGACGATTCACGTCAACGGCGGAATGGCCATGATTTGAGCGAGTTATTGCCCCGATCGATGCGGCCAAAAGGCCGTTTCCGGGGCGGGTGAGGCTTGTAGTCAAGGCTTGGGAAGTATGATAACCGAACCCTCGACGGATGGGCAAACAAGGCCATTGCAGGATTTTGAAACCCTGTATATTGGCGTGGCGACGCCTGCCGTTCGCCGGGGCTTTGTCGGCTACCACCGGGCCGAATCAAGACTATGCGCGATAGCGAAGGAAGTTTAACGACCACGATAGCTCGTAGCGTCTCTGTAGCGTCTTGGGGTCGGGTCCATTGGAACAAGCACGAGGTTGAACGATGAGTGAGATTGGCGAGCGGGTTAAGAAGATTGTGGTCGAACACCTCGGTGTTGAACCCGATAAGGTTGTCGACAACGCAAGTTTCATCGACGACCTCGGCGCCGACAGCCTCGACACCGTCGAGCTTGTGATGGCATTTGAAGAAGAGTTCGGTTGCGAAATTCCCGATGACGCCGCCGAGACGATTTTGACTGTCGGCGACGCCACGAAGTTTCTCGAGAAGAACGCGAAAAGCTGACGTCCCGGGCGGGTAGAGACAGAGCCGGACGGGCCGTTGTCGAACGGTCCCCCGGTTTCTTGTTTTGGGCCGCCGTTTTCGGGTTGGAGTTTGGACATGAGGCGGGTTGTCGTCACGGGGCTGGGCATGGTTACGCCACTCGCCTGCGGCGTTGACGCAACGTGGGCGCGTATCCTGAGTGGCCAGAGCGGCGCCAAGAAGATCGATACGTTCGAAGTCGCCGATCTCGCCAGCCAGATCGCCTGCATAATTCCGCGAGGCGACGGCAGCGACGGCACTTTCAATCCCGACCAGTGGATGGAGCCGAAGGAACAGCGCAAGGTCGACGACTTCATCATTTTTGCGATGGCTGCAGCGCGCCAGGCGCTCGACGACGCCGACTGGCATCCCTCGACCGAAGAAGACAAATGCGCCACCGGCACCCTGATCGGCTCGGGGATCGGCGGCCTGTCCGGCATCGCCGAAACCTCGCTGCTGCTGAAGGAACGCGGGCCGCGCAGGGTTTCGCCGTTCTTCATTCCGGGGCGATTGATCAATCTCGCTTCCGGCTATGTCTCGATCGAGCACGGCCTCAAGGGCCCCAACCATTCCGTGGTGACGGCATGTTCGACCGGCGCGCACGCGATCGGCGATGGTGCGCGCCTCATTGCGCTCGGCGACGCCGACGTGATGGTCGCGGGCGGAACGGAATCGCCGATCTGCCGGCTGGCGATGGCGGGTTTTTGCGCCGCGCGCGCGCTCTCGACCGGCTACAACGACGCACCGCACAAGGCCTCGCGACCCTATGACAAGGATCGCGATGGATTCGTGATGGGCGAGGGCGCCGGCATCGTGGTGCTCGAGGAATATGAGCACGCGAAAAAGCGCGGTGCGAAGATCTATGCGGAAGTAGTGGGCTATGGCCTGTCGGGCGATGCCTATCACATCACCTCGCCAGCGCCGGATGGAGATGGCGGCTTTCGCAGCATGACCGCCGCGCTGAAGCGTGCCGGAATCTCAGCGTCCGATATCGACTACATCAATGCGCACGGAACCTCGACGCAGATCGGCGACGAGATCGAACTCGGCGCCGTCGAGCGGCTGCTCGGCAACGCCGCCTCCAAAGTGTCGATGTCGTCGACGAAATCGTCGACCGGGCACCTGCTCGGTGCTGCCGGTGCGATCGAGGCCATTTTCAGCATCCTTGCGATTCGCGACAACATCGCTCCGCCCACCATCAATCTGGAAAATCCGTCGGTGGTAACGGCGATCGACCTGGTGCCGCAGACGGCGCGCAAGCGCGACATTAACGTCGCGCTGTCGAATTCCTTCGGCTTCGGGGGGACTAACGCCTCCGTGATCTTGCAGCGCGTGACTGACTAACAAGTGTTTAGAACTACTCCACCGTTTTGCCGTATTCGGCTATGACTTCTACATGCGGGCGTATGCTATCGGCTGGGCAGGGGATTGCCGGGCCGCGATTGAACCGACAGGATTCAGGTTGCATCGATGAGTGAGAGGCCGCCCATTTCACCACGAAGCCCGCGCGCTGCGCTGGAGCCCGAGCAGGTGCCGCCGCCGCCGAAACGGTCGGAGCGCGCCCGCAATCCGTTCGTGGTGGTTGGCAATGCCATCTTCACCATCCTGATCCTTCTGATGATCGGGGCAGGAACGGTGTACTATTACGGCAGACAAATTCTGGAAACGCCGGGCCCGCTGCAGGAAGACAAGATCGTCAACATTCCCTCGCGTGCCGGCAAGCGCGATATCGCCGATGCGCTGCTGCGCGAAGGCGTGATCAACGTCAATCCCTGGGTATTCATCGGCGGCGTGTTTGCGCTGAAGGCGAGCTCCGACCTCAAGCCCGGCGAATATTCCTTCCAGAAGAGCGCCAGCCTGCGCGACGTCATCGCCACCATCGTCGAGGGCAAGGTGGTGCAGCACGCCGTCACGATACCGGAAGGTCTGACCTCCGAGCAGATCGTGACGCGACTCCTCGACAACGACATCTTTGCCGGCTCGGTGCGGGAAATACCCCGCGAAGGCACGTTGCTGCCCGAAACCTATAAGTTTCCGCGCGGCACCACGCGCGAGCAGGTGATCCAGCGCATGCAGCAGACCCAGAAGCGGGTGCTCACGGAAATCTGGGAGCGCCGCAACCCGGACGTTCCGGTCAGGTCGCTGGATCAGCTCATCACGCTGGCCTCGATCATCGAGAAGGAAACCGGCCGGGCCGACGAGCGCAGTCGCGTGGCCGCCGTATTCACCAATCGCCTGCGGCAGAGGATCAAGCTGCAGTCCGATCCGACCATCATCTACGGGCTGGTCGGCGGCAAGGGAACGCTGGGCCGGCCGATCAAGCGCTCCGAGATTACGCAGCCATCGCCCTACAACACCTACGTGATCGAGGGTCTGCCGCCTGGGCCGATCGCCAATCCGGGCCGCGCCTCGCTCGAAGCGGCGGCCAATCCGGCGCGCACGCGCGACCTGTTCTTCGTGGCCGACGGCACCGGCGGGCACGCCTTCACCGAAACCTACGATCAGCACCAGAAGAACGTCGTCAAGCTGCGGGCGCTCGAAAAACAGATTCAGAACGATACCGTCGAACCATCAGAGGATGCGCCGCCGCCCACTGCGGGGGGAGCGCCGGCCGACACCAATCCAACTGCGACGACGCCCCGGCCCGCGGCGCCGGCGAAAAAGCCGCCCCGTCCTGCGGCGGCCCCGGCCCGTCAGGGCGCTGCGCAGTCGACCACGACGCCGCCGGTGGTTCAGCGCTGACCCCGGCCGGCTCAATCGGCGTTCCCGCCATCGCCGGAACGTAATTCCACTTTGGCGGAAATCGGCTTAAGGTCCTGCTGTTCCTTTCGAGTCTCGAAATCCCCGTCTTTTGGAGAGTATTACGCGATGGCGCTATCGAGCATGACCGGTTTTGCCCGGAGCCACGGCGCTAGCGGTCCCTATGCGTTTGAATGGGAGTTGAAGTCCGTCAACGCCAAGGGTTTTGACCTGCGCTTGCGGCTGCCGCCTGGCTGGGATGAACTGGAAGCCTTTGCCAAAAAGCGCGCCGCGGAGGTGCTGTCGCGGGGCACGGTGTACGCCAACCTGAGCGTCAAGCGCGCCAACGCGGTCTCCACCGTGCGCATCAATGAAGACGTGCTGTCCTCGATTGTAAGGGTTGCGGGCGAGCTCGCCGGAAAAATCGACGCGGTGGCGCCCAGCATCGATGGGCTGCTCGGCATCAAGGGCGTCATCGAGGTCGTCGAGCCCGAAAGCGACGAGGCGGAAGACAAGGCGGCCAGGGATGCGGCAGCCGCCGCCTTCGAGCAGGCGCTCGCTCATCTGGTCGAGATGCGGCGCCGCGAGGGCGTGACGCTCGGGCAAATCCTGATCCAGCGCATGGATGAAATCGAGAGACTGGCGAAGAAGGCCGAGGCTGCGCCGGGCCGCAAGCCCGAGGCGATCAGGGCGCGCCTGGCCGAGCAGGTGGCGGCGCTGCTGGAGACTTCCGAGCGCTTCGACCCTGATAGACTTAATCAGGAAGCGATCCTGATCGCGACCAAAGCCGACATTCGCGAAGAGCTCGACCGCATCGCCTCGCACGTCGCGCAGGCCCGCGAAATGATCGGCAAGGGCGGGCCGGTTGGACGGCGGCTCGACTTTCTCGCCCAGGAATTCAACCGCGAGGTCAATACCTGCTGCTCCAAATCGAACGATCTGGAATTGACCCAGACCGGGCTCGAGATGAAGAACGTGGTCGAGCAATTCCGCGAGCAGGTCCAGAATCTGGAGTGATGGATGGTGGCTTCTGGTTTCGACGGGGTTGAGCGGCGCGGACTGATGTTCGTGTTGTCGTCGCCTTCGGGCGCGGGCAAGACCACGTTGTCGCGTCTGCTGATCGAACGGATGCCGGGTCTGAAAATGTCGGTCTCCGCCACCACGCGGCCGATGCGGCCGGGCGAGGTCGACGGCCGAGATTACTTCTTCGTCGACAAACCTAAATTCGAGGCGATGGTCGCGCAGGGCGAATTGCTGGAATGGGCAACCGTGTTCGACAATCGCTACGGCACGCCGCGCGTGCCGGTCGAGGCCGCGTTGTCGGCCGGGCAGGACGTGCTGTTCGACATCGACTGGCAGGGCACGCAGCAATTGCGGGAGAAGGCCCGCGCCGACGTCGTCAGCGTGTTCATCCTGCCGCCATCGGCCACCGATCTCGAGAAACGGCTGCACACGCGTGCGCAGGATTCGGACGAGGTGATTCGTGGGCGCATGAGCCGCGCCACCCATGAACTCAGCCACTGGGCGGAATACGACTATATCGTCGTCAACCAGAACGTCGACGACGCATTCGCCGAGGTGCAGTCGATCCTCAAGGCCGAGCGACTCAAGCGTGAGCGCCGCACTGGGCTGACCGAGTTCGTTCGCAAACTGCAGCGCCAGTTGGAAAAATAGCCGCCGCTTTCGTCTCAGTTAAGTCTGCGCGCTGCGGGCAAGCCGGGACAGCATTTCCGTAACCTGCCGCTCCCGCTCCCGATCCTGGGGCGCGTGTCGCCGCTCTTGGGGCGCGCGGGGCCGCTCTTGGGGCGCGCGCGGCCGTTCTTGAGGTGCGCGGGGCCGCTCTTGGGGCGCGCGCGGCCGTTCTTGAGGTGCGCGTGGCCGCTCCTGAGGTACGCGTGGCCGCTCTTTGGGCACGCGTGTTGTCCTTTCCTGGGGCACGTGCGGATGGTGCACGCCTTCGGTACGCCGCAGCCGGGCGTCCTCGTCATGGAACATTGGTGGCGGCGAACGCCGCATGGTCTTTGCGGAGTCCCACATCGCGCGCCGTTTGCGGCGCATGGCGCGGCGTGCCCGCATGCGGCCGATCCTGACGATCGCGCTAACCGTGAGGCCCGCCAGTGCGAGGGCAGCCGCCATCACCAGAAGCAGCATCTGCAACGATGCGGTCGGCTTTGCCGTCGCCGGCTCCGCTGCGGCAGCGGTAACCTGATCTGTTGCGGGCTGCTGCACTTCCACGGCCTGCGGCAGCTGGTCTGCGGGCGCGTTGGCGGCGGCAACCTGGAGATCGGCTGGATTGCTTGAAGCGCGCGCGGTGGGAGCGTCGTTCCACCGCATCGTCGCCAGCGGCGCCGGTGCGAGCACGTTCGGCACGGTCGCGCGCTGGCCATTCTGAGCGGTCGGCGCCGGGGCTGCACCCGCCGTCCGCTCGACCTTGGCGGGCGAGTTTGGATCAGTGCGGTTTTGCTGGGAGATCCATTCGGCACGCGCATCGGCGACCGACTTGCTTGTGATCGTTGGCGCCTGCGCCGGAGCCGGTTCTGCGGCTGCCGACGTCGGCGGCTGGGACGAGGCTGGCGGCGCGGCGCGCGCGAACTTGTCGTCGGCCTTCTCGCTCTCCTCTCGGAGATACCAGCATTGTCGTTTGGTGACGCGGTCGATGCGATAGTACCAATGGCTGCCCGAGGGGGTCGCGCCCGTCGGCGCGGCGAGGCAACCGTCGGCGGCGGCTTGGGTCGCTGGCGTGGCGGCTTCCGCTGCTGTTGCTATGACTTGGGCCGAGAGATCCGTCACGGTGGCCAGATTGGCTCCTGCCACAATGCCGGCAAAGAGGGCCGGGACGAATTTCACGGAACGGTTCGACATCTGTATCCCCGGCAACGCAACGCTACGCGACGCTTGATTGCCGCCAATCTGGTCAGAGACTTGGGTGGCAATGCGCCGCAAATCCGGAGCGGATGGGGTATAATTGGGGCTCGCCGGCCCGCCTCAATTGGGGCCGGCGGAAGCCCCACAAAACGGCGCGCTTTTCTTCTGTTTAGGCCTGTTTTTCTACTGTTTTGGAGGCGGTCCAGCGTCGGTTGCAGCCATCGGATCGCACGAATGAACCGGAGCCGCTGCGGCCCGCGAAACGGCAATGGAAACCCATGTCGGGCAGGGTTATGCCGGTGCTCCAATACGTATGGTTGTTTTCGATAGCGGCAGCCAACGCTGGATGTGACATTGCGATCTCGCGGCGCGGGTAGGTGGGCCCCTTTGAGTTTGAGTGGGCCGCGTACTTGACAGCAATCAGACGGGCCGATGCCGATTGAGTTTGGCTCTCGGCCCGACGCTGAATCGCTGCCTCGAATTACTAACCTCCGATTTGCAGGTTAGATCGGACAGCTTATCGGGAGGAAGCGCGCTTTGAACTCCTCCCAATGACGGGACATCACTCATTCCTGTTCGCTCACCGTGCCGCATAATCTTCTACGGCATCGAACGTTTCAATCAGTTGATCCCTCGATGCCGGTTCTCCGAACTTGTGTGCCCAGCACTTCCAAGCGGGGGCGGGGCATCGTGCCAATTCCCGACCTAACGGTCGGTCCAGCGTCGCTAGCCGTTGAGCACATGTTTAGTCGCAGATGCGCTCGCGAATCCTAACGCGTTCACCAAAGCGGTTGGTGCGTTCGCGGATAATGATCCGGCAGTCATCTCTGTAATCACGGTAGTAGGGACGATCATAACGATCATACCCGGGACCAACGTAGACGCCGCCGGGACCGACGCCAAACTCGATAGCGTTGGCCGACCCGATGGTTCCGACCGTAAGCAGTGTGGCAATCGTCAAGGCAGATAGCTTCATGGATACCTCCTCTTGCCGATAAGAATCAAAGGCTTCGGAAGGCATTCGTTCCGCTTGGCGGAGATTTTGATCGCGCGCTCATCTTAGGTTCCGGCAAGGAACATTGCGCGAGCCACCTCGGTTTCGACTGCCGACCATGCACGGTACCGGCGAACTCGCTGCCATTATAATAACTCGATGCAGGTTTCACGCTAACGAGCGCAGGAACTTGACGCCGTTCCGAATGGTTGATCGCTTGGTTCGACGCTCCCCTCCGGCCACGTACTCGGACGAGGACAGCATGACTTCACTTGCGAAACTTCTCACTCAGAAGCAACAACTGCTGGGCAGGCTGGAGGAGGGCCCGGGGCCCAATGAGCGCGCCGAACTGGAGCGCCTTTTGGAGAAGGTCGACGCAGCGTTGAGTTCACTGGAGCCTGCGCCCAGCGACATCGCCGAGGAACATGACAGTCGTTCCAGGTCCGGCTGCTAAGCTTTCCGCGGCCTGGAGTTACGGTGCCAGTGCACTCAATAGACGCGTCGAGAATCCGGCGCAGTGCACTGACACCGTTATTTGCCGACCCACGGCGGCAGCCTTTGCGCCTGGGAATTCGAAAAGAACGGGCGAGAGGTCAACGTTCGTGTTGAAGGCCAGCTTGTGTTCAACAGCGCGGGCCTCCTCCTGGAAGGAGCTCTGCGGGGCTTCGGGCTAGCCTACCTCACCGAAGGCCACGTGCAGCCGTATATTTCGAGGGGGCAACTCGTCCGCGTTCTTTCGGATTGGTGCCCGCCATTCTCCGGGTATCACCTGTACTATCCCAGCCGGCGACAAGTTTCCCCGGCGTTCTCATTGATCGTGGATGCGCTTCGCTTCCGAGGGCAAGTCGGATAGGACGAAAGACGCTGGAGCGCCCGTTGGACTAGACCGAGAAGGTCTACGGACATCATCGCCAAGGCCGACCTTCATCATATAGAGATAAACGTGGCACAGAATATCTACGACAATCCCGATTTCTTCGCGGGCTACCGCCAGTTGCCTCGCCAAGTGCATGGGCTGGACGGCGCGCCCGAATGGCCGGCTGTCCAGGCCATGCTGCCCGCGCTAACCGGCAAGCGCGTGGCCGATCTGGGCTGCGGCTTCGGCTGGGCCTCGCGCTGGATGCGCGCGCAGGGTGCGGTCTCGGTGCTTGGCCTCGATCTGTCGCAGAACATGATCGCACGCGCCAAGCTCGATACCTCGGACCCGGCCATCGAATATCTGCTCGCCGATCTCGAGACACTGGAACTGCCCGAAGCGGCATTCGACCTCGTCTACAGCGCCTTGAGCTTTCACTATGTCGAGGATTTCCGGCGCCTCGCGCGCATGATCCACAAGGCGTTGGTCGGCGGCGGAGATCTGGTCTTCACGATCGAACATCCGATCTTCATGGCTGCGGCGCATCCGCATTGGATCGCCGACGAAGACGGCCGCAAGACCTGGCCGGTCAACGGCTACGCGGTCGAGGGCGAGCGCCGCACGGACTGGTTCGCCAAGGACGTGCTGAAGTATCACCGGCCCCTCGGCACGACGCTCAACACGCTGATTGATGCGGGCTTCGAGTTGCGCCGCGTCGAGGAATTCGCCCCGACGCGCGAACAGATCGAGCGCTCGCCCGAACTGGCGGAAGAGCTGGAGCGGCCGATGATGCTCCTGGTCTCGGCGCAAAAGACAGAAACGCGGTAATGGTCGAACCGCCCGTGCTGCATGATAAGGGCGACTCGCGATTGACTGCCATCTCAAGATCGACGGCCGCTGTGTTCGCTCTGCTCTGTTCACCGATCACGCGTCTGGGGGATTTTTCCTTGGGGGGTGGTGGCACTTCAGGTGTTATCGCCTCAGCCAAAACCGAGAAGTTCCTGCCGGGAGCAAAAATAAACATATGGCACGGGGTGAAGTGGGGGAGCAGAATGTTCCGGTCACGCACGGTCCCACGGCATTTTGCGGTGATGAGAACGCCCGTTGCGCTCCTGCCTCTTCTAACGGAATGGAGCAGCGCATGCAGAAGCGTCGCCACATCAAGCATGAGAAAAGCTTTGAAGAACGGCTAGCGGAAGAAGCTCAACGCTTTAAAGAAGCGGCCGAAGCGCTTCCTCCCGGCACCGCTCAGGAGTTGCTCTTGAGGCGGGCCCGGCTCGCTGAAACCGCAGCGCATATGAGCCAGTGGTTGAAATCACCGGGTCTGCCGCCTCTGAAATGACTATTGCGAAGGTGAAACTTGGCCCGGAGAACTCGGCCTGGAGAACAAGGCCGGCTGCATTGCAGACCGCGGCGGTGAATTCTTCGCCGATGCCGCGGTTTGTCTTCGGAACACGACTACGTCGGCGTCATTAAAGGGCTAACCTTAGGTAAAAGGATGTCCTTCATGATGACCCGACATTCAATCTGGAAACGCTTTGGATTCGCCTGGGTGACTGGCGCCCTGTTCGTCATCACGCTCTCCGGCCACTGGATCTTCGGCTGGTTTGCCTACGTCGACGAGCAGCAGGCGCACCAGCAGCCGATCGAGATCGGCGCCTATACGATCCAGATGATGCGAGACACTTTGGAAAACTGGCAATCCGAATTCTTGCAACTGATGTGGCAGGTTGCCGGGCTCGCCATCCTCCTGCACGTAGGCTCGCCGCAATCAAAGGAAGGCGACGACCGGATGGAGGCGAAGATCGACGCGATCCTGCTGGCCGTAGAGCCGAAGAAAGGCGACGAACTCCTCAAGCACATCGATGACGCGTACGAGGGCCGGCACACCGACGCCCGCTTTGTGCAGGAGCTGGAGCGCCGACAATAACTTGGAACGCGCGGCGCTCGCCGGTCGGGCTCGTGCTTTCTGCGAACGCCGTGGACCGAAAGGCCCCTCGGCGTTTAGTGGTTGCTACGGATTCCAACGATGTGCGAACCACCGCCTCAGTTCTTCAGAACGATGCGTCCGACGACCTTGCCGGCCCGCAGCTCGTCGATCCATTTCTGGACGTCGGCCATCGGCTCTTCCTTCATCGGCGTCGGCTTGATCTTGCCGGCGCGGGCGAGTGCCATCAATTCCTTGGCTTCAGTGAGCGTGCCGACCATGAAGCCCTCGATGGTCATGCGCTTGTAGACCCATTGCACCATCGGCAGGCTGAAATTGCCGCCCATCAGGCCGGAGACAACGATCTTGCCGCCGCGCGCAACGGTCGCAACGGCGAACGCCATTGATTTCTCATTACCCGCAAAATCAACGACGCCGTCGAAGCCGCCCTCGGTTTCTTTCAGGATGCGCCTGACGATTTCGGGCTCGGCCGGATCGTAGGCGACAGCAGCACCGTTCTGCAGCGCGGTTTCGCGCGCGGCAGGGGAGAGATCGGCGACCGTAATGTTCTGCTTGAACATCGCCTGCGCGAACGAAAGCCCCATCATGCCGACGCCGCCGAGCCCGATCAGCAGCAAATTGCGCTGCCGCGGGCGGTCGACCAGCCGCTTCAGCGCGCCATAGGCGGTTACCCCCGAGCACATCAGCGTCGCCGCCTGATTGACCGGCAGCGGATCGTAATCCAAGAGATATTTGGCGTCGGGCACCAGCACGTGAGTGGCAAAGCCGCCATCGATCGAGACGCCGAGGAAGCGCTGCTTGACGCAGAGGTTCTCGTCGCCATTGGCGCAGTCGCGGCACTTGCCGCAGCCGATCCAGGGGAATACCGCCTGCTTCTTTCCGATCAGGTCGTTCGAGGCATCGGGACCCACTTCATCGACGACACCTGCGATCTCGTGCCCGAGCGTGAACGGCAGCGTCATGCCGCGCGTGGTGTCGAGCCTTTTGCCGCCGCCGAGATCGGCATAGCCGTCCTGGATGTGCAGGTCGGAATGGCACAGACCACAGCGTTCGATGCGGACGAGGACCTCGCGTCCAATCGGCTCCGGCGTGTCGATGATGGTTTCGCACAATGGCGCATCGAATTTGACGAGGGACTGGCGGACCATTCGCGCCATGGCGCTTCTCCTTGAGCACGTTTCTTCAGGACGTTTTACGATTTTGTGTTTCGTATATCGGTCAATTTACGGGCCATGGCAACAAAACCCGAGACCGGAATGGTTTCGGCGCGCCTCGTTGGGTCGATATCTGCAGCCCCGGCCAGCCTGGCCGGATCGACCGACAGCGATTTCAAGCTCTGCCGAAGCATTTTCCGGCGCTGGCCGAAGGCCGCGGCCGCCACCTGTTCAAGCGCACGGCGGTCGCAGGTTTCAGGCGCGTTGCGCGGCACCAGCCGCACCACCGAGGAGGTCACCTTGGGCTGCGGCACGAAAGCGGCCGGAGAAATGTCGAACAGGATTTTGGTTTCAGTACGCCAGTTGGCGAGCACCGCGAGCCGACCATAGGCCTCATCATTCTCCTGAGCTACGATCCGCTCGGCGACCTCGCGCTGAAACATCAGCACCATCATGTCGTACCAGGGCGGCCATGGCTCGATCGAGAGCCAGTCCACCAAGAGCGCGGTCGCGATATTGTAGGGCAGGTTGGCGACGATCTTGGCCGGCTCGCCGCCCAGCATTGGGCGCGGATCGAAACGCTGGGCGTCGGCATGCACAATTTCGAGCCGCCCGGGATAGCGCTTCGCGATATAGTCAAGCGGGGCCAGCGCGCGCTCGTCGCGTTCGACCGCAATGACGCGCTTGGCGCCCAGCGCCAGCAGCGCGCGCGTCAGGCCGCCGGGGCCGGGGCCGACCTCGATGACGGTGGCGCCTTCGAGCGGGCCCGCGGCGCGTGCAATCCGCGCCGTGAGGTTGAGGTCGAGCAGGAAATTCTGGCCAAGGGATTTGCGTGCCGACAGGGAATGTTCGCGGATGACCTCGCGCAGCGGCGGCAGATCGTCGATCGCGCTCATATAGCCTTGGTCGTCGCCATGCGCGCGGCGAGCCGCAACGCCGCGGCGAGGCTGGACGGGTTGGCCTTGCCGGTGCCGGCAATGTCGAAGGCCGTGCCGTGGTCCGGCGAGGTGCGAATGAACGGCAGGCCCAGCGTGACGTTGACGGCGTCCTCAAACGCAATCGTCTTGATCGGGATCAACGCCTGGTCGTGATACATGCAGACGGCGCAGTCGTAGGTCTTGCGCGCCGCGGCGTGAAACATCGTATCCGCTGGCAAGGGCCCCCTGGCGTCGATACCTTCCGCGCGCAGCGTTTCGACGGCAGGCGCGACGATGTCGATGTCTTCGCTGCCGAGCGAGCCGTCTTCGCCGGCATGCGGATTGAGGCCCGATATTGCGAGCCGCGGCTGGGCCAGCCCGAAATGCGCTTTCAGATCCGCGACCGCAATCCGGGCGGTCGTCACGATCAGCTCGCTCGACAGCTGTGTCAGCGCCTCGCGCAGCGAGAGGTGGATGGTCACGGGAACGACGGCGAGCGCCGGCGACCAAAGCATCATCACGGGTTGGAGCACGCTGCCGCCATTGGCGGCAAGCTCGGCGAGAAACTCGGTGTGGCCGGGATGGCGGAATCCGGCGCGGTAGAGCACGCTCTTGGCGATCGGGTTGGTGACGACGGCGCCCGCTCTTCCTCGCCTGACATGGTCGACGGCGTGGCGAATGGAGGCGAGGGCGGCGTTCGCGCTGGTATCGTCGGGTTGTCCGGGCCGCGCCGTGGCGATTTCGCCTGTTGCCACGACAGGCAAGGCTTTCGCGAATGCTGCGCTGGCTTCCTCAGGGACGGCATCGGCGAGTTCGAGCTGCGATCCCAGAATTTTGGCGCGGTCGGCGAAGAACGCGCGATCGCCGAGCAGATAGAACGGCGGGAGGTCCAGTTCGCGGCGCCGCAGCCAGGCGGCGAGGGCGATGTCGGGGCCGATGCCCGCAGGTTCACCGGATGTCAGCGCAAGGGGCGTCGTCTTCGGATCCTTGGCCATCAACGATATTCGATCATCGCGGCTTTGCGGATGTCGGCCAGGTAAGACTTCGACTTTGCCTCGTATTTCTGGGTGTACATCTTTTCGCGGATTTCCCGCTTCTTCGGCGTGTCGATCTTGGTCGGCTTCCTGTCGCACAACGCCACCATCTCCACGCCCTGCTTGGTGATTTCGGGCGGGGTCAAACGGCCGACCGGCGTCTTGTCCAGGAGTTCACGAAGCGGGCCGGGGATGTCGGCCGACGTTTTGGTGACGAGGCCGCGGATTGCGGCATTCTGCATCGACTTGAAGTAGGAGTTGGCCTGTTCGCAGCTCTGGACGCGCTCGCGCAGGGTTTCGGCTTCCTTGCGTCGCAAATCGATCGCGCTTTGCGCCGAGCCGCGCGGCACGATCAGGACAATCGGCTGCAGCTTGTATTCGAACGCCTCGGTCTGGGTCGCCTCGCCGCTTTCCTGGGCTGCGGCGGCAACTTCCTTCTCGCCGACCTGCAGGCTCTCCTTGAAGCGGCCGCGCACCAGACTGCCCCAGACCATCTCGGCCTTGAGTCGGGCCTTCAGCGTTTCCGGCCGGACACCGCCGCCCTCCAGGGATTTGGTCAGTTGTTCGGGCGACAGACGCATCCGCTGGCTCATTTGCCCATAGGCTTGATCGATATCGCTCGCGGTAGGATCGACACCGAATCTCTTGGCTTCCCTGATCTTCACCTTTTCGTTGATCAACTCGTCGATCACTTCCTGCCGGGGCATCTGCTTGCGCGTGGTCAGGAAGTTGAGCTTGGTGCGCTGCTCGATGTCGAGGCTGGTGATGGGCTCGCCATTGACCATCACGACCACGGACTGTGCCCGCAGCGGTGAAACGCCGCCGGCGAGCATGGCAATCGCGACGGCACAGCCGGCGATCAGGGACCAAAGTCGGCGAGGAGGAAGCGCAATGATCGTCATGGTCATGTCAGCCGTATCAACCAATTCGTACCGCGGTGCGCTGGGTACTGTCCGGCAAGGTCGGGCCTCACGCTACTGAATGCCGCTGCTGCCGGACGACGAGGACGAATTCGCAATGGTCCGCAGGCCGATCTGCAGCATGAAAGCGTGGTTGAGCACCGGCGGCGTCGTCCCAGCCTGATAGGTATAGGACGTGACGTAGTTGGCTGCCAGCACGAAGCAATCGTCCACATAGCCGGCGCCGATGATGTACTGGTTCAGCTTGTTGGCTTCAAGATCCCAGCGCGCCGCTCCCGACACCACCCAGTTCGAAGCCACCTTGATCGAGGCGGTGCCGAGCAGGCCTTCGCGCCGGGTCAGGTATCCGAGTTCCGGCTGGGCGGCATAGTTGCCGTACAACATGCTGACCGACCAGCGATCAAACGAGGCGCGTCCCTCGGCTTCGAAACGATTGACGTTCAGCGTCGCCTCATCCACGCGCGAGCGCACGCTGAACGTATAGGTCCGGTTCGGCGAATAATTGACGCGGGCGACGTAGTCCGACCGGGTGTTCTGCAGGCCGGATTCGAGGCCGGTGTTAGTCGCATCCTGCACCGCATACGAATTCAGGCCGAACAACTGGTAGGACTGGCCGAACAGCACGTTGATGCTGCCGCCGCGGTCGAACTGCGTGGTCGCCTGGACGCCGACATTGGCGCGGCCGCCGCCTTCGACGCGGTCGTAGCCCGAGAACTTGTCGACAGCGAACAGGTTGCTGGCGTCGAACACCATGCTCTGCGCGTCTTCGTTCGGCAGTCTGCCGGCGAAGGTCTCGTTGGGACGCGCGATAATTTGCGCGATCGGCTCGATCGTGGTGGTGCCCCAAGGCTGAACGTTGATGAAGGGGTAGCGGTATTCGAGGCCGACCGCCGGCATCAGGCGGACCGCCTGCGTGTCGCCGACGGGGAGGAAGTTCGAGACGCCGGGCTGGTTCGAGATCGAGGCGTCGATGGCATCGGCGCGCATGATCGCAAACGGCGTCCAGATCTGGCCGATCGGATCGGTGTATGAGCGCCGCCACTGCGCCTCAGCCGTCAGCCGCGTATAGGTGCCAGGCATACCTCGTAGCAGACACTGCGAGGGAATCCGGGCCAGCGGATCGGCCGATGCGTTCAGGCACAGGCCGTTGGTGTTGGCCAATGTCGTGATCGGGTCGAAGGCCGCGGTCGTGCGCGACAGGCTGGTGAAGTTCGTCTTGTAGCTGACCTCACCGCCGAGGATCGGGTGGTTGATGACATTGTTGTAGTCGACGACCGGGTGGATCACCGGCACCTTGTCCTGGTTGCCGGAGAACGAGAGGTAGTGGATCGTGCGCGCATCGAAGAAGCTGCGGTTGCCGACGCCGGTCAGATACAGCTGTGAGATCGCTTCCGTCGGAAGACTGAGGAACGAGCCCAGCGGATCCTTGTATTGGGCCAGCCGGTAGTCCGAGAAGAAGAGGTAGTCCGACAGCAGTACGCCGTCCCAGCCCCAGACCCATTTGTCGTTGAGCGCGAACTGCCCCTTGGTGTCGATACCGCCGCGGAAGTCACGGTCGCCCGGCTGTCCGGCGAAGGCGCCGGGATCGAGCTGATTAATGCCGTAGCCGCGGATCTGGTACGAGCCATTGATCAGCCGCTGGCGGAATTCGCCCTGGAACAGCACGCCCTGCCTTGTGGTGAAGCGCGGATTGAAGGTCGCGTCATAGTCCGGCGCGATCGCCCAGTAGAACGGGGTTTCGACCGCGTAGCCATAGGTCGAGTTGGAGCTGTAGGCGGGCATCAGGAAGCCCGTCTTGCGCTTGACGGTCGGGTCGGGCGTCGAGAAATACGGCAGATACGCCATCGGCACGCCGAAGAACTCGAGCTGCGCGTTCTCGAAGTACAGCATCTTGTCGGTCTGGTCGTGGATGATGCGCGCACCCTTGACCTGCCACAGCGGCGGCTTCTTCGGATTGTCCTTGCACGGCGCGCACGCGGTATAGACGCCGTTTTCGAACACGGTGTAATTGCCCGCGGAACGGTCGGCGCGCGTCGCCGCCATGCGCGTGTCATCCGCCGTATCGACGCGCAGCGAGTCGACGAAACCATCCCGGTAGTCGTCGCTCAGATCCATGATGTTGGCGTAGGTGACTTTGCCTTCCGCGTCGGTCAGGCGGATGTTGCCTTCCGCGTGCAGCCGCTTGGTCTTCTGGTCGTAAATGACCTTGTCGGCCTCCACGCTGGTGCCGTTGTAGAACATCTGCACGTTGCCGACCGCCGACACGCGCTGGTTGTTGTAGTCGTAGTCCACCTCGACCGCTTGCACGAGCATCTTGCCGTCATTGTTGACGGGGCGCGGCGGCGGCTTGGGTGGCCGTGGATTGTAAGTGAAGCTTTGCGCCGAGGCCGGCACCGTCAGGGCAAGCTCGATCGAGCCCGCGAAAACGAATCCGGCGAGCAGCGCAATCATAGGGACGCCAAAGGCAGCCATGCGGGCTCGATAGCGGCGCACATTGGTGCGCCGCCTGAACGCAGGCGACCTCAATTGGCGGGCGGCGACAACGGCCACTACCCGTCCTCCTGGTACAACAAGGCCAAAAAGCCGGTGAGGCCACCCACACAGACGGGCAACCACGCCGCAGCGATGGGATGCATCAACTCAGCCTTGCTCAAATCCTCAGTAACTTTCGATAGAACGTAGAGCAGAAAGCCTGCGCCCACGCCACTCAAAACCATCTTTTGCACGCCGCCCATCCGGAAGAAGCGAAGGCTGACGGAAGCCGCCAACATCACCATTGCAGCCAGCAAAAACGGCTGTGCGATGAGCTTATGGTACTGCAGACGGTAGCCTGCGGTCGCGAAGCCGGAGCTTTCGGAAGAGCGGATATAGCCGGGCAGTTGCCAAAAAGACACGGTTTCCGGGGTCGAGAAACTGTTGCGGACCTGGGCCGGGGTGAGGGTGGTCGAGAGGTAATAGTTCTCCTGATCAACCGGAGGTTTATCTAGGGAGTATCTCCGTACCGATTTGAACGCCCAGCGGCCTTCCTCAAGCGAGGCTTCGCGCGCTTCGATTCGCTCCTTGAACTGGAGATCGGTGTCGAACCGGAACACGGTCAGTCCGGTCAGCCGCACACCCTGCTGCTCGCTGCGCGCCGCATTGATGATCGATTGGCCGTCGCTGTTGATCTGGTTGAGCCAGAAGCCGGATGCATCCTGGATGCCGGCGCCGGGCGCCGAGCCGAACAGCTCAGCCTCCATCCGCTTGGAAAGCTCGCGCAGGTTGGCTGACATCGGATTGTAGGCGACCGTCGCCACGGTGCCGAGGATGATCGCGCTTGCCAGCGCAGGCGAGATGAACTGCCAGGCGGATACGCCGGCCGCACGTGCGACCACCAGTTCGAGCCGCCGCGACAGCGCCAGATAGCAGGTCATCGCGCCGATCAGGACGCAGAACGGCATCAGCTTTTCCAGCAGTTGCGGCACCCGGTAAAGCGACGTCTGCGCCACCGTGATCGCGGAGGCCGATACCAGCCCGGAGGTCTTGCGGACCATTTCGATGTAGTCGACCAGCACGAGCAGCACGAAAATGCTCGCAAACACGCCCACCGCCGCGACCAGGAAGCGGCCGGCAAAGTATCGCCCGAGCGTGTTGGTCATCATGCTCATGCTGTGGCGGGCCGTCCAAAGAACCGCGCAAGGCGCGCGTTCGACCTGTTGATCGCCTCTATTAGCGCTGCCGGCGGCTCCACCACGACGCCGCCGATGATCATCCACAGCCCGCCGCCGATCGCGGCGAACAGCATCGAGTACTGGACGAAAGCCATGCCCGGCGTCTTCACCGTCATCACCGAGCAGGCGAATCCCGCCATGCGCAGGCCAAACACCGCCAGGATCGATCCGCCGATCGAAAAATTGCGGCTCTGGCGCGTGGTGCGCGGCGTGCCGAGGAACGCAAAGGTCAGCACTGCGAAGGCGAAGGGATAGACCGGCGCCAGGAAGCGGTCATGCAACTCGGCAAGAAACTGCCCGGAAAGCTGCTTGAAAACCGGATCGTCCTCCGGTGGCGAAACCAGCTCCCAGAGATAGCGTTCGCGAATTCCCAGCGCGACGTCGCGGCCGCGATTGGAGAATTTCGACATGTCGAAGGCATAGCGGGCGAAAGCCACCAGCGCCGGATCGCGCTTTCCCGCCTCGAAACGTTCGAGGTTGCCGTCCTCCAGCACCAGGTAGGAGCCGTTCTCGTTCTTCAGCACCGTGCCGTGGTCGGCAATGATGGTGACGCGCTCCTTGGGATCGCGGCGGTCATCGACGAAGATGCCGGCGAGCACGCCGCCCGGCTGCCGTTCCCGGATGCGAATCGTCAGGTTCTGATCGAGCTGGGCGAAACGTCCGGGCTGCAGGATGTTGGTCAGCACGTCGGCCGTGATCTCGGCGTCCCATTGCTTGATCCGGCGCAGGCCGTCGGGAGCGAGATAGGCACCGATAAAGGTGACCAGGATCGCCACTACACAAGTGGCGAAGAAAAACGGGCGGAACAGCCGGAATGGGGAAAAGCCGGCGGCATTCATTACGATGATTTCGGAATCGGTGGCGAGCTTGTTCAACGTGTGCGAGATCGCAATCATCAGCGCGATCGGCGCGATGACCAGAACAAGCGCCGGAATCACCAGGCTGGTGATGCCGAGGAAGGTAATGATGGTCTGGCCCTGGCTCGTCATCAGGTCGATGCCGCGCAACGCCTGCGTAATCCAGATCACGCCGGTGAGGCTGACCAGGATCAGCGCAAACGACGCGAGCGTCGTGCGGAAAATGTACCTGTCGATCGACCCCATCGCTACCGCACGATCCCACCTTGCGCGCCCCAAGAGCGGCTACCGACCAACCCCTGCTTTTAGGGTTCCCCTTTGGTCGGGCCGCCAATACAGCCGTCTACATTCTCACTACCATCCCTTTGATCCGTCAACAAAATGGCCGGGCCGTGGCGTCCCCTCGACACGGTTAATAATTGACCCATGTGGCCTTCCGGTCACTGCGGCGCTTGGCAGCGCCGCGGCTTGCGGGTCATAGTGCCGAAAACATCAGGTCCCCAGCGATTTGGGGCCGCCACCGAAGAGAATATTCCATCATACGGGCCGATTCCGGACCCGCAAGACAGCCCTGAATTCTGGAGGATTTACCTATGTCCGACGCCGTCAAGGTCGGCTTCGTCGCTTTTTCCGCAGCGCCCCGTGGCGTTCTCGTGGTGTTTTGCGATGACACATTGAAGTTCGGCGAAGCCACGCGGAAGGCGCTGGGGACGGCCGCCAACACCGTCAAGCGGGCGGCGGCCGCCAACCAATTCAAGGGCAAAAGCGGGTCGACGCTTGATATTCCGGCGCCCGAGGGAATCAAGGCGGAGCGCCTGATCGTGGTCGGCATCGGCAAGGCGTCCGACATCAAGGAGAAGGATTTTCTAAAGTTCGGCGGGGTGACGGCGGGCAAGCTCAACAGTGCCAGCGAAGCGGTCACGGTGATCGCCGAACTGCCTGATGGCGCGATGCAGGGCGATGCTGCCGCCGCGATCGCGTCAGGCATCCGGCTGCGCGCGTATAAATTCGACCGCTACAAGACCAAGAAGAAAGACGGCGAGAATGGGACGCTTCGCGCAGACGTTTCGATCGCCGTCGAGGATGTCGCCGCTGCGCGAAAGGCCTTCGCGCCGGCGTCCCACGTCGTGGACGGCGTGATCATCGCGCGCGAACTCGTCAACGAGCCGCCGAACGTGCTGTATCCTGTCGAATTCGCGCGGCGTGCGAGCCAGCTTGGGAAGCTCGGGGTCGACATCGAGGTGCTCGACGTCAAGGCGATGAAGAAGCTCGGCATGGGCGCCTTGCTTGGCGTCGCACAAGGCTCAACGCAGCCCGGCCGCACGGTGATCATGCGCTGGAACGGCGGCAAGAAGGGCGATCAGCCGGTCGCTTTCGTCGGCAAGGGCGTGTGCTTCGATACCGGCGGCATTTCGATCAAGGGTGCCGCCAGCATGGAAGACATGAAGGGCGATATGGGCGGCGCTGCCTGCGTGGTCGGACTGATGCATGCGCTGGCTGCCCGTAAAGCTAAGGTCAACGCGGTCGGCGCCATCGGCCTGGTCGAGAACATGCCCGACGGCAACGCCCAGCGCCCCGGCGATATCGTCACCTCGATGTCGGGGCAGACGATCGAGATCATCAACACCGACGCCGAAGGCCGGCTCGTGCTGGCCGACGTGCTCTGGTACGTGGCGAAGAAGTTCAAACCCAGATTCATGGTCGATCTCGCAACGCTCACCGGCGCGATCATGGTCGCGCTCGGTACCGAGTATGCCGGAATGTTCTCCAACAACGACGAACTGGCTGATAGGTTGAGCGAGATCGGAACCGAAACCGGCGAACGCGTCTGGCGCATGCCGCTCGGCGCTGAATACGACAAGCTGATCGATTCGCAATTTGCCGACATGAAGAATACCGGCGGGCGCCACGGCGGTTCGATCACCGCTGCGCAGTTCCTGCAGCGTTTCGTCGACAACACGCCGTGGGCACATCTCGACGTCGCGGGAACCGCGATGGGCGCACCGAAAACCGACATCAACCACAGTTGGGGTTCCGGTTATGGCGTTCGCCTGCTCGACCGGCTGGTCGCGGAATATTACGAAGCCACGAAGTAATTCGGTTGCAGGTGGATGACGGAAATCCTGTTCTATCATTTGCAGGGCATGTCGCTCGAGAGTGTATTGCCGCCGTTGTTGGAAAAATCGCTCGAGCGAGGCTGGCGCGTGGTCGTGCAATCGACCTCGCCGGAGCGCACCGAGGCGCTCGATGCGCATTTGTGGACCTACAGCGACGATTCCTTCCTGCCGCACGCTACGTGGCGCGCCGGTGATGCGCAGGACCAGCCCATCATTCTCTCTATCGAGGAGGGCAACCCGAATCGGGCCAATGTCAGGTTCCTGATCGACAACGCGGCGTTGCCGGTCGATTGCGATAGCTACGAGCGGGTGGTGCTGGTCTTCAGCGGTGATGATGCCGATGCGCTGACCGCGGCGCGTGGTGCCTGGGCCGACTGCAAGGCGCGCGGGTTCGAAGTGACTTATTGGCAGGCCGACGAGCGGGGCCGGTGGCAACGGCGGCAGTAGCGATGCTTGAAAATTAACGATGAAATTGGTGATCCCTGGGAATCAATGATAATCTGCGGTTTCTGCGCCGGACCTTGCGGGCAGCCATGGTCGTGCCGCAAAGTGATGGTCGGACAAGTGGTTACAGTAAGGGGTGGGAGCCTGGGTCTAGCGTGCGACGCGGAACGATCGATCGAAAACCACTGCTGACTTTGTTGTTGCTCGGGCCCGCGCTTGCGGGTTGCTCGGGTGCGTCGGACCTGTTGTCGAGGGACGCGGACTGGTTTTCGCGAACGGGGCGCGTGTTCATTCGAAACGTGTCGATCGAAACGCCTCCGCTCTCCCCGACCAAGCCGGTCACGCCCGATGAACTCGTCAGTGCCGACGGAGCCTGTCCCGGCATGGGAGCGCCAGGCGCCGGTGCCAACGCGCTGGCGGACGGTGCTGCCGGCAGCCCGCCGCCCTCGACGAGCGGCACAGTGGCGCTTGGTCATACCGAATGCGACGTCGTGCGCGGCATCGGTGCGCCCGACAACGTCGGCCTCTCCAACAACCCGCGCGGCGATCGCGTGGCGGTCGTCAGCTATTCGCGCGGCCAGCGGGCCGGCATCTACACGTTCACCGCGGGACGCCTGACGTCGATCGAGCGTGCACCGGAGCCGGCGGCGCCAGCCAAGGGCGCAAAGCCGAAGAAGAAGCCGGCGGCGACGTAACCCTGTGCTTGCGCGCCTCGCGTTGGCTATAGCGTTTTCGAACGAACTGGATGCCGGTTCGCGTTAAGAAAACGCGTCCAAGCCCGCCAGACTGATGCTCTGGGCCAAGCGGCTGGCGTTGACGGCTGAGCGCTTTACGGCCATATACCGAGCATGAACAAGCTTCGATCAGCCGCATTGACCACCACGGCGACCGCTTACGGCGGATCGCCTGCTGGTTGCGCGCGCTAGAGACAAGCGTACTTCACCCAGAAAAGGCCCCGCCGGCGACGGACGGGGCCTTTTCCGGCTTTTGATGATCCCCGTCCGCGCTTTTTCCCGTCACAAGGAACACAGCAATGGACGATCTCGACCACAGAAATCTCGGCGTAAAGCTCAAGCTCTGGCACCTTCAGGAAGATGCGCCGGGCATGGTGTTCTGGCATCCGCGCGGCTACGCGGTCTATCGAGTGCTGGAGGACTATGTCCGGCGCAAGATGCGCCGAGCCGGCTACGCCGAGGTCCGGACGCCACAACTGCTGCCGCAGGAGTTCTGGGGTCGCAGCGGTCACTGGGACAAGTTCGGCGAGCACATGTTCCGGGTCGACGACGGCGATCTGGCGATGGCGCTGAAACCGATGTCGTGCCCATGCCATGTGCAGATATTCAACAAGGGGCTGCGCTCGTGGCGGGAGCTTCCAATCCGCTATGCCGAGTTCGGCGCCTGCCACCGCAATGAGCCTTCCGGTTCGCTTCACGGCATCATGCGAACGCGCGCCTTCGAGCAGGACGACGCGCATGTGTTCTGCCGCGAGCAGGACGTGGAGGGCGAAGTCGCGCGCTTTATCGCCCTGCTTGACGAGGTTTATTGCGACCTCGGTTTTCCCGACTACGAGGTGGCGCTGGCGACGCGGCCGGCGGTGCGCGCCGGCGACGACGCGACCTGGGACTTGTCGGAGGCGAAGCTCGGCGATGCCGCGCGGCAATGCGGCCTCGCGCCTCAAATCAATCCAGGCGAAGGTGCTTTCTACGGACCGAAGCTGGAATTCGCGTTGCGCGACCGGCTGGGACGATCCTGGCAGTGCGGCACGGTTCAGCTCGACGGCGTGCTGCCGCAGCGGCTCGAGGCGTCCTACGTCGCTCCCGACGGCAGCCGTGCCAGGCCCCTGATGATCCACCACGCCATCTTTGGATCGCTCAGTCGCATGATAGCGATCCTGCTCGAGCACCATGGCGGCGTGCTTCCGTTCTGGCTGTCGCCGGACCAGGTCGCGGTCGCGCCGATCTCGAAAGACCAGGCCGCATACAGCGCGGACGTTCTGGCGGCGTTCGAGGATGCCGGGATCCGGGCCGTTGCCTATGACGGCGCCGACACCCTTTCGCGGCGCATCGTGGCGGCGCATGAAATGGCGGTGCCGGTGATGGCCATCGTCGGCGGGCGCGAGATGAGGGACGGCCGAGTGAGCCTGCGCGAGCGCGATGGCTCACAGGCCGACGTTCCGCTGGCCGAGGCGGTGTCCCGCCTGCGGGCGAGGGCCCGGCCGGGCGCCTTTGTGGCTGAAGCCTTGTCGCCCGCGAACGCAGGATCCTAGGCGAGCAAGCTGCGCCTAGCCCGCCGCTTCGTCGTATTGTGAACTGGCTTCCAGCCAGACTTCCTCCGCACGCCGCAGCGCGCTTTCCGCACCGGCACGCGCCTTGCTGAGCTGCGCGGCCTGCTTGGGATCGCGCGTGAACAGGTCGGGCAACGCAAGCGCGGTGTCGATCTTGGCGATGATGCCGTTGATGCGCTCGATCTCGGCTTCCGCATCGGCGATCCGCTGCCTCAGCGGCGTTCGCCTTTCGCTCTTCCCTCGCTCCGGTCTTGCGGTTCCTTTGGGCCGCTCGCGCGAGGGGTTGCGCGTGTCGCCGATCGACAACACCATTCGCCTGTAATCGTCGAGGTCACCGTCGTAGCTCGTCACCGTCTGGTTGGCGACGACCCACAATTGATCGGCGCAGGATTCAATCAGGTAGCGGTCATGCGAGACCATGATGACAGCGCCGGGAAAATCGTTGATCGCTTCGGCCAGCGCCGCACGGCTGTCGATGTCGAGATGGTTGGTCGGCTCGTCGAGGATGATCATGTTCGGGCCGAAGAATGTGGCGAGCCCGAGCAACAGCCGCGCTTTCTCGCCGCCTGACAGGCTCTTGACCAGGGTGTCGCCGGCCTTTCCGGAAAATCCGATCGCGCCGGTACGGCCGCGCACCTTGGTTTCCGGCGCATCGGGCATCAGCTTGCGGATGTGGTCATAGGGCGATGCGTCGAGGTTGAGCTCGTCGACCTGATGCTGCGCGAAATATCCGACCGACAATTTCTCCGCCCGCGTGATCCGACCAGAGAACGGCGCCAGCTTGTTGGCCAGAAGCTTGACCAGCGTCGATTTGCCGTTGCCGTTGGAGCCGAGCAGGGCGATGCGGTCGTCGGTATCGATGCGCAGCGTGACGCGGTTGAGCACCGGCTTTTTCGGATCATAGCCGACCGAGACGTCATCGACGGCGATGATCGGCGGCGACAGCATTTTCTCCGGCGTCGGGAACGTGATTTCGCGCACGTCCTGCGTCACCAGCGCGGTGACCGGCTTCATCCGTTCCAGCATCTTGACGCGCGACTGAGCCTGGCGGGCTTTCGAGGCTTTCGCCTTGAAGCGATCGACAAAGGCCTGCAGCCGCTTGCGCTCGTCGGCCTGGCGCTTGGCGTGCTTGGCGTCCAGCATTTCCCGCGTGGCGCGCTGCTCCTCGAACGAGGAATAGGTGCCCTTGTAGAGTGTCAGCTTGCCGCGATCGAGGTGCAGGATCTGGTCGACCGAGGTGTCGAGCAGGTCGCGGTCGTGGCTGATGACGATGACGGTGCGCGGATAGCTTGCCAGATGGTCTTCCAGCCACAGCGTGCCTTCGAGGTCGAGATAGTTGGTCGGCTCGTCCAGCAGCAAGAGATCGGGCGCTGCGAACAGCGTCGCCGCCAGCGCCACCCGCATGCGCCAGCCGCCGGAGAATTCCGAGCACGGCCGCGCCTGGTCCGCGGTGGAAAATCCGAGGCCGCTCAAGATCGCTGCCGCGCGCGCCGGCGCGGAGTGCGCGTCGATGTCGACCAGCCGGGTCTGGATTTCGGCGATCCGGTGCGGATCAGCGGCGGTTTCGGCTTCACGGAGCAACGCGTCACGCTCCAGATCGGCCTTTAGCACGACATTGATGAGGCTCTCCGGGCCGTCCGGCGCCTCCTGCGCCAGGCTGCCGATGCGCCAGCGCGGCGGCAGGGTGATGCTGCCCGACTCGACCGGCAGGTCACCGCGGATCGCATGAAACAGCGTCGATTTGCCGACGCCGTTGCGGCCGACGAAGCCGACGCGCGCGCCGGGCACGATCTGCACCGTGCTGTCGTCGATCAAAAGCCGCCCGGCGATGCGGACCGAAATGTCTGTTATTGAAAGCATGCGGGGTTGTCACCGGAGCGGCCGGCAAACGCAACCTATTTATTATCGGGGAAATCTATCGACTGATCGCCAAATTCTATCGGCGAAGCATCATTCAGTGCAGCTCGTCATCGTGCCGACGCAGTTCATCCATCAGCTCTTGCAGCCGGGGCGAAAGTTCTGTTTCCGGGCGCATGCTTTGCTGCAGCCGTTCGCCCACGGCGTCGCAGATGGACTGGCAGGTCTTGTGGTCGAGTTGCGCGAAGTCGCTGTAGATTCGAGAATCCATGGGCCAGTCTCTCTGACTTGACGAGTTCCACCTCGCAGCACTCGCAAGGTTCGAGGGTGTCGATGGATCAAGTCACAACAGCGCGATTTGTTTCCCGCGCATGGCTGCATGCATTCGCCTGCAAGTAGTCGAATCAACCTTCCAAAACTGGTTCCTTAAAAAAAGCCCCGGCGCGGCGGCCGGGGCGTCAGTCAGGGGGAAGCTCGAATCAGGTCAGTAGCAGCGGTTCACCAGCCGCCAGCGCGGACCCCAGGGAGTTGGGACCAGGCGCCGCGCGTAGCAGCCGCCGTAACCGCCGCCGTAATAGGCGGGGCCGCCGATGAAGACACGGGGGCCACCCCAGCCATGATGATGATGGTGACGATGCCAACCGCCATGATGCCAGCCGCCATGGTGCCAGCCGCCGGCCGAAGCCGCTGTCGGCGCCAGCGCGGCGGCACCCAGCGAAGCCGCGGCCACTGCAACGAGCGAGAGTTTGCGTAACATGATCGTCTCCTCAAAGTTTCGGCGCCAGTCGGCACCATCAGTGAGATCGGGTCCCGTGACGCCCTGGGCCGGCGGACGCGCGTGCCCTGCGTTCGATCGTCCGTAAGTCTACGGCCGCGAAGCTGAATGAAGGCGGCACGGCAGTTTCAGACAGGGTTCATCTCCGTGAAATTGCAGTAATCTTTCGCACCCGCGTCGCGTCCGCCGCACGAAAACACCCCAAAAAGGGGTGGCGGCCGCGTCACCGGGCCGCTTGCCGTCGTGAGGTGGCGCCGATATAAGCCCCGCAACTCTCCATCCCGCGTTTTGTAAGGACGTAAACACAATGGCGATTGAACGCACTTTCTCGATCATCAAACCGGACGCGACCGCGCGCAATCTGACCGGCGCTGTCAACGCGTTGATCGAGAAGGCAGGGCTGCGGATCGTGGCCCAGAAGCGCATTCGCATGACCCGCGAACAGGCGGAAACCTTCTACGCCGTTCACAAGGAACGTCCTTTCTTCGGCGAGCTGGTCGAGTTCATGACCTCGGGCCCGGTCGTGGTGCAGGTGCTGGAGGGCGAGGGCGCCGTGCTCAAATACCGTGACGTGATGGGCGCCACTGATCCGTCGAAGGCGGCGGAAGGCACGATCCGCAAGGTCCATGCGAAGTCGATCGGCGAGAATTCGGTGCACGGTTCGGACGCGCCGGAGACCGCCGCGATCGAAATCGCGCAATTCTTTTCGGGCAACGAAATCGTCGGCTGAACAATTTGGGTAGCGGCGAGCAATAGCCGCGCAGTAACGGCTGAAGAGCCGAGGGGGGAACGCTGTGAACTGGCTGTGGCAAATCTTCGATCCTGCGACTATCTCGGCGTTCTTCACCCAGTTCCAGGCCGAGATGCAGCAACCGGCGTTCTGGGTTGCGCTCGGCAAGATCATGTGGATCAACATCCTGCTGTCAGGTGACAACGCGCTTGTCATCGCGATGGCGTGCCGCGGGCTGCCGCCGCGCCAGCGGTTCTGGGGCATGATCCTTGGCGCCGGCGTTGCCGTTCTTCTGCGCATCATCTTCACCGGTATCGTCGTGACGTTGATGGGGCTGCCATTCCTCAAGCTGGTCGGCGGATTGGCGCTGCTCGTGATCGCGGCAAAACTGCTGGTGCCTGAACACGAGGGCGAAGGCGACGTGGACGCGGCTGCGCATCTCTGGGCAGCCGTGCAGATCGTGGCGATCGCCGACATCGTCATGAGCCTCGACAACGTGATCGCGGTTGCCGCCGCCGCCAATGGCAGCATTCCGCTGCTGGTCATCGGCCTTGCCATCAGCGTTCCCTTGATCGTCGCCGGCGCAGCGCTGATCATGGCGCTGCTCACGCGCCTGCCCGCCTTGGTGTGGGCCGGTGCGGGCCTGCTCGGCTGGGTCGCCGGTGAGGTGATGGCGACCGACCCCGCGATACAGCCGGCGATGCATGCGTTCTTCAACGGCCCGGTCGGTGTCGGCCTCGATGGCGTGCTGAGCTCGCTTGGTCTGGGGCTGCGCTTTGGCAATGGCGGCCACGGCGGCGAGGTGCTGCTAGGGCTGATCGGCATCGCCGTGGTGCTCGTGGCGGGATCGATCTGGCGCAGGCGAAAGCTGGAAGGCGCCGAGCACTCCGCCACCGCATAGGGAAGACTGCGACCTCGTGGCATCGATTACCCGAGGTCTGGTTCCATCGCTGCGACTAAGGGGAATCAAGGCAAGCGGGATGTACGGAGCACCGGGCATCCCGCTTGAATTTTTTACGCGTCATCCGATGCCGGCGCGGGTTGCCTTTTGGGGAGCGACAAATCCCGCTAGAACAGGCGCATCGGCAGCGGAAGCTGGACATCGCGATAGCGGCCTTCGTAACGGTCGACGAAATCCTGCAGGAAAAACGGAATGTCGCGAAGCTGCAGGTCGCAGCGTCGCCGCAGCTCGTACGCGACCTCCACGGATGCGTCACGGCACCAGCCGCCGGCGACGTTGAAGGCGACGACCCGGATCGGCTTGGTGTACTGTCCGGTCAAAAGGTCCATCACGACACTCTCGAATCCGGTTGTCCTGGAATCCACTCCGCCCCAAACCCGTCCCGGTATGCCCGGATCATGCTCGACGACATAGACGTCAGGCTCCCCGCCGTCGGGCACGATCGATGGAGTTCCGAAAGACGTACGCATCGTCGAACTCTCACGCCACAGAACCAGGATTCAAGTGCGGTAATTTTGATTCGTTCCGTGCACGGGCGTGTTCGGTATCGGACCGATGAACGGGGATTTTGTTCGCCTTCAAGGAACGATTTCAATTCGGGAAAATTATGCAGCTTGTGTCGAGGGGATAGACATCAAAACTCCAAGCGGCTGCCGACTGCATTCCCGCTGCCAAGACGCCTTGGCAGCCGCTCCTTTTGGTCGTCGCCATGAAGGATTTTTCAAATGCGTCCTTCCCTCCCGAGGTGATCTCGGTGATGGAGGTGGCGCTTGATGCCGCGGTGGCCTCACTTCCCGAGCCGGTCCATTCCAGTCACGTTCAAATCATCGCCGAAGCGATCCTGCGCGCGGCCCATGGCGGCGAGCGCGATCCAGCCGTCCTGCAACGGCTGGCACTGCTGGAATTGCAGCTCACGCAACGTTAGGGAAACTGCAGGCCTCGGAGCCAGATGCCCGCTGTTTTGGTGGCCCGTGCACCAGCGGTAAGCACGCGGTATTGCCTTTGCCGGCGGCCGGTTCCATACAGCTTCACATGACCGAGCCGCTATTGGGGCGCAGCATCGATCGCCTCGAAGACGAGCGCTTCGTGCGGGGACACGGGCGCTACATCGCAGATCTCGTGGCGTCCAACGCGCTTCATGGCGTCGTCGTTCGCTCGCCGCATGCGCATGCGCGGATCGCCGCGATCAGCGTCGACGTGGCGCGCAAGATGCCCGGCGTCGCCGCTGTGCTCACGGGAACCGAACTGGCATCCGACAATATTGGCCCGCTGCCGTGCGCGGTGACCAGTATCCCGATGACTACGCCGCTCGTGGTGCCGGCCTATCACGCATTGGCGCGCGACGTCGTTCGTTATGTCGGCGAGCCGGTCGCATTCGTGCTCGCCGAAAGCGCCGAAGCCGCGCGCGATGCCGCCGAGGCCATCGTCGCCGACTATGAGCCGCTGCCGCCGCTCGTTTCGATCGCAGATGCAACTCTGCCGGACGCCCCCTCGATCTGGCCGGAGGCGAAGGGCAACATTGCGTTCCAGTTCAACCGTGGCGAGATCGGCCCGGTGGAAGCGGCGATCCGCGACGCCGCACACGTCGTGGAATGCGAGCTCGTCAACAACCGCGTCGTCGCTGCGCCGCTGGAAACACGTGGTGCGCTCGGCGAGTTCGACGCCTCGAGCGGCCGCCTGCACCTGACCGCCTCGGCCGCCGGCGCGCACATGATCCGCGACCTGCTCGCCGACTCCGTTTTCCGCGTGGCCCGCGAAAAGCTTCGCGTCAGCATTCCCGACGTCGGCGGCGGCTTCGGGATGAAGAACGTTCTCTATCCGGAATGGGTGCTGGTGCTGTGGGCGGCGCGCCGGCTCGGCCGCCCGGTCAAGTGGATCGGGGATCGCAGCGAGGATTTCACCGGCTCTGCGCATGGTCGCGACAGTCTGGTGCGGGCCCGCCTGGCGCTCGATCGCGATGGCCGCTTCCTGGCGCTCGACACGAAAGTTTTCGCCAATCTGGGCGCCTATGTCTCGACGGTGGCGCCGGCTGTGCCGACGATGGCGATGGGGAGCGCGATGGGCGGCGTCTACAATATCCCGCTGATCGCGTTCGAGACGAAAGGTGTGTTCACCAACACCACGCCGATCGACGCCTATCGCGGCGCCGGCAAGCCGGAAGCGAATTATCTGATCGAGCGCTGCATCGATATCGCCGCTGCCGAACTCGGAATGGATGCGCTGAAGCTGCGGCGCAAGAACATCTTTCGCCGTTTTCCGCACCAGAGCGCGATGGGACTCTCGGTCGAGCAGGGCAGCTTTTCGCATGCGATCGATCACGCGGTCGCTGCCGCGGAAGGATTCAAGGCGCGCCAGAAAAGTTCGCGCGCGCGAGGCAGGCTGCGTGGCCTTGGGCTTGCCTGCTTTCTCGAAACAGCGCGCGGCCAGCCCAATGAAGTGGCTGAGGTGAAGTTCAGTGAGGACGGCCTGATCGATCTGAAGGTCGGCACGCATTCCAGCGGTCAGGGCCACGAGACTACGTTCGCCCAGATCGCGGCCGATGCGCTTGGCTTGCCGCTCGCGCGCTTCCGGTTTCGGCAGGGCGACACCGACGATCTCGACTCCGGCGGCGGCCATGGCGGGGCGCGCTCCATGCACCAGGGCGGCACCGCACTGCTGATGGCGGCGGAAGGGGTGATCGAGAATGCGCGGCGGCTTGCCGCGCGCCTGCTGCAGGCCAGCGTCGATGCCGTCAGCTATGAAGCCGGTATGTTGCGGGTGGCCGCGACCGGGCAGGAGATCAGCCTCGAGGAGGTGGCGCGCGCCTCCCACCAGACGCCCGGCGACGATGTTGTGCCCGGCCTTGCGCACAAGGCGACCCATTTGTGCGACCGCTACACCTTTCCCAACGGCTGCCACGTCGCCGAGGTCGAGATCGACCCTGAGACCGGCGAGGTGAGGCTCGACCGCTACGTCATATCAGACGACTACGGCCGCCTGCTCGATCCTCGCCTGACGCTGGGGCAGGTCCATGGCGGCGTCGCGCAAGGCATCGGCCAGGCGTTGTTCGAGCAGGCGCTGTTCGATGCGCAGACAGGCCAGATCCTCTCAGGCTCGCTGATGGATTATGCGCTGCCGCGCGCAGATGATCTTCCCGCGTTCGAGGGCAGCCTGACGGCTGACTTCCCAAGCCGCGCCAACCGGCTCGGCGTCAAGGGAAGCGGTCAGGCCGGCGCCATCGCAGCACCCGCCACCATCATGAACGCCGTGATGAACGCGCTGACGCCGCTCGGCGTGCGGCATCTCGACATGCCCGCAACGCCCTCGCGCATCTGGCATGCGATCCAGGCGGCGAGATTGCGACCGTCCGGCCTTCCTTCCTGAGGGGCCAACAGCAAGAGGCGGAGGGGGCGGCGGGAGCTAAGCAGTCAGCACATCTTCAATCCGGATCGGCAGAGTGCGCACGCGCTTGCCTGTCGCGTGAAAGACGGCATTGGCGATGGCCGGCGCCATGCCGACGAGCGCGATCTCGCCAATCCCTTTAACGCCAAGGGCATTGACGTGTGGATCCATCTCCTCGACGAAGTGCGCTTCGAGCGGGGGAATGTCGAGATTCACGGGCATAAGGTAATCGGCCATATGCGCATTGACCGGGCGACCGTCCCGCGTATCAAGGACAGTGCGTTCCATCAGGGCCATGCCCATACCGCCGATCATGCCGCCAGTGCATTGGCTCCTCGCGAGTCGCGGATTAACGACGCGGCCGATGCCATAGGCGCCCACGGCACGGCGCACCCGGATTGTGCCGACGTCCGGATCGACGGCCACCTCCACAAAGACGGCTCCGAAGGAGTGCATGGAAAAACGGGCCGCGACATCAGGATCGCGCTGAGAAGAAGCAGTAGCCTCGATGGGTCGGCCCTCCCGGGGGCGCTTTGCGGCTTCCTCTTGCACGGCAATACAGGCGGCACGGATCGCGGAGCCGACCGAGGCCATCGTCCATGAGCCACCATGGGATGGCGCGGGCGGATAGTCAGAGCGGCCAAGGCTGAAGCGCACCCGTTCAACGGGCAGTCCCAGAGTTTCAGCGGCAACCTGCGTCATCGACGTATAGGTGCCGGGACCCATGTCGCTTGCCGCGACTTCAACTTCAGCAGTGCCGTCCGCAAGCAGCCGCGCCCGCGCATTCGCCGGCGCATGGAAGGCCGGATAGCTCGCCGATGCCATACCCATGCCGACCAGCTGCCGGCCATCGCGCATCGAACGCGGTTCGGGTGTTCGCCGTGACCACCCGAAACGTTCGGCGGCGAGGTCATGGCATTTCATGAGGGATCGGCTGGAGAAGGGCTTGTTCTCGCCTTCATCGATCGTCGGCTCGTTGCGGCGCCGCAGATCTATGGGATCGATACCGAGCTTGTAGGACAACTCATCGATGGCACATTCGAGCGCAAAGACGCCGCTTGCCTCGCCAGGGCCGCGCATATGATTCGGCGTGCCGGTATCGAGCGGCTGCAGCCTGTAGCGGGTTCGCACGTTGGGGCAGGAATACAGGAAGGTCGTGACCGAGGTCAGGGCCTCCATGAACTCTTCGTGGCGGCTCGTTTCGCCGGTTCCTTCGTGAACAATGCTGGTGAGCTTGCCGTCCGCCGTGGCGCCGAGAGCCATCCGCTGCAAGGTGCGGGGCCGATGGCCCGTCGTGAAGAACATCTGCTTGCGCGTGAGAACGAGCTTGACGGGACGTCCGACTTGTCGCGCCGCCATCGCTGCAAGCGTCACATGCGGCCAAGTCCTGAGCGACGTGCCGAACGCGCCGCCGATAAACGGACAGATCACCTGTATGTTCTCGGGTGGCAGGCCGAAGATAGCCGCGATCTCGGCCTGTTCATTGATGACGAACTGGCTCTTGCTCCAAAGTGTCAGCCGATCGCCATTCCAGGCCGCGACGGTGGCGTGCGGCTCCATTGGATTGTGGTTCTCGCGCGCGATTTCGTAGATCTCGTCGACCCTCATCGGCGCATCCGCGAGAGCGCTGTCGGCAGCGCCGCGCGCGGTGTCGGCCGGCAGCCTCGCATCAGGCTGCTTCCCGGCTTCCGGAACGACAGGCCGGGCTTTTGGGTCGGCAGGATCAACGATCGGCCGCTCGGCCGTGTAGGAAATACGTAGCGCCACAGCCGCGCGCTCTGCCTGGTCGGGCGTATCGGCGACGACCATCGCTACCGGTTGCCCGTAGAAGCGGACTTGGTCGTCCTGCAGCACATGCAGCCGCTCGCCTGTTGCCGGATCGATGTAGCTCTTGTGAGGTGCGTAGGGCAGGCGCGGCGCGTTGCGATGCGTGATGACCGCGACAACGCCGGGCATCTTCTCAACCTGCGCGGTGTCGATGCCGGTCACGCGGCCGAGACCCACCGTGGCACTGACGATCACCGCATGGACTTGGCGCGGCTGGTTGAAGTCGGCCGCATAGCGCGCGACGCCCGTGATCTTGGCGCGACCATCCACGCGCGGCAGCGGCTTCCCGATCACGTTCACCGTCATGCGGCTTCTCCCGTCATTTCAAGGGCGCGGACGATCGTCCGGGGCAGGAGTTCGAGCTTGTAGTGATTGCCCGACAAGGGCCGGGCGCCTTCGAGTGCCAACCGGGCGGCTGTTTCGAAAATTTTGCGATCCGGCGCCTTTCCGATCAGCGCCTCCTCCACGGTGCGGAGGCGCCAAGGTCGAGTGCCGACACCGCCGACAGCAAGCCGCACCTGACGGATAACGCCGTCTCCAACGTCGAGCGCGGCGGCAGCGGATACGAGCGCGAACTCATAGGAGGCGCGGTCGCGCACCTTCAGATAGCGCGCCCGCCGGCTGTAGAAGCCACCAGGGACCCGCACCGCGAGGATGAGTTCGCCAGGCAGCAGTGTGTGTTCGAGATGCGGCGTATCGCCCGGCAAACGAAACAGTTCCTCGACTGGAAAGGAGCGCTCGCCCCGCGGCCCCCTCACCAGCATCGTGGCGTCGAGGGCGACCAGCACGACGGCGAGGTCCGATGGATGCGTTGCGATACAATGATTGCTGGTGCCGAGAATGGCGTGGCCGGCATTGAGACCATCGATCGCGGCGCAACCGGAGTTCGGGGTGCGCTTATTGCAGGGCGCATCGTGCATCCGGAAATAGGGGCAGCGCACGCGCTGGAGCAGATTGCCGCCGATGGAGGCCATGTTGCGCAATTGCGGTGAGGCGCCCTCGATCAGGCTTTCCGCGATGAGCGGGTGCAGGCGTTGCACGTCGGGATGGGCGGCGACATCGGCCATGCGGGCGAGCGCGCCGATAACGAGATCGGAGCCATCGATACGGATTTCGGAAAGCGGGAGCATGTTGATGTCGATGAGGTGGTCCGGCTGCTCCACTTCCTCCCGCATGAGGTCGATCAACGTCGTGCCGCCGGCGATGAAACGCCGGCCGGACGATGCAGCGGCGATAGCGTCCTGGACGGAGGTCACCTTCTCGAGCGTGAATGGAAGCATGGTCAGGCCCTCTTGGCAGCGTCGGCGACCGCGGCGACGATCCCCGGATAGGCCCCGCAACGGCAGATATTGCCGCTCATCCAGAAGCTGATTTCATCCAGCGTACCCGCGTGGCCTTCCGCGATGCAGCCTATTCCAGATATGATCTGTCCCGGGGTGCAGAAGCCGCACTGCAAACCATCGTGCTCGACGAATGCAGTCTGGAGCGGATGAAGCTCGCCATTTGTTTCAAGGCCCTCGATCGTCTTGATCTCAGCCCCCTCATGCATCGCAGCCAGCGTCAGACAGGAGACGATCCGCCTGCCGTTGAGAAGCACGGTGCAAGCGCCGCAGGCGCCTTGATTGCACCCCTTCTTCGTGCCGGTGAGATCGAGTGTCTCGCGCAGCACATCGAGCAGTGAGCGGCGGGGGTCCAGGTCAAGCTCATGCTGCCTGCCGTTGACGACCAGGCGGACCGGTCCGGTGGATGCGGCGAGAGGCCGTTCAGATATGGGTTGCGCGGCAGCTTCCGGTGCTGCCGCGAGAGTGGCCACTCCCCCGATCGTAAGCAGGATCGAACGGCGCGATAATCCGCCACGCCTTTCTTCGGTCTCAACAGCACCGTCGGTGAACGGCTCGTCGTTTTTCATGGTCGTCTCTCGCTTGCCTATTGAGATGATCGCTCGCTGACTGCGACAAGATGGCGCCATAATTCCTCTTCGACGCTCGGAAGCCGCCGGATTGCGCTGCGCAGCGGAGCATCAAGCGCAGCCGAGCCATCGTCTCAGATGAGCACCGCGAACTAAGCATGAACCCACAGGGTGTACCGTTCGGATATTGCGGCGACTATCGCGGTGTTGCGATGAATTCTGCCCGCGCACTTACAGAGCGCGTCGGAACGCCGATGGGGTCACTCCGACTATCGCTCGGAAAGCCGCCGTGAAGGCTGATGGCGTCTCGTAACCAACTGCAAGTGCGACGTCTGTGACGCTCAAGCTTGTATGGGCGAGAAGCTCGCGGGCGCGCCGCATACGTTGTGCGGTCAACCAGGCATGCGGGGTCTGGCCGGTCGAGTTCCGAAAGGCCGTGCAGAAGTGGAAGCGGCTCAGGCCGACAAGGGTGGCGAGTTCATTGAGCCCGATATGGTGTTCGAGGTTCTCGCGCATGAACGTCGTGACACGCCGTACCTGCCAATCAGCAAGACCGCCCTTTCTGACCTGAGCATGCAAGCTGTCAAATGATGAATGCTCACGGATCAGCCGCGCGCAGAGCAGGTCGATCGCCTGCTCCACGAAAAGACGGGACGATGCGCTATCCCGCTCCGCCTCGTGACTGAGAATTTCAAGCAGCCCCGCCGCCGCCGGATCGGCGAAAGCCACGCGCGGAAGAATCTCGATACGTCTTCCACTTGCAATCTCGTCGGCGCAGGCCTGGAGGCGTTCCTGAGTGAGGTAGACGTGCGAAACGACTACGGGGCCGGCAATGTTCCAGTGGCCGTCAACGCCTTTCGGAATGAGAGTGAAGGCTTTCGGGTTGGTTCTGGAAACGAGGCGCTTGTTCTCGATCCGCCAGGATATCTCGTGCTGTCCTTCGTAGCAGCCGACGGCGACGTATCCAGTCACGCCGCGCATGTAATCCTCTTGCAGGCCGCCATGCGCCCACTTCCGTGTCAGGCGCGTATCACCATGCAAAACCTCAGGCACCAGTACCGGTGGCTCGTCCAAGATGCGCGCCATCTCAGCGGCAGCATCGGGACTTGATTGGCTTGCTGCAGATCGGGACAGGCCGCGTGGATTGGGTGCAGTCCTGCTTCGGGAACGGAACAGCCGCTGGTCCAAACTGTCGCCCTCGTCGAGCCGCTTCGCATTTGCAATACCATTATGCAAAAAGACGGAACCATTGGGTAGAAAAAACATCCGGGCAGTGCCGATGCGTGCGGTCTGCCCAAAAATTGGTCAGCCGATTGCTACGGTCGCGCGTTTCGAACCAGCGCGCCAAAGCAGAATCGCCGCGGCACGTCTCGTCAGGCGCTCTTCGGTCTCTTCTGGGCGCGGGCCGCTCGCTTCGACGTATTCAGTGCCACGGCCTCGCGAATGAGCGCCTTCAACGCCTTCTCATCGATCTTGTCGCCCTGATGGAAATCGATGGCGCGCCTGGTGTTGCCTTCGAGGCTGGAGTTGAAGAGGTCTGTTGGATCGTCCAGCGCGGCGCCCCTGGCGAAGGTCATCTTCACGACAGCCTTGTAGGTCTCGCCGGTGCAGATGATTCCGTCGTGCTCCCACACCGGAACGCCGCGCCACTTCCATTCCTCGACCACTTCAGGGTCGGCCTGCTTGATGATGCTTCGGATGCGCGCGAGCATCTCGCCGCGCCAATCGCCCAATTCCTTGATTCTCGCATCGATGTGCTGAGAGGGAGAGCTCGCTCCTTTTGCTTCCTTTGCGCCGCTCTTCTTCATGCTTGTCGTCGCTTTCTTCGTGGCTGTTGTCATTTCGCTCACAATCGTTCGCCGGGCAACTGGCTGGCTTGCTGCACCCAGGCGACGAATTGGGCTTCGTCGAGCGGAACGTCCTCGTAAATGTCGAGGTAGCGCACTTCCTTGTGCTTGGACTCGCCAGGCGGAATAGGGTGCAGCGATGTACCGCGGAAGAACGTCACTTTGACGTACTTCGTGAAGCAATGAAAGCCGAGGAACCAGCCCTGACCCTCGAAGCCATAGAAGGGCGTGTTCCATTTGACGGCCTTGTACACGCCGGGGACGGTGCGCACGATGAGCGCATCGAGGTGGCGTCCGATGTCGCGTTTCCAGCCCGGCATGGCCGCGATGTAGGCCTGCACGGGAGCGTCACCATATCCCTTCGCGATCTGAGGATTGCCGCCTGAGAGGAGGGTCGGCTTTGTTGCTGCGGGCCGCTTGGCAGCGGCCTTCTTTGCGGCATTCGCCGGGCTTCTCGACGTCGTTTGCGCCATTGTGTTCGCTCCTGTCGCCGGTACGTCAGCCGCTGCGCCATTTGGCGGCGTAGGGCAGCACGAACATGTAGAGGCCGGTGAACATCAGTAAAAAGAGCGGCGGCAATGGGGAATATACCACCCACGGGGAAGGCTCCCCCAGTCCCATGGCAATGAAATTGGCGACGACGGTCGACGTAAAGGCGATCGACAGCCAGCGGTGAATCTGCCGAATCCACATGTTCCAGTTCCTCTTTTGCAGACTTTGTAGACGAGCCGGAGCGTAACGCGGCGGATTTCAGTCCGTCCGCGCCACGAGCTCTTCCAGCTTCGCGAAGAATTGCTGCCATCCGGCGTGCGCGCCGCCATAGGCCTGCTTCTGATCCGGCCGGAAGCCCGACTGCTCCATGCGCAGGAGGGTCCCCGTGCGCGTTGGAATGAGCGTAAACGTCACCACGCTCTGCAGATTGAAGGCCGCATCCTCATGCTTGAAATTCCAGGTGTAGGACAGCTCCTTGTTCGGCTCGATGGCGAGCACCTCGCAGTCCAGCACGCCGCCCCAGTCGCCACGAAGATTGAAATGGTGACCCACGACAGGCTTGAAGTCGTTCTTCATCAGCCATTCCTCCATCAGGTGTGGTTGCGTGAGCGCGCGCCAAAGCTTTTCCGGCGGATGAGGCATCTCGCGTTCGACGACGACAGTGCGTGTTTCAGTTGCTGTGTTGGTCATTGGTCCATCCGTTTGAGCAGATATTCGAGGTGATCGAACCGATTCTGCCAGAAGCCGTGCATTTGGCTCGTCCAGTCGATCAGCGGGGCCAGGGCGCCGAGCTGGGCGCTATAGTGCGTCTGTCGGCCTTCGTGACGGTCGCGCACCAGCCCGGCCTGCTTCAGAACGCCAAGGTGCTTTGAGACGGCCGGTTGCGAGATCCCGGCCCGCGCGGTCAAGGCTCCGACCGTCTGCTCGCCTTCGCGGCACAGGCGCTCGAAGATCGCCCGACGGGTCGGATCGGCGAGTGTTCTGAAGAGTACGTCGTGGGCGTTCGGCATCTGAATCCATAACCAGTTGGTTATTGATTGACGCATAACCGCGGAGGTATGGGTTAGTCAAGCAGGAAAAGAAAGGCACCGAGGGTTTCATCAGCGGAACCACCGGTTCCAGTTACTATATCCCGCTGGTTATGCATCATCTAGTCCCGCGGCCACCCGTGAAGCAGCACGCAGGCGCTAACGCCGGGACATGATCGTCGGCTCGTTGTCGAAGACGGGCGGCATGACCATGTACAGACCGGGAGGAGAGGCTCATGGAAGATGCCGGCCGTCAGGCCCATTGGGAGAACGTCTACACGACGAAGGGCGAGAACGAGGTTAGCTGGTTTCAGCAAAGCCCGGCGCCTTCGCTCGAATTGATCGTGCAGGCGGGCGCCACCCGAACGCCGGCGATCATCGACATCGGCGGCGGCGCTTCGCGGCTGGTCGACAATCTCATCGAGCAGGGGTTTGAGGATGTCACCGTGCTCGATCTGTCGGGCGCGGCGCTGGCTGCCGCCAAAAGCCGCCTTGGTGCCGACGCCGAACGGGTTAGCTGGATTGTCGCGGACGCCACCACCTGGGAGCCGGGCCGGGCTTACGACATCTGGCATGACCGGGCGGCATTCCATTTTCTTACGGAGGCAAGCGATCGCGCCGCCTATATCGCCCGTCTCGAGCGGGCCCTGAAAATCGGCGGGCACGCCATCATCGCCACCTTCGCGCCCGACGGCCCTGAAAAGTGCAGCGGCCTGCCGGTCGCGCGCTACGACAGTGCAAGCCTCGGACGCACGCTCGGCGCCACGTTCAAGCTGGTCCACACGCAGCGGCACGAGCACGCAACGCCCTGGGATTCCCGGCAGAACTTCCAGTTCAGCGTGTTTCGGCGCGAGGGCTAGCTCGCACCCGCCGCGTGCGCTAATGCGCCATGCTGCGTGATACCTCCTGACAGGCCTCCATGCAGCGGCGGCAGCTTTCCGCGCAGATGCGGCAATGTTCATGCATGGCGGCGTGCCTCTGGCATTCCTCCGCGCAAAGCCGGCAGGCGGCAGCGCATACGCTGAGCATGCGGCGCATCACTTCGTCATCGAAACCTGTCCGGCGGGTCATGATGCGGCCGGTGATGTTGCAGATGTCGGCGCAATCCAGGTCCAGGCGGATACACTGGGTCAGCTCCTGCACCATGCGCTCGGACAGGCAGGCGTCGGCACAGGAGGTGCAGGTCTGTGCGCAGGAATAGCATTCCTCGATGCAGCGGATCAGGGCGTCATTGATCTGCCCCTGGACGGCCGGGTGGGTGCCAATCATTTCGCGGGCGTGCATGGCGGGCTCCTTGCTTGAAGGCTGGCCGCAAACGCGGCGGCCGCTATTTCAAGCCGCAGCCAGCAAAAATGTTCTGGCCCTCCGCAACAAATGCCGCGTCCTGGATCAAGACCCGATTGATTTAACGCAAACTTGGTGCGCCCGAATTATGTTAACGAAACCCGCGGTTTCGTGATGGAACTTGGCTTCCCATCATGGGGCGGATTATGCGAAACTATTACCCGTGAAACGCTCGATCCACCTTTGCCGGCTGCTGGCGGTCTTTTTGATCGCAGGCCTCGTGTTCGCCCCGCTTGCCCAGCGCGCGAATGCGAATCCGTCGGCATCGATGGCGCTAACCTTCATGGCCGGCGACGCAGCCTCCATGTCCGACGACATGCCGTGCTGCCCGGAGAAATCCGCGCCGATGGATTGTGCCGATTGCCCGTTGATGGCGCTCTGCGTGTCGACGACGGTGCAGGCGCCGCTGCCGGCCGGCGTTGCCGAGTTCCAGCCGGTCATTCTGCGAATGCTGCGTCCCGGCAGCGATCCCGAGGTGGAAAGCCTCGGCTATTCACCCCCTCCTAGACCCCCCCGATCCCTGGACCTTTTGGCGTAACGCCAAAATCGCGCGGCGCTTCGTGGCGTCCGCTCCATGCTGCCATCGCAGCTGACCAGGGATCGAGGTTATCACTATGAAGTTCAGTCAGTTTTCGCGCAGCCTGCGGCTCGCGCTGATCGGCGCTGCCCTGACGTGCGGCCCAACCGTCGCGTTCGCGGATATCAAGAATTACGAATTCAAACTTGTCGAACCGACCGTCAAGACCGGCCCCGACAAAACCATCGCCGTGCAGCTCATCGACAAGACCACGGGCAAGTCTGTTCCGGACGCGGTCATCTTCGCCACGCGCCTCGATATGGCGCCTGATGGCATGCAGGAGATGGCGACCAAACTCACCCCGCTGCCAGCATCGGAGCCGGGCACCTACCGGTTCAAGGCAAATTTCAGCATGGCCGGCCGGTGGCAATTGTCGCTCGGCGCCAAGGTGCAGGGTGAAACCGGAACGATCGAAAACAAGCTCATCATTCAGGCCGACAAATGAAACGGTCAGTCCTGATCGCCATCGTGACTGCCGCCATCGGGGCGGCGGCGGTGGCCGGAATTGTCGCGCGTCCATTCATCCTGTCGAGTGGAGAGACCAAGCACACCCACGTCGTGGCACAGGCCGAACCGGCTTCCGCTGCAATCTATTATCAGGACCCCGACGGCAAGCCATTCTATTCGCTGACGCCGAAAAAGACGCCTGATGGCCGTGACTACCGCGCCGTCCCTCGCCACGCCGACATCAACTTTAACGATCCGCCAGAGGAAAGCGCGGCGGCTGCGCCGTCCGCTGATCGCAAGGTCAAATATTACCGCAATCCGATGGGCCTGCCGGATGTTTCGCCGACGCCCAAAAAGGATTCGATGGGGATGGACTACATCCCCGTCCATGACGGCGAGGACAGCGACGACGGATCGGTCAAGGTCTCGCCCGGAAAGATCCAGCGCACCGGGGTCAAATCAGAGCCGGCGGCCCTCCGTCCGATCCGGACTGTGGTGCGGGCGCCGGGCGCGATCCAGCTCGACGAGCGCCGGGTCTCCGTCATCGCGATGCGTGCGGAAACCTACCTGCAATCGGTCGCCGACGTTACGACCGGCACTTTCGTCAAGAAGGGGCAGCCTTTGATGGAGATCTACAGTCCCGCAGTTTCCAGTGCAGCCGCCGAATATGTGACGACATTGACGTCCAGGACCACGGCGGGCGAGCCCTCCTACGGGCGCGGCTCGCGGCAGCGGTTGATGAATCTCGACGTACCCGACGCGGTGATCACCGCGATCGAACGGACGCGGGTCGTTCCTGTGACGGTCGAGTGGTCGGCCCCGCGCGACGGCATCGTGCTGGAACGCAACGCAGTCCAGGGCATGCGAGCCCAACCAGGCGACGTGCTCTTCCGCGTCGCCGACACCTCGCTTGTCTGGGCGATGATCGACGTGGCCGAGCGCGACCTCGGCTCGCTTGCGGTCGGGCAGCCCGTGACCGTTCGGGCGCGCAGCTTCCCTACGCGGGACTTCTCCGGAAAAATCGCGGTCGTCTATCCCCAGGTCAATCGCGAGACGCGGACAGCCCGCGTGCGAGTCGAACTCACCAATCCGGACCTGGCGTTGCTGCCTGACATGTACGTCGACGCCGACATCGAGATCGGCGGTTCGGAATCCGTTTTGACGGTTCCTGACAGCTCGGTGCTCGATACGGGCTCTCGCCAGATGGTTCTGGTCGACAAGGGCGAGGGCCGGTTCGAGCCTCGCGACGTCAAGATCGGCCGCCGGGGAGGTGGGCTAATCGAAATCCGCAGCGGACTGAAAGACGGCGAGCCCGTTGTCGTTGCCGCCAATTTTCTGATCGATGCGGAGAGTAACCTGAAGGCGGCTCTCAAGGGCTTTGCCGAGGGAGCGCAGCAATGATCGCCCGCCTGATCGCCTGGTCGGCCCGTAACCTGCTGCTGGTGCTGTTCGGCACCGGCTTCGCTGCCGCGGCCGGCCTTTATGCACTCATCCATCTGCCGCTCGACGCCATCCCCGACCTCTCTGACACGCAGGTGATCGTCTACACGGAGTATCCGGGTCAGGCGCCGCAGGTCATCGAGGATCAGGTCACCTATCCGCTGACGACGGCGATGCTGACGGTACCGAAGTCGAAAGTGGTTCGCGGCTTCTCGTTCTTCGGCGTTTCGTTCGTCTACGTCATCTTCGAGGACGGTACCGACATCTATTGGGCGCGCTCGCGGGTGCTCGAATTCCTGAACGCAGCGACCTCACGCATTCCCGCCGGCGTGACGCCGACCATCGGTCCCGACGCGACCGGCGTCGGCTGGGTCTACCAATACGCCATCATGTCGAAGGAGCTGAACCTTTCCGACACCCGCACGATCCAGGACTGGAATCTGAAGTTTGCGCTCGCCAAGGCCGAAGGTGTGGCGGAAGTGGCGAGCGTCGGCGGCTTCGTCAAGCAGTACAATGTGATCCTCGATCCGCAGCGCATGCGCGACCGCGGCATCACCATGCAGAAGATGCGCGAGGCGATCCGCGCCAGCAACGCCGACGTCGGCGGCCGCACCGTCGAGCTGTCCGAATTCGAGTACGTCATCCGCGGCAAGGGATACCTAAGGGGGATCAACGACCTCGGCAACGTCGTCCTGAAGGTCAGCAATGGAACGCCTATCCTGCTGCGCGACGTGGCACGGGTGGAGCTCGGACCCGATGAGCGGCGCGGCATCACCGAACTGAACGGGGAGGGCGAGGTCGCGAGCGGCATCGTGCTGCAGCGTTTCGGCGTCAACGCGCTCGATGTGATCGAGAACGTCAAGAAGCGCTTTGCGGAAATCGCCACCAGCCTTCCAAAATCGGTCGAGATCGTGCCGGTTTACGACCGCTCGAATCTGATCTACGCCGCCATCGACACGCTCAAGCACACCTTGTTCGAGGAGAGCGTTGTCGTCGCGCTGGTCTGTATCGTGTTTCTGCTGCACTTCCGCAGTGCGCTGGTTGCGATTCTGATGCTGCCGGTCGGAATCTTGATGGCGTTCGGCGCGATGAAGCTGCTCAACATCGGCTCCAACATCATGAGCCTCGGCGGCATCGCGATTGCAATCGGCGCCATGGTGGATGCCGCGATTGTCATGATCGAGAATGCCCACAAACACCTCGAACGGGCGGAGCCCGGAAAATCCCGGGTGGTCATTCTGATCGAGGCCGCCGCCCAGGTCGGGCCGGCACTGTTCTTCAGCCTGCTGATCATCACCGTGTCGTTCATGCCGATCTTCACGCTGGAGGCGCAGGAGGGGCGTCTGTTCAGCCCGCTCGCCTTCACAAAGACCTTCGCCATGGCCGCCGCCGCGCTGCTTTCGGTGACGCTGGTGCCGGCGCTGATGGTGATTTTCATCCGCGGCAAAATCGTTCCCGAGCACAAGAATCCGATCAACCGCTTCCTGATCTGGATCTATCGGCCCGTCATCAAGGGTGTCTTGCGCGCCAAGACGCTGGTCGTCCTGCTCGCACTCGCGATTATGGCCGTGAGCATCTGGCCGGCGCGCCAGCTCGGCACCGAGTTCATGCCGAACCTGAACGAGGGCACGCTGCTCTACATGCCGACGACATTGCCGGGCATCTCTGTCACCAAGTCCGCTGAACTGATGCAGACCCAGGACCGGATCATCCGTTCTTTTCTGGAAGTCGAGTCCGTCTACGGCAAGGCAGGCCGCGCCGCGACCGCAACCGATCCGGCGCCGTCGGAAATGTACGAGACCATCGTCAATCTCAAACCGAAGCAGGAGTGGCGGCCCGGCGTAACGATCGACAGCCTGATCGCGGAGATGGATAAGGCATTGCAGTTTCCTGGCGTCTCCAACGCCTGGACCATGCCGATCAAGGCCCGCATCGACATGCTGTCGACCGGCATCCGCACCCCAGTCGGAGTCAAGGTGATCGGCCCCGACCTGGTCGAGATCGACAGGCTCGCGAAACAGATCGAGCAGGTCCTGAAGGCGGTCCCGGGCACCTCGTCCGCTTACGCTGAGCGCGGCATCGGCGGTTACTATCTGGAGATCGAGCCGGACCGCGAAGCGATGGCGCGCTACGGTATCATGGTCCAGGACGTCCAGGATACCATTGCGACTGCGCTTGGCGGGCAGACGGTCACGACGACAGTCGAGGGACGCCAGCGCTTCTCCGTCAACATGCGCTACCCCCGGGATTTGCGCGACAATCCGAAGGCGATTGCAAGCGACGTGCTGGTGCCGATGCCGGCCGGCGGCGCCGTCCCGCTCGGCGAAGTCGCAAAGGTCGCGCCGGCGCGCGGGCCGTCCTCGATTCGCACCGAGAACGGCCAGTTGGCGACCTACATCTACGTCGACATCCGCGACCGCGATCTCGGCGGCTACGTAGCTGACGCCCAGCGCGCGGTGCAGGCCAGCATCCAGTTCCCGCCTGGCTACTACGTGATGTGGAGTGGCCAGTACGAATACCTCGAGCGCGCCACGGCGCGGCTGAAGATCGTCGTGCCCACGACGCTGCTCATCATCTTCCTCCTGTTGTATCTCAACTTCCGATCCGTCACCGAGACGATGATCGTGATGCTGTCCCTGCCGTTCTCGCTGGTCGGTGGGTTCTGGCTGATGTGGTGGCTCGGCTTCAACCTTTCGGTGGCGGTCGCGGTCGGCTTCATTGCGCTCGCTGGCGTCGCCGCCGAGACCGGCGTGGTGATGCTGATCTACCTGAACCAGGCGCTTGCCGAAATCAGGGCCCGCCGCGACGCCGAGATGCGGCCGCTGACGAAGCGCGATCTCTATGACGCCATCATGGAGGGCGCCGTGGAGCGGGTGCGGCCGAAGATGATGACGGTGGTAGCCATCATGGCCGGGCTGCTGCCGATCATGTGGAGCAGCGGCACCGGCTCGGAGATCATGCAGCGCATCGCGGTGCCGATGATCGGCGGCATGATTTCCTCGACCTTGCTGACGCTGATTGTGATTCCGGCGATCTTCGGCCTGGTGAAGGGATTTGGGCTGAAGACCGACGACGATTCCGCGGCAGGGCTTCCGCCTTCGACGGCTCCGTCCAGCCGGCTGAAGAAGCGGATTCTGGAGACGGCCCGATGAGGCGTGCGCGAATCTCTCGGAGCAGATGCGGAAACGAGGAGGTTGGCAATGAACAGACTCTTTGTAATCGCGCTTTCGACGGTCGCATGGTTGTCTCCCGCTGTTGCCGAGCCGGGCGATGCGGCGCGGGGCCAGCGGAATTTCCGGATCTGCGCGCCATGCCATTCGCTTGAGCCGGACCTAAACATGACGGGGCCCAGCCTTGCCGGTCTGTGGGAGCGGAAGGCCGGATCGTTGCCAAGCTTTGAACGCTATTCCGATGCGCTCAAATCGTCCGGCATCATCTGGGACGACCGCTCGCTGGACGCCTTTCTGACCGATCCCAACCGCATGGTGCCGGACAATGAAATGCCGTTTAACGGCATCAAGGAGCCGCAGCACCGCGCAGACCTGCTCGCCTTTCTGAAGGAAGCAACAAAACCGGGAGCCGCGCCGGAGCGGTACGCTGAAGGGCAAATGGGAGGCATGGGCGGGATGATGGGTGGAATGATGGGCGGCGGCCGCGTTCCCAATTTGAAGAGCCTGGAATCGAACATGCAGGTGAAGACGATCACCTACTGTCGCGACACCTATCGGGTGACCACGGCCGATGGCAAAACCCGCGCCTTTTGGGAGCGCAATCTCCGCCTGAAAACCGATTCCGGAAAGGATGGTCCGCAAAGCGGTGCACCGGCGCTTGTGCCCGCGGGCATGATGGGTGACCGGGCAGACGTGATTTTTGCCGCACCGGAAGAGATCAGCAAGGCGATCGAAGCGCGGTGTTGAGAGGCCTGGTATCGGCGGCCGGCCGCCTCCACATACTATGGTCTCGGCAATCGCAGGTGTGAAATCGATGGCCTTTTATAGTGACATCATCCTGCCAAGGCTCTGCGATCTCGCGATGCGGAACAAGCAACTTCGGCCGTATCGCGAGCGGGTGATCGGCGCGGCCGAAGGCCGCGTGCTCGAGATCGGGATCGGTTCGGGCCGGAACCTGCCATTCTATCGGCCACGAGTAACCGAATTGCTGGCGTTGGAGCCGTCTCCTCAACTCACGGTGATGGCTCGCCACGCTCAGCATCCGGGCATGCAGGTCAACTTCGTCGAAGCGTCAGCAGAAGCCATTCCGCTCGACGATCACAGCGTTGACACCGTTGTGACCACTTGGACTTTATGCAGCATCCCAGATGCCGCCATGGCGCTCACCGAAATGCATCGCGTGCTTCGGCCGAGCGGCAAGCTCTTGTTCGTGGAGCACGGCATGGCGCCGGACAAGAATGTACGGCGATGGCAGGACTGGCTGACGCCTGCCTGGAAGCGCATCAGCGGCGGTTGTCATCTCAATCGACCGATCGGCGCGATGATCGAAAGTGCCGGCTTCAAGATTGATCGGGTGGAGACCGGCTATATGCCCGGACCCAAGGCGATGACGTTCATGTACGAGGGCAGCGCTCGGCCGGGCTAGATCTAGACTGGCAGCTTCAGCTTTGCACTTGTGACGCCTTTCACTATCGCGCCAAAAAAGATCGGATAAGCTCCGGGCAATCGGAGGCGCTGTGTCGGGTATACCGCTACTCCCTTCCGCAGGAGGAACACGTGCCAGATTTTGCGAGAAGTCATGCCGTGGTCATTGGTGCGGGCATGGCCGGCCTTACGGCCGCTCAGGCGATCTCCAGGCATTTCGGGAAAGTCACGATCATCGAGCGGGATATGCTTCCCGCCGAGGCCGCGCCACGAAGCGGCACGCCGCAGGCCCAGCATGCCCACATGCTGCTCGCGGGCGGGCTGAAGGCCCTGCAGACTCTGTTTCCGGGATTTGAGAGCGATCTGGCGGAGGCGGGCGCCGTGAAGATCCGCACCGGGAAGGATATAAGGTTCGAGCGTCCCGGGTTCGATCCTTTCCCGATTCGCGATCTCGGCTTCGATATTTTCAGCATGTCGCGCCCACTGCTCGAAGCCGTTACGCGACGACGCGTTCAGCAGACCCCGAACATCAAAATTTGTGTCCGCTCTCGCGCGATCAGCCTTGTCCCGTCGCGCGATGCAATGCGGATCGAGGCGGTCCGTTATGATAGCGAAGATGGACCTGCTATGGCGGTGGAGGCTGACTTGGTTGTTGAAGCCTCCGGCCGCTGCGGCCTGACGCTGAAGCTGCTTGAAGAGCTTTCGCTGCAGAAGCCCGAAGAAACCGAGATCGGCATTGATCAGGCTTACGCGAGCACCATCGTCGAGCGGCCGCTCGATCACAATGCCGACTGGCTGGGCAATATCATGCTGCCATCCGCACCCGCCAGCAGCCGCGGGGCGTTCCTGTTTCCGATCGAGAAGCAGCGATGGCTGCTTTCCATCGGAGGCAATCACGGCGACGCGCCTCCGGGCGACCGCGCGGACTTCATGGATTTCGTCAGGAGCCTGCGTACCTCGACCATCTATGACGCTGTCAGGGACGCCCGACCAGTGACTGATATTGTCCGCTACCAGTTGCCTTGCAGCACACGGCGGCATTTCGAGCGCCTTGAGTCTTTCCCGGCGGGGCTGCTTGCGACAGGCGATGCTATCTGCCGCTTTAATCCGATCTTCGGCCAGGGCATGAGCGTGGCGGCACAGGAAGCCGTAATCCTGGACCGGTTGTTGGCGGAAGATGTCCCGATGGAGCGCCTGGCGCGTGACTTCTTCGCTGCCATCCAGGACACCATCGCGACGCCGTGGGGTGTTGCCGTCAACGATTTCGTCTACCCTGCCACGCGCGGTGTTCGGCCGACCGATCTAGCCCAGCGCCTGCAATACGGCATGGCCTTGACCAAGCTCGCCGCGCAGGATCCCGAGGTGCACCGGCTGACTGTGGAAGTCTCCCAGCTACTCAAGCCGCAGGCGGCGCTGCGAGAGCCGATGCTGGCGGCGCGCGTGATGTCGCTGATATGATGGGACAGTGCTGGGGGAAACCGCGATGGAATTTTTCACCGTCCGAAATGGAGCGACGGAACTCAATGTGGCGGTCAGCGGCTCGGGCCCACTGATCGTCTGCGTCCATGGATTCCCGGAGCTCTGGTATTCCTGGCGGCATCAGATGGCGCACTTCGCGGCACGCGGCTTTCGGGTGGCCGCGCTCGACGTGCGCGGCTACGGGCGAAGCTCGAAGCCAAAAGAAATCTCGGCCTATACGCTACGTCATCTCGCTTCGGACGTTGTTGCCGTGGTCGATCATGTGGGAGATGGCCCGGCCGTTCTGTTCGGCCACGACTGGGGCGCGCCCATCGTGTGGCACACGGCACTGCTTCATCCCGACAAAATCAGGGCGGTGGCCGGTCTGAGCGTGCCATTCCGTCCGCGCGGACCCGCGCCTTTCATCGAACTGGCCCGATCCATCTACAAGGGGCGCTTTTTCTATCAGATCTACTTCCAGCAAGAGGGCGTCGCGGAAGCGGAACTGGAGGCAGATGTCGCGGGTGCCCTGCGCAAGGTGTATTTCGCGCTGTCCGGGGCGGCGCCCCACAACAAGTGGCTGGAGTCGAAACCGCCGGAGGCTAGGCTGCTGGACGGGCTCGTTGATCCGCTGCCCTTTCCGGACTGGATGAGTGAGAGCGATCTGGCGGTCTATGCCGATGCCTTCGGGGCCGGCGGCTTTCGCGGCCCACTCAACCGATACCGCGCGCAGACCCTCGACTTCGCCGACCTGGCTGAATTGACCGGACGCGGCATTACGCCGCCATCGCTCTTCATCGCCGGCGAGCGCGATCCCGTGCGCGCCTTCATTCCAGGTGTGGACCTCTACGCCGAACCCGGAATCGCCTGCTCCGATTTTCGCGGCTCAACTATCATCCCGGGGATCGGACATTGGGTGCAGCAGGAAGCGGCAAAGGAGACCAACGCGGCGCTCGAAGCATTCGTGCGCGGGCTATAGGGCGGGGCGTTGCCTCACGCGATATGATCTACTTCTACGACGAACCTCACTTCCGCACGATCGAGCCGGCGCGGCCGACCAGCCGTGCCAGTTGCTTGAAGCGGCTGCCGACGCGGTCGGCGACGAGATCGACCATGCGATGCTCGAACACCAGCATCAGTTTGCGGCTGCCGCTGCGGAAATGCGTCGCGGGCAACACGCCGGTGCGCGCCGCCGAGATCAGATGCGCGACGCGGAAGGCGGCGCCGAGAATGCGGGCGCGCTCGTCCATCGCCGGCGGCACCAGTTCGCGAATCTGCGTCGGCGGTTCGTTCTCTTCGCTCAGGCCGGCGTAACGGTAGAACACCGACAGCGCGACAAAGGCGCGGCCCTGATGGCTGATCGAGCCGAAATTGCCGTTGGTGATCAGGCTCAGCGTTTCCTCGCCGCGATGGTCGGGATGTACGCGCCAGCCGATATCGGAAAGCAGGCACGCGGCGTGGCGCAGTCGGCGGTCTTCCGCGGTCTCGCGCAGCCTCACGACTCGCACCAGCCGGTCGGTCCATGCCACCAATTCCTCGGCATGGCGCGCGGACCGCGACAGCAGCCCGTTCAGGGTTTGGGCGGCGCAGATGAAGCCGTCCTTGGTGCGCTCCTGCGGCGGCAGCATTTCGTAGAGCAGGCCTTCGCGTACGCCAAAGGTCGAGAACACGATCGTCTTCGGCTGGCCGACGCGGATGATGTATTCGAGCACCAGCGCCGCATAGGTCAGGAGCGGACGCCGGGCATCCGCGACCACCTCGATATCGGCGAGCATGTTGGCGGCCGCCAGCCGGCGCAGGCGCCGGGCGAAATCGAGCGCGTCGGCGGCAGGTATCGAATAGCCGTGCATCACGCGCAGTGGATAGCCGCTCTGGACGATGTGGATACGCGCCAGCGCGCGCCAGGTGCCGCCGACCGCATAGAAGGTGCGGCCATGGCCGGCCTTGAGTTGGGCGACGTTGGACAGATCGTCGCGAACGATGCGCTCGGCGCGCTTCAGCGATTTGTCCGAGAGATCCTGCAGCGCCAGGCTTCCCAGCGGCAGGGTGACGCCGCTGTGGACTCGGTTTTTCTGCACGTCGATCAGTTCGAGCGAACCGCCGCCGAGATCGCCGACGATGCCGTCGGGATTGTGGATGCCGGAGACGACGCCGAGCGCGGAAAGCTTCGCCTCGCGCGGCCCCGACAGGATTTGAATGCGCGCGCCGCAGATGCGCTCGGCCTTCGCGATAAAGTCGGGACCGTTCTTGGCGTCGCGGCATGCGGCGGTGGCGATGGCGAAGACGCGCCCCACTTGCTGGATGCGGCACAGCGCCCGGAATCGCCGCAGCGCGGTCAGCGCCTTGGCAACCGCGTCCTCGGCCAAGAGGCCGGTGCTCTGCACCTCGCGGCCGAGCCCGCACAGCGCCTTCTCGTTGAAGAGAGTGACGAGGCTGCGCGCCATCGTCTCATAGACGACGAGACGAACCGAGTTCGAACCGATGTCGATGACGGCGACGCTGGAAGCGCGCTTACGCGGCCGCTTCACAGCCGCAACTCCTTATGACGATTGCTGACGTTCGTTACGGCGCGTGAGGCGGCGCGGCGAAGATTCCTTGAGAGACTTTCCACGGCCTGACAGACTCGGATTCGTCATGAAATAGTTGTGCAGATTGAATGGCTCTTCGCCTTTCGCGGCCTTCATACGCGTTGACGACCCATCCGGCAACAACTGCCAGCTCTGCTCGGTATCCTTCAGATTCGCGACCATGATCTGTTCGAGAACCTGCTGATGTACCGTGGGATTTTGCAATGGACAGAGAATTTCGACGCGGCGGTCGAGGTTCCGCGGCATCATGTCGGCGGACGAGATATACACAGCCGCTTTCGGGCCGGGCAGGCCCTGACCCATACCAAAGCAGTAGACACGGCCGTGCTCCAGGAAGCGGCCGATAATGGATTTGACACGGATGTTCTCCGAAAGTCCTGGAATGCCCGGGCGCAGACAGCAGATGCCGCGCACCACCAGCTCGATCGACACGCCGGCCTGCGAAGCCTCGTACAGCGCGTCGATGACATCGGGGTCAACCAGCGAGTTCATCTTCATCCAGATCACGCCGGGCTTGCCGTGCCTGCTGTGATTGCTCTCGCCCTTGATGTGTTCGATGATGCGCTTGCGCAGCGTCAGCGGCGACACCGCCATCCGCTCGATGTCGCTCGGCTCGGCATAGCCGGTAATGTAATTGAATACCCGTGCCGCATCGCGGCCGATGATCGGGTCCGACGTGAAGTAGGATAGGTCAGTATAGATGCGCGCGGTGACCGGATGATAATTGCCGGTGCCGGTATGCACATAGGTCGTCAGGCTACCGCCCTCGCGCCGTACCACCATTGACAGCTTGGCGTGCGTCTTCAGTTCGAGAAAACCATACACGACCTGCACGCCGGCGCGTTCGAGGTCGCGCGCCCAGCGGATATTGGCTTCTTCGTCGAACCGCGCCTTCAGTTCGATCAGGGCCGTCACCGATTTGCCGGCCTCTGCAGCCTCGGCAAGCGCGCGCACGATCGGCGAGTTGTTCGAAGTGCGGTAGAGTGTCTGCTTGATGGCGACGACGTCGGGATCGCGCGCGGCCTGCTGCAGGAACTGCACGACGACGTCGAAGGATTCGTAGGGGTGATGGACGATGAGGTCCTTTTGCCGGATCGCGGCGAAGATGTCGCCACCATGGTCGCGCACCCGCTCGGGATGGCGCGGAACATAGGGCATGAATTCAAGATCGGGCCGGTCGAGCCGCGTGAGCTGTGAGAGTTCGTTCATCGCCAGCACGCCATCGACCAGAAACACCTCGTCATCGGCAGCCGAAAGCGCCTGCTGCACGAAGGCGCGCAGCTCCTCCGGCATCTTGGCTTCCATCTCCAGCCGGATCACCGAACCTCGCCGCCGCCGCTTCAACGCGGTCTCGAACAGGCGGACCAGATCTTCGGCCTCTTCTTCGATTTCTAGTTCGGAGTCCCTGATGATGCGGAAGGCGCCCTGGCCCTTGACAGTGTAGCCTGGGAACAGGCGGCCGATGAACAGGCCGGTGGCCTGTTCCAGCGGAATCAGGTGCACGGCACCATCCTTGCCCGTGGGCATGCGGATGAACCGGTCGATCTTGCCGGGCATGCGGATCAGCGCGTTCATCGCCTTGCCGTCGGAGGTCCGCGACAATTGCAGGGCGATGGTGAAGCCGAGGTTCGGAATGAACGGGAACGGGTGCGCCGGATCGATAGCCAGCGGCGTCAGCAGCGGGAAGATGTTGCGGAGGAAATGATCCTCGAGCCAGCCGCGCTCCGCCTTGGTGAAGTCGTGGCCGTCGACCAGTATGATGCCGGTGTCGGACAGGATATTGCGTAGATCGCGCCAGATCGCCTGCTGGTCGGACGCGAGTTCCGAAACCGACCTGTTGATGAGAGTGAGCTGCTCGGCCGGCGTCAGGCCGTCGGGGCTGCGTTCGGCGATGCCTTCACGGACCTGCGCCTTGATGCCGGCGACACGGACCATGAAGAACTCATCAAGGTTGTTGGCGGAAATCGACAGAAACCGGACCCGTTCCAGCACCGGATGGCCGGGATTGACTGATTCCTCGAGCACCCGGCGGTTGAAATGCAGCCAGGAAAGTTCCCGATTGATGAAGCGCTCCGGACTCGCGGCAATCGTCGGCAGAGCCTCAACAACTGGCTCTTTCTCTTTTATTTCAACAGCTTGTACCAATTCCATAAGGCTTTGATCCATCTCTGGCGGTGCGGGCTGACTTTATGGGAATGCGGCCCACAGCATGTGATACGCCGATGACGTTTCAATGACATTGATGGTCCGCTTACAGCCGCCGTCAAGGCGGCAGTAAGCAGCACGCGCCGACCGATCAGGCGTTGCGCAGCAGTTCCGCGGCCAGTGCCCGGGTCACCGGCCGGCCGAGCCGCAGCGCCTCGGTATCCAGGAGGTCGACTGCCTGGCGGGCGGCCGCATAGGAGCGCTCGATCCGGGTCGCGAGGTAGCTCACGACCGTCTCGTCGATGCTCAACTGGCGATCGGCACAGAATTTGACGATCAGGCCGCGAAACAGAAGGTCGTCGGGCGGCGATAGCGAAACGACGGGTGCGGCGCGCAGCCGCGACCCGAGATCGCGCAGTTCGACCTCGAACGCCGCCGGCGGAACCCGCCCCGTGATCAGGACAAAGGCTTCGTCCTCGCGCGCCAGGTTCAGGAGGTGAAACATCGCGCGTTCGTCGAAGTCGGCCGGCCTCAGGTCTTCGACCACCAGGGCCCCGGTGGCGAGCGCGCCGGGGACCGCAGCAGGGTTAAGCGCATGCGCCGATGTCGAGCGCGCGCCGGCCTGCTCGGCCCAGATCGCGGCGAGATGGCTCTTGCCGGAGCCCTCCGGTCCTACCAGCAGCATGATGCGGTTCGGCCAGTCCGGCCAGCTTTCGATCAGCGAGAGAGCGGCTTCATTGGCCGGCCCTTCGAGGAAATTGTCGCGGGTCAGGCTCTCCGCATGCGGCAGTGCAAAGGCAAGCTGACGAGGTTGAACGCGGACTGCCACGCAAGTCTCCAGGCCGGGATCTCAGGCAAATGCATGATCTAGCGCGCTTCGATCGTGCTCATGTGCCGCACCCACTCGACGAGATAGAGCGAGACGGAAACCAAAGTAAAGACCGTTACGAAACCCATCAGGATTACGTCATAGGGCGCCGGCTTGAAGTTGAAACCGAGCGAAGCCAGCACCAGCGCCGCGAACGCCACCTGTGCCACCGTGTTGAGCTTCGAGACCATCAGCGGTTTCATCGGAATAGGCTTGTCGAACAGCCATGACACGATGACGGCCGTGACGATCATGATGTCGCGCGACACCACGAGGATGACGAGCCATCGCGGCACCGCGCCCCAGATGCCGAGGGCCACGAAGATCGAAACCAAGAGCGCCTTGTCGGCGAGCGGGTCGAGCAGGGCGCCCAGCTCACTCGACATGTTGAATCGCTTGGCGAGAAAGCCGTCGACGGCGTCGCTGACCCCTGCGATGACGAAGATCGCAAAGGCGATTTCCATCTGGCTGGAAACGATCGCCCAGACGATTACCGGCACCAGAATGATGCGCCCCAGCGTAATGATATTTGGAATGCTCAACTCGGTCGCTTCCCGGCTCCCGGCCTAGATCCGGCCCTTGGCGGGTTCGGCCGGACCTTATCTACGGACCTTATCTACATAGTATATGCGAGAAGCGTTCGCGAGCCATTGCAGGATCGCGGAATTCCTCGTAACCAGCGGTCATCATACGGAAATTGGGCATGATCGACCGCAAAAACGGGCTGACTTACTCGGATTCGGGCGTTGATATCGATGCGGGCAACCGCCTGGTTGATCTCATCAAGCCGATGGTCCGCGCCACCGCCCGGGCCGGCGCCGACGCCGAAATCGGCGGTTTTGGCGGCCTGTTCGATCTCAAGGCGGCGGGTTTCAAGGATCCCGTGCTGGTGGCGGCGACCGACGGTGTCGGCACCAAGGTCAAAATCGCGATCGAGACCGGCCTGCATGGCGGCATCGGCATCGATCTGGTGGCGATGTCGGTCAACGATCTGGTGGTCCAGGGCGCGGAACCGTTGTTCTTTCTCGACTATTTTGCCTGCGGCAAGCTCGACCCCGAGGCCGCGGCGGCCATCGTGGCCGGCGTCGCCGAGGGGTGCCGGGAGTCCGGCTGCGCCCTGATCGGCGGCGAGACCGCCGAGATGCCGGGGCTCTACAAGGACGGCGATTACGACCTCGCAGGCTTTGCGGTGGGGGCTGCCGAGCGCGGCACGCTGTTGCCGACCGCGGACATTGCCGTGGGCGACGCCGTGATCGGATTGGCGTCATCCGGTGTTCATTCCAACGGCTTTTCGCTGGTCCGCAAAATCGTCGCACAATCCCGCGTGGCTTTCGATGCGCCGGCGCCGTTCTCGCCGGTCATGACGCTGGGCGGCGCGCTGCTGGTGCCGACGCGGCTCTATGTGAAGTCCTGCCTGCGCGCGATTCGCGAGACCGGCGCGATCAAGGGGCTCGCCCACATCACCGGCGGCGGCTTCACCGACAACATCCCGCGCGTGCTGCCAAAGCACCTCGGCGTCGGCATCGATCTGGCACGGCTGCCGGTGCTGCCGGTGTTCAAGTGGCTGGCGGAGCTGGGCGGCATCGCCGAACTCGAATTGTTGCGCACCTTCAACTGCGGCATCGGCATGATCGCCATCGTCAAGCCGGACGCAATCGAGCAGGTGACGGAAGTTTTGACCGAAAGCGGCGAGACCGTCGCCGTGCTCGGCGAAGTGATCCCGGCTACGGGCGAACATCGCGTGGTCTACAACGGCCATCTCGATCTCGCGCAATGAAGCGCCGTGTCGCCATCCTGATCTCCGGGCGCGGATCGAACATGGCCGCGCTGATCGATGCGGCGAAGGCTGCGGATTTTCCGGCCGAGATCGTCGCCGTCATTTCCAACCGGGCCGATGCCCTCGGGCTGGGAAAGGCGGCCGCGAGCGGCATCCCGACGATGGTCATCGAGAGCAAGCCGTTCGGCAAGGATCGCGCCGGCTTCGAGGATGTCCTGCAGCGGGCGCTGGAGGAAAAAAATGTCGAGCTGATCTGCCTCGGCGGATTCATGCGGCTGTTCACCGCCGATTTTGTGCAGCGCTGGTACGGCAGGATGCTCAACATCCATCCCGCGCTGCTGCCGTCCTTTCCGGGCCTCGATCCGCATGGCCAGGCATTGCAGGCCGGGGTGAAGATCTCGGGCGCGACTGTGCATTTCGTGATTCCCGAAACCGACGCCGGCCCGATCGTGATGCAGGGCGCGGTCACGGTGGCAGATGACGACACGGCCGAGACGCTGTCGCAGCGCATCCTCGGCATCGAGCATCGCATCTATCCCGAGGCGTTGCGATTGCTTGCGAGCGGCAGGCTTCGGCTCGAAGGGGGCATCTGCAAGCTTGCCGACGGGGCTGACCGCGACGGCACCCTGATTTCGCCGCGGACGATCTGATATTATCTGCCGGTGTGCGCGAACCGAGCGCGATAGCCGCGCTCCGCAAAATCCATCGAGGTTCCATGATCACGCTCTATGGCTCCGGGCCCAATTTCGGCCTTCCCGACGCAAGCCCATTCGTGACCAAGGCCGAGACCTTGTTGCGGATGTCGAAACTCCCGTTCGAAAAGGCGCTGATGAGCTTTTCCAAGGCGCCGAAGGGGAAGATCCCCTACATCGAGGACGACGGCCAGTTGCTCGGCGACTCCACGCTGATCCGCTGGCACCTCGAAAAGAAATACGGCATCGATTTCGACCAGGGCCTCACCGCCGAGCAGCTCGCCATCGCCTGGGCGTTCGAGAAAATGGCGGAGGACAATCTATACTGGGCCAGCGTCTACTTCCGCTGGATGATCGATGCCAATTTCCGCAAGGGGCCGGTCAACTTCTTCAATAGCGTGCCTGCGCCGGTCCGGCCTGTTGTCGCCTCGATGATCCGCCGCCGCCTGCGCAAGACGTTGCACGGCCAGGGAATCGGCCGTCACTCCGCCGACGAGATCACCGCGATCGGAATCCGCTCGATCGATGCGATGGCGGCCTATCTCGGCGACAAGCCGTTCTTCATGGGTAGCGCGCCCGCCGGCATCGATGCCACGATGTTCGCCTTCGCGGTCAGCGCGATTTGTCCGCTGTTCGAGTCGGATCTGCAGCGGGCGGCCGCAAGCCATGACAATTTGCGGCGGTATGTCGGCCGAATGACCGCGCGATTCTATCCGGAGCTCCGCGAGATCGCCGGTTGCCAGGCCGCAGCCTGAATTCCAGGGCAGGGCAAAAGCCCCCGGCGAGGCCGGGGGATAATCAACGTGGATGAAGTCTAGTTGACCTTGAGGTTTTCCGCTGACGTCTTGCCGCGGTTTTCGACGAGGTCGTACTCGATGTGCTGGTTCTCGTTGAGAGTGCTGAGCCCCGCACGCTCGACGGCCGAGATGTGGACGAACACGTCCTTCTCGCCGACCGCCGGCTTGATGAACCCATACCCCTTGGTGGGGTTGAACCACTTGACGGTGCCCTTGTGCATCGCCATCGCCTGTCTCCAAGTTTAGACCAGATACAAAAAAGACGCGGCCACGTTTTCCACGTGCCACGCCACAACCGGGCTCCCCGGTAGCTGCTAGATTTCCTGCTCGCGAAGCGCACAGTCGAACGGCCTGAATCCGATTGCACCTCGGATTGCAACACGAAATTTGGGCGTTCGCAAGGTTTCGGCGAGTGCCGGAAAACCGATTGGCGATTCTGCGAGCTGTGGCAACCGGACAACAATGGCGTGTATTCGGCGGCGCGCCGGGGGGCTAACCGATTGACCCTTCCCGCGAACTGGGGGCAAATCGCTCCGGTTGATCGGGATTTTCGCATTTTTCGGGCCGGCGCTTTTGCCTTTGGGGTTGGATTGCATGCGCTGCTCATCGCGGCTTTCGTGGGCACGAAAAATCGGGACCGGTGGCGCGCTCGCGCGGCTTGTCGCGATTGCGGTCGTTCTTGTCGCAGTGATGTCGGCGGCACAGGCGCAATCACCGACGCCAACGCCCACCCCGACACCCACGCCTTCGCCGACGCCGAGCCCGACGCCGACGGTGATCAATTCGGCGGTGTCGTCGGGCGCAACGCTGACCAATCTCGGCAGCAATTTCCTCGAACGGCTGGGCAACCAGTCTAGCAACGGCTTCAACCGCCTGCAGCGGACCAATCCGGGCGGCGGCGGCGCCTCGGAAAGCACGGAAGCGCCGCGCTACCGGACCTGGTTCGAAGGCTACGGTAACTTTACGAAGAACGGCGCGGTCGGCGATTTCGTCGGCGATAGCCGGAAGACCTGGGGAGGCGTGGCCGGCATCAGCGCGCGGGTGGCGCCGGGCATCAATATCGGCCTTTCGATCGACCAGAGCCGCTCTGCGATCGATATTCCGCTGGCGCTGCAATCGGCGACGATCGACCTGACCCAGATCGGTTTCACTGCCTCCGTCGACAGCGGGCCATGGACCTGGGCCAGTGCGGTGGTGCACGGTTTCGGCAACATCAATTCGCGGCGCGACACCGGCTTTGGGCTAGCGACCGCCGGATACAATGCGCGGCTCGACGGCGTCCTGAGTGAGATCAGCTATTACTGGTCCAAGGATCAGGGCCGCATCGTGCCCAAGGCGGCGTTCGAATATGTCCGCGCCCAGACCGGCTCGCTGCAGGAGATTGGCGGCCTCGACCCCGTGATGGCGACGGGCGCCACCGTGCAGCGTGCACGCCTGCTGATCGGCGCGGAGATCGGGCATTACTGGATATTCGACGGCAAGATTTTCGACCTGTCAGGCTACGGCAAGTTCGTCGACAACGTCGTGCAGAATTTCTCCGATATCACGGTCAGCCAGGGTGTTCAGAGTATTACGTTCCAGAGTATCGGCGAGAGCCGGTACGGCGCCGATGCCGGAGGCTCGGCATCGCTGAGCCTCACCGGTACCGCGCGGCTCTACGTCAACTACGACGCCAAATTCCGCGCCGCGATGCAGTCGCATCAGGGAACGGTGGGGCTCGAACTGAAGTGGTAGTTGGGCATAGTCATGCGCCTGTGGCCTCGTGGTTCGAGACGCGCGGCGTTGCCGCGCTCCTCACCATGAGGGTCTAAGACCTCATCCTGAGGAGCATCGCAAAGCGATGCGTCTCGAAGGATGAAAGCAACAGTGCTTGCTAAGCCCGGTCGACCCTGACGACGCGGCCTTTTTCGATCGCAAGCGCCAGCCGGCCGTGTTTCAGCGCTAGCGCCGCTTCGCCGAACAATTCGCGCCGCCAGCCATGCAGGGCAGCGACGTCGGCGTGGTCATCGGTGGCGATCTGGTCGAGGTCGTCGACGGTGGCGATCACTTTGCTGGCAACGGCGTGGCGTTCCGACGTCATCCGCAGCAGCACCTTCAGGAGCTCGACGGTTGCAGCCCCGTTCGAATTACCGCGCGGCTTTTCGATCTTCGGCAGCGTGTGGGGATCGCGGGCAAGGCCGCGCTGCACGGCGGCGATGATATCGGCGCCCCATTTGGAGCGGTCAAAGCCCTTCGGCAGCGAGCGCAGGCCGGCGAGCCGCTCCAGGGAGGTCGGCGCGTGGGTGGCGATATCGCCGACCGCATCGTCCTTCAGCACGCGCGAGCGCGGCACGTCGCGGCTTTGCGCTTCCTGCTCGCGCCAGGCCGCGACTTCCATCAGCACGGCAAGCTCCTTCGGCTTGCGGACCCTGCTCTTGAGCCGCTCCCAGGCGCGCTCGGGGTGGAAATCATAGGTCCTTGGCGAGGTCAGGACTTCCATCTCCTCGCTGACCCAGTCGCTGCGGCCGCGCTTCTTGAGGTCGGCATCGAGGGCGGCAAAGACGTCGCGCAAATGGGTGACGTCGGAGATCGCATAATGCATCTGCTCGGGCGTCAGCGGACGGCGCGACCAGTCGGTGAAGCGGTGGGTCTTGTCCGGCCGGTGGCCGGTGACGCGCTCGACGAGCTGGTCATAGGCAATGCTGTCGCCATAGCCCAGCACCATCGCCGCGACCTGCGTATCGAAGATCGGGTGCGGAATGGTGCCGGACTGGTGCCAGACGATCTCGATGTCCTGGCGGGCGGCGTGAAACACCTTCAGCACCGCCTCGTTCCCCATCAGTTCGAAGAACGGCTTGAGGTCGATGCCGGGCGCCAGCGTGTCGATCACGACGGCCTCGTCCGCGCTCGCCATCTGGACGACGCAGAGCAGGGGATAGTAGGTCGTCTCCCGCAGGAACTCGGTGTCTACGGTGATGACCTTGTGCTGGGCGAGCCGGGTGCAGGCGGCGGCGAGGTCGGAAGTGGTGGTAATCAGATCCATGAACAATCCATGACGCGTCCGACAGGCGTTCTGCCGAAAACGCTGATATGTCAAGGGTGTCGCGGAAGATTTGAGCCCTGCATTTGAGCCTGAGCACGGCTTTTTTACGTCGTTTGGCGGGCGGATTGCCATAGACGGCAAGCGCGTGGCGGCGTTTTTCGGTCAGGCGCCCGAACAGCCGGTTTCCGGAGGCGCCGGGCCAATCGCCAGTCTCCGCGGGCCTTTCGGGTTATGGAGGCGCGACCTGACTACTCGTAGTGGATGTGCCGCGACCGACGACGGCCCGACGGAATCGCGAGCACAGCGAGACAGAGCGCAATCATCACCATTCCCACGAATTCGATAGCAAAGGCATCCACCGCAATTCCCCCCGATAAACCGATAGAATTGTAGGGAGCGTGTTGACGGCTTCTTAATTTGTGGAACCGGCAGATGAAGCGCGTCGGCGGATGGTGGACGGCTGCTTAAGGAGTTGGGTTAACGGCAATGTGTAGGATGGGTAGAGCGAAGCGAAACCCATCAGCATCACGCGAGCTATTGATGGGTTTCGCTTCGCTCTACCCATCCTACAAGCTGTCAGCGCGACCTCACGTCCCGCAGAACGTTCGCAGCACGCGCTGATCGGGCAGCGGCGGTTCGGCATAGTCTGCGAACTCCGGCTGATCCTCGTACGGTTTAGACAGCACCGTCAGCAATTCCTCGAACGGCGCGTAGTCCTTGTTCACGGCGGCCGCGATCACGGCTTCGACGCGGTGGTTGCGCGGGATGAACGCCGGATTGACGGCGCGCATCGCGACCTGCCGTTCGCCGGCGGATTGCGGCTCTTCCGCGAAGCGCTGACGCCATCGCACCGCCCATTCGTCGAAGGCGGCGGGATCGGTGAACTGCGCCCGGACATCTGCGACAGCGGCCTCGTCGCCGGCGGCATCGCTCAGGCGGCGGAAGGTGAGGGTGAAGTCGGCCGTGTTCTTCGCCATGGCGTCGAGCAGGTCCTGCACCAGCGCCTCGTCGCCGTCGCGCGCGGTGAACAGGCCGATCTTCTTGCGCAGCCCGGTCTGATACGCGGCGGTAAACTTTTCGGCGAATTCGCCGAGGATGAACTGCGCCTGTTCGATCGCCTTGTCCTGGTCGTCGGAGAACAGCGGAAGCAGGCATTCGGCAAGTCGTGTCAGGTTCCACAGCGCGATGCGCGGCTGGTTGGCGTAGGCGTAGCGGCCCAGCTCGTCGATCGAGGAGAACACCTGCGCCGGGTTGTACTCGTCCATGAAGGCGCAGGGGCCGTAGTCGATGGTCTCGCCCGAGATGGACGTGTTGTCGGTGTTCATGACGCCATGGATGAAGCCGACCAGAAGCCAGCGCGCGAGCAGATCGGCCTGGCGGGCGACGACGCCTTCGAGCAGCGCGTGATAGGGACGCTCGGCCTTCGCCACATCAGGATAGTGCCTGGCGATGACATGGTCGGCCAGCGCGCGCACGCCGTTGGTGTCGCCGCGCGCGGCGAAGAACTGGAAGGTGCCGACGCGGATATGGCTTGCGGCGACGCGCGTGAGCACCGCGCCGGGAAGCATGGTCTCGCGCATGACGCTCTCGCCAGTGATCACGGCGGCGAGTGAGCGGGTGGTGGGGATGCCGAGCGCAAACATCGCCTCGCTCACAATGTATTCGCGCAAGACCGGCCCGAGCGCGGCGCGGCCGTCGCCCCGGCGCGAGAATGGCGTTGGTCCCGATCCCTTGAGCTGGATGTCGCGGCGGACGCCGTCCTTGTCGATGACCTCGCCGAGCAGAATCGCCCGGCCGTCGCCGAGCTGAGGTACGAACTGGCCGAACTGGTGGCCGGCATAGGCCATCGCGATCGGATCGGCGCCGTCGGGCAGGCGCTTTCCGGCGAGGATTTCGGCCCCTTCCGGGCTCTCCAGCACATCGGGATCAAGCCCGAGATGGACGGCCAGCGCCCGGTTCAACTTGATCAGCCGTGGGGCGGCGACCGGGGTCGGCGCGACACGGGCGAAAAAGTTCGCCGGTAGGGCCGAATAGGTGTTCTGGAACGGGAAATGGATGGTCATGACCTAAAGATAGGCGCGGGCACGGAATAGGCAAACGGTTGGGCCGCCGACAGCGGAAATCTCGCGTTTCTGGCACAAAACAGGCCCCGCCATTGGTTGCCGCCCTGCGCGGCGTCGGGTAAACCCTCCCGCAATCCGCGCGGCCTTTGGCCCCGATTCTGACCTCCGACATCTGATTTTTGGGACTTCCATGCATCGCTACCGGTCACATACATGCGGCGCGCTCCGTGAGGGCGATATCGGGCAAACCGCCCGTCTTTCCGGCTGGTGCCATCGCATCCGCGACCATGGCGGCGTGCTTTTCATCGATCTGCGCGATCACTACGGCATAACGCAATGCGTGGCGGACCCGGACTCGCCGGCGTTCAAGGAAGTCGAAAAGTTCCGCTCGGAATGGGTGGTGCGGATCGACGGCAAGGTGCGCCGCCGGCCCGAGGGGACCGACAACCCGGAACTGCCGACCGGCATGGTCGAAGTCTATGTCAGCGAGATTGAGGTGCTGGGGCCTGCGGCCGAGCTGCCGCTGCCGGTGTTCGGCGAGCAGGAATATCCTGAAGATATAAGGCTCAAGTACCGCTTCCTCGACCTGCGCCGCGAGAAGCTGCACCAGAACATCATGACCCGCGGCGCGATCGTCGATTCCATGCGCAAGCGGATGAAGGAGCAGGGCTTCTTCGAGTTCCAGACCCCGATCCTGACGGCGTCCTCGCCGGAGGGCGCGCGGGACTTTCTGGTGCCGTCACGCATTCATCCCGGCAAGTTTTACGCGCTGCCGCAGGCGCCGCAGCAGTACAAGCAGCTCCTGATGATGAGTGGCTTCGACCGCTACTTTCAGATCGCGCCATGCTTCCGCGACGAGGACCCGCGCGCCGACCGCCTGCCGGGCGAGTTTTACCAGCTCGACGTTGAAATGAGCTTTGTCACGCAAGAAGATGTTTTTGCGGCGATGGAGCCGGTCGTCACCGGCGTGTTCGAGGAGTTTGCCAAGGGCAAGCCGGTCACCAAAGGCTGGCCGCGGATTCCGTTTGCGGAAGCCTTACGCAAGTACGGCACCGACAAGCCGGACCTGCGCAACCCGATCGAGATGCAGGACGTCTCCGAGCACTTCCGCGGCTCCGGCTTCAAGGTGTTCGCGCGGATGCTGGAAGACCCAAAGAACCAGGTCTGGGCGATCCCCGGCGTGGGGGGCGGTTCACGCGCGTTCTGCGACCGCATGAATTCGTGGGCGCAGGGCGAAGGACAGCCCGGCCTCGGCTACATCATGTGGCGCGAGGGCGGCGAGGGTGCGGGTCCGCTCGCCAACAACATCGGTGCGGAGCGGACGGCTGCGATCCGCGCGCAGCTCGGCATAAAGGATGGCGATGCTGCCTTCTTCGTTGCGGGCGATCCGGAAAAATTCTGGAAGTTCTCAGGCCTGGCGCGCACCAAGGTGGCGGAGGAATTGAACCTGATCGACAAGGATCGGTTCGAGCTCGCCTGGATCGTCGACTTCCCGATGTACGAGTACAACGAGGAAGACAAGAAGGTCGACTTCTCGCACAACCCGTTCTCGATGCCGCAGGGCGGTCTCAACGCGTTGCAGACGCAGGACCCGCTGACGATCAAGGCGTTCCAGTACGACATTACCTGCAACGGTTACGAGATCGCCTCCGGCGGTATTCGTAACCACAAGCCGGAAGCGATGGTGAAGGCGTTCGAGATCGCGGGCTATGGCGAGAAGGACGTTGTCGAGCGTTTCGGCGGCATGTACCGCGCGTTCCAGTACGGCGCCCCGCCGCATGGCGGCATGGCGGCCGGTGTCGACCGCATTGTGATGTTACTCTGCGGCACCACGAACCTGCGCGAAATCTCGCTGTTCCCGATGAACCAGCAGGCCGTGGACCTCCTGATGGGCGCGCCGTCAGAAGTCACAACCAAGCAGCTCCGCGAGCTTCACATCCGGCTCAATCTGCCGGACAAGGGGTAGGAGCTGAGTTAGCTGCGTCGGAACGGCTCCAAACCCTCTCATACTGAGGAGCCCGCCGAGCGGGCGTCTCGAAGGATGCAGGCCACAGACCGGGCCTCATGGTTCGCCCGGCGATGCGAAGCATCGTCCGGAGACGCGCGGAGCCTGTCATCGGGCCGCGCTACGCGCGGACCCGTTGGCGCTCCTCACCATGACGGACTTGCGATGCAGTAGAGGTAGCTCACAGCCCCGTCGAGGCCGCGATCCGGAATTGAGCCAGCGCAATCAGCGGATCGGTCTGCAACATTTGGAATAGCTGCATCACCGGCACCTTGCCGAGCGGCGTGAGCTTGATCGTGAGTGTTGTCCCCGGCGTCTCGATGAAGCGCGCCACCGAGTCCGCGAGCGCCTCTGCATCGGGATTGCTGATCGCCGTTTTGGCGGCGCTGGCCCTGATGTCCTGGACGATGGCCTGCCGCGCCGCGTCGCGGCTGACGTTCTGCATCCTTGCATAGTGGGCGACCGCGAGATCGACGCCACCCAAATCGCGCACCGTGAGCTCGATTCCGCCGGCCTCGATTTGCGTCGCCATCGCGGCTGCCTGAATCGGATTGATCGAGAACACCTCGCGCGGCACGTTGGCAAGCGAAACTCTTGCGGACGCTTTCAGCATGCCACCAAGCTCGACCGTCGCTGGCTCCAGCACGAATGAGCGTGATGCTTCGGTCCATGCCGTGCCGAGATCGAGATCGATCGCCATCTTGTCGAGGCCCGCGGCGATCAGCATTCGCTGGCCGGGATGCGTCGTGTCGAGTGGGCCGGACATCTTCGCGGTCAGCCGCGCCTTGCTCGGGATCGGTCCGACGAACTGCCCCCAGTCGAGGTTGACGAGGTCGACGTTTATCAGTCTGCCGGTGTTCTTGTAGGGCGCAGTGAAGCCCTTGAGCTCGGCGCCCTCGAGCAGGGCAATCATGCCGAGCGCCTGGTCGGGCGGCGGCGGTTGCGCCGGGTTCGAGAACAGCGCGGTCAGGCGCAAGAGGCCTGCGATATCCAGGCTTTTGAGCGCGAAGCGGCTGAGCTTGATGGGACCCTGCGGCGTACGGCCGTCAAAACCTTCAATTGCAAATTCGCCGGTCTTTCCGTTCTCCAGACTAAAGCGCATCGACGCAAGCTTGAAGCCGCCCTCGGGCATGTCCATCGAAAAGCCACGCATCTCGGCGTTTCCAATGCGCATGCCCTCGTAGATCTTGGCCGCCCGCTCCATCATTTCGCGCGCCTGCGCCGGGGTGGGCTGGGCCGTGCCGGCCGGTATCGTTGCAAGGAGTGCAGCCAGTTGCAGCCGCGAGGGCCGTGCACCGATATCGTCGACCGTCAGCCCGTCGATGCGCACCTTTGGGCCTTGCCCCGAGCTGATCGTATAGGCGCCCGCGGTAATCTGCCGGTAGACGCGGTAGTATTGGTCGTCATTGGCTCGCTGCGGATCGAGGATTGTTGCGGCCGCGACGGCATCGACATCCTGTGCCGCGAGATTTGCAAGGTCGCCGGTGACTTTCTCCGCCTTGCCCTTCGCTTGCGTGGTCCCTGTGAACGTCATTCGGTCGGCAGTGACGGCGGCGATCTTGCCGGCCTTGATGTCGCGCAGCGTGACGTTGGCGTAGGCGAATTCTCCGCTCCCCAGCGCCGGGTTTCCGGAGTTCATGGTGCCGGCGACACTGGGTACCGTGATCGAGGATGCGGTGAGCGCGCCAAGCTGTTCGATAAGAAACCGATATTGGTCGATCATCGAGGGCGATGCCGGCGGCCGCGGCAGGCTTGCCGGGCCGGAAAAATCCTTCGCCGCGATCCGCGGCATCTTGTAGGTGACTTGCCAATCCGCCCCGGCGGTCATCCTGGCATTGAGTTCGAGGTCGATCGCCTCGATTGCATCGGCCGAGAATTGCGCCGCGTCCGGCTGACCGACCCCGGAGGCCGTGATGCTGGCGATCTTCACGCCTACCGGCGGCTGCGAGGCCGATTCAGTGGCGATATCGGCGATCTTGAGCGTGCGGCTGCGCAGGTCAAACGACACCTTGCCGTGGCTTGCCTTGCCGCCGCCAGCACGAATCTGCTCGAACGCGGCCGCAACCTCGCCTTCGATCCGATGCTGCGTGTAAAGCTCGAAGCCGAAGAAGCCGCCCACCGCGATCACGACCGCAGCGGCCAGGCCCATCAGTATCTTGACCATCAGTTGTGCTCCGGACGCCGACATTGCGGGAGGCGAAACTGCCATATGTCGGTCAAGGGAAGGGGGTAGAGAGGAAAATATGCTACCGGCTTTGGCGCTTTCCGTCGATGCCCCCTGTTGATGGGGACGCTTTCGGATGTTGCATCCAAGTGGCTGCCCGTGCTTCACATCCGGGTCAATCTGCCGCAAAACTGACGGTTCGAATAAAGACCAGCCTCGGCACGTAATTCGGGGCCGTGGAAGCCCGTGGGGGGAGTGCATGTCGTCCTATTCTGAAGATCTCCGCTCCGCGGCGCTCGCGTACCACCAGCTGCCGCGCCCGGGTAAACTCGAGATACAAGCCACCAAGCCGCTCGCCAACCAGCGCGATCTCGCGCTCGCCTATTCGCCTGGCGTCGCTGCAGCCTGCACCGAGATCGCCAACAATCCGGCCGAAGCGGCGGCGCTGACCTCACGGGCCAACCTGGTCGCCGTGGTCTCCAACGGTACCGCGGTGTTGGGGCTCGGCAACATCGGTCCCTTGGCCTCGAAGCCCGTCATGGAGGGCAAGGCAGTCCTGTTCAAGAAATTCGCCGGGATCGACGTCTTCGACATCGAGATTGCCGCTGACACCATCGAGCGCGTGGTCGAGACGGTGGCGGCGCTGGAGCCGACCTTCGGCGGCATCAATCTCGAGGACATCAAGGGACCGGAGTGCTTTGAGATCGAGGCGCAGCTCAAGGAGCGCATGAAGATCCCGGTGTTTCACGACGACCAGCATGGCACGGCCATCATCGTCGGAGCCGCCATCGTCAATGGGCTGCTGTTGAACGGCAAGAAGCTGGCTGATGTGAAGATCGTCTGCTCGGGTGCGGGTGCGGCGGCGATCGCGTGCCTCAACTTGCTCGTGTCGATGGGCGCGCAGCGCAAGAACATCTGGGTCTGCGACATCGACGGCGTGGTGCATGAGGGCCGCAATACGCTGATGGATCGCTGGAAGGCGGTCTATGCCCAGAAGACCAATGCCCGCGTGCTGGCCGATGTGATCGGCGGCGCCGATATCTTCTTAGGACTTTCAGCGCCGAACGTGCTGACCCCTGATATGGTCAAGTCGATGGCCGATCAGCCATTGGTGATGGCGCTGGCCAATCCGAATCCGGAAATCATGCCGGAGGAGGCGCGCAAGGTGCGCCCCGATGCCATGATCTGCACCGGGCGTTCCGACTTCCCGAACCAGGTCAACAACGTCCTGTGCTTTCCGTTCATCTTCCGCGGCGCGCTCGATGTCGGTGCCACCGGGATCAACGAGGAAATGAAACATGCAGCGGTCGACGCGATCGCGCAGCTCGCGCGCGATCCGCCGTCGGATGCCGTAGCCCAGGGTTTTGACAGCGGCGAGGCGCAAGGGTTCGGCCCAGGCTCGCTGATCCCGAGCCCGTTCGATCCGCGGCTGATCCTGCGTATCGCGCCGGCCGTGGCGAAGGCTGCGATGGACTCCGGCGTGGCCACGCGCCCGATCAAGAATTTCGAGGAATATACCGCGCTCCTGGAACGCTTCGCGTTCCGTTCCGGCCTCGTCATGAAGCCGGTGTTCGCCAAGGCCAAGACCCAGCCGGTTCGCGTGATCTATGCCGAGGGCGAGGACCAGCGCGTGCTCCGCGCCACGCAGGTCGTGCTGGAAGAGAAACTGGCGCGGCCGATCCTGGTCGGGCGGCCTTCCGTGGTCGAAGCAAGGATCAAGCGGTTCGGCCTCTCGATCAAGGCCGGGCAGGATTTCGACCTCGTCAATCCCGAGGACGATCCGCGCTATCGCTCCTATGTGCAGACCTATATCGACGTGGCTGGAAGGCGCGGCGTCACGCCCGAGGCCGCGCGCACCGTGGTTCGCACCAACAATACCGTCATCGCAGCCCTTGCGGTGGTGCGCGGCGAAGCCGACGCCATGATTTGCGGCGTCGAAGGCCGCTATATGAGCCATCTGCGCCATGTCCGCGAGATCATCGGCTTCCTGCCCGGCGTCAGCGATTTCGCGGCGCTGGCGATGATGATTACCACCAAGGGCTCCTATTTCATCGCCGATACCCAGGTGCGGCCCAATCCGAGCGCCGAAGAACTCGCAGAGATGGCTTCGCTCGCGGCGATCCATGTGCAGCGCTTCAACATGAAGCCTCGCGTCGCGTTCGTGTCACATTCCGACTTCGGCAGTTATGACAGCGACTCCTCGCGCAAAATGCGCCGCGCCACCGCGCTTCTGAAGGAGAAGCATCCGGAGATCGAGGCCGACGGCGAGATGCAGGGCGATACCGCGCTCTCGGCCGCGGCGCGCAAGCTCGTGCTGCCGCACTCCAAGCTGGAAGGCGACGCCAATATCCTGATCATGCCGAACCTCGACACCGCGAATGTCGCCTACCAGATGATCAAGACGCTGGCGGACGCGCTGCCGGTGGGACCGATCCTGATCGGTCCGGCGCGCCCGGCGCATATTCTGACCCCCGGGGTGACAGCGCGCGGCATTCTCAACATGACGGCGGTGGCCGCCGTCGAAGCCCAGGAGCGCGCCGGCCGTCAGCAGCCGACCTTGTTCGGATAGATTCCGGTTCAGATTGAATCAAAATCGGGATCTAGCCTTTTGTTCTGACGCGTTTTCTTCGCGCGAGCCGCTACCGGCCCCGGATCAAGTCCGGGGCTGGCTTCGCGCGAAAACGCTATGATCAAGAAAGCGCCTTGGTTCTGCTTCTATCGGGAGGTCTGGTTGGGGCGCGCGCAGGTTCCTGCGCGGATGGTTTCGATTTGAGCGTTTGAAAAGCGGAGACGAAACGCCCATAATCGTTTCGCGCCGCCTGCTACCTTTGCTTGCAATTCAGTGAGGCCGATCCCATGCCAGCGTTAGTCACCTTCGGGCGAGTTCTGTTCGCCGTCCTCTTCATGTACACGGGAGCGACCAAGCTCTTCGCCATACAGCAGACGGCGGACTTCATTGCATCCAAGGTGACCATTCCGGCGCTGCTTGCGCCCTATACCTCGCAGCTCGAAACTATGGCGGGCATGCCGATGCCGCAATTGCTGGCGTTTGGCGTCGGCGGCTTCGAGATTCTCGCCGGCCTGATGATAGCGGTCAATTTCGGCGCGCGCTTCTTCGCGATCCTGCTGATCTTCTTCGTGCTCGCCACGACCTTCTATTTCCACGATTTCTGGAATCAGCCGGCGCCCGAAAATGCCACGACGTTGATCGAGGCTCTGAAGAACCTGTCGATCATCGGTGCCCTGTTCATGATCGCGGGCTACGGCAAGGGTCCGCGGCCGAATGAGCCGGCCTACGGGGACATTTAAGCCGCGCTCAGAAATTCCGGATCGCAATGCGCGGGCCATCGAGTGCTGCGGCCGCATTCTGCGGCGGCGCGACGTGTTCGATCTGCGCGGTGCGCGCCGCTATCCTGCGCGCCTGCAGCCATTGCGGGAACCACATCGCGATCGCAGGGAAGGCCAGCACCAGGACCACGCAGACGCACTGGATGACCATGAAGTCGGCCATGCCGCGGTAGATCATTCTCAGGTTCCACTCCTTGACGACCTGCTTGAGATAATAGGCTGACATGGCGACCGGCGGAGACAGGAAGGCGGTCTGCAGCACGACCGCGACGAGGCAACCGAACCAGACCATGTCGTAGCCCAGGCCCTTGGCCACCGGCGCCAGCATCGGCAGGAAGATGAACACGATGGCCGGCCATTCGAATGGCCAGCCGAGCAGGAAGATCAGGCCTAGCAGCAGGGACATGGTGCCCCAGGCCGGCAACGGCGAGGCCAGCAAGGCATTGGTCATCCAGGTTGCCGTGCCGAGCCATGAGAAGACCGAACCGAACACGTTGGAAGCTACCGCGAGGAGGAGCACCATGCTGGTCGTTGCAAGTGTGCCGTAGCAGGCATCCAGCAACCCGCGCCACGAGAACCGGCCGTAGGCAATGACGAGGACGATTGACCCCAGTGCGCCAAACGCCGCGGCCTCTGCCGCCGTTGTGATTCCGGCGAGGATGGCGCCGAGGGTCAGGATCGTCAGTACTGTAACCGGCACAAGACCGACCACACACTCCCACAGCACGATCCGCATTGAATCGGGCCGGTCCTCGATCGGCACGGGCGGGCCGAGCTTCGGATTGAAGTGAGAGCGTATCAAGGTGTAGGCAATGAACATGGCGGACAGCAGGAAGCCCGGGCCGAAGGCGGCCGCATAGAGATCGATAATCGAGATATCCAGCACGGGCGCCATGACGACCAGCATCACCGACGGCGGGATCAGGATGCCAAGCGTGCCGCCGGCCGCAATAGCGCCGGCCGACATGCGCACGTCATAACCCGCCCGGATCATCATCGGCCCGGCCATGATGCCGAGGAGCGTAACCGTCGCGCCGACGGTTCCGGCGGCGATGCCGAACAGCGTCGCTGTGAGGATGACGACCACGTAGAGCGCGCCATTGATCGGTGCAAACAGGTCGCGGAACGCTTTGAAAAGTCGCTCCATCAGTCCGGCCTGATCGCAGATGAACCCCATCAGAATGAACATCGGAACTGCGACGAGTTCGTCCTGCTTCATGAGGCCAATGGTCTGGAGGTAGGCGAGGTTGAAGACCCGCTCGCCCATGCCGACGTAGCCGAACATCAGCGCTAGAAACAGCAGCGTGAAGCTGATCGGCAGGCCGATGAAGATCGCTCCCAGCATCACAAGGAGCATGACAAGTCCGAGAAGTTCGAGTCCCGTCATATCTCGATCTTTTCTCTGTGCACGAACTCGCGCCCGAACTGGACCTGGTACCAGCACTTCAGTACTTCGGAGATGCCCTGGATCATGAGAAGAAGGGCTGCCAGGGGGATCGTGGCCCGGAACGGCCACATGATCGCGCGCCACACGCTTTCCTGCGAGCGCTCGCCGGTGTCATAGGAGTGCAAGGCGTCGTCAATGCTGATCAGCATGAATGTGATCATGGCCGGATAAAAGAATAACAAGTAGGAGATCAGGTCGACGACGCCCTTCTTTCGCTCCGAGTAATTCTCCCAATAGATGTCGGTGCGAACGTGTGCGCCTTTCAACAGCGCATATGCGGCTCCGAGCATGAAGGCCGAACCATTGGCCATGAAGCTCGACTCATAAACCCAAACGGTCGGCGCGTTGAATCCGTAGCGCATGACGACCTCGTAGGAGATCGTCACCATCAGAAACAGCATCGTTAGAGCAATGAGCCTGCCGGTCACGTCGGTGAAGCGGTCGATCGCCCGTATAATCGCATAAAAGGCGCGCGGGAACTCGCCGCCCGGATTGCCCGGGACCGAAGCACTGCTGGTGTCCGCCGCCATGATCACTCCTCTTCATACGGTGCTGGCGTCCGGCGGTTCGGACGCCAGCAGCTGCGCTACTACGGAGAGATCATTTCTTGGTCAGGTAGATCTTGTTCTTCCAGTAATACTCGCCGGCAAAGTTGTACGGCGGGAACCAGGAGAGCTTGAACGGCACGATCTGTTCGGCATAGGCCTTCTGACTGTCGATGACCTTCCGATAGAACGGGTTCTTCGCTGCATGCTCGGCCTGAATCTTTTCCCACTCGTCGAGGAAGTTCTTCAGGATCTCGTCGGGCGTGCGATGCATCTGGACGCCCGCCTTGATCAGGTCCTGGCAAGCATGCGCCGTCTCGCGGTTGAAGGCGAAGTTGCGCTGTGTCGTAGCGTAAACGCTCGCCACCTTGATGATCTCCTGCAGATCAGGCGTGAGCTTCTTCCAGACGTCACCGTTGATCATCAACTGGCCGCCGGTGACGGGCTCGTGCATGCCCGGCGTGTAGTAGTGCTTGGCGACCTGGTGCAGACCGAGTTTCTTGTCTTCCTCGCAGTTGATCCATTCGGCGCCCTCGATCACGCCGCGCTCCATCGCCGGCACGATCTCGCCGCCGGGAATGGTGACGACCGACACGCCGAGCCTGCCGTAGGTCTCCGCGCCGATGCCGTAGATCCGGTACTTCAAGCCCTTGAGATCACTGAGGCTGTTGATCTCTTTCTTGAACCAGCCCATTCCCTGCGGGTAGTCGGTCGGGATCGGGAAGCCGACGACGTTCAGCTTGAGGACGTCGCGGTAGAACTCGTCGAGCAGCTTCATGCCGCCGCCGTCATAGTACCAGGCCCAGTAGTCCGAGCCGTCCATGCCGTATAGCGGGCCGTGCGACATCGGTATCGTCGCGGTGTTGCGGCCAAGAATATAGCCGAACGGGCCCATACCGACGTCGAGCACGTTCTTGGAGGTGGCGTCGAACACCTCGAACGGGGGCACGATCGCGCCCGCCGGAAGCGTCTCGATCTTGAGACGTCCGGCCGTCATTTTCTCGACGGTCTCCGCCCACAATTTGAAGATGAGATGGAAGTTCGAGGATGCGGGGTGGGTCGACTGACCCTTCAGTACTAACGGCTTTTCTGTGGTTTGAGCCTGAACCGGCTGAGCTAACACGGTGACCGTTGCAAGAGTCACCGCTGCAATCATGGTTGAAGCGTACCTCAACATGTCGTGGTCCTCCCGATGATGATTTGTATTTTGTTTTTCTTTTCAGGTTGGAACCGCGGCCGCGTACTGTCAAGCGATCTCTGGCCGAGCTGGCTTACGGCGAGGCTGATTGTACGAAAGGATGACGCCCTAGGCGTTGCGCCGCCACGGCGTGACGGTGACTTGGTGGGCGGCGTCGAGCATCTGCGGTTCGCCGGCGTGCAGCCCATGCGCGGCCAGGATGTTCTGCGGAGAACGCGCGGGCACGCCGGGGAAGCAAGGTTCGCCGCCGGGAAGGCGGACATGCGGCGCCACCGAGAGCCAGAACTCGTCGTAGCGGTCCATGAACATGCCGAACACGCCGGGGCCGCCGATCACGGCGACGGTGCCGGCGTCAACGCCGGCATGATGGCAGGCGGCTTCGAACGACGCGCCCGCTGGATTCCATAGGGTCGATTTCGAATTGGCCGGGTCGGGCGCGATCGCGTCTACCTTCCGCGTCAGGATGATCCGCCTGCGCCGCGGCGAGTTCGGCTGGTCTTCGTAGGAATTGCGGCCGTGCAGGATCAGATCGGCGCGGTCGAGGGCGGCTGTGAAGAACGCCTTGTCGCCCTCGAACTTCAATTCGTCAGGCATGACGTTGCGCGCATCCGCCAACATGCCGTCCGCGGAGACGATGACATAGCCCTCGATACGCAGCGCCGGCACGTGTCGCGCCGCGTTATTCCGAAATCGTCTGCACGACGCTGGAAACCGGGCGCGAGCTCACGGTCGGCAGCTTCAGATCCTTGACGATGTCTTCGTCATACTGGGCGATGGTTTGCACCGGCGTCTTGGCGCGCATCGCAACCACCTTGTAGCCGCCGTCCTTCAGCTTCTTCAGAAGCTCGGGCAGGGCTTCCGCGGTGTGCTTCTGGAAGTCGTGCATCAGGATGATGCCCTTGCCGTTCTTCTCGACCTTGCGCATCACGTTGTCGATGATCGTTTGCGACTTGCTCGCCTTGAAGTCGAAGGAATCGAGGTCGCAGGAGAAGATCCCGATGTTGCGGTCGCCGAGATAGGTCACCATCTCCGGCGGGTGTTGCAGCGCGGGGAAGCGGAAGAACGGCGCCGGCGACTTGCCGCCGAGCGCCCATTTCACGGCGCTGAAGCCTTTTTCGATTTCATCTTTGCGCTGCTGCTCGTTCAGCTTCTTGTTGACCAGAGCTGCATGCGACCAGGTGTGCGATCCGATGGAATGGCCTGCCGCCATCACCTGCTTGAGGATTTCGGGATAATAGGTGGCGTGCTTTCCGATCGGGAAGAAGATGCCGGTGGTGCATTCCTCCGCCAGCGCCTTCAAGACCGCAGGCGTATTCACCGGCCACGGGCCGTCGTCAAAGGTCAGAACCACTTCCTTGTCGCGAAGGAAATCGAGCTCCTTGAAATGTTCGAAGCCGAATCCAGGACCGCCCGTGGTATCGATCTCGACGGTGCGGCCGATACCGAGCGCGCTGGGATTGTTGCAGGG